>NZ_JBIVOH010000001.1:955931-1162498 GCF_044754025.1 Lysinibacillus sp. NPDC093197 | reverse complement strand
ATTGAATTCGGCGAACGTGGTCTAATTAATGTTGACAAACAATGCCGTACAAACATTCCAAACATCTATGCAATTGGTGACATCGTAGCGGGTCCGCAGCTTGCACACAAAGCTTCTTATGAAGGTAAAGTTGCTGCTGAAGCAATCGCTGGCGAGAAATCAATCGTAGATTATTTAGCTGTTCCTGCTGTATGCTTCACTGATCCAGAAATGGCGACAGTGGGCTATAACGAAGACCAAGCTAAAGCTGAAGGTATTGAATATACTGCAGCAAAATTCCCATTCGCAATAAACGGTCGTGCACTTGCATTGAACCAAACGGAAGGCTTCGTGAAGCTTGTTACGCGTAAAGAAGATGGCATATTAATCGGCGCTCAAATCGTAGGTGCTGGTGCATCTAATATGATCGCTGAACTGACGCTTGCAATTGAAACGGGGATGACAGCAGAAGATGTTGCATGCACGATACACGCTCACCCAACATTAAGTGAACTGACAATGGAGGCAGCCGAAGTAATAATAGGGAGACCAATTCATATGATAAAAGCCCGATAGATTGATATAGAGCTAAAAAGGAAAGCCTGTTTTGAGAACTTTGTTCAAAACAGGTTTTATCATATGAGCGGAATTAAATGAACAAGCGAAAAAGTAATTCAAATCATGTCGTATTAGTTGTTTGTATTTTGTCACTTTAGGATAGACTGAAATCAAAAGTAAAGGAGGGCATGCAATTGTTACAAATTGAATCTAATATCGTCGGAAAAGAAATTAGTTTTGGCTATTTACGTGATCAAATCGAGAGGCATGGTTTTACAATTGGAGGCAATTGGGAGTATCACAAAGGTAGCTTTGATACGATTTTATCGAGCGATGGTGGCGAAACAATCTATTTACGCGTACCGTTTATCGTGACACAGGGTGAACTAGATTTTTATGATGCACAAATCCGTTTTCAAAACCCCTTTGTTATAAAACATGTCACAAATGTAGGATTAGATTATGATGAAGGATCATTGCTTGATGCTACGGGTGCTAGTCAATTCCAAACACCGCTTGATAAAGATGGGCATATACATGATAAAAGTAAATGGATACAAGTTGGTGAAAAGGTAGTAGCTGATAAAGTGCTTCCTTATTTTCACTAGCCTTTACACCAATAATATTACGTTAGTCACACTTTTAATAAGTAGTGGCTTTTATTATGCTTAAAACTTTAACAATATTAAATAATACGCTAGCAGTCTACAGTGATGCGTAAGAAAATTCTTGCTATAGCGTACCTTCGTTGTGATAAAGCGCATGATTTTTAAAGAGATTATCAATTCCACCTATATAATACGGCATTCTAGTGCTAGCTATATCAATAGTTGCCCATTCAATGTGAGAAATTTCATCAGGTAACGTTATTTCTTCTACACCTTCTACTATTTGCCCTTCAAAAGTGAAAAATAATGCATGATGATTCCTAACAGTAAATTTTGCTTCATTAACTGCGAGTAATTTTCCTATTTCAACAATATAGCCTGTTTCTTCTTTGACTTCACGGATTGTCGCTTCAAATAGTGTTTCATCTGCCTCGACTTTCCCGCCTGGAAGCGACCAATGACCTTCGTGATTATGAACCATCAGTATTTGATTTTTGAGGTTTTTAATTAAAGCATAGACGACTTTTACTTCCTCCATGTCTCTCTCCTTTTAATATCATTTTTTAGTTAAATATGTACATAATAGTTTAATGGTATTTAAATGGAAAGTAAATATATCATTTTCTATTAACATAGGAAGTTGGTATGTTGAAGAAAACTTCAAGAAAAGAGGGAAAGCGATTGAAGAAAAAAATTAACTTTTTGTTTTTAATAATGATTTTGCTGACTGGGTGTTCCGCAAATACACAACAACAGCCTACGAAGCATAGGGAGGAGAATGTTACAGATAATCTAGAACAAAGCAATATGAACTTAGAAATAGTAGCGGATAATTTAGATATCCCATGGGCTATCGAAAAATATAAAAATATGTTTTACGTTACGGAGAGAACAGGACATATTGTAAAAATTAACGAGGGAGAAGTGGAGAGACAACAAGTTAATTTGAAAAAAGAACTAGCGACAGCTGCTGAAGCAGGATTACTAGGGTTTGTACTTGCACCAGATTTTTCTGATTCAAAACTTGCGTATGCTTATTATACGTATGTGGACGGAGACAAACAGTTTAATCGCATTGTGACACTTCGACAAGAGGGGGATGTTTGGTATGAAGAACATTTGCTTCTTGATCATATAATAAGTGGTACTTTCCATCATGGGGGAAGGCTTAAAATTGGGCCGGACGGCAAGCTTTATGCAACTGTGGGCGATGCGTTGCAATCGTCTGTAGCGCAAGATCTGACCGCATTAGAAGGAAAAATTTTACGCATTAATTTAGATGGAACTGTTCCCTCTGATAATCCATTTCCAAATTCATTTGTTTATAGTTATGGACACCGTAATCCACAAGGGTTGACGTGGTCGTTAGATGGCACATTATTTGCAAGTGAGCATGGCAACAGCGCCAATGATGAAATAAACAAAATTGAAGCAGGACAAAACTATGGTTGGCCAATAATAGAAGGGAGTGACACACGACAACGGATGAAATCACCGTTGTTTACATCAGGAAGTAATACAACTTGGGCTCCGTCTGGCATCGATTATAATAATAATAAATTGTATGTAGCTGCATTAAGAGGAGCAGCTGTTTTGGAATTTAATCTTGAAACAAACGCCCAACGGGAAATAATAGCGGGATTAGGAAGAATTCGAGATATACTAGTGGACGAACAGTATCTTTATTTTGTTAGCAATAATACAGATGGACGTGGGACTCCACTAAATAATGACGATAAACTATATCGAATACCATTATGATATAATGATTTTGAAAACTTTGAATTGGTTGGAAAAGTTGAGGAGGGTAATGATGGTTACGAATTATAAGACAATCGCTGTAGCAATAGATTTTTCAGAGCAGTCGTTGAAAGCCTATGAGCGAGCATTAAAGTTGGCAATAGAGTATGGGGCAACATTACAATTAGTGAATGTCATTGACACGAAGTCGTTCGGGGCTGTTACGGCATATGACTTGAAGTATGCTGAGAAATTGAAAGAAGAGAATTTTATTAAAATAGAGAAGTTAAGAAAAGAAGCTCAAACAGCAGGTGTAACAGAAGTATTAGCTAATGTAGAAACTGGTTCGCCGAAAAGTATACTTACACAACTTCCAGCTGTAGACTTACTGGTATGTGGTGCAACGGGGTTAAATCAATTAGAAAAGATAGTACTCGGCTCAGTAGCGGAGCGTATCGTCCGATTAGCATCATGTGATGTATTGATTGTACGCTAATTAGATAAAATAATTACATATCACTAGAAGGCTAGTGATATATAATTTTTCACAAGAGGAAAAGCCAATCTTCGAGATTTCGATGGTTGGCTTTTTTGCTAGATATAAATAAAAAAGACCGAGAAAATGAAATCATTTTCTCGGCTCTTTTTATTAGTAACCCCAGATCATTGCGAATAATGTACCAAGGATTGTCACAACAGCTACGAACACTGAATATAAAATTGTTGTATATAATGTTTTTTTATCTTCAGATTCACCAATGTGCATGAATAATACTAATTGAACAGTTGCTTGTGCAAGTGCAGTCACTAATAGGATAGCAAATGCTATATTGTAAGACATATCAAATTTCACAACTGCTAAAGCGATAATAGTTAGTAATAGTGAGAAGCCGAAGCCCATCACATGTTGTTTTGGGAATAGTTCCTTCATCAGCTAATCAGTCCTTTCAAGTAGACGAAGCTGAAGATGAAAATCCAAACAACGTCTAGGAAGTGCCAGTACAGTGAGAAGATAAACGCTTTGTTAGCCGTTTGTGGGTTTAAGCCACGTCTTGCTACTTGGATTAAAATTGCAACGCCCCAGAAGAAACCAAATGTTACGTGGGCACCGTGCGTACCAAGTAAAGTCATTAATGCAGATAAAAATGCACTTGTTGTAATTGTTGCACCTTCATGAACATAAGTGACGAACTCATCGATCTCAATACCTAAGAAGCCAAGACCTAAAATAAGTGTAATGATGAAGAATGTCATCATTGCTTTTTTGTTTCCAAGACGCATAGCGTGTACGCCAAGACCGATTGTAAAACTACTTGCTAGTAGTAAAAATGTTTCTAATAATACTGGTGTTAACTCGAAAATCTCAGCACCATCTGGGCCGCTACCTGTACGAGTGTGGAGCGTAAAATAGACAGCAAAGAGTGTAGCGAATAACATGATTTCGGCTCCAAGGAAGATCCAGAAACCAAAAATCTTTAAGCGGTTTTCCTCTGTACTATATTCTAATGGAAGTGAAGAATCGATTTTCATATTATTTATCACCTCTCAAACTTTTTTCAGTTTCCGTAATTTCTTCAACTGAAATGTAACGACCATGATCATTTTCAAATGAACGAAGAGCCATAAAGCCAAATACAACAAGCATGCTGATGATGGCTGGAATCCATAGACTAAATACAGCAAAGAACGCTGCTAGGAATAAGAATCCACTTGTCCAGAAAGGAGTACCTGTGTTGTTAGGCATATGGATTTTTTCAATTTTACCTGCAGTAATATCGCGACCTTCTTTTTTCGCGAACCAGAACTCATCTAAACGTGACACGTTTGGTACTATTGCAAAGTTGTATTCAGGAACTGGAGAATGAGTAGCCCATTCTAATGAACGACCATCCCAAACATCTGCTTTCTCGTTACGAGGCATATGTTTCCAGCTGTAGTAAATGTTATAACAGATTAACGCAAAGCCTACTGCAAGTCCAAGTGCACCGATGAACGATAGCATGTTTAATGGACCATAACCAGTTGAAGCTGAATAAGTGTACATACGACGTGCATAACCATCTAAACCTAAGATGAATAGAGGGAAGAACGTTACGTTGAAGCTGATAGCGATGAACCAGAAACCAGCTTTCCCTAATTTCTCATTTAAACGGAAACCGAACATTTTTGGCCACCAGAAATGGTAACCTGCAAGTACACCAAATACTGTACCTGGAATTAATACATAGTGGAAGTGGGCAACTAAGAACATCGTATTATGATATTGATAGTCGGCACTTGCCATTGCTAGCATTACACCTGTAACCCCACCAATTGTGAAGATCGGAATAAAGCCAAGCGCATAAAGCATTGGGGTAGTGAATTGAATCTTACCGTGCCTCATTGTGAGCAACCAGTTGAACATTTTAACCCCGGTTGGAACAGCAATCGCCATTGTTGTAATAGAGAATACACTGTTTACCATAACGCCGTGACCCATTGTATAGAAATGGTGGGCCCATACTAAGAATGATAGTAATGAAATGACAACCATACTCATTACCATTGATTTGTAACCGTATAAGTTTTTACGTGCAAATGTTGCAATAACCTCTGAGAAAATACCGAATGCTGGTAGGATAACGATGTAAACTTCAGGATGTCCCCAAACCCAGAATAGGTTGGCCCAAAGCATATCCATACCGCCGTCTGTCATTGCAAAGAATTTTGTACCGAATTGACGGTCTAACATCATTAATGCAAGTGCTACAGTTAACACTGGGAACGCAAATACGATAATAACGTTTGTAATTAAAATTGACCAAGAGAACATTGGCATTTTCATTAATGTCATACCAGGAGCACGCATTTTAAAGATCGTTGTGATAAAGTTCACACCCGTCAATAGCGTACCAATCCCAGATAATTGTAGTGCTAATGAATAGTAGTTGTTCCCTACAGTTGGACTAAAATCAGTACTTGCTAATGGGAAGTAAGCTGTCCAACCTGCATCTGGTGAACCACCAATAATGAATGATAGGTTCAGCAAGCCACAACCTGCTGCGAATGCCCAGAAGCTGACTGCATTAAGACGTGGGAATGCAACGTCACGTGCACCGATTTGTAATGGGATAACAATGTTCATTAAACCGATTACAAATGGCATCGCCATAAATAAAATCATGATTAAACCATGTGTAGTGAAAATCTCGTTATAGTGTTGTGCATCAAGTAGTCCGTTATCAGGAACGGCTGTTTGTGCACGCATTAAAAGTGCGTCGATACCACCGCGGAATAGCATTAAAAGTGCTACGGCGATATACATAATACCGATCTTTTTATGATCGACTGTTGATAGCCAGTTTTTATAGAAGTAGCCCCATTTTTTAAAATAAGTAAGGCCTGCTACGACAACAACTGCACCAACTACGATACTGATAGCTGCCGCTAAAATCATCGGTTCTTGCAGTGGATGGAATAATTCTTCCATACTCATAGGATGCGCTCCTTTCAAATTTGAAAATTAGTGTGAATGTGTTGATTCGGCATCAGTGTTTGAATGATCCATATCTTCATGATTCATGTCTTCGTCAGACATGTCCATGTCACTATGGTCCATACCCCCCATATCCATATCACCATGTGCCATTGGTGCTGGGCTGAAATCTAAGTGAGTAGATGAGTAGCTTGAACGACCTACGTGTTCAGCTGCTAATAATTCCTTGAATTTCTCTTCAGTTAATGGTTTTTCGTTCGCTTTTACATCAGAAACCCATTGATCGAAGTCTGCTTGTGTCATAGTTTGTGCTTCAAATTCCATTTCCGCAAATCCACGACCGTTAAAGTTAGAGTTACGACCCATGAAAGAGCCAATTTCATCAGCTGCAAGGTGAATAGTTGTTAACATGTCACTCATCGCATATTTTTGACCAGCTAACTGTGGAATCCAGAAACTTGTGATTGGTCCGAATGAATACAATTTAAACTCAATTGGACGATCAGTTGGAATGTTTACATAGTTCACAGTCTCAATACCCTCTTCTGGATAGCTGAAATGCCATTTCCAGTTTGAAGATGCTGCATAAATAACAAGTGGTTCTTTATTGTCATAACCTTCTGGTGTTGTTTCTACCGTACTAGTTGTTTTAACAGTAACAATTGCTAGGAATGCTACGATAATAATAGGAATAACTGTCCACGTAATTTCAAGTACGTGACTACCTTCTTCATGAGGTGGCTCATAATCGGCAGATGCTTTTGATGCGCGGTATTTTGTTAACATAAACGCAAATAGCACATACACGACTAGTAAAATAACTGCCATTGTAATAATGGATAAAATAATTGTGTTTGATAATGTTTGAGCATTCGGTCCTTTTGGATTGAAAACTGTTAATGGTTCACAACCAGACAGGATTGCGATAGCGCCAAATGCTAAAAACATTAAGCTTAATTTTTTATTCATGTTTGACTCCTTTCTATAAAACGGCTATTCATAAATTTCATGTGTAGTAGTATTAATTCACATTTATAAATAGTGGGTATTGAGGTCACCTCTTTTATCTGATGTACCAATCAAGTACAGTTGCATTTACAATGACAATGGCATGGTTCAATATGAAACATAATGTCTTGTAATTGATTGGTCTGATGCAAGCGTTCACATACATGATGATTTATGCACCATAAATTGGACAAAATTTTAATGTCGATGGTCACATCACGTCTTTGTTTGCATATAGGATTATACGCCCGCTTCACTAAAAAAAAAAATAATTAATTATAAATATGATAATGAAAGGGGGGTGAATATGAACATTTTTTGAACAAAAAAAGCTATTTTGCTATTGGTATTTTTAGGTTTTGTTAATTAAACACTGTATAAACGTTGAAAATACTGAGTTTGTCGTATTTAACTAAGTAAATAAATTATTTGTGAAAAATCCTATTTCACATTTTAGACGACGATTTGTAATAAAGTCCTTGTCGTGCCTCTGTTTTTAATTCTTTTTAGTTGCGTTTTTTTTAAAAAAGGAGTATACAAAAAGACTGTTTTTCAACGATTAAAGGATAAAATTTCTATGTAAGGAATGATTAGAGAGAGGATATTGGAACAATGATAAAATTATGTTAACATAATTAAGCGCTTTCAATATTTAACAGAAATTAGTATATCAATATGGGTGGTTCCGAAAAAAAAGAACATCCAATGTGATTTGGATGCTCTAGCATTAGTTAAGAACCGAGCTTCAGCCACTTTGCTACTTGGATATACAGTGTGTTTTGAAGTTTAGGTGCTTGATTATTCATTTTTAATGCGAAATACAATGTCTTCATCGCGTTTAATGTGCAAGTACGTCCGCTAAAAAAACTCTCATTATAACCTTGCGTTACTAAATGCATTTCGAATTTATCAAAAGCTTGCTCTACCCATTCCGATAAGGCTTCTTCAGAATAGCCCCTTGCTAATAATGCCTCAATGATATTTACAAAGCGTTCTTCCTCATCGTTTACATAGACAACATCTTTCCAAGTTGCCAATTTCAGTGCGTGTAGGATGGATGGTGCATATTGCAAGTCAAACTTAGGGTGTTTAATTGTCATGGCGGATAAATCGGCCCCATGTGCAATGCTGTGTGCCCAACCTTTGCCTTCGACATGTCCTCTTGTATCCTTTTCAAGTAACAAATAACGACCGATTTTTTTAAAGAAAGATTGTAAGCTTGTTTCATTTAAAATAAGGAGCTCACTATCTTTTGCAAGAATGCTAGCGACAAGTAACGCTGAAAAGGAGCGTGTGAATACACTATCATCCATTTGTTCTCCGATGTTTGCATATAAGTAATCGTCACCTATTGCCGTATCGAACAAATTTTGGAGTTGCTGTGAATTTAGTAAGTTATCACTGAGCAGGTCGATAAAAGTTCGATAGATAAGGTGATCGCGTAGCTTTTCATCAGTTGAGCCGATGTGCGTTAACATTTCCTCCAATAGCCAGTCGCCTTCTTTTTCAAAAAACGCTTGTCTTGCTGTAAGTGTCATTGAAGAAAATGTTTGTAATGCTTCTTTTATATCCATGATAATTGCCTCCAATAATAAATCTATTTTTTTATTATACCTTCTTTACTAAAAAAATTTGTTAGATGTGAATTTTTTAATGGTTACTTTCGCAATTGGAATACCGGAATCTATCGAAAGCTGATATGATTAGAGCGCAACGAATTGAAGGATTGGTGTTTAATTATGACAAAAAGACATACTTGGCAAGTATGTCTCAGACATAAGAATAGTTTATGGGCTAGTCGGTTTCAAAAGAATGATCTACATAAAAGGTTTTTGTTTAGCTTCCTATAATATAACAGCAGACTTTATGCCGAGTGGCCATTCGATAAATGTGTTTTGATTTGTTTTTAATTCAACAAGGATATTTGCATTTTTGATGGCATCTAAAAGCCACTCACTATAATAGAGCGTTGGGGTGGGATGCTGTAAAATGCGTTCCATATCTTTTGTGTCAATATGCAGAATCTTATAATTGCATTCAATGTGAACACTTTGGGGAATAATATAAAGTGATTCCTGATGATGCCCAATTGAGATGGAACCGGGTATAGTACCTTGAATACTTGAGATATGTGTTGTTGCTTCTTTCGTAAACGTATTAATTTTTGTACGTGTAAAAAATTCGAAGTCAATTGAATAATCTTGTAGCGGACCGTGTGCTGTTGTAATCGATATAACTTTAATTGATAGTGCCTCGAAAGCGGGGGAGATGCGACTATCGAATTCAATGATTGTATCCATTAATGGCATGTATTACACTCCTTGTGAACAACTTGTTTTCGTCTAGCTAACAATGACTATGGTTGAAGCACTTTCTATCAATAAGGTAAATAATGTTAGGTATTATTAATTATAATTCAATTCATTACAAAATATGAATATAAATTCAATTATTTTTGTTAAAAATAAACAATTAGGAACTAGTGAACTAAAAGAGGTGAGAAAAATGACAAAGCAAAAGCCCCATGTTATTAAACATGACAATATTGTTGTTTTTCCTGGTGCAACCCAAACGCTAATTCGTGAGGGCCATATGTATGTGGAAAAATATCAATATGAAGAGGCAGTTGCATGTTTTGAAAAGGCGTTTTTATATGACAAAGGAGATGAAAAAGCGTTAAGTGCCTATGCGTATGCTTTATATGAGCTGAAACTATATGTGCAAGCTAAAGAAGTATGTGAGCAATTGTTAGCTATGGGCACTTCTATGTATGTTGAAGTGATGGAGCTATACATTACGATTTGCATGCAGTTAAAGGAATATCATCAAGTTGAGTCTATAATAACTACGTTAATTGAGGAAAAAGTTCTTCCGGAAGAACAGCTAGAAAAATTTGAACGCTTAAAAAGTATAAATAGTGAAGTCGCTAAAAATCTTCAGCAACGAGAAGATGTACAAGAATTGATAGAAGCGCAAGAATATGAATTAGGGAAATTTACCACACTTACACCGAATGAACAATCGTTGCGATTGCATCGCCTGATGGATACGAATGTAAGGCAGATAAAATTGCTTTTAAAGGCTATTATCGAATGTTCGGAAATCCATCCATTTGTGCAGAGTCTTGCACTTATTTTGCTAGTAGAGCAAGAAGTTTCAATTGAAGTTACTGTTACAAAATTTGAACAAACAAAAACTATTAATCCGATTGATCTTGCGTTACCTAATCAATTACAGCAGTATGGTGAAATAAAAAAAATTATAGAATCTAAATTAGAACAAGACCCATCAACATTGGAAATGGTACAATATTTAATGGCTAAGCATGCAATTGTTACGTATCCGTTTGAATGGCACCCGTTTGCAGCCGATGATATTGCATATAGTTATATTGATTTTGTAAAAGCAATGCTTGGTAAGGTGCAGGAAATGGACTATGAAATCATCGACTTTTTACAAATGTTAGAAAAACTAACAGAACTCCATGAAGTATGAAATAAGTTGAAACTATGCGCATCTATGATATACTAAAATGGTTGTCAAAATCGTAGTTACGAATAAATTGTCTAACATTTAAACTTGATTCAACCGAAGTCCCCTAATTTAACAAGTAGGTGGATGAATGTCAAAGGATTTTACTATTTAGTAGGGAATCAAAACTTTAACTAAATGCTAAGTCTTTGACACAAGTTGCGGATTTACAAAAAATTATCGAGAAATCGAAATCCGAACACAATTACGTCATGCGTAATTGAAACTAGATTATTTTGGAGGTATTTATACATGTCAGCAAAATGGGAAAAACAAGAAGGAAATATCGGTACTCTTACAATCGAAGTACCAGCTACTGAAGTAGATGCAGCGATGGACCAAGCGTTCAACAAAGTTGTGAAACAAATTAACGTACCAGGTTTCCGTAAAGGTAAAATGCCTCGTAAAATGTTTGAACAACGCTTTGGAATTGAATCTTTATATCAAGATGCATTAGAAATCATTGTTCCAGATTCTTATGCAAAAGCAATCGACGAAGCTGGTATTATGCCAGTTGATTACCCAGAAATTTCTGGTACAGAAAACTTCGTTCATGGTCAAGACTTCTCATTCACTGCTCAAGTAACAGTGAAACCAGAACCAAAACTTGGCGACTACAAAGGCTTAGAAGTTACGAAACTTCCAGTTGAAGTAACGGACGAAGAAGTTGAAGCTCAAATTCAAGAACAATTAGCACGTAAAGCTGAACTTGAAATTAAAGAAGATGAAGCTATCGTAGAAGGCGACACAGCGGTAATCGACTTTGAAGGTTTCGTAGGCGAAGAAGCTTTCGAAGGCGGAAAAGGCGAAGACTACCCATTAGAAATCGGTTCAGGTTCATTCATTCCTGGATTTGAAGAGCAATTAGTAGGCGTAAAAGCTGGCGAAGAGAAAGACGTTACTGTAACTTTCCCAGAAGAATACCACGCTGCTGAATTAGCTGGTAAAGAAGCTACTTTCAAAGTAACTGTTAAAGAAGTGAAAACAAAAGTACTTCCTGAGCTAAACGATGAGTTTGCAAAAGAATTAGATCCTGAAATTGAAGGCGTAGAAGCATTACGTGCTAAAATTAAAGAACAAACTGCTACTCAAAAACAAGCAGAATCAGACGCTACACTTCGCGACGAATTAGTAGAAAAAGCTGCTGACAATGCAGAATTCGAAGTACCAGCTGGTATGGTTAACTCTGAAACAGATCGTATGCTACAAGAGTTTGGCCAACGCTTACAAACACAAGGTATGAACTTAGACCTTTACTACCAATTCTCTGGTCAATCAGAAGAAGATTTACGTGGTCAAATGAAAGAAGAAGCTGAAAGCCGTGTACGTGTTTCATTAACTCTTGAAGCAATCGCTGATGCAGAAAAAATTGAAGCTACAGAAGCTGATATTGAAGCTGAATTAGAAAAAATGGCTGCTCAATTCAATATGACAAAAGAACAAATTACTGGCGCTCTAGGCGGTACTGCTGTTCTTGAAAATGATATTAAAATCCAAAAAACAGTTGAATTTTTAGTAGAAAACGCTAAAATTACTGAATAAGATTTTTTACGTAACTAGATAGAAAAATTAAGAAGACAAGGTACGGCGTAAAACCGTGCCTTGTTTTATCACACATAGCTTTTTAGTTTAGGCTAAAGGGGCCCCAACATCTCAAGGTCAAGGACGACAAAAAGTAAGTCTGATTTTTACTAACTGTTATACTTTTGGTGGCCACTTTAGTTAATTTACTTATACATAGTATTGTTGTTTAACTTTTTACACGATGCTAAATTTTAACATCATTGTAGTAGAGCCGAAAAGTAGCAGTAATTATAGCGCCCCCATTATAATGGAAGAAGAGCGCATATAGGTTTTACGAGTGAGGGAACTAAACCTCGAAGGAATGAAGCTAAATAATCAATAAGTGGTCATGGGTTAGTCTGAATGGTCGCATCAACACGAATTATTTGCATGAAAGCGAGCAGACGGCGGTTAATGTTTTAGTGCGGAAGACTGCCAATTCCTAGCTAACTGACCTCGTGCTTGAAGACTTTGAAAATACTTCAAAATCTAGACGCATTTGCGCCATGACGTAAATGTTGCAATCAATTTATTTGATAATGGTTCAATAATCTTGTAAGATTGTAGCTTGAATAGGGGTGAAACATATTGTTCAAATTTAATGATGAAAAAGGCAATTTAAAATGCTCATTCTGTGGTAAGCCACAAGAACAAGTACGTAAATTAGTTGCAGGTCCAGGTGTTTATATTTGTGATGAATGTATCGAACTTTGTTCAGAAATCGTTGTAGAAGAACTAGGTGTTGAGGAAGAAATCGATTTCCAAGATATTCCGAAACCGAAAGAAATCCAATCGATTTTAAATGAGTATGTAATTGGACAAGAGCGTGCTAAAAAAGCCTTAGCGGTTGCGGTTTACAATCACTACAAACGCATCAATACTAATAGTAAAATCGATGATGTGGAATTAGCAAAATCGAACATTGTGTTAATCGGCCCAACTGGTAGCGGTAAAACATTATTAGCTCAAACATTAGCACGTATACTAAACGTTCCTTTCGCAATTGCAGATGCTACTTCTTTAACAGAAGCTGGTTATGTAGGTGAAGACGTTGAAAATATTTTATTAAAATTAATCCAATCAGCAGATTATGATATTGAACGTGCGGAAAAAGGAATCATCTATATTGATGAAATCGATAAAGTTGCACGTAAATCAGAAAATCCGTCGATAACTCGTGATGTTTCTGGTGAAGGGGTCCAACAGGCGTTGCTAAAAATTCTAGAAGGCACTGTTGCAAGTGTACCTCCACAAGGTGGACGTAAGCATCCGCACCAAGAATTTTTACAAATTGATACAACAAATATTTTATTTATCGTAGGCGGAGCATTTGATGGTATTGAATCCATCATTAAACGTCGTCAAGGTGAAAAAGTAATTGGTTTCGGTTCAGATCCTAATAAAGTTGAAGTGGACGAAGGTTCATTAATGGCGAAATTGATTCCTGAAGATTTGTTGAAATTTGGTCTAATTCCAGAATTCATCGGTCGATTACCTGTACTTGCAAGCCTAGAGCAATTAAATGAGGCAGCACTTGTACAAATTTTGACGGAACCAAAAAATGCGCTTGCGAAGCAATATCAAAAAATGCTTGAACTAGATGGTGTTGAGCTTGAGTTTGATGAAGGTGCCCTTTCTGAAATTGCAAAGGAAGCAATTGAACGTAAAACAGGTGCACGTGGTCTTCGTTCAATTATTGAGTCAACAATGCTTGATGTAATGTACGAATTACCTTCACGTGATGACGTGAAAAAATGTATCATTACTGCAAAAACAATTACGGAAAAAGAAAAACCGAAATTGCTTCTTGAAGATGGCACTGAACTCGATGAAGGTAGCGACACAAAAACTTCGGCATAATAAACAGACGTAGCGTCTATTGTTATGAGAAAAAGAGTAACTTAGCTGACTTCGATTGTGCAATGTTCGCACATATCGGGAGTCAGCTTTTTATTCATACATAAAGCTGAAGACTGTAAATAGATGAAATTTTTGGCTCGTTTGAATAGATAGTGTGAATCGGTTTTTTAAACACATACTAGAAGCGCGGGATTGTGAATAAGAAAATTTTGACGGAGGTGAATACCCGCATGGTAACAATTCAAAAAACAACAAATGTACCATTATTGCCTTTACGTGGACTTTTAGTATACCCGTCGATGGTGTTACATATTGATGTGGGTAGAAATCGTTCTGTAGCGGCGCTAGAACAAGCGATGTTAGAGGACCAATTGATTTTATTGGTAACGCAAAAAGAAATGCACGATGAACAGCCAGAAGAGCAGGATTTATATCAAGTAGGTACAATGGCTTATGTGAAGCAAATGCTAAAGTTACCAAATGGTACGCTACGTATTTTAGTGGAAGGTGTAGCACGTGCAACGTGGTCCAACTATCAAGCATTAGAGAAATATACAGTTGTTGATATTGATGTTAAAGAGGAGAAAATCGATAAAGATGTGGAAACACAGGCCTTAATGCGTACATTGTTAACGTATTTTGAAAGATATGCAAAATCCTCCAACAAAATAACAACAGAAACAATTAATACAGTTGCAGACATTGAAGAACCAAGCCGTCTTGCTGATATTATTGCCTCGCATTTACCAATTAAAATTGCGGATAAACAAGAAGTTTTAGAAATGCTAAATGTTAAGAAACGCTTAGATCATTTAATTATTCGCCTGCATGATGAGCAAGAGGTCCTGGATCTTGAAAAGAAAATTAATTCAAAAGTAAAGCAATCAATGGAGCGTACGCAAAAGGAATATTACTTACGCGAACAAATGAAGGCTATCCAAACAGAGCTTGGCGATCGAGAAGGTAAAACTGGTGAAGTAACGGAATTACGAAAGCTCATTGATGAAACAGGTATGCCTGAATCTGCAAAAGAAGCAGCGCTTAAAGAACTGGATCGTTATGAAAAACTACCTAGCGCAAGTGCGGAAAGTGGAGTAATACGAAACTATATTGACTGGTTAGTGTCTTTACCTTGGACAAAGTCAACTGAAGATCGAATGAATATTGATCATGCTGAGGAAATTTTAAACAGAGATCATGCTGGATTAGATAAAGTAAAGGAACGTGTGCTTGAATATTTAGCTGTGCGGCAGTTAAAAAATTCATTACGTGGACCAATTCTATGTTTAGCTGGCCCTCCTGGAGTAGGTAAAACATCGTTAGCACGCTCAATTGCAGAAAGTTTAGATCGAAAATTTATTCGTATTTCTTTAGGCGGGGTGCGAGATGAATCCGAAATTCGAGGACATCGTCGTACGTATGTAGGTGCGATGCCAGGTCGTATTATTCAAGGAATGAAAAAAGCAGGTACGATTAATCCTGTATTTTTACTTGATGAAATCGATAAAATGTCAAATGATTTCCGAGGAGATCCTGCAGCCGCGATGTTAGAAGTGCTGGACCCTGCACAAAACAATACATTTAGCGATCATTATATCGAAGAACCGTATGACTTATCTAACGTATTATTTATTGCTACAGCTAATGATTTAAGTACGATTCCTGGACCTTTATTAGATCGTATGGAAGTCATTTCGATTGCAGGCTATACAGAAATTGAAAAGGCGCAAATTACAAAAAATCATTTGATACCAAAGCAATTAAAAGAACATGGCTTGAAGAAAACGCAAGTAGTAATCAAAGATGAAGCTGTGCTGGATATTATTCGTTATTATACACGTGAAGCAGGTGTCCGAGGACTAGAGCGTCAAATAGCAACACTTTGTCGTAAAATCGCTAAAATTATTGTTTCTGGAGAAAAGAAACGTGTAACAGTAAATTCAAAATCAGTAATCGAATATCTTGGTAAGCACCGTTTCCGCTATGGACAAGCGGAAGAGGAAAACCAAATTGGTGTAGCAACAGGACTAGCGTATACAACTGTTGGTGGTGACACATTACAAATTGAAGTTTCCTTAACTCCTGGAAAGGGCAAAATTCAGTTAACAGGGAAACTCGGAGATGTTATGAAGGAATCCGCACAAACAGCGTTATCGTATGTCCGAACTAAAATAGAGGATCTCAATGTAGACTCAGAATATTTTGAAACACATGATATCCACATCCATGTACCTGAGGGAGCAGTACCAAAAGATGGACCATCTGCAGGTATCACGATGGCGACAGCAATTGTTTCGGCTATTTTACATCGTCCAATTCGTCGTGAAGTAGGAATGACTGGTGAAATTACGTTACGTGGTCGTGTACTACCAATCGGCGGTTTGAAAGAAAAAACATTAAGCGCACACAGAGCAGGTTTAACAACAATCATTTGTCCAAAAGATAATGAACGTGATATTGAAGATATTCCTGAAAGTGTACGCGAACAACTCACATTTAAACTAGTGTCATCTGCTGATGAAGTATTAGCAATTGCACTGGACGGAGGTTTTTAAGGAAATGAAAGTCCATAATGTCGAAATGGTCATAAGTGCAGTAAGACCGGACCAATACCCAGAAGATGGACTGCCAGAGTTTGCATTAGCAGGTCGCTCAAACGTTGGGAAGTCATCATTTATTAACCGTATGATTGGGCGTAAGGCGTTAGCGCGTATTTCTTCTAAACCTGGGAAGACACAAACGCTAAATTTTTACAAAATTGAAGAACAGCTGTTTTTCGTCGATGTTCCGGGATATGGTTATGCCAAAGTCTCAAAAACAGAGCGTGAAGCATGGGGGAAAATGATTGAACGTTACATCACTGGCCGTGAAGAATTAAAAGCGGTAGTTCAAATTGTTGATTTACGTCATCCTCCAACTGCTGATGATCGAATGATGTATGACTTTTTAAAACATTACAATATCCCTTGTATTGTCATTGCAACGAAGGCAGATAAAATTCCAAAAGGTAAATGGGATAAGCACAAAAAAGTTGTCAAGGAAACACTAGATATGGATAAAAATGATCCGCTTATTGTGTTCTCTTCTGAAAAGGGTATCGGTTTTGAAGAAGCTTGGCGCACAATTGAAAATAAAATGTAATCAAAAAACATCTATTGCGTTAGGAGCACAGTAGATGTTTTTTTATTGCCTAATATTTGAATGACACACAATATTTTTTTGCTCTCTTTGTATGAAAAGAAGTGAATAAGCTGTTCTGCTGTTAGTGTGAAAGTTATGGATAAATATGAGGAAATTACTTGATGAACGGCAAGTTTAGCCGATAAATTAAATAGGAGGTGGACTAAAATGGATATCGCAGCTTTATCAATCGCAATGCATCAATCTAATCTAATGCAAAATGTATCATTAGCTGTTACAAAGCAAGCAATGGAAATGCAACAGCAAAATAGTGAACAGCTAGTTGAGATGCTAGATGCTCCACATCCAACGGCTGGACATACAATTGACATCCAAGTATGATGATGGCAAGGTAGCTTGAAGTTGGAAGCTACCTCTATCTTTATGTCTAATGGTAGATTCAAAAAATATTAAAACAAGTTAAAATGTAACTTTTTGAATAAGAAAAACTACCAATAATACGATATACTATTTATAAATAACAATTTTTTAAGGAGGCGGGAATTGTTGAAGAAGATTCCATACATATTGATTGTCCTGTTATTAATGGCACTTAGTTTGCCATCACTACCGACTGTCCATGCCGCACAGTTAGTAACAGGAACCTTCGTTGATGTAACCTATTCAGAATATACGAATTCAAACGGGGAAGTAGAAAGGCAGCTTAGTAAAATTACATTAGAAAATGCTAGTGGCCGTCAAGTAACATACAATATTAATAATAATGCCCGCCTGTACATTAATAACACTGAAACTACAATTGAGGGCTTTAAGATGGGCATGAAAGTAGAGGCAGAAATCAACCTTCGTAGTGTGGTTGAGCTCCGCGGTACTTCCAATACTACTGAGGAATCAACGACAGTTGCTCAAAATCCTAGAATAGTTGCTGGCGTAATCACAAGCATCGACCCAAAAGGTTTGTTCATAATGGTGAAGCCGGATATTGGAAAAGAAACTACATATTATTTGAATAAAGATACTGCTTTTCAAAAGGGTTCTTCATCGGTAGATATTAGTGGGATGTATGTAGGTGATCGTGTAAAACTTAATTTAAAAAATAAAAGTACATCGATTGTCACAAAAGTAGATATTAGTGAGACTGGAACATTGGTTGAAAATTTATACAAAGGTGAAATTCAAGCAGTTAATATCAATGCGAACAAATTAACAGTAAAAAATCAAAATGCCTTTGTGAACTGGCAATTTGGTTCAGCGTCAACAACTGCTCTTTCAACGATGAATTTTTCAACAAAGGTACCAATTTACGTTGGAAATACGAAAATTGAAAAAGGTCAATTGAAAAATTATATTGGCAGTGAAGCATATTACGCAACGGTGAAGCAATTTGGTAAAGAAGTTATTGAAAAGATTGTCGTGTTGAAAAACAATGAACGTACGTACTACGAGCCGATGATTGCTGTCGATACAGATTATCAATTGTTAAAACTTAAAACTGCTGGCACGCTGTACTTCCATGATGGGTCAATTTTAATTCGAAATGGTCGTTTTATTCAACCAACAGGATTATTGGCATATGGAACAGCATTTGTCATTACAGACGGTGCTGCTCGCGATCATTATGCGCAAGTAGTAGATGTTACAAGTGATAGCTTTATGTCACCAAATTTAGCTTCGCATGAATTATATTATGGCCGTTTAGCACAAGCAGATGGCTACTTAATTGAAATTGATGATGCAATGAAGATTGAATCAAATGTTTTCAAAAAAACAGCTAGTACCGTACTATCTGTTAGTAATACAACAAAAGCAATGGTAGACGATGGTAATAAAACGTACAGCGTAATGCCAGATATTGAACTGTATTTATCAGAAGGCGATTATGGTTACTTCTATGTAAACAATGGGCATGTTCAGGCTCTTCACATGTTAGATAATGCTAAACCTGTTGCCCCACTAATGCTAGTCGGTAAACTACAGTCAGTAAAATCGACATATCCAGCTACTATTAATGTGAAAAGTGTGAGTCAATGGCAAAATGGCCGTTGGTATGAAGCTGGCCAAATGGTTGATATGAATATTGATCAAGCTACGCTGATTAAAGCAGGGAAAGTCATTCAACCATCTGATTTGAATCCTTCTGATCGTTTAGTCGTATTATCTGACCGATTTGTAAAAGCACATTTCATTTTAGTTGATTAACAAGATAGAAGCTATCTCTACAATACGAGATAGCTTCATCTGTGCATATGCATGGGAAGAAAGAGAGGGGAAAAGAACAGATGCGAAACCATTTATATAAAGTAATGTTAGCCATTCTAATGGTGTTCGTTTTGGGGACAAGTATTCTAGTAGATGCCTCCGCTGCATCGGTGGAAACAACAGGTGCTGTAAAAAATGAATATACATATGAAGAAGCAGTGTTCATTACTGGAACACCAATTATTTTTAAAGGTACGAGTAAAGATATTAAAATTACACAAAAAGAAACAAAAGGTAAATTAACAGAAACATATAATTTAAAACTAACAGCAAGTAATGGGGCGACATTAACAAGAAATATTGCCTATGAATCTGATGTTGTTAATTATGATACGATTGGGCAAAAAACTTCCAATGGGGTTGTCAAAAAATACTCTGAAAAAATTGTTGATGGAAAAATTACGTATAATTTAGCAGACTACCAATTTTCACAAGGTACAGTAACGGATAACCGTGCAGCTTCTGATTATTTTTCGGGCAATGTTATTTCAAGAAAAACATATACCTATCAAACAGGCTCAGGAAAAAATGCAAAAACAAATACGGTAACGATAGATATTGATAGTCGTCATGCAGGCTACGAAAATTTCTGGGGTGCAACTGAAACGCAAATTACAGAATCTATTTATACGTACAGTGATGGTACAACTAGCCATGTGAAAAACCGTTTATCAACAAGTAAATCACGTGTCCTCAATTATGAGGAAAATCCAGGTAGTTTAGCTAGCTTCGATGGGGGCTATGCGGTCGTTAGTGAAAAAGACGTAATTTCAGAATATACGTATGACTTAGCTTCTGGCAAAAAAGGTAAAGTTGATTTGGATAATGAATTTACGCCAACAATTGAACGTCTTATAATTCCGAAGTTCCGAGATTTATCTAATCATTATGCTAAAAGTGCTATCGAGAAATTATATTCTTTAGGAATCTATTCAGATACAAGTAATTTCTTTTCACCAAACACACCGATGAAGCGAATTGATTTTACAATAGCGATTGGGAAAGCAGTCGATCTCCGTGTAATGGAAGAAAAGAATACGAAAAAAACATCCACAAGTGTCTTTAAGGATGTTAAGCGTACTGTTAAAGATTATCCATATATTGAATCAGCAGTAAATAAAGGCATTATTAAAGGTGTGACACCAGATTACTTTAAACCTGATAATGCGATTACACGTGCGCAAGCAGCTGCAATATTTGTACGTGCATTAGGGCTTGAAAATAAAGCACCAGAACCTGGCTATGTTACGGAATTTAAAGATGATGCACAAATTCCAGACTATTCAAGAGACGGAATTTATATCGTCAATGAGCTTGGTCTAATGACAGGCGACCCAGTAACTGGGCGTTTTAATCCAAACCAGCCGTTAACGCGTGCTCAAGCATCTGTAGTGCTGGAACGATTCTTAAACTATTTAGAAAATGATTTAAAACAAAACTATCGAGATGATATTTTATTCTTTAACTAATGAAAGGATTGAAATGAATGAAGTATGCGAAAAAGGCATTGCTATTACTAGCCTGTTTTGTACTAGCTTTTATGACTTTAACACCATCAGTCACACTGGCTGCTACAACAATTCAAGATGTACCAACATCTAATAGTAAATACAAAGCCATCTCATGGGCTGTCGATAATGATTTACTATCGTTAAATAGTGCGAATAACTTTTTACCAAACGAACAAGTAACTGAGCGAGAGCTAGTAACAATGTTTGCTAAGCTTGATAAAAACTATGCGTTATCTTATAACGAAAACGTTGCTTATAATTTTTATAGTGATTTTTATTTACCATTTGATGGAACGCATGTCATGGCGAATCGTTCAAAATCTATAACTCGAGGTCATTTTGCACGTATTTATGCTGCATTTCAAGGTTTAGATTTGGATGAGCCACAAGCTGTACAATATTTATATACAAACGATATTTCAACTGGTAATACTGGCAAAAAAACATTTGCTGATTTCAATCCCTCTACGAAACTATCTCGTGGCGATGCAGCTGAGTTCTTATATCGTATTGTGCAAAACAATTCCTTTGCTGTACAAGGATTGAAACGATCTGCAGCAGGACGTGACAATGATAAAATTACTTTGCCAGCAGGTTTTATGGGCTCTAATAGTGGTGAGTTTGAAGAACCAAAGGATAATGAAAATGATTTTACTGGTCCCGACTATGTTAATAATGCATTACAAAGTATTGAAGTTGAAAAACCAGATTTAATTGCGAATGGTGAGGATATGACGCCAATTACTGTATCTTTAAAGGCATGTAATGGTGACCCAATTGCCGATGATAAGTCATATACGTTCCGTGTAACTTCTTCAAATGGAGCGGATATTGTAAATGCAGCTGGAGAAGCTGTTCGTAATGTACAATCTGACGGCGCAACAGTAACAGCATTTGTTAAAGCGAAAAAGCTAACGAAATCAGTGCGTGATACGATTACTTTTGAGCTTATTAACAACACAGATCCTAGCATGAAATGTCTTGTTGGAGAAAAAATAAATGCACACGTTCGTTACTTACCACAGCCAGAATTACGCATTGATTTTAAAGTGTATGACCCAACGAACACAGATGATAACGGAAGTGTAACACCACCATATGTACAATATGAAAAGCCACCTGAGTTTTTCACAGAAAATTTGATTGATGTATATGGTCCTGTACCGTTAAAACCGGATGCAGATGAAAAGAAATTCAGCATTGGGCAACAAACAAATGTTACAAATGCCCTTGGTCAAGTAGAAAATATCTACTTACAATATGGTGGTTCAGATCCGAAGTATCCAGCACTTGGATATGAGAATGCCATTTTACAATTTGAAAACTACAATATTTCGGTATATTTATTTGAAAAAATACTGAATGATCGACTAAAAGACTCAGTGACGACGCCAGCTAAGACTGAGATTATGTACATGATTTCTGAAGATGGTCGTCCGATTTATCGCATCCAAGGAATCGATGATAATATTGCGTCACAAGTTGAAAACATCAATCCGGTTGGGGCAATCATTCAATTAATGAGTCCAAAATACATGCCGGAAGAAAAGAATTTGACATTAGAGCATTATGATAGTGTTATGAAAATTTATGCGATTTTAACAAGCCTAAGTAATTATGAGCGTACAGTATTATTGAAATACCAAGGTGGTAAATTACTAGGACAAGTAGAAGCATATAAGAAACGTGTAGAAGCGTTAAAAGAAAGTGCTGACGCTGCAGCAAGGCCAAATGGTAAAGATAGATATACACAAGTAATGGTGACGTTAGTGAGTCCAGGTGGAGAAATTATTACCGACTATCAAGGAACTGTAAAAATTAAATTTGATGGTGTTGAGAAAACAGCTTCCTTCGTCACGAATACTTCAGATTATTTGAATAATACAGGTGGTCCTGGAACTGCGGTCGCTTATTTTGACTCAATCATTTATGGAAAGTCTAAAATAGAAGCAACGCTCGTTAATAAAATTGATCCACGTTATGCAACAATATTGAAGTCTCTTACGGATAAAACGATTACGAAAGAAATTTTCACAAATCCTTACTTTAGTAAAAATGCATGTACATTAGCAACTGAAGTCGCATATGTAGTTGATTACTCATCTTCTATGAAACGTATCGACCAAACGAATTATCGCGGTAAAAAAATGGTGGAACTGATTAATCAAATACAAGCTAAAAACAATATTGTGATTGAAACGAATACAAGTGCAAACGTATTGGGTGAGGGCAGCACCGAAAATGTCTTAAAGAAAGATTTATATCGTACATCGACGGATAAAGGTGCTACAGATATCTTTGCGGGTATAGAGTTGGCTCTTACTAAATTCTCGAACGATACAAAAACTTCTAAATCCATTGTTGTAGTGTCTGATGGTAAAACAAGCAAATCAAAAATGACAAAAGTAATCAATGATGCGAAAAAGAAAGGCATTAAAATTTACACTGTAAGTATGGGCAAGAAAAATCAAATTAATGAGGCAACCCTTACACAAATAGCTTCGGAAACTGGTGGTATTTACTATCATGCTATTGATAATTTACAATTCCATCAGGTTGCTCAAAAAATAATTGATTCGATTTTATGTAAAACGTCGCCTTCAAGTTGTATTAATCCTGAGGATATCTTTGAAGAAGCGGAAGTAACATTACGAAAAGGTTATATTACAATGAATGCAAGAATTGATGGAAATTGTTCAAATGTTGCAAATGTCATTGTTCGTTATTCTTCTGTTAGCGGGGATGTTCAATTTGAACTTAAAAAGCGTAGTGATAGTGTGTTTATGTTGACTAAAAATGTACAAACTATGTATGACTTTAAAGTTAATGGCGACATCGAGTTTCTAGCATATGATAAAGACGGAAATGTAATTTCGCAGCAAACAGTGAAAATTACAAATTAATAATATTGCTCTTTTATAGAGCGATTCTAGACTGTAGATGAACTCAAATGATTTTTTGAGTCGTCTACAGTCTATTTATATTGTGTTATGAAATAGAGCTAAAAGTCATTTCTATTCCATCACAATCAACTGTATTTTCCTTATTTTCGACACAAGATGCTACTGCATAGTTAAGCCCAGTTTTTAAATTTGAAACAAGCAGTATAATTTGTTAAACTTAGTTTATAATAATTCTAATGTAGAAAATGAATTATAGTTCTTCATGACATGTTCACAAATTATAGATGAACTATTGTCGAACTGTGCTATAATGAGATTTGTGAATTAGAACGTGTGAGGTGTTATTCATGCATACCATCGTAGTAGGCTTGAATTATAAATCAGCGCCAGTTGAAATTCGTGAAAAGCTATCTTTCATAGAGAGCGAGCTACCACAAGCAATGGAAGCGCTGCAAAAACAAAAAAGTATATTGGAAAACGTCATAGTTTCGACGTGTAATCGGACAGAAATATATGCAGTAGTTGATCAATTGCATACTGGCCGACACTATGTAAAGCAATTTTTAGCAGATTGGTTTAACTTGCCTGTGGAGACTTTTTCTTCTTATTTAACAATCCGAGAAGAAGATGAGGCATTAGAGCATTTGTTTAAAGTAACAGCTGGAATTGATTCAATGGTACTTGGTGAAACTCAAATTTTAGGACAAGTGAAGAAAAGCTTCTTAAATGGACAAGAGATTGGGACGACAGGTACGGTCTACAATCAGTTATTTAAACAAGCAGTCACATTTGCGAAGCGAGCACATAGCGAAACAGCTATCGGAGAGAATGCGGTATCTGTTTCATATGCAGCAGTAGAATTAGCAAAGAAAATTTTTGGATCTTTACAGCGCAAGCATGTTGCTATTTTAGGTGCAGGTAAAATGGGCGAACTTGCCATTGAAAATTTATATGGCAATGGCGTAGGAAAAGTAACGGTTATTAACCGTACGTTTGAAAAAGCAGAGACTTTAGCTGCTAAATTCCAAGGCGAAGCAAAATCAATGAGGGAATTACAATGCTCGTTACTTGAGGCGGACATTTTAATTACGTCTACAGGTGCAACAGATTTTGTTATTGATTATGAATTAATGCAACTTGTCGAACGTTTACGTAAAGGTAAACCATTATTTATGGTAGATATTGCGGTACCACGTGATATTGATCCACATGTTGGAGACTTACCAAACGTTTTCTTATATGATATCGATGATTTACAAGGTATTGTAGAAGCAAACTTAGCAGAGCGTGAACGTGCAGCAGCAGAAATTACACAAATGATTGGTAAAGAAGTTGTACAATTTAAAGATTGGTTTGCTACGCTAGGTGTCGTGCCAGTTATCTCGGCTTTACGAAAAAAAGCAAATCAAATTCAAGAAGAAACAATGATCAGTATTGAAAATAAAATGCCAGAGTTAACGGATCGTGAACGTAAGATATTAAGCAAGCATACAAAATCAATTATTAATCAATTGTTAAAAGAGCCTATCTTACAAGCTAAAGAAATGGCAAATTCATCAAAAGCAAATGAACAGTTACGTTTATTCCAACAAATTTTTGGCATTGAAGATGCTGTGGAAGTAGAAGTAGATATGATGAGCAAGCAAGAGCTTGAGCGTAAAGAACGTTTACAGTCATCGCAAACACCTACCGAACCAAAGTATTCTTTCTAGATATGTCTAGACATTCAAGCTCCACAATCGCTTGAGGTTCACGATGTGAGTCATGTAGCAATAGCGCTAATTGCGTAGTTTTGCTGACGTGTGCGAACTTGAAATTACATGAGGCGTTTTCGTATCTGTATGGTAAACTAAAGATACGAAAACGTCTTTTTTTAGGCTGGGATACTGTTTATAGTAACTTTAGCACTTTTTGATATAAAGAAGGGATGTCCATTGGCTGATTTGACAATGACAAGGCTCTATGAAGTAATGATCGTCTTGTACGCGATCAGTCTAGTGTTTTACTTTACTGATTACTTTTATAAGCAAGTACAAACAAGGCGAATTGCTTTTTGGCTTGTTTCATTTGTATGGGTAATTCAAAGTGCCATAATTATTTTAACTTTTGTAGAAACAAAACGATTCCCGATTTTATCCTTGTATGAGGGGATTCTTTTCTATTCCTGGTTACTTGTATCACTGTCGATTATTCTCCATTGTATAGCGAGAGTCGATTTACCAGTATTTATTATCAATATATTAGGATTTGTATTTGCTAGTATATTCACATTTATGCCGAAAAGACCGACGGGTGCAGTAGGAGAGACTTTAATTTCCGAAATGCTCTTTATCCATATTTCATTTGCAATCTTATCGTATGCTGCTTTTACGTTAACTTTTGTGTTTGCGATATTGTATTTAATCTTATATCGTTTATTAAAAAAGAAAAAGTGGTCTCAACTATGGACACGTTTGCCGTCACTACAGCAAACGAGCAATTGGATGAACATATCGTTTTTTATTGGTATTCCAATGTTATTTATAAGTTTAATTTTAGGGTTTGAATGGGCATTATTAAGATTAGAGAGTTTATCTATCTTTGATGCGAAGATAATAGGGTCCTTTATCATTTTAGTATTATATTGCTGTATTTTATATGTGAATCGTAAAAGTAAGCTGACAGGTACTAATTATGCGTGGGTACATATCTATGCATATTTATTAGTTGTTGTAAACTTCTTTTTAGGGAGTAGCTTATCTCGATTCCATTTATGGTATTAGAAGAAAGGTTGGAGACTGTTGAGAAAAATTATTGTAGGTTCTAGGAGAAGTAAATTAGCATTAACGCAAACAAATTGGTTCATCAATGAGCTAAAGGCAGCAGGTGCGCCGTTTGAATTTGAAGTAAAAGAAATTGTGACAAAAGGCGATCAAATTTTAGACGTCCAACTTTCTAAAGTTGGCGGTAAAGGGCTTTTTGTAAAAGAAATTGAACAGGCGCTTTTTGATAAGGAAATTGACTTTGCTGTTCATTCTATGAAAGATATGCCTGCGGTACTACCTGAAGGTTTAGTCATTGGTTGTATTCCACCACGTGAAGATGCGCGTGATGCATTTATTTCTAAAGGTCATGTGAAGTTTGCAGATCTTCCTGCAGGAGCGGTAGTTGGGACAAGTTCTCTTCGACGTAGCGCTCAACTCTTAACGATGCGTCCAGATATTGAAATAAAATGGATTCGTGGGAATGTAGATACACGTTTAGCAAAACTTGAAACAGAAGAATATGATGCGATTATTTTAGCTGCTGCAGGGTTAAAACGACTTGGCTGGAGCGATGATGTCGTAACCGAATTTTTATCAGTTGAAAATTGTCTGCCAGCAGTAGCGCAAGGTTCTTTAGGTATTGAATGCCGTAAAGATGACGCTGAATTATTAGCTGAACTAGCAAAATTAACTGATAATGCTACATGGCAAGAGGCACATGCAGAACGTGCTTTCTTAGCAGCTATGGATGGCGGTTGCCAAGTGCCTATCGCAGGGTATGCAAAGCTTAATGGGGAAGAAATTACACTTACAGGTTTAGTTGCTGCACCAGATGCATCTGTAATTTATAAAGAGACTGTAAATGGTATTGATGCCGAAACAATTGGCAAAGAACTTGCTGAGATGTTAACGAAGCAAGGTGCCTATGATTTAATTCAACGTGTGAAGGCAGAGCAAGATGCAAAATAGTTTACCTTTACAGGGTAAAACAATCGTTTTAACAGGAACATCTAAAACAGCAACAGTTATAGAAGATATTTCCTCTTTAGGTGGTCAGGCAGTTTTTGCCCCATTGATAGAAACTTGCGAAATTATCGACATAAATGATGGCGTGCATTTAGAATGTGCCCGTCAATTTAACTGGCTAATCTTTACGAGTCAAAATGCGGTAGATGCTTTTGCTAAGAAGATGGATCGCAGTCATTTACGTGCAAGTCATTTTCAAGGGAAAATTGCATCTATTGGAACTAAAACTACTGAAGCATTAGAGAAGTTAGGATTTCAAGTTAGCTTCATGCCATCAGTATTTAGTGCTGATGTATTTGTTAAAGAGTTTCCAATTATTGCAGGGGACAATCCAACATGTTTATTTATTCGTGGAGAAAAAGCGAAAAAAACGTTAAAGGAAGGTTTGCCCTTTAAACTTAAAGAATGGACCGTTTATGAAACGATTGAGCGCCACGACCAAAAACAAGTAATTATTGATTGCATTCAGGAGCATGCAGACGTCACAGTAATATTTGCAAGTCCTTCAGCTGTAGATGTATATGCAATGGATGTAGCATCAATCGTTGGTTGGGAAACGGTACGTGTGGCAGCAATCGGTCATATTACAGAAGCAGCTATTTTAAACCACGGTGCTGCTGTAGACATTAAGCCGAGTGTTTATACAATGCAAGCAGTCATCGAGGAATTAACGAAAGTAGAGGAAAGAAAATGACAAATTTACAATTTCAAAGACATCGTCGTTTACGCGCAAATGCAACGATTCGATCTATGGTAAAAGAAACTTATTTACACAAAGAGGACTTAATTTATCCGATTTTCGTTATTGAAGGCGAAAATATTAAAAATGAAGTTCAGTCTATGCCAGGTGTTTTTCAATTTTCATTAGATAACCTAGGTGCTGAAGTTGATGAAGTTGTTGCTTTAGGTATACCTTCTGTTATTTTATTCGGTTTACCAGCGGAAAAAGATGCGGTTGGTACGGGTGCTTTCCATGATCATGGCATTGTACAAGAAGCTACGCGCCTTATTAAAGAACGTCATCCAAATCTTTTAGTTATTGCAGATACATGCCTTTGTGAATTTACAGACCATGGTCATTGTGGCTTAATCGAGGGCGACCAGATTTTAAATGACGCTTCTCTTGATGTTTTAGCACGCACTGCTGTATCACAAGCACAAGCAGGGGCAGATATTATTGCGCCATCGAATATGATGGATGGCTTTGTTGCTGCAATACGTACTGGTCTTGACGAAGCTGGATTTGAAAATGTACCGATTATGTCATATGCCGTAAAATATGCATCAAGCTACTATGGTCCTTTCCGTGATGCGGCTGATGGAGCACCACAATTTGGCGATCGTAAATCGTACCAGATGGATCCTTCAAATCGTATGGAAGCATTCCGTGAGGCAGAATCTGATATCGAAGAAGGTGCAGATTTCTTAATTGTAAAACCAGCTCTTAGCTATTTAGATATTATTCGAGATATGAAAAATAACTATACATTACCGATTGTTGCCTATAACGTATCTGGTGAATATGCAATGATTAAAGCTGCAGCTATTAATGGCTGGATTGAAGAGAAAAAAGTCGTGCTTGAAACATTGCTAGGTATGAAGCGAGCAGGCTCTGATTTAATTATCACATATCATGCTAAAGATGTAGCACGTTGGTTGGAGGAGAAATAAATGGCGCGTTCTTATGAAAAATCAAAGCAAGCATATGCAGAAGCTATTAACTTAATGCCAGGTGGGGTTAGTAGCCCAGTTCGTGCATTTAAATCTGTCAACATGGACCCGATATTTATGGAATCTGGTCACGGTGCAATTATTAAAGACATTGATGGCAATGAATATATCGATTACGTATTATCATGGGGGCCTTTAATTTTAGGTCATACTCATCCAGACGTTGTAAAAGCTATTGCTGAAACAGCAGCAAAAGGCTCTTCATTTGGCGCACCTAGTTATACAGAAAATCGATTAGCTAAATTAGTATTGGATCGTCTGCCTGGTATGGAGATGATTCGCTTTGTATCATCTGGAACAGAGGCAACGATGTCTGCATTACGTGTAGCGCGCGGTGTAACAGGACGCGATAAAATTTTGAAATTTGAAGGGTCATATCATGGTCATGGTGACTCATTACTTATTAAAGCTGGCTCAGGTGTAGCAACATTAGGCTTACCTGATAGCCCTGGTGTACCAGCGGATATTGCTCGTAATACATTAACGGTTGCTTATAATGATTTAGAAGGTGCTCAACAAGTATTCGAAAAATTTGGTACAGAGCTTGCTGCAATTATCGTTGAACCAGTGGCAGGTAATATGGGCGTTGTACCGCCGCAACCAGGTTTCCTCGAAGGTTTACGTGAGTTAACAACTAAACATGGTGCATTGTTAATCTTTGATGAAGTAATGACGGGCTTCCGAGTGGACTATGGCTGTGCTCAAGGTTACTTTGGTGTGACACCTGATATGACAACGCTAGGAAAAGTAATTGGTGGCGGTCTGCCTGTAGGTGCGTTTGCTGGTAAAAAGGAAATTATGGAGCAAGTAGCACCAGCTGGGCCGATTTATCAAGCTGGCACACTATCAGGTAATCCATTAGCAATGACAGCAGGCTATGAAACTTTATCACGCCTTGATGCAAACTCCTATGAGTATTTTAAAAAATTAGGAGATCAATTAGAGGAAGGTTTCCGTGCAGCTGCTACAAAATACAATATTCCACATACTGTTAATCGTGCAGGTTCTATGATTGGTTTCTTCTTTACGAATGAAGATGTAATAGATTTTGCTTCAGCAAAAACGTCTGACTTACAATTATTTGCTGAATATTTCCGCTTAATGGCAGAGGAAGGTATTTTCTTACCACCTTCACAATTTGAAGGATTATTTATTTCGACTGCACATACAGAAGAGCATATTGCGAAAACTGTCGCAGCCTTCCATAAAGTGTTTGAACAATTAGCAAAATAACATAAAGCCATCCATTTAGGGTGGCTTTTTTTATTAAAATTAAAACTTTCAGCATAGCCAAATTGTGGGCGTTTTAGTTTATAATAAAACTATTCATAATAGAAAGTAGTGAATTAAAATGGCAACAGGCACACATTCAGTAGAAGTACCCGTAGCAATCGAGCATGTATGGGAATTTGTTAGCGATATGGAAAAATGGGCAAAGCTTGTCCCAGGCTATAATGCACATACAATGATAGATGATAAGCAATCTACATGGACATTTAAAGGTAATGTTGGTGTACTGAAAAAAACAGTTGAAGTAGAAATTACAATTTTAGAGTGGACAGCACCATCAAAAGTAACGTTCAATTTAAAAGGGTTATCAGATAATTTCACAGGAAACGGTTATTTCCTTGCTGAAAGTATTGATGCAGATAATACAAAAATGACAGGCTTTTTAGAGGTAACAGCAGGGGGCTTAGCTGGTCCTGTTTTAAACCCTATCTTTAAGCCAATTGTTCCAAAAGCTACCCAAATTTTAACTGATCGTGTAGCAAATAAAATTAAAATGGTTAACGTATAATCATAAAAAGCATGCCTGATTAAAATCGGGCATGCTTTTTATATGAAAGCTAACTTGCTAGTTGGCTAGCATACATTCCAATTGCAATTCATATGATGCAAAGGGAGGGATTATTATCGAAAAGAAAACTTGGAATATGCGAGAGACATTTTGTTTTCCGGGGTACGGTTGCCCAACAGAAATTGCTGCTGTACAGATAAAGCCACAATGGCAGTCAATGCAATTAGAAGATTCTTTAAGATTAAATGGTATTTATCATATTACAGCGCATGTACGCTTTGATTTTCAAAACATGCAAACTTTCATGGATGCTGAAGACTTAATAAGTATTGATGCGCTTGATGTTCAAGGAGACACAGGTTATTTTGAGTATGCGGTCCCATTAAATGTTGATTTACCAAAAGAGGCAGCGATTGAGGACTTAATGGTAAAAGACATTCGTCCGATACTTACCAATCAAAAGTGCCAATTAGAATGGACAGTGACAAGTACGTTTAGCGAATCGGTGCCAGTAGTCGAACAAGTCGATGCTTTAGAAGAAAAGCTTGTAGAAGCTACAACGCATGATGCTGTGGAAGAGTCTGCATTTGTTGCGCAATCTGTTCAAGTAAAGCAACCGACAACTGTAGAAGCTAGTGCAGCTATTTCAAAATCTAAACAATCTGCACCTGCCGAGCAAAAAATCGTCCTTAGAGAGTCTTCAAGCCTTACTGCTGTGCGAGAATCGAGTTCTTGGCATGAAGTGCCGACGATGATATGGGATTTAACAGAAGGCTATACACCACTCAAAGTTCGTGTATCAAATGATATCTTTCAAAAGTAAATAGCATAGAAGCAGTAAAAGTAATAAGATGATAAGGTCGCCAGAAGTTGGGATGATTATGACACGTATAAACTGAAAACCACAAATCGGTATAATAATTGTTCTACAATAAAATCGAAATTGTCGTAGCCAAGGTGGTAAAAGCCAAGGGTTATACTTACGTCGTCGCATATGAATAGTCACTTCCTTTTTCTATTTACTTTTTAAGACTAGCTGAAATTGACGAAATCACTTGAAAAAATACATGAATTTGCGGTACAATGTGTAAAATCGAATATGGATGCTATGACAGGGAAGAGTAGATTATTTGTGCAATTATAGAGAGGAAACGGTAGCTGAAAAGTTTCTATTTGTGCGTAATTGAACGTAGCCCTCGAGCAGCTTTAGTGAACTAGTAGTAGTTAAAGCCGGTTAAACACCGTTAACGAATTGAGAGCCAGTTGTAATAAGCTTAAGTAAATCAAGCATGAATCATTATTTCGAGATGATAAGGGCATTTAGAGCACTTATTAAATGACAAATAGTGGTGTGTAAGAGTACTAATCTTAAAATGCTGGAATTAAAGGTGGTACCGCGAACTTAAACTCCTTCGTCCTTTTGTTGACGATAGGAGTTTTTTTATTTGCTAAAAAGATGTATGCATTTTATTAGCAAATAAGCCACGTGCAATTGTCACGGATTTATTCGGTGTGAATACACTGAAAAATCAAGACGAGTGGTTATCTAGTTTGCCAAAGCTGACGTATGTCAAAATTATTTACCAACAGGAGGAGACAATATGACAGAAAACATTTCAATGCCTACGAAATATGATCCACAATCAATTGAAACGGGTCGCTATGAATGGTGGTTACAAGGTAAATTTTTCGAAGCACAACCTGAAAGCGGAAAGGAACCATATTCCATCGTAATTCCACCACCAAACGTGACAGGTAAATTACACCTTGGTCACGCGTGGGATACAACGTTACAAGATATTTTAATCCGTATGAAGCGCATGCAAGGTTTTGATGCACTTTGGTTACCAGGAATGGACCATGCAGGTATTGCAACTCAAGCAAAAGTAGAAGCAAAACTGCGTGAGGATAATATTACACGTTATGATTTAGGACGTGAAAAATTCCTAGAAAAAACTTGGGAGTGGAAAGAAGAGTATGCTGGGCACATTCGCTCACAATGGGCGAAGCTTGGCCTTGCATTAGACTACTCTCGTGAACGTTTCACACTCGATACAGGTCTATCAGATGCTGTTAAAACGGTTTTCGTTCAATTATATGAGAAAGGCTTAATTTATCGCGGTGAGCGTATTATTAACTGGGACCCAGCAGCGAAAACAGCCTTATCGGATATTGAAGTAATCTATCAAGATGTTCAAGGTGCATTCTACCACATGAAATACCCGTTAGCAGATGGCTCGGGCTATGTGGAAGTTGCAACAACACGCCCTGAAACAATGCTGGGTGACTCTGGTGTAGCAGTTCACCCGAAAGATGAGCGTTATCAACACTTAATTGGTAAAACAGTTATTTTACCAATTGTGGGCCGTGAAATTCCAATCGTAGCAGATGATTACGTTGATATGGAATTCGGTACAGGCGTTGTAAAAATGACTCCAGCCCATGACCCGAATGACTTTGAAGTTGGTAACCGTCATAACTTAGAACGAATTCTTGTTATGAACGAAGATGGCACAATGAATGAGCTTGCTGGTAAATACAATGGCATGGATCGTTTTGAATGCCGTAAACAAATCGTAGCAGACTTACAAGAAGCGGGTGTCTTAATCAACATTGAAGAGCATATGCACTCTGTAGGGCACTCTGAACGTTCTGGAGCGGTTGTAGAGCCTTACCTATCAGCACAATGGTTCGTTAAAATGCAACCACTTGCAGATGCCTCTTTAGAGCTTCAAAAAGACGAGGAAGGTAAAGTAAATTTCGTTCCATCACGTTTTGAAAACACATATTCTCGTTGGATGGAGAATATCCGTGACTGGTGTATCTCTCGCCAATTATGGTGGGGACACCAAATTCCTGCCTGGTATCACAATGAAACAGGCGAGATTTACGTAGGGAAAGAAGCTCCTGCTGATGCAGAAAATTGGACACAAGATGAAGATGTATTAGATACATGGTTCTCATCTGCACTATGGCCATTTTCTACAATGGGTTGGCCGGACGAGGCAAATGAAGAATATCAACGTTACTATCCAACAAGTACGCTTGTAACGGGCTATGATATTATTTTCTTCTGGGTTTCTCGTATGATATTCCAAGGTATTGAATTTACAGAACAACGCCCATTCAAAGATGTATTAATCCATGGATTAGTACGTGATGGTGAAGGACGTAAGATGAGTAAATCACTTGGTAATGGTGTGGACCCTATGGATGTTATTGAGAAATACGGTGCTGATTCACTTCGTTATTTCTTAGCAACAGGCTCTTCTCCGGGTCAAGATTTACGTTATACAACTGAAAAAGTAGAGTCTGTTTGGAACTTTGCTAATAAAATTTGGAATGCTTCTCGTTTTGCATTAATGAACATGGATGGTATGACGTATGATGAAATCGACTTGACCGGTGAAAAATCAGTGGCTGATAAGTGGATTCTGACTCGTTTAAATGAGACGATTGAACGTGTAACATCATTAGCAGAACGCTATGAATTCGGTGAAGTAGGTCGTGAACTATATAACTTCATTTGGGATGATTTCTGTTCTTGGTATATTGAAATGGCGAAATTACCAATGAATGGTGAAGACGAAGCTGCTAAAAAAACGACTCGCTCTATATTAGCTTATGTACTAGACCAAACAATGCGTCTATTACATCCGCTTATGCCATTCATTACAGAAGAAATTTGGCAACACTTACCGCATGAAGGTGAGTCGATTACAGTTGCAACATGGCCAACTGTACGCACAGACCTTCACTTTGCAGAGGAAGCAGACAATATGAAGCTTCTTATGGATATTATACGTTCAGTGCGCAATATTCGTGCGGAAGTTAACACACCAATGAGCAAAAAAGTACCATTATACATTTCTGCTAAGGATGCTGCTACGGTTACCATTCTTGAAGCCAATAAAGGCTATTTAGAAAAATTCTGTAATCCAGAGTTATTAACAATTGGTGAAGGCTTAGAGGCTCCAGGACAGTCTATGACTGCTGTAGTAACAGGGGCAGAGCTATTCTTACCACTTGTGGGACTGATCAACCTGGAAGAAGAGATTGCTCGTCTTGAAAAAGAATTAGAAAAATGGGCAAAAGAAGTGAAGCTTGTAACTGGTAAGCTGTCAAATGAAAAATTTGTTTCAAAAGCACCAGAAGCGTTGGTTAACGCAGAACGCGAAAAATTAGCGGACTATGAAGAAAAACATGCCGTTGTATTAAAACGTTTAGAAGAACTAAAAAATATGTAATAACATAGTGAATGATAGAAACAGCAGATGGCGAAAAAGTCATCTGCTGTTTTTCTTTTTGTAAGCCAAAAGATATGTGTTGAGTTAGGAAAAAATGTATAGTATCATACAATGTAGTTAGTATAATAGATAAAGGCAAACTATCCGAAAGGTTAGGACGCAAAGCCTAGGGTCTAAGGTGAAGAGAGAATTGTTTTCTTTCAACTACGATTGCCTGGTTACCATTTAAAGTAATTTCATTTAATTTTATGGCTATTCTATATTGATTAGAATGGCTTTTTTCTTTGGTATGAAAAAGTTATGAAATATAAATGGAGGTTTATCATGTCTGGAAATATTGGAACAATAGTTGTGAAGGTGAACAAAGCCTGTGATGATTTAGATTTTGTTAATGCAAGAGGGCTGATAGAGGTAAATCTACTAAAGCTATCGGAAGCGAAATACTATCGCTTATTAAACGCAAGCGGGCGCGTTCTTATTAAACATGTTTTAGCGAATAGCAATGGGCAAAATGAAGTGAAGAAAACATTAACACGTACAGATTTACTAGTTATTAATAAGATTAATGAATATTGTTCAAATTTTGATATTTCGATGTTGAAAAGAACATTAAAGAACTCGTTTGAATTAGTGCAAAGATCGGATGTTTTGCCACTTTTAAATAATGATGCAAAAATTATTTTAGATGATATGGGTGCGCTATTAGGTGTCCATCAATTACAATAATTTGCTGTTTATTTGAAATAAACTAGTTGAAAACACACAGATAATCACTCCTAAAGTGCTTTTCTGTGTGTTTTTAAAATTGTGTCTGAATTGTTTGTGTGCCTGGCACCCTTTATACTAGAGTGAGAGGGAGTGTTTCTTTTGTTTACAACGATAAAAGCATGTACAGATTTTATTTTTACATTAAAAGCAGTTGATTTTAAACGTGAGCCATTAGTAATGATGCGTGAAGTATTGGCCCGTTTGGGAGACCCGCAAAACAAGCTACGAACTATACATTTAGCTGGTTCCAATGGCAAGGGGTCTACAGTAAACGTATTGAGGGAAATGTTAGAGGATGCAGGTTATCGAGTAGGAGCTTTTACTTCTCCACATTTAACACGCGTTAATGAACGAATGACTATCAATGGCACGCAAATTTCTGACGAGCAATTTTTACAGTATATGAACAATATCGCTTCAATTATTGAGGCGCATTATAATGGGGACTATCCGAGCTTTTTTGAAGTCGTAACACTTATTATGTTCCAGTATTTTGCTGAAGAAGAAGTAGATTTTGCACTAATTGAAACAGGGCTTGGCGGTCGTTTAGATGCGACAAATGTCATCACACCACTTGTTTCAATTATTACGACAATTTCATTGGAGCATACAGCATTTTTAGGCGATACGTATGCGAAAGTTGCATTTGAAAAGGCAGGTATTATTAAAGAAGGAGTACCTGTTGTGGTAGGGGTTAAAAACGATGAGGCGCTTGATGTTATTCAAAAAGTTGCACAAGAACGTCATGCGGAATGCCTTGTTTTAGGAAACGATTTTCACGTAGTGGCAAAAAATCAAGGGATTGTTATGCAAACCTTCAACTATCGTAACGCAAATGTTGAAATAAATGATATTCAACTAAAAATGGCTGGTGAGCATCAAATTGCGAATGCCAGTCTTGCCATTACAGCGATGGATATTTTACGTGAGCAAGGACATATTCAACTAACAGAACAATCCATGCGTCAGGCGTTGCAAAATGCTCAGTGGGCAGGCCGCTTTGAACAATTTCCAAATAATATCGTGCTAGACGGTGCTCATAATTCTGAAGGAACAGCCGCGTTGATTCAAACACTTCAGACTGTTTATCCAAATCATCATTATCGCTTCATTTATGCAGCGCTGTCTGATAAGGATCATGCAAATAGTATTGCATTAATGGATGGAATCGCTTCATCCATGTCCTTTACGCAAATTGGACTGCCAAATGCCATGCCAGCTGAAAAATTAGCGATGCTGTCTACGCATAATGACAAACAATATGATGCAAATTGGCAAGCAATCGTCCGTTCTGTTATACAAAGCAAGGGCCTTCACGATATTGTTGTTATTACTGGCTCACTTTATTTTATAGCGGAAGTTCGCCAATGGTTGCAGGAGGAAGTACGATGATTCCACAGTTTGATATATATAAGAAAAAATGGGCAATAACAAGCGATGATATCATTAAGCCTGGTCTGAAAGCTATTGAAGAGGCATTAGCGCTCGTAGGAAACCCAGAGAGAAAACTACAGATTGTACATCTTGCAGGTACGAACGGCAAAGGCTCAACACTTACATTTTTAGAGTCAATTGCACAGGAGCATGGCTTAAAAGTAGGCAAGTTTATGTCTCCATGCATTTTAAATGTGCATGACCAAATTCAAGTAACGAAAAAGCCCATTACAGAAGTAGAGATGGATCGCGTTTTTCAACAAATGAAAAGCGCTGGACTTAGCGGTAAACTAACAGATTTCGAATTATTAACGGTTGCTGCATTCTTGCACTTTGTTAATTGTGATGTAGATGTGGCTTTAATTGAAGCAGGAATGGGTGGCTTATTGGATAGCACCAATGTAGTGATGCCAATTGTCTCCATTATTCCAAGTATAGCGCTCGAGCATACGAAATTTTTAGGCTCAACAATCGAAAGTATTGCTGAGCATAAAGCAGGGATTATTAAACAAAATCGGCCAGTTGTTATAGGTGAGGTACCTTTACAAGCGAAGGCAATAATTAATAATGTAGCACATGCAAAGCAAGCACCAATTCTTGAGCTTAAAAAACAATTTACGCTAGAGCAGTCGAATCATTATGAGTGCTATAAAAATAATGAAAAAAACATCTGTATCTCCAATCTTACACGTAATATGAAAGGGCCACATCAAGGAAATAATATGGCATTAGCCATCACTGCCTTTATCGAAGTGGCTACAGTACTAGACGTTGCTATTAACGAAGAAAGTATACGCCGTGGAATAAAAGTGGCACGTATTTTAGGACGATTTGAAGAAGTAATGCCTTATATTATTTTTGACGGTGCACATAATCCTGCTAGTGCAGAGAAATTGGTCGAAACTGTTCGTCTTGAATTTCCTAATGAGTCGGTTACCTTCGTTATCGGCATATTAGGTGATAAAGATGTAAAAGAAGTTTTGCAATACTTTGAGCAAATAAGTGATAGCTTTTATTTTGTTGATTTTGATAATCCACGAGCAATGTCAGCAAAAGATATGGTAGAACTAAGTAATGCACCGCACAAAGCGGTTTTAAGTGATTATCTTCAATTTATTCAGCAGCAATCAGAAAATAAATGTAGAACTATTGTATCAGGCTCTTTATATTTGTTAACAGAAGTGCGTAGTAGGTTGCTACAACAAAACAATTAGGACCGTTAAGCCATTTTCACCTCATTGCGTCAAATTATGTATATGTCATTGTTAGAAGGACAAGCAATTCGTCATAGTTCTACTGAAAACAACGTAACACTACTTTTGCTAAATTACAGGTTTTCTGAATTTAGCAGAAGTTTGATACAAGCTATGCACTGCTTTCTATAATACCTAGCCCAAATGACCAAGAGAACACAAAAACATCGGCTAGATAGGATGATGTGACGAGCCTTGAAAGTTATGGACGATTTTTGATAATTAATAGCGATAAATTTTTTAGGCGAGGCGACAGCAGTCTCGTCTTTTTTCATCCTCATTTTGATAGGTTGAAATAAGAGGTGATGAACGTATGAAAATTGTTAGTCAGGTAATAAGAAAACAAATAGTGCGCGCAATGCTAATTGGTGGCATCGTCGGGCTTTTTGGAGTAGCCATTTTTTTAGGCGTTCTACAGGCGAGTACCCAATTTTCTTTAAAAAAGGACAGTGAGGTAGCGAAAAACGAAACTGAAACACAAGCAGAAACAGATTCAGAAACAATACCGACAGCAGGAGGTACTGGGACCTCAACTATGTTTTATGCGAGTCAAGCTGGTGTATTTTCTAATTATGAAAGTGCAAGTGCATTTATAGCAGAACATCCTACACTGCAAGAAAGTGCAGTAGTAGAAGTAGAGGGTAAATATTATGTTTGGACAAGTATGGTGACAGCGGAAAGTGACTTAGTTTTTTTAAAGGATCCCCCAACATTTAAAAAAGCATTTAGTGTTAGTGGCGATAGTTGTAAAGAGGCGACAATTGCAGAAATAACAAATGTATTAGCTGATAAAAATACTAAAAAATTAAATTTTAGTGAGGCAGCAAATGATTCTACGCTACCTTCTGATTGGCAAAGCATTGGCAAGGCCGCAACCTCTATTTCCAGTGATATAAGCATTATACGCCTTCAAATTTTCGCGCATTACAAATCAAAAAATGCTTGTCTTCAAACAAAATTTTAAGTAGATAATTTAGCTAAAAGCGCATTATCTTGATTTTTAGAAAATTTTCAAATATCACATTCTCCGTTATGATAGAGAGAAGGAGGAATGGTGAAATAATGTTTGAAACGAATCATAAATTAGTGCTTGCTTCCGCTTCACCACGACGAAAAGAATTGCTTGCTATGCTTGACCTTCCGTTTGAAATTGTGACAAGTAATGTAGAAGAGACAAGCGTAACAGCAACAACAATGCAAGATTATGTAAAAGGTGTGGCACTTCTAAAAACGCGTGATGTAGCGCAAAAAAATCCAAATGCAACGATTATTGGTGCAGATACGATTGTCGTCTTTGACAATGAGCTACTGCATAAGCCAAAAACCCGTGAGGAAGCAATTTCTCACTTATCACGTTTATCAGGCAAGCGTCATGCGGTCATGACTGCTGTTGCCATCATTGAACCAAATGGATTGGAAACGACATTTGTGGAAGAAACAGCCGTTGTATTCCATACTTTATCGCAGGAGCTTATAGAAGCGTATGTAGCATCTGGAGATCCTTATGATAAGGCAGGCGGTTATGGTATTCAAACAGCTGGTACCCTTTTAGTTGAGCGAATTGAAGGAGATTATAACAATGTTGTAGGGTTACCACTTGCAGCGTTGTTTGCGCAATTGGTAGCACGACATATTATCCAATTTGCGAAGGAGTGAAACTAATTGCCAATAGATGTTTTACCAGATATGATGATTCGTGACGTCAATATAGCAGACCGACCACGTGAACGACTTTTAAGGCAGGGGGCAAAGAGCTTATCCAATCAGGAGCTGCTAGCCATTTTACTTAGGACAGGCACGAAGGAAGAATCTGTACTTGTACTTGCCAATCGTGTTTTAAGTACATTTGAACGTTTACATCATTTAAAACATGCGACAATTGAAGAAATGGTTGCCATAAAAGGTATTGGAGAGGTAAAGGCAATCCAAATTTTAGCTGCAATCGAGCTTGGAAGGCGCTTGTCTCAAAAGCAAAATGATGACAAGTATACTGTTCGTTCTCCACAAGATGCCGCTGCATACCTAATGCCTGATATGACCTCACTGAGTCAGGAACATTTTGTTGTACTTTTTCTTGATGTAAAAAATCAAATCATTCATAAAAAAACGATTTTTATCGGGGGTTTGAATGCGTCCATTGTGCATCCGAGAGAAATTTTTCGGGAGGCTGTAAAGCGATCCGCTGCCTCTATTATATGTGCTCATAATCATCCAAGTGGTGTGCCGACACCGAGTCCAGAAGATATTGAGGTAACGAAAAGAATTCAGGAAGCTGGTTTTATTATTGGTATTGAATTACTTGATCACGTCATCATCGGTGACCATCAATTTATTAGCTTAAAAGAAAAAGGCTATTTTTAGCACTGTACGATTAACTTAACTCCTCGTCTGCTAAATGCGCGTATTAGTAAGGAGCATGTCGCTCACGCATGCAATACGCAGTAGTGGAGCTTGCTAGTTTTACTACAGAACAGCTTTTTGTAAATTAAATAGCTTTGTTGACAAGCTGAGCTCTGCAAATATTTTGCAGAGCTCTTTAGATTGATACTTCTGTTAATATTACTAAGTGACTCCCTAGCACATTTATTTAGGAGAAAAAATTTTTCTAGTATATTTTAGCTTTAGTATAGTTTGAGCGATTTTAAGCACTTTAATAAAAAAATGAACCTTTTTCATTGAATGACGTTATTGTATTCGTAGAAATATCTATAGCATTCACAAAAATTGGTAGCCTATAATGCGTTGTTTTACATGAAAAAAAATAATATGCTAATCTATACGTACTATTTTTAGTTTAAGAGGGAATTAAAATAGTAAGTTTTCTGCAAGATGAGGTATGTGGCACTACAAATTCTTGCATTTATCCGTTATAATGAACGGTATGATTTTATGTCAACGATAGTATGGCTTAAATAGAAAGGGAGTACACAATTTGTTTGGATTAGGTAGTAAAGATGTCGGGATTGACCTTGGCACAGCGAATACATTAGTTTTTATTAAAGGGAAGGGGATCGTTTTACGCGAGCCTTCTGTAGTAGCGAAAAACACAAAAACAGGAGACATCGTTGCAGTTGGTAATGATGCGAAAAATATGATTGGCCGTACACCTGGGTCAATCGTGGCGATTCGTCCGATGAAAGATGGCGTTATTGCTGATTATGATATTACAACAGCGATGATTGAATATTATTTAAAAGAAGCTTGTAAGAATTCTGGCGGTAATTGGAAAAAACCGAATGTAATGATTTGTGTGCCATACGGTATTACATCGGTTGAACAACGTGCAGTTATCGATGCATCTCGTCAAGCAGGCGCAAAAGAAGCCTTTACAATCGAAGAGCCATTTGCAGCAGCTATTGGAGCGAACCTACCAGTTTGGGATCCAACAGGTTCGATGGTTGTTGATATCGGTGGTGGTACTACTGAAGTAGCGGTTATTTCTTTAGGTGGTATCGTTACAAGTGAGTCTGTACGTATCGGTGGGGATGCGATGGACCAATCGATTATTTCATATATCCGTAAATCGTATAACTTAACAATTGGTGAACGTACAGCGGAAGCAGTAAAAATGGAAATTGGTACAGCGTTTGCTGAAGGACCTGATGAGAAAATGGAAATTAGAGGTCGTGACCTTTTAACTGGTTTACCAAAAACGATTGAAATTTCGTCTCAGGAAATTTCAGAATCATTGCGTGAAGCGGTATCATCAATTATTGATGGTGTACGAAAAACGTTGGAACAAACACCTCCAGAATTATCTGCTGACGTGATGGAGCGAGGTATTGTTTTAACTGGTGGTGGCGCGTTATTAACGAATTTAGACAAAGTTATTAGCCGTGAAACAAATATGCCTGTATTTATTGCTGAGGATCCATTAGACTGTGTAGCTATTGGGACAGGTAAAGCTTTAGATCATATTGATTTAATTCGTCAACAACAAGTAAAAGGGTAAGGAGGTTTAGGCAATGCCACATTTTTTTTTCAATAAGAAAGTAATACTGCTACTTGTGGGCATGGTTTTTCTTGTGGCATTGATTAGCTTCTCATTACGAGATCGGACGAACGCAACTTTACCAGAGCAAATTATTAAAGATACTGTCGGCGTCGCACAATCTATTGTTGCGAAGCCGGCGAATTACATAACTGGTATTTTTAATAATATTGACTCCCTCTTAAACACGTACGAAGAAAATAAACGTTTAAAAGCACGCTTAGAAGATTTTGCAGCTGTACAAGCCGAAGCATTGGTATTAAAATCTGAAAATGAAAAACTACTAGAACTTACAAAGTCAGAAAGTTTAAAGGCGTTTAATCCTATTCAAGCAACGGTTATTGCTAGAAATCCTGACCAATGGGAAGAAAAAATTATTTTAAATAAAGGTTCATCTCATGGTGTAGAAAAAAATATGGCAGTTATGACAGCGAAAGGGCTAGTCGGTAAAATTACGTTAGTGACCCCTTTCACCTCTGAGGTTGAGCTTTTATATACAAATAATCCTAACTATCGTGTTTCAGCGATGGTTTTAGGAGAAAAAGAGGCATACGGTTTAATCGAGGGCTTTGATAAAGAACGAAATGAACTCATTATGAAGCGAATCGATTCTAGCTTAACTGTAAAAGTAGGCGAAAAAGTAGTTTCTTCAGGTCTTGGTGGTATTTTCCCTAAAGGTGTACCAATCGGAGAAATTACGGAAGTTAGCACAGATGATTTTGGCTTAACGAAAATGGCTTATGTAAAACCATCTGCTGATTTTTCTATTTTAGAAAATGTTGTAATCGCAAAACGATCAGTAACAGTTATTGATGGTTCTGACGGTGATGCAACAAATGAAGATTTAACAAATCCACAAAAGGTTACTGAAGAGGGGGAAAAGTAATGGTTCGATTTCTTATTCCCTCTGTTGCAGTATTGCTATTTTTACTAGAACCAGAGTTTGCTATGCTCTCACCGATTGAAGTGGGAGGGCATATCTATTATCTAGTACCTCGATTTTTAATTTTATACTTAATATTTATATCCATCTATTACAGCCGTCAACGAGCGGTAATGTATGGACTTTTTTTTGGTGTCTTGTATGATGTGTTTTACATTGATATTATTGGATTATATTCGGTACTATATCCGCTTATTTGTTTTTTAGCAGGGTCTATCGTGAAAATAATTCATCAGCACTTAGTTGTGACAACGACTATTTCAGTTGTTTTAGTAGCAATTTTAGAATTCGTACTTTATCAATTCTTCTACCTAATCGCTTTTACAACGATACCGTTAACGGATTTCTTACAATCACGACTACTACCAACAATCATTGCTAATACGTTATTTTTAATGATTCTTGGTTGGGCCTTCAAGTATCTAATTAATGCGCGTGTCTTACAGAGAGCACGTGAAGTTTCTTAATATCAAGAGCAACGTGGGGTGAGGCATTCATGAAAAAACAATTAGTTAATATGAAGGGAACAAAGGATGGTTTTGTTCTTCGTTTAGACGATCAATGTTCGTATGCCGATTTAGTAGATGAGCTAAAACGAAAAGTTTCAGAAGGCGGTATCGATGGTAAAGTAGATGTACAATTACATTTAGGCTATCGATACTGTTCAGATGAACAAGTAAAAGAGCTAGTAAAAATTGTTCAAGAATCAGAACAGTTAATTGTAGCAAAGGTGCAAAGTGATGTACTGACTGTCCATGAAAGCAACCAGAAAATGATAGAAAGCCAACAAGATACATATGTAGGAGTGGTCAGATCGGGACAAATTCTACGTGCCACTGGGGATATAGTAATTGTGGGGAATGTGAATCCGAATGGACGTGTAGAAGCTGGTGGTAATGTTTACGTCCTTGGCAGACTAAAGGGAATTGTACATGCAGGTGTACATGGAAATAAGGAAGCAATTATTGCTGCCTCTCGTTTAGAAGCCACACATATTATGATTGCTGATCAGGTTGAGGCAATGTCAGATGAACATGTAAAAGCTATCAATCAAGCAGACATGGCTTGTGCATTTATTGGCTATGATGGGCGTATTGCGTACGATCAAATTCATGCGTTAAAAAATATTCGACCATTATTGAATGTGTCTAAGGGAGGAAGCTAGTGTGGGAGAAGCGATCGTCATAACTTCAGGTAAGGGCGGTGTCGGTAAAACGACAACAACGGCTAACCTCGGGACTGCATTGGCTCTACAAGGGAAAAAAGTATGTTTAGTAGATACAGATATTGGCTTGAGAAATTTAGATGTCATTCTAGGTCTCGAAAACCGTATTATTTATGATTTAGTTGATGTTGTTGAAGGACGATGCAAGATCCATCAAGCATTAATTAAAGATAAACGTGTAGATGATAAACTATTTTTATTACCTGCTGCTCAAACGACAGATAAAAATGCTGTCACACCTGAGCAAATGGAGAGCTTAGTAGAGGAATTAAAGAGAGACTATGATTATGTTTTAATTGATTGTCCCGCTGGTATTGAGCAAGGCTATCGCAATGCAGTGGCAGGTGCAGACCATGCAATCGTTGTAACGACACCGGAAATTTCAGCTGTACGAGATGCAGATCGAATTATTGGACTGCTTGAACAAGAAGAAATAACTGCTCCTAAACTAATTATTAATCGTATTCGTCAGCATATGATGAAAAACGGCGATACACTGGATGTCAATGAAATTACAACACATTTGTCAATTGATCTATTAGGCATTATTGTCGATAGTGAAGGTGTTATCTCATCATCAAATAAAGGTGAGCCAGTCGTTATGGATCCGACTAATAAAGCATCTTTAGGTTACCGTAATATTGCCCGACGCATATTAGGTGAATCTGTGCCCTTGATGGCCATTGAGGACGAGCACCGTGGAATGTTCTCAAAACTTAAAGCATTATTTTCAAGATAATCAAAACCTTTTCGTGCATGTGCGCGGAAAGGTTTTTTTATTGAAAGCGAATTGTGTAAGAATTGTGTGAGTGACTGGCACATTTTTTGCGTGCATGAATGGACATGCTGCCTCATATAGTGTGAAAAAAGAGGATGAGAGCTTGTTTAAAAAATGGAAATGGATTGTCATGATATTACTTGTGGCTGCAATTATGCTTGTTATTCGATTAGAAGATCAAGGCGTAATGGAAACTCCTGTGCGAAAGCTTGTAACGACATCAGCAGATTTAACATACTTAAGTGAGCTCGGAAAAAGTCTGCTAAAAAAAGAGGAAGAAACGATAATGGTTTCAAGTGATGTAGGGCAAACTGAACTATTAACGTTCACGAATGCGCAAGTTTTTAAAGAAGGGTTTTTATTACAATATGATGTGGGTCTTCCTGTATACGCAGGGCAAAGTGGGCTCGTTGTTTTTACAGGCCATACAAAATATACCGGTAAAACGATGACAGTTAGCTATGAAGATGGCACAACGGTCTCCTATGGGATGCTCGATAGTTTAGCGCAGTTACCATATACGACTATACAGGCCAATGACTTAATCGGTATGAAGCAGACTGGACAACTCTATATTTCGATTGAGAAAGACAAAACTCATTTTGATTTAGAACAAATTGTCCAGTGGCTTGAAACAACGGAGAACGATGAAAGTTAAATTGCATTTATTATGTATCCCTCTGATTCTGTTAATGATTTTCAGTGGCCAGATTGCTTATTATGCAATTATTTTAACTTCGTTGCTATGGCATGAAGCTGGTCATATATTGGCCGCGGTGCTTTGTGGCGTGAAAATAAAATCATGTGTTATTGCACCATATGGAGGGGAAATTGAATTTGAAAATCCAGCAGCTGTGCAGGCATCTTCACTACTTTGGATTGCACTAGGAGGTCCAATCGCCACTATACTGGGGATTGGTCTTGCTTTTTTCATGCCGGATTTAATTGCAATTCGACTAGTCAATGTGCAGTTAGTGTTACTAGTAATTAATCTAATCCCAATTATTCCACTGGACGGTGGAAGGATACTCTTAGCATGTTTATTTTTATTTTATCCAAGTGTGCGAGTATTTGAATATTATTATTCGCTCTCACTTATTTTTGCCACAATCCTATTCATTGTAACCTTAGTGAATTTGCCACAATCCATTTTTTTGACTGTCCTTTGCCTATTTATATGGTTGCAAGTACTAAAAGAATGGAATTATCGAAAGTATCGTTTAGCTTTTGAGAAATATGTAATGAACAGGTTGACTTGATAGAATTCGTGTGGTAGTATTTTAATGTTATTGTTTGTAGCACCCGTGCTACTACAACCGCTCTGGGAAGGTTCAAGTATCTTTGGATCACCTTCATATACAGGCGAGTCTGAGTCTAAGAGGAGGTGCAGTAAAATGTACGCAATTATTGAAACTGGTGGTAAACAAATCAAAGTAGAAGCTGGTCAAGAAATCTATGTTGAGAAATTAGGCGTAGAAGCTGACGAGGTTGTAACTTTCGATAAAGTTCTATTCGTAGGTGGCGAAAACGTAAAAGTTGGAGCTCCATTCGTAGAAGGCGCTACAGTAACAGCTAAAGCTGTTAAAGAAGGCCGTCAAAAGAAAATCGTTGTTTTCAAATTGAAAGCTAAAAAGAACTACCGTCGTAAACAAGGTCACCGTCAACCTTATACAAAATTAGTTGTTGAATCAATCAATGCTTAATTGTGAGGTGTAACATTTGATAAAAGTTACGATACATCATGATGAAAACAGACATGTGTCTGCATTTGAATTTTCAGGACATGCTGAGTACGACGAATCTGGTAAAGATTTAGTATGTGCAGGCGCATCTACCATTGCCATTGGTACGGTGAATGCGATTTATGCATTACTACAATTACAACCAGAAGTTGAACAAGCGGCTGAAGGTGGAGGCTTTCTTAAGGTATCCTTACCAACAGATTTAGAACCTGAAATTGATACAAAACTACAATTAATTGTCCAAGTAATGACTGCTCAAGTGTATTCTATGGTGCAAAATTACGGACAATATATCCAAATCAACTACAACCAAGTAGGAGGTGGAACAGAATGAAATTGTTATTAGCATTAGACCTTCAACTTTTCGCATCGAAAAAAGGGGTAGGTTCTACAAAAAACGGACGTGACTCTGAGTCTAAACGTCTTGGCGCTAAACGTGCTGATGGCCAATTTGTAACTGGTGGTTCTATTCTTTACCGTCAACGCGGTACAAAAATTTACCCAGGTACAAACGTAGGTCGTGGTGGTGATGATACGCTATTTGCTAAAGTTGATGGCGTTGTTAAATTCGAACGCTTAGGTCGCGATCGCAAACAAGTATCTGTATACCCAGCTACACAAGAAGCTTAATTTTAATAAAGTAGACATAAAGCGGAGGACTGCATTTATTGCAGTCCTTTTTTTGGCTAAATTTCAATGAAGAATTAAGGGAAAAATACATCAAAACTTGTTATACTAGTTAAGATAACTTTATTGGAGTGAATGGGATGAACAATCAATCACTAACCATTAGTGAGGTATTACGTTTTGCAAATCATGATTATGTGAATCAACTTCAACTTATTCGCATGAATTTAGATTTAGGTAGAATTGATGAATCAAAAGAACTTATTCAACATTATTCGGAACAGCTACGAGTATTGTCTATCATGAGTCGTCTACAATTACCACAAACAATGGAGTGGCTACAAACAGCAGGATGGCGCTATCCATCTTTATCGCTGGAGCTTAATGGTGAGATCAAAAAACCAGTCACTAATAATATTGACAAGGATGTTGTAGAGTATTTAAACAAAACAGTTATGCATGTTTATGATACATTAGATCCATTTACGGAGCAGAGCTTAACGCTTGATGTACGTGTTGACGATCATACATTTGTTTTGGCGTTTACGCTAAATGGACTGTGGAGTGCAGACGCATTCACCGAAAGAGGTTTGAAACAATTCGACATTCAAACAATTGTGCAGACAAATACGTGCTGGCAATATGTGTTGAGTGCAAATAGGGAGTGAAATAAATGTTTGTCGATCACGTAAAGATATATGTAAAAGGTGGCGATGGCGGCGATGGAATGGTAGCATTTCGCCGTGAAAAATATGTACCAAATGGTGGTCCAGCTGGTGGAGATGGCGGTCACGGAGGTAACGTTGTCTTTGAAGTAGAAGAAGGCTTACGTACGTTAATGGATTTCCGTTATAAACGCCACTTTAAAGCAGATCGTGGTGAACACGGGATGAGTAAAGGGATGCACGGAAAACGCGCTGAAGATTTAATTGTCAAAGTGCCACCAGGTACAGTTGTGATGAATGAGGAAACAGGAGAAGTCATCGCAGATTTAGTTGAGCATGGTCAACAAGCGATTATCGCTAAATCAGGTCGAGGTGGACGTGGGAATTCCCGCTTTGCAACCCCGGCTAATCCTGCGCCTGAGCTTTCTGAAAAAGGCGAGCCAGGACAAGAATTAAATGTTATATTAGAGTTAAAAGTATTAGCAGATGTTGGTTTAGTTGGTTTCCCAAGTGTAGGAAAATCAACACTATTATCTGTTGTTTCTGCAGCAAAACCAAAGATTGGTGCTTATCATTTTACGACAATCGTGCCGAATTTAGGAATGATTGAAACAGATGATCACCGAAGCTTTGCAATGGCAGATTTACCTGGGCTAATTGAAGGTGCACATGAAGGCGTAGGGTTAGGACATCAATTTTTACGTCATATCGAACGTACACGTGTAATTGTGCATGTTATCGATATGTCAGGAATGGAAGGCCGTGACCCGTACGAAGACTATTTAACAATTAACGAGGAGTTAAAGCAATATAATCTGCGTTTAACAGAGCGTCCTCAAATTATTGTAGCAAATAAAATGGATATGCCAGAAGCAGAAGAAAACTTAGTGGAATTCCGCAAAAAGGTAGGCGAAGATGTGCAAATCTTCCCAATCTCAGCAGTTTCACGACAAGGCTTAAAAGAATTATTATTTGCTATAGCAGATTTACTTGAAGTAACGCCTGAGTTCCCTCTATTTGAAGATGTAGAGGAGCAATCAGACGCAACGGTGATGTACAAGCATCAATCACAAGGTGATGATTTCGAGATTACACGTGATGACGACGGTACATTTATCATTAGTGGCTACTCGATTGAACGTCTATTTAAAATGACAGACTTTAGTCGTGAAGATGGTATTCGCCGTTTCGCACGCCAATTGCGCGGTATGGGCGTGGACGAGGCATTGCGTGAGCGTGGTGCTCAAAATGGTGATACAGTTCGTCTGCAAGAGTTTGAGTTCGAATTTATAGATTAAGACAGGAGTTTTAGGGGGAAGCGTATGAAGAATGTTGCGAATCAGCGATATTATTTAGTTCGTGAAGATGTATTGACGGATGCTATGCAAAAAACATTGGAGGCGAAGCAATTACTTTCAAGTGGTTCAGTATCCTCCATCTGGGATGCGGTTAAGCAAGTGGATTTATCGCGCAGTGCGTTTTACAAATATCGTGATGCTGTATTTCCTTTTCACTCTATTGTACAGGAGCGCATTTTAACTGTCTTTTTACAGCTTCAAGATCGAAAAGGAACGTTGGCTAAGTTATTAGAAACTGTGACAAATTCACATTGTAATGTACTAACAATCCATCAAACTATACCAATTCAAGGACGTGCTAATGTGACATTGTCATTAGATGTGACGAGTATGACTTCTGAACTTGATGACTTAATCCAGCAGCTAAAACGATTAGATTTTGTTGAATCTGCTGAGGTAATTAGTTCTGGTGCATTGTAAGGGGCTATTTGAAAAAGCCCCTTGCCTTTTATTAGTTAATGCTGGTAGCTGTTGATACAAAATTTCGCTCCCTTTCCGCATGCGATGAGCAAGCCTCTCTGAAGCTAAAAATAGCCTCTGTGAGGTTTCGCTTAAGTCGCTATCCTGCGAAATACTGCGAAATTTTTTTAAAATACCCAAACATAGTGTGTAATAACTGCATTTGATATAAGCAATTTTATCTTAACAGCTAGCAAAAGCAGTACATATTTTCACATTTACTCTTTTTAGGGGAGGCTATGTAACATAGCCTTTTCTTTTTATAAAGAGTTTTCCAAACATTAAAAATGTTTAAGATACTATGAATTGTAGAAGGAGGTCATTTTGATGACAGAGCGACAGTGGGAGAAACGAATTGCATATTTAGGACCGGAAGCATCATTTACATATTTAGCAACAAAATCTATCTTCCCAACTGATAGCCTTGTACCATGTACAACGATACCTGAATGCATTGAGGCAGTAGCAGAGGGCAAGGTTGATTTAGCGGTTGTACCATTAGAAAATGCATTAGAGGGCTCAGTGCCATTGACGCTCGATTATTTATTCCATGAGGCAACGCTTTATGTGACAGGTGAGCTACAATTAAAAATTCAACAACATTTAATGGTCAATAAGGCGCAAAAGGACAATTGGGAATCGATCAAAGGAGTATATTCACATCCGCATGCTTTAGCACAATGTCATAAATATTTATTTTATCGCTTCAGTGATGTGCCTTTACATCAAACAACATCAACAGCGGCCGCAGCTAAATTTGTTTCCGAAAATCCAGATGAATGTATTGCAGCAGTAGGTAATGCAGCCGCAGCAGCGAAATACGGACTAGAAATCGTGCAAGATAATATACATGATTTTCATTTTAATCATACTCGTTTCTTTGTGTTATCCAAGCAAAATAAACGTCTACCCCAGGAATTATCAGAAGGGCAAGCGAAAACAACCTTCATGATTACGTTACCGACAGATCGTTCAGGTGCTTTACACCAAGTTCTTTCCGTCTTTGCGTGGCGACAATTAAATTTAAGTAAAATTGAATCACGTCCATTAAAAACAGGTCTTGGGGATTATTTCTTTATGATTGATGTGTTAGCAGATGAAAAACAACCAATGATGCGGGGGGCTATGGAGGAGCTAGCGGCACTTGGCTGCAAAGTGAAATCCCTTGGTACATACTTTACGTATTTAACATCTGACGAAGACTAACAGGTTTAGGGGTGTCAAAAATGAGTGGTATAATATTGTTTGATGGAATTTGTAATTTCTGTAATAGCAGTGTGCAATTTATAATCAAACGCGATCAAGCTGCGTTTTTTAAGTTTGCTTCGATTCAAAGTGAGGTTGGCCAAGCGCTTCTTGCGCAATACAAAGTACCAGCAAATATCGATAGTGTGATTTACATTGAACAAGAGAATATTTATTTTGAATCAACAGCAGCGCTTAAAATTAGTCGACGTTTAGATGGCTTATGGCCTGCTTGCTACGTGCTAATTGTTATACCACAATGTATACGAAATACAGCATATAAACTTTTTGCAAAAAATCGTTATCGTCTTTTCGGTAAAAAGCAAGCATGTCTATTACCAACACCCTCACAACGACAACGTTTTCTTTAAGGTGCCAGGCACATAAACGATTTCGAAAATTTTGAAAATTTTATTACTAACCGAGTAAAAATCCACGAAGATTTCTGCGGCTTACATCGTGCCCGCGGAAACCGAAGTGGATTTTTTCACGTTCGTTATAGAAAGCCTGGTATTATGCACAAGAACATCTATGAGCTAGCTCTCGGCTCTAATTTTCGTCCGTCACCATACCTTATTAATCTGAAACGAGATAGCCCTTTTTTTGCAATGATTGCTCAATTAAGTCTAAAACTTCAACGGAAGGTGCTGAAATAACATGAAGATGAGTGCCGCCTGTAAGTGCAGATAAGTAGCTTGCTTGTGTGTCGTTAACACGTTGTACAAATTTTTCAACTTCATGACGATTGGAGACCATGAACGAAGCGGTAAGCTCTCCGTAAATGGGATGCTCGACAATTACATTTTTAACGGTTCCACCACAGTCTACAATTGTTAACAATTCATCTTTAGCGTCTTCTGGTTTGTGGAAACATGGGATTGTCCGTTCAACAGTTTGACTGAGTTGCTCTTGGTGCATATAAATATAACCTTGGCTTGTTGCAATGATAGGTTCATTTCTAGCCTTTAATAATGTCATATCGTTAACAATGACCTGTCTAGAAACGTTTGCAAATTTAGCGAAGTCTGTCCCAGTTATAGGTGTGTTGCTTTTTTTTAGCAGTTCTAAAAGTTGCAGTCGGCGTTCCTCGCCTAACATTTTTTTCATAAAAGATCACCTCTGCCATGTAATAAAGGAAGTGTTATTCCTTAAGCATTAGTGTACCATGAAGCATTTCCACCATGCGTAATTTTTTGTATCCAAATGAAACATTGAACATATGATACGTAGAGAGGAAGGGAGGAAAAAATTGCGTATTCATATTGTTCAAAAGGGAGATACGTTGTGGAAGATTGCGAAAGAGTACGGTATTTCGTTTGAGGATTTAAAGCGACTCAATGCCCATCTTGCCAACCCTGATTATATTGTTCCGGGCATGGAAATTATTTTGCCTGAAAAAATAAACATGGAGCCACATAAAGGATCACATAAGGAAACACATAAAGAAACACAAGTGCATAAAGAGATGCCAACTCAAACAAAGCCAAAGGAAAGTGTTAAAAAAGAGGTGCAAAGACCGATGCCGGTACCACCACCTATTGTTATTCAACCACCAGCACCGATGCCGATGCCAGAACCACAGATGATTCCAATACCGTTTCCAATGCCAATGCCGATGCCACAACAACAGCAACCGATGTGGGTGCCACAGCCAGTAGAACTTAGCTGGAATCAACAATTAGTAATGCCGCAAGTGCAACAACCAGCACCACCACCACCAGTAGCACAGCCAGCACCGCCGCCGCCACCACCGCCGCCGCCACCACCGCCAGCACCAGCACCGCCGCCGGTTCATATGGTACCACATATGCCAATGGTACCTCATTGCTCTAGCTGCCATCAGCCAATGCATCATCAAATGTGGTGGCATATGCCAATGCATCCACAAGTAGAGGCATATACAATGCCACAGCAACAAATGCCATTTGCTATGCCGCAACAACCAATGCCAACATATGTAGAAGGTGCGAATTTCTTAGAATCGAGCTCATCACCATTCTTTAATGAGCCACAAATGCAGCCTCAATTTGAGCAGATGCCAATGATGCCGATGATGCCGATGAATCAACCTTGCGGATGTGGTGCACAGCATGGAATGGGTCAATCTTGCGGATGTGGTGCACAACATGGAATGGGTCAATCCTGTGGATGTGGCTCTCAGCCGGTAATGATGCCTAATTGGCAATTTGACCATAACTGCCCACCGCCATGCCCGCCACCATGTCCTTCACCTGGACCATGGGTTTCACCGAACTTTTTCCCAGGCGGGATGACGCCTTATCGATGGTAAAAAGGCATTCATTGTTGAGGAAGTAAAACCGAACATTTGGAAGTATAAATATCGATCAAATCATTATTTTGTGAAACGAGCAAAGCAGTTAGAAATAGCAGATAAGGTGAGGGCAATTCATCGTCAACTTGGACGAATAGAGCCCTCCCTCGTCCTGCCTCTAGTAAAAAGTGATGATGAGCAACTTATCGTTCAAATGTGGCAAGAGGGAAGCCACAGTGCGAATTTTGCACATAAAAAAGATAGAGAACAATCTTTAAAGTTATTAAACACACTGCATGATACAAATCAAAAAATTGCGTGGCAACGAGTGCCAGGTTTGTATACCTTCTCACAGCTTTTAAAATGGCAGATGCGTCATATGCGTTTTAAAAGCAGACGAAATGAATTTAGAGCATTTTTAACGAGAGAAGAAGTGGATCAAATCATTCATTTTAGTGAAAAGGCTTTGCAGTTAATGGAGCAAGAAAATGTGCCAGAAAAAGATATAACATTGCTACATGGTGATGTCGTACATCATAATTTCTTATGGTGTTCAGATGGGGAATTGCGCTTAATCGATTTTGATCTTGCACATCTTGGTGAAGCTGATGATGAATATATATTATGGCTACATCGTGTGTTACCTGCAGTAGATTATAATATTGATAGTGTTTTGAACGAATTACCAGAGCTTCAACGGTTAGATAAGAGAAAGTTACATCGTCTAAAGTTTCCTAATGAGTTATTACGAGAGTGGTTATTTGCTGTAGATTTGCCACTAGAACAACAGCTAGTATTTTTAGATTATTTAATACCGTTTACTAAGCGAGCCCTAACATACTGGCCGAAACTGTGGTACGATATTGATAGAGTGATAAAGAAATGACCGTCTCCGAGGCGGTCATTTTTGCATGTGAACGGTACTATCGCCATTTATATAGTCGAGCATTCGTTCGCTATATGCTATAATCGAAGACGATGAATGTGAGGGATTTTACATGTATGATTATTTAAAAGGACAAGTAGTGCGTATTACGCCTGAGTATATCGTTTTGGAGCAACAGGGGATTGGCTGGCAGTTGAATACACCTAATCCATTTGCATTTCGTGCGTCAGCCGTAGAACAACAAATCTACGTACATCTACATGTTCGAGAAGATGCACAAATGTTGTATGGCTTTCCTAATTTAGACCAACGAGAGCTGTTCCGAAAATTAATTTTAGTGTCGGGCATTGGACCTAAAGGGGCGCTTGCGATTTTAGCAACAGGCAATCCACAACAAGTAATCAGTGCCATCGAACGTGAAGACGAAGCATTTTTAGTGAAATTCCCTGGTGTTGGTAAAAAAACAGCACGTCAAATGATTCTAGATTTGAAAGGCAAACTTGGTTCTTTACTTGACACTATTGAGTTACCTAGCTCTGAGGATGAGTTACCGTTATTTGGCGTCAATCCATATAAGCATGAATTAGAAGAAGCCATTCTAGCATTAATGGCACTTGGTTATTCAGAAAAAGAACTCGATAAAATCCGACCGCTTCTTGAAGATAATGACAAGCTAGAAACAACAGATGCCTATATGAAGCAAGCATTACAGCTTCTACTGAAGTTAAAATAATGAAAGGGGGGGCAGGTACATGTCAGAGCGCATGATAGCAAGTGAAGCAGGTAGTTATGATGAACAATTTGAATTATCTCTAAGACCACAAAGATTGGCTCAATATATTGGGCAGCAGAAGGTTAAAGAGAACTTACAAATTTTCATTGAAGCGGCGAAGCTTCGGCAGGAAAGTTTGGATCATGTACTATTATATGGTCCTCCTGGATTGGGAAAGACGACATTAGCCGCGATTATTGCAAATGAAATGAATGTTAATGTTCGTATGACGAGTGGCCCTGCTATTGAGCGTCCAGGAGATTTAGCCGCAATTTTAAGCTCACTGGAGCCGGGGGATGTATTATTTATTGATGAAATTCATCGCCTTCCCCGTGCGATTGAAGAGGTACTTTATCCAGCAATGGAGGATTTTTGTTTAGACATCGTTGTTGGAAAAGGCCCTGAAGCACGTTCTGTCCGTCTTGATTTGCCACCTTTTACACTCGTTGGGGCAACTACAAGAGCGGGAGCGTTGTCAGCGCCACTCCGAGATCGATTCGGTGTTCTACTACGTCTAGAATTTTATGATGATACATCATTAGCTGAAATTGTAGTTAGAAGCGCGCATTTATTTGATGTCGATATTGAGCAAATAGCCGCAGGTGAAATGGCAAGGCGCTCTCGTGGTACGCCTCGTATCGCTAACCGCTTACTTAAACGAGTGCGAGATTATGCACAAGTGCTTGGAGATGGTATGATAACGGAGGACCTTGCCAAGCAAGCGCTAGAACTTTTACAAGTTGATCCTAGAGGGCTTGACCATATTGACCATAAACTTGTGACCAATATGATTGAGCGCTTCCGTGGTGGCCCAGTAGGCTTAGATACACTTGCTGCCTCTATAGGTGAAGAACGAGTGACGATAGAAGATGTGTACGAGCCTTATTTAATGCAAATAGGCTTTATTCAACGTACACCGCGTGGACGTGTTGCAACGCATCTTGCTTACGAACATTTTGGATATGATTATCCACAACAAACATAAAAGAAGGAAGTTTTTTCAATGCGTGTAGAAGATTTTGATTTTGAATTACCAGAGGAGCTCATTGCACAAACGCCACTTGTCGATCGTACGGCAAGCCGTTTAATGGTAGTGACACCGGGCTCAGAAAAAGTCGAGCATCATCATTTTGCCCATATATTAAATGAGCTACATGCTGGTGACTGTCTTGTATTAAATGATACAAGAGTATTACCAGCACGTTTAATGGGTGTGAAAGAGGAAACAGGCGCACATATCGAAGTATTGCTTTTAAAGCAAACAGCAGGCACTGATGAATGGGAAACGCTTGTAAAGCCAGCAAAACGTGTTAAAGTGGGTACCGTTGTGACATTTGGCGACGGTTTACTAACCGCTACTTGTACAGCTGAGTTAGACCATGGTGGCCGTATGTTTGAATTTAAATACGAAGGTATTTTTTATGAAATTTTGGAGCAACTTGGAGAAATGCCATTGCCCCCATATATTCGCGAAAAATTAGATGACAGTGAACGTTATCAAACTGTATATGCGAAAGAACGCGGCTCGGCAGCAGCACCAACAGCAGGTCTTCATTTTACGCAAGAATTATTAGATCAAGTTCGCGCAAAAGGTGTGGAAATTGTTTTTATAACGCTGCATGTTGGTCTTGGAACATTCCGTCCAGTGAGTGTGGACTCGATAGAAAATCACGAAATGCATGCTGAATTTTATAGCGTAACAGAAGAAGCGGCTGCTACGATCAACCGAGTGAAAGCAAATGGTGGGAATGTGATAGCTGTTGGTACAACTTCTACTCGTACGCTCGAAACAATTGGCTCTAAGTATGGAGAAGTACGTGCAGAGCAAGGTTGGACATCTATTTTCATTTATCCAGGCTATAAATTTACTGTAGTGGATGGTTTAATTACAAACTTCCACTTACCGAAATCGACATTAGTAATGCTCGTTAGTACACTTGCGACGAAGGATACGATTTTAAGTGCTTACAATCAGGCAGTAGAAGAAAAATATCGCTTCTTTAGCTTCGGGGATGCTATGTTTATACGTCCAAGTTCAATTCGTAAATAATGTTTATCAATATTCTATTAAGACAGTTGAATGTTGATATTGATTTTTCAAATGAAAAATTTTAAAAAATCGGAGTACTGTTTTTACTTTAGATAAGAGAGGATTTATTATTTTATGACACAACCAGCAATTCGTTATGAACTACTTCATACATGTAAGCAAACAGGAGCGCGACTAGGCATCGTGCATACACCACACGGCTCTTTTGAAACACCAGCATTTATGCCTGTGGGGACTCAAGCGACCGTTAAAACGATGTCTCCTGAGGAATTAAAAGAAATGAATGCGGGCATTATTCTTTCAAATACGTACCACTTATGGCTTCGTCCAGGCAATGATATTGTGAAGGAAGCAGGTGGACTGCATAAATTTATGAACTGGGATCGCCCGATTTTAACGGATTCAGGTGGCTTCCAAGTGTTTTCACTGAGCCAATTCCGTAAAATCGAAGAAGAAGGTGTCCATTTCCGTAATCATTTAAATGGTGATAAGCTATTTTTAAGTCCAGAAAAGGCGATGGAAATTCAAAATGATTTAGGGTCAGACATTATGATGGCATTTGATGAATGTCCACCTTACCCAGCAACATATGACTATATGCTGAAATCGGTAGACAGAACGACGCGTTGGGCAAAGCGATGCAAAGAAGCGCATGCTCGTCCAGAAGATCAAGGCCTATTCGGCATTATTCAAGGTGGAGAATTCGAGGAATTACGTCGTCGCTCTGCTGAAGCATTAGTAGAGCTTGATTTTCCTGGTTATGCAATAGGGGGCTTATCAGTAGGCGAACCTAAAGATGTGATGAACCGAGTGCTAGAGTTTACGACACCATTAATGCCATCCAATAAGCCGCGTTATTTAATGGGTGTTGGTTCGCCAGATTCTCTTATTGACGGCGCTATTCGAGGAATCGATATGTTTGACTGTGTATTACCAACACGAATTGCACGTAATGGTACATTAATGACATCTGAAGGCCGTTTAGTCGTTAAAAATGCGAAATATGCACGTGATTTCGGTCCAATCGATCCAAACTGTGATTGCTACACATGTAAAAATTATTCTCGTGCGTATGTTCGTCATTTAATTCGTACGGAAGAGACATTCGGTATACGTTTAACTTCTTATCATAACTTGCATTTTTTACTGAAGCTAATGGAGCAAGTTCGTGAGGCTATTCGTGAGGATCGTCTTGGTGATTTCCGTGAAGAATTTTTCGAGAAGTACGGTTTTAATGGACCAGATGCTAAAAACTTCTAAAAATGGAATGCATCTTAGCGAAAATTTACCTGTTATAGAAAAACTATTGATAATATAGAAAAATTTTGGGCTTGTCCATCGCTTTTTTAGGGTGAAATAGTCTATACTAAAAAAGTGAGATTTGGAAAGGGGGCTAACAATATGAATATGGAATCAATTTTAGGATTTGCGCCTATTATATTGATGTTCGTTGCGATGTGGTTCATTTTAATCCGTCCTGCTAAAAAGAGACAGCAAGAAACGCAAAATATGCAAGGAAGCTTACAGCGCGGTGATAAAGTTATTACAATCGGTGGCTTACATGGTGTGATCGACTCAATCGAGGACACTGCTATCACTTTAGTTATCGCTGATAATGTTCGCGTTAAATTTGACCGTCAAGCAATTGGACGTGTCGTAAATGACCAAGTATAATAATATAAGGCGTTGTCCCAAATAATTTTTGGACAACGCCTTTGCAATTCTAAAAGCTTTGTCGAAATGTGCGCATTTTTGACACAGCTTTTTTGTATAAAAAGCAACTGATACGGTCACCTTGATATTGTGGGGGTGTCTGTATGGAAGAATATTTAACAATTATTTTTAGAACGTGCTTTTTATATGTGTTTATACTTATTGTTTTTCGTTTAATGGGTAAACGTGAAGTAGGTGAACTTTCTGTCATCGATTTAGTCGTGTTTGTTTTGATTGCGGAAGTTGCTGCTTTTGCACTTGATGATTACGAAAATCCTTTATTTAATGCCATTTTACCGATTATTATTTTGCTCTTTATTCAAATATTGAGTGCTTATTTATCGTTAAAAAATAAAAAGATACGTGATTTAGTTGACGGTGAACCAGCACTTCTCGTTAAAGATGGTATTATCCAAGAAAAAGAAATGCGGAAGCAACGCTATAATTTGGATGACCTATGTCAGCAACTACGTGAAAATGGCATCGCTTCTGTTACTGAAATTGCTTATGCTTACTTAGAGCCTTCTGGCAACCTTTCCGTTTACAAAAAGGATGAGAAGGCATTTATCTATCCGCTGATCATTGATGGTGATATCCAAAATAGACACTTATTGATTATTCATAAGGATGAAGAATGGTTAATGGAAGAGCTAGCTAAAAATAATATTCAGGATACTAGTACGGTGTTCTTTTGTATATGGGAAGACAATCGACTCCATATTCAATTAAAGGAATTTTAAACCTTCTTGGCTAATTTACGTATATAAAGGAAATCTGTAAAGCGTAATTGGTTTGTCAGTAATAACAGCGTAAATAGTAAAAATAATGTAACACAGCTACTTAATAGGAACGGTAATGGCATAATTTGCATGAAGAAATATTGCGCAATACAAACGCCGATAAAACAACTATAAGGTACAACAAACATACGGAAGCCTGCGCGTAAATTTTTACGTTGTCTAACTGTAGCGATATGCAAGAACGATGTAAGTAACACACCGAAGCCAATTGCTACAACAGCACCTTTTTCTTGTATCCCAGGTTGGGAGGCCAGTACAAACATGACGAATAGTTTGCCAAGGCCACCGTATATTGAATTCATCATTGCAGCACGAGCTTCACCGACAGCTTGTAAAATCGAATGTAATGGACTTTGAATATAATAAAAATAAAAAATGGGTGCTAATATTTTCACATAGCCTCTATTTTCTTCTAAGTGAAATAATTTCATTGCTAAGTCATCACCGTGTACGAAAAAATACGTAGCAGCGACGCAACCTACCAATGAAGATAAGCGTAGAGAAACGGATATACGTTCCTGTAAAAGAGCGTTATGTTGACGAGCGACTGCATCACTGACAGCAGGAATAAGGACAATTGAAAGTGCTGTGGATACAAAGGCTGGGAATAATAGCAGGGGCACTAAAACACCTGAAATAACTCCGTATAATATAGTCGCGGCAGATGCTGTCAATCCTGCCATCGTTAATGCCTTTAAAAAGATAATTGGTTCTAAAAACCAAGTGAAAGAGCCAAATAGTTTGCTTCCTGCTGAAGGTACGGCAACCCGCAACATAGGTGAAGCAGGATAGGACTCCACTTTGCTTTTTCTTGGCAATAATTTTTTCTTTGAAACCGTATAATGTAGCCATAAATACAAGAAAGCAACTACTTCAGCTAACAGTGTAATACCCATTGCAGAAGCTGCAGTTATCGAAGCATTATTATAAGCAGCAACCAGTGGTAACATGAAGGTAATAAACCCGATACGAACAATTTGTTCAAGCATTTGTGCCCAAGCAGTTGGTGTAATTTTAGCAACGCCCTGTAAATAAGCGCGAAGTAATCCTGAACCAACCGAAACTGGCACAGCGAATAGTGCAATCCAAAGTGTAAAGGTTGTTTGTTCATTATGTAACAGCGTAGTAGAGATATAAGGTATTGTTAGTGCAACGAGTGGCATAAAAACAATCATACCAATAAATGACCAAAGGATTGCTGTACGCATCACGCCAAAAATGCTTTCGCGTTTATTTTTTGCTAGTAATTCAGCTACAATTTTTGCTACAGCGATAGGTAGTCCAAGTTGAATGAGTGAGATGAAGAAAATAAATGCAGGATAGGCGGTCATATAAATACCGACTGCCTCTTCACCAGCAATACGCATAAACTGCATTCTATAAAAGAAGCCAAAGAGTTTAGATAAGAAAATCACAAACATTAAAAATAGTGTACCTCTTACAAAAGAACTCATGCCATCCGTCCCTTCTCAAGCCGCAAAAATTCATTTACACTATTTGTATGCAAACACTTCTTACGATACAACTTTGATTGGAGATGATTCAAAATGAGTATGCAACATGCACAACTATTTGAAAAAATTCGTCCGGCAATTGATAGTAAGATTGCAGAATTTAAGTATTATAATTATGATGCGATTACAGCAGAAGAATTATGGCGTTTTTGCGTAGAAAAAAAATGGCGGAAAAAAAATATAGAGCAATTGCGCTTATATGAAATTATTGCTACTATTTTTGCAGTATCACCGTCCGATATTGTCTCATTCAACCAAGTAGAGTTTTTACAAAGTGATGATTGGTTTGCAGAAATAAACACAGAGGAACTAAAATCATTGCTTGGTCCGGTGAAAACACAAGCAGAATATGTCGGTTCTGTAAAAGATTAATAAGAATAATACAGTGTTGAATTGACACCAAGCGCAACGTGTTTCATAATGAGTGTGTTGCGCTTTTTTACTTTGTACAAGCCATATTAAAAAAAAGGCTGTAAAAAGTTGTAAGGAATTTTGATTTCCCTACATAAATGTTCCGCTTACTATTCATAATGAAATGGGAGACGCATCTTCTATTAGTACGGGATTTGCGCGTTATTGAACGATTAAAATAAGTAAAGCAACCCTTTTGAAGCACGAGCTACAATTATTCTAAGGAAAAGGAGGAATACAGGTTTCAAAAGGTATTGCTAGTATACTTGTTTGCAGTGTAAGGGATGCCCTTGCACCAATTCGAGGAGGATTTATAGATGAAATTAAGAAGTCGAATTGTTGCATTCGTGCTACTTTTGGTGCTATTTGCAGCTTCCATGGGTACGACTGTAGATGGCGTCTTAAAGGACATCAAGCTTGGTCTTGATTTACAAGGCGGGTTTGAGGTACTTTATGAGGTCAACGAATTAAAAGAAGGACAAAAAATCACACCTGAGGTTGTAACCGCAACGGCAACAGCTCTTAGTAACCGTGTCAATGCAATTGGGGTAAGTGAACCAAGCATACAGGTTGAAGACAAAAACCGTATTCGCGTGCAATTAGCGGGGGTTGAAGACCAAGAATCTGCTCGTAAAATGCTATCTACATCTGCGAATTTAACATTCCGTGATGTCGATGATAATTTACTTTTAGATGGTGATGATTTAAAGGCTGATGGTGCGTCAGCTTCCTTTGACCAACAAAACCGTCCAATTGTTTCGCTAACGTTAAAAGATGCGAAAAAATTTGCGGATATTACGAGTAAAATTGCTGCCAAACCACAAGGCCAAAATTTACTTGTTGTATGGCTAGACTTTGAAGAAGGCGTCGATTCTTATAAAGCGGAATCACAAAAAGCGAAACCTCGCTATGCTTCTGCAGCAACAGTTAGTCAAACATTAAATACTACAGATGTAATGATTAGTGGTAGCTTTACAGTTGACGAAACAAAAAATTTAGCAGGTATTTTAAATGCAGGGGCACTTCCTGTGAAACTTGATGAGATTTACTCTACATCAGTTGGTGCACAATTCGGTGACCAAGCATTAAAAAGTACAGTATTTGCAGGGATTGTAGGCGTAATAGTAATATTCCTATTTATGCTATTCTACTACCGTTTACCTGGTTTCATTTCGATTATTACTCTTGCTGTTTTCACATTCCTAGTACTTGTTGTGTTCGACTGGATTAATGCCGTGTTAACATTGCCAGGTATTGCAGCTATCGTGCTCGGAATAGGGATGGCAGTAGATGCCAATATCTTGGCAGCAGAACGTATTCGGGAAGAGCTACGTGTTGGTTATTCGGTAAAACAAGCATTCCAGATTGGTTCAAAACAATCTTTATCAGCGATTGTCGATGCGCAGCTCACAACATTATTAGCTGCAGGTGTATTATTCTACTTCGGTACAAGCTCTGTTAAAGGATTTGCAACAACATTAATCATTAGTATCTTATTGAGCTTCTTAACGGCTGTTTGGGGTTCTCGTGTGCTATTAGGATTACTTGTAAACAGCGGTTACTTTAATAATCCAGCATGGTTTGGTATACCAAGATCTAAACAACATAGCTTGGATGAAAAAATCGGTACATTAGATTTATCAACAAAATTTGATCGTTTTGACTTTGTACACAACCGTAAAAAATTCTATACGCTCTCTTTAGCTATTTTTGTTGCAGGGATTGTCGTTCTTGGAATTTTCCGCTTAAATCTTGGAATTGACTTCTCAAGTGGTACGCGAGCGCAAATTGAAGCGGATCAAACATTAACGAAAGAAGAAGTTTCAAAATATGTGGCTAGCATCGGTTTCCCATCTGATGATATTGTGCTTTCAGGTGAGAAAAGTAATATGGCGGTTATCCGTTATAAAGATGACTTATCACAAAGTGAAGTTTTAAAATTCAAGAAGGTAGTAGGCGAGAAATATGGTCATGAGCCTGCAGTAAGTACTGTATCTCCAACTATCGGTAAAGAGCTCGTGAAAAATGCTATTAAAGCATTAGCTCTTGCTGCACTTGGAATCATTATTTATGTAGCGATTCGATTTGAATGGCGTATGGGTATTGGCGCGATTGTATCGCTTCTGCATGACGTATTCCTTATCATTGCTGTCTTTAGTTTTATGCGCTTAGAAGTGGACATTACGTTTATTGCAGCCGTACTGACAATTGTTGGTTACTCCATTAACGATACAATTGTTACATTTGACCGTATGCGTGAAAACTTAGAGCAGTATGATACGATTAAAGACAGAGAAGTTTTGGCGAACATTGTTAATAAATCATTACGTCAAACGATGGGACGCTCTGTAAATACAGTATTAACAGTAATTATCGTAGTAGTGTCGCTCCTAATTTTCGGTGCACCATCAATTGAAACGTTCTCAATTGCGTTATTAATTGGTTTAATTACAGGTATGTATTCTTCAATCTGTATTGCAGCCCAAATCTGGTACTCACTAAAAGTGCGTGAGATGAAAAAATCAGATGGTCAATTACACAAAAAAGAGAAAAAACAATGGGGAACAGACGAACCTACTGTTTAATAAATAGTTAAAAGAGCCATTCTCAACTGATGTTGAGATGGCTCTTTTTGTATGGTTAGGATTAGTGTTTTACAAATAACTTAATTATTGAGAATTTTTGTTGAAAATTTTAGTGTTTCTAATAATAATCTTTTATTGTGTTAATGATAGATTGTTTCATGTCTTATTAGCCCTATATATTGTGAGTATTTGTAAAAATATACATCTTCTTTATATCTTTTATATAGTAAGAGAAACTGTTCGTGTGGTTTTGTATATCTGATGTGCTTATAATATACACTTCTTCTTTCAGAAGAGACTGAAGAAAAAATGGCAGTTGCTATAGAAGCTAGAACACCTACTATTACATTTTTTGTAAGTATGGCTGCGAGGACACCTAATAGTGCAGCTTTAGTTAAGCCAGATACATTAATTTGTCCATAATCTGTAAATTAATAAACCCATGTTGTACCAAATCCAGCACCTTGATCAACTGATAAAGGTCTTGGATTATTGTTTTGCAAGTGAATAGATTGATGGTTATTGATTGATGTATGCTCATTTTCAATTTCAGCAAATTTTTTTAAAGAATTTACTATTTCATCTGAAAGTTTTTCACCGTTTAAAAACATTTCATTTTTTTTAGTATCGTAGACAATGTTTTCAGTCGTGTTTCCGTCGTCTACAATCACCGTTTTTATGCCGTTGTCAGTATTTATTGTTACGATGAAACTTTCTTTTGTTGCAGAGTCAGTTAAAATAAATCTTTTATTATTTGATGATACTTCTGCATTAGCTGAGGGGAGATTGAGAGTAAATATTACTAGTAGTATTAACGCTGTAAGGTTTAGAAATTTTTTCATGATTATACTCCTTTCTTTAAAAGACTATAAATATGATATATAAATTATATATAGAAAAGGAAATAAATTAAACTAACAAGTGATTTTATAGGAGGGAAATTTAATGAAATTGCTGAAAATTGTATTGAGTTTGTTTATTGTGCTGGTTGGTTCTTTCTTTTTAAATATTACTGTAAAAGATGAATTACTTAAAAATATTGTATTGAATTTTTTAGGAGTTATATTTTTGTTCGTTGGTTTATTTTATCTACTTAAAATAATGAAAGTCCATAACAAATGTGAAAAGAAGTAAGCAACTTTGTAATCTTTTAATCAGAATTGGTTGACAATTATTGTAGGGTGGCATAGAATAAGGCTAACTTTTCGTTCGGATACGGTAGAAGGTCTCGGGAGCGAGATCAGCCTAGAACAGATGAGCAGAGCATAGACGAGAATAGCTGAGAAATTGTTGAATAAGAGTAGTAGCATAAGTGTGCAATCTAGAGAGTCAGTGGCTGGTGAAAACTGATTTGTAGCTTATGTGAATGGACTTATGAGAGTTGCTATGCAAATAGCAAACGGATTCCCCACGTTATCGGGGGTGCTTCATCTTAAACAGTTAACTACACAACTGTTTAATAGACATATGCCTATAAATTTTTCGCACAAAAAACACTGCGATAGATTTTATTTGCTATAGGTAAAAATGATGCACATAAGTGAGAGCTTTATAGCTCTAATATGAGGTGGCAACGCGGTCATGATCGTCCTCTGTAATTAGGAAAATTCCTTTTTGCAGAGGGCTTTTTTTGTTTTGTTTTATGCTTTTGCTAAATCGAGAAACGTAAAATTAATGTTTAAAAGGAGTTTAGTCGATATGCAAACAACCAGTTCAAGAACAAAGGTAAAGAAAATAAATGGGGATTCGTTAACGCCAATATTAATTTTTAGACGCTTGCAAGGTACACATAAATTTTTGCTAGAAAGTTCAGCACAGCATGAAGGGGCAGGACGCTATTCGTTCATAGGTGCCAATCCTCGAAAAACATATAAAGGTATAGGCGATGAGATTACGGAATACTCCTATAAAACGGGAAAAACGTATACACATAAAGGCGACATTTTCGTATTGTTGAAACGCTTGATGCCTCGTATTTCGAATACGACTGAATTTCCATTTTCAGGTGGTGCAATAGGTTATATTGGCAGTGGTGCTACAAACAATGTAGCAAGAAATCAAGAAATTTTAGAGGGACCAGATATACATTTTCATGTTTATGAAACAATCGTTGTTTTTGACCACCTAACGGATGAAGTTACATTGATCCATACAAACATCGATGCAGAAAATAAAGAGCCGAATTTAGAGGAATTGGCTCTGCAGTTATTAACAGGCAAAGAAGTTGAAGATACAACATGGAGCTATCATGCGCTAAAGCCGTTATCAGATAAACAATTTGCAACATCTGTTACAAACTTAACAGAGACGTTAAGCGAGGAGCATACACGTGTTATTCTTTCCAAACACTTTATAGCTACTATGCATGGAGATGCCTTTGCATTATATCGTCAATTACGAAAGAAAAATCCTGCCCCATATATGTATTATGTAACATTTGATGATCATATTGTGATGGGAACATCGCCTGAAAGTTTGGTTCAAGTAAAGGGTGAACGCGTTATTGCGACACCTACGGAGGGCTCTTTTCCACGCGGCACAACCAACTTAGAAGATAGAGAAAATGAACGTAAGCTGTACGAAAATACTGAAGTGAGGAAATCGCATGCAGTTCTTGTTACGGCTGTACAACAAGAGCTAGCAAATGTATGTTTTCGTGATTCTATTCAAGTGATTGATGCGATGAGAATTGAGCGTTCGAAGCAGAAGCTGCATATGACATCCTATGTAGAAGGGCAACTATTACCGATGCTACATGCAATAGATGTCTTAGCTGCGACAATACCGCCATTTTCATCTACATGTATGCCAGATCAACAAACCGAGAGTAATATAGCAAAAACAACGCAAACAGCAGGTGTTTTTGGTGGTGCTATAGGATTTATAGGATTTAATGGGCATTTAGATTTTGCATTAACTGGTAAGTCAATTGTTGTTGAAAATGAAACAATGCATATGCAATCCACGATAACGGTAACAAAATATTCAAATGTGAAAAATGTACTGAAACAAGTAACAGCGGAAGAACAGTCGTTTTTACAACATTTGAAAAATGAAGGTGAGATAAAATAATGGAAATGATAAAAAGAAAGGTTCAGCAGCGTCAACATTTAATGTACGAGGAAATGATAGAAGCGGCAAAATGGATGTTCCAACAAACTACACCGAAAGAAGAAATAGCTAATTTTTTATTAAGCTTATCGGCAAAGGGCGAAACGGCTCATGAAGTGGCGGCATTAGCAACGGTTATGCGTTCATTTGCACTGGAAGTACCAGCTAAAGCAGGTGTCTATATGGATAACTGTGGTACAGGTGGTGATGGATTAAATACATTTAATATTAGTACTGCATCAGCCTTTGTATTAGCGGGGGCAGGTGTCAAAATGGCTAAGCATGGTAATCGTAAAATTTCATCTGCATCAGGTAGTGCGGATGTGTTAGAGGCATTAGGTATTCATACAAATATTTCTATTGAGCAAACGGTAGAGCTTTTAGAAAAAGAAGGTATTGCTTTTTTATATGCTCCAAATGTACATCCAAAATTGAAGCGTATCGGAGAGGTGCGCCGTGCCTTAGGAAAGCCAACTATTTTTAATCTTGTCGGGCCACTGACAAATCCAGTCCCATTATCAACTCAGTTTACTGGCATTAATCGACCAAACTTTGTAATGGAATATGCTTCCGTTTTACAAATGCTCGGACGTGAGCGAGCGATAGTTGTTTCTGGTCCAATGGGTTTAGATGAAGCGTCACTTGCTGGTCAAAATACATTTGTCTTAGTAGATAAGGGAGATTTGATTCCGTTTGCCTTAACAGCAGAGGACGCAGGACTTCACTATGCACCTTTAGAAGCGATTCGAGGTGGCAATGCTAACGACAATGCAGCCATTATGCGCAAATTGCTGGCAGGTGAACAAAGTGCTTATTTTGATACGGTATTGCTAAACGCTGGAATTGGTTTATTTGGCCATGGGATTGCGCAAACCGTCAAAGAAGGTGTGGCTATTGCTAGGGATAGTATCATCAGTGGACGCGCATTACAAAAATTAGAGGCAGTAGCCGCTTATAGTGAGCAAATTAAAGAGGTGGAGATTGGGCAATGAATATATTAACTAAAATTATAGAACAAAAAAAAATAGAGGTAGCCGACTTACTTACACAGCCAGATCCATTAGCCGATTTCAACGAAATAAAGCGCAACTCTCTTTTTGCAACGTTAAACACTGCTGACACTTTGCAAGTCATTGCGGAAATGAAACGTGCTTCTCCGTCGAAGGGCCTTATTGCACAAGGCGCTGATCCTGTAAAACAGGCGAAAATTTATGCTGAAGCAGGTGCAGCAGCTATTTCGGTCTTAACTGACAAAGCATTTTTTCAAGGTTCGTTTGAAGATTTGGCTGCAGTTGCGAAAGCTGTGCAAACACCATTACTTTGTAAAGATTTTATGATTGATCGTGTGCAAATTCGATTTGCCAAGGCTGCTGGGGCATCTATTATTTTACTAATTGTTGCAGCACTTGACGATGTAACGTTACAAGAATTATTTAGCTTTGCAACAAGCTTGGGGCTAGAAGTGCTAGTAGAAGTTCATGATGTTGAAGAGCTTGAACGAGCACTAGCTCTAGGTGCAAAGTTAATTGGTGTCAATAATCGAGATTTACGCACATTTGAAGTAGATTTAGCACGTACGAAAGAAATTGCAGAGGCTTTTCCATTTGAGCAGCAACGGGTGCTGATTAGTGAAAGCGGCATTTGGCACAATGAAGATGCTAAAAAGGTTGCGGCAATGGGCGCAAGTGCTGTGCTTGTAGGAGAATCATTAATGCGCAGTGGCGATGCAGGCAGTGCACTTCGACAATTACAAGTAAATAAAGAGGGTGCATCAGTATGACGAAAGTAAAAATTTGCGGTTTGAAAGAAGTACAGCATGTGAAAGCGGCGGTGCTAGGAGGAGCGGATGCCATCGGTTTTGTCTTTGCACCAAGTAAACGCCAAGTGTCCATAGAACAGGCGCAACAATTGGCACAGCATGTACCTGAAGGAATTATGAAAATAGGTGTTTTTGTTAATCCAACACCTGAGGAATTACAACTGGCCGTCTCGAGTGTGCCATTGGATTATGTGCAGTATCATGGCGAGGAAACGCCGGCCTTTATTGTTCAGCAAGGCTATCCTTCGATTAAGGCTCTTTCTGTCCATTGCGCGGAGGATGTGCAGGCGGCGACCAACTATGATGTTGACTATTATTTATTCGACGCTCCTGGCACGGATTATAAAGGCGGAAGTGGTCATACGTTTGATTGGACATTACTTGAGGCAGCCGGCATCCAACGAGACAAGCTAATACTAGCAGGTGGCTTGAAATTAGAAAATATTCAAGAGGCGCTGTCACTTGTATCACCTTCTATGGTAGATGTTTCAAGCGGTGTTGAGACGGAGGGTAGCAAAGACACGAAAAAAATAGAAGCATTTTTACAAGCAGTAAGAGGGGGAGAGCATAATGACAAATTCAATCGCAAATAGTGTACCGACGAAGGAAGGGCGCTACGGGAAATTTGGCGGCCAGTATGTTCCAGAAACATTAATGACGGCATTAATAGAATTAGAAGCATCTTTTGATGAGGCGATGGCAGATCCAATATTCACAAACGAGCTAGCTTATTATTTACAGGAATATGTAGGTCGTGAGACACCGCTGTACTATGCTGAAAATTTAACAAAAGAGCTTGGTGGAGCCAAAATCTATTTGAAGCGTGAAGATTTAAATCATACAGGCGCTCATAAGATTAATAATGCTATTGGTCAAGCGCTTCTTGCCAAGCGCATGGGTAAAAAGAAAATAGTGGCGGAAACGGGAGCAGGACAACATGGAGTAGCGACAGCGACTGCTTGTGCATTGTTAAATCTGGAATGTGTTGTTTTTATGGGTGCTGAAGATATCAAACGACAACAATTAAATGTTTTTCGTATGGAGCTACTTGGCACAAAGGTAGAGTCTGTTGAAACAGGTTCGAAAACGCTAAAAGATGCAGTTAATGCTGCTCTTCGTTACTGGGTGACGAATGTCGAAGATACACATTATATTTTAGGCTCAGCTCTAGGTCCTCATCCTTTCCCGAAAATAGTGCGTGATTTCCAACGTATCATTGGTGTGGAGACAAGAGCACAAGTCCTTGCAAAAGAAGGACGTTTACCAGATGCCGTTGTCGCTTGTATAGGCGGTGGCAGTAATGCTATTGGCATGTTCCATCCATTTGTCGATGATGAATCGGTAGCGTTATACGGTGTAGAAGCAGCTGGAAGTGGTATTGATACAGGGAAACACGCTGCGGCCATTGCAGGTGGTCAGTTAGGCGTTCTTCACGGAGCATACATGTATTTACTTCAAGATGACAATGGTTTTGTTCAGGAGGCACATTCCATTTCAGCAGGTCTTGATTACCCTGGGAAGGGGCCAGAGCATTGTTATTTGCATGATATTGGACGCGCAAATTTTGATTCTATTACAGATGATGAAGCGCTTGAAGGTCTACAATTACTAAGTCGCACAGAAGGTATTTTACCGGCTCTGGAAAGTGCACATGCTATTGCGTATACAGCAAAGCTTGCAAAAGAAATGAATGCTGGTGATATCATTGTTGTTTGTTTATCAGGCCGCGGTGATAAGGATGTACATACTGTTCGTGCAGTACTTGGAGGTGATAAATAATGACAACATTACAGCAGGCAATTGATCAAGTGAACAACGCTGGTAATAAAGCATTTGTGCCCTATATTATGGCAGGAGATGGTGGGCTTGAAACGTTAAAGCCAACTATTTTGTCATTACAAAAAATGGGTGTGACAGCCATTGAAGTGGGTATTCCTTTTACCGATCCTGTTGCGGATGGTCCTACGATAGAGCAGGCAGGAGAACGAGCTTTGGCAGAAGGTGTAACATTGCGAAAAGTTCTAGAAGCGCTTGCTTCATTCCGTCAAGAGATTACAGTTCCATTAGCCGTTATGACATATTTTAATCCAGTTTTAGCTTATGGTTTAGAGCAATTTGCCATCGCTTGTGAAGCAGGGGGGATAAAAGGGTTAATCGTTCCTGATGTACCACTAGAGGAAAGTGAAATACTTCGTCAAACTTTAAATCCCCATGGTGTTGACATTGTGCAACTTGTATCGTTAACAAGCCCACCAGAGCGAATTGCTCGTATAGCAGCGGCTAGTCAAGGTTTCGTTTATGCAGTAACTGTGAACGGTATTACTGGGGCTCGTGCAAGCTTTGCAGATGATTTAGAAGGTCATTTTACACGTTTGCGTAATATGAGTCACATACCTGTGTTAGCTGGCTTTGGCATTTCAACGCCTCAACAAGTGGTGAGCATGGGTGCCCTTGGCAATGGCGTAATTGTAGGCAGTACAATAGTGGCGGCTTTGCATGAAGGAAATGTTGCTAAAATCGAAGCATTAGTCGCAGCCTCAAAAGGAACTGAAATTGTTTGAGTGCCTGGCACTTTATTTGTCGCCGTCCACTCCGAAGTCTACTCTTTTTTAGAGTAGGCTTTTTAATATGCGGAAGGAAAGTGTCTTGCATGTTAGAAATAACGAAAAAATAGACAATCTATTAAATCAGGATAAATCTAGTAAGCTAGTGGATAGTGCGAACATACTCGATTTTCGGTATAATAGCCTTCGTGAGGAAGTGAGAAATATGATTTTATCGAAAAAAAGATGGCAGGTCGAGCGTCCAGACGCACAACTTGTACAAACATTACAAAATGACTTACAACTTTCTGCTATTGCGGCGAAAATTTTGGTGGCCCGAGGCTGTTCAACATCAGCTGATGCAGAAAGCTTATTAAATATGACAGAAGCAAATATACATGATCCGTTTTTAATGCATGGTATGGCAGAAGCGGTAGAGCGCATCCAAAAAGCGCTTGAAAATAATGAGAAAATTTTAGTTTACGGAGATTATGATGCCGATGGTGTGACAAGTACGACGGTCATGCTCAATGTCCTACAAGACCTTGGAGCAGATGTGTCTTTTAAAATACCTAACCGTTTTTTACATGGCTATGGTCCGAGCGAAGCGTTATTTCGTGAAGCCTATGAAGAAGGCATTCAATTAATACTAACGGTGGATAATGGTATCTCAGGTATTGAACCGATTCGAGTGGCAAAGGAACTTGGAATGGATGTGATTGTGACAGATCACCATGAGCCTGGAGAAGAGTTACCACAAGCGGATATCATTTTACATCCACGTGTACCTGAGGGTCATTATCCGTTTGGTGAGCTGGCGGGTGTTGGTGTGGCATTTAAATTAGCGCATGCCCTATATGGTGAGCTGCCAACACATTTATTTGAGTTTGTGGCAATTGGTACCGTTGCCGATTTAGTACCACTAGTCGACGAAAACCGTTATCTTGTAAAACGTGGCATTGAGGAAATGAGACGTTCACTTAGCCCGTGGATACAGGCAATGTGCGAAGTAGCAAGTGCAGAGCAAGCCACTATCAATGAAGAAACGATTGGCTTTTATTTTGGGCCACGTTTAAATGCAGTTGGTCGACTTGGCGAAGCGTCTCCAGCTGTTGAGTTACTAATGGCAGAGGATGCACCAAAGGCGACAGCACTAGCGAAACAGCTAAATGGATGTAATACAGAACGTAAAGATATCGTGAAAAGTATTACAGATGAGGCGATTGCCTTAATCGAAGCAGATGAAAAGATTGGGGATTCACTTGTTTTAGTTGTAGCAGGGGAAGGCTGGAATGCTGGCGTTGTAGGTATTGTAGCATCAAGACTTGTTGAACTTTATTATCGTCCAACAATTGTCCTGTCACTAGACTTTGAGAAAGGGACAGCAAAAGGGTCTGCACGTAGTATTGAAGGGTTCCATTTATATAATGAATTGGCGAAAAACAGAGATATTTTACCACATTTCGGCGGACATCCGATGGCAGCAGGAATGACGTTACCATTGGAGCATGTAGATGAACTTCGAGCGCGTTTGGATGTACAAGCAAGAGAATGCTTAACAGAAGAGCAATTAACGCCCGTTGTTTCAATTGATATTCCGCTTAAAATTGATGAGATTTCTGCGGATGCCATAGAAGAAATTGCGACGCTCGGCCCGTTCGGCACAGATTTCCAGAAACCAGTGTATGTACTTGAAGATGTGGAAATTGCATCGATGCGTAAAATTGGTGCTGCTGAAAATCACATTAAAATGGAATTAACCGACGGCCTTGAGAAATTGGATAGTGTAGGTTTTAATAAAGGGCATTTGTATAATGAGCTGACATACGGCATTAAAGTATCGTTTATTGGCGATCTTCAAATTAATGAGTGGCAAGGACGTAAAAAGCCACAATTTATGATTGAGGATGTTCAAACGACAGAGTGGCAATTATTTGATATTCGTGGAATTCGTCAAACATCTCGTTGGTTGCATACAGTGCCAAAAGAGGAAGCTATTTTTTATGCGTTCCGTCCTGAGACGATGAGCTATTATCACTCATTGCTAGATGTGCCAATTCAATTAGTTGATGCTGAGCTGACCAATGTAGAGCAAACAAATTATATTGTGTTGCTCGATTTACCACACAACGTTCAATTATTAGAAAATGTATTACAAAAAACTGCACCTTCCCGTATTTATGCTCATTTTTATATGCCAGATTCCCAGTACTTCAACGGAATGCCTACGCGTGAACAATTTGCCTGGTACTATAAATTTCTAAAGCAACGCCCTGCATTTCCATTAGATATGCATTTAACGGATTTAGCAAAGCATACGGGTTGGCCGTTAGAAGCATTAAAATTTATGACACAGGTGTTTTTTGAGCTCAATTTTGTTAGAATGGAGAGTGGACTGACGACTGTCAACGTGAATGCGCCGAAAACGGCATTAACTGAGGCGCCGTCTTACAAACAACGTTCAGAACAGATTGAAATAGAGCAAAAACTTGTCTATGCACCATATATAGAGCTAAAGCAATGGTTTGATGAACGATTAAATTTATATACGAATACAATTTCGTAGGAGGAGCAAGAACTATGGATTTAAAGCAATACGTGACAACAGTTGAGAACTGGCCAAAAGAAGGCATTAGCTTCAAAGATATTACAACAATTATGGATAACGGTCCAGCTTATAAATATGCAACAGATCAAATCGTTGAATACGCTAAGGAAGTTGGCGCAGAAATTATTGTAGGTCCTGAAGCTCGTGGTTTCATTATAGGCTGCCCAGTTGCTTATGCGCTTGAAATTGGCTTTGCACCAGTTCGTAAACCAGGAAAATTGCCACGTGAAGTAATTAGTGCAGATTACGGTTTAGAATATGGTAAAGATACATTAACAATGCATAAAGATGCCATCAAACCAGGTCAAAAAGTGCTTATTTGTGACGATTTACTTGCAACTGGTGGTACAGTGGAGGCAACTGTTCGCCTAATTCAACAATTAGGTGGGGAAGTTGTTGGCTGTGCATTCCTAATTGAGCTAATCGAACTAAACGGTCGTGCAAAACTTGGCGATCTAAGCATGAAAACATTAATTCAATATTAATAAACGAAAAAGGCTGTCCCGAATATTGGGACAGCCTTTTTTTTATAAAGTGCCAGGCACCCAAACAATTCTGATAAATTAGTCGTAGGATTTCACTACTTTTTGAATTTTTTTTAGCGTTTCATAAAATTCTATATATTTTTCAAGTCCAATATCCTCTATGATTTTTTCCTGTATGTCCATCCAAATTGGCTTTGCTTCATTTAATTTTTCGATTCCTATAGCCGTTAAAGAAATTATCTTTGTTCGGCCATCTTGTGTATCACGCGTAACATCCACATAGCCATTTTTCTTCAATAGATTGACATTACGGGTTATCGTTGTCTGATCAAGTAATAGAATATCACCCAATTGACTAACTGAAACTGCTTTATGATGGGCAATATTTGCTAGCATCGAGTATTGAGTAACTTTTAAATGAGTGGGTTCAAGAGCTTTATCATATAGCTGCGTAACGGCCCTAGTCTTTTTTCTAAGATTCGCACAAACGCAAATTTGAGTATAGTCAATGTCTGTGTAATTTTTCTCCATAACTAGATCTCCTTTTAAGTTTTTCGTTAAACTATATTGTACCACTAAAATGGAATTATTTTCTTGACATCTAAAATAGCGAGTCATTATTATATATGTATATACATATATTTTTAACATACCTGTTTTCTAAATTTTTTTCATATAAAAACAATCGTTTTACATTTTACTGGAAATGTAGGTGGCATTATGAAACGTATTCATTACAGTTGGTTTATTTTAATGATAACTTTTTTTTCAATTATTGTAGCTGGCATTACCTTATCCTCATCAGGTGTTTTTATTGGCCCGTTTGAACATGAATTTGGGTGGGATCGTTCGGTAATAGCAATGGCTTTTGCTATTAGTCTTTTTTTATACGGAATTTCAGGTCCGTTTATGGCGGCATTACTTGAAGTTCTGGGATTAAAGAAAATGATGCTAGCTGCTATGGCGATATTAATTATAGGCATATCGCTCACATTATTAATGCAGCAAGCATGGCAATTGATTATTATTTGGGGTTTTATTATTGGTCTAGGGGCTAGCCTCTTTTTAACCGTTTTAAGTCCTTTTGTTGCGAATCATTGGTTTGAAAAAAGAAGAGGGCTCGCTTTAGGAATATTAACTGCCAGCACGGCAACAGGACAATTAGTTCTTCTCCCGATATTAGCAATGATTATTGAAAATTCTTCATGGCGATGGGCAATTGCTTTAATAATGGTGTTAAGCTCCATTATGTTTTTCATTATTTTATTGTTTATGAAAAATAAACCGATGGACGTTGGGCTTCTTGCATATGGACTTGAAGAAGAAAAAGCGGAAAGTGTAGTAGAAAATAAGAAAAACCCGATTATTATTGCTTTTAATGGTTTATTCGTTGCAATAAAAGTGAAAGAATTTTGGCTTTTAGCAGGTAGTTTTTTTATTTGCGGATTATCAACAAGCGGGTTAATTGGTACGCATTTTGTATCGTATTGTATTAGTTTCGGTGTACCTTTAGTAACGGCTGCTTCGTTTCTATCGTTCATGGGAATATTCAATTTAGTCGGAACTACATTATCAGGCTGGTTATCTGATCGCTTCGATAATCGTTGGTTACTATTTTGGTATTATCTTTTAAGAGGTGCTTCTCTCGTTTTACTGCCGTATGCCTTAATGCAAGGTTCTCTTACATTGCTCATTATTTTTACTGCGTTCTATGGATTAGATTGGATTGCAACTGTACCGCCAACTGTTAGTATTTCAAGACAAATTTTTGGCACGCAAAAAAGTGGTATTATTTATGGTTGGATTTTTGCATCCCATCAGGCAGGTGCTGCAGTAGCAGCATATGGTGGAGGTTTAATTTATAAATTTTTCAACTCGTACACATGGGCGTTTTTCTTAGCTGGTGTATTATGTGTTTTAGCTAGCTTGTTTGTTATCGTCGTGAAAAAGCAATCTCCGAATAAACTAGCACATTAAAACGAATTCTATAGTAATGAACAGAACGGATTGAACATAATAGTATAAACGACATGAAAAGTACAAATAGTATGCTAGGAAGTATTCTAGCGTGCTATTTTTTTGTTGTAAAACCTTGTAAGCATGCATAAATAAGAGAAATGTTTGACTTTATTCAAACAAAAGTTTATGATATAAACAAATATAATAAAAGGTGATGCTATGAATGAAAGAGAACAAGCGGTACTGGCTTTAATTCGTAAAAATCCGTTTATGTCTCAGCAAGAGATGGCAGATAAGATGAATCTGTCCCGTCCAGTACTTGCAAACCTAGTGTCGAGCTTAACGAAGCAAGGGAAAATTGTTGGCCGTGCTTATATTTTACCTGAGGAAAATGAAATTATTTGTATCGGTGGAGCTAATCTCGATCGGAAATTTCATGTAAGAGGGACCGTGCAATTAGGAACTTCTAATCCTGCTAGCTCCTCATTCAGTGTAGGTGGGGTTGGTCGAAATATTGCGGAAAATTTAGGTCGACTTAATCATGAGGTGACGTTGCTCACGACAGCTGGAAAGGATGCGGATTGGCAAGTAATCCAAGAAGCATCAGAATCATTTATGAATTTACGCTATGTCGAGCAGTTACCAGATGCTTCAACTGGTTCTTATACTGCGATTATGGACGAGCAAGGTGAACTTGCATTAGCTGTTGCAAACATGGAAGTTTATGATTTATTATTGCCAAGTTTATTGAAGAAATATGAGCCAATGCTAATGAATGCAGGCTGCTTTATTATGGATTTAAACTGCCCGAAAGAAACGGTAGCTTACATCCAACAAGTAGCGATTGCGCGAGCTATTCCGTTTGTCATTGTACCGGTATCTTCGCCAAAAATGAATCGATTACCAGATACATTGCAAGGGGTTACATGGTTTATTTGTAACACAGATGAAGCAGAAACAATCGTTGGTCATAAAATTGAAAACGATGCCAACTATGAAAAAGCTATTCAAAAGCTTCTTCAATTAGGGGCCGAGCATGTCATTATTACTGCAGGTAGCAAAGGTGTCTATGCTGCATCTACAACTAGTACACCAAGTCATTTTGCTGCTAAGAAAATCACTAAAATTGAAGATGTAACTGGCGCGGGTGATGCTTTTGTAAGTGCTGTCATCCATAGTTGGTTAAGGGGACAATCCTTTGAGGTTTGCATTGATGCAGGCTTAACGAATGCTAAAAATACACTTGCATCCCCGTACACAGTAAGACCTGAATTATCAGAAGAATTGTTAAAAAGTGAAATGGAGGAATAACACATGAAAGAATTCATCGTATTATCAGAAGAAGTAAAAGCTGGACAAGCAAAAGGACTACCAATTGTTGCATTAGAGTCAACAATCATCTCACATGGTATGCCATATCCTCAAAACGTACAAACAGCACGTGAAGTAGAGCAAATTATTCGTGACAACGGTGCGGTACCTGCAACGATTGCGCTAATTGACGGTAAAATTAAAATCGGTTTATCTGACGAAGAACTTGAAATGTTTGGTAATGCACAAGGTGTTGCTAAAACTTCTCGCCGTGACCTAGGCTATTTATTAGCTACGAAAAAATTAGGCGCGACAACAGTTGCTGCCACAATGATTTGTGCTGAGCTTGCCGGCATTGAAATTTTCGTTACAGGTGGTATCGGTGGTGTGCACCGCGGTGCTGAAACAACAATGGATATTTCAGCTGACTTAGAAGAATTAGCACAAACAAATGTAGCTGTAATTTGTGCAGGTGCTAAATCTATTTTAGATATCGGTTTAACACTAGAATATCTTGAAACAAAAGGTGTACCTGTTGTAGGTTATGGCACTCCAGAGCTTCCTGCATTCTACACACGCCAAAGCGGATTTGATGTAAACTTTAAGCTTGATACACCAGAAGAAGTAGCAGCAATGTTACGTGCTAAATGGGATTTAGGCTTACGAGGTGGAGCGGTTATTGCAAACCCTATTCCAGAAGCAGAGGCACTTGAGCATGAATTCATCACTAGCATTATCGAAAAAGCGTTACAAGAAGCCGAAGAAAATGGTATTCAAGGTAAAAATGTAACACCATTCTTACTTGGCAAAGTAAAAGAATTAACTGAAGGTAAGAGCCTTGATGCAAACATCGCATTAGTGAAAAACAATGCAGTAGTTGGTGCGAAAATTGCTGTTGCCTACAACAAAGCAAACTAACTAGTAAATTATAGACTCTTTGCGAAGCTCACTTGCCTCGTGAAGGGTCTTTTTGTCTATAATAATGTATTTTTTACCCATTAATACAAAGTGTTCACGATATTATCTAAACTATATGACACAGTCCCTTTACAATCGACCTCTATTTTTTATACAATTAAGTTTATATCTAATCTGAAAAATTTGACGAGCAAGGTGGACATGTTATGGCGAAAGAGCAAATTTTGACTCCTGAGGACGTTTTTGATTTAGTCAAATCCTACATGAATGAGGAAAATGTCGCATTCGTGAAAAAAGCATATGAATTGGCAAGAGATGCGCATATTGAGCAATTTCGTAGCTCTGGTGAACCGTATATTATTCACCCAGTGCAAGTTGCCGGTATTTTAGCTGAATTACAAATGGATCCAGAAACTGTGGCAGCAGGCTTTTTACACGATGTTGTTGAAGATACGGAATTTACACGAGATGATTTAGTCCGTGAATTTGGCGAGGAAGTTGCGGTACTTGTTGACGGAGTAACGAAGCTTGGGAAAATAAAATATTTATCGAAAGAAGCACAACAGGCGGAGAATCACCGCAAAATGTTTGTAGCAATGGCTCAAGATATTCGCGTCATCTTGATTAAGCTTGCTGACCGTCTGCATAATATGCGCACGTTAAAGCATTTACCTGCTGAAAAACAACGTCGTATTTCGAAAGAAACGCTTGAAATTTTTGCACCACTTGCACATCGTCTAGGGATTTCGACAGTAAAATGGGAGCTGGAGGATACTGCACTTCGATATTTAAATCCACAGCAATATTATCGTATTGTCAGTCTGATGAAGAAGAAACGAGATGAACGTGAAGCTTATTTAGACAATGTCATGGGGGAAATGAAATCTCAACTTTCTGATGTCGAAATTGATGCGGATGTTTATGGTCGTCCAAAGCATATTTACAGCATTTATCGTAAAATGGTGCTACAAAAAAAGCAATTTAATGAAATTTATGATTTATTAGCGATTCGTGTACTTGTTGATAGCATAAAAGATTGCTATGCAGTGTTAGGAATAGTCCATACTTTATGGAAACCGATGCCTGGACGTTTTAAAGATTATATTGCAATGCCAAAGCAAAACTTATATCAATCATTGCATACGACCGTTATTGGGCCTTATGGCGACCCACTAGAAGTTCAAATCCGTACAAAAGAAATGCATAAAATTGCAGAGTACGGGATCGCAGCTCACTGGGCATATAAAGAAGGTAAAAAGATTGATATTGAAAAACAAAATGTCGATCAAAAATTAACGTGGTTTAGAGAAATTTTAGAATTCCAAAATGAATCTTCTAACGCAGAAGAGTTTATGGAGTCATTAAAATTCGACTTATTCTCTGATATGGTGTACGTATTTACACCTGAAGGGGATGTTATTGAATTGCCTGCTGGTTCTGTACCTATCGATTTCGCATACCGTGTGCATTCAGAAGTCGGCAATCGTACAATCGGAGCTAAAATTAATGGTAAGATGGTACCGCTTGATACACCATTAAAAACAGGTGACATCATTGAAATTTTAACATCGAAGCAATCATTTGGTCCGAGTCGTGACTGGCTTAAAATTGCGCAATCATCACAAGCAAAAAATAAGATTAAGCAATTTTTTAAACGTCATCTGCGTGAGGAAAATATCATCAAAGGTAAAGAGATGATTGAAAAAGAAATACGCTCACAAGATTTTGACATGAAAGAAACAATGTCATCGGAAAACTTAAAACGTGTTTGTGATAAATTTAATTACACGAATGAAGAAGATTTATATGCGGCTGTTGGTATGAATGGTATTACGGCACAACAAGTTGTAAATCGTTTAGCCGAAAAACGCCGTAAAGAGCGTGAGCAAGAAGAAGCACTTGAAAAAATCGAACAAAAAATGAAAAATCCGATTCCACAAAAGCGTACAGAGTCAGGCGTTATTGTAAAAGGCATTGATAATATGCTTATTCGACTATCACGTTGCTGTACACCTGTTCCTGGTGATGACATCGTCGGCTTTATTACAAAAGGTCGAGGCGTATCAGTACACCGTGCGGATTGTCCTAATATCCAAATAGAGGATGAGCAGGAGCGTATAATCGAAGTTGAATGGGAGCATGGGCTTACACCAGAGAAAAAAGAGTATCCTGTCGACATCGAGGTTTCTGCCTTTGATAGACCTGGAATATTAAATGAAGTCATGCAAATCGTTAGCGAAACAAAAACGAATATTTTAGCTGTGAGTGGCCGCGCTGATCGTGATAAAATTGCGACCATCCACCTAACAATTTCTATTTCAAATATTTCACATTTGCATAAGGTTGTTGAACGCATTAAACAAACACCGGATATTTACTCTGTGCAACGTGTGATTAATTAGATGCACTAGTATTCATACGGTAAGGGCACTTCAGTTTAAACGACAGATGGAACGGATTTTGATAGATTGAGGGGTTAAACATTATGAAAGTAGTTTTACAGCGTAGTAAGGCCGCATCTGTAACGGTACAAGGGGAAGTTACAGGTGCTATTGATAAAGGCTATGTGCTTCTCGTTGGTATTACACATGAGGATACAGCAGAAGACGTCGCATATCTAGCAAAAAAAATTGCAAATCTACGCTTATGGGAAGATAGTGAAGGGAAAATGAATCATTCCATTTTAGAGCATGGTGGCGCAATCCTATCTGTATCTCAATTTACATTGTATGGGGATACAAAAAAGGGCAATCGTCCGAGCTTTACAAGTGCAGCAAGACCGGAAATAGCTGCACCGTTGTGGGAGGCTTTTAATGATGCTTTACGTGGATACGGCTTACAAGTAGAGACCGGTATTTTCGGTGCTATGATGGACGTTGCATTGACGAATGATGGTCCAGTCACGATCCTACTTGAGTCAAAATAGAGGTACATTTTCTATCATTCCTACATATACTAAAAAGAATGGCAAATTTGTAGGAAGGAAGTGTATCGTCGATGACGCAAATAGGAAGGATATCCAATCCTTATTTATATGAAACACTTAAGTTGATGATTAGCCAAATAATTGTAGTGCAAACAGAGAAAAGTATCCAACAAGGTATTTTAACCTCTGTATTACCTGACCATATCGTTATCGAGTTTGATCATACACCCTTCTTTATTCGTATGGAGGAAATTATATGGGTTACATTGGACAAAATAAATACAAACAAATAAAAACCTTCATTTTCTAAAATTATAAGAAAATGAAGGTTCTTTTTTATTCATTTGCATCAAAGTAATCTAAAATGCCTTGATAAATACCGAGTGTAGCCTGTTCTCTGAATTTAGCCGTTGTAATGATCCGTTCTTCATTGGCATTACTTAAAAAACCTAGCTCCAGAAGCACTGCTTTTTGTCGGTTTTCACGAAGTACTAAGTAATTTCCTTCCTGTGTACCACGATCTTTAATGTTAATTTTACTAGCAAGGCCATTGTGTATTGCTTCAGCAAGCCCTTTTTGATTGTTATTTAAATAGTAGGAGGTAAAACCTGAAATTGAACTATTATCAGTAGCGTCATAGTGAATACTTATAAAAGCATCTGCATCATGCTGGTGGGCAACGGATACACGTTTACGAAGTGCAACATATTCATCTGATTCACGTGTCATCACAACATTTGCACCAGCTGCACTTAACTTGGATGCGAGAAGAGACGCAGTTTTCAATGTTATATCTTTCTCGTCAGTTCCTCGCTGACCAGTTGTACCGTGGTCATTTCCACCATGACCAGCATCGACAACAATTGTAAGTCCGTTTAGAGTCCCTTTTTTTCGAGGCTCAGATTTTGTATAGCTAGTTGTTACCGCTGTGCTTTGTGAAGTGGAGACTACCCAGTTTGCGACGAATGCGGTTTTATCTTCTAATTGTATTTCGTAAAAATCATCTTTAGCACCTACAATTGGATAGGTTTCGCCAGCATCTACACGTTTAACAACTTCCGCAGTTGTGGTCGCGTCAGTACGTAAGTTTGTCCCATTATAAATAATTGTGACAGATTCAAGCGAGGATGATGATGATGGTGATGATGACGTTGAAGTTTTCGCAGTCGTTTTTACCGTATCAGAAAATGTCCCGTAGAAGCTGTATACCCAACCAGTTTTTTTGTTATTGTACTGAATTTGAACCCAATTATGTTCTTGTGCTAGTACTTTAAAAGATTGTCCATTCGAAACAGTCCCTATTTTTTTTGACGTTAAATCTGCCTTTTTGCGGACATTTAACGTATCGACTAAAATAGTAAATGTAGTACCTTTAGGTTCGGTTGTTGTAGATACTTCTACTACTTGGTCAGTTGTTGTTTTTTCTGTTGTTTCATTAATTGTCACATAGTCTGCAGATACCCAACCGACTAGTCCATTCCAATTAATTTTTGCCCATTCACCATTTTCTGTTATGAGTGCTGCTTGATTGCCTGTTGACAGCTGCCCAAGGACTGGTGATGAAATATCCGGGTCAGTACGGATATTGAGGCGATCAACTTGGGATATGACCGTTTTATCAATTGTTTGTTGCTCATTTATAGAAGCTGTTAGCCAAGATGCTACCCATCCTTCATAATCGTCTGTTTTTACTTGAATCCAGTCACCTTCGCGACCGATGGATGTTAACAAATCACCTTCATCTAATGTTGTAATAATCGGGTAAGAGAGCCCAGGTCCTTCGCGTAAATGAAGTATAGTTCCAGTAACTTTTAAATCACTCGAATCGGCAAATACTAGTTCTTTATTGATGATACTTGGAAACAAAAATGTTAATAATAGGACAAAGATAATGGTTTTATGTATAAGTTTTGTCGTCATTGGACCCCTCCTTTTCTTGTGCTATTTTACCATGTTTTCATGATAAAATTCGAGGGAAAAAGGTAACGGAAATCATTATTTTAATAACTACTTTGTGAAAAATAAGAAAACAGTTGACATTACCTTGCGTTGTGACTAACATAAAGGGTAATCAAAAAATGATTAACCGCTTATGACCAAGCAAGTAGCGTATACCTCTATTGGAAAAGAGAGGGAAAGACTTAGGCTGCAATCTTTCCTACAAAAAAGTATAAGGCGAATAACACTTGAGAGGCTTTTTTCTGAAAAGGAATACTTAGTAGGAAAAAACGGAATCGGCCGTTACCCGATTATGAGGAGGACGCAATGTAGTTTGTGCGTCAACTAGGGTGGAACCGCGGAAGCATATACAGCTCTCGTCCCTTGCAATTTTGCAAGGTGGCGAGGGCTTTTTTTGTTGGATTTCTCTAAAAAAAGTCACTCTGTACTGCTGTTTCGCGCTTTACATACGAAGGCTGGCTCATAAGCAATTGAAAAGGAGGTATTTACATGAGTTTTAAAGTGCCAAGAGGGACCCAAGATATATTGCCAGGTCAATCAGAAAAATGGCAAAAGGTCGAAGCAATTATTCGTGATATTTGTCGTGTGTATCGATATAACGAAATTCGTACACCTATTTTTGAACAAACAGATTTATTTGCGCGCGGTGTTGGAGAAACAACTGATGTAGTGCAAAAGGAAATGTATACATTTGAAGACCGAGGTGGTCGTTCATTAACATTACGTCCAGAAAATACTGCTGGGGTTGTTCGTGCATATGTTGAACATAAAATGTTTGGTGCACCCGATCAACCAGTGAAGCTATCTTATTTAGGACCAATGTTCCGTTATGAACGTCAACAGGCTGGTCGTTACCGTCAATTTGTACAATTTGGTGTTGAAGCTATTGGCTCAGCTGACCCTGCAATCGATGCAGAAGTGATAGCATTAGCAATGGACATTTATGAATCAACAGGCTTAAAAGATTTGAAATTAGTCATTAACTCACTCGGTGATAAAGTAACGCGTGATGCACACCGCACAGCATTAATTAATCATTTTGAGCCACATATCCATGAGTTTTGCTCTGATTGCCAAAATCGTTTGCAAAAAAACCCATTACGTATTTTAGATTGTAAGGTAGACCGTGAGCATCCATTAATGGCAACTGCCCCTGCATTAACTGATTTTTTAACAGAGGAATCAGCGGCATATTTTGCTCAGGTTAAAACGTATCTAGATACGCTAGGTATTTCATATGAAGTAGACCCGAATTTAGTACGTGGCCTTGACTACTACAACCATACGACATTTGAAATTATGTCAACAGCTGATGGCTTTGGCGCAATTACAACGCTTTGCGGTGGTGGTCGTTATAATGGGCTTGTAGAGGAAATCGGTGGTCCGAATGTACCGGGCATCGGCTTTGCATTAAGTATCGAACGTTTATTATTAGCACTTGAAGCTGAAGCGGTAGAGTTAGATACAGAATCAGCATTAGAGGTTTACATGATTGCTATGGGCGATGAAGCGAAGCTAAAAGCAGTCGAGCTAACAAGCTCATTCCGTGCAAAAGGTATTTCTACTGATATGGATTATTTAGATCGAAAAATGAAAGCACAAATGAAATCTGCAGACCGTTTAGGTGCTAAATATACTATCGTTTTAGGTGAAACAGAAATAGAAGAGCAAGCAGCAACAGTAAAGCATATGGCATCTGGGGAGCAGCAAAAAGTAGCCTTCTCAGAATTAGTGAACTACTTATTAAATAAATGATTTTGGAGGAAATGCAAAATGGCAAAAAGAACACATGCTAGTAACGAGCTTTCTGAAACGTTACAAGGCGAACACGTTGTATTAAAAGGTTGGGTACAACGTCGTCGCGATTTAGGTGGATTAATCTTTATCGACCTACGTGACCGTACTGGTATTACACAAGTTGTATTTAGTCCTGATGTAGCAGAAGCACATGCTTTAGCTGATAAAGTACGTAGCGAATACGTAATCGAAATTGAAGGAAAAGTAATTCTTCGTTCGGAAGATCAAATCAATCCAAATATGCCAAACGGCAAAATTGAAGTGGAAGCGACAAGCTTAATCGTTATTAATACAGCGAAGACAACTCCTTTCCAAATTGAAGATCGTACGGATGTATCAGAAGATTTACGATTAAAATATCGTTACCTAGACTTGCGACGTCCTGCAATGTTCGACACGTTCAAAATGCGTTCAGACGTAACACGTACAATTCGTAACTTCTTACAAAATGAGGGCTTCCTAGAAGTAGAAACGCCTATTTTAACAAAATCAACGCCAGAAGGTGCCCGTGACTACTTAGTACCATCTCGTGTACACGAAGGCGAGTTTTATGCATTACCACAATCTCCACAACTATTTAAACAATTATTAATGGTAGCTGGATTTGAAAAGTATTTCCAAATTGCTCGTTGTTTCCGTGACGAAGACTTACGTGCTGACCGTCAACCTGAATTCACACAAGTTGATATCGAAACAAGCTTCTTAACACAAGAAGAAGTTTTAGAAATGAACGAACGTTTAATTCAAGCTGTTATGAAAGATGTAAAAGGCATCGATATTCCTGCGCCATTCCAACGCATGAAATACCAAGAAGCGATGGATCGTTACGGCTCAGATAAACCAGATGTTCGCTTCGGTTTAGAATTAGTAGCGTTAAACGAAGTTTTCGATGGCTGTGATTTCAAAGTATTTGCTGATACAGTAGCACAAGGCAAGCAAGTGAAAAGTATCAACATTAAAGGTGCGGCTGATAAATACTCTCGTAAAGATATGGATGAGCTTACAAAATTCGTTGGTATTTACGGCGCAAAAGGTCTTGCTTGGTTGAAAGTAACAGAAGAAGGATTAAATGGACCAATCGCAAAATTCTTTGATGAAGCATTAGCTGCTGCATTAATCGAGCGTATGGGTGCTGAAATCGGTGATATTTTAGTATTCGTAGCTGACAAAGCTGATGTAGTTGCAGCATCTCTAGGTGCTCTTCGTACAAAATTAGGTCAAGATTTAGGCTTAATCGATGAATCGCAATTTGCTTTCTTATGGATTACGGACTGGCCTTTATTCGAGTACTCTGAAGAAGATGGCCGATTCAAAGCAGCGCACCATCCATTCACTCGTCCATTTGACGAAGATATCGAATTAATGGATACAAACCCTGCTGCAGTTCGCGCACAAGCTTACGATATCGTATTAAACGGCTATGAGCTTGGCGGTGGTTCATTACGTATTTATGAGCGTGATTTACAAGAAAAAATGTTTAAACTACTTGGTTTCTCAGATGAGGAAGCACAAGCACAATTCGGCTTCTTATTAGAAGCGTTTGAATATGGCGTGCCTCCACATGCAGGTCTTGCATTTGGTCTTGACCGTTTCGTAATGTTACTTGCTGGTCGTAATAATTTACGTGATACAATTGCATTCCCGAAAACAGCAAGTGCAAGTTGCTTATTGACAGATGCTCCAAGTGAAGTGTCTCCAGATCAATTAAGCGAATTAAGTTTGGCAATTAAAACATTTAAAAGATAGAAGTAATGCAAAATACCTGGATTCTCTAACAAAAAATGTTGGGAATCTAGGTATTTTTTGCGTTTTTTGAAAGAATTTATTTTTTTGCTATAAATCGTTTGAATTATCTGAAATATGGTGTTATTATAACTGTAATACGAATCCTGATGTGTTTGTCTAACTGCTATCTCTATTTAACAGTTTTGACCGAACACTATATCGTCGGGAGCCATCTAATTTTGTAGTGGCAAACAAGCCCCATTTTGGAGAGGGACGTTTAAAGCTATAAAGCGGGCACCCACCTGCAAATTGCGGGTTCAAAACGAATGTTTCATTGGCATTACGGCACAATCGGGATTCGTCCATACATAGTATACTAGAGTCTAGGGGTACGGTATGTCTAATAGCGCCTGCCGTAGCGAACCTTAACGTTTACAACGAAGAAGTGTTAGATTGATTAAAGTCAATCTAACACTTTTTCTGTTTTGTCCCAGCATTTTTACGCCTAAAAAGCATAGGGTGTTATTTACTAAATTAAACGAAAAATAAGAAAAATTGTAAAATTTACTTTTTATTTTTGAATTTCCATACTATAATTGGTATAGACAACTATACCAAATAACATAGCTTGTCCTTACGTTAAAAAGTAAGCTTCGTAAAAACATAGACAGCGGAGGTGTTAAATTGAGCAGTACATTATTAATTTCCAATGTAACGATCGTCAACCATAACGAGGTACCTTTTAAAGGTGACGTATTGATTGAGAATGGCAAGATAATTAAAGTAGGTAAAGAATTATTCGATAAGGCAGAGCAATATATTGAAGGCAAGGGGAAAGACTTGTTACTATTTCCTGGCTATATTGATATGCATATTCATGGATCGGCAGGCAATGATGCAATGGATGCTACACAGCAAGCGCTTCATAATATGGCTGCGTCATTAGTTAAAGAAGGTGTCACAGGCTTTCTTGCAACGACGATGACACAAGCGCCAGAAGCGATTGAAAATGCATTAAAGACAATCTCGCAATTTGAAGATGGTGACAATGAAGCCAGTTTATTAGGTATCCACGTTGAAGGTCCTTATGTGTCAACGAAACGTGCAGGTGCTCAGCCAATCGACTATATGATTCTGCCATCAAGCGAACAATTTGCGCAATGGCAAACATTAAGTAACAACCGCATTAAACAAATAACCATTGCACCTGAGCTAGAAGGTGGCTTTCCGTTTATTGAAGAGCTTTACAAGCAAGGGGTTATTGTATCAATCGGTCATTCAGATGCAACATTTGAAGAGGTAGAGAGAGCAGTAGCACTAGGTGTCAGACAGGCAACGCATTTATACAATCAAATGCGACCATTCCATCATCGAGATCCAGGCGTTGTAGGGGGAGTACTTGTTGAAGATGCTGTAAAAGTCGAAATCATTGCAGACTTTGTGCATTGCCATCCTATGTCTGTAAAACTTGCCTACCGAGTTAAAGGGGCAGCAGGTATTATTTTAATTACAGATGCTATGCGTGCAAAAGGATTACAATATGGCGATTATGATTTAGGTGGTCAAACAGTCCATGTCACAGAAAGCGGAGCACATTTACCGAATGGAGCATTAGCTGGAAGTGTATTGACGATGGAACAAGCAGTGAAAAATATGAAAGCGGTCACAAATTGTTCGTTGTCAGAGCTTGTTGCAATGTCCTCAACAAATGCTGCGGAACAATTACAATTACGCACAAAAGGCCGTATTGCAGAAGGCTTTGATGCAGATGTCATTTTGTTAGATCAACATTTAAATATTGAAAAAACTATTTGTCGGGGAAAAATTGTATTTGAGAAATAATAGTAAAAATGCGATAGGATGGTGCAAGGCGTGTTAGATAAAAATTCTCATATACCAATCTATATACAAATAGAAGAAGTATTAAAGCAACGGATTTATTTAGAGGAATACAAAATTGGCGAAAATATTCCATCAGAGCGAGAGCTTTCAGTTCAATTTGATGTGAGTAGAATGACTGTCCGTCAATCGATTACCAATTTAGTAAATAGTGGATTGCTTTATCGTGAAAAAGGCAGAGGTACTTATGTTGCCAATCCAAAGTTGGAACAGCCATTAATGGGATTAACAAGTTTTACGGAGGATATGCGTGCAAGAGGTATGGAACCAACTAGTAAAGTACTACGTTTCGAAAAAATTGTACCACCGTTAGATATTGCAGGAGATTTAATGTTAGAACGGGGTGAGGAAGTATTTTTCGTTACAAGGATACGAAGTGCCGATTCTAAACCGATGGCGATTGAAAGAACCTATATTCCAGTGAAAGTATATCCTGAATTAGATGAAAAGAAAATTATGGGTTCGTTGTATGCGCTTATTGAAGCGAAATTCCATCAGAAAATTGGCAATGCCATTCAGCAAATGGAAGCGGCAATTGTAGCAAAAGAAGATAGTAAATATTTACAAATCAATAGTACTGCACCGGTTTTAATTATTAAACGAACAAGTTATTTAGCAGATGGCGTACCATTCGAACTTGTGCGAAGTACTTATCGTGCTGATCGATACAAATTTATAAGTGAAATTAAAAGGTGATATGATGCGTGCTTATTTTCATGAACTACAAAGGCTATTAGATCTTGTGCTAGAGCAGGAAAATACGCTATTAGCAGAAGCTGCACAAATGATTGTTTCACGTCTTCAAAGTGGTGGAATTGTCCAATTGTTTGGTTGTGGACATTCACATCTTTTAGCACAAGATGCATTTTATCGTGCGGGAGGACTTGTGCCTGTACGTCCAATTACGGTCGAGCCATTAACTTTATATGCAGGAGCTTTAACATCTTCAAAAAATGAAAAGGACCCAACGATTATCGTACGACATAAAGATGAATTTCAATTTCAGGAAAATGATGTTTGCATCGTCATTTCCACATCTGGTCGAAATAATGCCCCAATAGATGCGGCATTACTAGCAAAACAGTCGGGTATCCTTGTTATGTCTATGCAATCACTTGAGTATTGTGAACAACCAACACGTCATATTAGTGGAAAACGTTTAGAGGATGTTGTGGATGTTGTTATCAACACACATATTCCTGTAGGGGATGGTCTATTGCACCATCAACAGATGCAATACGCACCTGCGTCGACGGTGATTGGTTCTGCAATTCTTCAAGCGCTATTCAGTCACGTTATTGAGTCATTGGCTGATTGTCAGGAAGTATTGCCTGTTTTTGAAAGTAACAATGTTGAATCGAATAAGCATCATAACGAATTGATGATTGCAAACTATCAATCTCGCATTAATTTTGAGTGAAATTTGGAGGGGTATCGATGAAAAAAACATTTAAAATCACAACACCAGAAGGTTTACATGCTCGGCCAACAGCGTTATTAGTAAGTGCTGTCACACCATTTGAGAGTGAGGTTCAGTTAACTTACAATGATAAGTCTGTCAATTTAAAGTCCATCATGGGGGTTATGGCGCAAGGCATCGTGACGGGAAGTACGATTACGGTTTCTGCACAAGGAGCAGATGCAAAACAGCTAATGCAAACAGTTACAGAAGTGATTGTTACTAAAGGAATTGGTGAAGAATGTTAGAAATACAGGGTATTGCCGTTTCTGAAGGCATTGCCTTTGCTAATGCTTTTTGTTTAGTAGAACCAGATTTATCATTTGAGAAATTAACGATAACAGATATACAGGCAGAATTGGAACGTTTTAAAGTAGCACTCGCGCAATCGAAGAGGGAATTACAAGAAATTTTAACACTCGCTCAGAATAAATTTGGCGAGGACAAGGCGGCTATATTTGCTGCGCATTTATTATTGCTAGAAGACCCTGAAATGTTAGCAGCCATTGAAGAGAAAATTAAAACAGGCAGTAATGCTGAGTATGCCTTACATGAAGTTACCAAGATGTTTATTGGACTGTTTGAAGGAATGGACAATGTTTATATGCAAGAGCGAGCAGCTGATATTCGTGATGTATCAAAGCGTTTATTAGCCCATTTATTAAATGTTGAACTACTAGATATGAGCCGTTTATCAACAGATGTCATCATAGTAGCAGAAGATTTAACACCATCAATGACGGCACAGCTAGATACTAATTATGTCAAAGGATTTATAACAGATATTGGTGGGAAAACTTCTCATTCTGCTATTCTCGCACGCTCACTAGATATACCAGCAATCGTTGGAACAAAAACGGCTACTAAGACAATTAAACATGGCACACCAATTATTATGGATGGCTCAAATGGCAATATTATTATCAATGCTACACCAGAAGTGTCAGCATTTTATGAGCAACAGCAACAGATGCTCAAGCAGCAGCGACACGAGCTCCTTCAATATCGAGCAATGTCGAGCGTAAGTGCGGACGGACATAGTATTGAGCTTGCGGGCAATATCGGCAAGCCAGAAGATGTGGAAAAGGTAATAGATGCAGCTGGAGATGGTATTGGCTTATTTCGAACGGAGTTTTTGTATATGGGACGGCAGGAGCTCCCAAGTGAAGATGAACAGTTTCATGCGTATCGCACAGTCCTTGAAAAAATGCAGGGAAAGCCAACGATTGTTCGGACATTGGATATTGGTGGTGATAAGCATCTCCCTTATTTAAAGCTACCAGCTGAAATGAATCCATTTTTAGGCTATAGAGCGATTCGTATTTGCCTAGACCAACAAGCAATGTTCCGTACACAGCTACGTGCATTACTAAGAGCAAGTGCTTATGGCAACTTGAAAATAATGTTTCCAATGATTGCAACGTTAGATGAATGGAGAATGGCAAAGCAATTGTTGAATGAGGAAAAAGCACATTTGCAAGCACAAGGGGTTGCAATAGCTGAAGCAATTGAACTCGGAATAATGGTAGAAATTCCGGCAGCTGCGATGATTGCTGATTTATTTGCAAAAGAAGTAGACTTTTTCTCAATCGGTACAAATGATTTAATTCAATATACTTTGGCAACAGATCGTATGAATGAAAATGTCTCTTATCTATATCAACCATATCACCCAGCAGTACTGAGACTTATAAAAAATGTTATTGATGCAGCACATAAGCAGGAGAAATGGGTAGGTATGTGCGGTGAAATGGCAGCAGATGAAATAGCAATACCTATTTTACTTGCTTTAGGCTTAGATGAGTTTTCCATGAATGCGTCTTCCATTCTCAAAACGAGGGCACATATTGCAAAGCTTTCAAAGGAGCGGTTAGTTCACCATATTGAGCACCTTTTAATGCTATCAACTGCATCTGATGTTGAAGCATACGTAAAAAAACATCTAGGTATTTAAGTTCTTATTTTAGAATATTCTGAAAATAAGGAGGGCGTCATGGACATACAATACGTTCCGGCAAAAGATTATCAACAAATTCATCGATTACGAGATTATTGCTTTCCAAATAAATATAGCGGTGCGCGGCGCGATGATTTTCATTATTGGATTGAGCATAGTGCAACTTTAGGTGCTTATGATGGCGATAAGGTTGTTGGGCAGCTATTAATACTACCGCTTAATATGACGATACATGGTGAAAACTATGAAATGGGTGGTATTGGATTTGTGGCAACATATCCTGAGTACCGTCAGCAAGGAATTATAAAAAAGCTAATGACTGCTTCTCTAGAGGAAATGCGACAACATGGGCAAACCATCTCGGTACTTGCACCCTTTTCCGTTTCTTTTTACCGTTATTTTGGTTGGGAATTATTTTTTGACAAACTACATTATGCTATTCCTAACTCACAGTTTCCTCATTTCGGCAAACAGTTAGATGTTGTAAAACGTATGAGCTTTGAATGGCCGGATAGTACGTTGTTCGAAGCAATTCAACAATTTCATAATGCACAGGCAAGTGTTACAAATGGTGGGATGCTACGTGACGCAGCATGGTGGAAACGCATTGTAAGAAGATCACCTGAAAGCCATTTTGCTGCGTGTTTTCTGGAACAAAAAATAGTAGGGTATATCCGCTATACGATTCAAGATGGCATCTTTACAATTCATGACTTTATTGTGGAGGATCATTTAGCAGAACAAGCACTATGGCGCTTTATAACATCACATGCAGCAAGTGTACACACGATCGAAGGAATTACGGCAAATGATAGCCATTTTGGTTTTAATTTTGAAAATCCACAATTTCCAAAAAAGATTATACAAGATGTCATGGTCAGAATCGTGGATGCTTTTGCCTTTATGCAACGCTATCCATGGGGAGATTTACAGCAAACTTTGTACGTTCGTCTAGAGGATCACTTTTGTCCGTGGAATGAACATATTTACATGATAAATAAAGATGGTGAGATCTCGATAATTGAGGAAAATTCCATGTGTGAAAAGCATATGCTTACATTACCAATCAACTTATTTTCTGCGATGATGGTCGGTTATCTTAGTGTGAAAGATGCAGTGACTTTTGCGAATAAAGAGCTAGGTGACGAAGAAATACACCATTGGCAACAGGCAATTCCAGCGAAGCGACCTGCATTTTATGAATATTTTTAACTTTCTGCAGCAGATGATAAAAAACGAAAAAATTTTTTGAATATTTTTCTGGACTATACCAGTTAGTTAAAGCCATTATTTAGCAAGTATCGAAGCAATAGCCCAATTATTTATTAGCTTTGAAAAGGTATAAAATGACTAAAAAAGTATATTGTGGTATATACCAATTGGTGCTATTCTCAATATAAGAAAGCGATTTCATTGGAGTCGTCAATTCGTTAAAAGGTTCTAAATTTAAAAAAACAAAAAGGGAGTGCTGACAATGAAAAATATTATGTTAGTTTGTGTTGCAGGGATGAGTACGAGTTTACTAGTTTCGAAGATGCAGAAGGCTGCACAGGAACAAAATATTGAAGCTGATATTTTTGCTATAGCTGAAAGTGAGGTAGATAAAGTTTTAGCAAATAAGAAGGCGGATGTACTGTTACTTGGACCGCAAGTTCGTTACTTAAAATCAACATTCGAAGTAAAATTCAAAGATTTAAATTTGCCAATTGATGTAATCAATATGGCTGATTACGGCATGATGAACGGTGGAAATGTCTTACAACAGGCATTGAAGCTAATTGGATGAGGAGGCAAGCCAATGGATGAAACAGCAATGATGCAGTCCATTATGGGCTTAATCGTCCATAGTGGTAATACGAAAAGTGAATGTATGGAAGCACTTCAGTTAGCAAAAAAGGGGCAAATTAACGAAGCAAAGGAAAAAATAAAGCAGGCAAATGAAGCGCTAGTTGAGGCTCATCATTCACAAACAGCATTGTTAACGCAGGAAGCAAGGGGAGAAAAAGTCGAAGTATCGATGCTATTAATTCATGCACAGGATCACTTAATGAATGCAATAACGTTTCGTGATTTAGCGCAAGAAATGATCGAACTATATGAACAAATCAAAGGGGAGTAACATCAGTTTTTGATGTCACAATAAAAAGCAAAGGGAGTGTGTGGAATGTTCCGATTTTTAGAAGAAAAATTTGTGCCGGTAGCTGCTAGAGTTGGGAGTCAGCGTCATTTAGTTGCCATTCGCGACGGTTTTATTACGATTATGCCATTGACAATTGTAGGCTCGTTAGCTGTATTAATTAATAACTTACCAATTGACTTTTACCAAAATGCACTGGACTCCATTTGGAAGCATGAAACATGGACGCAATGGGGCGGAAATATGTGGGGTGCGACATTTGGTATTCTGTCGCTGTTACTCGCGTTCGCAATTGCTTATAACTTAGCAAAAAGTTATAACAAAGACGGTCTTTCAGCTGGGGTTATTAGTCTTTCGAGTTATTTGACATTTGGTACGTTTGGTGAAGGCGGTTTATCAGGTTTAACAACTGGAACAGGCGGGATATTTATCGCCATTATCGTGTCCTTGTTGTCTACTGAATTATTTTGTAGGTTATCAGGTAATAGTAAGCTACTAATTAAAATGCCTGATGGGGTACCGCCAGCAGTTTCGAAATCATTTGCAGCATTGCTGCCAGCTATTATTACAATTGGTGTTTTTGCATTAGTTCGTACAATTATTTCTGCAGGTTTTGATATTCCAGATATTGTTGGTTCATTCTATTCAACGATTCAGGAGCCGTTTATGGGCTTAACAAATACGTGGGTTGCTGCCATAATTTTAGCCTTTATTCCAGCATTCTTATGGACGCTAGGTGTTCATGGTGCTAACATTATCGAGCCATTTATGCAAACGATTAATTTACCCGCGATTGATGCAAACGTTGCAGCAATTTCTGCTGGCAAAGTTGCACCTTATATCGTGAATAAGCCATTCTTTGATGCATTCGTCAATATGGGTGGATCGGGTACGACAATTGCACTTATTATCGCGATTTTCATTATTGCACGGAAAAACAAGCAATATAATACCGTTGGAAAATTATCCGCGGCACCAGGGCTATTTAATATTAATGAGCCATTACTATTTGGTCTACCAATCGTTTTAAATCCAATTTTATTTATACCATTTATTTTAACGCCAATGGTAAACGTAACAATTGCTTTCTTTGTTACAAAATGGGGTTGGGTTCCTGCGGCAACTGTTGCAGCCCCATGGACTACACCGCCTGTAATTAACGGATTTTTAGTGACACAATCTTGGACTGGAGCAGTTTTAAGTCTTGCGTTAATTGTGATATCAGTTTGTATCTATCTTCCATTCTTAGCGATGGCAAACCGAATTGCTAAACAAGACCAAAAAAAGGCAGAGCAAGCACAAGAACAACAAGCTGAAATTACAGCTGAGAATCCAAAAGTAGAAGTGTAATAGCTTAGCATTGGAGGTATTGTCATGAGAAGATTAGGAATTTCACTCTATCCACAGCACAGCACGCTAGAAGAAATGAAACAATATGTTCAGCTAGCACACGATAATGGTTTTGATCGTATTTTTACATGTCTTCTATCTTTAAACAATGAACATGAAAAGCTTAAATTGCAGCAAATCAATTATTTTGCAAAACAGCTAGGCTTTGATATTTCTGCTGATATTGCACCGGCTGTTTTTGAAGATTTAGGCTTAACGTATAAAAATATTGATTATTTTAAAGAACACTACCATCTGGCGGCATTGCGTTTAGATATGGGATTTTCAGGTCAAGAGGAAGCGTTAATGTCTTTCGATGATAGTCAGTTGAAAATTGAGCTAAATATTAGTAATGGAACGAAATATGTGGATAATATATTATCCTACCAACCGAACCGTGACAATATTATAGGCTGTCATAATTTTTATCCAAGACGATTTACGGGTCTTTCAAGACAGCATTTTCTTGCAACATCGAAAAATTTTAAAGCCAACCATATACGGACAGCTGCGATGATTTCATCGCAGCATGCACTGTACGGTCCTTGGGAAAAAACCGAGCATGGCCTACCAACACTAGAAGAGCATCGCGATTTACCGATTACTGTGCAAGCGAAAGATTTATGGCATACAGGCTTAATCGATGATTGTATTATTGGCAATATGTATGCCTCAGAGGAAGAACTAAAAGCATTAGGACAATTAAATCGGCATAAGTTGGAGCTGAAAGTTGTACCATCCTCTGAAACAACGGTGTTAGAAGAAGCAGTCTTATTCAAAGAGCCTCATTTTAATCGAGGTGATGTATCGGATTACGTTATTCGTAGTACACAATCGAGAGTGAAATATAAAAATGGTGATTTCCCAGTTCACGATGCGCATGCATTGCAACTAGGGGATGTCACGATTGATAATAATTTAGATGTTCGCTATAAAGGTGAACTACAAATAGTTTTAAAGGAAATGCCGAATGCTGGCTCTACAAATGTAGTTGCCAAGGTAGTGGAGGATGAACGCTTTTTAATAGCGCAAATTCAACCATGGGCGTCATTCGGATTTACAAAATAATTGAACTTAAAAGGAGGATTAAGCCGACAATTGTATGTGCTTAATCCTTTTTCATATAGAAAGGAGCAAATAGGATGTATGTGCTAGCGATAGATGGAGGGGGTACAAAAACTTGTGCTGTTATTTGTGATGAATATGGCACTATTTATGGCAAGGTGATGACGTCACGTAGTAACCCAACTGCAATGGATGCACATGATTTTGAGGCAACAATTCACGGATTGTTACAGAAAATGCAGGAGCAAACGCCACAAATATTGACAGCAATACATAGTTGCTTTGCTGGTATGGCAGGGGTGAAGGAACGGCAAGCTGAAGGCATAGTAGAAAGTATTATTCGTCAATATGTTGATCAGACGACGACCGTTGTAATAGAGAATGATGCTTTAATTGCGCTATATGCTGGTACGATGGGACAAGAAGGAATTGTCCAAATTGCTGGTACGGGTGCGATTACGATGGGGTTCAACCATCAGCATATGGTTAATCGTGTTGGTGGCTGGGGGTACTTATTTGATGATGAAGGTAGTGGTTATGATTTAGGTATTCATGTGCTAAAGGCTGTTTTTCAAAGCTATGATCAGCGTGCACAGCCAACCGTTTTAACAGATATAGTACTACAACATTTCTCAGTTGATTGTGTTCCGCAATTAATTGAACTTATTTATGGAGTGGAGCACCCAAGAACTGTAATTGCACCAATTGGCAAATATGTTTTTCAAGTTGCAGAAAAAGGAGACCGTATAGCCAAACACATTGTGCAAGACGCTTGTGTCAAATACTATACGGCGATAAAAACATGTTATGCCAGCATGTCATGGGGGAGAGAAAATGTACCCGTAGTATTAGCAGGCGGTGTATTTTCAAATAATCCTACTATTGTTTCGCACCTTGAACAATTAGCATTAGCAGACCAGTTGCCAATGCAATTTATTTTACCTGATTTAGAGCCGATTGGTGGGGCGGTTGTCGGAGCCTTTAAACAAGCGCACGTTCAACTAGATGTGTCATTTATTGAAGCGTTTCAAACAAATTTTGAGAAATGGGAAAAATGAAAATGTCTAAATAGGCTAAAACAACCCTCTATGCGAAATTTTTTAGTACAACAACTGTGCGAGTTCTTTTTGAGAATTTCCACTTGAACAATATCATGATAGAATGTAATATAGGTTTGATTTTATCTTAGTATATAACTAGGTTTACTAATAAAAATTGGATAGATGGAGAGTGTAAGGATGTTACATCAATTTTCTCGTAACGAGCTCGCGATAGGTACTGAGGGACTCGAAAAATTAAAAAATACAACAGTAGCCATTCTAGGTGTAGGTGGCGTCGGCTCATTTGCTGCAGAGGCATGTGCTCGTAGTGGGATTGGTCGCATTATTTTAGTTGATAAGGATAATGTAGATATTACGAACGTTAACCGTCAATTAGTAGCGTATCTTTCAACAGTAGGAAAATCCAAATCTGGCGTTATGAAAGAGCGTATTGCTGATATTAATCCAGAATGTGAAGTAATTGATATGCATATGTTTTATACGGAAGAAACATATGAGGAATTTTTTGCACAAGGAATCGACTATGTTATTGACGCGAGCGATACTGTGATCTATAAAATTCACATTATGAAAGAATGCTTAAAACGTAACATCCCAATTATTTCAAGTATGGGTGCTGCCAATAAAATGGACCCAACCCGCTTCAAAATCGCGGATATTTCGAAAACGCATACAGATCCATTAGCGAAAGTTATTCGTACAAAATTACGAAAAGATGGTATTCATAAAGGGATAACAGTTGTATTCTCTGATGAAAGTCCGATTGTCGTACGTCCAGATGTCGTAGAGCATGTGGGTAAACCAGATGCCGCTATCCGTAAGGCGAAAATGCCACCATCTTCTAACGCATTTGTCCCTTCTGTTGCAGGTTTAATAGCAGCAAGTTGGGTAGTCAATAAAATTGTAGAAGATGTGAAAATTACTCGCGTACAAGGTTAAGCCATTTGTCTTGGATTTAGCAGTAACTAGCACATTGAAAATGTTCTTATGTTAATTAAAAGAAGAATCTGCAAAGTTTTCCTTGAGGAAGTTGTGAGTTTGTGCCTGCACATGCTTACTTTCTCTTAGATGACTTGTAGATTCTTTTCTTTTATGACAAGAAAATCAGTAGGAGAAATGACTAAAAATGCTCCCTTATGTTACTTACGCAACAGACGTTCACTTTTTCTATGTTACAATAGGGCTGTTATAAAAGAGGGGGCATTCATTAATAATGGAGCAAATTTATCAAATGGAATATAGAGGATTGAATCTATTCGATGAAATTAGCACAGTGGAATTAGCGATTGATGAGGAGAGAAAGACGATACATATTTTTGATGTTGGACAGGTTGTGACACCTGTTTTTAATTTTGATGTATCTGCTTATGAATTATCAGATGGCTTTTACAAAATGGCGGATATACTTCGGCATAAACGAATTTTAACTGAACAGCAACCAGCGACAGAGCTGACGTTAAGCCAATGGCTAATTACGAATAATGCGTATTTTTATAGTCCAAAACAAAGAATTAAAAAATATGCAAACGGTAGCATCGTCGAAATAATAAATCAAGAAAAGGAACAATTTTTGTTTGATTACTATATACAAAGAGTTTAATTTTACCAAAATAATTAATTTAACGTACACAAAATGCTAATAATTCACGAAATTGCCTTATTTTTTTCATGTCCTCACTTCTTCTTTTGGTTTATTGCTATAATTTGAATAATTCCAATATATAGAGATAATAGGTCAGCTTGTTTGGAATGTTCAAATCTACTTAGGGGAAGTGGAAATGGCGTTTGCTAAAACAAATGAGAACATGGGAGAGTGGAAAAATGGAAATACAAGTAATTCGTGAACATTTAGATATCGTAAAACTTCAAGAGAAAATGAATAGTATTGTATTTGATTATTTAGATACGTCTAATAATTACACAAAAGCCACGAGAGCTTTATCGCCTTTATATACACAAGCTACAACATTTTATAAGGAATATTTAGTTGCTAGAGCTGGTGAATTACCGAAAGCCAATACATATTGGCATTTGTTTATAGATTGTAGTGCCAAGCTTTGTTATTTTTTAGCTGCATCCATTTATTATTCTTCAAATGAACTACAAAAAACACCTGAAAAAGTAGCGCGTTTATTAACGACTGCCGCCCGTTCTTTACCAAGTATTGAGCAGGAAGAGAATGAGGAGCTATTAGCTGCTATTATCGCTCTATATGGTGATGTAATAGAAAATAGTGATCAGGTAGCTGCTTTAAAAGAAGAGGTCCTTGCCCAAAAAGGTGACGTCAAGCAATGTTTACAGCAATTTAAATTGTTTGTTGAGAAGGAATCCATAAATTAATAAGTAATGAATTATTACCATTGTCGAAAAGCATAACGACAATGGTTTTTCATTTTTGTGAGGGAAATGTAGATAAAATTGTTTATGTGCCTGGCACTCCATTACGCTATCCGTCCAGCACAAGTTGTAAGAAGCAACCCCCGCTATCTCGCGGTCTGTTGCGTCTTACGTTGCGTGCGTTCTTTTAAAGGCACGGTAAATTGTTTGAGTGCCTGGCACTTTACTTGTGACGGAATGATTTAAGCTTATCGTAAATACTTGCCATCCGTTTCTCTTCACCTGCAATAACTGGTTTATAAAATTCTGTACCAACAAGCTCATCTGGTAAATATTGTTGATCTACCCATCCACCAAAAGTACCGATAGGGCTGTTATGTGGATATTGATAACCAACATGCCCTAAATCTTTGGCCCCTTCATAATGTGCATCACGTAAATGGTGTGGAATATCTCCCGTTTTACCTGCGTGGATACTTGCAATAGCAGCGTCAATAGCAGCTATTGCAGAATTTGATTTTGAAGCAAGGCACATTTCAATTACAGCACTTGCTAGCGGAATCCGTGCTTCAGGTAACCCTAAACGCTCTGCTGCCTGGACAGCGGCAAGCATGTTTGCCCCTACTTGTGGGTTGGCAAGACCAATATCCTCATAGGCCATGACGAGTAAACGGCGACTAACTGCAACCAAATCGCCTGTTTCAAGTAAATGTGCTAAATAATACAACGCCGCATTCGTATCGCTCCCACGTACCGATTTTTGTAATGCTGACAGCAAGTTATAAAAGTGTGAGCCATTTTTATCACCGTACACGCCAATTCTGCCAATAAGATGTTCTAGAATATGGTCAGAAGCTATTGTTTGTCCGTTCACTTCATCACTTGCATAATAAATCGACTCGAGCAATGTTAGTGCTTTGCGTGCATCGCCATTTGCTGCTGTTGCAATTTGTTCAATTTGTGGATCTGTCAGTGCAAAATGATACTTTCCTAGTCCTCGTTTGTCATCAGAAAGTGCCTTTTGAATAAGTTCTATTAAATTTGCTGTTGTTAATTTTTTTAACTGATGAATTTCTCCGCAACGTGAGCGAATAGCAGGGTTTACATCATGATATGGATTTTCAGTTGTCGCGCCTATTAAAATAATAGAGCCGTTTTCTACATGTGGTAGTAATGTATCCTGCTGTAATTTATTGAAACGATGTATCTCATCTAGAAACAGTATAACTTTCCCAGAAATTCTTGCTTCTTGTACAATATCTTCAACGTCTTTTTTCCCAGCACGAGTCGCATTAAGTGCGAAAAAGGGTAGTTTAGAGCTTCCTGCGATGGCATTTGCTATCGATGTTTTACCTATGCCTGGCTCTCCGTATAATAACATGGAAGGAACATGCCCATTTTGAATCATTTTGTATAGAGCAGTATCAGGACCGACGAAATCTTGTTGACCAATGATTTCATCTAGCGTTAATGGGCGCATCCGATATGCAAGTGGTTCATTATGCAAAAGAATATCCCCTTTCGTACGTTTGTTCTAATTCATAGTATATCATAACCTTCCAAGAGTATTTCCGAGTTCTTCAAGAGGAGATTATGATATACTGTTGGTAGTATTTTGACTAGACTAATTGAGGGTGATAAAATGAAAATTTCTACAAAGGGCCGTTACGGTCTCACGATTATGATTGAATTGGCAAAGCATTATGGTGAAGGGCCAATTCCATTACGCAAAATTGCTGCTGAAAAAGAGCTTTCTGAAGCGTACTTAGAGCAACTCGTATCACCATTGCGCAATTCGGGCTTGGTAAAAAGTGTTCGCGGAGCTTATGGAGGTTACATGCTTGCAAACCCACCTAGTGAGATTTCTGCAGCGAATGTAATTAGTGTATTAGAAGGTCCGATTCAGCCTGTAGAGGGTATCGAAAATGAGGAAGCGCCTCAACGTGAACTATGGTTACGAATCCGTGATGCTGTGAAAAATGTATTAGATACAACGACTATTGAAGATTTAGCACAGTATACAGAGGAAAATGCAACAGACGGCTATATGTTCTATATTTAATATTTCTAGGCTAAAGCACCTCCAAAGGTATAAACACTGTTACGTTTTTACTACTTGGGAATGAATAGTGCTTTAGTGTTTTCGTATAAAGGAGTTTTCAACATGAATTCATATATCTATCTTGATCATGCGGCAACATCCCCGATGAATGACAAGGTAATAGACGCGATGACTTTGGCGATGCGTGATGTATTTGGAAATGCATCAAGTATTCACGGAGCTGGACGAGAGGCGCGCAAACATTTAGATAATGCACGTGATGTCCTAGCACAATCAATAGGTGCAAAGCCAGGGGAAATTATTTTAACAAGTGGCGGTACGGAAGCGGATAATACGGCCATTATTGGAACTGTTACTGCGCGAGCTGCTGAAGGAAAGCACATTATTACAACTCAAATCGAACATCATGCGGTGTTACATACTTGTGAGAAGCTAGAACGAGAGGGCTTTGAAGTGACGTATTTACCAGTTGATGCGCATGGACGCATAACTGTCGAAGCGGTACAAGAGGCATTACGTGACGATACGATTCTCGTAACAATTATGTATGGCAATAATGAAGTTGGTTCAATTCAGCCAATTGCTGAAATAGGTGAGTTGTTACGTGAGCATAAAGCGTCGTTCCATACAGATGCTGTTCAAGCTTATGGTTTAGAGAAAATAGACGTGGAAGCTTTGCAAGTTGATTTATTAAGCGTGTCGGCGCATAAGATTAATGGGCCAAAAGGGATTGGCTTCCTTTATCAGAAAACTGGTACACCACTTGCTAGCTATGCGTTAGGCGGTGACCAAGAGAAAAAACGTCGTGCTGGTACTGAAAATATACCGGCTGTTATAGGCTTTGCTACTGCTGCTGAAAATGCAAGTCAGTTGCGTGAAAGTAAGCGAACACTGTACAATCGCTTTAAACAAATTATGCTTGAAGTTTTTACACATGAAAAATTAGTATTTCATGTCAATGGCGATACACAAAATGTTTTACCGCACGTATTAAATGTCAGCTTTGCTAATATGGAGGTAGAGTCATTTTTAGTGAATCTTGATATGGCTGGCATTTGTGCATCTAGTGGTTCTGCATGTACAGCTGGTACAATTGATCCTTCACATGTGTTAGTTGCTATGTACGGCAAAGGGGCAGAGGAGTTACGAAACTCTATTCGCTTTAGCTTTGGCCAAGGTCTAACAGAAGAAGCTGTCCGTCAAGCGGCAGAAAAAACAGCAGCGATTGTGAAAAAGCTGGCAAAATAATTTGTTAATTACTATCAATTTAAACCGAATTAATTAAATGCTATGTAAATTTGCAAAGCCTTATAGTTCGGTTTATATGAATTGAATAAAAGAAAAGGTGACCACAATGATCGAAACACGTGACCCATCGGAAATTCGTGTCGTCGTCGGCATGTCAGGTGGGGTAGACTCTTCAGTTGCTGCATATATGCTAAAGCAACAAGGGTATGAAGTAATTGGTATTTTTATGAAAAACTGGGATGATACAGACGAAAATGGCGTTTGTACAGCAACAGAAGATTATGAAGATGTAATTAAAGTATGTAATCAAATTGGCATTCCCTATTATGCTGTGAATTTTGAAAAGCAATATTGGGATAAAGTTTTCACATACTTTTTAGAAGAATATAAAGCGGGACGCACACCTAACCCTGATGTAATGTGCAATAAGGAAATTAAATTTAAAGCATTCCTAGAACATGCAATGGATCTTGGTGCAGATTACTTGGCAACAGGACATTATGCACGCATTGATCGCAGTGGTGATGGCGAAGTACGTATGCTTCGTGGTGTTGATGATAATAAGGACCAAACTTATTTCCTTAATCAATTATCGCAAGAACAACTAGCGCATGTAATGTTCCCAATTGGAGATATTGAGAAAAAAGAAGTGCGTAAAATTGCAGAAGAAGCAGGTCTTGCTACTGCCAAGAAAAAGGATTCGACTGGAATTTGCTTTATTGGAGAGCGTAATTTTAAAGAGTTTTTAAGTCAATACTTACCTGCTCAACCAGGCAAAATGGAAACGATGGATGGCGTAGTTATGGGGCAACATGATGGTTTAATGTATTATACATTAGGTCAACGTCATGGTCTTGGTATAGGTGGAGACGGTGAGCCTTGGTTCGTACTTGGAAAAGATTTAGCACGCAATGTGTTACTTGTCGGCCAAGGGTTCGACCACGATGCTTTATACTCAACTTCGCTGACAGCTGTGAAAATGGGCTATACTTCGACAAAAAAATTGCCCGGGAAATTTTCTTGTACTGCGAAATTCCGCTACCGTCAAACAGACACACCTGTTGAGGTAGAAATTTTAGAAGATGGTCGCGCACACATTGAGTTTGCTGAACCAGTACGTGCCATTACGCCAGGACAGGCTGTTGTTTTATATGACGGTGAAGTTTGCTTAGGTGGCGGTACAATTGATGAAGTCTTTAAAAGTAATGAAAAACTAACATATGTTGGATAACTTGCAAAAGGGCTGCAAAACATACTTATTTCAGTTGATTTCTTAGGAAATAAGGAAATACATTGAGTTACTATAGTCACAGTGTAAACGAATAAGCGATCGGATTTGCAGTCTTTTCGCTACATAGAGGTGGAAAGATTTGGATTTTAACGAGCAGGGCATACTTGCATTCCAAGAGAAGCGTTATGAGGATGCTGCACAGCTATTTACCCAAGCAATTGAAGCAGAGCCTGATAATGCAATTGGCTATGTGAATTTTGGGAATTTATTGGCTGTACTAGAAGATACAGAACGAGCAGAACGCTTTTTTCAAAAGGCAATTACTGTAGACGAAACGGCAGCTACTGCATATTATGGCTTAGCTAATTTATATTATAATGCGGACCGCTATGCAGAAGCGTTAAAACTTTATGAGCAAGCGGTACAGCATAAAATTGCAGGTGCAGATGTTTATTATATGATGGGGAAATGCTTTGAACGAATGGAAAATTCAAAGCTCGCATTGCCATATTTACAACGTGCGGCAGAGATTGCGCCTGAAGATACACAAATTCGACTTGCGTATGCTATCGTGCTATGTGCATTAGAAATGTTCGAAGAAGGTAAGAAGGAATTAGATTATTTAATCGAGCTAGATTGGAATAATGCAGATGCTCATTATAATTTAGGTGTTCTGTATGCGGTATCTACAGAACAAACAGAGGATGCTATGTATCATTTGAAGCAGGCATTTACGATTCAACCAGAATATGACCAAGCGCGTTATATTTACGATATGATTGCCCAACGATTTAACTAAAGAGGTTGGGACAAAAGTGAAAAAGTGTTAGATTGACTGTAATCAATCTAACACTTTTTTGCTGTGACCGTTGTTGTCCGCGGGCACACCGTATCCCCAACACTCGCTAACGCGCGGAATGCCCACGTCTTACGCTGCGTGCGTTCTTGCAGGAGTCGACGCCTTTCGCTACCAACAACTAATGCTCTCGCTTCTATAAGTTGTCCCTGCTTGATCTTCCGGTCAATTATTTACTATCTTTACTGTCAAATGTGAGTTGCGATAAGTATTGCGCTAAATGTGCAATCGGAGTTGATTCTAAAAGTGAAGATTCTGCTTCATTTTCCTTTAAAATATTGATTTCTTTATTGAGCCGCTCCATTTTACGATCTAATTCTGCTGCTTGTAATGCTGCATCTTTAAGTTCATTACGAATATGTTCAGGTACTTCTTTATTATATTTATAATAAATTTTATGTTCGAGACTTGCCCAAAAATCCATTGCAATCGTACGAATTTGAATTTCCGTATATACTTTTTCCATTCGATCGGACATAAAGATTGGAATTTTAATAATAAGGTGTAGGCTTTGGTAGCCATTGTCTTTTGGATAAGCAATATAATCTTTTACGTCAACAACTTCAATATCATTTTGTGCTTGAAGCATCGCACTTACTTTGTAAATATCTTCTACAAAAGAGCATGTAATACGGACGCCTGCTATATCACGAATATGTTCGCGAATACTATCAATGGCGGGTGTTAGCTCTTTTTTTGACATCTTCAATAATATACTTTTCGGTGATTTCACTCGGGTTGAGACATGTTCAATTGGATTATATTCATGAATAAGCTTAAATTCTTCTTGTAAAATATTGATTTTCGTTTCAACTTCATTTAATGCAAATTTATATGCTAGGAAAAAGCGGGTAAGCTCTGTTTGGAAAGTTTTTAAAGTTGTGGCTTCGAGTTCGTTTTTCATAATAAAATAAATCCTTTCTTCTGAAAAAAATCGTTCTATCCATGATAGGATGCAAGATGAGCTCCTTATTAGATGATAGGGCAACAAAATTAGTATTCCTTCTTTCAAGCTTAACAAAAAGAAGGGGAAAATAGAAATTTGTGCTCTACAAAAAAATGCATGCAACACACGGTAAGACACCGTTGATTCTCGTTCCAAGCGCTCCCATTCCACAGGCACGGCTTTAATTAATTGTTGTGTCTTTGTTTTTGAAGGACATTATCCGCTTCTAAAATAAAAAAATACTTCGAAAGGTATGGCCCTCGAAGTATTTTGTCTGCGTTTTTATTATTTTAAACGATAATTTTAGCATCTAAATTGTAACGCTTATTGAATTCGTCAACGAATAGTTGTAAGTCAATATAAGTACCGATATATGGTTCGGTTTCTTGATCACGAAGGAAGCCACAAGTTGCTTTTAACGATTTAGAAAACTCAAGTAACATTTGTTCGTTATCAAGTTGAATCTGTAATGATAAAGAATCATCTAACGTATTCACCTTGAAATATTTTCTATCAATAATGCGTTCTAAATTTGTCTCTTCAAATGGAAAAACAAAATCATTATATATTAGTTTCACAGTATCCCGCCTTTTTTACAATAATTCACAACTTCAACATAAGGTAAATCTCCACCAAAAATAGAAAGTGAGCTACCAATTGTGATATGAAGCTTACCATTTGAAATTGCTTTGAATTTTTCTAAGTCTTCTAAAGAACGAACTCCGCCAGCATAGGTTGTTGGAATGGATGTCCAAGCAGCTAAATCCCGTACTAAGCTTTCCTGCATACCACCTTTTTTTCCTTCTACATCGACGGCGTGAATCAGTAATTCATCACAAAATTTCTCAATATAGGCAATGGTCTTTGCATTCACTTCAAAATCACTAAACTTGGTCCATTTATCAGTTACTACAAACCATTTATTATCGCGCATTCTGCAGCTTAGGTCAATTACGAGATGTTTTTTCCCGATGGCATGAACTAGTTGCTCTAAGCGATTAATATCGAGTTTTCCATCATGAAAGATATAGGATGTTACGATAACATGCGAGGCACCCGCATCTATGTACTTTTTTGCGTTTTCTGAAGTAATGCCGCCGCCGACTTGTAGGCCTCCTGGATATGCTGCTAATGCTGCTATTGCGGCATGCTCATTTCCACTGCCAAGCATGATGACATGACCACCTACTAATTGATCCTCTGCAAACATGTTAGCATAATAGCTAGAGTCATAATCTGAAATGAAATTTTCGATAACTTCTTGATCTGTATGTCCAAGTGTGCTTCCAACAATTTGTTTCACTTTGCCATCATGTAAATCGATGCAAGGTCTAAATTCCAATAGCTTCACAATCCTTCCAAACAACAAGTTCATTGTATCTATCATAGCATGGTTAGAGTTAAATTAGCGGTAATTCGTCATTTGTCAAAATAATGTTAAAAATTTTTAGGTTTTTCTAGTTAAAACGATATTTTTTAACGTGCTGTGGTAAAATAATAAAATTGAAATATACGAGAAGGGGACGAATCGATAATGACAGAAAATCTAGATTTATTTGAGTTGAATAAGCTATTTATTCTCGGACGTCCTATTGTATCCGTTTTCCATAATACTCAAAATATGTATTCTATTGTACGTGTGAAAATTCAAGAAACTAATTTGCAATATGACGATAAGGAAATTATTGTAGTTGGTTATTTCCCGCAATTGCAAATGGACGAACAATATCGTTTTACAGGTAGTATGAGACAACATCCAAAATATGGTGTACAATTTCAAGTTGAGACGTTTACAAAGGAAGTGCCCGCAACTGAGCAAGGAATTGTTCATTACTTATCAAGTGACTTATTTGTTGGTATAGGAAAGAAAACTGCTGAAACAATTGTTGAAAAGCTTGGTGCCAATACGATCCGTCTTATATTAGAAGATCCAAATGTGCTCGATGTTGTACCTCGATTATCGGCTGAAAAAAAGGAAGTCATTCATCGCACAATTGAGCAAAATCTTGGATTAGAGCGTGTCATGATTCAATTGAATGAATGGGGATTTGGCCCGCAGCTCGGTATGAAAATTTATCAAACGTATCGTACAGAAACAATTGACTTTTTAACTGAAAATCCTTATCGCCTTATTGAAGATGTGGATGGTGTCGGCTTTTTTCGGGCAGATGAGCTTGGTGCAAAATTAGGCATTACTGGTAATCATCCTGACCGTATTAAGGCTGCAATTTTACATACTCTAAATACAGCTGCATTATCAGACGGCCATGTATTTTTAGATGCGGAGCACGTTTTACCACAAGTGAAAGATATGCTCGAGCAAAGTCAACGCCAAGAAATTCCGTATGAAGCAATCTCTAAGGCATGTATCGATATGCGTGAGGAAAATAAAATATATGGTGAAGAAACAAGGCTTTATTTGCCATCACTATATTTTTCTGAGATTGGAATTGCTTCAAAAATTATTGCGTTAACCGAACGAAATAGTCAGGCTAAGCATTTTAGTAAAGATGAAATTCGCAAGGCTATCGGGGATACGGAAGCTTTTTTAAACGTCACCTATGCAGAAACACAAGCATTTGCGATTGAACAGGCCCTTAATTCAGCTGTGATGATTTTGACGGGTGGTCCTGGTACAGGAAAAACGACTGTTGTCAGAGGTATTGTAGAAGTATATGCAAAGCTTCACGGTCTATCATTAAATCCTAAGGAATATGCGCAAAAAGAAGAGCCGTTTCCTATCATTTTATGTGCACCAACAGGACGTGCTGCTAAACGATTATCAGAGTCCACAGAGCTACCTGCTATGACAATTCACCGTTTGTTAGGTTTTACTGGCCAGGAGAAGGAAGAAGAAACCGAGCGAGAGGTTACTGGAAAACTTATAATTGTCGATGAAATGTCAATGGTTGATACATGGCTTGCCCATCAATTATTAAAATCATTACATGAGGATGTTCAAGTTGTCTTTGTAGGTGACCAGGATCAGTTACCACCAGTCGGTCCAGGACAAGTACTCAAAGATTTACTTGCCTCGCAACAAATTCCGACAGTTGAACTGACTGATGTTTATCGTCAGGCGGAAGGTTCAACGATTATTGAACTTGCCCATCAAATTAAACGTGGGACAATTCCTAATGATTTGGCGATGAAAACGTCTGATCGTTCATTTATTAAAGCATCACCAGATCAAGTGGCAAACGTCGTAACGCAAGTTGTAAAAAGTGCTGTATCGAAAGGTCAGGAAATTCGTAATATACAAGTTTTAGCACCGATGTATAAAGGGCCTGCTGGAATCGATAATTTAAATAAAATGATTCAAGACCTTGTTAATCCGAATGATACAGGCTCAAGAAAAGAGCTTATCTTTGGTGATGTAACGTATCGAATTAAGGACAAGGTGCTACAGCTTGTAAACCAGCCAGAAAGCAATGTCTTTAACGGAGATATGGGGGAAGTCATTAGTATTATTAAAGCAAAGGAAACGATTGAAAAGCAGGATTTGCTTGTCGTGTCATTTGATGGTATTGAAGTAACTTACCAACGGAGCGATCTTAATCAGTTAACCCTTGCGTATTGTTGTTCTATCCATAAATCGCAAGGCTCAGAGTTTCAAACGGTAATTATGCCAGTTGTTCGTGGCTATTCTAAAATGCTACGTCGTAATTTGTTATACACTGGAATTACGCGAGCGAAAAATTTCTTAATTTTATGTGGTGAGCCAGATGTGCTAGCTAATGGCTTACAGCGTACAGACGATTTACAACGGTTCACGTCTCTGCGAGCACGACTTAACCCAATGGATGCATCATCCAATGAGGTTATTGAAGTGAAGGAGACATCAGTGGAGAGAATTGCAGAAGAAGACCGACAAGAGGAGCCTGTGACTGTTCTACAGCTAACAGTAGATACGGTTCCATATATACATCCAATGATTGGAATGGATGGCATTTCTCCATATGATTTTATGGATGAATAAAAATTGAAAATAAGTTTTATGAGGTGAAGAAAGTGAAACGCATCGTGTTATTGCTTCTATTCATGCTGTTATTACCGTTCGTACAGAAGGTACATGCCAGTAATGTCGTTATTCAAGTGAATGAGGAAGCAACTGTCTTTGATAATCGTTCAGGCTCACTTGAACAAGTAGGAACATTATCTGGAGGACAAACTTTTGAAGTGACAAAAGATTATGGGGCAAATTGGTGGCAAATTCGTTGGGGCGGTAGTTATGGTTATGTCGATAAACGATATACAACCGTTGTTCCATCCACAACATATAAAAATACTGTTCCTTCAGTTGCGAAAATAAAAGATTATATTGTAGCAACAAAGGTAACGCCTATATATGATAATACAAGTAATAAGTTGGTGCAATTTGCAACATTGTCGGAAGGTGTTCGCTTCCCTATTTATAGTAGAATGGGCAGTTGGTACGGAATTGCTGTGAACGGACGACTTGGTTATGTACATAGTAATTTTGTTAAAGAAGAAAAAGGACAAGAGACAGATACATCAACAAAGCCGACTGAAAAGCCAACTCCAACTCCAAACCCAACTCCAAACCCAACACCGACACTGCCAAGTAAGCAAAATGGCTATATTGAAGCATTAGAAAACATTGTGCTTTATGACCTTCGTAGAGAACAACCAATGTCTATAGCGACGCTTTTAAAAGGTCAGCAATTGGAAGTTGCAGGTGTAGGAGATGAAACGTATGTCCAAGTTCGTTGGGGCAAGACGTTTGTCTATGCTGAAAAATCGAAAGTGAAGTTTGTGAATACGCCAACTTATAAAAATATTGGTAAGGATAATGCAGTATTAAATCAACATTTCATTCCAATATCAGGAAATAGTGAAATTTATGATCGAACAGCTAACAAATTAATGCCATTTGCAAAGCTTGATACTAATCGACGTTATCCTATATTACGAAAAGAAGCCAATTGGTATGTAACGACAATTGGTGGACGTGAAGGCTATATTCACAGTTCTAAGGTAGCTTTAGATCGTGGTGTTCCTGTTATGATGTATCATCATTTATTGAAGGTGCATGAGCTTGGGCGCTTTAAAAATGTAAGTACTACAATGACAGATACTCAATTCGCTAATGAAATGAAGTATTTGAAAGATAAAAAATTTGAAACGGTTAGCGCTGATGATTTATTACGTTTTATGCGTAACGAAATTACATTGCCTGCGTATTCTATCGTCTTAACATTTGATGATGGTTTATTATCAACAAGGGAATATGCTTATCCGATATTAAAAAAACATGGTTTTCAAGCAACGCAATTTTTAATTACGTATCGAAATGAATATTCTCCCGCAGAGCAACTATTTAATTATAATGATTTACAAGCACTTTCAAGACAAGATATGGAGCTTATGCAAGATGTCTTTACGTATGAGTCTCATACTTACAATTTACATGATATGATCGGGAATAAAGGAAAAATGCTGCTGATACCATATCATGAAGTTGTACAAGATTTAAAGCGTAGTTTAACAATAATTCCGGGGGCAAAAGCATTTGCTTATCCATTTGGTCAATATAATACCAATACAATTTATGCTGTAAAAGAAGCAGGTTTTGCAATGGCCTTTTCAACAAAGCCTGGTTACAACAATCCGTATGATGATGTTTACCAAATTAAACGTTTATACAGCGATCAACAAACATCCTTCTCGCAGTTTAAAAAAATGGTCTCACCATATGCACAATAGCAGAGGAAGGCTTCTAATTGCCTTCTTCGACTAGACAAAACAAACCCGTATCTTCCATGAAGATGCGGGTTTATTTTGTAGGGGCTTACTCAATTTATTTTTTTATGTGCAAACAAAAATAGCACCGTTTGAGCGTTTATCATACAGATAAGATGCGAGGAACGATTTAGCCTAATAGGTCATATAATACATGAGAATTAAAACATAGGTCCATATTAGGGGTGAATGTATGCCAGCAATTACAGGCCAGCAATATATTAAACGCATTGACGCATTGCAAACATATATATCGATAGATGGGGAAGTCGTGATGGGAAATGTTTCCGAACATCCGGCATTTAAAGGTGTTATACAAAGTCAGGCTAAACTTTTTGATTTGCAGCATGATGAAAATTTACATGATAGTATGACTTATCTGTCACCTACGAGTAACCAGCGGGTCGGGATGTCTTATTTACAAGTGACAAAGGACGAAGATTTGGTGAAAAGACGTCAAGCTGCTCGAGAGTGGGCTTTATCTAATCATGGATTTATGGGAAGAAGTCCTGATTATATGAACACTACTTTAATGGCATTGGCTTCAGCAGCCGAATACTTAAAAGATAAGCCGAATTGTTTTCCAGATCATCTGCTGAATTATTATGAATATGCACGTGAAAATGATTTAACGATGACACATACGTTTATCGAGCCTCAAGTAAACCGTCATAGTTTTCATTATGAAGATGATGAGGTCATCATTGCGGCTAAAATTGTAGGGAAAACGAGCGAAGGTTTGGTCATTAAAGGGGCAAGATTGCTTGCAACACAGGGTGGCATTACTGATGAGCTCCTTGTTTTATCAACGAATGGTATTGATAAGGAAAAAGGATTTGGTTTCTCCATACCTAGTAATACTAAAGGATTGAAATTTTTATGTAGACAGTCTTTTGTTGGCGGTGAATCCACGTTCGATTATCCACTAAGCGCTCGATTTGAGGAAATGGATGCGATTGTTGTATTTGACGATGTCGTAGTACCGTGGGATCGCGTATTTTATTATGAAAATACAGAAGTTGCGAATAGTTTCATGAATGTGAGTGGCTTCCAAGCATATTCTTTACATCAAGTATTGTCTCGCCAAATTGCTAAAACTGAATTTGTTTTAGGCGTAGTACAATCCATTGTTGATACGATTAATATCGGTAGTTATCAGCATGTGCAACAAAAAGTAGTTGAAATCATTGTAACGCTAGAAACAATGAAGGCTTTATTACTTAAATCAGAAATAGAAGCAAAAAGGGATGTTTTTGGCTTTATAAGACCAGATTTACCAACATTGCAAGTTGCCATTCAAGTTTTCCCAAAAGTCTATCCAACCTTTACGGAAATAATCCAATTACTTGGTGCAAGTGGATTAATGTCTATTCCAAGTGAAAAAGCATTTGCCGCAGATAATGGGGACTTAGAGCATTATTTACAGTCATTTAGAGATGGTGGAGAGGACCGTGTGAAAAAATTCCGCCTAGCGTGGGATTTAACGATGAGTACTTTTGGCACAAGGCAAACACTTTATGAGCGATATTTCTTTGGAGATCCTGTTCGCTTATCGAGCTTGCTCTACCAAACTTATAATCGCGAGCCATTTATGCAAAGAGTAGAAAATTTCTTAAAAAAATAACTTTCAAGAAACGACTTATGTTTGAAGAATTCGATAATTTTGTATAGAATAGAAATGCAATGATTGACAGAAGAACATAATTTTTTTATAATGTGCGTTAGAAAATAGAAAAAACGATGATGGAAAAAGTACGTATTTGTGCGTGTGAAGAAAGGGATTTCTAGGCTGAAAAAATCCTCACGTTAACAAGTGCCGAAAGCTACTCCAGAGTGCAGCTAATCCCTGCCGTTCACTTACGTTACAAGTGCTAAAGAGGTAAGTATGTATATTATGCTTACAACTAGGGTGGTACCGCGAGACAATACACAAAGTCCTCGTCCCTTTTTGGGATGAGGGCTTTTTTATGCGTACAAGCGGATTCATATCGTAATTTTACACAATTTGAGGAGGAACTTTTCATATGAAAGCAGCAGAAATTCGCCGTTTGTATTTAGAATTCTTTAAAGAAAAAGGACATCATCATGAACCATCAGCACCACTTGTGCCAATTAATGACCCTTCATTACTTTGGATTAACTCAGGTGTTGCTACATTAAAACCTTATTTTGACGGTCGTATTATTCCTGATAATCCACGTATTACAAATGCACAAAAATCAATTCGTACGAACGATATTGAAAATGTAGGGAAGACTGCACGTCACCATACATTCTTTGAAATGCTAGGGAACTTTTCTATTGGCGATTACTTCAAAAAAGAGGCAATTCATTATGCATGGGAATTTTTAACGGACAAAAAGTGGATGGGCTTTGACCCTGAACTTTTATCGATTACAATACATCCAGAAGACCAAGAAGCATATGATGTTTGGCATAACGAAATTGGCATTCCTGAAGAACGCTTAATTCGTTTAGAAGGAAACTTCTGGGATATCGGTGAAGGTCCATCTGGTCCAAACTCAGAAATTTTCTACGACCGAGGAGAAGAATATGGTTCAGATCAAAATGATCCAGAAATGTATCCTGGTGGTGAAAACGAGCGTTATTTAGAAGTTTGGAACTTAGTGTTCTCTCAATTTAACCACAATCCAGACGGCACTTATACACCATTACCAAAGCAAAATATTGATACAGGGATGGGTCTAGAACGTATTGTTTCGGTTGTGCAAAATGTACCGACGAACTTTGATACAGATTTATTCATGCCAATCATTGAAAAAATTGAACAGTTTGCAAATCGAAAATACAAACGTCCAGGTGAAGTTGCATTAAGCGAAATCTTCGGCTCAGAAGAAGACATTAATACGCCTTTCAAGGTGATTGCAGACCATATCCGTACTGTAGCATTTGCTATCGGTGACGGTGCACTTCCTTCAAATGAAGGCCGTGGGTACGTATTACGTCGTTTACTACGTCGTGCAGTGCGTTACGCTAAGCAAATTGGTATTGAAAAACCATTCATGTTTGAATTAGTACCTACAGTTGGCGAAATTATGGTTGATTTCTACCCAGAAGTTACGGAGAAATGCGAATTTATCCAACGTGTTATTAAAAACGAGGAAATTCGTTTCCATGAAACATTAGATGGCGGTCTTACGATCTTTAACGAGGTTGTGGAAGCTCAAAAAGCAGCAGGTCATGATTATATACCTGGAGCAGATGCATTCCGTCTTTATGACACGTACGGCTTCCCAATTGAATTAACAGAAGAATATGCGGAAGAAGTAGGCATGAAGGTAGATCACGAAGGATTTGAAGTTGCAATGAACGAGCAACGTGAGCGTGCGCGTGCTGCTCGCCAGGATGTTGATTCAATGCAAGTACAAAATGAAGTTCTAGCAAACTTAACAGTAGCAAGTGAATTTGTTGGGTATGATACATTATCGGTTGAAACTGAAATTGCAGCGATGATTGTTAATGGACAAGTAACTAAAGTAGCTTCAGAAGGTCAAGAAGCGCTAGTTGTATTAGCAAAAACACCATTCTATGCTGAAATGGGTGGACAAATTGCGGATAGCGGTGTAATTGCTAATGATGGCTTTACAGCAATCGTTAAGGATGTTCAAAAAGCACCAAATGGACAACCGTTACACACGGTTCTTGTGGAATCAGGCGAAATGCATGTTGAAGATGCGGTAAAAGCGGTTGTTAATCGTGAGGAACGTAATCTAATCATTAAAAACCATACAGCAACGCACATTATGCAACGTGCATTAAAAGATATATTAGGTGATCATGTGAACCAAGCAGGATCATATGTTGGTCCAGATCGTTTGCGTTTTGACTTCTCTCACTTCGGTCAAGTAACAAAAGAAGAATTACAACAAATTGAACGTATCGTTAACGAAAAAGTGTGGGAAGATATTGAAGTCGTGATTGAAGAAAAAGCGATTGATGAAGCGAGAGCAATGGGAGCAATGGCATTATTCGGAGAGAAATACGGTGATATCGTTCGCGTCGTATCGATTGGTGATTATTCAATCGAACTTTGCGGTGGTATACATGTAAAACGTTCTTCTGAAATAGGCTTCTTTAAAATTGTTTCAGAAGGTGGTATTGGCGCGGGAACTCGTCGTATCGAGGCTGTAACTGGTAAAGTGGCATATGAGGCAGTCAAAGAAGAAGAGGCGCTTTTAAATGATGCAGCAGCACTTTTAAAAGCAAATCCGAAAGATATTGTGACAAAAGTCCATGCATTACAAGCAGACTACAAAGAATTACAACGTGAAAATGAAGGGTTGTCACAAAAAATTGCGAATGCTCAAGCAGGCGCTATCGTAGATGCAGCACAAACTTTTGGTGATGTAACAGTACTTTCAACTAAAGTGGAAGCAAAAGACAACAACCAATTGCGTCAAATGATGGATGACTTAAAAGGTAAAATGACGAAAGCTGTTGTTGTATTAGGTGCTGTTGATGGCGATAAAGTGATGTTATGTGCAGGTGTCACGAAAGATTTAGTTGGTGGCAATTACCATGCAGGAAATATTGTGAAAATGGTTGCGGAAGCTTGTGGCGGTAAAGGTGGCGGTCGTCCAGATATGGCGATGGCAGGTGCAAAAGATGCATCAAAACTTGATGAAGCGCTACTTTCTGTGTATGATTACGTTAAATCCATTTAATTAATACGTCAAATCGGTTATAATAAAGAGAAATCGGAGATGAGCTTCTTTTGCACATCTCCTTATTTCTGAAAGCGAGGTGCTGGTCATGAGTTCATTTGATCAAACGATGAAATTTAATTTTCCAGAAGAATCAATGGAACAGGAAGTCAAGCAGGTAATGTTGAAAGTACATTCTTCATTAGAGGAAAAGGGATATAATCCTATCAATCAGATTGTCGGTTACTTACTTTCTGGTGATCCGGCGTATATTCCTCGCCATCAGGATGCTCGTAATTTAATTCGCAAGCTAGAGCGTGACGAAATTCTAGAAGAGCTTGTTAAATTTTATATCAAAAAGAATAACGAGGGCTAGAAATGAGAATTATGGGATTGGACGTTGGGTCGAAAACAGTAGGTGTTGCAATTAGCGACGCACTTGGCTGGACGGCCCAAGGTATTGAAACCGTAAAAATTGATGAAGCAAATGGCGAATTCGGCATCGACCGTATTGCTGAGCTAGTGAAGGAATATACTATTACTGAATTTGTTGTAGGGTTCCCGAAAAACATGAATAATACGGTAGGACCGCGTGGTGAAGCTTCTGAAAACTATAAAAAGTTATTAGAAGATACATTTTCACTGCCGGTTAAACTTTGGGATGAGCGTTTAACGACGATGGCTGCCGAGCGCATGCTAATCGAAGCGGACGTAAGTCGCAAAAAACGCAAGCAAGTCATTGATAAAATGGCGGCTGTGATGATTTTACAAGGCTATTTAGATAGCAAAAACTAATTAATGAGGTGGCAAACATGGCACACGAGCATAACCATGAAGAAGAATTACACGTACAACACATTACAGTGATTGACGAAAGCGGAAACGAGCAGCTTTGCGAAGTGATTCACGTACACGAGTCTCCTGAGTTCGGCAAATCTTACGTATTTTACTCAATGGTAGGCGCTGAAGAAGATGAAGATGGCTCTGTAGAAATCTTCGTATCTTCATTTGTACCATCTGAAAACGGTGAAGATGGCGAATTAACACCGATTGAAACAGAAGCAGAGTGGGACATGGTAGAAGACGTTTTAAACGCTTTAGAGGACGAAGACGAAGAATAATTGTTTTCATTTTAGAGTGTAGGGAACAAGGATGGCACAAGCGGTCCTTGTTCTTTTTTTACGCCATCAACTTGTTGTTCCGAAGAAGTGGTAGTAATGATAGAGCAAATAGAAACTTAGACAATAAGTAATTTTTGTAAGGAGGAATAAAAATGAACGAGGAAACACAAGAATTCATAATAATAGGTGACAATGGCAAAGAGCAAACATGCCGTGTTGTTTTTACATTTGATGCAGAGGAAAAATCGTATGTACTGTTTTCCCTAATCGATGAAAATGGGCAGGAAATTCCTGGTGATATTTCAGCTATGACATTCGATTATGATGATAACAACGGAGAAATGACCAATTTACAACCTGTGGAAACAGAAGCAGAATGGGAAATGATTAATGAAGTTGTATTAACGCTTCTTGATGAATTCCAAGAAGAGCCACAGCTTATTACGGTAACGAATGAAGATGGTACGGATCAAGTGTGCGAGGTGATTCATACATTCGCCTCAGACCAATTTGGTAAATCTTACGTGCTATATGTAGCTGTCTCAGATGAGCCAATGGAGGAGCGAGATATTTTCGCTGCGCAGTATGTACCTGGAGCAGATGGATCGATTGAGGATTTATTACCTATCGAAACGGATGAAGAATGGGAATTTGTAGAAGATGTTTTAAATGATTTATAAAAAGAACGAACGATAGTTAAAAGTCAAAGCATACTCGAAGTACGACTTCGAGTATGCTTTTTTACTGTCTTTACAAAGTGCCAGGCACGCAAACAATTCACTAGTCAACGAAGACCCCTATGGCTTACGTCGTGCGCTATCTGCGATACTAGAGTTTTATCAGCGATTAGTGTTTCGGTTTATAATATGCCTGCGGAAATCGAAGTTGATTTTACGATTTGAAAGCTTGATTAGTATACAACGGTTGGTCTAATAGAAAATTTCTATATGAACCTTAAAAGTATTCTATCTGATGATGACTATTTTGCATTTTAGAGAAGAAATAGCGATTTAAGTACGTAAATAAGGGAAAACACTTTGTGGGAAATGGTTTATTCAAAGATATGTGGAAAAAATAAGAAAAAAAGGCATTGACCAATCACTAGTAAACAGATAAGATTTGTTGTAATAAAAATAGAAAATTTCAAATACTTTAATTTTTAAAGAGCACAATTCAATTGCAAATGAAATTCTCTGTTTTTATTGCTTATAAAACCAAGTAAATTAATAAATTAAGGAAGATATGATATGAAAAAAATATGGTTATTGCTTATCAGCACATTATTTATTGTATTAGCAGGCTGTACAGATTCAGGGCAGGCAAAAAAAGACGAAACAGTGACATTAAAAGTAGGAGCAGCGAGTGTACCACATGCGGAAGTTTTAGAGTATTTAGCAGATGATCTTGCAAAAGATGGTGTGAAACTAAATATTTCAATATTAAAAGATGCAGTACAAACTAATCAACAAACAGCAGATGGTGAACTTGATTTCAATTATTTTCAGCATATCCCTTTTTTAGAACAGACGAACAAAGAAAGTAATTTAGATTTAGTAAGTGTCAAAGGAATTCATATAGAGCCATTTGGTGTTTATTCAAAAACGATTAACGATATTAAAGACTTACCACAAAATGCAAAAGTAGCTGTACCAAATGACGTTGTCAATTTTTCGCGTGCACTATTATTGTTTAAAAATAATCACCTTATCGAATTAGACGATGCAAAGAAAAATGATTACACAGTTGAGGATATTACAAAAAATGAAAAGAACATTCAATTTATCGGTGTCGATTCATTGCTGTTAGTTCGCTCCTTAGATGATGTAGATGCATCTGCTATCAATACGAACTACGCTTTAGAAGGTGGCTATAACCCACTTGAGGATGCACTCATTATGGAAGGATCAGATTCTCCATATGTCAATATTATCGCAACGACGAAAGAAAAACAGGAAGATGCTGCTATTCAAAAAGTTGTGAAATGGCTGACTAGTGAAAAGGCTCGTAAGTTTTTTGAAGACCAATATAAGGGAGCTGTCGTACCAGTATTTTAGTTTTTAAAGTGAATTTTAATAGCTCGAACTTAAGTGAATAGGGGGTAAGTGGATGATTGAATTTATTGATACGACGAAGGAATTCCATGTTGGGCAATCGACTGTAAAGGCGTTAGATCACATTAATTTAACTGTTCAAAAAGGAGATATTTTTGGCGTGATTGGGTTTAGTGGTGCTGGAAAAAGTACTTTAATTCGGACTGTGAATTTACTAGAGGAGCCGACATCTGGCCAAGTACTTGTGAATGGGAAAAATTTGACAAAATTAAGCAAAAGACAATTACGTGAGGAAAAGAAAAATATCGGCATGATTTTTCAACACTTCAATCTTCTTCATTCAAAAACGGTTTTCGATAATGTGGCGATGCCGTTAGTGTTAAGTGGGGCTAAAAAATCGAAAATATCAGCGCAAGTTCAAGAGGTCTTAACTTTTGTCGGCTTAGAAGATAAGGCGCACCGTTATATTGATGAATTATCAGGTGGACAAAAGCAACGAGTAGGTATTGCGAGAGCTCTAATAACAAAGCCAACGATTCTATTATGTGATGAGGCGACTTCTGCTCTTGATCCGCAAACGACAAAATCAATATTAGCGTTACTAAAGCGTGTCAATATCGAGTATGGCATTACGATTTTAATGATTACACATGAAATGGAAGTCATTCGTGATATTTGTAATCGAGTAGCAGTAATGGAAAACGGGAAAATTATTGAAGAAGACAATGTATTACACATTTTTTCTGCACCAAAGGAAGAAACGACGAAAAACTTTGTGCAATCTGTTGTGCGAAACGAAATTCCTCAATCTATTTACGATCAACTCAAGGTAATCGATGGAACGAAGCGTATTTATAATATCAAGTTTATCGGGGTGGATGTAGGCCAGCCCGTTGTATCACAAGTAGCTAAAAAATTCGCTGTCGATGTTAATGTTTTATTCGGCAATATTACGGAGCTTCAAGGCATACCATTCGGACATTTAATTGTAGAGCTAGTTGGTACAGCAACTGAAATTCAGAAGGCATTTTTATATATTCAAAGCAAAAATATTCATATAGAGGAGGTTGTTGCACATGAAGGTGAGCACGCAAATTATTATCGACGCAGTGCTGGATACGCTGTACATGGTTAGTATTTCATTATTTTTTGGCGCTATTTTAGGATTTATATTAGGTGTTGTTTTAGTTGTTACACGAAAAGGGCACATTCTTGAAAGTAATATCATCTTCTCGATTGTAAATCCGATTGTAAATACATTTCGATCCATTCCGTTCATTATTTTATTAGTTGCCATCATTCCATTTACACGTTTACTTGTTGGAACAGCTATTGGCACAACAGCTGCTATCGTTCCGTTAGTCTTGCATATTGGACCATATATTTCAAGATTAATTGAAAACTCTCTTCTTGAAGTAGATGAAGGCATTATTGAAGCTGCCAAAGCAATGGGGGCTTCTCCATTTCAAATTATTCATAAGTTTTTACTACCTGAAGCCTTCCCATCATTAATTTTAAGTGTTACGACAGCAACAATTGGACTGATTGGTGCAACGGCAATGGCAGGTGCAGTAGGTGGAGGCGGTCTTGGGGATGTAGCCATTACTTACGGCTATCAACGTTTTGATAATGTTACCATTTTAGTAACAGTCGTTATTTTAGTAATACTTGTTCAAATTATCCAGAGTATCGGCAATACGATAGAAAGAAAGTTAAGAAGAGTAGCATAAAGGAGAGCTGGCCATGAAGAAAATACATTATCTAATAGGACTCATTTCATTATTATTTTTACTTGTAGCATGTTCAAAATCAGAAGGAAAAGATGTTGTGAAGGTCGGCATTCGTAGTTCGGAAATAAAGACGTGGGAATATATTAAAGAGCAAGCTGCAAAGGAAGATATCCAATTAGAACTTGTGACATTTTCGGCACAATATGATCCCAATCAAGCATTGGCAGAGGGAGAAGTTGATATCAATGCCTTTCAGCACGTTGCTTACTTAAATTTGTTTAATACGAATAACGGTACAGATTTACAGGCGATTGGTACAACGATTATGGCGCCTATTGGTCTTTATTCGAACAAATACAATCGAATAGAAGATATAAAAGATGGTGCTAAAATCGCTGTGCCAAATGATCCTTCCAACTGGGGGCGAGCATTGTTACTTTTGCAAGAATATGACCTGTTAACGGTCACGGATAATTTTGATGGCAGTGGTGGAGAAGACCGAATAAAAGATAACCCTAAAAATTTAACGATTGTGCCTGTGGATGGAGCGACGACTCCTCGTGTAATGGAAGACACTGATTTTGCGGTTATTAATAACGGGGTTGCTGTCGAAGCAGGCTTACTTTTAAAGGACGCCATTGTTCATGAAAATGAAACAGCGAAGCCTTTTATCAATGTTATTGTGGCAAAGCCCGAAGACAAGGACAAAGACATATTGAAAGCAATTGTTGAAATATATCAGCGTAAAGAAACGGCAGATTTTGTCTCTGAGGTTTCCAAAGGTAACTATATTCCTGTCAAGATGTCAATGGATGAATTAGCAACATGGAAAGCATTTTACTCATATTAAAAGGAGAGATGATGAAAAATGACAGAGAAAAAACAATTGAAGCTTGCTTTATATTTAATTGGGGCAGGAATGCATGTTGCAGCATGGAAGCATCCTTTAGCGCAGGTCGATGCAAGCATCGATATAAAGGCTTTACAGAAAGCAGCACAGCTTGCCGAAAAAGGGAAGTTTGATATTGCCTTCGTTGCGGATAGCTTAGCAATTAATCACGATTCCCACCCACATATTTTAAATCGATTTGACCCATTAATCCAAATTACAGCGCTGGCAGCGGCAACGTCAAAAATAGGCCTTGGTGCAACAGCCTCAACTACTTATAGTGAGCCGTATGTGTTAGCAAGACAATTAATGTCCATCGATCATATAAGTAATGGACGTGTCGCATGGAACTTAGTAACAACGGCAGACGCAACAGGTGAAACAGCTCTAAACTTTAGTCGTGATAAACATTGGGAGCACGATCATCGCTACGAGCGTGCGGAAGAATTTATTGACGTCGTCCAGTCGTTATGGGATTCGTGGGAGGATGACGCATTTATCTATGATCGCGAAAACAATATTTTTTATGACCAACAAAAAGTTCATGAAACAGCATTCAAAGGTAAATATTTATCTGTGAAGGGTCCGTTAAACATTGCGCGTTCAATACAAGGGCAGCCTGTCATAGTTGAGGCAGGAGCATCTAAGCCAGGGCAAAAATTAGCTGCACGGACAGCTGAAGTTGTTTTTGTGCACTGGGATGATATCGAAAAATCAAAGGTGCATTATCGCGATTTAAAGGCACAACTAGTGCCATTTGGTCGCACTGAGGACGAATTGCTTGTTTTACAAGGCATATCTCCAATTGTTGGTGAAACAGAAGAAGAGGCAATACGTAAATATAATGAGTTACAATCCTTAGTAGATCCGTATGAGAGCTTGAAGTTTGTTTCAGGTTATATGGGCAATGTTGATTTTTCGAAGTATGCACTTGATACACCTGCGATTGAAGTTGATTTTCCAGTCGTTAACAGTATACAAAGTCATTTTGATGAGCATTTAGATATTATTAAAAAAGAAAATTTAAAAGTCGGCGATTTATATGCCCGTCTTTTTGGTCCAGCAAGACGTGATGCTTTTGTTGGAACAGCCGTGCAAATTGCTGATGAGATGGAACGTTGGTTAACGGAGAAGGCAGCGGATGGATTTATGCTTCAATTCCCGTTGTTACCGCGTGATTTAGAAAGCTTTGTGGAAAAAGTGGTACCAATTTTGCAGGAACGTGGAATCTATCGTGAAGATTATACGGGATCAACATTACGTGAGCATTTAGGGTTGAAAAAACCACAAAATCGATTTGTCAAAAGTAAGGTGATCCAGTGATGAGTGATATATTTATTCGAAATGAGCGAGAGCAACACCTTGTTCAATATGCGCGCAAACTTGCTGAACAAATTGAAGAAACGGCTGCTGTTTATGATGAAAGTGGTGCGTTTCCATTCGAACATTTTAAAATTTTAGAGGATGCAGGTTATTTCCGATTGACTGTACCTAAGAAATACGGTGGGGATGAAATCTCACTCTATGAAATGCTATTAGTGCAAGAACAGCTTGCTAAAGGAGATGGGTCAACTGCTTTAGCCGTTGGTTGGCATTTGTTAACCTTTTTAAATGTCCGAGAGGCAAAGGCGTGGCCTGAGCATGTATTTGCAGAATTGAGTCGTAAGGCAGTAGAGGAAGGATCGCTATTAAATATTATTAATAGTGAACGAGGAAAGGGCAATATTTCACGTGGTAGTATGCCAGGAACGACAGCTAAAAAGGTTTCGGGGGGGTATATTATTTCTGGTGAAAAGGCGTTTGCTTCATTAGCGCCAATTTTAAAGCAATTTACTATTATCGCCTATGTAGAAGATGAAAATGTAACTGCTGAATTTCTCATTGAGAAAAATGAACAAGTAGAAGTTGTTAATACATGGGATGCTATGGGCATGCGTGCGACAGGCAGTCATGATATTATATTTCATGATACCTTTGTACAGGATGACGCATTATTATATCGTCATCGTCCGAATGAAGTAAATCGGTTTTTAGCAGATGGGCGGGTTTATTCGTTAGAAATTCCTGCTGTATATTTAGGGATTGCAGGAGCAGCTAGAGATTATGTAATCGAATTTGCGAAAAATACGTATTCCTATAGTTTGGAAAATACGATCGCCCATGCTAGTCATGTGCAACAAAAGATTGGGGAAATAGAGGTGTTGTATCAAACAGCACGCAGAACACTATATAGCATTGCTGCACAAGTAGAACAGCAACCGGCATTGAAGGAGCAACTAGCGCCTGATGTTAGTATAGCTAAGTATGTTATTTGCCATCATGCCATTGACATTGTGACAAAGGCGATGCAAATCGTTGGTGGTCGCAGTTTGTCGAAATCTAATAAATTGCAACGTCTATTTCGAGACGTCCAATGTAGCCGCTTTAATCCACCAGCTGATGATGTGGTCATTTCTCAGTTAGCACAAGGCTTGTTAGTAGAAGAAAAGCAAGGAGCCTTGCAATTATAAAGTATCAAATCTGCTAAAGAATGTGTTAGCAGATTTTTTTATGTGTGCAATTTCACCTGATTTGTCCATTTCTGTTTGTCGTAAAAGTTGATTTCTAGTATGATATTGGATAGTGATAGGGGGGAAACCCGTGGATAACGGTTCTAAAAAACAAGAAATGTTTTCAAAAATGCAGGAAAAAAAGACTGAGGTAAAAATTGTGAGAAAAATAGTAGCTATTATAGCCATTACATTTGTATTAGTATTTGGGATTATAGGTTTGATGGGTTACAACTACGTAAAAAGTGCTTTAAAACCGGTTGATCCAGATGCAACAAAAACAATTGCTGTTGAAGTACCAATTGGCTCGAGTTTAAGCTCGATTTCGGCTTTACTAGAGAAAAAGGGCATTATTAAAGATGCAAAAGTTTTTAAATACTATGCAAAATTTAAAAATGAATCCCAATTCCAAGCAGGAAATTATGATTTAACACAATCCATGACATTGGACGAGCTAATTGAGAGCTTAAAAACAGGGAAGGTATATCGTGAGCCTGTCTTTACGATGACGATTCCTGAAGGTTTAACACTTGATCAGATAGGTAAAATCGTTGAAAAGAAAACGCCTTACACACAAAAAGAGTTTATGGATTTAGTGACAAGCGAAGCATTTGTTCAAAAAATGATGGCCAACTATCCAGAGCTTATTACAGATGCGGTATTAGCAGACAATATTCGCTATGATTTAGAAGGTTATTTATACCCTGCAACATATTCATATTTTGAAGAGAAACCTTCGTTAGAAGCAATCGCTGAAGAAATGATTGGTGCTATGAATAATGTTGTGAAAAATTACAGTGAAGTTCTAGTAGAAAAACAAATGTCAGTACATCAACTACTAACTTTTGCCTCATTATTAGAGGAAGAAGCAACAGCACAAACAGATCGTGAAACAATTGCAAGTGTCTTCTATAATCGTATTGAGGAAGGCATGCCTCTACAAACTGACCCAACTGTTTTATATGCACTTGGCTCACATAAAGACCGCGTTTTATATGAAGATTTAGAAGTAGAAAATGCTTATAATACTTACAAAAATAAAGGGTTGCCGCCAGGTCCAATTGCAGGTGCTGGAAAAACTTCGATTGAAGCAGCGTTAAATCCGAGCAAAACAGATTATTTCTATTTCCTAGCAGATAAAGAAGGTGTCAACCACTTCTCAAAAACTTATGATGAGCATTTGCAAAAGGTAGAAAAATATTTACGTCAAGCAGAGTAGTTTCTAGTAAATAAAAACGAATGTAACTCAATAAAATGAATAGAAGGAAAGAAAAATAGCTTTCCTTCTATTTTCGTGCTATTATAAATTGTGATTTTTAATCAATTAATACGTGGTGGCAATTGTTTCGTGCTTATAGACAAACAATTGCTCATTTTTGTATGGCAAAGTACCAAGACATCACGTTTGGTCTTTTTCTTTTTGTAGCAAAGTGATGATGAAGTTTGGACAACGGGAATGTGCTCGTTTCCTTTTAAATGAGGGTGAATTTTACAATGGAATTATCGGATGCATATATACAATCCTTTATTCAACCACGTAATGAGTTGCTTTTAGAAATGGAAGCATATGCGGAAGAAAATCATGTACCGATTATGCAACTAGCTGGGATAGATGCGCTTAATCAGTTACTTCGTATTCAAAATCCGTCAAAAATATTAGAAATTGGCACGGCAATTGGTTACTCAGCAATCCGTATGGCAGACGCTTTGCCAAATGTGCAAATTGTGACGATTGAACGCGATGAAGAGCGTGTAGCTCGAGCGAGAGATTATATTGCACGTTCATCTGTTTCAAACCGTATTACGGTAATTGAGGGAGATGCCTTAGAGGTAGACGATGAGGCAATTCATACAACTTTCGATGCAATTTTTATTGATGCAGCGAAGGGACAATATCAACGGTTTTTCGAGAAATATGCCCCACTTGTAAAATCAGGAGGAGTCTTGTATATCGATAATATGTATATGCACGGATTGTCGGATTTGGACTTAAAGGACGTGCCACGTCGCAAGCGGACAATGATTCGAAATTTAAAAAATTTCACTGATTGGATAATGCACCATCCTGAATATACAAGTGCATTTTTACCAGTCGGGGATGGCTTATTATTATGTTTGAAGAGGTGACGACTATGAAAAAACCTGAATTGCTTGTCACACCGCAATCAGTGGACCATGTAAAAGCACTTTTAACAGCTGGAGCAGATGCTTTTGTCATTGGAGAACAACAATTTGGTCTTCGTCTTGCAGGAGAATTCTCTGTGAGCGAAGTTGAAGAAGCAACGAAGCTAATTCACGAAGCAGGCAAAAAGGTTTATGTTGCAGTGAATGCGCTATTTCATAACGAAAAACTAGATGCACTAGGTGAATACTTAAAAGAAATGCAACGTATAGGTGTAGATCGCTTAATTTACGGCGACCCTGCTGTTATTATTGTGCGTCGTGAGCAAGGTGTTACAATTCCGTTGCATTGGAATCCTGAAACAACAGCGACAAACTGGTTTACTGCAAATTATTGGGGTAAACGTGGTGCAACAAGAGCTGTTCTTGCACGTGAGCTTTCGCTAGATGAAGTACTAGAAATTAAGGAAAACGCGGAAGTAGAAGTTGAAGTGCAAGTGCACGGTATGACTTGTATGTTCCAATCAAAACGTCCATTACTAGGTCATTATTTCCTTTATCAAGATAAAATAATGGCAATAGAAAATCGTCAGGAAAACCGTAATATGTTCCTACACGATGATGAACGTAACAATAAATATCCAATTTATGAGGATAACAACGGTACGCATATTTTTAGTCCAAACGATATGTGCATTATCGATGAGCTTGGCGAGTTATTTGAAGCAGGCATCGATGCATTTAAAATCGAAGGTGTTTTACACTCGCCAGAATATGTTGTCACAGTAACGGAAGCATATCGTCAAGCAATTGACACATATTTTGACGAATCTGAAGACGCATATGACGATATTAAGGATGATTTACTGGCTAAAATTGAAGATATCCAGCCTGCTATTCGACCACTCGATACTGGCTTTATCTTCAAAGAAACAGTGTACTAGGAGGTGGCAAGAATATGGCATTGGCATTAGAACAAAATGACAAAATTCGTGAAGTTGTTAACGGCAAGCGCGTCATTACAAAAAAACCTGAACTACTTGCCCCTGCAGGTAGCTTAGAAAAACTAAAAGTAGCTGTCCATTATGGTGCAGACGCAGTATTTATTGGTGGTCGTGAATTCGGTCTTCGTTCAAACGCAGATAATTTTTCTATCGATGATATGCGTGAAGGTGTAGAGTTCGCTAATCAATACGGCGCAAAAATTTACGTAACAACAAATATTTTCGCTCATAACGAAAATATGGATGGTTTAGAGCAGTACTTGAAGGATATTGAATCTGCAGGAGTTACCGGCATTATTGTAGCGGACCCACTAATTATCGAAACATGTCGAACTGCTGCGCCGAAGCTTGAAATTCATCTTTCTACACAACAGTCACTATCCAATTGGAAAGCTGTGCAGTACTGGAAAGAAGAAGGCTTACATCGAGTAGTGTTAGCGCGTGAAGTTGGCGGCGAAGAGATGAAGCTAATGAAAGAAAAAGTCGACATCGAAATTGAAGCATTCGTTCATGGGGCGATGTGTATCGCATATTCGGGTCGTTGTGTACTATCAAATCATATGACAGCGCGAGACTCCAATCGTGGTGGCTGCTGCCAATCTTGTCGTTGGGACTATGACCTATACGAGCTAGAAGACGGTGAGGAAAAAGCACTTTTCGATGATAACCATGCACCATTTGCGATGAGTCCGAAAGATTTAAAGTTAATTGAAGCGATTCCGCATATGATTGAGCTTGGTATTGATTCATTAAAAGTAGAAGGTCGTATGAAATCAATTCACTATGTGGCTACAGTTGTTTCTGTGTATCGTAAAGTGATTGATGCTTATTGTGCTGATCCAGAGAATTTTAAAATTAAACGTGAATGGCTAGAAGAATTAGATAAATGTGCAAACCGTGATACAGCTGAGGCATTTTTCCATGATGCACCAGGACACGAGGAGCAAATGTTTGGCGTTCATGGCCGTAAAACAACATACGAATTTGCAGGCCTTATTTTAAATCATGATCCAGAGACGAAAATCGTTACAATGCAACAACGTAACTATTTTAAACCCGGTGATGAAGTTGAATTTTTCGGTCCAGAAATCGAAAACTTCAGCATTACAATGGGAGAAATCTGGGATGAGGACGGCAATAGCTTAGATGCGGCACGTCATCCATTACAAATTGTTAAATTTAAATGTGATACGTTGCTTCAACCGCATAACATGATGCGAAAGGAGAATAATTAATGGCAATCAAGCGTCCAGTTGTCATCGGAATCGCTGGTGGTTCATGCTCAGGTAAAACGAGTGTGACACGTGCTATTTATGATGTTTTCCGTGAGCATTCTGTTGTTGTAATTGAGCAAGACTATTACTACAAAGATCAAAGTCATTTAACATTTGAAGAACGTTTAGGAACGAATTATGACCATCCTCTAGCGTTTGATAATGATTTATTAATTGATCATATTAAAAAATTATTAAAGCGTCAGTCTATCGATAAGCCTGTATATGACTATGTACAGCATACACGTGCCAATGAAGTTATCCATGTTGAGCCAGTAGATGTTATTATACTAGAAGGAATTTTAGTATTAGAGGATGCGGACTTACGTAGTTTAATGGACATAAAATTGTTTGTAGATACGGATTCAGATTTACGTATTATTCGACGTATTCTCCGAGACATTAAAGAGCGTGGACGTACAACGGATTCCGTTATAGAGCAGTATTTATCTGCGGTGCGCCCAATGCATAATATGTTCATTGAACCAACTAAACGTTATGCTGATATTATTATTCCCGAAGGTGGGGAAAATGGAGTAGCAATTGATTTGATGGTAACGAAAATTAAAACTATTCTTGAAACTGACAACGTATTGTAATAAGATAGAGTGGTATTGACAATATTTACATGAATTTCAAAGCATATTTTTGTAACGCATGCATACTATTAGGTCAAAGCGTATTTTGAAATGAGATTAAAAATAATAAAATTCGATTAAATGCACTTTCTAAAGCATTTGGTCGAGTTTTATGTTTTTATATTGATGAAATAAGGAGTGAAGTACTTTGTCAAATGAAAAACAGTACCCAATGACAGCAGAGGGTAAACGAAAATTAGAAGAAGAATTAGTGAAATTAGAAACAGAAACACGTAAAGAAATCGTAGAGCGTATTAAAATCGCACGCGACTTCGGTGACCTTTCTGAAAACGCTGAGTACGATTCAGCTAAAGAAGAACAAGCCTTTTTAGAGGGCCGCATTTCTACATTAAAATCAATGATTCGTAACGCAGTTATTATTTCTGAAGATGAAACCGACAACAGTGTAGTTTCACTTGGGAAAACGGTTACATTCGTTGAAATTATTAACGGTAAACCATCTTCTGATAAAGAATCTTATACAATCGTAGGTTCAGCAGAGGCAGATCCAATGGAATTCAGAATCTCGAACGAATCACCAATTGCAAAAGGCTTACTTGGAAAAGCAGAAGGTGAAGAAGTAGTTGTACAAACACCTGGTGGCGAAATGAAAGTGAAAATTATTTCAATTAAATAATCACTGATGTACAAGCAGTTAGCTTCTTTATTAGAGAAGCTAGCTGTTTTTATTTTGCAAGCGCTGTAGAACTTGATAAAATATTGGCTAGAGAGGGGGAGACTTCATGAGTGAACGAAAAACACGAAGCAGTCGTCATTTGCAGCCATCTCGCAATAAAAAGCTAGATAAAATGTTGAATGTTTTAATTGGTATTGTCATTATACTGATTGTTATAACGGCAACGTATGTGTTTAAATGGCAGGATGACAAACAAGAAACAGTTAAAGAGGACCCAGTTCAGGAGCAAAAGAACGATGAAGGTGAGAAAGAACCTCAGAAAGAGGAAGACGTCTCTGGGAAAGAAGAACCGTCTAAAGACGAAGAACAGCCTAAAGAGGAAGAACAACAGCCAGAACAAAATACGGCTGAGGAAACGACGTCAGACGATCCGATTGTTGAACGTGTTGTGACAGATAAAAACTGGAAAGCAACGCCTACAACGCAAACAGGAGCGCATGTATCATCGTATGATGATCAATCTGTCGATTGGGCAGAAAAAATCGCTACGATTACAGCTGTTACAGGTATTACAAATGATAATATGATTGTTTGGCGTCTACAAAATAATGGTGGTGCAAATAAAGCAATTGCAACAGTTTCTACGAAAGATAAGAGTGAAAAGTATCGGGTCAGTATGGAATGGATCGATAACGAAGGCTGGCTGCCAGTGAAGCTAGAACAGTTGAATACATTAGAAGGTGCCTATTGACGAAAGTTGTTGTTTTGATTATTTTTAAAGATGGTCAAAGAAATACGGATTCGTTCCTAGCTTTAATGAAAGCGGAACAATCGGTTAGAGAAGTGTCTGGCGAATAATTTCGATTTTGATTGGATATAGATCATCAAAATGCAGATGCAAACTAGACAGAGACAGAATTAGAGTTGAATAGTAGAAGGGAAGTAATGGATTCATGAAAATCGCAGTTATCGGTGCAATGGAAGAGGAAGTAGAGCTGCTACGGGCTTCTTTGGAGGATGCTAAAAGTACAACAATTGCTGGCAGTGAGTATACAACAGGGACATATGAAGGAAAAGAAGTAGTATTATTAAAAAGCGGTATTGGTAAAGTCAATGCAGCAATGTCTACAACAATTTTATTGCATGAATTCAAGCCAGATGTAGTAATTAATACGGGTTCTGCTGGGGGCTACGATGAGGCACTTGAAGTAGGAGCAGTTGTTATTTCTGATGAAGTACGCCATCATGATGTCGATGTGACAATCTTCGGTTATGAAATTGGTCAAATGGCAGGAATGCCTGCTGCTTTCCAATCTGATGCAAAGCTCATGAAAGTAGCTGAAGAAGCTGTAAAAGCAGTAGGTGAACACCAATACGGTATTGGCCTAATTTGCTCAGGTGATGCTTTTATGAATGATCCTGTACGTGTAGAAGCAGTTCGTCAGCATTTTCCACAAATGAAAGCTGTTGAAATGGAAGCGGCAGCTGTTGCACAAGTGTGCTATCAATTCGGTACACCATTTGTTGTTATTCGTGCATTATCGGATATTGCTGGAAAAGAATCGAACATCAGCTTTGATGAGTTTCTACCAGTAGCCGCTAAACACTCTACACAAATTGTATTAAAGGCAATTTCGTCTCTATAAATCTACATGAAATAGACAAAATGAACAGTTTAAAAGTGAGAAAAATCACAGTCGTAATGAATCTTCAATGTTACAATGGCATTAATTAATTCTCTTCATAGTTAGAGGGGAGGTATTCATTATGCTATTTTTAACAGCAGGTGTCGTCATCATTACGATGTTAATCGGCACGCTTATTTCGGCCGACCTTACTGAAACGACTCATTAATACTGTATAGAAAGCTCCTTTGTGGCTGTTGAGCCTAAAGGAGCTTTTTATATGGAACAAGTAACTGCTAAATCAAAATAAGCTCTTCGATGTAATTTTTGAAAACAAGTGGTAATATTCTTGATTGAATTTTTATGAATAACACATTACAATAAATTACTCAATAGACTTTTGATCTCTTTTGTAAAATTGATAGAGTTTAATGAGTGCTCGCTTTTCTATGCGAGATACATAACTACGAGAAATGCTCAAGCGGGCAGCGATTTCTTTTTGGGTAAGTGCGTCGTGTTGATTTAATCCATAGCGGAGTGTGACAATTTCAAGCTCTCGTTCATCAAGCATATGCAAATAATGATACAACTGAGCAACATGCTCTTTATGTTCTAATTTTTCTGTCGCACTTTCTTCATCGCATTGTAGTAAATCGCGAATTTGCAGTGCGTTCCCATCTTTGTCTGTACCGATTGGTTCAAACAGGGATACATCCTTTTGTACTTTTTTCTGTGTTCGTAAGTGCATTAAAATTTCATTTTCAATACAGCGCGCTGCGTACGTAGCAAGGCGCGTCTTTTTATCAGGGGTATAACTTTCGACGGCTTTCATTAGACCGATTGTACCGATGGAAATATAGTCATCAAGTTGCTCGTGCTTTGGATGGAATTTTTTTACGACATGTGCAACAAGTCGCATATTGCGCTCGATTAAATCAAGACGCGCTTGCTCATCTCCACCTAAAAATCGTTCAATACAAGCAGCTTCCTCTTCTTTAGAAAAGGGTTTATGGAATGTTTGCCCTTTTAAATAACCGAATAACGCAGGAATTTCAAACCATAACTGCAACATAGAAGTAAAAATTCCGCTCATTGAATGATTTCATCCTTTCCCCATTTTTCGACAGTATATGTTAAGAAAAGGCGTTCAATGAAAAAAAGTGCAACAGCAATTGCGCTGTTACACTTTTTTTAACGTGAATGTACTAATCATTAGTAAAGCTAAAATGGGAAGTAGGAAAAGATAAAAAGCTGGGTGGAACGTATTAGATGCAAAATACGTTAATGTTAATAGCGTCCCAGCCGCTGTAATCGGTAGTCCTGTGAAATAACCGTTTGCTTCACTAATGTTGAAGCGAGCTAATCGCATCGCACCGCAGACGATATAAAGAACGGTCATCATCATGCCCGCGAAACCAAAATCAACTAGGACAACTTCATACATTAATAATGCAGGGGCTACACCAAATGATATAATATCACTCATAGAATCTAATTGCTTACCTAACTCGGACACCTGTCCGAGTGCACGTGCCACTTTCCCATCATAGCGATCGAGAAGAGCAGCAATAAAGATAAACAAGACACTATAGCTATAATATTCATGTAAAGTGGCCATTATGGCCGCGCCACCAAAGGACATATTACTAATTGTTATGAAGTTTGCTGCGTGCGATTTCATTTTCTTAACCGTCGTATCCACCAACTTGTGATAAAAAAACAAGGCGGATCACTCCTTTGCACTTAAGATATTGTACCATTATACTTCGGATGCGAAAAAATTGACAGTCTAATTTAATCGATAGGGGTTTTACTTTATGAAAGAGAAACTTTACCAACGCTTAATAGAATTAACGAATGGCAAACAATCTTCCCAGCTTTTACAAACTATTGCTAAAGCGAAGTGGAGTAAGCGAATAATTCCAAGCTATATGAAAATATACGATATTAACCTTAAAGAAGTTTCAAAAAAACAACAACAATTTTCAAGTTTACATGATTTTTTTACAAGGGAACTTTTAACGGATGCACGACCAATCGATCAAAGTCCTTTCGTTTATACGAGTCCAGTAGATGCAAAAGTGGAATCATTTGGGCGCATTGAATGGGATATGACTTTCCTTGTGAAAGGCAAGCCTTATTCCTTACAGGATTTACTAGGTAATAATGATCGCGCTGCACAATATGCCGATGGACATTATATAGTATTTTATTTAAGTCCTGCTGATTATCATCGAATCCATAGCCCGATTGATGGTACTGTATTAAGACAATATACACTTGGACAAACGTCTTTCCCTGTCAATCAGCTTGGCCTCACGTATGGTAAAAAACCAATTTCTCATAACTATCGTCTTGTAACGGAGTTAAAAGTAGCAAATGACCAGCAGATAGCATTTATTAAAGTTGGTGCTACCTTTGTCAACTCCATTGTGCTGACAAATACAACAGTACATTGGGAAAAAGGTGAGGAAGTCGGTTATTTTTCATTTGGTTCGACAGTGGTCATGCTATTTGAAAAAGATACTATTACATTTACGGACAATGTTGTGCAAGGAAGTCCAATTCGCATGGGTGAAGCCTTTGCAAATATGCTATAATGGTCGAATAATACGTTTAGATTAGGGGTCGCTATTTTGTATAATTTTTTATTACCAGATGAATTTGTGACAAGCATTTTTGAAATTACACCAGAAAAGCTTCAAGAATTAGGCATTAAAGGGATTATTACAGATTTAGATAATACGCTTGTGGAATGGGACCGTGCAGATGCAACGGAAGAGCTTATTATTTGGCTACGTATTATGAAGGAATCGGGTATTCGCGTTATCATCGCGTCGAATAATAAAGAGGCGCGTGTAAAGCATTTTGCTGATCCGCTTAATATTCCGTATATTCATAAAGCAAAAAAGCCACTTCGAAATGCCTTTTATAGTGCCGTAATTCAATTAGGATTACGTCCAAATGAAGTAGTAATGGTAGGAGACCAACTACTAACAGATGTAATGGGTGCCAATCGTTTAGGACTGCATACTATTTTAGTAAAACCAGTTGCACAATCAGATGGGCTCGTAACAAAATTTAATCGTTTCGTTGAGCGTCGTGTGTTCAATGATTTAAAACGAAAAGGAATAATTACTTGGGAGGAAAAAGAATGAACGAAATGCCAAATTGTATTGGCTGCGGTACGACAATTCAAACAGAAGATAAAACAGCAGTAGGGTACGCACCCCCATCATCATTAGAAAAAGACGTGGTTATTTGCCAACGTTGCTTCCGTTTGAAAAATTACAATGAAATTCAACCTGTGTCATTAACAGATGACGACTTTCTACGTATTTTAAATGGTCTTGGAACACAGCAAGGCTTAATCGTGAAAATCGTTGATATTTTTGACTTCAATGGTAGCTGGTTGCCAGGGCTTCATCGCTTTGTTGGCAAAAATCCAGTGCTATTAGTAGCGAATAAAGCTGATTTGCTTCCAAAATCAGTAAAGCCTAAAAAGGTTATCAACTGGCTCAAACGTGAAGCAAAAGCACTCGGCCTACAACCAATTGATGTGCTTTTAGTGAGTGCACATAAAGGACAAGGAATGACTGAGGCGATGGAAGCGATTGACGAGTATCGCAAAGGCCAAAACGTTTACGTAGTAGGTTGTACAAATGTTGGGAAGTCCACGTTTATTAACCGCGTTATTAAGCAGGCTACAGGTGAAGGGGAAGTCATTACAACTTCTCATTTCCCAGGAACTACATTGGATATGATTGAAATTCCACTCGATGATGGTAGTGCATTATATGATACCCCAGGGATTATTAATCACCACCAAATGGCGCATTACATTGATGCGAGTGAATTAAAATATATTATGCCTAAAAAAGAAATTAAGCCGAAAGTGTATCAGCAAAATCCAGGTCAATCATTATTCATTGGTGCACTAGCACGCTTTGATTTCATTCAAGGTGAACGTTCGGCATTCACAATTCATGTGGCAAATGATTTGCCAATCCACCGTACGAAGTTAGAAAAGGCAGATGATTTATACGCTGAGCATAAGGGCGAATTACTTGCACCACCGACTGCAAACTTTATTGACAAGCTACCTGAGTTAATCCGTCATGAGTTTTCAATAAAAGAAGCAAAAACAGATGTCGTCTTTTCAGGGCTTGGTTGGATTACGGTACAGCATGCTAATGTAGTTATTGCTGCTTATGCCCCAAAAGGTGTACAAGTTTCAATTCGTCCATCACTCATTTAATCATTAGTAAAGTAGAGAAGAGGAACTAGGACATGAAGAAGTGGTTTGCAGTAATTGGTGATCCAATCGAGCATTCAAAATCACCAGCCATGCATAATGTTTGGTTTGAAGAAATGGCAATCGATGCAACATATATTCCAGTACATGTGACACCCAATCAGTTAGAAGCGGCAGTTGCTGGTTTTAAAACATTAGGTGCAAGTGGTTGGAATGTTACTATTCCCCATAAGACAGCAATCATTCCCTTTTTAGATGAGTTAGATGAGCTAGCAGAAAAAATGGGTGCGGTAAATACGGTTGTACGTACAAAAGATGGTAAGTTAAAAGGATACAATACGGATGGGCTTGGTTTTGTTCGCTCGTTGGAAGAGGCTGTGGGCAAGTCACATAAAGAAAAGCCAGTGCTTCTTATCGGAGCAGGAGGGGCAGCTCGTGGCATAGCGTTTGCGATGCAACAACAAGGTTATACGAATTTAACGATTGCCAATCGTACAGTTGCCAATGCTCAGGCAATTATCGATGAACTTGGAACAGGTCGAGCGATTTCATTAGCGCAAGCTGAGGAAACGTTGGCTGACTATGGCATTTTAGTACAAATGACGTCAGCGGGGCTTGTTGCGGGTGATTTTTCAATGCCATTTTCACTGAATCGACTAATGAAAGGCGCAATTGTTGCAGATATTGTGTATAATCCATTAATGACGCCTTTTTTACAAGCGGCTGAGGAAAAAGGTGCAACTGTAGTAACTGGTCTTGGCATGTTCGTACATCAAGGTGCGATTGCGTTCCAATACTGGCTCGACGAATATCCAAAAACAAATTCAATGATTGCGCGATTGAAGGCGCAATTAGGAGGACAATAATTTTTATGTTAACAGGTAAACAAAAGCGTTTTTTACGTGCAGAAGCACATCATTTAACACCGATTTTCCAAGTAGGAAAAGGCGGCGTGAATGACGAAATGACAAAGCAAATTCGTGAAGCATTAGAAGTACGTGAGCTAATTAAAGTGCGTATTTTAGATAACTGTGAAGATGACAAACAAGAAGTAGCAGAAGCTCTTGCGAAAGGTGCACATGCTGAGCTTGTTCAATTAATCGGATTAACAGTTGTTTTATATAAAGAATCACGTAACAACAAAAAAATTGTGTTACCAAAAGTAGCGAAATAAGGTGAAACGATGAAGAAGGTCGGTTTACTTGGAGGTACGTTTAATCCACCACATATTGGACACCTAATGATGGCAAACGAAGTATTTCATGCATTGGAATTAGATGAGGTACGTTTTTTGCCGAATGCATTACCACCTCATAAACAAGCTCCTCATGATGCAAGTGATGCGAAGCGATTAGAAATGGTTGAACGTGCTATTCAACCATATCAGCATTTTCGTGTGGAGTCGTATGAGGTTGATAAGGGAGGCGTATCCTATTCATATAACACACTTGCTGCATTATGTGAAAGAGAGCCGACTGTAAAATTTTACTTTATCATTGGTGGGGATATGATTGATTCACTCCATACGTGGTATCGCATTGATGAGCTAGTGAAGCTCGTTCAATTCGTCGGCGTAAAGCGTCCAAGTACTGAAGCGCGTACGGAGTATCCTGTATTGATGGTGGAAGTACCGCAAATCGATTTATCGTCTACACTGATTCGTGAACGCCTTGCCACTGGTAGAACGGTAACCTTTTTACTGCCAGAAGCGGTAGAGACGTTTATACGAGAGGAAGGTCTTTATGGAACGCGAACAGTATTTAGCAGCGATTAAACCACGTATGCCTGAAAAGCGTTATATCCATACACTAGGTGTAATGGAAACAGCCATCGCGTTAGCAAAAATCTATGGTGAGAACGAGAAGAAAGCTGAAACAGCAGCCATTCTCCATGACATTGCAAAGTATGCAGATGTCGAATGGATGGAGCGCATCGTTCAAGACGAAAAATTAGATCAACAGCTGATTGGCTGGGGCAGTGAATTACTACATGGTCCAGTTGGGGCATATATTGCTGAAAGTGAATTCGGCATTACGGATGAAGATATATTAAATGCTATTCGTTTTCATACAACAGGACGTGTAGCAATGAGTCGTTTAGAAAAAATACTTTTTGTCGCAGATATGATTGAACCAAATCGAAATTTTGAAGGTGTTGAACGCCTGCGAAAAAAAGCTCAAAAAAATTTGGATAAGGCAATGAGTGCCTGTATACGCCATACATTAGCGTTTTTAATTGATTCAAAGCAGGCAATTTACCCATTATCTATAGCATGTTATAACGATATGATGAAAAGAGAGGAAAGTGAAGGATGACTTCAACTTTATTACAAGCAGCTTACAAAGCAATCGACGACAAACATGGTGAGGATATTGTCGTTTTAAATATGCAAGGTATTTCACTATTAGCAGATTACTTCATCATTGCACACGGGAACTCAGATCGCCAAGTACAAGCGATTGCACGGGAATTACAAGATGTAGCAGTCAAAGAAGGACATGAAATTCGTCGCGTGGAAGGTTTCGATGGCGCACGATGGATTTTAGTAGACCTAGGGGATGTTGTAGCACACGTATTCCATAAGGATGAGCGTGCTTACTATAACTTAGAGCGTCTATGGGGCGATGCACCACAATTAGACGTACCAGAGGCGTAAGTGAGTAGCTACGAACGTTTTGCTCATGTATACGATGAGCTCCAAACTGATATTCCATATAAAAGCTATGTGGAATGGATTGAGCAACATGCACCGAGCAAACATTTCCCGAGGCTTTTAGATATTGGCTGTGGGACCGGTGTTCTTGGCCTTATGTTAGCCAATACTGGCTATAGTGTAAGTGGCATCGATTTGTCAGAAGATATGCTTGCTATAGCGGCAGAGCGTTTTACAGATGCAGGTCTACAAGTACCGCTATTCTGTATGTCGATGCATGAATTAGAAGGCTTTGAGGCACTGGATGTTGTAACGATTGCAATTGATTCGCTTAACTATGTTGTGGAACAACCAGATGTTTATTCGACGCTAGAACGTATTTTCCATGCTTTACGTGAAGGTGGTCAACTGTTTTTTGATGTCCATTCATTATTTAAAATGGATGAGATTTTTTTAGACGGACCATTTACGTATGATGATGGAGATATTAGCTATGTATGGCATACAGAGCCTGGCGATTATGAACATTCTGTTGTTCATCAAATGACGTTTTTTGTACGAGATGTAGCGAGTAATTTGTATGAACGTTTTGATGAGGAGCATTTCCAGCGCACATTTCCAATTGAGCAATATATGACATGGCTTCGTGAAATTGGCTTTACAGATGTAGAAGTTACAGCAGATTTTACAGATGAAGCACCTGAATACGAAAGCGAACGCATTTTTATTCGTGCAGTGAAATAAAAAAGCAAAAGTGACTCAAAAAAGTTCGGTATTATACCGAACTTTTTTTTACTTAAATATAACTTTTTGGACACATCGGGCAAGAACAATTCACTTTTTGAAATATAGCATCAATCAACTTTTCAATACGAGAATGATAGTATATGATGAAATTAACTCCATATGATTGCCTTTTGCATAGAAAGGATGGTTTGTATGATCCAATCTTTATGGCAAAAGTATAGAAAAAGTATGTTGCTCCCCAGCATACTTGGTATCAGTGGACTATGTTACTTCTTTTTTTCGAGTTTTGACTCTTCACCTCCCCAAGAAGAGCTCATCGAAACAATCCAACCTACAGAACAATTAGCAATAACAGAACCTGCAGAAGAAGCGGTCTTACAGCAGGTGTTTATAGATATAAAGGGCGCTGTCTTACACCCAGGTGTTTATGAGCTAAATCCTGACCAACGAATTATGGATGCTATACAGCTTGCTGGCGGTTATAGCGAAGATGCGGATACACGTCTTATTAATCATGCCCAAAAGTTGCAAGATGAAATGGTTATTTATATACCTGTAAAAGGTGAGCAGCTTGATGAAGTGATGGTCAGTTTCAATAATGCCACCTTTGCTGCTGGAAGCCAAACGTCAACAAATAATAAGGTGAATGTTAATAAGGCAGATAATACGGAACTGACAACATTAGCAGGTATTGGCCCGTCAAAGGCACAGAGCATTATTGCGTATCGTGAGGAAAACGGACGCTTTCAAACAATAGAAGATATAAAAAAAGTGACTGGAATCGGCGAAAAAACTTTTGAAATGCTTAAAGATTCAATTACAGTCAACTAATTGGTTATATAGTATCAAGTTGACGACCCTTTTCGAAAAGGGCTACACTATAGTAGAAAAGTGACTGGGACAATGATGCACAGTCCATAAACAATGATAGTAAATTTTGGAGGTAGTCATATGGAGCGTATTACTTGGGATCAATTTTTCATGGCACAAAGCCATTTACTCGCGTTACGTAGTACTTGTACAAGACTGGCAGTCGGAGCGACGGTCGTACGCGATAAACGTATTATAGCAGGAGGGTATAACGGTTCGATTACAGGTGATGAACATTGTATTGAAGAAGGTTGCTATGTTGTTGATAATCATTGTGTACGTACAGTGCATGCAGAGATGAATGCACTCCTACAATGCGCAAAATACGGAACGCCGACAAAAGGAGCAGACCTTTATGTTACACATTTCCCTTGTCTACCATGTACAAAATCAATTATTCAAGCAGGAATTGAGCGAATTTATTATGCAACGGACTATAAAAACAATTCATATGCGCAAGAATTATTTGAAAAAGCAGGTGTAGAGGTATTGCATGTACCTTTTGATGAACGCAAAATAGACTTTTTAAGAAATGAAAAATTGGCTTTGTACATAGATATGCTTAATGAGCTACGTGAAAGTGGTGTGCCTGCTGAAAAATTACTCCCTTATGAACAGAAGGTGAGTGCATTATTTGGCAAAATACTATAAAGCATAAATGGATATATGTAGCACTTGCTGTACTTGTGGCTTCACTGGCAGCACACAAGTCAGCTTGGCTACTTGCTAGTTTACTTATCGTAGTAACTTGGCTTACTTTAAAAGGTGAAACTTTTTTCATCTCCGCACTCGTAGTAGGTGCTGGACTTCTTTCCTTCTTCTTTATTACAACTTTTCGATTGACGGAACCTTCCCCTTTACCGTCAACTTTTCAATTAACATGGACGAGCGATTATAAAATTAACGGACAACGGCTTAGTGGTTTTGCGAGAACGGAAACAGGCGAAAAACTTTATGTCACGTATACGTTATCCTCAGAGCTAGAAAAGCATTTTTATGAAACTACATCAATTACTGGCTTTACCTATGTCGTGCAAGGAGAAATTGTAGCGCCAAATCCACCTGCACATACTTACACTTTTTCTTTTGAGAAATATTTAGTGAGCAAAGGTGCAAGGGGCATATTTGAAGTGAAGAGTTGGTCGTTGATGTCGGAGAAAAAAACAATTAGCTCTGTTCTTGCTAAGTATAGATTTCACTTAAAAAAGCATATTGAGACTTTCTTTCCACCATCGCTTATTGCAGAGGCACAGGCGCTGCTTATTGGTTTTCGAGATCAAATGGATGATGAGCTCCAACGAGCATATCAAAAGCTTGGTATTACACATTTATTTGCCATCTCCGGCTTACATGTAGCGCTTGTATCATGGTTGTTTTATGAGGGGTTATTACGTTTGGGGATTCGCAAAGAAATGGCCATAATCGTCTTACTCATCATGTTACCTGTTTATGGTGTAGTAGCGGGTGGAGCACCTTCAGTAATCCGTGCAGTTTCTGTTGTGGAACTGAGCATGTTATTGCGCTTTACGAGGTGGCATATGTCAGTTGATGATGCACTAGCCATCAGCTTTATTAGCTTTGTCTTACTAGAGCCAGGTGTTATTTTTCAAATTGGCTTTCAACTATCCTATTTAGCAACAGCTAGTCTTATATACTCGTGGGGGATATTTCAGAACAGGAGTTGGTTACAAAAATCATTTTTAATCACGTTTGTATGCCAACTACTTGTTTATCCGCTATTACTGTATCATTTTTATGAACTATCCATATCTTCGTTTTTAGCAAATATTTTCTTTGTACCATTATTCTCATTTATAATTCTACCAATAAATATTTTGATGCTTATCGCTACATTCCTCTCGACGCCTTTAGCAAAGCTATTATTTGAAGTATATGAGCCAATGCGTCATTGGCTAACGGAGGCAATCCTGTTTTTACAAGCCTTGCCAATGCAACTTTGGTCGCCTGGGAAACCTGCCTTCTGGCTAGTATGCATCGCTTTTGTCAGCGTGCTTATTAGTTTATATTTTTTAGAAGCAAAGCACTATAGCAAAGTTGCCATTGTCCTTCTTATTCCTGCTCTTAGTATACATCTTGCGCCTATATTATATAAGGAAACAAAGATTACGTTTTTGAATGTAGGTCAGGGTGATTGTACCATCATTGAATTACCGTTTAGAAGGGCCGTATACGTGGTTGATGCAGGAGGTGTACTTCGGTTTAGGCAAGAGCCTTGGAAGCTCTCAAACAGCCCCTATGAGGTTGGTAGACAGGTTGTTGTACCGTTTTTAAAAGGAAAAGGTATTCGGGAGGTGGATATTTTGATTTTGACGCATCCTGATGCCGACCATGTAGAGGGAGCAGAGGAAGTGCTTGAGGAAATAACGATGCGTGAAATTCATGTAACACCAGGCTCATTAAATACACCTGCGATGCAAGATTTATTGGTGGAAGCAACGAAACAAAAAGTACCTGTGAAGGAAAAGATGGAAGGTACGTCATGGCATGTAGGTTCTACAAGTTTTCACTATTTATATCCCCGCGATACGCTTTATGAAGGCAATAACGATTCCCTTGTATTATTTATACAGCAGCAATCGTTTCGTGCATTGTTAACTGGTGATTTAGAAGAAGCTGGAGAACGCGAGCTGATAAAGCTATATGGCCAACAGCTAGCAAACATTACGCTGTTAAAAGCAGGTCATCATGGTAGTAAAACATCCAGTATAGAGCCATTTGTGGAGCTTCTACAGCCTACATTAACGGTTTTTAGTGCAGGACGTAATAATCGCTACCAGCATCCTCATGATATTGTAGTTGAGCGTTTTAAGAAGCGCCGATTAGCGACAAAAACGACCAGCATAGATGGAACAATCGAAGTCACTATTTATCGTGATAAAAGGATTGTTCGAACAGAAAAAGACCTTGTCCGAAACTGAACAAGGTCTTTTCCATTGGTATAAGAGGTAGATTACATGCTTGCGTAGTCTACTATTACTGCGATGATGAACATAATAGTGAAGACCCCAAATGATACGCCGAAGCCAACGCCTGAATCGATAGCATCGTTACGTTTGCATTGTATATTATTACCTTCAAATGGATTCATTGTCATCCCTCCAATTCTGTTACTAATTATAAGACATCGTTTTCATAAAAGCTATATCGAAAAGATGAATTCCCAACTGTGGCAAGGAATGGACACAATTTAGCTCAAAGTCACAACCGAAACTAAATCATGTATACTAGTAGTATTGCTATATGGAGGTAAAAATATTATGATTTCGACGGTTTGGAACAAAATAAAAAAAGGTGAGCTTTCGCCAGTGTATTTGATTATTGGTGAAGAAAGCTATTTTATAGATGAAACTGTAAAACGTTTAAAGGATGCACTAGGAAATGAAGAAGAGATTGAAATGAGCACTTTTGATTTGGAAGAGTTGCCAGTTGATGTCGTTATAGATGAGGCGGATACAATCCCGTTTTTTTCAGAACGGAAGCTTGTAATTGCTAAAAATGCGTCGTTTTTAAAGGCAAGTGAAAAAGGTAAGGAAAAAATAGATCACGATGTTAAGCGATTAGAGTCATGGCTTGCAAACCCTTCAGATTTTTCGGTGACGGTTTTTATTGCCCCATATGAAAAGCTGGATGAACGAAAAAAAGTGACGAAAATGATGAAAGAGCATGCGTTCATCGTCCAAGCAGAAACACCGAAAGAACAAGATTTAGCAGTGTGGATTCAAGGGCTTGTAAAAGCGCAGGGTAATACAATTACTCAAAGTGCTATTGAGCAGCTTGTCTCAATGGTTGGATCGAATATGCTACAACTTCAGATGGAAATAGAAAAACTCGCATTATACGTAGGTGAGGGTGGAGAAATTACAACGAAGCTAGTGGAGGATTTAGTAGCAAAAACACTCGAACAAGACGCCTTTAAAATGTTAAACGCGTATTTGGCACACGACCCAGTAGCAGCATTGACAATTTACCATGATTTATTGAGACAAAAACAGGAGCCAATAATGCTTGTCGGTCTTCTTGCCTCCAATGTGCGAACGATGTCGAATGTTTTTTACTTGCTGAAAAAAGGCTACCATCCACAGCAAATTGCAAAAAATTTAAAAATCCACCCTTATCGTGTAAAGCTAATGGTTGAGCAACGCAACCGACCATCTGAAGAGAGCTTATTGAAGGCTTTGTATCAATTAGCTGAGGTTGATTTACAGCTAAAAACAGCTGGTGGAAACCGCGAGCGTTATTTAGAACTATTTTTACTGCGCAGACTGTAAAAAATATTTACTAGTTGGGCATGAATGGTTGTATAATGTCGTGGGGGGTTTTTGAACGTGCAAACACGAATTCAGTACATGGATAGCCTACGTGCCATTGCAATTATAGGCGTACTATTTTTACATGCTGCGACTCCTTATGTCGTACTTTATGACAAAATATCTAGTTTTGATTGGCAAACAGGCATTGTATTCAATGCATTGTCACGATGGTGTGTACCCATTTTTTTAATGATTAGTGGGGCACTTTTACTTGGACGAAAGGAAGAATCTTTAAGTACCTTTTTTAAAAAGCGTGCCAATAAAATTTTACTACCTTTCATTGCTTGGTCGATTATTTATTATGCCTGGGCAACATATATGTGGAATCCAGGGTATTCATTAAAAGAATTTCTAATCATGTTTTTTAATGATCAGATATACTATCATTTGTGGTATTTTTATGCGCTTATCGGTATTTATCTATTAGCGCCAGTTTTTAATATATTTGTTAATCATGCCTCTAAACAAATGATAGGCTATGTGATTGTTTTGTGGATGTTATTTTATGGGGTATTCCGTTATTATTCATATATCGTGAGTAATGAATTTACATTGTTTTTCCCTTTAAGTGAGTACATCGGCTTCTTTTTACTAGGCTATTATTTAGCGAAATTTGAGCTATCGAAAAAATGGCGTGTCGGAATTTACATATTAGGGATAATTGGTGCGCTTGAAACGATTTGGAGCACAAATGCGTTGACAGAGCAGCAAGGACAATTTTCAGGCTATGCATTTTCGTATTCCAGCCCTAATGTTATTGCGATGAGTGTTGCACTTTTTGTTTTTGTGAAATATTGGGTTAATCGAAAAGTAGCAAGAGGAAGTTATGAAACAAGTGGGATAGTCAAGCTAATTGGACAAACAAGCTTTGGTGTTTACTTAGTACATGCGATGATTCTAGATAAAGTCCGTCCGCACTTTTTTGAAGGAAACGAGCTCTTTGTAAAGCCGCTTATGGCGATTCCGTTACAAGTAGTAATCATTTTGGTGCTATCTACAATTACCGTGTGGATTATACAGAAAATACCATTATTAAAAAGGCTGATTCAGTAGGGAAAATCGAACATAAACTTTAAAAGCCGCTTTGCTTTTTAGCGGGTGAGTAAGGCACGAATGTTTCGTGCTTTTACGTATCCCGCAGTAGCAAGGCGGCTTTTATTTGTTTATTATTCCTAATAAAAAAATTAGAAATGAAAAAAGACCAGTTACTCCTAAGAGTAAACTGATCCTTAATAAACACTTACGCTTTTTTAGCTAGGCGAGACTTTTTACGAGCCGCCGCGTTTTTGTGGATAAGTCCTTTTGAAGCTGCTTTATCTAAAGATTTGTAAGCTGCTTGTAAAAGTTCTTGTGCGTTTTCAGCGTTTGCAGCAACAGCGTTTTCAGCTTTTTTCACTGTAGTACGCATTGCAGATTTAGCTTGAGTGTTAGCAGCGTTAGCTTTTTCGTTAACTTTTACGCGTTTAATCGCAGATTTAATGTTTGGCATATCTTTCACCTCCTAAAATAGGTACGAGATGATATCTTCTCATTGATTTCTTGTGTCAATACAACAAAAATCATTTTAACAAACGCTAGGCTAAATTGCAATAGATAAATGCAAAGAATATTTACTTGACAGTTTGAACAAACTACAATTTGAGGTGAACTGAATGCAAAACTTAAATTGGCAACGTACTGATTTAATTGATGAATCTGAAGAGGTAGTTTTACATCAAACGAAGGAACAAAAAGATACACTTGAACAATCAAGTGGGGTTCAAATTGAAGACAAAACTGCAGGGCGTGTGAAAATTACCGATGTTCAAGTAAATGCTGAGGGTAAAAAACAAATAGGCAAAAAGGAAGGGAAATATATAACCCTTTCCGTCCCAACGCTTACTTTAGAGGATGAAGATGGATTCGAACAGCTTGAGAAAGCATTGTTGGATAATTTTAAAACAATGCATGAATCAATTGCCTGGAAGGAAGATGACAAAATATTAATTATAGGTCTTGGCAATAGAACAATTACGCCAGATGCCATTGGACCTTATGTTATTGATCACTTGCATAGTCTAGAGCAAATCGATGACAAATTTGTCATGTACGCACCTGGGGTAACAGGACAAACAGGATATGAAACAGGTGAATTTGTAGCAGCATTGGCAGAGCGCCTGCAACCAAAATTAATCATAGTAGTAGATGCACTTGCAACGAGAGCAAGTGATCGATTATGTAAAACCATTCAACTTACAGATACAGGTATTCATCCTGGCTCAGGTGTCGGCAATCAGCGCAAGGAAATTTCTTATGAGATGCTAGGTATCCCGGTTACTGCTATCGGAATTCCAACAGTCGTTGACGCGCCAGTTTTAATTGCTGATGCAGTAGAGGTGATGCTACGCTCTATCGCTGCACGTGTTGCGGAACGTGGAAAACCTTCATCTAAATTATCTTTATCTTCTTGGCGACCGGACATTAATAAAGAACTGGATATGTCCCTTGTGACACCGATTTTTGGTGAATGGGCAACTTGGACAAAAGAGGAGCGCCAACAGCTTTTTGAGGAGACATTTGCCGCTTCTCATGCACAGTTAATGGTGACACCAAAAGAAGCAGATTATTGGATAGATAAGTATGCAACAATCATTTCAACTATGCTTATGAATTGGGCAAACGATCTATAAAATCATCGTTCTAAAAGACACATCCCCTCCATACGATAAGGGGAGGAGGGTGTGACTTTGCTAAAAAAACTACAATGGTCAATTGGTCTATTATTGTTCTTTTTCGTATTACCAGTCATTGCTGGGCAACTTCCGTTCAACAAGCAAGCATCGACTCCGATCAAGCAACCAGAGGATAAACAAGTCGTGTTTGCCGCTACTAATTTGCCTGAACAAACAGCACTAGAGTTGACGAAAGAGCAGACGGAAGAACAGGATCCTTTTAAAGTATTATTGTTATTTACGCATTCACAAGAAGCCTACCAACCAATGGTGAAAGCGGTAAGCGGGAAAGCAGACGTTTATGATGAGAAGACAAATATTTATAATTTACAAGGTGCGATTGCCAAGCATTTTAGTATGAACGGTATACAGACAGATGTATTAGATGTTGATGTCATGAAGGTAATGAAATCTGAAGGCAAAACCTTTCCACAAGCTTACAACACGGTACGTCCATATTTAGCAAATCGTTTACAGGAACAATCTTATAATTTAGTGATTGATTTGCACCGAGATTCTGCCAAGCGTGATACGACAACTATTACACATAACAATGAAAGTTATGCACGTATTGCTATTGTTGTGGGGGCAGAACATAAAAATTACAGATGGAATACAGCTTATGCAGAAAGTCTCTCTGCTGCTATGAATGAAATTGTGCCAAAGGTTTCTAGAGGGGTTATATCGAAAAGTGGTGACAATGTAGACGGTCGTTACAATCAAGATTTAGCCAAAGAAATGATTTTAATTGAATTAGGTGGAATAGATAATACAGAAGAAGAATTAAATCGGACAATTGCGGTAATTGGAAAAGCAATTGCCAAAAGCTTTGTGACGGAATCCAAAAGTTAAAAGCTAGCGTCTTGTCATTCAATATTTTAGAAACATTCGAGATAGCTAGTTATTAATAAAATAATCATATCCATGCGATGCCTTCGTCGTTGTCACTGTTATGAAAATGAGTTGATGTAATCCATGTCGGGGAATGAATGGTAAGTGAGGGTGACTATTGAAAAAATTACCTAAAATTTTTTGTTTCAGAGGTCTTTCAATTGTTTTTACCTTGCATTATACTTTTCAAGTCAGCTCATACGCCTTATTGAATCGGGCAATTTTCGATGGTGTACATCAATGGAAAAAACCGCTTCAAAAGCATCTACCATTATGGGCAGATGCTTTTTTTATTTGGTTAATATTACGAATTTTAATGTAAAAGTAAAGTATTTTATACATACATTTGTAGTTTTTGGGGTATTTATACAAATCACAGAGGTAAAAAATTCTCAGTGAAAATTTTTTTGTTTTAGAAAATGGTTAACCTTTTTAGGTAGCTCATTCGTCTTTAATAATAGTAATGGAAATGAAGGAAAAGGAGCAGAGGCTAGGCAGTATACAAACTATTTTTAAAACTAAATAATGTTAAAAGGGTTTTACATTTTATTGGAGGAAACAGTATGTTAGGCAAGACATTAAATCATCGTTACATCCCGGGATTAGATGGGATTAGAGCATTAGCAGTACTAGCTGTAATTGCTTATCATTTTAACTTTCGATGGGCCAGTGGAGGATTCCTCGGAGTTGATATATTTTTTGTATTATCAGGTTACTTAATCACCTCAACGATTTTACCGATGCAAGGTGAGCAATTAACAATCAATTTGCGTAAATTTTGGATTGGACGCTTTCGACGCCTAGTTCCAGCTGCATATGTCATGATAATGACCACTTTCGTGTGGGTGATGTTATTTCATAAAGAGCTTTTAAATACGTTGCGAGGAGACGCCCTATCCTCCATTTTTTATTCTAGTAATTGGTGGTTTATTTATCACAAACTGTCCTATTTTGATAGTTTTGGGTCGCCTTCCCCTTTGAAAAATTTATGGTCTTTAGCAATTGAGGAACAATTTTATGTTATATGGCCAATTGTATTAATCATTGGTTTGTCTATATTTAAAAAACAAAGTAAATTTTCTAACATTATTTTCATCGGCGCAATTTGTTCAGCATTACTTATGGCTATCCTATTTCAGCCAGGAGCTGATCCAAGTCGTATTTATTATGGGACAGATACACGTTCATTTGAATTACTAATCGGTTGTTGGCTTGCCTTCGTTTGGCCGATGAAAAGACTTTCTACTAAAAAGCTTTCTGCCAAGCATGTTTATGAGCTCAATAGTATTGGTGTCATTACCTTTATTATTTTTATTGCCAGTATTTTGTATGTAGATGAATACCAAGCATTTTTATATCGAGGCGGCATGTTCCTATTTTGTATTAATGCTGCGCTATTAATTGCCTGTGTTTGTCACCCAGCTAGTTTCTTAGGGAAACTACTCTCATGGAAACCACTTTGCTGGATTGGTTCTAGATCATATGGAATTTATCTTTGGCATTACCCAATTATAGTGCTAACTACTCCTGTTCATGAAATAGGAAATCCAGTGTATTGGCGTGTCGCTTTACAGCTTGTGTTTATATTAATCGTCGCAGAATTATCGTATCGTTTTATTGAAATGCCGATTCGTAAACAAGGATTCCGAATGTATTTCCGAAAATATTGGGTTATCAATCCGAGCAAGTGGCAAAATTTTTCGATTGCAAGAAAAATAGCAACTGCTGTTATTCCGCTATTCATTTTAGTGTTTTTTACTGGTATTACAGGGGTAGTAGGGGAAGCACAACAGGATACAAAGGAGAATTACCCTACAAATATTAAAATAAATGGTGAAGAACAGCATTCTGCTAAAGATACGCAAGAAAAAAATAAGGTCGAGGAAGAAGTAGGAACGTCTGTGGAAAATAACGACGAAGCGTCTCAACCTGAAAAAGACGAGCCGAGTGTAAATCCTATGAAAGAACCGTATAAAGAACTATTAGCTATCGGGGATTCAGTTATGATTGATATTGCTACGCGTTTACATACGCTATACCCTAACATTACAATCGATGGGAAAATCGGGAGACAAGTCTCACAAGCAGTTAAATTAGTTCCTAGTTACACTCGTTTCAATCAACCAAATAAAGCAGTCATTATTCAACTAGGCACAAATGGTTATTTTACAAATGACCAGATTGATACTCTCCTTGGAGCATTTTCACAAGCGCAAATTTACTTAGTGAATACACGTGTACCACGTCCATGGGAAACAAAAGTGAATAATGCGTTAGCAAATAAAGCACATGAGTATAACAATATTACATTAATTGATTGGCATTCAACAGCGCTTAATCATCCCGAGTATTTTGCTCCGGACGGCGTACATCTAGAACCAAAAGGGGTAGAAGCTTTATCTAGCCTTATTCAGCAAGCAGTCGATGCTCATATGAATGATGTTTAATGTTAACTGCCAATTTAGCCTCCATATATCTACTTTAACGTTGAAGTAGATCAACTTTCGAGTAACGATAAGATACAAAGAGACCAGCAGCTAAAAATATAGTTGCTGGTCTCTCTTTTGTTTTAAATATAAAATAACAGGGATTTTTTGCATATATTTTATAATAACTAATTTAATACAGTTATACCATTTTAAAACCAGTTGTGTATAATGTTTAATAAGTGGAGATAAGAAGAACATACATATCTTGAAGTGTAAAAATGACACCTAGAAATTCCAACATATGATTGTTTACATAACGGGAGTTCTTCTAGTAAACATATAAAAATTAAAAAAGGAGATTTAAGAATGAAAATTAAAACACTAGTAATGATGATGACATTATTGTTAGCATTTACGTTCAACTTTAATATCGCTAATGCAAACAGTTTTAAAGAAGTAAAAATTACTAATTCTTCAACGAGTGTATACGAAAAACCAGATGCTAATTCAAAAGTAATAGGAACTGTAGAAAAAGGGATTTTTGTTACTTTAATTAATCAAAATCAAAATGCTTTTTCTCGCATAGCTTATTTAAATAGCGAAAATAAAATAATTGATGGGTATATTGCGGATTCTGAACTCAATGATGCACCATATACAATTAAAATAGCTAGTTCTAAAAGCGGTTTAGTTGTAAAAGAAACCCCTTCGTTAAAAGGAAAAACTGTTGCAACATTGCAAAATAAAATGGTTGTTAAAGATTTTGGTTCAGTAGGAGATGGCTGGTCATTTGTACAGTATGGAAATGTCATTGGTTTTGCAACAACGAATTTTATGAGTAATTCACAGCCAATTTCAAAATATGTTGTATCGAGCAGCCTTATCGTAAGAAATATTGCAAGCCCTTCTGGTATTCAAGTAGGAGAGCTATCTAAAAATGAAGTAGTAGCAGTCCATTCTACTATTGCTGGCTGGTCTTATGTAACAACTTCTGCTTATGAGGGCTATGTAGTTGATTCTTATTTAAGTTCAAAAAACCCGTCTGCAACGACTAATAGTAAACCAAGCGGTTCTTCAAATACTAATCATTCAAATGGTAGTAAAACAACCTATAAAAATTGTACTGAGCTTCGGAAAGATTACCCAAATGGTGTAGGCGCTGACCATCCTGCCTACCAATCCAAACATGACCGAGATAAAGACGGCTGGGCTTGTGAAAGATAGGTAGTGTTGAATAAAAAAGCCCTTTTCCTGATATATGTGAGCGAATAATTACAAAATAAAGGGTAGGTTTAGAAAGCATCTGCTAAAAAGCAGGTGCTTTTTTTATAGCGTCAACTCACTCAAAAATACATGTGTGCGAGAATGACATTTTTGCATAGACATCTAGTTTCTAAAACAAAACATTCATTACAATTACCAATTTTGTACACACACTCGCCATATTTTATATGTTCCTTATAGAGAGTCATTTTTAGCTTAATTGCCTCAATATGGTGCTTTTTTATGCATTGATTCGCAGAAAATAACAAACATAAATAAGAGTAACCATTGATTTAACAGCATTTATGCCGTTCTAATGTTGTGGTTTGTATATGGTTCATAGTATAATTCATTATAGTTTAATTAGGAGTGGAAGAGATGAACCGAGAAGCACGATTAAAAAGACAAGAGAATATTCGAAATTTCTCTATTATTGCACATATTGACCACGGGAAATCAACGCTTGCTGACCGAATTTTAGAGCAAACGAAATCATTGACATCCCGTGAAATGAAAGCACAGCTACTCGACTCAATGGATTTAGAGCGTGAGCGAGGCATAACAATTAAGTTAAATGCAGTCCAATTAAAATATGAAGCCAAAAATGGCGAAGTGTATACATTCCATTTAATCGACACACCGGGACATGTCGATTTCACTTATGAAGTATCACGTAGTTTAGCTGCTTGTGAGGGCGCTATTTTAGTTGTGGATGCAGCACAAGGCATCGAAGCACAAACACTGGCTAACGTTTATCTAGCACTTGATAACGACCTAGAAATTATGCCAGTCATCAATAAAATCGATTTACCAGCAGCTGACCCAGAACGTGTCCGCCAAGAAATCGAAGACGTAATCGGTTTAGATGCTTCTGATGCTGTATTAGCATCTGCAAAAGCTGGTATCGGAATTGAAGATATTTTAGAGCAAATTGTTGAAAAGGTTCCTGCACCAACTGGTGATCCAGATGCACCATTACAAGCACTTATTTTTGACTCTGTATACGATGCTTATAAAGGTGTTATCATTTCCATTCGAATTATGAATGGTACTGTTAAACAGGGCGATAAAATTCGTATGATGGCGACAGGTGCGGAATTTGATGTTATTGAAGTCGGCGTACATACTCCGAAAAGTGTACCACAAGAGGAGCTAACCGTTGGAGATGTTGGTTACTTAACAGCGTCTATTAAAAACGTTGGGGATACGCGAGTTGGGGATACTGTAACATTCGCTAATCGTCCAGCGACAGAGCCATTAGCAGGTTATCGCCGTTTAAATCCAATGGTGTACTGTGGATTGTATCCAATTGATACAGCTAAATATAATGACTTACGTGATGCATTAGAAAAATTAGAACTAAATGACTCTGCATTGCAATATGAGCCTGAAACATCGCAAGCGCTTGGCTTCGGTTTCCGTTGTGGTTTCTTAGGGCTATTGCATATGGAAATCATTCAGGAGCGTATTGAGCGTGAATTTAACATTGATTTAATTACAACAGCTCCATCTGTAATTTACGATGTGCATATGACAGATGGTACGTCCATTAAAGTCGATAATCCATCTTTCATGCCAGATCCACAAAAAATTGACCGTGTAGAAGAGCCATATGTAAAAGCGACAATTATGGTACCAAATGATTATGTTGGTGCGGTAATGGAGCTTTGCCAAATTAAACGTGGTAATTTCATGACGATGGATTATATTGATACTTCACGTGTCAGCATCATTTATGAAATGCCATTATCTGAAATTGTTTATGACTTTTTCGATTATTTAAAATCAAATACAAAAGGCTATGCATCATTTGACTATGAGCTTATCGGTTACCAACCTTCAAAACTAGTGAAGATGGATATCCTACTAAATGCTGAGCAAGTCGATGCACTTAGCTTTATCGTTCACCGCGACTTTGCTTATGAACGTGGAAAAATCATCGTAGAAAAACTAAAAGAATTAATTCCACGTCAACAATTCGAAGTTCCAATTCAAGCAGCAGTTGGACAAAAAATTGTAGCTCGTTCGACAATTAAAGCGATGCGTAAAAACGTTTTAGCAAAATGTTACGGTGGGGATATTTCCCGTAAACGTAAACTTCTTGATAAACAAAAAGAAGGTAAAAAACGTATGAAACAAGTCGGTTCAGTCGAAGTACCACAAGAAGCGTTCATGGCTGTACTGAAGATGGATGATTCGAAGTAACGTTGATATAACAATGTTTATAGAGGTTTTAAATAAATAATTTTATATCACTTGGGTGGAAGATGCCACCGATTTGCCAACGTTATTAAATTGTGCCACCAATTTGCGGGGGAATCAAAAAGAATTATATCGATAAACACTTTAATATATTTCTGAAGTAATAAAAACCAGGCGCTCATTGTTTTGTGAGTACCTGGTCTTTTTGTTTATTCATCTTAAGGTCTAAATTTTTTGCGAAGCGATTCAAGTGCATCTTTTTTCCAAAGCAGGACACTTTTACAAACCTTTATAACGAAGTGGATTTACTTTTTTTCGCATTTCTAACGTCTCCAGGTGGGCGAGTGGTTTCAGTATGTTCATCACGCTCATTAGGTTTTTTAATAGTTGATTGTTTTGTTGGCGCGTCTGTTGCAAATTCTGTGTCTTTTTTATCCCTTTTCATTTCAACACCTCCTAAAGATATTATTTAACTTATCCCAATAAAATATCCTTAATTATTTCAACTTCATACTTTCAACTATAGCGGAGCTGGTTTTTTTATTTGCAATGAAAAAGCAATATAGAAGAGTTAATTATTCTTCACTTTAAAATGTCAATAAATGGTCGATATATAAACAAGAGGTGATGTAATATGAAACTTACGAATGAAATTCTTCTAATTTCATGAAGCTGTCAAATGTATCAGCAAGTAAGCCTAAATTGGTTCAGCAAAATCTTATAGTACATAAAGATACATTAACAATTGGACAACAAGCTCGTAATTTGTTTAAAGGGCAGCAAGCTAAAACAAGTCTTATCGAAAGTTTAATGAAACAACGTGAGAATATTCAAAAGATGAAAAGTGACCTAAGTGAACGTACGTTAGAAAGTGGCGGCGACTTATCATCTATTAAAGAACAACTAAAAGATTTTGAAAAGCAAATAGCTGATATTGATGCGCAAATAGCTGAACAGCAAACGGATGAGCAAAAGAAAACGACAAACCAAAATGAACAGGATTTGAAAAACGAAAAGCCATCCAACTCAATGGAAAATCTTTTAGAAAAATCTGTTTCACTCGAACAAGTGAAAACACTAGAGTTGACAAAAAATTCATTAGGACGTGAGCAAAATCGCCTTTCCAGTGAATTAGAGATGGATGCAGACCGAGGTATTTTTATAAATAGTAAATATGAAAAACTTTCGGATTTAGAGGATCGTATTCAAACAGTTCAAGAACAAGTTGCTGAAGAAATCCAGAATACGAATGATAATGAACTAAATGATGAAAATTCTTTAGCTTCTATGCATGAAAACGAAGAGCTTCAGGAATCACAAACGGATAATTAATAATGAGCATGAATAAGCTCAATAAAGCTATGTTGAAGATGGACGAAGGAAGTAATTCAACAACTATATAGTTTTTTAGCGCCAATTTGGAATTAAAAATAGCCCAGGTACTCGAATAATGTTGAGCCTGGGTTTTTATTATTTAGTTCATAAAGAAATTGTTTTTCTCAAGAGCTATATTAAAGCTTCGTAGCTAAAATTGAAATGTTCAAACAAAAAAGGTTAATAGTAAATGTCAAAATTGTTAGTTTATATTAAATAATTGTAGGGAGACAAGTTATTGTGACCATACCAAAAAAAACAAATTCACTGAAATTGAGGATAATTATTATTTTGTTTTTAAAGATTTAGATAGAAATTTATTGTTAATTTGTAGTGAACAACTTAACCAAGTTCGGTAAGCTAGAGGGGATTGAAAAGGGAATATGCAAATGACTATTGTTTGAAAGCCTATAATTCTCAAATAGTAAAGGTGGTTTTGACAGCTTGAGTGCGGGAACTTCTCTTTCACGTTGGGCATATGCTGACACTATATGTCGATTTGAAAGGATGTCTAGTATATGTTTCCGTATCCAGGAAATTATCCATTTTCCTATCCTGATTATAGTTTAATGCCATGGAGGTATTATTCCTCCTCTTATTCAGATGAATGGAATTGCGCTCACGAAGCGAATGCAAGCACCTATTCACATGCACAACGGCTGATGTTCGTACTTGTCCATGGTTCTTGGGCTGATGCTCACTTTTGGGACGGTGTAGCCGCTATCCTTCGTAGTCGAGGACATGTCGTTTATACACCGGAATATGCAGGTCATGGCAATGACCCGAACAAGAATGTTACACATGCAATGATTACAAAGACTGTCGTTGATTTTATTAAGCAATTGAATATACGTAATTTTATTCTTGTCGGGCACAGCTTTGGTGGAACAGTTATCCAAAAGGTTGCAGAGCAGATACCGGATCGCATAAAGCGTCTCGTTTTCTGGGACGCGTTTGTACTGCAAGATGGCGAATCCGTTGCCGACGCATTTCCTCCACAAATGAGGCAAGGTTTCGAGCAGCTTAGAATCGCTTCTAACGACGATACAATCATGCTCCCATTTCCGTTGTTTCGGGATTCGTTCGTCAATACTGCCACTTTGCAAGAAGCCAAAAGGATGTATGCGGTCATCACCCCAGAACCTGCTAAGCCACTATTCGAGAAGCTGGATCTTAAAGCCTTCTACACACTCTCTATACCAAAAAGTTACGTTTATTTTTACCAAGACAATGCTTTACCACAAGGGGAGGGCTACGGCTGGCATCCGAATATGTCTAGACGGCTCGGACAGTTCCGCCTGATAGTAGGCGATGGTGATCACTTTACGGACACACGTACAAGACCTGCTATGTTAGCACAGAAGTTTTACGAGGCGGGGAGGGACTAAGTGCTATAAGGAAGTTGAATAAACGATGAAAAGACTACTCAGTGATGGGTGGTCTTTTCCTCAGATAAATTTTTAAACAACCGGCAAACCTTTATATATTAATCTTTTTTACATATAGTAACTAAATCCAACATAATGATACGTATAATATAAGCCCTCTTATATACATTTTATTACCACTTACTGTGTTAAAAACAACCAATCTAAAATTTAATGTTACATTATGGACTAAGAAACGAAATTTCTTTGATAAAATTTATAATTTTAGGGGACCGCAAAATGAATAAAAAAACTTGGCTTATTTTTTGTTGCTTAGCTATTGGTATAGCTAGTTATTCTATTGTTCAATATTTGATATTGGATGCACATAAAGCAGGATTTGTTAGTATGAAACTTATGTTTATTAATACATTAGATTCGCTTTGGTATACCATGCTTTATACCCATATTATATATAGTGTACTGGCATTAGTTATAGGTCCCTTTACATTATTCTCAAAGTTTAGAGAAAACAATATAAAGCGACATCGAATATTAGGGAAAATCTATATGATTGGCATATTTTTCGGGAGTGTTTCAGGTCTTTATTTAGCATTTTACGCTACTGGGGGATTCGTATCACAGCTCGGTTTTAGCACACTATCTATATTGTGGATGATTACTGGATATCAAGCAGTAGTTAAAATTAAAGAACAAAAAATTTATGATCATCAAAAATGGATGATACGAAATTATTCGTTAACTTTCGCTGCTGTAACATTGAGAATTTGGCTTTTAGTCTTTACTGTATTATTTGGATTTGAAAATTTTATAATTAGTTATCCTATCATTTCATGGTTATGTTGGGTGCCTAATCTCATTGTTGCACAGTGGATAATACAACGGAAGCTTCAAGTTAGTGCACAATATATTGAATAAGACAGGAAAGGCCACTTCATGTAGGGTGGTCTTCTTTGCTGTTTATTAGATTTTTAAACTATAAAATTAATTATGAAAAAAGATTTTGGTGAGCTGAATATTTACAAAAAAGATTAAATAAAAGCTAATAAAAGGATAATATTTTAATACATAATACTCAAATTTTCACCAAAAAATTTTCGGAATTTTATAAAAATGATGTGATTTAACTATTGAATGAGAATCGTTATCAATGATAAATTATTGGTAACTCGAGGTAGTTTAGCTATAGCTATTTAAATAAGTATGTTCACTATTAAATTTAAATACTAATAATATCAGGCTATATTGCTCGATTATAGGATTATGTCGCTTAGAGTTAACCAATGACAGTATTGTATCGTTACGAGAGTCTATTAAAAATCGAAAGTTAACCTAACTACAAGCTTTGAAGAAGGTAAGATTTTTGTAAAGGGGGCAAGTTGATATGAGATTAAGACCATATCATTATTTAGTGATAATCCCAGTCAGTATAAGCTGTATTGCATCATATTTAACTATATCTTCAAATACAAAAACGATTATTTATCTTATTGCGGCTTTGTTAGTAATTATTTCTATACCTTTGGGCTATAAAGATTACAAACAAGAGACTAAATATTAATAGGTATTTTTTAGGACTGTTGGCATAGAAAACAGTGGTTTCCTTTGTCAATCCAGTTTAATTTGATTTTTGGTGTTGTTTATCAAATTAAAAAAGTAAAAATACAACATAATGAGAAATGATCATGTAGATTATAAAATTAATTATTGGCGTCGAAAAAAAGTAAGAAGACTACATGTTCAAATCAATAAAAAAAATGACCAGGGACTAGCGCAATAAAAGTGAACTGGTCATTTTTTATTATTAACATAAATCGTAAACAAAATACAAAATAATGGTAAAAATAGTAACTGCCGAAATTACATATAGTGTATGATGATATAAGAATAGGAAAGTTGTACTGTCTTTGGATAATGGGGAAGGAGGGGATTGAACATGGATTATCGTATGTTCGAGCATCGAATTGCGAATATAGTGGAACGAATGAATGCAATAGGTGGAGATGTATCGCAAGTAATGGTTGGTGCTCCTGCGTCTTCACAACAAATAGCAGAATGTGAAAACCAATTAGGCTTCCAACTTCCAGAAAGTTTTAAAAAAGTACTATTAGAGTTTTCATCAACATGTAACTTGCGGTGGGTTTTCCCTGATGATTATCAACTAGATGATGAATTGGATGGAATCTTTAGCGGGATGCTTCACTGGGATTTAGGATTATTGAAAGAGCTGAATGATGATAAAAATGGATGGGTTACAGAAGTTTTTTCAAATCCAAATAATGAGTATGACAAAGTGTGGCATCATACATTAGCCTTTTATGAGGTAGGCAATGGAGATTATTTTGCATTTGACCTCGTTGATAATAGTCCTGATGCTTGTGTCGTTTATTTAAGCCATGATGATGGTGAAGGCCATGGCTATAAATTAGGGGACAACTTTATTGATTTTTTGGAGAAATGGTCAAGAGTTGCATTTGCAGGAGGGGAAGATTGGCAGTGGCTACCGTTCACATCAAATTCACAAAGTGGGATTTTACCAGAAAGTCAATCTGCAAAGATGTTCAGAAGTTTATTAAAGTTACCAATTTAATTTGAAATGCACTAACGACGACTAGAGAGTAGTAGATCTACTAAAGGAGCTAAGAACATTGTACGAAGAACAACTAGCAAGAGCCATTCAATTACGAACAGATAATAAGAAGTTAGAATCAAATCAATTACTTTTAAAACTGGTAAAGGAATATCCTGACGATGCATTGGTGAATTACCAATGTGCGTGGAGCTTTGATGTTTTAGGTGAAGAATTACAAGCCGTTCCCTACTATGAAAAGGCAATTACGCAAGGGTTATCTGGAACAGATTTAGAGGGAGCGTTCTTGGGACTTGGCAGTACTTATAGAACGTTAGGTGAATATGAAAAATCGAAAAATGTTTTTTTAGAGGGAATAGCATCCTTTCCAACGAATCAAGCATTACAAGTGTTTTATACAATGACTTTATATAATTTAAACGAACATTCAAAGGCGATGGAGCTCTTATTAAAATGCCTGGCAAATACTACAACAGACCCTGAAATACTTAGTTATAAAAATGCGATAAATTTCTATGCAAATCAATTAGATAAAGTATGGAAATAGCTTGTTAACAATTTAATCCTACTATAATGGAGGAGGTTTACAAATGACGAAGTTTTTTATGATGAACATTTGTAAAAAAACAGATGACTCAGAATGTGGGGAAACGAATGTAGAAAAAGTTTTCGAGAAAAAATCTGAGCTAAAAGCGTATTTGAAAAATGAAGGGTATTATAAGGAATCGAAGTATCAATATATTAAAATGCATAAAGAATCTATTTTTGTTGCTACAGTCGAAAAAATAAAAGTTAAATGAAAGTATGTCACGAAAAATGAAGGGGTAGTTGTAGTTGAAAATTAGTAAAGAACATGCAGAACATTATTATTGGGGAAATCAGTGTGATGGTTGGCATTTAGTTAAAAATAATGAATTGAGCGTTATTCATGAACGAATGCCTGCCAATACAGAGGAAGTTTGTCATTATCATCATGAAGCCCAACAATTCTTTTTTGTGCTTTCGGGTACGGCAACAATGGAAATAGACGGAAAACGGATTATATTGCAGGCAAATGAAGGAATTGAAGTGCCTCCTCTTCAGGCGCATCAAATGCGTAATGATTCGCAGGAAGATGTAGAATTTTTAGTAATCTCTCAACCGAATAGTAGAGGGGATCGTACACCCGTATAGGGGTATGAAGTTTTCAAGCCGTAATTGGTTTTCAAATTGTTCATTCTTTTGCATGAGGTTCATTAAGTATTTATTTAGTACAGTAAATGTATTAAATGCAAAGGGGATGTCTGGAAGATGATGATATCAAAAATGAAGCTATTCGCGCATGATTTACATAAATTGAAGGCATTTTACTGTGACATATTAGAATTTGAATTGTTAGAAGAAGCGGAGCATTATTTTGAAATAGCAGCCGGGGAAAGCGTCATCCAATTCGAAACAATGGATGCTTCTATAGCAAAGCAATATCATTTTGCGCTCAATATTCCAAGTAATTTGTTTCAGCAAGCGAAAAGATGGGCACAAGCTCGCGTCCAATTATTACGCTTAGATGAACAGGATGAAGTATATTTTAAAACGTTAGATGCGAACTCATGCTATTTTTATGATCCAGAAGGTAATGTATTAGAGTTTATCGCTAGACATGGGATAAATCCATGTGTTCATACCGATGCATTTTCAATTAAACATGTAGTAGATATTGCTGAAATTAATTTAACGACGAATGCGATTCATGCTGTGACAGATTGTTTAAAGAAATATGGTATCACGCCCTTAAAGGGTGAAGAAATTCGTACAGATGCGCTTACATTTATGGGGAATTATGAGGATGGTGTGCATCTATTAATCGGTCCTAGTGAACGCATTTGGTATTTCTCTACTAAAAAAGCAATTGTCAGTCCTATTGATATCATAGTCGATCATCATCTACGACTATACATGAGTGCTAAGGGCGATTTCGCTATATCACAACCTTAATAAATCCATCATTATCTTCTAGTTTTATATTGAATAAACATGATATTTATTGTATATTTATTCAAAATGATCTAGGGGGAAATAGTGATGGTGTATACAATATGTGAAACGAACCCTACGTTTGAAGAATATCAGGCATTACATCAAACTACCGGTTGGAATGCGAAGAGGCTGTATACGTACGAACAATTATTTCAAGCCATTTGTAATAGCTGGTATAGTGTGTCAATTTATGATGAGCAAACATTAATCGGCTATGGCAGAATTATTTCAGATGGTATTTATCAAACGTTTATTTGCGATGTAATGGTGCATCCCGAGTATCAACGAAATGGAATTGGTACAACTGTTATGGAAGCTCTATTAGCACATTGTAAAAATGAAAATATTAAATGGATTCAATTATCTTGTGCTAAGAGCAAACAACCTTTTTATCAAAAACTTGGATTTACAGAACGGGATGTTGATGCTCCTGGAATGATGTTATTTTTTAAGTAATATGTGGACAGGTGCTATAGAGAGCTTTCCTAGGCTTCTTAATAAAAATGAAGGATAGATGACGATTCCATCCTTCATTTTAGCATTAAAATAAATCGGTAGATAAATAGCGCAGTCCTGTGTCAGGAAAGAGTACGACTATACGCTTCCCTTTGTTTTCAGGTCGTTTAGCAAGAGTTGCTGCAACAAATAGTGCAGCACCAGAGGAGGTACCTACTAAAATGCCATCCGTCTTCGCAACGGTACGAGCGGCTTCATAGGCATCGGCTGTTTCTACTTCTAGCACTTCATCAATCCGATTAAGGTGAACATTTGATGGCACTCGTGCTTCTTCTGCATCAGAAAAGCGATGTACACCTGTAATTTCAATAATATCAGGATTGTCAACTGTAGCAATGGAGTTAATAGCAGGCTCTACGCCAATAATTTGAATGGCGGGATTTTTGGATTTTAAAAAAGCACTTACACCACTAATTGTGCCACCTGTACCAATTGCTGCAACGAAAATATCAATTTGTCCATCTGTATCCTCCCAAATTTCTGGTCCGGTTGTGCGTTCGTGAATATTTGGATTCACTTCATTGTTCAACTGATTTAGAAAGACTACATTTTCCTCCTGATCAACGACAGTTTCTCTAAAAACTTTACTTGTTTCAACAAAATCACCATTGGTTTCTTCAAAGGCCGCTACCATCTCTGGCACATCTGAAAATGGAACAACCTCAGTTCCATATGCCTTCACAACTTTTGTTCGCTCTTCACTTACACCATCTTGCATATAAATACGTAATTTATAGCCCTTCGCTGCTGCGATGGCTGCAAGCCCAATACCAGTATTTCCACTTGTCGTTTCGATAATGGTTTTGTCTTTTGTCAATAGACCCCGTGCTTCAGCATCCTCAATCATTGCTTTTGCAATACGATCTTTTACACTATTGGCAGGATTAAAATATTCTAGCTTCGCAATAATTTCTGCTTCAAGTTGTAGTTCTTTCGTGTACTGATTAAGCGCCAATAGCGGTGTATGACCTACTAATTCAGTAATAGATTGCTTAATTTTGTTGGTAATAATTTGACTCATTTAATCATCCCCTTTCTTTTACCTACTTAACAAATTAGTTTTATAGGAATTAGTGGCATCTTAGCATTATAAGAGCAAATGAGCAATGCATTTCCTGATAGAAAGAATGGTTTGACTAATAGAAAAAAATAATCAATTTAAAACGGAACCCTTTATTTTTGTTAAGGCAAAGAGGTAGTGCAACACTTAGCATATTTTTAAAAAATAGTCACATTGATAATTTGGGAGAACGCCGAAATGCGATATGATAAATATAGGTATTGTTTATTTGGAGGTGAGCATGATGAAAGAAACAATTGCTATCGTGTGCACGTCAGCTAACAATAAAATAACGATGATGAAGAAAAGACCTTTTAACTATTTATTGCAAGCGATTGCTGGTGGACTTTTTATTGGTTTTGGTATTTTGTTAATCGTTACAATTAGAGGATTATTTGATCCTGTGGGTGTACCGAGTATGAAAGTAGTACAGGGGTTAGCATTTGGTGTAGCACTTAGTATGGTCATGATGGCTGGTGCGAATTTATTTACGGGTGATAACTTCGTATTATCGGTAAGTACATTAGAGAAAAAATCTTCCCCACTTGAAATGGTCGGTATTTGGTTATTTAGCTACATTGGTAATTTTTTTGGCTCATTACTTGGTGCAATGTTATTCTTCTATGCAGGGCTTGCCGTTGGCGATATAGCTACTTATATCGAGAAAAGTGCAACGTCCAAGATGAATGCAAGCTTTGTTGAGCTGCTATGTCGTGGCATTTTATGTAATCTTCTTGTCTGCTTAGCTGTATGGTGTACTTATAAATTAAAAACAGAAATAGCAAAATTAGCGATGATTTTCTGTTGTATTTTCCCCTTTATTACATCGGGATTTGAGCACAGCATTGCCAATATGACACTTTTTAGCCTTGCGCTCTTTATTCCGCACGGTGATCTTGTATCGCTTGGTGGTGCGGTGGCAAATTTAGTTCCTGTCACAATTGGTAATATTATTGGCGGTGCAATCATCGGTATTGTCTATTGGGTGAACGCGAGAGAATAATCGCAAAAGATCGAGCCATAGAAAGGAGCAATGAATGTTGGAGGATGTTAGTCGTTTGAAAGAAGCAATAAAAAAGCTAAGTGAAGAGGAAGCAAAGTCAATGCTTTTCATATCTTTACTAAATGGCAAGTCGAATGAGGACATTAAACAGGTTATTCTGCACATGTCAGAAGATAAGGAAAAAGCAGTTAATGCACAAACGGTACATATCCTATTTGGTGATTCACCGGGTGGAAGTTTAAAAGCTGCATTCCGAGATACGGACTATCATAAGACAGAGGGTATTATTGTTTTCCCAGATAATTTGTCCATTGGGCCAATAAAGGATTTACATAACGCGTCGGGTATTGAAGCACGACTTGCTTGGTTTCAGAAACGATACAATACTGAAGATGATGGTCTTGAACATAATAGACAACGTATGCTAACTGCTGTTGAAAAGATAAACAATATTTTACCACATCAGACTATCGTTATTTGGACATGTCAAAATGCGCACGAACAAACAGGATTACGACTTGTGTTAGCCATGCTAGAAGGTAAATTGAATGCAGTACGTGTAATTGATACGTTCACTGCTTTTCATGAAAAAAATATATACCCATACTTAGTGGAGGATAACTATCCAAGAACAACTGGTGAATTAAATGGAGAAACGCTTCTTAATTTTTACGAGCAGTTTGGGATGGAGCCATTATCTAACGTCGAAAGACAAACTCTAAGTGATGAGGGTAGATATTTATTGTCTGACGATATCCATATCATTCGAACATGGGCATGTAATCAGCTATTAAACAGCAGTAATGAAAATCGAGATGATGATTTTATTATTGAATGCGCTAATCGTATGTATCATGAAGATGGCAAAGTGGAATATAAGAAGGCTGCACGATTAATTGGTGAAGTGATTGGACATATGCAGCAATATACTGGAGACGAATGGATTGAATATCGTCTAAAAAGTTTAATCAAGCAAGGCGTTTTTTCTTATAGAGGTGATTTAAAGGCAATGCGATTTTATGAAGTGAAATTACAAGATGATTTCTTGACATATCATATTTTTTGAAGTTTTGACTTCATTAAAAAGCATAGATAAAATAATGTAGAAAAGTTAGAATGACTTTCGCAAGTTAGCAGCACTTATCAGTGAATATAAAGATTGCATTAATAGATTAATTAAAAGAAAGGAAGTTGACAATGAATCCTGAAATCAATCAAAATGCGATTCTTCAAGCCATTTTGGAGCTTTCTACACAAGTACAAGGCGTGAAAACAGAGATTCTACAAAAAATCGATGCGCTAGAAACAAGACTAGATTCGCTAGAAACAAGGCTAGAGGCAGTTGAAACAAGACTAGATTCGGTTGAAACAAGGCTAGAGGCAGTTGAAACAAGACTAGATTCGGTTGAAACAAGGCTAGGGGCAGTTGAAACAAGATTAGATTCGGTTGAAACAAGACTAGAGGCAGTTGAAACAAGACTAGATTCGGTTGAAACAGGGCTACGGGCAGTTGAAACAAGACTAGAGAAGAAAATTGAATCAGTTGAGCAAAAATTACTAGAAAAAACAGAGGCAGTGGAAAAAAATCTTAGTGAAATAGTAGAAGAAGTGGATGCAAAGATGGAAGTGTTAATACTTGAAATATTAGAAACAAAGGCCGATGTGTTAAAGTTAAAGAAAGCAAAATAAATTGTGTCGGTTGCCACTATGTGCAATAATCATAGACAATTAGTGATTATATTTGAGGAGTGAGCTTGATGTTAAAAACAGAAGTATTTGAACAACTAAAAAAAGCAATGAAAGAAAAAGATGTCTTGGCAAAAGGTGTTTTAACACTTGTCAAATCAGCACTAGATTTAGCGGAGAAGGAAAAAGGGGAACCCTTAACACAAGCAGAGGAAATTGCTATTATTAACCGTGAAGTTAAGCAAACGAATCAAGCTTTAGAAGGTGCGCAAAATGCTAATCGTACGGATTTAATTGAAAAAGAGGAAGCAAAATTAGTGCTATTAAAATCATTCCTCCCTAAACAATTAACTGAAGAAGAAATTACTGAAAAATTAGTAGCAGCTGGTGTTACTAAAGGCATGAATATGGGTGACGCAATGAAAATTGCAAAACCATTGTTAAATGGTCAAGCAGAAGGTACCGTTATTTCTAAAGTTGTAAAAAGTTTAATTTAACATTGATAAAAGGATAGCCGACGTTATTAGCGTCAGCTATCCTTTATTAATTTCAATGGCGTTCTACCAAAGACTTTTTATGAAAGAAGAAAGAATTCAGAATTGTTTCAGTGCCTGTCACTCAAAGAGGGCACTCAAAGATTGAATTTTTGAATGATGTTTCGAAGTTGTTGAGCCATTTCAGCTAAATTATTTGAAGAAGCGGTAATTTCTTCGATGCTTGCTGATTGTTCTTCGGAAGCAGCTGCGACATTTTGAATGTTTCCAGATGCTTGCACGGCTACAACACCAACCTGCTCAACAGAATTAGCGATATTGCTAACTCCTTCATTCATGTTCGTAATGATGCTGTTAACCTCGTTCATTTCTTGCGTAAGTTCTGTAATATGTGAATAGATATCGCCAAAGGCTTCCCCTGAAGCGTTAAAAGTAGTAGAACTTTCAGCAAGGTTATTACTGCTAATCGCCATTGATTTCACTGCTTGAGCAGATTCTTCTTTGATTGTTTCAATGCGTGTTCGAATACTATTTGTTGCTGTAAGTGATTGATCTGCTAATTTACGGACCTCTTCAGCTACAACCGCAAAGCCTTTACCATGTTCACCAGCACGTGCTGCTTCAATAGATGCATTTAATGCAAGTAAATTGGTTTGGTCTGTAATTTCATTTATAAGTGAAACGATATCACCAATCTCATTCGTATAAGTGCTTAAGCGTTTTACAACATCTGCAGTATTATAAATGGCTTCAGATGTAATCGCCATTTTTTCTGTAGCACTTTGGATTGTGGTATTGCCCTTTTCGGCAATAGTAGATGCGCTAAATGCCTTCGTTGTTACATCATTGACACTATTTACAACATCGGACATCTTCGTCGAAATCATTGTAATATGATTTTCTACCTCTTCAATGGATGAAGTTTGTTTTTCTGAGCCTGCAGCTACTTCCTGCATTGAAGATGTAATTTGTTGAATAGATGCGCTCGTTTGCTCGGAGCTGGCGGTTAGTTCTTCTGACATGGCGGCTACTTGCTCTGCATTTTCCGCAATTTGCTGAATGAGTGTACGTAAATCAGCCGTCATATTTTGGATACCATCTGAAAGTTGGGCGATTTCATTCGTGCCTTTGATTGGCAGTGATTCAACAGCTAAATCTCCCTTTGCCACCTTATCAACATAACTTGTCATATTTTTGATTGGTTTAATGATACTTTTACTAATGAAATAAGCGACAACGACACCGAATAGCACAAAGATAATTGTCATGATGATGCTAACCCAAATAATTTGAGTTTGTAGCTTAGATATAAATGAAGCATCCATATCTAAGCCAAAAAGTATTTCCGTATTGTTAAATGGAATAAAAATCGATTTATGAATACCATATTCATCTTCATAAATTTCACTTACTTGAGTACGGCCAGTATCTAAAGCAGCATGCATTTTTGGATCGAACGTGTAGTCTTGCTGATAATTATCACTATTACTTAATGCAACAATATGCTCCTTGCCATTGGCACGTGAAAGGATATAGGCATTTTCAATATCAAACTTTTTTGTTGTACCATTTAATCGTTTTAATAATTTTTCATATTGGTCTTTAATGCCATTATCTGCTGCTTTTATATTATTTTTATCGATATCCTCGAAAATGTTACTAGAAATCACCTCTAACGATGTCTCAAATTGCTTGATAACAAAATTATCGATGATTTTAAAAGAAACTATAAACAACATGAAACTAAATATAATTGAAATAATAACAATTGGAATTGTTAAACTTGCAATATATTTATAGAGTAAAGAACTCTTAAATTTATTTAATATACTCAACTTGTAAATCCTCCAATACTACAACTTTTTGTTGTAGGAAATGAATCATATCACTAATATGTTCTGTCTCTGTGTACGGTGAGATAGAAAAGAATTTAGCTGCTGCCACAGGAACTTGTTGTTTTGTATCGCTCGCGCTAACAGTGCAGACACGTGTTGTGTCACCGAAAAATACTTCATCTCGACCTTCACCTAAAATCTCAAAGAAAGAAGCATTTAAGCCATTAATGTACTCAATTTGATCTTGTGTGTAATTTCCAGCTTGTTCAGATGCCCAATCAAAGCCTTTTGGATATAGTCTATAGGCTGTTACTGGTCCGATATTTGCTTCATTCACTACTTGTAGCATTGGTAATTTCTCAGCTAATTGTGTACGGAACGCTAAATTTACACGGACATAGTTAGCTAGTATTTGTTGATAACCTTCTTTACCAAAAGCTTGTAATGCAGCATAAATAGCAATTGAACTACCCATTCGAGAACACTCTAAAGTATAACCAGTATGATATGAGCCATAGCCTCTATTGCCTACATATGGCGTATCAAAATCGTCAATATCTAACAGTTGTAAACTTTTCCCGTCTTTTATTAAGAAAAGGCTTGTTAAATATGGTGTTTGACCAAGCTTTTGGAAATCAAAGCAAAGACTATCTGCAATTGCAAGATGTTGCATACGTTGGTGAATTTGTTCTAATCCTTGTAATACATCATCCTCGAACTGTAGTGAGTTTGCCTTAAAGTCATAATCATTGAAAAATGCGTAAAAACCGCCTAAAGCAGAGTCAGCATGGATATGTATTTGTTTTAAATCGTATTTTAGTTCAAGTGTTGTTGCAACTTCCTTAATTGCCTGCACATCATCAATAGCAAATTGATCTGTGGCACCTGTAGTCGCTACGATGTAAACTGGAATACCACCATTCTCGATTACTTCCGTCATGCGTTTTCTTAAATCTTCTATGTCCATCGATTGGTCTTTTCCTGCTTTTACACGTACTAAGTGATTGCTTCCAATACCAACTGCTTCAATTGATTTTAATAAGCTATAGTGGGCGTTTTCAGATGCAAAGCAATATAAATTATTTGGGACACCTTCCTCTTTGGCGTGAGGGAATTGTTTAGCAATGGCAAGACGTAAACCGCTAAAAACTGCTCCTTGTCCTCCCCATGTTGTATAACCGAAGCTTTCTGTGAAATCATAGCCAACTAATTTTGACATCATTGCGATTACTTTTACTTCACTTTCTGCTGCTGCAGGTCCATATACATCCCACAGATTGTTGCCATTAAGTAAGGCATTTGTAAACTGTCCCAATACACCAGGGATACTAGCCATTGGTAAAACGTTTGTGACAAAGTTGCGTGTATGATAAGGATGACCTTGCATTAATTGTGTTAAGTCTTGAACGACCTGATCAAGACCAACGCCTGATGTGGGAACTTGATTTTCTTGCATAAGATCTTTATAGAAAGTAGCTGAACGTTCTTGAATTGGTCCAAGCGTTGTTTTCTTTGGGTCTTTTAATTGATCTAATGAAGTTACAATTTGCTCTATTAGTGATAAAAAGTTTTCCCTTTGTAAGCTGTTGCCATCTTCACTTTGAAATAGTTGTTGAATTTTCTTCATTTTGCATCATCCTTTATTAGTTCATATTTCACCATTATTTAGATAATAATAGTACAATTTACTAAAGCCATAATAACATATTCTTATGGGAAATATATTCATATTTGACTAGGATATTAAATTTCTACTATTTTAAATTATTAGAAAATATTTTCATTATATTTGAAGAATGATTTGCTAACAGAAGATTACGTTGTTTTTTAACTTTTATTAATAGTTAGTCCATCGAAGGTCCTGGTAAAAAGATTTATTAATGTTTTCTTAATATAATTAAATGTAAAATAGATACTATTAACTATGAAAAAATAACATAATAAATTTCTGTATTTCTTATGAGTCTTTTTACTTATTTTTTATAATCAGAGATGTGTTTTAGACTATCTGAGAAACCCCTGATTTTTTGTAATGGGGGTTGTTGGTTATATAATGCATAACTCGTTATTACAATAAATAATAGGAGATAACGTCGATAGATTTTGAAATGGGAGGTGTTTAATTGCCAGTTGAGCCACATGTACATGAAGTCGACTATCTTGGAAAAAGTGGAAAACGAAAAAGATGGGTGATTATTGTAGTAAGTGTTTTAGTAGTTGCCGGTGTAATGTTGGCAAGTACTCGGTTCGTCTCCTCTATTTTTAATAAAAGTGATAAGTCGGATTTTTCGGCCTATAAAACACTTGTAGGTAAAACAACTAAAAATGATTTTGGGCAATTGACCTTAAATGAGGTGATGATTGATGATAATCAACTATTACTAAATGCAACATTTGAGCCAGCTAAAGGAATGAATTTCAACTATCAAGTATTTTTCTTTCCACAAGTACTAGTGAATGGGCAAGATTATATGGTTCGAAATGGGGGCCAGACCATTGCACAGTCGGCATCAACCTATACAATCTATAGCAGCGTGAAGATGCGTGATTTACCGAAAGATGAAATACTGCAACTTAAAATTCTTTATAACGATTGGAATTGGGAAAAACCAATCGAGGAGCCTTGGGCATTTGAAGTAGAAGCTTCCCAAAAGCAATTGCAAGAGGATCGAAAAGTAATCGCTGTTAATAAAACTATTAAGCTGAATGACGGTCAAGAAATAAAAGTAGGTAATGTTGTTTCTACACCGATTTCTACTACGGTATATTTTGAAACGAAGGAAATATTGAATGAAACCATTGACTTTAAAATTTTAACTGAGTCAGGAAAAACATGGCGTCCTGACTCTTCATATACATTGAATGAAGCGCATACAAAGTGGGGAGTTCGCTTTGATGCACAATATTTATCAGATAAAACATATAAGTTAATTCCTGTTACAACAGGGGATATTGAACTTGGGCCAGCTATCAAAATTCGTGGGAAATGAATTTTACATTTCCAGGCGATTCTCCAGTCTAACCGGCGATTTCCTGGTTTTCACAGGCGATTTCTCGTGTCTAACCGGCGATTCCCGGGTTTTTACAGGCGATTCTCCAGTCTAACCGGCGATTCCCGGGTTTTCACAGGCGATTTCTCGTGTCTAACCGGCGATACCTGGGCTTCTATCGGCGATTTCACGGAGGGCGGTGCCAGGCACGCAAACAATTTCGTTTGCCCGCAGAAAGCAACCGCCGTAGCGGACATCAGGCGCAGCAAAAAAGTGTTAGATTGCAATCAATCTAACACTTTTTCTCTTTGTCCCAGTCTCTTTTTATTTTAAATGAGCTCTTCTTTTTGAATCGCGAGTTTTTTCATATGGTACTGCAATGATTGTCGGGATATATTTAATTGCTTCGCGGCAGCTGATATATTTCCATCACACTGTTGCAGCACTTTTCGAATGTACTGCTCTTCATTTGTATGCATAAGTGCTTTAAAAGGGCGCTTTTTTGAAGGGGCTCCTTTTATGGATATTTTATTTTTTAAATATCGTGGCAGCATATCTTCTGTAATATCGCTGTCAGAGCTTGCTTGTATTACGAGGTTTTCTATTAAATGCTCCAGTTCACGTACATTGCCTGGCCAATCGTAGGCTACAAGTATCTGATAAAGTTCAGGTTTAATGGTGATATTGGCCTTCATATATTTCAGCACATTTTTATGTAAAAAATGCTGGATAAAGAAAAGTATATCCTCTGGTCTCTCACGCAGTGGAGGAATATATATACTTGAATGAGCAATGCGATAAAATAGGTCAAGTCGCATTCGCTCGCCAACAGTAAGAAGCTCAGGGTCTTCATTGGATGCGCTAAACACAGTACATTCAATAGGGATAAGTGTGTTACTGCCAACACGTCGAACAGCACGTTCTTGTAAGACACGCATTAATTTTGGTTGAAGCTCCATTGGTAGTGAATTGATTTCGTCTAGAAAAAGTGTCCCATCTTTTGCATATTCAAAAAGACCTTCTTGATTTGTAGCACCAGTAAATGCCCCTTTAACTGAGCCGAAAAGCGTGCTCTCCAACAGCGTAACAGGGATGGCGGCACAATTTATCGCAACGAAGGGCTTTGTTACGCGTGGGCTTAAATTATGCATACTTTGAGCAAATAATTCTTTACCTGTCCCAGTTTCACCGACAATTAACGTATCCGTATTATAATTTGCAATATTTTTAGCTTCGGATATCGTTTGAAGGAGCTCGTCACTGTTTCCTTTTATATCTTGGAATGTGTAAATCGTACCGTTATTACGTTTGACCTCTTCTGGTACCTCCATTGTTTCACGTTTGGAATCCAATGTTTGTTGTAATTGATTTCGTAAGCTTTTTTCCGTATGTGTAATTGAAAAAACACCAATTGTTTTATTATCCTTTTGAATAGGGAAAGAACTGTAGCCTACAAATTTAGGTTCATTTTCTGAATAGGCATGAGCTCTGTATTTCGTATAAATTGGTTTCGCTGTTTTTAAAATATGATTATGCTCTGATAGTCTACGATCTTGATAGTTGTATGCATCCCACAGCTTCTTGCCAAGCATGTCCTCTTTTTTATGCTCCTCCATTTTAGCAAGTGCCTCATTGTAATAAATAATGTCACCATCTTCATTGCTTACAATAATCCCTTCATCTAAATGCTCAATAATTTCCTCTAGGACAAAAACTTTATTTTGTAATGAATACTGGAAATCTATTAAGTTTTCTACTGAAACAATAAAAAATTGCTCTGGAAAATAAAAAGGCTCTATTGTAAAAGATAAAAGCTGTTCTTGTATTTGCAATTGTTGCGGCTGATGCAAGCTTGTCACATCAATGGCAGCAAAGATTTCTATTGGCATATCAACTTGAATATTTAACGAGATACTTTCATTGAAATGCCACCATTTCACCTTGAAAGAGTTGTCTAGTGCAATGATATTCGCGCCTAAAAATGCTGTATAACGCTGCAATTCCTTAATCATACAAAAACCTACTTTCTCTCGTTATTTTGCATGCAAAATTTATCTGCTTTGTCCTTAATCGTATCACAAATATTTTCTGAATAAAAACAATATACAGAAAATTAAAGAGGTGCAAAAATTATCTGCAGTTACTTTCCAATTCGTGACAATAACAAATGCCGAATATGTATGTACTTCATGTTGGAAACGCTATGAAGATCAATTTTTATTAAATTTTTTTGTGTGTTTTTAAAAGTTGGCACGCTATTTGCATTATTAAAGTGTGTAGTCACAAAAAAAGGAGGAATTATCAATGACAAAACCAGAAATTTTATATTCAGTAAAGGCTCAGCGAGGAAATACATTACGATGCAAAGGTTGGCGTCAAGAAGTTATTTTAAGAATGCTAGAAAATAATATGGAAAATGCTGAAAAACCTGAAGAACTCGTGATATACGGCGGGATTGGGAAGGCAGCTCGTAACTGGGAGTCCTATCATGCCATTGTAGATTCCTTAAAAAATTTAGAAGATGATGAAACACTTGTTGTGCAATCTGGCATGCCAGTTGCTGTTTTTAAAACTCATAAATATGCACCAACTGTTGTTATGGCGACGACAAATATTATGAAGGCAGATTGGCCAACATTTTATGATTTACAAGAAAAGAACTTAACAATGTATGCCAATTATACAGCGGCACCTTGGGAATATATCGGTACACAAGGTGTCATTCAGGGGACATTTGAAACGCTTTCGGCAATTGCGCGATTGCATTATAACGATTCACTTGTTGGGAAAATTTTATTGACTGCTGGTGCAGGCGGTATGGGTGGCAACCAGACACGTGCGATGACAATGCATGGTGGTGTAGCTATTTTATGTGATTCTAATATCGACATTATTAATCGCCGTATTGAGAAGGGCTTTATTGATATTGTTGTAGATTCACTAGAAGAGGCGATTGAACTAGCAAAAACAAAAGCGGCTGCTGGAGAAGCGCTTGGCATAGCGGTGGTAGGTAATGCAGCAGATATTTTCGAAAAAACATTAGAACTTGGCTTCCTACCACATATTGCAACATCTATGACACCTGCACATGACCCGATTGCCTATTTACCAGCTGGATACAGTGTTGAAGAGGCAGACGCGCTACGTGATAAAGATCGTCTAGCATACTTAGAAAAAGCACGCCATACGATGATTCGCGAGCTGAAAGCATTAATAGCATTACTTGATAAAGGCGTTCACTCGTTTGAATATGGCACAAGTATTCGTAAAGAATGTATTGATGCTGGATTTGATGAGAAAGAGGCGAAGCGTTTGCCTGGATTTGTAGCAGAATATATTCGTCCATTATTCTGCGAGGGACGTGGGCCATTCCGTTGGATTTGTATGTCCGGTGAAGCAGAGGATTTACGTAAAATAGACGATATGATTTTAGCAAAATTTAGTGATGATTTACTTGTTACGCGCTGGATAAAGTTAGCGAAGGAGCATATTCCGATAGAAGCTTTACCTGCTCGTATTTGTTATATGGGCTTTGGACAGCGTAAAAAGTTCGCATTGGAAGTTAACGATATGATACGCCGAGGGGAGTTAAGTGGACCTGTCGCCTTCTCTCGCGATAATTTAGATTCTGGTTCCATAGTCAATCCAACGTTTGAATCTGAAAATATGAAGGATGGTGGAGATTTAATTTCTGACTGGCCAGTTTTAAATGGCTTATTAAATGCAGTTGGGATGTGTGATTTAATCGCTCTTCAAGCTAATTATTCAATGGGAGAGGCCGTTCATACAGGTGTGACGATGATTGCTGATGGAACAGAGGAATCGGATATGCGCTTAGAAGTAGCGATGACAGTAGATTCTGGTATAGGGGTTGTACGTCATGCACAAGCGGGCTATGAAACAGCAAAAGATGTAGCGAATGGTAAAGGGAAATTAACCGATGAAAGCATTCAAATCCCGTTATGGTGGGAGCCAACAGCTACGTTTGGTCCGAAAGATTTAGTAAAAGAAAAAGTGTAATGTATTTGTGGAAAAGAGGCTGGTGCAATAACTAAAGAGAAACGCTGGCCTCTTTTTCATTAAAAAGGAGGAATGTACATGAAAAAAGCAGATATGACACCTGTGGATTTTGATAGTCTTCTAGTTGACGTCGCTCCTAATTATAAGAAATCAGCCATCTACAAATTTTTTGCTTTTAGCTTGTTCGGCATTTTCATGTTCTTTATCTCTATTACCTTAAATGGTAAGAAGACAATACCGCTCGATCATTTAGTAACCTTTATCCGGACGCAGTTTTCGTCAGTTATTGTTTACTATATTTTAGTCATTGTTGTTGCGGGTGCTGTTTACCCTTTTTATAAAAAAACGTGGAATCGCTCCGTTGTCGAAATGGTCATTTCTACATTGAAAATAATGGGTGCTATCGCTTCCGTTTTAGTTGTTTTCAAAATTGGTCCGAGCTGGCTGTTAGCTGCAGATATGGGACCTTATTGGTACAACTCACTACTTACGCCAATCGGTGTTTTAGTTCCAATTGGTGCCATATTTTTAGCTATGTTGGTCGGTTATGGCTTGCTGGAGTTTATCGGTATTTTAGTGCAGCCGATTATGCGACCAATTTGGAAAACACCTGGTCGCTCCGCCATTGATGCAGTTGCCTCCTTTGTCGGGAGCTATTCCATCGGTTTATTAATTACTAACCGCATTTATAAGGAAGGAAAGTATACAACAAAAGAAGCGGTCATTATAGCTACAGGATTTTCGACAGTTTCAGTTACCTTTATGATTGTTGTTGCAAAGACACTTGGATTAATGGATATTTGGAATCTTTATTTTTGGGTGACCTTCCTCGTGACCTTTTTAGTAACAGCCATTAGTGTTCGGATTTGGCCAATTCGTAATATGAGTACGGACTATTACAACCAGATGAATGGGGATGTGGAGAAAATTGTAAAGGAGAAGCGTTTGCAGTGTGCATGGAGAGAGGCGTTACAGACGGCTGAAAATGCGCCGAATCTGTGGCAAAGTATGAAGGACAATGTGAAAGATGGCTTAGTGATGGCAATGGGGATACTACCAACAATTATGTCAATCGGCTTAATCGGTCTATGGCTTGTCAATAACACGCCTATATTTGATTATGCAGCTTATTTGTTTGTACCTATTACTTACTTACTACAAATAGCCGAGCCATTAATTGTGGCAAAAGCGGCCGTCATTAATTTAATCGATATGTTTTTACCTTCACTTGTTGCTGTTGATAGTGCAATAGAGACGCGATTCATTGTTGGAACGTTATCGATATCTGCTATTCTCTTCTTCTCTGCATTAATTCCTTGTATTCTATCAACGGAAATTCCCATTTCTTTAGGCAAAATGATTGCGGTATGGTTTGTACGAACAGTTTTAACGCTCATGATCGTCACGCCTATCGCCTATTTACTATTGTAAAGGAGTGGTCGTGTGTTAAAAAGACCAGACATGATAATTCAAAATGCAGCACAAATATTGCCTTGTACAGGTGACAACATGCAAGACTTTCAAGTTTTAACCGATCAAGCAGTTGTTATAGATGGTCAAAAAATCATCGATATTTGTAGCCATCAACAGCTTGTACAACGATATGTAGTTGATAACAATAACAGTATTGACGCAAGTGGGAAAGTAGTCGCTCCTGGCTATATTGATGCGCACACACATCTCGTATTTCATGGTAGTCGAGTAGAGGAGTACGCTGCAAAACTCACTGGTAATATTGCAGATAATTTAAAAAAGCTTGCTATAACGACAGGACCAAATCGAACAATCGAACTTACGCGAGATACTTCTGAGGAAGAGCTTTTGGAACAAGCGAAAAAACGAATAATGACGATGCTTAAACACGGGACAACAACAGTAGAGAGTAAAAGTGGCTACGGTTTAACACTAGAAAGTGAGCTGAAAATTTTACGTGTAGGTCGACGTTTAAACGACCAGACAGCCATTGATGTGGTTAATACATTTCTAGGTGCGCACGGTATTCCAGATCATTTAACAAAGGAACAGTATGTGAATGAAATTGTTGATGTTATGATTCCGCAAGTAGCTCAACATAATTTAGCAGAGTTCTGTGATGTTTGGTGTGATGAAGGCTATTTTACTGAACTTGAATCGGAGCGTATTTTACAAGCGGGCTTAGCACATGGATTATTACCAAAAATTCATGCAGATGCCTATTCGTATATCGGTGGTTCAGATTTAGCTGCACGTATGAAAATGATTTCCATTGACCATCTCAATTACACACCCGAGACCGTAATGGCCCAACTAGCGAAAGCCGAAGTCGTCGGTGTATTAATGCCTGCATTAGATTTTGCCGTTGCCCATCACAAACCATTTGCTGCTCGGAAAATGCTCGATAATGGTATGCATATTGCGCTAGCAACAGATATGTGCCCTGCTTGTTATACAACTTCTATGTCCTTTGTTATAAATCTAGCATGTAGACTTTATCAATTTTCAGTAGAGGAAGCCATTAAGGCAGCGACAAAAATGGCCGCAAAGGCTCTAAATCTTACAGATAGAGGGACGTTAGAAATTGGAAAAATGGCAGATATTCAAATATGGGATGTGCCAAATTATAAGCATGTAGCATATGAACTTGGGACGAATATTGTAGATACGGTTATAAAAAGAGGGCAAGTTGTCATCAGTAAAGGGTCATGGGCAATGGAAAGTACATTCAGTTAGAAGGGAGAACTAGTAATGACAATTGAATTTGCATCGAAGGCGGCGTCACATGTAGATGAGGATAAGTTAGTGCAATTGTTTTTAGAAATGGCTCAAATTAATGGTCCTAGTAGCAAGGAAAGTCTAGTAGCAGCGTATTTAAAGAAAGAATTACCGAAGCTTGGCTTTCAATTAACATTTGATGAAGCACATGAACATTTTAATGGTGAAGTTGGAAATCTAATTGCTTGGCATCCAGGAACAGATGATACCATTCCACCTTTATTCTTTTCTACGCATATGGACACGGTGTTACCAACAGAACACCTCAAGCCTATCATCAAGGATGGGATTATTTATTCAGATGGTACGACGATTTTAGGGGCGGATGATCGAGCGGCACTTGCTTCTTATATCGAAGCGATGCGTGCCATTAATGAAAGTAGTGTCCCACATGGACCGATTGAATTCATTTTAACTGTAAATGAACAGGCAGGTTTAGTAGGTGCAAAATATATGGATTATAACAAGATAAAAAGTAAAAAGGGTTATATTTTTGATAGTAGCGGGGATGTTGGCCAAATCATTTTACAAGGTCCATACAGTAGTAGAATTTGGTTCACTGTGAAAGGTAATGCTGCCCATATTGCGTTAAATGCGGATGCAGGGAATAATGCATTTATCATTGCCTCCGAAGGGCTTTTATCAATGGAGCTAGGAGAAATTGATAGTGAAACATTAGCAAATATAGGAATTATAAGTGGTGGAGAGCTTACGTCGATAATACCAGGTTCAGTAACACTTGGTGGCGAAGTAAGAAGCTTTTCAAAAGAGAAATTGGATGCACAATTAAAACAGATGCAAATGGCGATGGAAACAGCAGCACAGAAACATCAAGGCACTGTCGAGGTGCGCATTGAAGAAAAGTATCTTGGATTTAATATTTCTGAGGAAGATGATCTCGTTAAAACTGTAAAAAAAGCGGCTAATAATATTCGTGTTTCATCCTATTTAACGAAAACATTGGGCGGCGCAGATACGAATGTATTAAATGAACATGGATTGACGTGTATTACGCTCGGGAATGGATTTCAGAATATTCACTCTTTTAGAGAGAATATTAGTATTGAAAACTTAGTCAATACTGGTAGATTAACAGCGGCATTAATTGAGCAGTGGTATGAGCGCCATAAAAATTAAAGGAGGAGAGTGTTACATGACAAGCACTTTAAATGTAGCGAAAGAAATAGAGCAAGTGGTACCGCAAATTTTACAGTGGAGAAGATATTTACATGAAAATCCTGAACTGTCGTATGAAGAATATGCTACCGCAGATTTTGTTTACAATCAGTTAATTTCATTTGGAAATTTAGTCGTAACGAGGCCGACAAAGACAAGTGTGTTAGCTGTTTTAAAGGGGAATTTACCAGGAAATTGTTTAGCGTTAAGAGCAGATATGGATGCTTTACCGATTCAAGAAGAAACAGATTTACCATTCGCTTCTAAAGTTGCAGGTGTTATGCATGCTTGTGGACATGATGGACATACCGCTATGTTACTAGGCACTGCTAAAATTTTATCTACGTTGAAGCAATCATTAAAAGGAGAAATTCGATTCATCTTTCAGCATGCAGAGGAATTATTTCCAGGTGGCGCGAAAGAAATGGTGGCAGCTGGTGTAGTAGATGGTGCAGATCACGTTATAGGATTGCATTTATTTTCAACACTTCCTACAGGTAAAATAGGCATTTGTGCAGGACCTTTTACAGCCAATTCAGATACATTTGACTTAGAAATAATCGGAAAGGGAGGGCACTCTTCTCAACCTCAAGATTCTATTAATCCGATTTTAATAGGGTCGCAAATTACAAATGTATTACATCAAATTATTCCGCAAAAAATTGATGCGCAAGAGCGAGCGGTACTCGCGGTAACGGAGTTTCATGCGGGCAGTGCCAAAAATATTATTCCAGATCGGTTAGTAATAGGTGGGAGTGTGCGAACATTCTCACAGCAAGTGAGAGAAGGCATTGCCCAACAAATAGAAATGCTAGTTCAACATACCGTTGCTGCACATGGTGCTGATTATAACTTAACATATCATAACGGTTATTCATCAGTCATAAACGATGAACAACTAACTGCCGTAGTGGAAGAGGTTATACAACAGCATTTTACTCCAGAGACTATTTTACACATTGGCCCGTTTATGGGTGGAGAAGATTTCTCGGCCTTTTTAACAAAAGTGCCTGGTGTATTTATCGCGATTGGAGCAGCTTTTGACGATGACACATTAAATTATCCTCATCATCATCCTAGATTTGCAGTTAATGAAGATTCATTAGCAATTGGCTTAAAACTTTTTGTTCATACAGCTTTAACATTGAATAGTTAAAGGGGAGATAGAATGGTTCAAGAACCTGTAATTGCAGCGATGATTATTTTAGGGCTCATTGCGCTAGGAGAAATCATTTCCGTTATTAGTAAAGCTAGAGTACCGATGCTTTTTGTGGCAATGATGGGCTATTTGATTTTATTGTGGCTTGGAATTTTTCCAAAAGATTTGCTTGAAAACTCGACATTTTTAACAGTTGGCGCATTATTAGGAACGGCTCCTATTTTAGTTCATATGGGAACTTTAATTCCTTTACGTATGATTCGCTCGCAATGGAGGGCTGTATTAATTGCAATTATGGGCATGTTTTTTGCTTCGCTCTTTATTTTAACGATTGTGACCGTTTTTTTTGATTATCAAACAGCGGTTGCAGGTACAGGACCTTTAAATGGAGGCATTATTGCAGTTTTAATTACTTCAGAGGGCATAAAAGAATTGGGTTTAGCTAGTTTATTGACCATCCCTGCATTAATTATGGCTTTGCAGTCTTTAATTGGTATTCCGCTAGCTAATCTATTGTTACGCAAACATGCTACTACGATTAACGAGCAAATGAAAAGCGGTGTATTCGAAGCCTCTGGCAATGTTGCGTTTGATCAAGAAAATGATGAGAAATTATTAATACCGAAAAAATATCAAACTCCTTTAGTACTACTATTTATGTTGTTTATTGGTGGTGCGATTGCAGTTGTATTAGCTAAATATACTGGTATTCCGTATAGCTTATGGGCGTTGGCAATTGGTATTATTGGTCGCTTAGTGAAATTTTATCCTGAACGTGTTATGGAGAAATCAAATAGTTTTACTGTAGGGATGGCGGGCATTATTTTTATCATTATCGGCATGATGAATGATATTACTTTTGAGATGTTTATTGATAAGTTACCTGCTGTCTTAACGATTCTTTTCGTAGGGGTACTTGGCATTTTGTTAGGGGGATTATTAGGATCTAAGCTATTGAAGGTGAATCCTTTTCTCGGGATTCCTGTCGCATTAACGTCTACATTCGGCTTTCCAGGTGATTACATTGTATGTGAGGAAGTAAGTAGGAGCATTGGCAAAACAGAAGAGGAACAGAAAAGAATATTCAATGAAATTATTACGCCAATGCTTGTTGGAGGGTTTACGACAGTGACCTTGGGAAGCGTTATTATAGCAAGTATTTTGATTAAAACAATATAAAACAGACAGTGGGGATGTAAATGTTAGATAATCCTGTTTTAATCTCAGTCATTGTGTTGTCCGTTTTAAGTTTATGTGGCATTCATGTGCTTTTTGCATTAATAATTGCGGCAATTGTTGCAGGGCTTGTTGCGAATTTATCGCTTTCTGAAACAATATCTATCTTTATTAGTGGTATGGGCGGTCAGTCTGAGACGGCTTTAAGTTATATATTGTTAGGAATTTTTGCTGCATTAATCGCGCATTCCGGCTTAGCAAACATTCTTATACAAAAATTATTGTCACTTGAAAAACCGAATAAATACATTTTAATATTTGCGTTGGCAATCATTGCGTGTTTATCAGGTACACTGATTCCCGTACATATTGCCTTTATTCCAATATTGATACCGCCACTTTTATTTTTCTTTAATCAATTAAAAATGGATCGTCGTGCATTGGCATCTGCCCTAACGTTTGGCTTGAAAATGCCCTATTTATGGATTCCTGTTGGTTATGGATTAATATTTCAAGGGATTATTGCCAATGAGATGACAGCTAATGGGATGGCCATTGTTCAAAGTCAAATACCGAAAGCGATGGCCATTCCAGCCATTGGCATGTTCGTTGGATTAGCGATTGCTGTCTTTATTTCTTATCGAAAGCCTCGAGAATACCAACAGCTTGAAGAAGATATTAAAGATTATGAGCAAGCAAAGAAAGAAAATAAAAAGGCTACTTTGGATGCTAAAGGATGGATAGCGATCGTCGCAATTTTTGTGGCACTTGGCATTCAATTATCATTAAGCTCCCTAGTTTTAGGCGCATTATCAGGCATTATCATTATGTTTGTTGGCCGTGTAGTATTTATTAAGGATAGTGAAGAAGTGGTTCAAAATGGCGTGAAACTAATGGGGGTTATTGCCTTTATTATGCTTATTGCCTCAGGCTATGCAACGATTTTAAAAGAAACAAATGCCATTACGGAGCTTGTGGAAGCAATGACTGGTATGACAGGGCAAAGTAAACTTATTATGGCTATCCTCTTATTATTTATCGGTTTACTTGTAACGATGGGAATTGGAACTTCTTTTGGGACTATTCCAATTTTAGCTGTAGTGTTCGTGCCGTTGTGCGCGACAGTCGGGTTTAGTGCGCTTGCAACCGCTGCACTTATTGGAACAGCAGGTGCTTTAGGGGATGCGGGTTCTCCAGCGTCTGATAGTACATTAGGTCCGACATCAGGGTTAAATGCAGATGGACAGCATAATCATATTTGGGATACATGTGTACCGACATTCCTACATTATAATATCCCTTTATTTATATTTGGCATTATCGCAGCAATGGTTTTATAGAAGGAAGATCCGTAACAATAAAAGGGGTGGAGTTATAAATGGAAGTTATTCAGTTGGATGGACATACATTAACGACAACACAAATTGATCAAATAGCGAGGGGGGATGTTCAAGTTGCCATTGCACCGAATGCTTTAGAAAGAGTGCAAGCAAGCCGTGCTAGAATTGAAAAAAGATTAACGGATGGACATACTATTTATGGAGTAAATACAGGCTTTGGGAAACTAAGCGATGTCCAAATTGCCGAAGCGGATAATGAATTATTGCAATTGAATTTGCTACGCGCTGACGCGGTTGGTGTAGGGGTGCCATTGGAAACGACAATTGTTCGTTCGATGATGGTTTTACGTGCCAATGCTTTAGCAAAAGGATACTCCGGCATTCGGCAAGAAACCCTCCAATTATTAGTGGCTTTAATTAATCATAATGTTCATTCGATTGTGCCATCCCAAGGCTCTGTTGGAGCGAGTGGTGATTTAGCGCCTTTGTCACATATCGCATTAGTGTTAATTGGTGAAGGCAAAGCAGAATTAAATGGACACGTTATGTCAGGACAGGAAGCATTGACAAAAGTAGGGCTAACCGCTGTCCGCCTGCAAGCGAAAGAAGGGCTTGCGTTAATAAATGGGACACAGGCGATGACGGGCATAGGGGTCATGACGATTAATGAAGCTGAACGTCTTGGCTATGTAGCGGATATGGCAGCATGTCTAACAATGGAAGCATTACAGGGTATTATTTCCGCATTTGATGCTGATTTATTGGCGGTGCGTCCTCATGCTGAAATCGCTATGGTTGGTGATCGAATTCGAAAGTGGCTAAATGGCAGTCAAAGGATAACGACACAAGGCGCAGTTCGTATGCAAGATGCTTATTCGATACGTTGTGTGCCACAAGTTCACGGTGCATCTTGGCAATGTTTTGATTATGTCCAGCAACGTTTGCAGACGGAAATCAATGCAACGACAGATAACCCGATTGTGTTAGAAAATGGTGAGGTGTTATCTGGAGGACATTTCCATGGTCAGCCGATTGCACTTGCAATGGACTTTTTAAAAGTAGGCGTAGCGGAGTGGGCGAATATTTCTGAGCGAAGGACGGAGCGTTTAGTAAATCCTCAATTAAGTGGGCTATCACCATTTTTAGCAACAGATCCAGGACTTGAATGTGGTTTGATGGTTGTACAATATGTTGCGGCATCCCTCGTTTCTGAGAACAAAGTACTTGCGCATCCTTCGAGTGTCGATTCCATTCCTACCTCTGGGAATCAGGAGGATCATGTCAGTATGGGCACAACTGCGGCAAGGCAAGCGCGACAAATTGTGCATAATAGTGCACGGGTGCTTGCCATTGAATTAATTGCCGCTTCTCAAGCTATTTATTTAGAACAAGCAGAGCAACAATTAGCACCAATAACACGTAAATATTTAGATATTGTACGGTCATTCTGTCCACCTTTAAAAGGGGATAAAGCGATTGGTGAAGAAACAGAGGCACTGGCAAACTATTTATTGAATAGTAATGATATTTTAACGATTGGGTAGAAATTGTTTGAATTGTTTGGGTGCCTGGCACTCTGTATGAGTATGGGAACATTTTTCGTTCTTGTACTCTCTTTTTCGTTTCAAAAGGACTTCGAACGTTAAGTATTGAGTAATCTATTATAATTCCTTACGTTTACTCGCCGCTTGTATTCCTAGTTCCTCGCGATACTTGCTAATAGTGCGTCGCGCAATATGAATTTGGTGGGAGCTCGCTAAAATTTCAGCAATCTTTTGATCGGATAATGGCTTTTGTTTATTTTCTGCTGTAATTATATTTTTAATCATTTCCAAAATCGACGTTTGAGAATGTTGTGCTTGCGTATTGTCTATTTTAGAAGAAAATAAATCTTTCCAAAGATAGGTTCCAACAGGCGTTTGTATGTGTTTATTGCGAATGGCTCGGCTTACGGTTGAAACATGCATGTCAATTTGTGTAGCAACATCTTGTAAGGTAAGCGGTTTCAAAGAAGGTAGGCCATGAACGAAAAATGCTTGCTGGTGCTGTAGAACTACAGACATTATTGCAATAATTGTTTGTCGCCGTTGCTGTAAGCTATGTATAAGCCAGTTATATTGCTTAAAATGTTGTTTTACATATTTTTGCTCAGAGTTAGGTAAAAAAGAAGCGATGTTTTTATAGCTATCATTGAGTTGAACGGTCGGTAGTGAGCTATCATTTAAACTAAATTGTAATGTCCCGTCTTCTCTAAAAACGATAATGTCAGGTATTACATACAACGTATCATTCTCTTGGCTTATCGAACATGGTATCGGTGTTAGTTGTTGTAGCCGATTAATGCAATCTGATAACTGATCCTTCGAAAGCTGTAGTATTTTTTGTAACGCTGAAAATTTGCGTTCTGCTAATAGAGCGAGACCATTTTCAATAAGTTGTTGCAAATCATTGTCCTTCTCGCCAATTTGTAACAAAAGACATTCTTGCAAATTACGTGCACCCACTCCAGGAGGTCCAATTTGCTGTAATAGTTGAATTGCACGATCATGCTGTTGTGCTGAAATCTGCCCAAGCTGTGCGGGCGAATATCCTTTATGGTCTAAATGTTTAATGACTGTATGGGCAAGTTGTAAATCTTCACCTACGAAAGTTAGTGTAGCTAATTGTAATAATTCCTCGCGATCATTTGGTTCAGCTATTTTTGTATAAAATTCGTTTGGCATTGTTGTAGAAGCTCTGTAAGTAGTGCCAAAATCTTTTTCCTGAAAAGTAGGTGCTTGTAGGTCGATTAGCGGATTTTCTAATTGTTGTTCATATAAAAATTCTTCTAGCTCATGGGTATTATATTGTAGTAATTCAATAGATTGCTGTAATTGAGGTGTCATCATCATTTTCTGTTGCTGTTGTAGTTTTAAAATTGGCTCCATCATGAATCCTCCTGTCTATCACTTTTTATTAGCATATCATAAAACTAAGTGAATTTTCAGATAAATATCAACTTTATACTAGTTTTTGCTGTTTACCTTTTATGAAAAGATTTACATAGAAGATTAATTTTCATTACACTTTTGTTGTTATTACGAAAAAAAGCAATAGTTCGAATCTTATTAAAAAGGATTTGTTTCGTCTAAGTTTAATAGTAAAATAATGGCATAAGGGGAGTGGTATATGAAAAAAATTATTTTATTTGTTTTATTATTGTTATTCATTCTGGTTGCTTGCCAATCAAATGATAAAAGTAGATTTTCAGAGGTAAATATTTCAAAGGTCAGTATCTCTAAATCAAGTGGGTTTGGTAAAGTGAATGCTAATTTTTTTACTGTATATAAAGACAAAGAAAGTCTCGATATATTTAACAATGCCATCTCAACCGCTGTTAAGAGAGAAGGAATAGCGGATATGGCTGAGCCTGAGTTTGATTTAAAAGTCAGTTATACAGACGGAAATAAGCAAGGTTATCATCTATGGCTAGGGGAAAAAGGACAAAAAAGTACCATAATGAAGGTGAATGATACACACATTACTTATGCCATCTCAGAAGAAATAACAGATCAGTTAATTAATCTTCTTAAATAATATTTTACTCCAAAGCTTTGCCAGGAGGTCTTTTCTTTTATTCAAAAGGTCTTTAAAGCTACCATTAATAGCTTCTTTCTATAGTAACAATTCAATGTTCATGTTTTTAATATTATTGAAGGTTTATTATCATTTTGTACTAACTAGTTTTTACTGTCGTTCATGTATCTGGATGGATTCATGGCGTTCTCCATAACGTTTGTTTATAATGGGGAAATGGAAAAACTCAACTAGAAAGAAGGGATAGCTATGGCACGGGGTGTTTACATTCATATTCCTTTTTGTCATCAAATCTGCAACTATTGCGATTTCAACAAGTTTTACTTTAAAAATCAACCTGTAGATGAATATATAGAAACACTTGGCAAGGAGATGGCGCTTGCTACTGAAAAATTTCCGCATAGTTTTAAACAAATTGAAACTATTTTTCTTGGAGGTGGCACACCTACTGCTCTATCTCCAGAACAATTGACGAGATTGCTCAAACTGATTCGCACGTATATTCCGATGGACAGTGTGACAGAATTTACATCAGAGGCGAATCCAGATGAATTATCAGAGGCAAAGATGCATGCTCTGTTTGATGGTGGCGTCAATCGTTTAAGTATGGGAGTGCAATCATTCAACCAAGAATTATTAAAAAAAATTGGCCGCACACATAGCAATGCACATGTCTATGACACCATTGCACTTGCAAAAAAGGTTGGTTTTAAAAATTTAAGTATCGATTTAATGTATGGCTTACCAGGTCAAACAATGGAGCAATGGAAGGATTCACTTGAAAAAGCGTTTGCGCTTGACCTACCGCATTTTTCAGCGTACTCCCTTATAGTGGAACCAAAAACGATTTTTTATAACCAGTATGCAAAAGGGAAACTGAGCTTACCGACGGAAGATTTAGAAGCGGATATGTATGAGGTGCTTATGCAAGAAATGCAATCGCATGGCCTTTTGCAATATGAAATTAGCAATTTTGCCAAAATTGATTTTGCTTCTACCCATAATAAAATATATTGGGAAAATGATGAATATGCTGGTTTTGGTGCAGGCGCACATGGCTATATAAATGGTAAACGTTATTCAAATCATGGCCCTTTAAAAAAATATATGGATGCTGTTAGTGCAGGGGATTTGCCGATTATGCAGGATCACGTCGTGACGGAAACAGAACAGCGAGAAGAGCAAATGTTTTTAGGACTGCGTAAAACGGAAGGGATTGCACACGCTATATATGAAGAAAGATTTAAGGAGCCGATGATGAGCCGCTATGGTCAAGTCATTGATAAACTAGTTTCAGAAGGTCTTTTAGAGCATGATGCAGTGGGCATTCGTCTTACGCGCAAGGGGCGTTTTGTCGGAAATGAAGTTTTTCAACAATTTTTACTAGAAGATTGAGCGATATCGTTGACAGAAAATGTGGGATTTGATAACTTATTAATAGTATTAGCACTCCTCTTAGTTGAGTGCTAACAGAGGTGATAATCATGCTAACAAATCGGCAATTACAGATATTGCAAGTAATCGTAGATGATTTTATTATGTCTGCACAGCCGGTAGGTTCTCGCCAAATCTCAAAAAAACATGAGATTACATTTAGTCCAGCCACTATTAGAAACGAAATGGCGGATTTAGAGGAATTAGGTTTTTTAGAAAAAACACATACTTCCTCTGGTCGAGTGCCTTCGGAAAAGGGGTATAGATTTTATGTAGATCATTTGTTGAATCCACAGGGCATTAATTCTCGGGATATTCAGCAGATTCAATCGATATTCAATGAACGTCTAGTAGAAGTAGAGCACATTATCCGAAAGTCAGCCAATATTTTATCTGAGCTGACATCGTATACATCGATTCTTTTAGGACCAGATGTCCAAAGGCATCGAGTAAAGCGATTTTCTATTGTGCCACTCTCAAGTGATGCTGCAGTAGCGATTATCGTAACGAATAACGGTCATGTTGAGAATCGCATGTTTAGTTTACCACCTAATTTTACCGCTGCTGAACTAGAAAAAATGGTTAACATCTTAAATGAACGCTTAGTTGGTGTTTCATTAGATGAAATCCATAAAAAGTTGGAAATTGAAATACTCGCCATTTTACAACAACATGTGCGATCTGCGGATGATTTTATCCATTCGCTCGTTTCAGCTACAATGCAAAATTCGGAAAGTAAAATTTTCTACGGTGGCAAGACAAATATGTTCAACCAGCCGGAATTCCACGATTTAAATAAGGTCCGAATGATTCTGGACTTAATGGAAACGACTAGCCAAGTGCAGTCGCTCTTCCATCCGAACGAATCGGGTATTCATATTCGTATTGGCTCGGAAAATAAGCAGTTAGAAATGGAAAACTGTAGTGTCATAACAACGACTTATTCAATAGGTGAAGATCAACAAGGAGCCATTGCAATTATTGGTCCAACACGCATGGATTACAAGCGTGTGGTTGCTTTGCTTGAAGTAATGCGTTTGGATTTATCCCAAGCCTTTACGAAGAATCGTAGTGATTGATAATGAGGAGGATTTAAGTGACTGAAACAACTGAAAACAAAGACCTTGTACAAGAAAATGTACAAGCTGAAAACGAGTCAACTGTAGAGCAAACAGAAACGCAAGAAGTAGAACTAACAGTGGAAGAGCAGTATGAAGCAAAGCTGGCAGAGTTGCAAGCGAAGCTAGATGACGAGGAAAATCGTCACCTACGTTTGCGTGCAGACTTTGATAATTTACGCCGTCGTTCACAGCTTGATCGTGAGGCTGCCGAAAAATATCGTGCACAAAACCTATTAACGGATTTACTGCCGGTATTAGATAATTTTGAACGTGCTTTGCAAATTGAACCAACTTCTGATGAAGCAACATCAATTGTAAAGGGCATCGAAATGGTCTACCGTTCACTATTGGAAGCAACTGAAAAAGAAGGCTTGCAAGTTATTAAAGCAGAAGGGGAGCAGTTTGATCCAAACGTCCACCAAGCTGTCATGCAAGAACAAGATAGTGAAAAAGAACAAGGTGTAGTATTACGTGAGTTGCAAAAAGGCTATATTTTAAAGGATCGCGTATTACGCCCAACGATGGTATCTGTAAACGAATAGTCAAAGCATCATTAATAAAAAATATTTTAGTTAATTAACGCAGCTTTGCGTTTTAATAATAGGAGGAAATTTTACTATGAGCAAAATTATCGGTATTGACTTAGGAACAACAAACTCTTGTGTATCTGTACTTGAAGGCGGAGAACCAAAAGTTATCCCAAATCCAGAAGGAAACCGCACTACTCCATCTGTAGTAGCATTCAAAAATGGTGAAAAACAAGTTGGTGAAGTAGCAAAACGCCAATCAGTGACGAATCCAAACACAATTATTTCAATCAAATCAAAAATGGGTACAGCAGAAAAAGTGAAAGTGGAAGATAAAGAATACACACCACAAGAAGTTTCAGCAATGATTCTTCAATACTTAAAAGGCTATGCAGAAGATTACTTAGGTGAAAAAGTAACAAAAGCAGTAATTACTGTGCCTGCTTACTTTAACGATGCGCAACGTCAAGCGACAAAAGACGCTGGTAAAATCGCTGGTCTTGAAGTAGAGCGTATTATCAATGAACCAACAGCTGCTGCACTTGCTTATGGTTTAGACAAACAAGATGTAGACCAAAAAGTATTAGTATTTGACCTTGGTGGTGGTACATTTGACGTATCGATCCTTGAGTTAGGTGACGGTGTATTCGAAGTATTAGCGACTGCTGGTGATAACAAACTTGGTGGTGACGATTTCGATGACGCTGTTATTGAATATTTAGTAGCTGAATTCAAAAAAGAAAACGGCATTGACCTTTCTAAAGATAAAATGGCTATGCAACGTCTAAAAGATGCTGCTGAAAAAGCGAAAAAAGATTTATCAGGTGTAACTTCTACACAAATTTCTTTACCATTCATTACAGCTGGTGAAGCAGGTCCATTACACTTAGAAATCTCTTTAACTCGTGCGAAATTCGATGAAATTACATTACCATTAGTAAACCGTACAGTAGGTCCAGTACGTCAAGCATTATCTGATGCAGGCCTATCAACTTCAGAAATTGACCAAGTTATTTTAGTTGGTGGATCTACTCGTATTCCAGCAGTACAAGAAGCTGTACGTAAAGAAACTGGTAAAGAGCCTCACCGTGGCGTTAACCCTGACGAAGTAGTAGCGATGGGTGCGGCAGTTCAAGGTGGCGTATTAACTGGTGATGTGAAAGACGTAGTACTTCTTGACGTAACACCTCTTTCTTTAGGTATTGAAACAATGGGTGGCGTGTTCACAAAATTAATCGATCGTAACACAACAATTCCAACATCTAAATCACAAGTATTCTCAACTGCGGCTGATAACCAACCAGCAGTAGATATTCACGTATTGCAAGGTGAACGTTCTATGGCAGCGGATAATAAAACATTAGGTCGCTTCCAATTAGCGGATATCCCACCAGCACCACGTGGTATTCCACAAATCGAAGTAACATTTGATATCGACAAAAATGGTATCGTTTCGGTTAAAGCGAAAGATTTAGGTACAAATAAAGAACAAACAATTGTTATTCAATCTGATTCTGGTTTATCAGACGATGAAATTGAACGCATGGTAAAAGACGCTGAAGCGAATGCAGAAGCGGATGCAAAACGTAAAGAAGAAGCTGATGTTCGCAACGAAGCTGATCAATTAGTATTCCAAGTTGATAAAACAATCGCTGACTTAGGTGAGCAAATTACAGAAGATGAGAAGAAATCTGTAGAGGATGCTCGTGATGAGCTTAAAAAAGCGCTTGAAGCTGGCGAATTAGAAGGTATTAAATCAGCGAAAGAAAAATTAGAAGGCGTATTACAGCCTCTAGTAATGAAAGTATACGAACAAGCTGCAGCTGCAGCACAAGCGGCTCAAGGTGGCGAAGCAGGTCCTGATGCTGGAGCAGATAAAAAAGACGACGGTATCGTAGACGCTGACTTCGAAGAAGTAAAAGACGACAAATAAGAAATTTTCAACAGCACAGTAAAGTGAAGAAGCCAAAGACCGCTTGCGGCTTTGGCTTTTCTCTTTCTATATAATTGTTTACTGATGTTCTAGTAGTTGAACCCGAAAGTGTCATCGACATGTCAATTCGACAATAGGGCATAGATGCATTGATAGAAAAGTGAAAATTATGGCGAAAATAGAGGCAGTTTTTTAGACTGCATGTTACAATAGATTTTATGCAAAAAGAGCGGAGTGTGAATCATGGAGAAACGCGATTATTACGAGGTGCTTGGTTTAACGAAATCGGCTTCTAAAGATGACATTAAAAAGGCATACCGTAAATTATCAAAACAATACCATCCTGATCTAAATAAAGAGCCAGGTGCGGATGAAAAATTCAAAGAAATTGCTGAAGCTTATGAAGTATTAAGTGACGATCAGAAAAAAGCCCGCTACGACCAATTTGGACATGAAGATCCAAATGCAGGCTTTGGTGGTGGCTTTGGAGGCGGTGGCTTTGGCGGCTTCGAGGATATTTTCAGTTCATTCTTTGGCGGTGGTGGACGCCGACAAGACCCAAATGCACCACGTAAAGGTGACGATCTGCAATACCGCATGAATATTAAATTTGAGGAAGCAATTTTCGGGAAAGAAACAGAAATTGAAATTCCTAAAGACGAAACATGTGATACATGCCATGGCTCAGGTGCTAAACCAGGAACATCTCCTGAGACATGTTCGACATGTAAAGGTGCAGGACAAATTAATCAGGCTGTCGATACACCATTTGGCCGCATGATGAATCGTCGTACTTGTACGACATGTCACGGAACAGGTAAAATTATTAAAGAAAAATGTTCAACTTGTCGCGGTGAAGGTAAAGTTCAAAAACGTAAAAAAATTAAAGTATCAATTCCAGCAGGTGTGGATGATGGTCAACAAATTCGTGTAACAGGTCAAGGTGAACCTGGTATTAACGGTGGTCCAGCAGGTGACTTATACATCATGTTCCGCGTTCAAGGGCACAATGAATTCGAGCGCGATGGCGATGATATTTACTACGAATTAAAATTAACATTCCCTCAAGCAGCATTAGGCGATGAAATTGAAGTACCGACTGTACATGGTAAAGTGAAATTACGTATTCCAGCGGGTACACAATCAGGTGCACAATTCCGCTTGAAAGATAAAGGCGTAAAAAATGTGCATGGTTATGGAACAGGTAACCAATATGTAACAGTTAGGGTTATTACGCCTGAAAAGCTAACAGAAAAACAAAAACAATTACTACGTGAATTTGCAGAAATTAGTGGCGATATTCCAGAAGAACAAGGAAGCTCACTATTTGATAAAATCAAGAAAAAATTCCAAGGTGAATAATTAGAGGAGCTGAAGAGCTACGTGAAGTGGTCAGAATTATCCATTCATACAAAAAATGAAGCGGTGGAAGCAATTTCAAATATTTTGCATGAAGCAGGGGCTAGCGGTGTTGTTATTGAGGATTCAGCTGAATTTGCGAAGCCACGTGAAGATCAGTATGGTGAAATTTACGCGCTAAATGAAGAAGATTTCCCAAAAGAGGGTGTTATCGTTAAAGCTTACTTATCAGAGTCTAGCTTTTTAAATGAAACAGTCGAAGAAATCAAGGCGGCGATTACGAATTTAACGAATTTCAACATTGATATCGGAGAAAATGTTGTTTCGATTGTAGAAGTGAACGAGGAAGATTGGGCGACAGCGTGGAAGCAATACTATCACCCTGTTAAAATTTCGGAACGTTTTACAATTGTACCGACATGGGAAGACTATACACCAGTTTCAACGGATGAATTAATCATTGAGTTAGATCCTGGTATGGCATTTGGTACAGGAACACACCCAACTACGGTTATGTGCTTACAAGGTCTCGAGAAAGTCGTGAAAGAAGGCGACACGGTTGTCGACATTGGCACAGGCTCTGGGGTTCTTTCAATTGGTGCAGCAATGCTTGGTGCAAAAAGTGTGCATGCGCTTGATTTGGATGAAGTAGCTGTACGTTCTGCCAAAGAAAATGTTGCGTTAAACAAAGTAAGCGATAAAGTTGAAGTTTTCCATGGTAACTTATTAGATACTGTGAAAGAGCCAGCTGATGTTGTAGTCGCGAACATTTTAGCAGAGATAATTATGTCCTTTACTGACGATGCATTTACAATTGTCAAACCAGGTGGATTATATGTCACTTCAGGCATCATTGGGGCGAAACGAGATGATGTGAAAGCAGCACTTGAAGCTTCAGGTTTTGTTATAGAAGAAGTATTATTAATGGAAGATTGGGTAGCGATTATCGCTCGTCGACCACAATAAATTGACCAAGGAAGCGCCAAATCGTGAGCAGAGTGCTTACGGTTTGGCGTTTTCTTTATAAGAAAGGAGTGTGAGCTATGCAACGTTATTTCATCGACACAACTATTGATTCAGCCCGCATTTCAGGTGAAGATGCGCGCCATATTATGCGTGTTATGCGTATGAAAGAAGGTGCGGAAATCATCGTCGTGGCACAAGATTCTGCTTATATTTGCACAATTGCTGCATTTGAAGATGATGATGTTCTTGTGAAAGCGACTGGACGAACAATTCCCTCTCCAGAGCTCCCTATTCGTGTAACAGTTGCTTGTGGGTTGCCTAAAGGTGATAAACTAGAACTCATTACACAAAAAGCAACAGAGCTTGGCATGTACGCCTTATTACCATTTGAAGCGGAGCGATCCATTGTAAAATGGGATGTTAAAAAAGGTGCGAAAAAGCAGGAGCGCTTGCAAAAAATTGCAAAAGAGGCAGCGGAGCAATCACATCGCACACACATTCCAGAAATATATGAACCAATAAAATTTTCTCAGCTTGTATCGCGTATGGGTGATTTTGACGCTGTATTTATTGCAGATGAAGAGGATGCAAAGGCAGAAAAACGCACAAGGTTTGCGGATAAGCTAAAAAACGTGTATGATAAGGAGTCGAAATCAATCCTTATTATCTTCGGTCCAGAAGGTGGAATTGCGCGTAAAGAAGCAGATACACTGAAGCAAGCTGGCGCGCAAACGATGTCTCTTGGTCCAAGAATTTTACGTGCAGAAACAGCGCCACTTTATGCGCTATCTGCAATATCATATGAATTTGAATGAAAGAGGTGTTTAGCCTTGTCAAAAGTGGCTTTTCACACACTTGGCTGTAAAGTAAATCACTATGAAACAGAGGCTATTTGGCAACTGTTTAAAGAAGACGGGTATGACCGTACGGAATTTGATCATCAAGCGGACGTTTATGTTATTAATACATGTACAGTAACAAATACGGGCGATAAAAAATCGCGACAAGTTATTCGTCGAGCTGTGCGTCAAAATCCAGATGCTGTTATTTGTGTTACAGGCTGTTATGCTCAAACGTCGCCAGCTGAAATTATGGTGATTCCTGGTGTTGATATTGTTGTAGGAACACAGGATCGTACAAAATTACTTGGCTATATCGAGCAATATCGTAACGAGCGTCAACCAATTAATGCTGTACGTAACATTATGAAAAACCGTGTATATGAAGAATTAGATGTGCCGGCATTTACAGACAGAACACGCGCATCATTAAAAATTCAAGAAGGCTGTAATAACTTCTGTACGTTTTGTATTATTCCTTGGGCGCGTGGGTTAATGCGCTCGCGTGATCCACAGGAAGTACTAAACCAAGCGCAACAATTAGTTGATGCTGGTTACCTTGAAATAGTCCTAACGGGTATTCATACAGGTGGCTATGGACAAGACTTAAAAGATTATAACCTTGCCCAGTTGTTACGTGATTTAGAGGCGAATGTAAAAGGTTTAAAACGTTTACGTATTTCTTCTATTGAAGCTAGCCAATTGACAGATGAGGTGATAGATGTTTTACGCGAGTCAAACATTGTTGTTAATCATCTACACATTCCGATTCAATCAGGTTCGGATACCGTATTAAAACGTATGCGCCGTAAATACACGATGGAATTTTTCGGAGAACGCTTAACAAAATTACATGAAGCATTGCCGAACTTAGCTGTTACTTCTGACGTTATCGTTGGTTTCCCAGGTGAGACCGAGGAAGAATTTATGGAAACGTATAACTTTATTCGTGACCATAAATTTTCAGAATTACATGTGTTCCCATTCTCTCCTCGTACAGGTACACCAGCAGCTCGAATGGAAGACCAAATCGATGAGGACATTAAAAATGAGCGCGTTCACCGCCTAATCGCTTTAAATGACCAACTTGCTAAGGAATATGCTTCTCGTTTTGAAAATGAAGTGTTAGAAGTAATTCCAGAAGAATTTGTTCACGATGGTAGTGAGGAAGAAGGCTTATTAACGGGTTATACAGACAACTACTTAAAAGTAGTTTTTGAAGGCCCAGAAAACCTTATTGGCCAACTTGTAAAGGTAAAAATTACACAAGCAGGCTACCCTCATTCTAAAGGACAGTTCGTACGCTTACTTGAAACTGTAAAATAATTGCTAAAGGATTGTCTATCTGTTGTTGATGGACAATCCTTTTTTATTGATAATATTAACCTGAACGGGCATGATAAAAATTATGACAAGTTAAAAACCATTGGGTAATGACTTAAGAAATTAGACGGAAACGTAAAAACATGTTATTATTCCAGAGAGGTACGGACAACTTATGTTAGAAGGAGCGCTTGTTAAATGAAAACAAATTATGCAAGTATGATTGATCACACATTATTAAAGGCTGAGGCTACAAAAGAACAAATTGAAAAGTTATGTGCAGAGGCCAAAGAATTTGGTTTTGCATCTGTTTGCGTAAACCCAACTTGGGTGAAATATTGCAGCGAGCTATTACAAAACTCAGACGTGTTAGTTTGTACGGTTATTGGCTTCCCATTAGGCGCTAATACACCAGCAGTAAAAGCATTTGAGGCAAAAGATGCGATTGCGAATGGTGCACAAGAAGTGGATATGGTCATCAATATTGGCGCTTTAAAAGATCAAAACTTCGAACAAGTACAAGCGGATATTTCAGCAGTAGTAGAAGCGGCAAAAGGTAGTGCAATTGTTAAAGTAATTATTGAAGCTTGCCTACTAACTGAGGAAGAAAAAGTAAAAGCATGTGAACTTTCAGTAGCAGCTGGCGCAGATTACGTGAAAACGTCAACAGGTTTCTCTACTGGTGGAGCTACAGCAGAGGACATCGCTTTAATGCGCAAAACAGTAGGACCAGAGCTAGGTGTAAAAGCTTCTGGTGGTGTTCGTAGCTTGGAAGATATGCAAAAAATGGTTGAAGCAGGTGCCACTCGCATTGGTGCAAGCTCGGGCGTAGCCATTATGAAGGGCTTAATTGCAGACTCTAATTACTAATTCTCACGAATAACTTAATATTGCTCAATAGGAAAAATAGTGTACTGGATAATTTCTAGTATGCTATTTTTTTGTTTACAACTATTAAATCGTGTGTAAAAAACAACTACATAGTAAACGCCGTTATGCTAATTTTTTCATCAGAATAATTATTTTTCCGACCTCATATACTCGAATGATGGAATTGCCTTTAGGAAGGGAGGATTTAATGTTTACGCAATATAAGTATTGGCGACCTTTTATCAGTCCTTTTGATCCTTGTAAACCGATAGAGGTCAAAAGCTTTGCAACACCTCCACAATTGTATATAGGCTTTCAACCACCTGGTCTACCACAATTTCAGACAGCGAGGGAAGCGTTAAAGTTTGGTACACTATGGCCCGATTTTTTTAGTCCCTATCCAAATCCAGAGAGAGGTGGGGTGAAAGGTGAGTAAACAAATGCCACCAGAATTTTATCAGCTTCTCGAGGAAATTCAAGCTATTGATTTTGTTATAGTTGAATTAAATCTTTATTTAGATACTCATCCACATGATTATGCTGCAATTACACAATTTAATGAGAATACCGAAAAAAGTATGCGATTAAAAATAGATTTTGAACAAAAATTTGGCCCGCTTATGAATTTTGGAAGAAGCTATTCAAATTATCCGTTTAATTGGATCGATACGCCATGGCCCTGGCAAGTATAAATACATTTGGAGTAGGGGGAAGGATGTTTGTGGTATTATGAAAAAAAGCTCCAATATCCAGTTAAAGTTAGTACTTGTAACCCAATGCTAGCAAAGTATTTAGTAGAGCAATATGGTGGTGCTGATGGAGAGCTCGCTGCAGCACTTCGCTATATGAACCAACGTTATACAATACCAGATAAAGTAGTTGGCCTGTTAACGGATATAGCAACGGAAGAATTTTCTCATCTCGAAATGATTGCAACAATGATTTATAAGCTAACGAAAGATGCAACCCCTCAGCAAATTAAAGAAGCAGGACTTGCTGATCACTATGTTAACCATGATAAAGCGCTGTTTTATCAAAATGCATCGGGTGTACCATTTACTGCATCCTATATACAGGCAAAAGGGGATCCAATTGCTGATTTATACGAGGATATTGCGGCGGAAGAAAAAGCACGTGCCACATACCAATGGATTATTGACTTATCGGATGACCCAGATTTAAATGATAGTTTGATTTTTTTGAGAGAACGAGAAATTATTCATTCACAACGTTTTAGAGAGGCTGTAGAAATTTTAATAGAGGATGGCAATACAAAGAAGATATTTTAACCAATATACTGCTTATTAATCGTTATCGAAGTTTGACCTTTTTTTGTTCAAACTGTATGAAAGTTTTTGTGATGACGGTGAGATATCGATATGTCCCTCTCTCTAACGAAATTACAAAAAAATTTTAGGTACAAAATCTCCGTTTACGGTAGATTATTCTGCGCCAGCTCTATTCTTCATACACAATAACTATTCTTATTGTTATCTGAAGAACCGATTAAAATACGGTTAAAATGGATTTAAAAAATTCTCTTCGTGATTTCGAATACTTTCTATTGACCGTTTTAAGACAATACGGTATAATTTTTTAGTACACAACAGTTGGTTATTAGCCTAATTGTATTGTGTATTGACGTGTGTTCGGAGGGAGGGAAAGAGAGATGTCAAAAACTGTCGTTCGCAAAAACGAATCGCTTGAAGATGCTCTTCGCCGCTTCAAACGTACTGTATCAAAAAGTGGTACAATTCAAGAAGTTAGAAAGCGCGAGTTCTACGAAAAACCTAGCGTTAAACGTAAAAAGAAATCAGAAGCTGCACGTAAACGTAAGTGGTAATTTAATTTCCCATTAAAAATCCCTACGTTCAAAACACGCAATTGTATGATTCACTGAGCAGACAATGATATACCTGGAATTAGTTGCAATTGCGATTAATTCCAGGTATTTTGCATGATGCTCTTTTTGCGGTACATATTCGAAAAAGCCGAATGAAATCACTACAGATTTCATTCGGCTTTTTTTATTTACAAAGAAAAACAATAACTTTGATAATCGACTGAAGGGAAAAAACAAACATCATACTGTATAATAAAAATAAACTCTATTTTGTGAAACTTTTTACAAGGTCAGTCGTATATAGAGTAGAGAAGCATGTTAGAAGGGAGGGAAAAAGATGCGGAAAAGGAGAATCCTTAGCTATATCATCGTCATTTGGATGACTGTTATGGTAGCGTTTCCATTGACTACAGCATTCGCAAGTAGCAAGGTTTACCACGTACCGATTCACGATGAAGTTGAACGTGGACTACACGCATTTTTAGAACGAGCTTTTAAAGAGGCAGAAGAAAACTATGCAGAAGCGATTGTACTGGATATACATACGCCCGGCGGTTTTGTCAATGCAGCAAGTGATATCGCCATGCTTATGGATGCCACTACGATACGCACTATTGCTTTTATTAACAAAGATGCCCATTCAGCCGGTGCTTTTTTAGCCTTACATGCAGATGAAATTTATATGGTCCCTAATGGAACAATTGGGGCAGCAGCAGTAATCGATTCTGCTGGCAATGCAGCAGATAATAAAGCTCATAGCGCGTGGCTGGCTCAAATGCAGGCTGCTGCCGAAACATCTGATCGTGACCCGAAATATGCATTAGCAATGGCAGATTCGACAATTGATTTGCCAGAATTTCGAGCTGGAGGCAATAATCTATTAACGTTATCTGCTTCAGAGGCTGAAAAGGTAAAATATTCTGAAGGTACGGTTGCTAATTTTCAAGAACTTTTGGAAAAGACAGGTTTAAAGGGCAGTGATATTGTACCAATTGAGCCAACCTTTGCAGAAAAAATTGCTCGTTTTATTACGAATCCACTTATCGTGCCGATTTTATTGTCTGTTGCAAGTTTAGGGCTAGTGTTGGAGTTGTATTCGCCTGGCTTCGGTGTTCCAGGTATAATGGGGTTATCAGCCCTGGGATTATTTTTCTTCGGTCATATGGTGGCAGGCTTTGCAGGCTATGAAACATTGTTAATTTTCATTGCAGGTTTAGCTTTAGTCATTGCAGAATTTTTTGTCCCCGGAGGCATTGTTGGTATTTTAGGTGGCGTGCTTATATTACTTAGCTTGCTGCTGGCAGGTGCAAACATGATGCAAATGGTCATGGCGATTTTTATTGCGCTTGTAGTAGCCATAATAGGAATGGTGATCCTGATGAAATTTTTCGGAAAAAAAATGCATGTTTTAAACAAGTTAGTGCTAATGGATGCTACTACAACGGAAGAGGGCTATGTGTCTAACGTTAATCGCACTGAGTTGTTAGGGAAAGTGGGAATAACGCTAACACCACTTCGCCCAGCTGGCACAATTCGATTTGTGAGTGAACGAATTGACGTTGTGTCAGAAGGTGGCTACGTTGATGTAGGTAAGAATGTAGAAGTAATTAAAGTAGAAGGCTCACGCATTGTCGTGAGACAAACAGAAAAAGAGATGGAGGAATAACAACATGGGATTTGATTTAGCTTTAATTGGTCCAATAGTCGGGCTAGTCCTATTATTTATTGTCGTCGCTGTATTCTTTACTTTTGTACCAGTGGCGTTGTGGATTTCCGCACTTGCTGCAGGTGTCCGCGTTAGTATTTTCACATTAATCGGGATGCGCTTACGTCGTGTAATTCCATCACGTATCGTCAATCCGTTAATCAAAGCACATAAAGCAGGCTTACCAGTGACGATTAACCAATTAGAAAGTCACTATTTAGCAGGTGGTAATGTAGACCGTGTCGTAAATGCGCTGATTGCTGCTCACCGTGCTAATATTGAACTAACGTTTGAACGTTGTGCTGCAATTGACCTTGCAGGGCGTGATGTATTAGAAGCGGTACAAATGTCTGTTAACCCAAAAGTAATTGAAACACCATTTATTGCAGGTGTTGCAATGAACGGGATTGAAGTAAAAGCGAAGGCACGTATAACTGTACGTGCAAACATCGAACGTTTAGTCGGTGGTGCAGGTGAGGAAACAGTTATTGCCCGTGTAGGTGAAGGTATCGTTTCGACAATCGGTAGTGCATCAAGCCATACAACAGTCCTTGAAAATCCAGATATGATTTCTCAAACTGTATTATCTAAAGGCTTAGACTCTGGTACAGCATTCGAAATCTTATCCATTGACATTGCGGATGTGGATATCGGTAAAAATATCGGTGCAGAATTACAAATTGAACAAGCGCAAGCAGATAAAAACATTGCCCAAGCGAAAGCGGAAGAACGTCGTGCAATGGCTGTAGCAAATGAGCAAGAAATGATTGCCCGCGTTCAAGAAATGAAGGCGAAAGTAGTAGAAGCAGAAGCAGAAGTACCACAAGCGATGGCAGAAGCTTTACGTTCTGGTAACCTTGGTATTATGGACTATATGAATTACCGTAATATACAAGCAGATACGGCTATGCGTGACTCCATTTCAAAAGTAAGTACAGATAAATCAGACCCAAATGAACCGAAAGTATAAATAACGGAAAGGAGCGAGTGCTAACAAATGGAACAACTTATTATAATTGCAATTATTGCCATAGTCAGCTCTCTTTTCGGAAAATCTAAAAATAAAAAAGAACAAAAACCAATGCCCCCTTTCAATAAAACTGCTCCATCGCAACCTTCCACTCAAATGGAAGTAGATGAGCCAAAGCATCGTCGTCCAACTGCTAAAAAGCAAAGCTTTGAAGACTTTGCCCGTGGTTTTATAGGGGAACTAAAAGCGGAATTTACGACAGAAGACGACACAGTAAAACGTCTGGAACCAGTGCGAGAAAAAGTGAAGGAACATATGCCTAGCTATGTTGCCCCACCGCTTATTCCAACTGAGCAATCGAGTCGTAAAACCGATCGTCCTAGTCTTGGGCGTATGGCTGCTGGGAAAAAAGACATCTCAGTTGCAACCACAAATAATGGATTTCAGCTACCGAATTCTCAAAAAGCATTGGTGCAAGCAGTGGTGATGGCCGAAATTTTAGGCCCACCAAAAGCAAAACGAAAATAACTAGCATGTCCTCCTTTTTTGGCGCATATATTGCCGAAGAAGGAGGCATTTTTTTATGAAAAAATTATTTCAATTAACGCCACTACTTGAATTAACACAGTATGAAACATTAAAAATTATAGGCCCTTATCGCTTTTTACATGCTGACGCTACATCGTGCTCGTTTATTTATGCTGATTATCATATTATCGTGCGTGGAAAATCGGTTGCAATAAATGCAATAAAGGAAGAAATGCTCCATCTTTCAGTAGAGGATTTACAAGAATTACATGTAAAAATGACTAAAGATATGGGTGTGAGCAAGAATGTGGAATAATCGACCAATTATAATACGTATAAAGCGCCATGAAAATGTTCATCCTTTTATTCAAGCATTACATGCGCAACAAGTACCTTTAAAGCGTGTTGTCTTTCGAGATCAAGAAGTTACATTTGAAACGAATATGGGTTATTTGCCAAAAATTCGCCGTATACGTAGTCGGTATCGGCTAAAAATGACTGTTCATTATGCAGATGAGCTTCAAGTTTTTCGGGCACAACTTTGGACACTACTCGGACTGTTTGTCATGGTTTTAATACCATTGCTTTGTGCGCAAGTAATTTGGCGCGTTGATATTGAAGCGGCTACACCAGAGTTACAGCAACAAATCGAGAAAACGTTTCAAGAAACTTTTCAGCTAGAAACACCGATGACTAAAAAAGTATTACCTTCTGATGCTGTAATTCGGCAGAGTCTGTTAGAAAAACATCGCGATCTAGCGTGGGTGCATATCGAAAAACACGGTGGTCGTATTACGCTAAGACCACAGGAATCTCCAAAAACTAAAGAATTGACAACCGAAAAACTTGCAACACATTTAATTGCTACTAAAAGCGGTGTCATCACAAACTTTAACATTCAACATGGTGAACGGAAAATTTCTGTCAATGATACAGCTTATGAAGGTGACGTCCTCGTAAGTGGTGTAATTGACAGTGGTGACGATCATGTCTTTGTTGGGGCAAAAGGAGAGGTTTTTGCGGACTACTGGCTTGAATGCACATTTAAAATTCCAACAAAGCTAACAATTGAATCTATGCAACAAAAGCAGTGGCGAGTAGTAGTAAAGGGTATTCATAAAGAAGCGGTTGATTATGTACAAAAGAAAGACTTACCAAATTGGCTAGATCCTTATGTTTCGATAGTGGAAGAACAGCAAACAAAAACGGTGGAAATTAAATTAGACGAATCAAAAATAGATACTTTGTTAATGCCACTACTACATGAAAAAATGCTTCAATCACTCCCTGCAAAAACAGTTATTAAAAAAGAAAACCTTTTACAGGCGAAGTGGGGGAATGGTACAGTTGAAGGGAAAGTTCTATTTTTAGTCAACGAAAACATTGCAAGTCCAATACAAGGGCCACAAGGAGAATGATTATGTCAGAACATTTAACTGTATTACAAGTGGATAATCCAAATGAAGCGGTGATGCTGCTAGGTATTTCCGATGCTAATATGAAATTAATTGAAGAGGCTCTTCATGTCCATATCATTACACGCGGTGAGCAAATCCAGCTTACAGGTGAAGAAGAGGCAAAAGAACAGGCAACATATCTTCTACACGCATTATTAAAAGTTATTCGCAAAGGAATTAATATTGATCAGCGTGATGTAGCAACGGCAATTGAAATGACACAAAAAGGAACAATTGAATATTTTGCAGAACTTTATGATGAAGAAATTGCACGCACGACAAAAGGGAAACCGATACGTGCAAAAACAATAGGTCAACGAGAATACATACAAGCGATTCGTCACAAAGACGTTGTTTTTGGTATTGGTCCAGCCGGTACCGGAAAAACGTATTTAGCGGTAGTAATGGCTACGCAAGCACTTAAAAATGGGCATGTAAAGCGTATTATTTTAACACGTCCTGCAGTGGAGGCAGGAGAGTCTCTAGGCTTCCTTCCAGGTGATTTAAAGGAAAAGGTTGATCCATATTTACGACCGCTCTACGATGCGTTAAACGATATTTATGGCACGGAACAAACGCAACGTCTAATTGAGCGAGGAACGATTGAAATCGCGCCTTTAGCCTATATGCGTGGACGTACATTAGATGATGCCTTTGTCATTTTAGATGAGGCACAAAATACAACACATATGCAAATGAAAATGTTTTTAACACGTCTAGGCTTTGGTTCAAAAATGGTTATTACGGGAGATAAAACGCAAATTGACCTTCCGAAAAATACAGAATCTGGATTAATAGTTGCTGAACGCACATTAAAATATGTCAATTCAATACATTTCCAAATTCTAGAACAAGGCGATGTAGTCCGCCATCCAGTCGTAGCAAAAATCATTAAAGCTTATGAGGATCAACAGCTTTAAAATAACCGCCTAAGGCGGTTATTTTAAAGTCTGTACCGAAAGCGAAGCGACAGCTACAACGGAAGTTGATTGCAGCGGAGGATGGGCGACTCCTGCGGGAACAGCACAAAATGTAAGCCGCAACAGGCGGCGCGACAGCGACGGTTGTGGCTTACGATGTGCCCGCGGAAAGCGCCCACCCGCAGTGGAAATCAACTGCCATAGTCATCTTTATATATAGGGT
>NZ_JBIVOH010000001.1:0-955834 GCF_044754025.1 Lysinibacillus sp. NPDC093197 | reverse complement strand
GTTGGTCGACTCCTGCGGGAACAGCACAAAATGTAAGCCGCAACGGACGGCGCGACAGCGACGGTTGTGGCTTACGATGTGCCCGCGGAAAGCGCCCACCCGCAGTGGAAATCAACTGCCATAGTCATCTTTATATATAGGGTGAAATAGGTTGAAGCTGATAACTTTTGAAATTATTAGAAGAACGATATTGTGCTTAATTTTAAGCTTAGTCATTCTATAATAGAAACGAATACTGGTTGATTGCAGCGGAGGGTGGTCGACTCCTGCGGGAACAGCACAAAATGTAAGCCGCAACGGACGGCGCGACAGCGACGGTTGTGGCTTACGATGTGCCCGCGGAAAGCGCCCGCCCGCAGCGGAAATCAACTGCAATAACCTATACTAAAAATGAAGTGACAAATTCAGCGCTTTAAGTATGTTAAAGGCGTTAATAGGATAAAAATGTGACGGCTATACAAATACGTATAGCTGTTTTTTTGCTTTCTTATACATTTTTCGGGAAAAATGTTTTTTGAATTGGTATGATAGAAGATAGATAGAGGAGGTGCCGAATGGAGAAACAACTTCAAAAAATTACGGAGCTTATTGGGTTTCGCTACTTTTTGATTGTCGTTCTCATCCTTACAGGGGCATTACAGTTTGCATTTATGTATGGCAATGTAAAGGGTGTTACATACGATTTTAAACCATTGCAACTTGCATCAGAAACAGTAAGATCAACGAAAACGATTGAAGATACAGTTAAGACTCAGCAGGAACGAGAAAAGGCTGCCAATGCAGTTACGCCCGTTTATCAATTTTCAGAAGACGTTGCAACACAACGTGTAGCGATCGTGACGTCTTTATTTGATTATGTGCTTGAAGTAAAAAAGGCTGTTGATAGCAATAAAGATCCCGATGCAGAAGTAGACCAAGTGGCAAAGCTCCGCAAAAAGTTAGAATCTATTGATGTTGATCAAATGCCTGTCATTTTTACAGATGCACAGCTTGAAGGCTTATTACAACAAAGTGAAACAGATTTAAAGCGAACAAGCGTACAACTTTCAAAACTTGTACAAGAATATTTACAAAAATCAATTCGTAAAGAAAATGTGTTAGCTGCTCAAAATGATTTTGAAACAAAAATTCGTGGACAACGTGGCTATCCTGATAAGATTTTAAACACAGTCATCTTAATTGGACGTGCAAGTATTGTTGAAACCGAAACAATCAATGAGGAACAAACAAAAGTTAGAATAGAGCAAGCTAAGGAAGCAGTTGAACCAACGCGTATACTCCAAGGTCAAATTATTGTACAGGAAGGTCAGATTATTGATAATGAAACATTTAGGCAATTAGAGCTACTTGGAATGGTGAGTAATAAAGCATCAATGAAGCCGATTGCAGGGTTGATTATTTTAACTTTCCTTCAACTGATATTCATGTATATATTATTTGATCGCTGGGAAATAGAAGAACCCAAAAAGCGCAATGCATTACTCGTAACGGTTATTGTGTATAGTTTTTCAATTCTTCTAATGAAGTTTATAAGCTTAGTGGCAGATGGATTTGATGTGACGGTTGCATTTTTATTCCCCACTGCACTAGCTACAATGCTTGTCCGACTGTTAGCAGATGATCGAGCGGCGGTATTAATTACCGTTATGACGGCTGCTTCAGCAGGGGTTATTTTCCAAGAAGGGTATTCGTCTGTGATGCAGATGGAAATTACCTTGTATATTATCTTTGGTGGTTTTGCGAGTTTATTCTTTATGCGCAGTGTAGAAAAGCGCTCACATATTTTGCAGGCTGTTGCTGTTATATCACTAGTAAATATGGGCTTTATCGCATTTTATTTACTGATGACACAATCATCGTACGGACTGTCTGAACTGCTATTTTATTTTATAGCCGCCATATTATCGGCACTTTTATCAGGTGCACTTACAATGGGGCTATTACCATTTTTTGAGTCGGCATTTAGTTTACTATCGACATTGCGTTTAATCGAGCTGTCCAATCCAAATCATCCGTTGTTGAAAAAACTACTAATGGAAACACCTGGCACATATCATCATAGTGTAATGGTGGCAAATTTAGCTGAAGCTGCATGCGAAGCTATTGGGGCAGACGGATTACTAGCAAGAGTCGGCTGTTATTATCATGATATTGGCAAGACAAAGCGTCCAGCTTTCTTTATTGAAAATCAAATGTCAGGTATAAATCCACACGATTCAATGCCGCCGGAAACTAGTGCAGAAATAATTATTGCACATACTACTGATGGAGCTGACATGCTAAGACGTTATAAAATGCCTCAAGAAATCATTGATATAGCTCTACAACATCATGGGACAAGCCTACTTAAATTCTTCCTTTACAAAGCAAAGGAAGAGGGAAAAGTAATTGATGAGGCAAAGTTCCGTTATCCAGGACCGAAACCACAAACGAAAGAAGCTGCCGTCATAAGTGTAGCAGACAGTGTGGAAGCAGCGGTTCGTTCAATGAAGGAACCAAATGCTGAGAAAATTCACAAGCTCGTGCGTGCTATTATTGATGATCGTGTACAGGACCATCAGTTTGATGAATGCGATATTTCGATAAAAGAGTTAAAATGTATAGAGCAAGTACTTTGTGAGACGTTAAATGGGATTTTCCATTCACGTATTGAATATCCAAAGGCAGATAAGTAGGAGGCACTAATGATTTTAACGATTGATTTTACAGATGAGACAAATGAAGTAACTGCACAACATATGGAGCTCGTGGAGAAGCTTTTACAACATGCTGCAAAAGTAGAAAAGATTGAACCTGAAACAGAAGTATCAGTAACCTTTGTGACAAACGAAGCTATTCAAGAAATTAATAGAGACTATCGCGGTAAAGATCAACCAACGGATGTTATTTCATTCGCCTTAGAAGAATTAGGTGAAGGTGAAATGGAAGTAACATTTGAAGGAATGCCACGTATTTTAGGTGATATTATCATTTCAACAGATCGTACAAAGGAGCAAGCTGAGGAATATGGACATTCATTTGAGCGAGAATTGGGCTTTTTAGCTGTCCATGGCTTCTTGCACTTATTAGGTTATGACCATATGGTACCAGAGGATGAAAAGGTGATGTTCGGTAAGCAAGAGGAGATTTTACAATCTTATGGCTTAGGACGTGACTAAATGGACTTACGCAAATATTTACGTTCGTTTGGATATGCTTTTGAAGGGATAATTACAGCATGTAAAGAGCAAAATTTTCAATCACATTTGCTTAGTGCGGGCATTGTTTTAATTGCTGGTTATTTCACAGGTTTATCACGAGTAGAATGGTTTATTGTGCTATTATTAATAGCACTGATGTTTGCGCTTGAAATGATGAATACCGCTATTGAACGAGTTGTAGACTTAGCTTCAACAGACATTCACCCACTTGCTAAGCAAGCAAAAGATATTGCAGCAGGTGCGGTGCTTGTATTTGCGGTATTCAGTGCTATAATCGGTTTACTAATCTTTATACCAAAATGGTTTTAACTTGTTTTTAGCAAAAGTCCATCACCTTTAAAAGTGGGGAATGAATGCCAATTGTGCACTAAATTTAGTGAGAGTTTAAACTTTGGCTATATAAAGGTGAGGAGAATGTCACAGATTTTAGAGTGGCTTCGAGTGAACTCGAAAAAATCTGGACAGAATTACGCGTTAACGTAATTCATTAAAGAATGCCTAGTTAATAAAGGCATATATGATTTTTATGTAGAGGAGAATTAGCATAGATGAAAATGGATATGCATGCGTTACTAGAAGAATCTAAAAAAGCACGCGAGAAGGCATATGTGCCTTATTCAAAATTTAAAGTGGGCGCTGCGCTTTTAACAAAAAATGGGGATGTCATCCATGGCTGTAATATTGAAAATGCAGGTTATAGTATGACGAATTGTGCAGAGCGTACGGCGTTTTTCAAAGCAGTCTCAGAAGGTGTTTATGATTTTGAGGCGATTGCTATTGTAGCTGATACGGATGGCCCTTGTGCCCCTTGTGGTGCGTGTCGCCAAGTAATGATGGAATTTTGTGAGCCATCTATGCCTGTATATTTAACAAATTTAAATGGTGATGTCACGGTAACGTCAGTTGGCGAGTTACTACCGTTTGCATTTACAACGGAGGATTTAGAGAATGCTGGAAAATAATACTGGCTATAAGTCAGGCTTTATCTCAATTATTGGACGACCAAATGTCGGGAAGTCTACCTTTTTAAACAGAGTCATTGGTCAAAAAATTGCCATTATGAGCGATAAGCCACAAACAACACGAAATAAAGTACAAGGCGTACTAACATCAGACGATAGCCAAATGATCTTTATTGATACACCAGGTATCCATAAGCCAAAACATAAGCTAGGCGATTTCATGTTAAAAGTATCGAAAAATACATTACGTGAAGTAGACGTTATTATGTTTATGGTAAACGCTGAGCAAAAGCTTGGTAAAGGTGACGAGTTTATTTTAGAAATGCTTGAAGGCAATCCAACACCTGTATTTTTAGTAATTAATAAAATCGATCAAATTCACCCAGATGAAGTAATGAGTATTATCGACAGCTATAAGGAGCGTTATGACTTTGCAGAAATAGTGCCAATCTCAGCACTTCAAGGTAATAATGTTGAAAACTTACTGGCTACTTTAACAAAATATTTACCCGAAGGTCCACAATATTATCCTGCCGATCAAGTAACAGACCACCCAGAACGCTTTATTATTTCAGAGTTGATTCGTGAAAAAGTGTTACACTTAACGCGTGAGGAAATACCACATTCTATAGCGGTAGTCATTGATAAAATTCGTCGTGATGAAGAAACAGAAGGTAAAATCCGTGTAGCGGCGACTATTATTGTAGAACGTGATTCTCAAAAAGGTATTGTTATAGGTAAACATGGTGCACTACTGAAAGAAGTAGGTATCCGTGCTCGTAAAGATATAGAAATGCTGCTTGGATCTAAAGTGTATTTAGAGCTTTGGGTAAAAGTGCAAAAAGATTGGCGTAATAAATCGACGCATCTTCGTGATTTTGGATTCCGCGATGATGAATATTAATTTTCTCCGCCTGGCTTAATTGCTTAGTTGAGATTATAAAATTCTTCAATTTCTGAAGTGGACAAAGCGTCAGCTGAAGGGATGCTTTTAGCTATACAGGAAATAGTAAAAAGAGCTGTCCAAATACTGTTTGGAGAGCTCTATTTTCTTTGAAAACTTGCAGGAAGGAGGGGGATTGATGCTTTATAAATGGGAAGGTATTGTGCTAAAGGTTCGTGCATACGGAGAATCAAATAAAATTGTGACGCTACTAACGAGAGAAGCTGGTAAAGTGGCAACAATGGCGCGAGGTGCGAAAAAGCCTTCGAGCAGATTATCTGCGGTGACACAGCCGTTTACATATGGGATGTTTATGGTACAGCATCATACAGGTATGGGCACATTGCAACAAGGAGAGCATCTAAATTCAATGCGTCATATACGTGAGGATATTGTAGCAACTGCCTATGCAAGCTATATAATGGAACTAATTGAACGTGTTGTGGAAGAAGGGAAGGCTGAGCCTTTTGCATTTGAAGTACTTCTACAAGCATTACAAGCAATTGAAGATGGCTATGATCCGGAAGCCATTACACTTTTTGTAGAGTGGAAGATGCTGCCCTACACAGGTGTACAACCAATACTCCATGCTTGTGCATCATGCGGAGCAGTTGATGGGGAATTTGCCTTTTCCTTTGCACAAGGGGGCTTCCTATGTCATCGTTGTTATCAGCACGATCCATATATTATTCGACTAACACCAACACAGTTAAAGCTGATTCGCATGTTTTATACAGTTCCAATCGATCAAATTGGCAAACTAGAATTAAAAAAAGAAACAAAATATTTCATTAAAAAAATTATTACAACCATTTATGAGGAACAAACCGGTATCCGCTTTAAGACAAAGAAATTCATAGAGCAATTAGAAAGAACACCTGAATTACAGTTAAGACCAACTACAGACAAAACAGAAATGCCAGAGGACAATTAATATGTCCTCTGGCATTTTTTAAAATTCTAATGTATTAATAGTCATCGGAATCATCGTATAAATCGTAATAAGTAGCCCATTTATCTGCAATTTTCATAAACTCAACATTTAAATATGCAGTTTCTCCATTTTTTCCAGTTACGTGTAACACGGCATTGCCTTCTGCTAATGGCGTTACAATCAATTTATTGCCATCAATTACTGCTTTGACTGGTACTTTGTGTGTTGGATCAGAGCTATCATCTAAATCTTCTAATGCAACTTGCACAGGCTCAAAAGTAAAGTAATCGCTTGTAAATGTTAATTCATTTGTAATTTCATAAAGGTCAATACTACGTACAAAATCATACGTATACACATCAGCCGCCATTGTTTGTTGCTGTGCACCATTTGTAAAAGTTAATAAGTATTGTCCATCTTTAAATATGGATAATGTTGCGATATTATCTTTAGTATCGAATGCAAAGGAATCTGAAGATAGCGCTTGTCCATCAGCTGTTTGAATACTTACTTCTGTTGGTGTGAACGTTAAATCCGTTTCATTTAGATTAAGAGGTAGATTTTCTAAATAATCTCCTTCATTTACTTCTTCTAGCGTAGCTTGCAGCTTACCATTTACAGATTTCACATGAACTAAGAAAAAGATATCTGTAAATTCCTCTGTATCTTCGTTAAAACCAGTGATAACTAATTTACCAGTGCCTTCTTTTAATGGCTTGATTGTAATGGTATTTGTTATCTCTTGTTCGTCATCCCAAGTGAAAATATCTTCCGCTGGTTCTATCCCGCCATATGATGCAAAAATAAAATCTTGATTATAATGATCTGCATGAATCATCGCATTATTTTGAGTGTTTTCAGCGCGCACTACAAAAGAGGCTAGTTGAGAACGTTTTACATAGCTTTGAGGTCCAAAGGTAGTAGGCGTCGTACCTTTTGTAATGTTATTAGCAAATAATGTTTGAATATACGGCTCATATTCACTGCCAGCCTTTACATCTGTAAAAGGTGTATCAATATCGTCAGTGATTGTTAAATCGAAGCCTTTTACAAGCATTTTGGATAGTTGACCACGTGTAATTTGTTTTGTCGGATTAAAATAACCATTAGAGCCACTAATTATCCCTGCCTCTGCAAGAGCAGCGATTGCACCATAGTTTTCGTTATCAGGGGTAATATCCTTAAAGTGAGGATTTTTTACATGAACAGTATCTAGATGTAAAATGCCTGCTAAAATTTTAGCTGCCTGTGTACGAGTAATAAAATTTGCGGGTTTGAACGTGCCATCAGGATAACCAGAAATTATACCACGCTCGGCTAAGTTAATAATTGCTTTGCCTTCCTCTGTAGATGGATTAATATCGGGAAATAACGAAGCGGCATTAGCTGCTGGGGGGGCTATAACAATAGCACTTGTTGCTAAAGTTGCGGCCAAAGCCATTTGATAAAAACGATGAGTATTCAATTTGTTTCCTCCAATGAATAGATATACATTTATAGCGTTTTTCTTTTTAGTAAGAATCCTTCCTATGAACAGTTTCAAACTTCCGGACGATTGATTGTGAATGGTTGGTATTACTATGTATTGTTAAAAAAACGTACTTTAACATAAAAGATTAACTATAATAATATATTTATATCAAATTGTTGAAGGTGAGAATAGAGGGAATATTATCCACTATAAAATGGAAATTATGTGGTGTACATTGATATGAAATCTTCTCATTATTAGGAAAAAAAGATTAGTAGAACATCCACTGTATGAATTAGTGAGAAAAAATTTGTTTTTTTAGCTATATGTTACATTAATAAAAAAATAGTTATTTTTTGTAATTATAAACTTTTGATTTTATAGAATTAGGTCAAATGAAGTGAAATTTAATTGGATGAAATACTGAAGTTTGCATAATTTATGAATCTAAAGAACTATTTTTTAAATAGTTTATAATATATACATAGTATTAACTAATCATTTCAATCCCATATACTAGTTGAAAAGGCATTTTAACCTATGATATTGTAAAGATAAAGAAAATATATATTAGTTATTTTTGTATAATTATACTAATTAATACTTGGAAAACTAGTTTGGATTATTTAATTTAACACATATATATGAAAACCGTGCCTCTATCAGCAAAACGTACAATAGTGCGTTATTAGATTAATGCAGTCCTATGGAAAAGGGAGGGAGGTCACATAATGCTGTAAAGACGCGTGTGTGGCTGAATAAATGCTAAGAAAAGTGACATTAAGTATTGACGAAGTAGAAGCGAACGATATTTTAGCAGAAGATATTTTTTCCGAGTATCGCCTATTAGCTAAAAAAGATTTAGTGCTAACTGAGAGAATTATTGCATTACTTAAACTGAGAAAAGTAGAAGAATTATCAGTTTTTTTATCTTCAGATTCAGTAAGGGTTGTTCATGATTTAAGTTTACAGCGTACAAGAGAGTATGAGGATGTATTTGCACCGCTTTTAGAACAAAAAGAGGAAATAGATGAATATAAAGTAGCAGTCAACAATCTATTTATGACAACATTAGAAAGTGTTGTGCACGAATTACGTTATGGTCAAATTTTAAAAAGTACTCAAGACACAGCATATGTCAGAGGCGTGTTTGAGCGAATTTTAGAAAAAAAACATCGCTACGATTTACTAATACGTTTAAGAGAATGGGATGAGTACTCGTTTGTCCATTCATTTGATGCCTTTGTACTGGGAACTATTTTTGCGCGGCAATTAGGCTTAACGGACATAGAGATGCTAGCACGTGGTTATTTATTTCATGATATTGGAAAAGTATTTATTCCACAAGAGATATTAAGTTTAAAAAGAAAGCTGTCAGAAGATGAATTTGATATTGTCAAAACACATACAACAAAAGGCTATGAGCTACTTATAGAAAATGGTGAAGCGGATATCGCTTATTTAGCACGTGATCACCACGAACGTTTTGCGGGAAAAGGATATCCTAATCAACTATGTGCTGATAAGATGAGTGATGGCGTTCAACTATTACAAATTATTGATGTCTATTCGGCGATGACCTCAAAGCGTGTATATCATTCGGGATATAACGCAACAGATGCTTTAGCTGTATTATATCGGGATCGACATTTATATAATGAAAAGTTTATGCATAAATTTGTAGAGTGTCTTGGCATTTATCCTGTAAACTCAGTTGTGTTATTATCTGATAATCGTAGTGCACAAGTAGAGCTTGTCTATGATTTATTTCCAACGTTACCGAAAGTAAAATTATTAGATGAGCAAACGTCCATGAATTTACCCCTGAATTATAGTATAAAGATTGTTAAAATGATTGATTATCGTGCAAATAGTTTTGAAGAAATTTTCAACTTATTTATCGAACAGTTGATACGAAATGATGAAAATACTTTAAAAGTATATTTCAATAAATTAATCGATCATTTACATCCAAAAGAAATAGTTTTAAAAATCTTTCTACCTGCCTATCGTATTCTACGGCTACTAACTCGAGAAATTCAAACAGATATGAAGAAATTTAAAAATTCCATTCATATATTAAAGAAACTATTGGAAGAGCAATTAAGTGTTTTGTACATGGATTATCAGCATGAGCAAACAACAATTCTAGTTGTTGAAACTTCTATGCGTGAGAACTTTTTTATCAAACTTGTTCAGAGTATTTTGTATATTGATAAAATTGTGCCGTTCTTTATTAATCCTGGCGACGATCAACGTATTACACAACTGATGGAGCATTGCGGGGTCAATGTTGCCTACTTTATCGAGGAGGAACTAACGATAGACAAAAGAGTTCGCCCTATGCGTGAAGGCACATTTTTATATTATTCTTTAAGTGATATTGAGGAACTATTAGTAAACTTAGTTGGAATGAGTATGAAAAAGTTTTTATTTGAGGAAAAAATGCAGGAGCGTTTATTTATATCGTTAAAAGCATAGAACATGGCCAAATCAAAACTTGATTTGGTTTTTATTTTTGTATCTATAAAAAGGGATTGTTTGTTTAGTATTGAAAATAATAAGTATATGAAGCTAGTTTTAGGAGGGCGTAATAGTGGTTATTGAGTATGTAATAGAATTAAATGAACATAATATTTCTCAAAGTGGTTGCTTTTGTCAACGTAGTAAAACGAATGCTACTGGATACATAAATAAAAATAAATGGCTTCTTGAACGATTTCACGAAGGTTTAAAGTATATAAAAATAATGGAGAATAATAAGCAGGCAGGATTTATTGAATATACACCAATTGAGTTATCTTCAAGAGTTGTGTTTGGTGAAAACTATATGGTGATTCATTGTTTATGGGTAGGTATTACGGGAAAGGGCTATGCCTCTAAATTGATTAATAAGTGTCTATTAGATGCTAAGGAACAAAATAAGGCAGGGGTAATTGTTATCACAAACCCAGATACTTCTTGGACTCCAAGTAAGCATATTTTTTTAAAGCATAATTTCAAAGAAATAGCTCACGCGCCATATGGCTTTGAGTTGTTAGTTTGTAAATTTGGAAATGCGCCTGATCCATATTTTCCGAATGATTGGGATGAGAGGCTATCTTCCTTTCAAGAGTTAACGATTTTCCGTACTCCTCAATGCCCATTTGTAGATATTGCAACGGACAATGTTGTGGAGGGCGCAAAAAAACTTGGCATTCAGGCACAATTAATTGATTTGCAAAATAGGGAAGAATTGTTGAGATTTTCTCCAACACCTTATGGTATCTATGGAGTCGTCTATAAAGGTAAATTAATAGCTTTTCACAGACTTACTGTCCATTCAGCGATGAAACGTTTAAAAGAGTTACGTACATTTTAGCAGTGAGATTGTAGATAAAAATAATAAATCTGGACGCAATTACGCAGAGAGAAGTCCATGAATCGCTGGTGTGACGAAAGAAATCGCCGGTAAAAGTCCTCGAATCGCCTGTAAACCTTCGAAAAGCAACCGCCGTAGCAGACATCAACGGCATAGAAAAAAGTGTCAGATTGATTGCAGTCAATCTAACACTTATTTCTTTTGTCACAGCCGTTTGACTTTAGACAAATTTAATTCAAATTCAAATTAAAATTGAAGATGCTTTTCGATATACGCTTTTACATCAGCGATTGGCATACGAACTTGTTCCATTGAATCACGGTGACGAACAGTTACTTGACCGTCTTCTTTTGAATCGAAATCGAATGTGATACAGAATGGCGTACCGATTTCATCTTGACGTCGGTAGCGTTTACCGATTGATTGAGATTCATCAAAATCAACTGGGAACGATTTGCGTAGCTCTGACCATACATCTGCAGCCTCATCCGATAACTTTTTAGAAAGTGGAAGTACTGCTGCTTTAAATGGTGCTAAAGCAGGGTGGAAGCGTAATACTGTACGTTTATCATCACCCTCTAGCTCTTCTTCATCATAAGCGTCACATAAAAATGCTAATGTAACACGGTCAGCACCTAAAGATGGTTCGATGCAGTAAGGTACATATCGTTCGTTTGACACAGGATCAATATAAGTGAAATCTTCACCTGAATGTTCCATATGTTGTTTTAAGTCGTAGTCTGTACGATCAGCTACACCCCAAAGCTCGCCCCAACCGAATGGGAATTTAAATTCGATATCTGTTGTTGCGTTAGAGTAATGCGATAATTCGTCATCCTCGTGGTCACGTAAACGCATCGAATCTTCTTTCATTCCTAAGTTTAGTAACCAGTTTTTACAGAATTCTTTCCAATATGCATGCCATTCAAGATCCTCACCTGGTTTACAGAAAAATTCAAGCTCCATTTGTTCAAATTCACGTGTACGGAATGTGAAGTTCCCTGGTGTAATTTCGTTACGGAAAGATTTACCGATTTGTGCAATACCGAATGGTGTACGTTTACGCATAGAACGTTGAACGTTTTTAAAGTTTACGAAAATTCCTTGTGCAGTTTCGGGACGTAGGTAGATTTCGTTAGTTGAAGATTCTGTAACACCTTGGAATGTTTTAAACATTAAATTGAATTGACGGATATCAGTGAAATCTGCTTTCCCACAATCAGGACAAACAACATCGTATTTCACCATTGTTTCTTTCATTTGATCGAAAGTCATACCGTCTACAATAATTTCATCACCTTTTGCTAGGGCAGCATCCTCGATGATTTTATCTGCACGGTGACGCGCTTTACAAGCTTTACAGTCTACCATTGGGTCGTTGAAGTTACCAACGTGACCAGATGCGACCCATGCTTTTGGATTCATAAGAATTGCCGCATCAATACCAACATTATGCTCTGATTCTTGAACAAACTTTAGCCACCAAGCTTTTTTAACATTATTTTTTAATTCAACACCAAGTGGACCGTAATCCCAAGTGTTTGCTAAGCCTCCGTAGATTTCAGAACCTGGGAAGACAAAGCCTCGATGCTTTGCTAAAGATACGATTGTTTCCATTGATTTGTTAGCCATTATAATAGCCTCCTTCATAATTTTTACTTGCACAAGAGTGAAAAGTAAATGTGTTACATGACGAATTGGAAGAATGACCAGTTCAACCTTGTCATTTTCAAATCTAATTCGCCACATGCGCATATTGCATGATTTTAATTTAGCACGAGCTAAATTAAAAATAGCACCCGTCTCCGGGCACAAATAATGCCCAGGGACGAGTGCTAATACCCGCGGTTCCACCCTGATTGTTTTAAACGAACTGTTTAAAACCTCTTTTCAAAAAGTTAGCTCAAGGAGTGCCTTTTCTCTGCCACATTGTAGACTTTCACCATTTTCTACTCGCTAAAAATTGAACAGATACTTTTTTCCTATCATCGCCTGTATAACGCAAGTTTGCTCGAAAATACATTTAGAGCAAGCGTATGTGTCAATATTGTAGCATGTAGTTCTTTTCTTCGCAATAACCATTAAAATAGTATATAATAATTGAGCATAAGTATAACACTATTAGATTTGAGGCGGTGAGTCCAATCGAACTCAACAAACGTCAGGAAGACATTTTACAAATTGTGAAAGAGAACGGCCCGATAACAGGGGAGCATATTGCAGAACGTCTCAATCTGACAAGAGCAACTTTAAGACCAGACTTAGCAATTTTGACGATGGCTGGCTTTCTAGATGCTAGACCACGAGTTGGTTATTTCTATTCTGGGAAAAAAACATCCGTAACTTTAATGGATAGCATTAACAATTTAAAAGTAAAAGATTTTCACTCGGGACCTGTTGTTGTACCTGAAACAATGACGGTATATGATGCCATTTGTTTCATGTTTTCAGAGGATGTCGGAACCCTTTTTGTCGTTGATAAGAACGAATTTTTAACTGGGGTTCTCTCTCGTAAAGATTTACTGCGTACAAGTATTGGCACGCAGGATTTAAATAAAATTCCTGTACATATTATTATGACACGAATGCCAAATATCTCGTACTGTGAAAGATCAGATTCGTTAGTTGTTGCAGCAAATAAGTTAATAGAACGAGAAGTAGATTCGTTACCGGTAATCGAACCTCAAGAGGGTGGATTGACGATAGTGGGCCGTTTAACTAAAACAACCATTACACGTGCTTTCCTATCTCTTGCGCAAAATGTCTAACAGTTGAAGGGGAACAGAATGAAGAGATTACGCGTTTTTGTTATATCTGATTCTGTCGGCGAAACTGGTGATCAAGTAGCTAAGGCAGTTATTAGCCAGTTCCGACCAGGCTTAGAAAATACGATTATTCGGCGCTTTCCGCATATTCAAACAGAAGAGCTTGTTCGAAAAATAGTCTGCCTCGCTGCGAAACAGAAGGCATTTGTAGTTTATACACTTGTTCGACAAGACATGCGTGCATTATTGCATGATCTATGCGAAAAAGAAAAAGTTCATGCTGTAGATATATTGGGACCAGCATTAAAATCGATGGCAACCTTTATGGAAGAAATGCCATTAGAAACTCCAGGTATTGTGCATCAACTGGATGATGACTACTTTAAAAAAATTGAGGCGATTGAATTTGCCGTGAAATATGATGATGGCAGAGATCCACGAGGCTTATTGCAGGCTGACATTGTACTTGTTGGAGTTTCACGCACTTCAAAAACGCCGCTTTCACAGTATTTAGCACATAAACGTTATAAGGTGGCAAATGTACCGTTAGTCCCGGAGGTAGCACCACCAGAAGAATTATTAAAAATTGATCCGAAAAAATGTTTTGGCTTAGTTATTTCCCCTGATAAATTAAACTCGATACGAAAAGAAAGATTAATGACATTAGGTTTAAATGATGACGCCATCTATGCGCAACATGTACGTATTTTAGAGGAAATACAACATTTTGAAAAAGTTGTTGATGAAATAGGTTGCAAAGTGATTGACGTAACGAACAAAGCGGTAGAGGAAACAGCTAACGTTATTATTGAATATCTTGCAAGCCGTAAATAAGAAACCAAATTTAGTAAACCACCTCGGGTTAGTAGAGGCGGTTTTTTTGAGTCGGTTTTTAAATTTGTATAGATAAATACTAAAATTTGTTTTATAATAATAAAATTGTGGTAAAAATATTTAAAATGAGAAAAATCCTATTTTTTTGTCGAGAAATAAAGGATTTTTAAAACGGATATCGAATTGTGTTCTAGAACGTAAATTAAAGATGGTGATGAGTTTGGCAGGGAAAATACCAGAAGAAGTGATTGAGCAGATTCGTACACAATCAGATATTGTGGATGTCATAAGCGAATATATGCAGCTGACAAAGCGTGGGCGCAATTGGTTTGGTCTCTGTCCTTTTCATGGAGAACAAACGCCATCTTTTTCTGTGTCAACAGACAAACAGATTTTTCACTGCTTTGGTTGCGGAGCAGGTGGTAATGCTATTACTTTCGTCATGGATATCGAAGGGATTTCTTTCCCAGATGCCGTCGTAAAACTTGGTGAACGTGTTGGTATGCATTTAGATGTAGGCCCAAGCTTACCAGAGGCGACGACAAAGATTTCTAAAGCGGAAGAGAGGATGAAAGAAGCGCATGCTTTTGCGGCAGATTTTTTTCATCATTTACTGCTAAACACAGAAGATGGGGAAGAGCCTTTAAATTATTTGCTAGAAAGAGGATTTACAAGGGAACTTATAGAATCTAATAGCATTGGATGGTCTCTCCCAAGCTTTGATGCATTAACGATATTGCTTGAAAGAAAAGGTTATAACTTACAAGAAATCGCAGATAGTGGTCTAATAATCAAACGTGAAGGGGAAGAACGCTATTTTGATCGTTTTCGAGGACGTATTATGTTCCCGATTCGTGATGAGAACGGTAAAATTATTGCCTTCTCAGGACGAATATTGTCATCGACAGGTGAAGAGGCAAAATATTTAAATAGTCCAGAATCACCAATTTTTCAAAAGAGTGAAGTGTTATATAACCTAGATAAGGCACGAACCTCTATTAGAAAAAATCGTCAAGTAGTGTTGATGGAAGGTTTTATGGATGTTTTGGCTGCAACCTCAGTTGGCGTAACAAATGCCGTAGCAACAATGGGAACCTCGCTTACGAATCAGCATATCACAAAGCTAAAACGCTTAGTAGAGCAAGTTACAATTTGCTATGACGGTGATAATGCTGGATTTGATGCGGCGAAAAGAGCGGCACAGTTACTACAAACGGAGCGCATGAAAGTTAATATTGCGGTGATACCTGATAAGCTCGATCCTGATGAGTATATTCAAAGTTTAGGTGGACAGGCTTTTAAGGAACAAATTTTGGAAAACCCACATACGTATATTGCTTTTATGATGATGCATGCTAGACGAAATAAGAATTTTCAATTTGAAAATGATACGCTTCAATATATTCAAGAAGTACTCGAACAATTAGTGGGTAGCTCCTCACCAATTGAGCGAGATTTGTATATCCGACAGCTATCAAATGAAACGACGATTTCGGAAGAAGCTATTTATGCCCAATTCCGAAAATTAGAGGCAAATCAAGTACGCTCTGCGAAAGTGGAAATGCCAACGCATACACCTTCGATGCCAGTCACGCAGCAACAAAAGCCTATGGACGCAGCAGAACGTGCCGAACGTTTATTACTGGCTCATATGCTTCATAATATAGATGTAGTGGACAGGGTATTACGTAGTGAGCAAACAGAGCCTTTTGTAAGAGATGCATATATGGCTGTATTTGTTCGATTGGTAGGATTTTATGAGGAATATGGTCATCCAGATTATCAGCGCTTTGTAGAAATCTTAGATGACGCTGAATTACGCAAAATTGTTATGGAAGCTGCTTTAGTAGAACGTGATCCTGACCAGGCAGAATCAGAAATCGCAGATTCTATCCGACAGCTTCAAAAATATAGAATTGAGCAAGAAATTCATCAAAAGATGCATGAGTCAAAGGAAGCGGAGAAGATGCACGAGTATGCGCGTGCTCTTGAAATCGCCCAACAGATTATTCATTTAAGAAAATCGTTATCGGCGATTTAACCCGATTCGGTTGTTTAGAAGGAGGAAGGTTTATGGCGGACAAGTCTGAACGTTCAAAAGAGGTAGAAGTAGAAATTACATTAGATGAAGCAAAAAAATTACTACAAGAAAAGGCGAAAACTGAAGGTGAAATTTCCATGAAGGAAATTTCAGAGAAATTATTGCCTTATGAATTGGAAAATGAAGAAGTTTTCCACTTCGCTGAAGATCTTGAAAAAAATAAAGACATTCAAATTATTGGTAAAGAAGAATTTGAAGAAGAGAGCTTGATGAAAGAAGAAGCTAGCGAAGAAACGTTCGATTTAAACGATTTGAGCGTACCACCAGGCGTAAAAATTAATGATCCTGTACGTATGTATTTGAAAGAGATTGGCCGTGTTGATTTACTTTCTGCAGAGCAAGAAATTGCTTTAGCAGAGCGTATTGAGCAAGGTGACGAAGAAGCACGTAAACGTTTAGCAGAAGCGAATTTACGTCTTGTAGTATCGATTGCAAAACGCTATGTTGGTCGTGGAATGCTATTCCTTGATTTAATTCAAGAGGGGAATATGGGGCTTATTAAGGCAGTTGAGAAGTTTGACTACCGCAAAGGCTTTAAATTCTCAACATATGCAACATGGTGGATTCGTCAAGCAATCACACGTGCAATTGCCGACCAAGCACGTACAATTCGTATTCCTGTACACATGGTAGAAACGATTAATAAACTAATCCGTGTACAGCGTCAATTGTTACAAGACTTAGGTCGTGAGCCGTCTCCAGAAGAAATTGGCGAAGAAATGGATTTAACACCTGAAAAAGTACGTGAAATTTTAAAAATTGCGCAAGAACCTGTATCTCTTGAAACGCCAATCGGTGAAGAAGATGATTCGCACTTAGGGGACTTCATTGAGGACTCTGAGGCACAGTCTCCTTCTGACCATGCAGCATATGAATTGTTAAAAGAGCAACTAGAAGATGTATTAGATACATTAACAGACCGTGAAGAAAATGTACTTCGTTTACGTTTTGGTTTAGATGATGGTCGTACACGTACATTAGAAGAGGTAGGTAAAGTATTTGGTGTAACACGTGAACGTATTCGCCAAATTGAAGCAAAGGCACTTCGTAAATTACGCCACCCTTCTCGCAGCAAACGATTAAAAGATTTCTTGGAATAATAAACAAACACAATACTTTTACTATAAATGCAAACCCCGCCATCACTATTCATGGCGGGGTTTGCCTTGTATTAGCAATCGAAACGCAACTAGAAAACAGCAACACCCTCGATGTAATCAATATATTATCGGAAGAAACTTTAAATAATTGCTTAAATGATGTAAAAATATATAATTTGAACGGTGTAGTCGTTCCATTTTTGCGACTTTTTACAGATGCTCTTTTATGATTTGTGAGATAAAATTGTATTACAACCATTATTAAGCAATGTTTGGAGAATATATGATGACAAATCCACGGAAAAAAATTATTTTAAATGAGATATTGTTTTGGAAGCAAAATAAGCTATTACCAGAGCACTACTGTGACTTTTTAGCGACTCTTTATGCAGAGGGAAATGATATAGAGGAGATAGAGTCAGCAACTCATAAACAGGCTGTATTGCCTTTAGAAAAAAGAAAAATGATGTTCTTCATTGTGGGATTGTGCTTGGGTATGATGGTACTCTTGTATGTTTATTTTACAGTAACTTCTTTGTTGCTTTTTTTAACGGGCATTGTAGCAATCGCTGCAATTACATTATTCATAATAGCTTTCCGGTTTGCGAGCAAAAATAACTTTTTAGCGCCTGCTTTGCATATTATTGCTGCTATACTGTTATTTAGTTTATCGATTCGCATGTATACTACATATTTTAGTGGAAATAATATAGCGTTATTTGCCTTTATAGCGGCAAATTGTGCCGTCTGGTTATTTTCAGGATTAAAAATGAAACTACTTTATTTCACAGTCTCTGGTGTTCTAGGGCTAGTGGCACTAATTGGTTATTACTTGTATAATTTTATGTAAATTTCAACACCCTTCTATGACTACTATTGTCCATAGAAGGGTGTTTATTTTTCTAATATAGCAGTATGGCTTTATTGGAAAAGTAATTTCAAAAGAAATTCAATGAAAAAATAGTGAATAATAATATATTGAAATAATAGTATAACCTATTTATGCAAATGTCATTATATATAGTCAGCTTAATAAAGCACAAAGGTTTAACGAGAAAGGAGCAATTAATTTTCATCGTTAGATGTATATGAATGCAATTGAAGTGGCAAAATATTTGCGAGAAGTAAAACAATTTTCGTTTGGAAAGGGTTCTCCATAAGTCTAAATATTGGTTTTAACAAGACATAATTTATCCAATTGATACAGAAATGTCGAAATTGTTACAAACAAAGGAAAACTTAGCGAATGGGGCTTTTCGTTTCATGTTTAATGCAGTACAATATTAGATGTTGACTGATTCTATATTATAATAGAAGTAGATTTATTAATGAGGAGGGGAAACATATGAAAAACAATCCAGTCGTTCCTTACATCTTGATTCTGGCATTTGGTATTGGTCTTATTTTCTTCATGTCTTTACAAGGCGCAGATAACAAGAAAGAAATTGCTGCTGAACATGAGGGTGGTGGCGAAACTACAGAAGCTAATGATGATGGTTCTGCATTAGTACAAACTTGTATCGGTTGTCACGGTGGTGACTTAACTGGTAGTGTTGGTCCAAACCTACATGGTTTAGATGAAGCTCATATCGTAGACGTGTTAACAAACGGTATTCCAGGAACTCCGATGACACCAGGAATGAAAAACGAAGCGGAAGCAAAAGCAATCGCTGAGTACATTTCTACTCTAGAATAGTTTTGAAAAGTGGCTGTACTAAAAGTGTATTTACGCTTTTAGTACAGCTTCTATTATTATAATGGAGTTGCTCAATATATGAGACAACTCCATTTGTTTTTTTGTTCAACATCATACATACTAGAATGGACTCTATATAAGGTAGGCGGTTAAAAATGAACGCACAAAAATTATCAAAGCGATTAGAAACAGTGGCAAAATTTGTTCCAACAGGTGCGGTTGTGGCGGATATTGGCAGTGATCATGCTTATTTACCATGCTATTTAATTCATAAGGGAATAGCTACTAGCGCAGTAGCAGGAGAAGTAGTAAAAGGCCCTTATGATTCAGCGGTGGGACAAGTGAAAAAAGAAGGATTAACAGAACAAATCACGGTTAGATTGGCAGACGGCTTAGCTGCAGTGGAAGAATCAGACCATGTAGATACTATTACAATTGCAGGAATGGGTGGACCTCTTATTGTGTCAATATTAGAGAAACATCCACAAAGCTTACAAGGTGTTACACGTCTAATTTTGCAGCCAAACATTCATGCAAAAGTTATTCGGGAATGGGCTTTAAAAAATAATTGGGCAATCCTCGATGAAGATATTTTAGAGGAAGACGAAAAAATTTACGAAATTCTTGTCTTACAACGAGGGCCGATGGAGCTAACTGCAGCAGACATCTTATTTGGACCTAAATTATTGCTTCGTCAATCACCAGCATTTATGAAAAAATGGAATCGAGAAAAGGAAAATTGGCAGCGCGTTTTACAATCTATTGAAGGGGCAGAGCCAACACTTGATATTGAGGAAAAACGTGCAGATTTAAAAGCGCTACTTGATTTAGTGGAAGGAGTTTTATAGCATGAAATCTGTGAATGGTCAGGAGATTATTCAATTATTTGAATCATGGTCACCGAAAAATCTTGCTTGTATGGAAAATGATCCAATTGGGCTTGCCATTGGAACACTAAATAAACCTGTAAGCAAAGTTTTAGTCACATTGGATGTCAATGAAGCTGTAGCAGATGAGGCTATCGCTCAAGGTTGTGAATTGATTATCGCGCATCATCCACCAATTTTCCGCCGACTAGCCAATATTCGTACGGACAATCCTGCAGGACAATTATACGAAAAGCTTATCAAACATGATATTGCTGTTTATGCCGCACATACCAATTTAGATGTGGCTGAGGGTGGTGTCAATGATTTATTGGCTGATGCATTGCTGCTTGAAAATCGTTCTATTTTAGAAGAAACGTATGCTGAGGATGTTCTTAAGCTAGCTGTGTTCGTACCGACTGCAAATGCGGATACGTTACGTGAGGCATTAGCAAAGGCTGGCGCTGGTCGTATAGGTTCTTATGAGGCATGTAGCTATACAACGAGTGGAGAAGGTCGATTCCGAGCGCTAGAAGGGGCTAATCCATATGTTGGTTCGGTTGGTGAGTTACATGTGGAAGAAGAAGTCAAAGTGGAAGTGGTATTCCCAACGCCCATTAAAAATCGCGTTTTAAAGGCGATGTTAAATGCCCATCCATATGAGGAGCCTGCATATGATGTGATACGCTTAGATCAGCAAACGAACATTATGGGATTAGGACGTGTTGGCTATTTACCCGAAGAAATGACGTTAAAAGGCTTTGCAGAATTTGTAAAGAAACAACTAGATGTGCCAGCTGTTCGTGTTGTCGGAGATCTGCAATCAAAGGTAAGAAAGATTGCCGTAGTTGGTGGAGACGGAAATAAATATATTTATACGGCAAAGCGTGCTGGAGCGGATGTGTTTTTAACAGGTGATATGTATTTCCATACTGCTCAGGATGCACAAGCAATTGGTTTACAAATTGTAGACCCAGGTCATCATGTAGAAAAAGTAATGATTGCAGGGGTTGCCAAAAAAATGGCGACGATGTGTGACACAAAAAAATATGCAGTAGAATTTGTTCAATCTACTATTCATACGGAACCGTTTTTATTTGTTTAAGAGAGGGGAATGGGAGTGGCAAATGGGAGACCTGCTGGCAATAGTGCCGGCAAGTTATGGATTATAATTGGTTTACTAATTGCTGTGTTCGGAGGCGGCATGACAATTATGACGAATATGATGAATGAGAAAAAAATAGATGCAATGACTGAGCAATGTGAAGACGATGGGGGCAAAGCCATTGTATCGAAAGAAAAGAATTTTTTATCAACGAACTATTCGTTTGAATGTAACAAATAGTATGTGAATAAACGCAACTTTTAGAGGAATTTCCTTTAAAGGTTGCGTTTTTTTGTTGAGGCTTAAAAAGATAAATCTACTATTTTTTACTGTTATATAAATATTTAAAATATATTGATTTTTCTATTATTTTGTGGTATATAAAAATTAATTAAATGAGAATCGACTGAGAATGCAAATTGAACTAATGTAGAAAAGTGTTGGCGACAACAATAATGCTAGAAATAGGAGGGGTGTTTCTAAATGAAAAGAGACGATAAAATTAAAAAGTTTCCAGCACCATACATAATAAAAAATAGCCATTAAACAAAATTCTTCCTTGTCAAATGAAAGGAGGTGAATAATATGTTAGCCAAAAGAACTGTGAGGGTGAAAATAGTAGTGTTAGCGTGGATGGCATTATTATTATTGCCATCTGCAAATGGGGTTTTGGCAGTGTCTCATAATGCTATTCATGATCCTTTAATTGCTGCAACATCAACGGTTGCAACACAAAGAGATCAATTCAACCAAGAAGATATTTCTCGTAAATGGCTAGCACCAGGACCAATCACACAATATCCAAATGAAGGTGGCACTTGGGAGTATGGATTTTGGAATGCTAAAGTTCGTTCATACTATACAGTGGATCGCTGTCATGGAAGCACAGTAGAGTTGAATGGTAATCAATCTAGATCAGTTGATACTGTAGCAGGGAAAACATCAATTGCTGAACTTTGGGCAGTGCAGTACCCTACCCACGTTGATCGTTATTACTATCGAGTATGCGATTAATTACTGTAGCTTCAATACTTTAGAGGCTTGGAATGTCTTTCGCAGTAGGCTTTCCAAGCTTCTTAATTAAGGAGGAGAGTCATGCTTAAAAGAGCAATACAATTGACATCAATGATTTGTGTAATTATGCTGTCTCTGCTTATTTTTCAATATACGTCGCTTGTCCAACAGCGGCTGCCTTTAGGCACTACAAATCAATTTGATTTAAATCTTGCTGAAACCACTATTGCAAAAGATAAGTTGGTTTCAGACCTTAATCGATTAACAGATCAATATAAAGCAATTGTAGTAAAAACTTCTGTTGACCCAGAAAACTATGACAACAAAAAAGATATTATTTATTTTGGGACTGCTAAACCAGCATTTCATGGCTTGCTTATAGCGCATAAAGAAATTAAGTGGTTCGATTCTACTTTAACAGGTGAGTTGCTTTCTGCTGCAGAAATAGGCACCCGTTCTTTATCAGGCACCTATGCTTTTAACGGTGGAAAAGAATTTCAAGAAGCACTTAAACAATGGGCGCAACAGCATCAAATTAGGATTTTATTTGTTCAAGAACCATCTATACTTACAATAGTTTATGCATACTTATTTCAAAATGGTATAGGAAATGCAGTGCTCGCTTCCTTGTTGTTATTAGTAACGACAATTATTACGTGGATATTTCAACATGCAAAAGCAAGGTCTATTCGATTATTAGGCGGTGTTAATGCAGAGAAAATTCATGTGGAGGATACAACGACAATAGTATCTTTTATCTTTGCCGGTTTTTTACTAGGTTTGTTTATTTCATTAGGCTATGTAGGTGTCATAAAGGACATTCGACAAATTCCATTGGTATTCAATCGTCTAATACTATGTCTATTGCTATTCTTGATTGTCGTTGGCATCATCACAGTATTGCTTTCGCTAATTGCTGGCCCAAAAGCTGCCCATATAGCCAAAAGACAAATACCGTTGAAGCGGTTTTCCATAATGGGAAAGCTAAGTCATGTTCTTGTCATGATATTATCGCTAATTGTTATACCGACTATCATCACATCTTTACTAATAACCAATCAATTGTCAAAAGAATATTCGCTCTGGGACAAAATGCAAAATGTCGTTCGACTGTCAATTATTGACTTAGATTCATTAGAACAAGAGGCGGTACTTCCCGATGTAGAAGATTTTTTTTCTAAAATGCAAGAGGCTAATAATTTAAGTCTTTCACTAGTTATCGATAAATCAATTTCATTAGAGTCATCTGAGATGGGTGGCTATGATCACATTATTATGACGGATAGAGCTTGGATTGATTTGCTAGAAATAGGTGTGGAAACAGAAGGCAAAGGCGGGAAACTCATTGCAAAAAATGTTGAAGATTTACCATTTGAATTGTCATCGTTTTTAGAAGGTCAAATTCCACTATGGACAAAACATAATGATGTCTATCCAGCGCAAGGTTTAACTTTTTACGAATATAAGGGATCAAAATTCCTTGCCTTACCACCAAATGTTGGTTTGGCAGGTGAAACAGTGCAAGCAGAAAATCCGTTGGTTCTACTAATAGATGGTCATCTAACAGACATTGTCAAGACGAAGGGGTTTTTATTATCTTTAGCTTCTAGTGGAAATATCGTTTTTTTTGATGAAAATCATTTACAATCAGCTTTAGCTAATTCGGTCATGAAACCTCATATTACGTCGATTAATGGAATAGCAGACGTTGCTTTGGAAACTGCTCAAAGGTTTAAACAACAATACGTCTATTATATTGTAGCGGGTATGCTTATTTTCATAACAATGTTTTTGACAGGTGTATTGAATGGGAGGCTTTGGGCTGGCACGAATGTAAAACGTATTTTCACTTTGCACACATTTGGTTTGTCTTACCCAGCGATTGTTGGACCGGTTTTAAAACGACAACTATTTACAATCATTATTACAACGATTGTCGGATCCGTAATCGCCTATTTTATACACTATATGGAACTTAGCATATTACTTTCATCTGCTTTGCTTGTCGGAATTTTATATTGGATAGGAAGTTATCTTTCCTTTAAGAGATCCGCAAAGCAAGCATTTTATCGTACTAGTCATCGGTACAATTAAATGAACTAAAGGGGTAATTTATATGGTAATTCAAACAAAAAATATTGGCATTGAAATTAGTGGAAAAAAGATTTTTTCTAATATGTCACTTAATATTAATCGTAACGAAATGATTGCCATTACGGGTCCATCTGGTAGTGGCAAAACAACCCTTTTAAATTGCCTAGGTCTTATTCAATCAGTAAGCAATGGAGAAATTATGATAGAAAATCAAAAAGCTAGCAACTGGAATGAAAAAGAAAAAACGAATTTTTGGAAAAAAAGTGCGGCATTTATTTATCAAGACTATGGCATCATTGAAGATGAAAACGTCAGTTATAACGTGACATTAAATAAGCGGCAAGCAAAGTCAAAGTTTGTTGAAGAAATCCTACAGACCGTTGGACTTGAAGGAAGGGGTCAAGAAATGGCGGCTGTTTTATCAGGGGGGGAAAAACAGCGTCTAGGTGTTGCACGGGCAATATTTAAGAAAGCAACAATTATATATGCGGATGAACCAACTGCATCGCTTGATAAAAATAATAGAGAGATTATTATTAATTTATTAAGAAAATGCAGTCAAAACGGTGCGAGTGTGATTATTGCAACGCACGATGAAAGACTTGTAACTGTCTGCGATAGACGCATTGATTTAGTTTAATTTGTCTAAGTGAGGGGAAATGGCAAGTTATCATCGGTGATTGGTTTGGGTTCGAGGCGGATGACAATTATAAGTAGGAATGTAAAAAATAATAAAAATGGTCACTATAGAAAAATTAAGCATTGGTCTATACTTGATTTAATGTAACGCAGAAGGGAGTGGCGAAATATGTTTATCCGTTTAACAAAGGAACAACAAGAGCAAATCATCGCCGATATACAACGCTTTTTCTATAATCAACGAGATGAGGATATTTCCGATTTTGAAGCGGAAAGAGTATTTGATTTTGTGAAAGAAAATATTGCTCCATATATTTATAATGCAGCGATTTCAGATGCAAAATATGTAGTGGATAGTCAGTTATCTGCTATTGAGGATGAGCTAGTAGCTCTAGAACGTCCAATAAAATTAAAATGATAACGATTAAGAGAAACGATTACTAGAAAATTGTTTCTCTTTCTTTAGTGAAATCAACCTTTATTGGTATGCTTTAGGTTTAAAACAAAAAAATAACAGCTAAACAATTGACAAGGACAATGTAAATATGTTAATTTTATCTCGAAATAAAGATACATGAATTCAAAGTAATCGAGATGCGAAGGTTGCTTAATGAATTTTGATTGAATAAAGTACTGTTTATTTGAACACCATTGGTAAGAGCGCAAATTTTTTGAAAATCACCAAAGTAAGAGCAATCAGAAAAACACTTTTTAGGTACAAATAAGGAGGAATAGAGATGTTGAAAATTGGGATTATTTTAGGTAGTACACGTGAAGGACGTGTAAGTCCGCAAGTTGGTCAGTGGGTAAAGGAATTAGCAGAAAAACGCCGTGATGCAGAATATGAAATTATTGATATTGCCGACTTCAAACTACCTCTTTTAGGAGAACCAGGTGGCGATGCTTCTGGAGCAGCAGCATGGTCTCAAAGAGTAGCTGCATGTGATGGGTTTGTTTTTATTGTTCAAGAATACAATCATTCTATTTCAGGAGCGCTTAAAAATGCTCTAGATTATTTACGTGAAGAGTGGAATAATAAAGCAGCTGGTATCGTGTCATACGGATCAGTAGGTGGTGCACGTGCGGCCGAACATTTACGTGGTATTCTTGGAGAATTATCAGTAGCAGATGTTCGTGTACACCCTGCGCTGTCGTTATTTACTGATTTTGAAAATGGCAATGTGTTTAAACCAAAAGATGTGCAAGCTGATTCAGTAAACCAAATGTTAGATCAAGTCATTCCATGGGCAACAGCCTTAAAAACAATTCGCTAGGCTAGAGTGAATTATATAGCATGTTATTTAGCATACTGGAGTACTTCCAGTATGCTTTTTAGGTGCCAGGCACTCAAACAATTTTGAAAATTTTATGGCTATCCAAGCGAAAATCCACGAAGACTCCTGAGGGAACGCACGTAAAGCGAACTGGATTTTTACGAAATAATAATTTGAATACTATGCATAAAAGATAGTTTAATAAACTTTAAAGAAACTTTACCAAAGGGTAATATTATGCGTTATGCTAATGAAAGCAGAATGGATCATTTGACAGTTCTGCCATCAAAACCTGAATAGCATTCTAACAAAAAAGTGGGGAAGTTTATGAAAACAATAACTGTTCAACATTATGATGCATTTAGTCACATACCAAATAAGGGGAATCCTGCTGGAGTTGTAGTGGAAGGAAATCAATACAGTGAGCATGAGATGCAAGAAATTGCGAAAATGGTTGGCTTTAATGAAACAGCCTTTGCTATGACGTCTGAAAAAGCTGATATACGCATTCGTTATTTTACACCAGGGCATGAAGTCGATTTATGTGGTCACGCTACAATGGCAACCATTTATGCACTACAAACACAAGGCTTATTAGCGAACAAAACGACTATTACGATCGAAACAAAGGCCGGAATATTACCAATCCGTCTGGAAGAAAAAGATGAAAAGCTATACATAACAATGCAGCATGCTGCACCACAGTTTGAAGCATTTAATGGTTCTAGAGCTGCGCTTGCTGAGTCAATAGGCATTGACGAGGATGAATTACATTCAGATTTACCAATTGTCTATGGTAGCACAGGATTGTGGACCTTACTAATACCTGTCCAAAAATTAAGCTCTTTCAAAAAGATGAATCCACAAACCGCTAAATTTCCGTCTATCTTAAATGAAATGCCAACAGCTTCCTTGCATCCATTTTGTTTAGAGGCATTAGATGAAACGGCAAATATGCATGCAAGACATTTTTCTTCACCATACTCTGGCACAATTCAAGATATAGTAACGGGAACGGCTTCAGGTGTGATGGGGGCATATTATGCGAAGTATGTTGATAGTAATGTAGCATACCCGAAAACACTTATTGTTGAACAAGGACAAGAGCTTGATCGAGATGGTCGTGTTTATGTCCATGTGAACGAAGTGAACAACAACTTGGATATTTCAATCACTGGAACGGCTGTCTATGTCACGGAATTGAAAGTGCAAATATAAGTGCCAGGCACTCACACAATTTATCGTACTAATCATATATTTTGCAAAGTAAGACGGAGCAATCCCGCGTGTTAGCGAGGGGTGAGGCTTACACTGGCTAAGTGCCAGGCACTCAAACAATTTTAAACAAAAGAGACTGTTCATCGCTAGAACAGTCTCTTTCATTATTTTTGTAAAATATCACATACTCTACCTATTTGGCCATCCGTTAAACGAACCTTAATGCCATGTGGATGGTGTGAGGAATTGGTTAAAATATCTTTCACAATCCCTTTCGTTTTAACGCCTGTTCGCTGATCTTTTTTGAGAATAATATTGACTTCAAGCCCTGGGTGAATATCTTTTCTATTTTGACCGTTCATACTTAACCTCACATATATATAGAATGATTCAAATTATAGCATAAGTGCTGTTAGTTACCTATTGCAAATAGAGATTGAAACAATGAGGCTAGTAAAGCAACAAATAAAGTATCTTCCGAATGGAATAGCTTATAAATGATGCCTTCCCGTACTATCCCATTTTCTACGAAGTTTGCACTCGCAATTTTTTCATCATTACAATATAAATAAGCAGTCGATGTGAAATCTTTCTCAAAGCGAAAGACAAGACCATCCATCGTAAAGGAATAGGAAGATTCTAATAATTGAACAGTTTTTCTTTGAATAGGTATGATACTCCCATCAGGCATGATAATTTCATGACTGACACCTTTTGTGAGCAGCGTAGAACGCACTTGAAAAAGGGGTTCTCCATGCGTTGTCCGAATTTCATAACGGTGCGGTAACGGTTGCTGTGATGTTACTAGAGAGGCTGCATTAAGTACTTTTCCGATATTTGAGCGCTCAACTTTTTGGAGTATGCAAACTGTTTCATTTTGACTGTTTAGGATTGGTAATTTTGAAAGTCTATCAAATGCTTTTGGATATGTAAGTGTAAATGTTGCCATAAAAAACCTCCAATCTACTTACTATACGAGTAAGCTAGACTGGAGGTTTCACTATTATTAGTTGAATATAAATTTCTCTAACATTTACGTTTTCTTGTTCGGAATTATTAAAATCCGTTCAATGTAATAAAACTACATTTGATTGTAATTTCACTACAAAACTGTATCAATGTTATGAGAAAAAAAGTGAATAAGTAACAATATTATGTCTTTTTCGAAAAATAAACTTGTGAGGAAATTATCATTGTAGTAAAATTACAATTGAAATTAGGAGGTGATTTCTTGTTAAGTTTCGAAGAACGAATAAATAGTAAGGTGAATTCGCTAACAATTTCTGAGAGAAAAGTTGTCGAGCAGCTGAAAATGCATAAACAACCTTTTTTGTTATCAATGAACGAACTCTCAACATTAAGCAATGTAAGTGAACCGAGTGTTGTTCGTTTATACAGAAAGCTTGGATATGCTAGTTACCAAGAGTTAAAAGTGGCACTTGCTCAAGAGCAAGTGAATAACATCTACTCATCAACATCAGACCAAAATGAGATTATGGATGAGGATCTTGCGAATGTTGTATTTGATAAAATAGCAGATCAACTTTCTATAGCGATGTCGATGACTAAAGAGAAATTAAATATTACTCAGATGGAAGAAGCTGTTCAAATTATAGCAAAAGCAGAAAGGCTTTTTTTCTTCGGACAAGGTCTCTCGGGTACGATTGCAGAAGATGTCGCTCATAAATTTATGAGAATGGGCGGTACAACTATCGCTGTTCAGGATCCGCATTATCAAGCGATATATGCCAATCATATGAACAATGAAGATGTTGTCATTGTAATTTCTCATTCTGGAGAAACGGTCAATATTATAGAAGTCGTTCAAATGAGCCAAAAAAGTGGAGCATTTGTTATTGTTATTACATCGAATTCAAATACAACGCTTGCCAAAATGGCTGATACACTACTCCTTACACAGGCGCAAGAGACGGAAAAGCGGTCGGATGCGATGGTTAGCCGCCTTGTACAACTTGCTTTAATTGACACATTATTTACTAGGGTTGTTGCAATAGGGGGTAGCCATGTTAAAAAATCTATAAATATTTCACGGTTAGCCGTTACTAGAATGAAAAAATAATCTTTTTATAAAAGTGTATGCGTTGTCACCTTAGAGATAATTATATTTAAGGAGGATACATTACAATGTTAACAGGTAATACACTCATTATCGGGTTTGTTCTTGCTCTAATTGTTTTATTTGTCCTTATTATGAGATTCAAGTGGGATGCTTTCGTCTCTCTTTTAGTAGTTGCCATTGGACTTGGCTTGTTATCAAGCATTCCGGCGAAAGAAGTCCCTGGCATAATTGCCACAGGATTTGGCACCACACTAGCTGGCGTCGGTATTTTGATTGGACTTGGAATTATATTTGGTCAATTTTTAGCATCATCTGGTGCCATTAATAAAATTGCTACTGGAATGCTACGCGTTTTTGGGGTCAAAAAATCTCCATACGCAATTGCAATGACATCGATTACTGTTTCAATTCCTGTATTCTTTGACGCAGCGTTTATTATTTTACATAAATTAATTCAAAATCTTTCTTTTAAAACAAAAATCTCACTTACTACTTTTGTTGCGATTCTTTCGATTGGGTTAATCACAGCTCATAGTGTAATTATCCCGACGCCAGGACCTTTAGTTGTGGCCGACCAAACAGGATCAGATATAGGTATGTTCTTTATTTATGGATTGCTAGTTTCAATTCCTGGAGTACTAGTTGGCGGTGTAATCTATGGAAAGTATATTGGAAAGCGCATTAAAAATGAGGGACATCTTGATGAATCTGACATAGCAGAAGCAGACAGCACTCTTTCTGGAAGAAAAGAAATTTCAACTGCTCTTTCTTTTGGGATGCTCGCTTTACCAATTATCTTGATTTTATCGAATACGTTAATAAATTTACTTTTCAGAGACAACACAGAACAATTCGTTCCGACACTTTTTTCCGTTATTGGAGATAAAAATGTTGCGTTGTTAATCAGTGTGCTTGTCGCAATGTTTGCCTTAAAGCCATACATCAAGGAAGATATTAAAACCGTTTTTGCCAAGGCGTTAGATCAAAGTGGAGCGGTCATCCTAATTACTGGTGCAGGGGGTGCCTTTGGTAAAGTTGTTCAAGAAACCGGCATAGGGGATTTAATTATTAGCATGATGCAAGGGCTGAACATTCCTGCTTTACTACTTGCTTTTTTATTTGCGCAAATTCTACGCGCTTCGCTCGGATCTGCAACAGTTGCTCTTGTTACAACATCTGCAATTATGGGACCGTTAGCTGCAGAACTTGGCGTATCACCAGTCGTGCTAGGTCTTGCTATTTGCGCTGGTGGAATCGGCTTATCACTACCTAATGATTCTGGTTTCTGGGTAGTAAGTAAATTTGGACGTTTATCGATGACAGAAACAATTAAAGTTTGGTCAATAGGGGGCTTCTTATCAGGGGTGACCGTATTAATTTCCGTTTACGTTCTAAGCATGTTCCAAGGAATTTTACCAGGTTTGTAATTTACTTGTTTAATAGGCAAGGCGGATGGCTAGTCCACCGCTATATATAGTTGATTAAGTATGAATAGGGTACTTTATATCAGTTAATGAACAACTAGATTGGAGCTGAAGTTAAATTGAAGAAGAAACTTGGATTTATTGGACTTGGCATTATGGGGGCGCCAATGGTACGCAACCTTTTGAAAAAGGGTAACGAGGTTACTGTATTCGACCTGAATACACTAGCGGTTGAGATGCTTGCAAAAGAAGGTGCAAAGATAGCTACCTCTGGAAAGGGGGTAGCATTAACAAGTGATGTCGTAATTACAATGTTGCCGAAAGGGAGACATGTCCAGCAAGCTATCTTTGGTGAACATGGGGTTATGGAAGGTGCTCGTAAGGGTATGGTCATCATCGACATGAGCTCTGTCACACCAGTTGAATCAAAAGAAATGTACGAGCTTTCTGCAAAACAAGGGGTACATTTTCTTGATGCACCAGTCAGTGGTGGTGAGCCGAAAGCAATTGATGGTTCACTGACAATCATGGTTGGTGGAAAAGAAGAAGTGTTTGAAAGTGTAAAAGACATTCTTGGCGATATGGGCAATAACATTGTACTTGTCGGTGACTCAGGCAGCGGATCTACTGCAAAGCTTGCAAATCAAATTATCGTAAACTTAAATATTGCGGCAATATCTGAAGCACTTGTGTTTGCGACAAAAGCAGGTATTAATGTGGAGAAAATGTATCAGGCAATTCGCGGTGGTCTTGCAGGAAGTACCGTAATGGATGCAAAAATCCCAATGATTCTTGACCGGAATTTTAAAGCAGGTGGCCGTGTCGACATTAATCTTAAAGATATAAATAATGTGATGCATACTGCTCACGAGCTAGCTGTTCCACTTCCGTTATCAGCTCAGCTCTTAGAAATTTTCTATTCTTTAAAAGCTAATGGAATGGAAACCCTAGATCACGCAAGCATTGTCCAACACTATGAGAAATTAGCAAATGTTGAAGTTTCAAGAGAGGTGCGATAAATGGTAGCGAGAAAAGCATCGGAACTATTATCAGGCCTAATTGAACCAAGTTGCGAGCAAATTCAGATGAAATTGGAGGATGCGCGAAAAGGGTTTAACCATAAAATCGTGATTCTTGATGATGACCCAACAGGTGTACAAACCGTTCACGGTGTTTCTGTTTATACGGATTGGACTGAAGAAAGCATTAAGCAAGGATTCCGTGAGCAAAATCAAATTTTTTTTCTGCTAACAAATTCTCGCAGTTTTACCGCTGAGGAAACAGCGGTTGTTCATCAGGATATAGCTCGCCGAGTGCATGAGGTTTCCTTACAAGAAGGAATTCCTTATCTACTGGTTAGCCGCGGGGATTCTACATTGCGTGGTCATTACCCGCTAGAAACCGAAACAATGAAAAACACAATTGAAGAAATTTCTAATACTAAGTTTGATGGGGAAATACTTATTCCATTTTTTAAAGAAGGCGGCCGTTTAACAATCGACAATATCCATTATGTTCAGTATGGAGAAGAACTTGTTCCAGCTAGTGAAACAGAGTTTGCTAAAGACCGTAATTTTGGCTTTAGTTCTTCACATCTAGGCGAATGGATTGAAGAAAAAACAAAGGGTGTTTATCCAAAAGAAGATACTATTTATATCAGCATTGAAGATTTACGTTCACAAAATATTGAAGCAATCAAAGCGCAATTAATGGAAGCTGAAAACTTCAAGAAAGTCGTTGTGAATGCAGCTGTTTACAGCGATGTTGAAGTGTTTGTAATTGCCTTGCTCCAAGTTATGAAAGCGGGAAAAACGTTTATTTTCCGAAGTGCCGCTTCCTTAACAAAAGTACTTGGAGGCATTTCTGATAAGCCATTTTTATCAAGAGTAGAGCTTATTACGGAAGAGACTTCAAATGGAGGACTTATCGTAGTTGGCTCGCACGTTCAAAAGACAACAGATCAATTGTGTGCCCTTCTTGATAGTGGTCTAGTAACAGGAGTAGAGTTTAATGTTCATCTTGTGCACGATGATGAGAAATTCCAACAGGAAATCAATCGTGTCCGTATTACTTGCGAAGAGCTGATTACTTCTGGAAAATCCGTAGTTTATTACACTCGTCGGGAGAGATTGGACTTAGGAGTGAATCAAGGCGAAAGTGAACTTCAACTATCTGTTAAAATATCACAAGCAGTGACAAGCATTGTCACTGACTTAAAGGTACGACCGAAGTACATAGTTGCAAAAGGTGGAATCACTTCATCCAGTGTTGGAACAGTGGGACTATCAGTCAAGCGCGCTGAAGTAGTAGGTCAAATTAAACCGGGTGTTCCAGTGTGGAAAACCGGAGAAGAAAGCAAGTTCCCTCGTTCTTCTTTCATTATCTTCCCTGGCAATGTCGGCACAACCAACACGCTCAAAGAAATTATTGAAGTATTAGAGGGGAAATAAGTGAATACGATGAAGGATTTTTAGTGTCGTGGACAAAGTTGCATGTTGGAAACTGCAAGTCGATAATAGAGCGGCTGCGTTGAGCATATTTCCGATGTTCGAACGCTCGATTTTTGAATACGTAGCATTAGAAATTGAAGTCTATTAAATGCTTTTAGGTATGTAAAAAACCTCCAATCTACTTACTAACCGAGTAGATTGGAGGTTTCATTATTATTAGTTAGAAATGATTTTACCGGATAATGCACGTTTTTCTTGCTCTGTATCGAATTCATTTTCCATCTTAGATACAACTACTGTCGCTACACCGTTACCAATTAAGTTAGTAACAGCGCGTGCCTCAGACATAAATCGATCGACACCAATTAGCAGTGCAATCCCTTCTACAGGAATCATAGGGAATGCAGCGAGTGTTGCAGCAAGCGTAATAAAGCCTGAGCCTGTTACACCAGCAGCTCCTTTAGACGTTAACATTAAAATAGCAAGTAAAGTAAGCTGATGCCAAATATCTAAATCAACCCCATAAGCTTGTGCGATAAAGATAGCCGCCATTGATAGATAAATGGAAGTGCCGTCCAGGTTAAAGGAATAACCTGTTGGAATTACAAGACCTACAACTTGTTTCGAACAGCCGTAATTTTCTAATTTGCGCATCATCGAAGGAAGTGCAGATTCAGAAGATGATGTACCGATAACGATAAAAATTTCATCTTTAATATATTTAATGAATTTAAAAATACTAAAGCCAAAGAAGCGTGTAATTAAACCAATAACGACAACGATAAATATGAACATTGTAATATAGACAGATAACATTAAGAAACCTAAGTTCCCAAGTGATTTTATACCGAAGTTCCCGATTGTGTAACTCATAGCACCAAATGCACCAATTGGGGAAATTTTCATCACCATATTAACAATTTTAAAGAAAATATCTGCTACTTGCTCGAAAAATTTGATAACAGGTTTAGCCGGTTCTCCAATAGCCGCTGCTGCTAACCCGAATAATACAGCTGAAAATAAAACAGGTAATAACTCACCATTCGCAAGTGCACCGACAACATTATCTGGGATAATTTGCATTATAAATGCCCCAAAACCATGCTCAGCAGCAGCAGCTTGCTCTGTATATTGTGAAACATCCGCAGCGTTTGCTGCATCTGTATTAAATCCTTTACCAGGTTGAATGATATTTACAACAAGTAAGCCAATCGCAAGTGCGAAAGTCGAGACAATTTCAAAATAAATTAATGCCTTACCACCAATTTTACCGACCTTTTTTACATCACCCATGCTACCAATCCCGATAACAACAGTTAAGAAAATAATAGGTGCAATTAACATTTTAATTAATTTAATAAAAATATCAGCTAATATTTTTAAGCTAGCACCGAACTCTGGGAATGCAGCACCAACAATAATACCAAGTATAATGGCAATCAGCACTTGTACCGTTAAGTTTTTAAAATTTATCCGCATAATACTTCCCCCTAAAAAATGTGAACTTTGTGAACGCTTTCATGTGGTTATCATAGCGGAAATTTTCCGACAATAGGATTTATGGCCGTAAAGTTTCTATTGTTCATTTTGTTCATTTTTCATTTGATTAGATAGAAAGCTAGTAATATCAATGGTTTGAGGCTGTTTTATAGTAGAATGCAATTTCTCTAAACTATTATAATACAAAAGAAAAAATCCCCACATAAAGTGAGGATGTATTTTTAATGACCAAAAGTTCTAAGGAGATACAATCTTTTGGATTTCAGGTAATACATTATGCTGTTTTACATTGGCACGATAGAAATCATAGACAGGGGCAAGTTTTTCTTGAAAGCGTTGCCGCTCCTCATCGCTCATCGTATAAATTTCAAAATCGGCTTCTTGTTGTAGTTTTCGTAAATCATTGTCGTTCATTAACACAGCCTGCTTAAATTGCCATTCAGTTGTTTCTTTCATGGCATCTATTAGCTGCTTTTGAACTTTCTGAGGTAACTTTTCCCAAAAATTTTCATTCATTAAAACTGAATAGCCTAAAATTCCATGGTTTGTTAACGTCATATTTTTTTGTACTTTGTAAAAGCCCTTCGAAAAAATATTAGAGGCCGTATTTTCTTGTGCATCGATAGCATGTGTTTCTAAGTCAGTAAAAACTTCGCTAAAGGAAATCGGTACAGGCGTAGCCCCGACTAAGCTAAATTGCTTTTCAAGCGTTTTACTTGGCATTGTGCGTATACGTAAACCTTGTAAATCTTCAAACGTATGAATTGGATGCTCCGCTGTTAACTGTTTAAAGCCATTGTGCCAAAAGCCGAGACCCCGTACATTAAAAGGCTTTAACTCATCCAATAATTGTTCACCGATTGGTCCTGTTAGTACCTCATGAACTTCATCATCTGTATGAAAAAGATACGGCAGGTCAAGCACTTGCCAATCTGGTACATAGGAAGTCATTTTAGAAAAAGTAGGAATGATGATTTCGACTTTTCCATCTTGTAAAGCTTTGAATTCATTTTCATCGTTAAATAACGAGGCATTTGGATAAACATGGACTTTTACCTTTCCGTTTGTTTTTTCCTCTACAAGTTCAGCAAATTTCGTTGCAGCTTGACCTTTTGGCGTATTTTCAGCTACAACATGACTTAAATGTATCGTAATTTGTGTATCAAGGCCCTTTTGTTCATCATCATAGGGGAGCGTTTTCGAAAATAATATTCCTTGCTGTATACTAAATACAATGGTTAAGATCAAAACGGTTGCAATCGTCCCAATAATAAATTTTTTCATATTCTACACCCAATTGATTCGTATTTTCACATGTTTTTGTTATTCTAACATAAGGAGTAAGCTAAAATATAGTAAGAGGGAGGCAATGATCTTGAAATTTCAAAAGTTATCGATGAAGGGCAAAATCATGTCTCTTACTTTTTTTATACTTTTGTTATCTTTTAGTATAGGTGGAACGTTTTTGCTTGGGTTTGTCATGAATGAACAAAAAGAAAAGCTGGCAGAACAGGCATTACTAGTTGCAAAAACTGTCTCGCAGTTACCAGAAATGAAAACGGCTATTGCCAATCGTGATTTCACAGAAGCGACTAAACATATTAATCCTGTTGTTGAAGAAATACGTGATATAAATGGGGCGCAGTATATAGTTGTACTCGATATGCAGCGACGAAAGTATTCCCATCCAAATACGGAGGAAATCGGCACCATCTCACAATCAGGGGATTTAAACGCTGCATTTTCTGAGCATTATTATACATCCATTGCACATGGTGAACGTGGAGATATGGTACGCGCCTTCGTACCAATTATGACTGACAATGGACGTCAAATTGGCGTTGTAATCGTAGGTTATAGTGTATTAACCGTTAGCGAGCTTTTATTATCTATTCAAAAAGAGCTAATGATTACAGTAGCTTTATCACTATTATTTAGTGCATGGGGTGCACACACATTAGGTCGTCATATGAAAAAGCAAATGTTTGGATTGGAGCCACATGAAATTGCTAAAATGTATGTGGAACGCACTGAAACTTTTAACGCTATGCATGAAGGGATTATCGCAATAGATACTGAATTGACGATTACAATTTTTAATGAAAAAGCATGTGATATTTTAGGTGTAGCAGAACGGCCATCTTCGTTAATTGGCAAGAAAATTTTCGAGGTGTTACCAGATACCCGTTTACCAGAAATATTAGCGTTAGATCGTCCTATCTATAATCGTGAACTTTATATAAATGATCATAGCATTATGAGTAATCGTATCCCTATACAGGTCAATGGTGAAACGGTTGGTGCTGTAGCGATGTTTAAGGATCGCACAGAGGTGAAGAAATTAGCCGAGGAATTAACCGGTGTGAAGGCGTTTGTCCAGGCATTACGTGTACAAACACATGAACATAAAAATAAATTGCATACGATTGCTGGTCTTTTACAGCTTGGACATCATGATCAAGCACTATCCTATTTAACACAAGTTAAGGAAGAACATGATGAAATCACTAATTTTTTAAATGAGCGCATTAAAAATGAAAATATTTCGGGGTTATTACTTAGTAAAATTGCGCATGCGAAAGAGCATGGGATTACATTAGAAATAGACCGAGCTAGTCGTCTCACAACATTCCCGAAAAATTTAGATCATCATGATTTTGTCATCTTATTTGGGAATTTAATCGAAAATGCATTTGATGCATTAAAAGATAGTCCAGTTGAAGAAAAGACTGTTCATATTTCTGTAGATGAAGATGATGATGTACTTGCTATTTTAGTAACAGATAACGGAGTCGGCATGACGGAAGCGGTAAAGGCTCAAATTTTTGATAATGGCTATTCAACAAAAGAAAAAAAGGGTCGAGGTATCGGCCTGTATTTAATAAAAGAAATCGTACAAAAGGGTCAAGGTGAAATTGAGGTAATGAGTGAACCTAGTAAAGGGACAAGCTTTTTATTAACATTTTATCATCCTTAGTGTTCGGATTTTACACTCTATAATGAACATAGTACAAAAACATCCACTTCGTATCACATTAGAAACAAGTATGTTTAATTCACATTTTAGAGGAGAGTTGTAATCGATTGTATGGAGGGCTAGACAGTGACGCAAATAAACGTGTTATTAATAGAGGATGATCCAATGGTGCGGGAGGTAAACCGTCAATTTATTGAAAAAGTTGCAGGATTTAATGTAATAGGGCAAGCATCGAACGGCGTAGAGGGAATAGACAAAATCCGTACGCTACGACCTGATTTAGTGTTTATGGATATTTTCATGCCCGAGCAAGATGGTATAACTACCTTGCGAAAAATCCGTGAACTCAAAATTCCTGTCGATGTTATTACTGTAACAGCAGCCAATGATATGGAAACGGTAAAACAAGTTTTGCATCTTGGTGTCTTTGATTATATAATGAAGCCATTTTCGTTTGAGCGAGTGCAAGGAACGTTAGAAAACTACATTCGATTCAAGCAACAAATGCAAACAGAACGGGAGCTAACGCAAGGAGAGCTTGATCAGTTATTCCATTATCATAGTGGAGAAGGTAAGGCAGTAGGAGCAATTGAGGAGAAAACTGAGAAAAGTTTGCCTAAGGGTTTTAATCGAGCGACACTAGAGAAAGTAGTGCATTATTTGCAAACGGTAGATGGTGCATCAGCAGAAGATGTTGCAAGTGGAGTAGGCATTGCACGTGTGACAGCAAGACGATACTTAGATTTTCTAGAAAAGCAAAAGGAAATAACGATGGATGTTCATTACGGTGGTATTGGTCGTCCTATTAATTATTATTTTAGTAAAGAATGAAAATATAGGTAAATGCTATAGGTAATGTCCGTTACGAGTGGAATAAGCTGCAATCCTCGCTAACCACGCAGAATGCCCACGTCTTACGTTGCATAAGTTCCGACAGTAAATATATATAAATGACAAAATGCATCAAGCTAAACATCTTGATGCATTTTGTCGTATACTGACTCGATTGTCTGATGAACAATCGAGTACTTTCACATTGCCTTAAGTCGGTTAAATTAATAAGGCAAAATTTTATCGACAGGCTTAGGCGTTTTTATTTTTGGTAAAATTTTATCAAGTGTAACTGTGCGTTGGATACTATGCGTCGTTTCGTCACTTTCATCAAATTGCTCAAGGAAGTTAATAACCTCTTTCACAATAGGTGTTGGTGTTGATGCACCTGCAGTGACTGCAACCGTATTAATTCCTTTTAACCAATCAATTTTAAGCTCAGAAACATCTGCAATACGGTAAGAAGGTGTACCTGCAATTTCTACTGATACTTGTGTTAGACGGTTCGAGTTATTGGATTTTGGATCGCCAACAACAATTAATAAATCTGCTTCCCCTGCTTGCTTCGCAACGGCTTCTTGACGAACTTGCGTTGCTAAACAAATTTCTTTATGCACTTCAATATGTGGGAATTTCTCTTTTAAACTATCCATTAAATGAGCAACATCCCATTGACTCATAGTCGTCTGGTTCGTTACTAGCAATTTATCATTTGTTAAGTTTAATGCATCAATATCCGTTGAAGATTGTACTAAATGAACATGGTCTGGAGCAACACCGATTGCACCTTCTGGCTCTGGATGACCTTTCTTACCAATATAAATAATATCGTAGCCTTCAGCTGATTTTTCACGAATTAAATCGTGTGTTACTGTTACGTCAGGACATGTAGCATCAATGGATACTAGGCCTTTGCGTTTCGCAATTTCACGAATTTCAGGTGAAACACCATGCGCCGTGAAAATAACAGTGCCCGTTTCAACCTGTTCAATAATTTCTAAGCGATTATCGCCGTCTAGTGTAATGATACCATCTTCTTCAAAGGCATCTGTAACATGTTTATTGTGCACAATCATCCCTAAAATGTAGATAGGTCTTGGTAATGTTTTATCGAGTGCGGCGTTACGTGCAATGACCATCGCATCAACAACACCGTAGCAATAGCCACGTGGATTAATTTTTAATACTTGCATGGTTGTGACTCCTTTCAAGCTTACCTACCTACATTATAACGGACAGGCACGGCGAATACAAAGAAACCTTCACTCCATAGGTGGCTGGAAAATACGCGGTTTGGATGGAATTGGTTCTCGTGGGGTAGGCGCCGCATTTTTTTGCGTTGAACGTTTACCTTTAGAGGAGCCTGCTACTTTACTAGCTGCCACTGCATCAGTTGCAGCAGCTGCTGCAACCCCTGCTGCCGCTCCAGCTGCTGGGAGTCCCTGAAAACCTTTATACAGTTTTAAAAGTGAAGGGATGTTTTTCACCATCGGCATTGCTTGTTGTATATAAGGGGTATACGTTTTGGCAGAGTTAAATAAACTATTTGCTTGCTGTAAAAATGAACCGATTTTGGAAGGTTCCTGTACGGGTGGCGTCGGCATTTGCCCTCCGAATGCCCCCCTCATTCCACCGGACATTGGAAATCCACCTGGAATTCGTGGTTGAGGAAAACCTCCAGGCGGATAAAAGGACTGCGGTGACATCTGAGGAGGTGTTGGCATCCGCATTTGCGCAGGCATTTGCGCTGGCATCTGCGCAGGCATTTGCATGCCACCCGGATACATCGGGTATTGATAAGGTGGTCTAAATACCATAATGATCTCCTTTCATTGTATGCTTTTCATTGATGACATACCTGATTATAGATATGATATGCAGACGCTGATGTTAGCGTTCGACAAATGCTAATAAATGAACAATAGAAAGAGCTCCTATGTGCTCTTTCATATTAGGTTATGTAAGTCACGATAGAATGGATTGTGGGGTAAAGAAAATTCTAAAAAAATACACAAAACATTGTATAATATTTTGTGTATTTGAGCTTATTTGGGTAAAAAAATTGTTCTGCATCGGTAGATGAAATGTTTTCTGTTATTGAATAGTCGAATTGTCTTCTACAATTGAGTAAAGGCATGTCTCCATAGAATAGGAGCCCTGCGCACAGATTTTTACCGTGTAGAAATGGAGTTGTTATAGTTTAATGGCTTATTCGACAGTGCCTTTTGTACTTTCATTATTCATCATCATTAACTCGTAGCATTCTATATCCAACACGAACGTGAGTCTGAATATACTTTGGTTGTGATGGATTTTCTTCTATTTTCTTTCGAAGAGTCGCCATAAATACACGAAGACTTGGTACATCTGACTGAAGTGCATTTTGCCAAATCTCTTTCAATAAAAAATTATGTGTAAGTACTTTACCAACGTGCTTAGATAGCACGACTAAAAGTTTATACTCGATAGGAGTCAAGTGCACTTCTACACCGTTAACAAACACGGTGTTTGCCAAATAATGAATCTCTAACTGACCATTAATAAACACTGCGGACTCAGCTTCAAGCTGATGTTCGCTACTAGTTCTTCGTAATGCAACACGGATACGAGCAAGGAGCTCCTCCACGCTAAAAGGTTTTGTGACATAGTCGTCAGCTCCAGCATCTAAGGCGTTAATTTTATCGAATTCTTCACCACGTGCACTAACAACAATAATGGGTGTTTGGGTCCAGCCGCGTATTTTATTAATAAAATCTATCCCGTCCATATCTGGTAAGCCTAAATCGAGGATAATGACATGAGGCTTCAACGAAATAGCTTTTTGCAAGGCACTAGAACCATCCTGTGCAATATCGAATTCATAGTGCTGTGTAGTTAAGGTCATTCTAATTAAATTGCCGATTGCTACATCATCTTCTACGACTAAAATCCGCTTATTCATTTATACTGACAACTCCTTTTTTTAAAGTAAAACGAAAGATGGTTCCAGTCGGGTAGTTATCTGCAACTTCTAATTCACTATCATGTAATTTTAAAATTGTTTGACATAATGCTAACCCTAAGCCTAAGCCCCTTCGACTATCACTACGCTGTACTTTGCCCGTTATAAACGGCTCAAACAGTTTTTCTTTTAACGAATCGTCAATACCTGGTCCATTATCAGTAATACTAATGTCCACAAATTGGCCTCTATCTTTTGCTATGAAAGAGATGTCACTACCTGCAGGTGTATAGGTTAGTGCATTATCTATAATATTTATAATTACTTGAATCATCAGGCGTGCGTCCATCAATGCCATGACTAAATCAGGCTCTACATGATAAGAAATATTATGTGTATTGTCACGTGGAGTAACATGTTGTAACGCCTCTTGAATAATATCCTCCACTAGCTCTAATTGCATCTCTAATGCAAATTGCCCATCTTCTAACATCGAAACTGCCAGTAAGTTTTCAACCATCTGAACAAGCCATTTTGAGTTCTTATATATATCTTCGTATAATCGTGTTTTTTCGATTTCGGGAATATGAGCTTTATTTGTTAACAGTATATCTGCATTCCCTGAAATAGTTGTAAGCGGTGTTCGTAAATCATGTGAGATGGCACGCAAAAGATTAGCTCTCATCTGTTCAAGTTCCGCTTCTCTTGCAACTTGCGCATTTAAATTTTGCAAATACCATTTATCGAGAGCAAATGAAAAATCATTCATAATGGCATGTAATATATTACGTTCAAATGCGGGTAGAGGTGCTTGCTTAGAAAGAGCAATTCCCACAATGCCCTTAACGCTTCCATTTGAAATAACAGGTAAATAATAGCCATTTACTTCAGGAAATATATCTGTTGATACACCAGCAAAATGGTTATTATTAATAACCCAATGTATTACACCTAATTCATTTGTATTTTGAAAGAGTGATGCTACTTTAGTGTTCTCCATATTAGATAGACTTGCAGTTGGGAAAAAAATAGTGTTAGTAATTGATTTCTGTTCTATTTCAAAAAATTGAACAGGTTTTTCTACTAATTTAACAATTTGTGTCATGCCTTCAGTAATGATTTCTTCGATAGATTTGGCATGTTGTAGCTTGCGATTTGTTTCTAGTAAAACTTCCATCCGATAAGATTTACGAACAGCAACGATGGCCTGCTCTTTTATCTTTTTTGTTAAGCTGCTTGTGATGATGCCAGAGAAAAACATAATCAGAAAAGTAATAGGATAGTCCCGATGATAAGCTTCTAGGGAAAATCGTGGCTCAGTGAATAAAAAGTTGAATAGAAGTACAGCCACTGCAGAGCTAACAATGTTCATCAGCCATCCGGACGACCATATCGCAAGGATTAACACAGTAAGAATATAAATCGTAATAATATTGGATTCGCTGACTCCTATTGTAAAGAAAAATAAAGCTAAAAAAGAACCCAAGATAAACACTACTGCCATTTTTAATAAATCTAACCATTCAATCGTTAATCGATTTCGAACGCCAGTAGGAAAATACAATTGTTCATTTTCTTGATCTGGAACAATATGAATAGTTAAATTCGGCGCGAATTCATTGAGCCGGTCACTGATTTTCGGATGCGGCAGCCACCATTTCTTTTTCAAAGCAGTTCTGCCAAGTACTAGCTTTGTGACCCCACTTAATTGTGCATAGTTTGCTAGGGCAGCTGCGACATCATTCTCTTGAACGATTACGACATGGCCTCCAAGTTGCTCGGTCAATTTAATATGTTGTTGCAATCGTTCAGCATTCGCTTCATTAAAACTACTTTCTTGCACCTTTTGCACAAAAAGGGCAGTGAATTTACCATGTAATGCTTGGGCAAGTCTTGCGGCAGTGCGAATAACTTTTGCATTTGTTGGAGAGCTACTAATACCAACTAAAATATGCTCTTCAATTTGTTTCGGTTGACTAATCGATTCGCAATCGTTTACGTGTTTGTAATTAATCGTATCTGCAGTCCTACGAAGGGCAATTTCCCGAAGTGCAACTAAATTTTGTTTGCGAAAAAAAGATGCTAATGCTTTTTCAGCTTGTTGCTTGTGATAGATTTTGCCTTCTTTTAAGCGTTGAATTAACTCATCAGGTTCAATGTCCACAATTTTAATAAGTGCTGCTTGATCAATTAAATAATCTGGAATGCGTTCTCGCACTTGTACCCCCGTAATATCTTCTACCACATCATGAAGACTTTCAATATGTTGAATATTTACAGTTGTATATACATGGATACCTTTCGCAAGTAATTCTTCTACATCCCCAAACCTTTTTGTATGTCGCATAAGTGGAACATTTGTATGTGCCAACTCATCGATTAGCACAATTTCTGGTTTGCGTTTCAATACGGCATCTATATCTAATTCTTGAAAGTTTCTCCCTTTATAATGAATATTTCTAGTCGGTATTTGCTCAAGTCCGTCAAGTAAGGCTAATGTTTCTGGACGTGGATGTGGCTCTATATAGCCAATTACTACATCTTTGCCTAGTTTTTTTGCTAGATGGGCTGCATCTAACATGGCATACGTTTTACCTACACCAGCAGCATAACCGATAAAAATTTTCAGTCTACCGACAGTTGCTTGCTCCTGATGAATCCTTGCTAAAAACTCTTCTGGAGTGGGGCGCTCATTTTCCATCATCCTTCACCTCATTTGTATTATAGCGTCATCTGACATTAAGAAAGTGTAAAGATTTAACCCCTTTATCGTTTCTTAATATAAAAAGCGATTTCCTAACACTATATTAATTTCAAAGTCAGTATGATGAAAACATCAAATGGAGGGAATGGTGATGTGAATTGATGGACTTTTATATGATTGGCTTATTAATCATTAGTTTCGCCAGTCTATATGCATTAACAATTTGGTGCTATAAGTTAGTCGAAGAGTAGGGGGAATGAATATGGGAATCGTTATTGGCATTATACTTATCTTACTTTTTGGATATTTAGGGTACGCCCTTTTATATCCAGAAAATTATTAATAGGATGCAGGAGGAATAGAGTATGTGGCAAATAGCCATTGTTTGTATGATTTATTTACCGCTTGTTATCTTAACGGGTCATTATCTTTTTCATGTAACGATGCATAAAAAAACATGGCTCGATCCAGTGATGGATAAAGTAGATGATGTCATTTATAAATTATGTGGCATAAAGCAAGTGGATATGACCGGAAGACAATACGTGCTGTCGTTAATTATGTCGAATGCTTTGATGGTGTTCATTGGCTATATGCTGTTGCGCATTCAATCTTATCTGTTGTTAAACCCTAATGAAATTGAAAATATGGAGGCAACGCTATCCTTTAATACGATTATTTCGTTTATGACAAACACAAATCTGCAACATTATAGTGGTGAATCGGGTTTAAGTTATTTGTCACAAATGCTCGTCATTATTTTTATGATGTTCACATCAGCAGCGACAGGCTATGCAGCATGTATGGCGTTCTGCCGACGTTTAGTGGCAAAAAGTGATACTTTGGGCAATTTTTATGTAGATTTTGTACGTGTTATCACACGTGTATTAATGCCAATTTCAATTGTAGTTGCCATTATTTTAGTATCGCAAGGTTCGCCTCAAACATTAAGTGCGAATAAAACCGTCCAAACAATCGAAGGAAAGATGCAAGATATCGCACTTGGACCTGTTGCATCGCTTGAATCGATTAAACATGTTGGTACAAATGGAGGAGGCTTTAATGGAGCCAATTCGACGACTCCTTTTGAAAACCCTTCAGTTATATCCAACATCGTAGAAATGCTATCTATGATGTTGCTACCTGGGGCTTGTGTTATAGCATTCGGCTTGATGGTTGCTTATAGAAAAAAGAAGACGATAGTTGGTAAGCAAGGGCTAGCAATCTTTGGTGCCATGAGTATGCTGTTTCTAATTGGACTAGTAACAGTATACATAGCTGAGCGTGCTGGAAATCCACTTATTAGTGAGCTAGGTATTACACAGGAACTTGGCAGTATGGAAGGAAAAGAAATGCGTTTTGGTATAGCACAATCGGCTCTGTTCACTGCTGTCACAACTGCTTTTACAACTGGCTCTGTCAATAATATGCATGATACTTTAACACCGCTTGGTGGTCTTGTGCCGATGTTTAACATGATGGTAAACGTTGTATTCGGTGGTAAAGGCGTTGGGCTAATGAACATGATGATGTATGTGCTACTGACAATATTTATTGCGTGTTTAATGATAGGCCGCACCCCACAATTTTTAGGAAAGAAAATTGAGGAAAAGGAAATGAAGCTTATAGCGCTTTGTATTTTAATTCATCCTGCCATCATCCTGCTATTTTCTGGGCTCGCTGTTGCTACGACAGCAGGAGTAGCGGGCATAACAAATCCAGGGGCGCATGGTTTATCGCAGGTGTTATATGAATTTGCTTCAGCATCTGCCAACAATGGTTCTGGCTTTGAAGGATTAGCGGATAACTCGACATTTTGGAATGTATCGACAGGGCTAGCGATGTTTTTCGGACGCTATTTAACCATCATAATTCAATTGGCAATTGCTTCGTTACTTGCTAAAAAAATGTTGCATAGCGATTCAATTGGAACATTGAAAACAGATACATCGATGTTTACATTTTTGCTTGTAGGAATTGTACTAATGATTGGTGCATTGACATTCTTACCATCATTGGCACTTGGTCCAATTACAGAGCATTTACAAATACATTCCTGATGAGGAGAGAAATAAATGGAAACTGTAAGAAAAAGCTTTATTTCGAGCGATATGATGAAGCAATCCATGATTGGCGCGTTGAAAAAATTTAATCCATTTTATATGATCAAAAATCCCGTAATGTTCGTTGTAGAGGTCGGATTTATCTTTGTGCTATTGTTATCGTTTTTCCCCAATTTACTTGGGAGTGGGGGAGGCGAGCATGATCGACTCTATAATGTTATTGTAGCTATTATTCTTTTTGTGACGATATTATTTGCTAATTTTGCAGAGTCTATAGCAGAAGGGCGAGGTAAGGCTCAAGTTCAAACGTTAAAAAATACAAAAACAATTACACAGGCACGAGTTCTTTTAGCGGATGGTTCGGAAATAATGAAACAGGCACATGAGCTGAAAAAGGGAGATATTGTATTAGTTCAAGCAGGGGAGGTCATTCCAAACGACGGCGAGGTAATTAAAGGGATTGCAACAGTCGATGAATCGGCTATTACGGGTGAGTCAGCACCTGTCGTAAAAGAACGAAGTGGTGACTTTTCAGCTGTTACAGGTGGAACGACTGTCACAAGTGATTGGCTCATAATTGAAATTACTTCACTGCCAGGAGAGTCATTTTTAGATAAAATGATTACGCTTATAGAAGGGGCTAGTCGAAAAAAAACACCCAATGAAATTGCGTTAAATACATTGTTAGTAAGTTTAACGATAATTTTCTTATTAGTTGTCGTGACATTATATCCTATGACGACTTATTTAAATGTTCACATCTCTATTGCAACATTAATTGCACTAACGGTTTGTTTAATTCCAACTACAATCGGTGGCTTACTTTCCGCCATTGGTATTGCTGGAATGGACCGTGTGACACAGTTTAATGTTATTGCGATGTCGGGAAGAGCTGTAGAAGCGTGCGGTGACGTAGACACACTAATATTAGATAAAACAGGAACAATCACTTATGGCAATCGCATGGCATCTGAGTTTCTACCTGTAAAGGGAGTAGCACAGCTAACATTGATGCAAGCTGCATGGCTTAGTTCCTTAACCGATGACACACCTGAAGGGAAATCTATATTATCGTTGGCATGCAATTTAGGTGTGAATACGACAGATGAAAAACAAATCATTAAAACAAGTGAGCATATGGCATTTTCTGCACAAACACGGATGAGTGGCTTAAATTTGAAGGATGGCACAAAAATTCGTAAAGGGGCTTACGATACGATTAAACAAGAAAGCATCGCTGCAGGGCATCCTATCCCTCGAAATTTGGAGCAGTTAGTCCATCAAGTATCATCTGTTGGGGGGACACCACTTGTTGTGTCGATGAATAATAATATTTTAGGCGTAATCCATCTTAAAGATGTTGTAAAATCGGGTTTAAAAGAACGATTTGAACAGTTGCGGGCAATGGGCATTAAAACAATTATGTGTACAGGTGATAATCCACTAACAGCAGCGGCTATAGCTAAAGAATCAGGAGTGGATAGCTTTATTGCTGAAAGTAAGCCTGAGGACAAAATAAAGGTCATAAAAGATGAACAGGCACTTGGGAAAATTGTTGCGATGACAGGGGACGGAACGAATGATGCACCTGCTTTGGCGCAGGCAAATGTTGGTCTTGCCATGAATTCAGGGACGAATGCAGCAAAAGAGGCTGCAAACATGGTAGATTTAGATTCAAATCCAACTAAAATAATCGAAGTTGTAGAGATTGGGAAACAATTATTGATGACGCGTGGCGCACTTACTACATTTAGTATTGCAAATGATGTTGCGAAATACTTTGCGATTATCCCTGCTATGCTGATGGTGGCAGTACCAGAAATGAGCTCACTTAATATTATGCAACTCTATTCACCAACAAGTGCCATCATTTCTGCTTTAATTTTTAACGCGGTCATTATTCCGTTATTAATTCCTATAGCGTTAAAGGGTGTAAAGTATAAGCCGATGAGCGCTGCAAAATTATTACAGAAAAACTTGTTCATTTATGGACTCGGTGGCATCTTTGCCCCCTTTATCGGGATAAAGGTGATTGATTTACTAGTAGGGCCACTGTTAACCATGCTTGGGCTATAGGAGGAAAATGACATGAATAGATTTTGGGACAGCGCAAAGCAAGCATTATTTGTATCATTAACAATGTTTGTATTATGTGGTTTGATTTATCCTTTTACTGTGACTGGCATTGCACAAGGGCTATTTAATGAGCAGGCAAATGGTAGCATTGTTGAAGTTGATGGCAAAGCTGTTGGTTCAGAACTGCTAGGGCAAGCCTTTACATCACCAGCATTTTTTGGGGGACGTGTTTCTTCTATTAATTATAATGTATATGCAAAGGAAGATATTGTACCAGATGAACATGGCGCAACTGTTTATGGAGGAGTTAGCTCAGGTACCTTTAACTATGCACCGTCCAATCCAGAATTAATAAAACGAATAGATGAAGACATTCAGTCATTTTTAGAGGCGAATCCAACAGTCAAACGACAAGAGATTCCTGCTGATTTAATGACAGCCTCAGGGTCAGGTTTAGATCCGCATATTAGTGTGCAAGCAGCACAAATTCAAATTAACCGAATTGCAAATGCAAGCGGGCTGTCAGTGAAGGAAATTGAAGAAATTGTGGAGATTAATACAGAAGGACGCACGCTCGGTGTATTTGGAGAAGAGAAAGTAAACTTTTTAATGGCGAATTTAGATATTTTCAAAAAGATGAAGCAATACGAATAGGCGATACAAAGCATTTATTTATACGGGCAGATAGAGAAAAGGGTGTAGCATAATTTTCTCTATCTGCTTTTAAAGATATGAAACGAAGCTCTATCATTGTGAGTTAACAAGAATATGAATATGATTTTTCTCTTGCATTAACGCTTTTTTACTTAAATAAAGGGATTGTTTGACTGCAATAAAGATTGGCCTAGCTGCATACCCATGTAAATCACCCCACAAATTCCTGTCCAATGTACTTTCATTTTTACTTTTCCATGTGCAATGGCATGCTCTTCAATATTTTCTACACGGATATCTCTCGCTTTATACCATCTTGCTGCTTTCATCATCTATCAACCTCAGCATGTGGAAACTATTCAAATTATTAGTTGGATAAAAATACGAAAAGTTCATTGGATTTTTTTGCATTATTCACACTTTACATTTTTCATTGCATAATAGCCGCAATTAAAGTAAGTTTGTTAAGGGTTAGCGTTGCATCGATGAAAAAAACAAGAGAATATTGTAAATGCTTATGTTAATAGTACGGAAACATACCTAAAAGGCCGAATCATGGTACAATGGGAAAGATGTAAGGAGGAACGAATTATGTCAAAATATACTGATTATAATTTTCAGCCATTTTTGCAGGACGCAATTGCAAAGCTTGGCTTCACAGAACCAACACCAATACAAAAGGAAATTATTCCGCTAATACTTAAAGGGAAAAGTGCGATTGGTCAAGCACATACAGGGACAGGGAAAACGCATAGTTTCCTTATTCCAATCGTGCAACGCATTCAAGTTGACAAGCAAGAAGTACAAGCTGTTATTACTTCGCCAACACGAGAGCTTGCTCAACAAATTTTTGATGCGTTAAATCAATTAATAGAAGGAACAGAGATTCAAGCGAAATTATTTATTGGGGGTACGGACAAACAACGCTCCATTGATAAGTTAAAAACGCAACCACAAATCGTTGTTGGTACACCAGGACGTATTCGTGATCTTGTTTCAGCTCAAGCGTTATTTGTGCATACGGCACCAATTTTAGTTGTGGATGAAGCGGACCTAGCGTTCGATATGGGCTTTATCGAAGAAATTGATGGCTTTGCTTCTCAAATGCCAGAAAAACTTGAAATGTTCGTGTTCTCTGCAACAATTCCAGAACGTCTACAGCCATTCCTAAAAAAATACATGGAAGCACCTGTACACATTCATATGAACGATAAACGTCCAGTAGCAGAAGGTATTGACTTTGTGCTTGTGCCTGTTCGTTCGAAATCACGCAACAAACGTTTACTAGATGTCATTGAAGGCATTAACCCGTTTTTAGCGGTCATTTTTACGAATACACGTAAAAATGCAGAGCATGTTGCTGGCTATTTAAACGAGCAAGGAATTCGCTGTGGTCAAATTCATGGTGATTTAACCCCTCGTGATCGTAAAAAAATGATGAAGCAAGTTCGCGATTTAGAGTTTCAATATATCGTGGCAACAGATCTTGCTGCGCGTGGTATCGATATTCAAGGGATTTCACATGTCATTAACTATGAAATTCCAGAAGATCTAGAATTCTTTATTCACCGTGTTGGACGAACAGCACGTGCAGGTAATAAAGGAACGGCGATTACATTATTTGAGCCTTCAGACGAGGACGCATTAGCACGCATTGAGAAAATGGGTATTCCGTTTGAACAAAAGGATGTCAAAGATGGTGAATGGTCTGAACTAAAAGAACGTCATGCGCGTAAAAACCGAGTGAAGCACGAAAATGAAATTGATGTAAAAGCAAAATCTTTAGTGCGCAAACCGAAAAAAGTAAAACCAGGCTACAAACGTAATATGAAATGGGAAATGGAAAAGATTAAAAAACGCGAACGTCGCATAAAAGCACGCGGCAAAAAATAAGGAGGCATATATATGTTACTTGGCTCACACGTTTCAATGAGCGGTAAAGAAATGCTGCTCGGCTCTAGTAAAGAAGCTCTTTCTTATGGTGCTAACACCTTTATGATTTACACGGGTGCTCCACAAAACACGCGTCGAAAACCAATTGCAGATCTTAATATTATGAATGGTCTATTACACATGAAAGAGCATGGCATGACCAATATTGTTGTGCACGCCCCATATATTATAAATATTGCAAACACTGAAAAACCTGAAACCTTCCGTCTTGGTGTAGATTTTCTACAATCAGAAATTGAGCGCACTGCTGCATTGGAAGCAACACAAATTGTTTTACATCCTGGTGCACATGTGGGCGCAGGAGCAGATGCAGGTATTGCCAAAATTATTGAAGGTTTAAATGAAGTGCTTTCACAAGACTTTCCCGTACAAATTGCATTAGAAACAATGGCAGGTAAGGGAACAGAGTGTGGGCGTTCTTTCGATGAACTTGCCAAAATTATTGATGGTGTTACACATAATGAACGACTTTCTGTATGCTTTGATACATGCCATACGCATGATGCTGGCTACAATATTGTCGAAGATTTTGATGGTGTGTTAAACGAGTTTGATAAGATTATTGGTGTGGATCGTATTAAGGTCCTTCATATAAATGATTCTAAAAATGTTCGTGGCGCAGGGAAAGACCGTCATGAAAATATTGGCTTTGGGCATATCGGATTTGATGCTTTAAAATACGTAGTCCACCATCCTCAATTGATGGACGTGCCAAAAATATTAGAAACACCATTTGTTGCATTAAACAGTGATGCTAAATCAAAAACAGCACCTTATAAATATGAAATTGAAATGTTACGTAGTGGCGAATATAAACCTGAACTTATTGACGCCCTACGAGGATAATCAAACCGTAGACAAACGCAAAAAAATTTGTGTGTGTCTACGGTATTTTTTTTAGTAATGAAACATGGAAATAAGCACTTTCCACTTTCTAAGAGTCCAAATTCATCCGAAAAATATCTTGCAAAAACGAGACATATTCTTTGAATTGTTAAATGTAGGAAGGTATTTGTTAATATTGTATTGTAAATTGATATGTTAAAATGAGACAATCTGAAAGACACAGCACTTTTAGAGGATGATCTTATGAAAATTTCAATAGAAGAAATAAGCAAAGAACTGATAGAAGAAATACTTATCAGGTGCCATGAAGTAGATGAAGAAATACTTGAAATTGTTAATAAGCTGAAAACTGAAACCCCTCTTATACTCGGATATCAAAATGATGGCGTTCATCGAATTAATGTTAGGGACATCTATTATTTCGAAGCAGTTGATGGAAAGGTTTTTAGTTACTGCAAGGATAACGTTTTTGAGGTAAAACATAAGCTATATGAATTAGAAGAGGTATGCAAAGAAGTTCATTGTTTTCGGGCATCCAAATCAACAATAGTAAACATAGCTAAAATTGCATCTATTCACCCGTCTATAAGTGGCCGATTCGTAGCGGTACTTGATAATGGGGAACGTCTTGTTGTATCAAGGCAGTATGTGCCTGTCCTTAAAAAAATGCTAGGATTGTAATAGGAGGTTAATATGAAGTTTTTCGAAATTGTGCAAAAAATCGTTAAAGATTTCTTAATCATCTTCGCATCCATCATCATTATTATTACTATTTTACGGCAAATCTTTTATCCTGAATTAGCGTTTGATTTAATATCAATCTATATTATTATGGCATTTTCATTTTTAAGTGCATTATTAGGATTAATGTTGTATCTAGCTCATGATATAAGCGAGACGAAAATGCGTATAAGGATTGTTCTTCATTTTTTTACACTGGAACTATTATTAATTGCCCTCGCTTGTGGCTTGGATATTGTAAACAATGCAACAGAGGTCATTATTTTGGCACTACAAATTGCATTCATCTATATTTTAGTTCGTCTACTGTCATGGAATAATGATAAAAAAGAAGCCCAAAAAATCAACGAAAAACTAAAGACGTTTAAAAAAGACATTACCCAATAAAATAATAAATTAGCAGTTTTTCTACAAAAAATAGTTAGCGGTAAGCATATAGCTTACTGCTTTTTTACATCTTATTTGCTTGTAGATACAACTTACTGTTTTTCTATATACTTCCCTTCATTGATTTCTTATGATGAGTTCATAAAAAATTAATCGGAAGAAGGGGTAACGACTATGGGGACTTTATTATTATTAATCATGTTGATTTTCGAGATTGCGTTTGCTATTTACTGTATGGTGACAAAGCAAAACCATAAAAAAATAAAGAATTGGGTAAGGGTTGCTGTGTTCATTACTTTTGTAGTGCTTCTCCTTTCATCGGTAATTGATTGGAATTTCAGCTGGGCGATGCTTACAATTGTACTTTTCATTTTCGCAGTAATGGGAATAATTTCTCTGTTGTATAACAAGAGAAATAGGCAATACAAAACATCATCTATAATATGGAAAACTATTGTAACGATATTGGTACTGAGCATTGCATGTGCACCTGCAATTGTTTTTCCTCAATATAAATCACCAAAAGTGACTGGCACATATCAAGTCGCAACAGCTACTTACACATATAAAGACCAAAATCGGATTGAGGAATTTACTGATAAGGGGGACAACCGATTTGTTAATGTGGAGTTTTGGTATCCAAAAAATGCCGATAAATCATACCCTCTCCTTGTATTCTCACATGGTGCAAACGGTATAAGATCAAGCAATACGTCTACCTATACTGAACTTGCAAGTCATGGATATGTAGTCGCTTCAATCGACCATCCGTACCATTCTTTTTATACTGTTTCAGACGATGGAACAAAGGTACTTATTGATAAAGGTTTTAACAGGGAAGTAATTAATTTAAATAAAGAAGGCATATACACGAAGGAAGAAGTTTATGCTCTTATTCAAAAATGGATGAAGCTTCGAACAGACGATATGAATTTTGTCATTGATACAATACGTTCAAAAACTAAAGGTGACAATAATCCCCTGTATCAAGCTATCGATATAGAGAAAATAGGTGTGTTCGGACATTCAATGGGGGGTGCTGCAAGTGTTTGGCTTGGCAGAGAACGTAAAGATGTTCAGGCAGTTGTCAATATCGATGCCCCATTCTTCAGTGAGCTAGTTTATAAGAAAGAGATTGATGATTTTGTGGCAAGAGGGGAAGACTATACAACACCACTACTTAATATTTATTCGGACGATGTTTGGAAGCAACTCGACAGCAACTCGATTTATATAGCGAACAAACCTGCCAATATCCATTTTAAAGATGCATATACAGTTCATTTTCAAGGAGCAAAACATTTAAGCTTAACTGATTTACCACTTTTCTCTCCTATACTTGCAAATATGTTGCAAGGCGGAAAAGCGGACATTGACAAATATTACGCAATTGAAACTGAAAATGAACTCATTCTTAACTTTTTTGACTTTGAATTAAAAGGCATTGGCCACTTTACTCCTGAAGACACATATTAATATTTTATCGGTAGCATGCAGTAGGCGGAACTATTTCGGTCATTAAACGTCTACATGTGAAATAATTGGAAAGTTAAGAGTAGGTATAGAGAGTGGAAATTGTAACAGAAAAATTAATTATGATTGCTTTATTTATTCTCATCATTCATTCAATCGAAACCCTTGCGTATGCAGTCCGTTTATCAGGAGCACGTGTAAGGTTCCTAGCTTCAGCTTTATCGCTTTTTAATGTAATGGTAATGGTTTCGAGGCTAGCGAATATGATGCAACAACCATTTACAGGAAGTTTGGTGGATACAGCTCCTGCTGACAATGCGTTAGCCTATGTAGAAAACCAGTATCGCATTATTATTGGAGCGGCATCGATAGGAACTCTAGTAGGGATATTATTACTGCCAACGTTCGTAGCCATCTTTTCGCGAGGGATAATCCATTTGGCTGAGGAAAGAGGTTCGATTCCAGCTTTATTGAAAAAAGGATTTACGCTTGAATATGTAAGACGTGGAATTAAACATATTCGTAAGCCAAGTTTTTCGTATTTAAAGGGAATTGGCTTACGAGATATTCCAGTAAAATTATTTGTCATTAACATTGTCATTACAGCGATTTATACGATTGGCGTTTTATCAGCTTTATATGCTGGGTTATTAGTACCCGAATTAAGTAACACTGCTGTCATGGCGTCTGGACTAATCAATGGTATGGCGACGATTTTGTTAATTATTTTTATTGATCCTAAAATTTCAATACTTGCTGATGATGTGATCAACAAGCGGGGTAGCTATTTAGATTTAAAAAGAGCGTCTGTTATGATGATGACATCCAGATTTTTAGGAACGATTTTGGCGCAAGTTTTATTTATACCTGGGGCACATTATGTTGCTTGGTTTGCGAAGCTTATTACTTAATTGCTAAGAAGGAATTCGCTTTTAAAACGAGAATTTAAATGAATAATGAATGGATAGGAAGGTGACTTTTATGAATATAAAGGGCTTTGGAGGGATTTTTTGGAGAACTAAAGATTTAGAGGATATTAAACAATGGTACAGTAAAGTTCTAAATGTGGAAATGGAAGGTTGGAATGGTGCCATTATTACACCACAAGCAGGCAATGAAACGATTTTTTCCTTCTTTACCGAGGATGATCGCTATTTTCCATTAGAACAACAAGTGATGTTAAACTTCCAAGTTGAAAATTTAGATGACAGTATTAAACATCTAGAGAATTTGGGTGTTCCTTTTGTAAAGGAAAAAGAGGTTAGTGAATTTGGAAATTTCATTTGGATTGAAGATCCAGAGGGCAGACGAATTGAGCTATGGGAGAAGTAAACGAATAGAAATTCCTAACGTTAACAGGCAACATGGACATTTATAAAAAATGAATTTTTAAGGCACATTTTCCACAAGAGGATGTGCCTTTTTCATGTCTTTAGAAGAACCCATTTTGCATTTTGTAAATTATAATTAACTTAATGCAATTTATATATTGCAAAAAGCAATGTTGTTTTATATAATAAAATTAATAAAACGAATGGAGGCAAATTATGGCTGCAAGACAGAAGAAGCAAGTTGATGAACGTGTGAAAAATTTACAAAATAAAATATACAAAGAAGTTTACGTATTGATCATGATTGTATGTTCAATATCAATCTTAATTAAATTCTTTAAAATGGGTGTGTCCTTAGATAATGTAATAACAGAGTGGTTGATTATATTTATATCATCTGTCTATTATTATGTTAGAACGGCTTATCTTGGCATATTGACTGATGAAATAGAGGTTCACGATAGTAATAGCAAAGTCAAATTAGGAACAAAAAATGTACTTTTTGGTGTTGCATTTGGTTTAATTTTTGCAATTATTTTAGGACTTAACAGTGCTTTCAATTATGCTGACAGCACACAACAAGCAATAGAATATTTCTTCGTTGTCTTTTTAGTATCTCTACTTATATATGTGCCATTTTTTGCAGGGTTTTTGGGATTATCGTATATGGCTGCTAAAAAGAAAAGTGATCAAGTCGTACAAAAAAATTTAGAAGATTAACAAGTGGTGATAAGCATGAAAAATATCCGTTTAAAAATGGCTCGAATAGAACATGATCTGTCACAAGAAGATTTAGCACAAAAAGTAGGGGTTACTCGACAAACTATCGGCTTAATTGAAGTAGGTAAATATAATCCGACATTAAACTTATGTATTGCAATCTGTAAAACGTTAAATAAAACGTTGGATGAATTGTTTTGGGAAGAGTAAATTAAAGAAAACCTCCACTTTGAACATTGTCAAAGTGGAGGTTTTACTATATTTGAGGGAAATCAAAAGTTAAAATTACTGCAATTGTGTTCAAACAAAAGATAAATACTGCGGTTGATTTCCGCTACGGGTGCGCGCTTTCCGCGGGCACACCGTAAGTCGCAACCCTCGCTAACGCGCAGTTTGTTGTGTCTCACGTTTTGTGCTGTTCCCGCAGGAGTCGCCCGCCCTTCGCTCCAATCAACTTATTAAAGTTAAAGCTTCAAAAGAATAAAAAATAGAAAGAAGTGTCGAGTTACTTTTCAATGCCTTTAAATAATTATCGCTTTTTAATAGACATAAATAGTGCGGTTGATTTCCGCTACGGGCGAGCGCTTTCCGCGGGCACACTGTAAGCCGCAACCCTCGCTAACGCGCGGATTGTTGCGTCTTACATTGCGTGCGTTCCCGCAGGAGTCGCCCGCCCTCCGCTCCAATCAACTGAATATGTTGGCAAAGAGAGGTCAGACGGGACTTTCTGTTAACACGCCTTCACGCAACCTAAAAACTTGATCACATAAGGACTCAATATCGATTTTATTATGTGAAGTTAATAATATGGTAGCACCTCGCTGTTTTTCAGCGTTAATAATGTTATAAACATTTTGGACAGAATCTTCGTCCAAAGCATTCATTGGCTCATCTAGTAAAATTAATTCTGGTGTTTCCATAATGCTTTGAGCAATTGCTAGTTTTTGTTTCATGCCAAGAGAGTACGCTTTGACAGGCCGTTTATCTTCTGGGTCTAAACCTACTTTTGATATCGCAGCTTTTATCTCTTGGTCAGTAATTTGCTTACGTATTGATGCTAAAAAATTCAAGTTGGAAAACCCTGAATAATGCTCTAAAAATCCTGGTTTTTCAAAAATAACACTTGCACTTTTAGGAAATGAAATATCTCGATGTAACACATCCCCGAATAATTTTACGGTTCCGACACTCGGTTTTACTAAGCCACAAATAACGCGAAATAACATTGATTTCCCTGAACCGTTATGACCAACAAAGCCATAAATTTTCCCTCGTTCTAGCTGAAAGTTTATATTTTGAAGCACAGTCCTTCCTTTAATCACCTTAGAAACGTTGGATACTTCAATTGACATATCGTAACCTCCCTAGAAGTAATCTTTTTTTAATCCGAAGCGAACAATGAGTAGACACATCATACAAATTAATAGCCCTTCGATAAATAAAACAATAGCGACCATGTTTGCCTCTAAATTTCCCATTAGCCCATAATAGAAAGGAATATAAGGAGCGGATTGCTTAATACCCGCAAAAAATAGAATGATCAGTAGCACAGATGCAATTTTAACTGAAAACAATAATTCGATTATTTTCCAAAGCAAAGCATGACAGTACATATTGATACACAGAATCAATGGCTGTAGCACAATTAAGATATCAAATTGTAGTGTCACGTGAGCTTTTAAAAAAAGGAAGAAGCTCATGAGATAAGTGATTGCGACATAGCATGCAGTGAATATAAGTAGAATTAGCAGCCGATTAAGCCAAAACCAGCTTTTTGTTGGATAGCGTAATAGCATATTGTATGAAAAAGAAGTGGAGCGAGGCTTCCAAATAATTTGAATTAAAAGCACATAACCAAACCATAGCAAAGTCCAGTACATCCAAGTAAGTTCCTCCACTTGTCCCAAAAGGGCAGTAAATGCTTGGCGCAATGTCATGCCATCAAAAAGTGATGTCATATAGAGTAACAATAAAGTAGTACATAATGGGTAGACGATACAAATACAACAAATTTTAAGGGCATCTTCTCGCAGTAGTTTCCACTCTAACGAAAATGTTGTCATGAATCATCATCTCGCACGTAAAAGTCTAGTTTATTGACTAAATAATGAATGGCATTGATTAACAATATCATAACGGCAACTATTATAAAGAATGTACTAATAGGTGACGTAAATTCAGTTTTATTAAAGGCAATATACACAAAGTGCTTTATATATCGATCCAACATGCCAAGAATCATAACTACAATCGCACTAATGAAGTTATTTTTGAAAAGTTGTTGGAAGACGATATAAAGCAACCCGAAAATAGCAGTAACACAATAAAACATATAGATAAAGTAAAGCAATGAACCGTTTTCTTTAGGCTCAGGCACATATAATAATAGGGCACTGTAATTTGTGATATAAGGGGAAAATAGCCACTTCGCTAACGATGTGCTCAACATACTACTTCCGAAAACAACCGCTGTAAAAAAGGCAGTCACGATAAAAACGAAGCAAATTTTATACGATGCGAATTGCTGGCGGTGACGAAATCTTCTAAGCAATAGCCAATCATTGTCTTTAGATGAAAAGGGTGCTAGTAATATTAAAAAAATAGGAATATAAAAATGCTCATAACGAGAGGCTAAAATAAAGTTTTTCAGCGTATGCCATCTTGTTGCCACTGAAGTGATAGGTAATACTTCAAACAAATGTAGCGATATTATAAAATATGCCACACCCCAAAAGAGCAGTTTTTTCAAGCGAATATCCTGTAGACAATAGAGTAAGTATTTATAAAACATCCTCATATTTCCTCATGCCTATGACGTAAATGACAATGGTAAGTGAAATTTGCATCAGAAATTCAACAACCATAATAGAAATGGAGTTATCTCCATGTATACCTTCGGGGGCTAAAAAGAAAAATGGAACCCATTTTGGGTTATTGGTACCAAAGAACCAAAGACTTGTATAAATAATTTGTGGCATCAAAATTAATAGATAATAATTTTTAATAAATATAGATAGGGCTAGTCCTAGGCAAACATACGCACTAGCAAACAATCCACCAATAATATAAAATACAGCAACATATAGATAAGGAGATATACTTAATAAATCCGAAAAAAGAGGTTGGATATCTCCTTTAAAAACACTTATAGCATTATCTGGTATTGCCAAAGTCCCTTCTACAAACCCTTTATAAATATTGGCATAGGCTGTATAGTCCCAATGATTCGTAAATAGATTAACAAGCACTACACCTAGACATAGTGGCAGTACGAACATAAAAAAGGCAGTTAGAAAAGTAGTAGCAATCTTTGCTATGTAATATTTGCGTCTATCCATGCGCATAAAAGTAAAAAGTAGATAACCACTTTTTCTTTCACGATAGATTGAGTCTATAAGTGCAATAGAAATCAACAATGGAAATAATAAATAATACAATTCAGATGCTAAATTGTTCGTAAAACCGAGCCAGTGCTTATGCGGGGAAATGAAAATAAGCACATCTTCCACAATTTCTTCTTCATAGTATTGGCTATAAATTCGTTCAGTTAATTGATACTCTTCGTTATGTTCTTTCACACCTATTAAGACAGCAATCACAACAAGCAGTATTAATGCACAAACACTAAGATAAAAGTTTTTATTTTTAAACAGTTTTTTATATTCTATAAGCATTGATATCCTCCTACTCAAAAACAGGGTTGTCCCTATCTAAAATAAGACAACCCATTCTAGACAACGATAAAAGAATGACGATGAACGTTGTTATATCAATATTTGGGCATGCTCTATATTATCTTGTGTCTGGATAAAATCTTCCTGAGATTTCTACACTCACTAATTTTTTTTGGTCATTTTCTGCTACTAATGTTACATCGCCACCAACAGCACTTTGATCTACAATGAAGAAACGTGTATCATTATCATTATCAGTTACATCTATAGCAGTATTAGAAACCTTTTTCCCATTAGCATCTACAATCCACATAGTTGCTTCGTAATTTTGACCAACTATAGAGTTTTCAACTTTTGAGTTACTGTTATTGTCTTTTGTCCCTGTCGCTAAATATATATTTCTTGATAAACTAGGTAGCACCTTCGCATAGGTGATCGCACTCGTCCCTGCACTTACTACACCTGTACTAACTAATAGTCCTAAGGCACAAACTGTTGTTGCTAGTCTTTTCTTCATGAAAATCCAACTCCTTTTTTGTATTTTGCTGAAAATTAACTACAAGCAACACAACAATAAACAAGGCATAGAGAAAGAGTATTTCATTCTCTAATTATCAATTATTATAAAATTTAAAATTTTAAAATTTCAATATTTTTTTGCAAAGTAAACCAAAAATTTTTACATAGAAATTCAAAAAAAATTCAAAAAATAGGTAGGTTTTGGGAGGATATATTAGGACCGATATTATGATAGAATTTGCACAAATAGCCATACAAAAGCCCGAAAGTCAAAACTGACTTTCGGGCTTACTATATTATTTAGTAAATAGTGCAATAAGCTGGCGAGAACGTTTTCTTCCGAGAACGGCTTCCACTTCACTCAGTACTTCTTTTGGAATACCTAAAAAGAGCCAAGAAAATGAGAATTGCTCAAGATAAGGTCGAAGCTTTTTCACTTCTGACGTGCTAATTTCAAAACCTTCGGCACGCGCAATGGCAACTACTTCTTTATCAGTACTTTGAGATAATTGCTGTAAAAAATGAATACTCACAACCAATCCCTCCTTTTAAGTTTTGTTTTCTTTACAAATATTGAACATTCATTTATACTTACAACTTGTAAATCGTAATGATTTTGAATTAGAAAGAAGCGATCATGCATGAAAAAAACATTAATTGACATCGATAATGTGTCATTTCAATATGACTATACACAAGTATTGAAAAATATCTCATTCCGTGTGGAAGAAGGAGATTTTTTAGCACTCCTCGGACCTAATGGTTCAGGAAAATCAACATTATTAAAAATTATATTAGGTTTATTGAAACCAATGTCTGGCGAAATTAAGTTGTTTGGAGAGCCAAGTGCAACATTTAAACATCGTGAATGGATAGGCTACGTTTCCCAAAAATCCAATGCTTTCAACTCAGGTTTTCCAGCAACTGTACAAGAGGTAGTCATCAGTGGATTAACAAAAAAATTAGGGCTATTTAAAAGACCTACAAAAGATGTCAAAGACAAAGTATATGAGGCTTTAAAGGCAGTAGGAATGGACGCCTTTATGAACCAAAATATTGGTGAACTATCTGGTGGACAGCAACAGCGTGTCTTTATTGCACGAGCTTTAGTAAGCGAGCCAAGATTACTGATACTGGATGAACCGACTGTCGGCATCGATCACGAGAATGTGCAGTCCTTTTATGATATGCTGGCGAATTTGAATAGGGAACAAGGAATTACGATGATTCTTGTCACACATGATGTTGATACAGTTTCAAACCGAATTAGCCATGTTGCTTGCCTCAACCAAACGATTCATTTCCACGGCTACAAAGACGAATTTGATTCTATTTCTCAGGATGCGCTTGACGCTTGGTACGGCCATTCCGTGAGAAAGATTCATTAGAAGGAGAAGGCACAATGATTGAAGCAATTATTAACTATGAGTTTTTACAAAATGCCTTTTTCTCTGGCTTATTGATTGGCATCATCGCACCACTTCTAGGGGTATTTATAGTAGTTCGCAGACTATCACTAATTGCAGATGCTTTATCCCATGTCACACTTGCGGGTATTGCTGGTAGCTTGTATGTAAGTCAATCTTTTGCAGCATTTGCAATGCTAAATCCTATTTACCTTGGTATTATAGCTTCAGTTAGTGGTTCAATATTAATTGAACGCTTACGTCGACTGTATAAACACTATGAAGAGCTTGCCATACCGATTATTATGTCCGGCGGTATTGGAATTAGCGCCATTTTTATATCGCTTGCCAGTGGCTTTAGCACCGATTTAATGAGTTATTTATTTGGCTCCGTTTCGGCTGTCTCAAGGCAGGATTTATTGGTTGTTATTGGGATTGCGATTGTAGTCATTGTCTTTTTATTTTTATTCTTTAAAGAACTTTTTGTGCTATCGTTTGATGAGGAATATGCGAAAGCTAGTGGACTACCGGCACGATGGGTTCATCTTTTATTTATGATTGTGACAGCGCTTGTAATTGCAGCAAGTATGCGTATCGTTGGTATTTTACTAGTATCATCTTTAATGACTTTGCCAGTTGCTGCAGCAATGCGTCTTGCAAAAGGCTTTAAGCAAACGATTATCTATGCAATTGTATTTGGCGAGGTAGCGGTATTAATCGGTTTAGTAAGTGCATTTTACTTAGATTTAGCACCAGGTGGTACAATTGTTGTTACATCAATTCTTATCTTATTACTTGTAATCATAGGTAAGAAAACGATGTTAAAACTATCTGCAAAACAAGGGGAGGCAGCACAGTGAATATTTCAAGAGCGTGGGAAATTTTAAAAGAAAACGGCTATAAAAAAACAGATAAACGTGAGTTAATTTTAAATATGTTTGCAGAGACGGATAAATATTTAACCGCTCGAGATTTATTAGATGTGCTGAAAAAAGATTTTCCTGGTATGAGTTTTGATACGATTTATCGAAATCTCTCAACGTTTGTACAGCTTGGCATATTAGAAGAAACCGAGTTATCCAGCGAACGAAATTTTCGCATGCATTGTGAGTCTGAACATCATCACCATCATTTCATATGTATGGATTGTGGCAATGTGAAAGAGCTCAATCTTTGTCCAATGGAGATGCTTGGTGAAAAGCTTCCTGATTATGAAATCGAAAATCATAAATTTGAAATATACGGTAAATGTCCAGATTGTAAACATGAAACCCTGTCAAATTAATATTTGACAGGGTTTTATTTATTGTGAAGGAGTAATGTTAGAAGGAAAGGGCATAAGAAGACTACTACTATCTTCTTACAATACGGATAGCATCTATTTTTTTACAGTCAATAATAAGTGGTGTTGTAGAACCTGCTTCTAGGAAATAAGCACAGCAATTTCTTGCATTAAAGCTCACGAAAGTCAAACCAAGGAAACTAAGGCCGCCTGTTAAGAAAACATCTACTACAGCGCCAACTTCTAAACATTTTAATTGCTCACAGATACAGCTTCTGCAGTGATTCATTGCTCTCTGACCTTTTTCTTCTTTGCACTCATGTTGTTTCTTTTGGTGACAGTTGCAAGGTTTTTGGCATTTACAAGGAGCCCAATTCATGTGTGTAACATATCTTCTATCTTCCATTTGATACTACCTCCTTTCGTTAGAATTAATGTAAAGCTATTGCCTTACACTTATAATCTATGTTTTGTAAAAGCAAGGAGGTTGGTAATATGTCCGATAGACACTAAAAAAACTATTTTTTCTTTAAAAAAATGCTTTGTAAGTTTATTTTATTTTGTAAATGTATGTTTGTACCAATGGCATTGTCATAGAGATAGAAGTCTATCATTGGGAAAATAGAAATAATTTTTAGAAGAAGACAGTACATATAAATTATAGAGGGAAGCAATCATGCCATTGTTTCAAAAAACAAACGACGAATGATGCTATTTTAAGCAATCATTCGTCGTTGAATATTATTATTGGTGTTTTTGTTGGAATGCTACCATAAAGTCGCGTAGTGCTTCACAAGTTTCTAATGGAACAGCATTATATGTTGATGCACGGCAACCGCCTACTGAGCGGTGACCATTTAGTCCAATAAATCCAGCTGCTTTTGCTTCTGCAAGGAATTGTTTTTCAAGTTCTTCATCAGCGACGCGGAATGTGATGTTCATTAATGAACGACTTTCAGGCGTTGCGTGACCAGTGTAAAAGCCATTACTGTTATCAATCGCATCGTAAATTACTTGTGCTTTTTCTTCATTAAGTTTAGCAATTGCTTCAACGCCACCTTTAGCGTCAACCCATTTTAATACTTCACCTAACATATAAATACCGAATGTTGGCGGTGTGTTGTATAACGAGTTACCGTCTGTATGCGTTGTATACTTTAACATTGTTGGAATGTCTTTGTTCGCTTTTTCTAATAAGTCTTTGCGAATAATAACGACAGTTACACCAGAAGGTCCAAGATTTTTTTGTGCACCAGCGTAAATAATACCGAATTTGCTGATGTCAACAGGTTTAGATAAAATGTCACTCGACATATCTGCTACTAAAGGAACATTGCCTGTTTCAGGGAATTCTTTCCATTGTGTACCGTAAATCGTATTGTTTGATGTGATGTGCACGTATGCATCATCTTCATTAAACTGAATATCTGATAATGCTGGAATGTTGCGATATTTATTTTCCTTTGTGCTTGCTGCTTCAACAGGAGTACCAAATAATTTTGCTTCTTTGAATGCTTTTTCAGCCCATGAACCAGATAAAACGTAGCTTGCTTTTTTATCTGCTTGAAGGAAGTTCATTGGTACCATTGTAAATTGCAGGCTTGCCCCACCTTGTAAAAATAGTACCTCATAGTTTTCTGGAATAGCATAAAGTTTTTTTAATAGAGCAATTGCTTCATTATGTACTTCGTCGAAGATCGCACTACGGTGGCTCATTTCCATAATAGACATACCTGAATTACGGAAGTTAACTAATTGTTGTTGAGCGTTTTCTAGAACTTCTAGCGGTAGTGCAGATGGACCTGCGTTAAAATTGTATGCACGTTGTGTCAAAGTGGTACACTCCTTGTTTGTTTTGTTTAATAAAAGCACTTTACTGGATTATAACTTAATTTTCAAGAGAAAAAACAAAATTCTCAATATTTTATTTATGTAGGATGAAAATGAGCATTTTAGTGTCAGGCACGCACACAATTCGCACACAATTTATTTAAACACTACAAAAACAAAGAAATTTCGGTATACTATCGTTAAGTAATGAAAGGGGTGTTTTTATGTTTACAGTAGATCAAGCAAGTCTGATTGTCGTGGATGTGCAAGGGAAATTGGCAACGATTGTAGATGATAGCGAAACAGTTATTCAAAATGTGTCAAAACTTGTACAAGGTATGCAAGCATTGGATATTCCGGTACTATGGCTGGAACAAAATCCAAGTCGATTAGGTGGTACTGCGCTAGAAATCGCAAAGCATCTTCAAGGGAATCCAATTGCTAAAATGGCTTTTAGTGCATGCCAAGAAGAAGAGTTTATTGACGCAGTTAAAGCGAGTGGACGTACGCAATTTATTGTAACGGGTATTGAAACACATATTTGTGTCTATCAAACAGCAAGACAATTGAAGGAGCAGGGGTTTGAAGTAGAGGTAGTTGTTGATGCCGTATCTTCTCGCACTAAAGCCAATAAGGAAATTGGGTTAGATAAAATGAAGGCACTAGGCATTTTGCCAACGAGCACGGAGATGATTTTGTATGAGCTTTTACAAAGAGCAGATCATACACATTTTAAAACGGTACTGCAACTTGTTAAATAAACAATACGATGCGGTCTCTATAGGATAGGTTGAAATCAGGGGCAAAGGTGTTTGTAAGTTTGCTATTTATAATGAAGAAGACTTAGCTATCTTTCTTTTGCAATCGATTTAATTTAGACTGCTGCGGGAACGTATGCATCGTAAGACCAACAAACTGCCGTAGCGGACAGCGATGGCGCAGCAAAAAGTGTTAGATTGATTCTTAGTCAATCTAACACTTTTTCACTTTTATCGCAGCTTCTAAATATTTAAGCAGGCATTTCCGTTGGTGTTGGTTTCGCATAACCATTTTTGTACGTCTCATCAATAGTTTGACGGATTTCTTTCAAGCTCATGCCATCTTTATGCATTTTTGCTGATTGTAGTGCAATTTCCAAGCAAACGCCACAACGTGTACCATGGTCGTCCCAGACGATTGTGCCATCTTCACGCTTTTCCTGAATGAAGCAGTTTAAATTGCTTTTATGTCCTGCGGATTCTCCACAGCCACAGTAGCAAGGCATCCACTCTAAAATGTCTGTTGATTGCCCCGCAATTTGGTAAACTAAGCGAATATTTTCAGTTTGGCTATCTAAAAATGATGGTAATACATCGGCACCTGCTGTTTCTTCCTGAATGTCTCCTGAAACATGAGCATGTCCATCATGTGAAGTCTCATCTTGTGAATCATTCGGATTTTCTTTAATTGCTTTATCTGTCCCGCAAGCACTTAGTACGAGTAACAACAACGTAAAAATGGATACAAGTTTTTTCAAAACAAACGCCTCCTACATGTTTACAATATTTCCATTATAACATTGTCCCTGTCCATATTTATAGCAGACAAGGACGGATTTCAATGAAATATATCTAAACCGCGTGTTTTGTTCATTAAAAGTTCCATTTTTTCGCCTAGTAATTTTTTTAAGAAAAAGCCAAACAGTATAAAAATTAACCAAAAGCCTAACAAAAATGCGAGGTCTACCCATACCTTTTGCCAAATGATGCCACCGACTGCCTCTCGCATCATTTCAATTGCATAGGTAAACGGTAAAAACGGATTAATAACTTGGAAAAACTTTGGTAATAATTCTACGGGATAGGTGCCTCCAGAACCAGCAATTTGTAAGACCAACATAACAATTGCTAACGCCTTCCCAACATTTCCAAATACGGATACTAGCGTGTAGACAACAGTTATAAAAACAAAGCTAATGATTAGCCCAAAAATTATAAAGAAGTAGGGCGCACTAATAGAAACATCTAATAATAAAGCATCGCCAATGGTAATAATTAGAGTTTGGATTAATGAGATTGTTGCAAACGTCAGTAATCGCCCAAAGTAAATTTCACGAATACTATATTGTTGGTTGTCGTGTATATTTACCGCAAGTAGTGAGATAAGTAACAAACAACCTACCCAAATAGATAGCACCGTATAAAAAGGAGTCATTGCTGTACCGTAATTCGCGATTGGGAACATTCTATGTTCTTCTAGCTGTACAGGTTCTTCAAAGAAATTCCGTTCAGCATCGACATCGTTCTTTAATAATTGAACAATTTCAGAAATATCGGTTTCATTTTCTAGTGTTCGAAGCTTATTAGCAAGATCAGTAATTTTTTTGCTTAGCGTTGGAAAGTCTGACTGAATTGTAGAAATCGCCTTATTGGCTGTTACGAGCGTATTTTTAGCATTATTTAACCGTTGTTGTGCCTGTGGAATTGAGCTTTGAACCTTTGTTAGCATTGTTGATGCATTCGTTAGCGTATCTTTCGCAGCATTCAAAGTTGTATGAATTTGCGGCTCCAGATTTTCTGAATAGTAGCTAAGAAATTGTTTTAAATTGTCAGCAGCGTCTTGGGCAATTTTTTGGACTTCAGCAATATCGTTTTTTATCTTTTCTTCATCAATATTATTTATTTGCTGAACTTTACTTGTTATATCCGTTAATAAAGCATTTAGTTGGCGTAATGAAGAGAGCGCACCCGTCGAAGAGTCGGTAATTGTAGGATTAGCTCGTAGCGCTCCTTGTATAGACTCCAATTGCTGAATAATGTCTTTATTATTATCGTTAGAGCTGTTTTGTTGAAGTGATGTAATAACATTTTGGAGCGAATTTTCAAGTTGCTTACGAGATGTTGCATCTGCCTGTGTGAGTTTTTGTAAAGCCTCTAAAGTCTGAATACTACTGTTTACTTTGTCTAGCGAAGATGTTAATTGTTGTTGCAGTTCGTCTTTTGATTGCGCTAATGTCGAAGTATCGGAAGTAGCATTTTGCAGCTTTTCTAAAAGATTTGTGAATTGCTGTGCGATTGTTTGCGCACTTTCTAAATCCTTTTTAACGATTGGCGAAAGCTGATTGAACAGTGTATCTGCTTCATTAATTAGCTTTAATCCACCTTGAATAGTTGTAAGACCGTTATTCGTAATTTTCACTATTTCTGGAATTTCACTAATAGTAGTATTTAATAATTTCTCGGCATCTTTTCCACCTGTTGCAGTTTTTGCTAAAAAAGACTCTATATCAGGTAAATGTTGCTCGATTGTAAAAATATACTGTTCAAATTTTTTGAAGTCTGGAAGTTCATGCTCTATTTCAATACCAATTGTATTGAACATCGAGAAAAGAGTGCCATTTACTGTTGATATAAACTCACTAGAAACTTGTTGGGTGATAACGCCAGCGCCTTTACTCGTAATTTTAGGGGCAATGGGATTTATTTTTTCGTTTACATAATAGTCAATATGCGCTTTTGTTGGTTCATCTGTCAGAATGGATGTTAGCTTCTCGGAAAAGTCACTAGGAACAATAAGTACTGCGAAATAGTCACCATTTTTTAATGAATCGAGCGCTTCTTGCCTAGGGGTAAAATACCAGGAAAAACTATTATTTTCTTTTAAATTAGTCATTAATTCCTTTCCTATATTTAGATTTTCTCCTTTAATAGTCGTCCCGTCATCTTCGTTTACTACAGCAATTTTCATATTGGCAGTGTGAGCGTATGGATCCATGGAAGCGTAAATATTAAGCCATGCATAAAGAGAAGGTAAAAAAATAAGACCACCAACGATAACAGCAACTACCCAGTTTGATACGATATTTTTAATATCACTTTTATAAATTCGAAAGACATGTTGGAAAGTGTGTTTCATAGTTAAATTTCACTCCAAATTCATTTTGAGCTTATAGTAGTATGTTTCCATAAATGCACTGAATTATGTTTGAATAGTTGGAAAATTTAATATGAAAGACTAATTAGTTTACTAGGTTCTAAAAACACTTTATAATCAATCCCAAATACACTAAAAGTAGGACATTTTTGTGTGAAAATGGAGGAGTTTAATTGAAAAAATTACTAATTATTGGTTCGGTTATTGTTGTATTATTTGCAGCAATCATTGTGCTTACAAATGTATCGAACAAAAACAAACTTGCTAGTGCAAATAATCCGTATGGTGACAAAAAGTTAACACAAGAAACAATCGATCAATTAGATGATGAAAATTATCAAAATATAATGTTACCAGATGAGCTAGAAAAGAAAATTAAAGCAGGAGAAGATGTGAACGCATACTTCTTTAGTCCAGTTTGTGTACACTGCCAAGCATTTACACCTGTATTAATGCCGATTGCTGATGAACTTGGTGTAAACGTTGCTCAATTAAACGTATATGAATATACAGATCTATGGGATAAGTATGGTATTGAAGCAACACCAACTTTCATTCGTTTTGAAGATGGTAAGGAAGCAGCACGCTTTGTAGGTGCTTTAGCAGAACAAGATTTACGCTCTTTCTTAGATAAAGAAGTGTTAAAAAAATAAAGCATGTAAGAGACTGATCCAAAGAAAATATTGGACAGTCTCTTTTTTATAGAATTGGTACATTCTAATATAAGGTGAGCTCACGAACACGCTTAGTGATGGAAGTGGGGCATTTTAAATAAAACATAGTTTGTTTACGATACGGAATATGTATAATGTATATTATAAAGACTGTAAAGTTTTAAACTGGAGGAAATTTGTATGACAATGGATGATTACTTTTATAATGGAGAGCTGATGAAATGTTATGAAGCTGCTTTGCAAGTAACAGAAGGACCAGAAAAGGCCTTAGCTATTAAATATATAACTTTACTAGAGGAATACGACTTTGCCACATTCCCCAAGCCAACACTTTTAGAAGAATTACAGCATAAGGAACGTGCGAATGAAAGTTACCCTGAATCCGATGCCGTTGTAGAAATACGTGCTCTAAAAGATGAAGCTGCATTTTCGAAGCGTGTTAAAGAACTTGAGGAAATAGCTAAAACAGGGACAGCAATTGAAAAAGCACAATCATTTTTTACACAGGGTGAGCTATTTTTATTTGCACATCATTATAATGAAAGTGTCCATTGCTTCAAACAAGCAGTTAAAGAAAATCCGAACAAAGCTTTATACTGGGGAATAACAGGTCAAACAATGCATCGTTTTGGCTGGATGCCTTTTGATGCGCTTGGTTATTTGGAACAAGCCATTAATTTAGATCCAATGAATGCACGCTGGAAGTGGAATAAAGCACTTGTACTGATTCAACTTGCAAAAGATTTACAGATGGCTCCCTTTATGGCCAATGCAGTGATTGCATTAGAAGAAGCGATTGCTACTTGCGACGAGCAACAGCGTTCTTTAAAAGAGGCTATTCAAAATACAATTGATAATATGGATAGTTATGTATTTTCATAAACTAATGCATAATCACATTCTTTTTTTAAGACTGAAGACAAACTCGGAAAATTCGAGTTGCCTTCGGTCTTTCTATTTTTAATGGAAAAAATACTAATATTAAAGCGGGTTATAATAGGAATTTAGTAATCCTATTAAATTTTCATCGTTACTCAATAAAGACTATAAACAAAATTTTCTTTTGATTGAAATTTAGGTATATCATGGTAATCTATTAGTAGAATATTAGCTTTAAATTATATATAAATAATGAATTACTTATGGGCAAAGAGAAGGTAGGGGTCATCTTGTGGGAATTAAATAAACAATATTCTTTTTTGAGGCAAGGGATTCAATTCATTATATACTCCATTGTTATTTTGCTAATTATCGGTTACTGGAGTGAAGAATTTTACGCGATTTTCGGAAAGCATAATTATGTTTCAATTCATTTGCTAATGGAAATTCTTATTATTGTTGTAACAATGACAATTGCAATACAGTCGTGGTTAACGACACCTTATATATTATCTAATAAAACTTTATACATAGGTGCTTTATTTTTAACTTGTAGTTTTATTGAGGTGGCACACGCACTTGCTTATAAAGGAATGCCATTTTTTATTACGGAGAGTTCTAGTTATGCCGCCACATGGTTTTATATAATTGGTAGATTAGTATTGTCCTGTGGAATACTAGGCATTTTTTGTCTAAAGGAAAGAACTATTCGAAAAAATACATATCGATGGTTTATTTACAGTACGCCATTATTTGTGATTGTTGCTTTAGTTATGCTGATATATGCGCCGAATCCTATACTTCCACCACTTGTTATTGATGGTGTTGGTCCAACAGCTTTGAAAAATTCATTGCAGTATGTCGCAATTGTATGTCATATCGCTATCATGATCATATTATTAAAAAAATTCAACAATGCGCCTAAAATCATTTTTCTATTACTAGGGAGTGCTATTTATTTAATAATTAGTGATATTCTTTTTACAATATATAAGGACGTCTACGATATTAAAAACTTTATAGGACATATTTTTCAATTGAGCTCATTTTATCTTCTTTTTAAAGCAGTTTATTTTTCCTCTATAGAAAAGCCATTTCGAGAATTATTAGAAATGCAAAAAAATCTAGAGAAATCTAGAGAAAAGATGCATTACATGGCTTATCATAATGAAGTTACAAATTTACCAAATGAACGATTTTTAATGGAATCACTACAAAAAAATTTATACAAAACCAAAGGCAATAAGGCTATTTTGGCTGTAGAAATCGAACGGTTTTCAGCGATTAAAGCTTCACTGGGCAGTTCATATGCAGATAAATTGCTCAGTATGGTGGCACAAAGGCTGAAGGATACCTTACCTGAAAAGTATTTACTAAGTATGTTACGAGAAGATTGTTTTATCGTTTTTATTGATGATGCGAAAAATACACAACGTATTATGCAGCTTTGTAAACAGCTACAGGTGGCCATGTTGGAGTCTTTCCAAATCCAACATTTTTCATTGAATGGGAATTTAAATATCGGGATATCTTTATTCCCATCAGATGCCTATAAGGAAGAGGAGCTCGTAAGGTTTGCTGTTTATGCGATGCATGAAGCTAGCAAAGTGCCTTCACGCATATTATTTTATGAAACTTCAATGTCGAGCGATATTACCGAGAAACTTATTTTAGAAAATGATTTACATCATGCAATAGAAAATAATGAGTTATTACTGGAATATCAGCCACAGGTTGATTTGCAAACTGGGCAAATTCTATCTGTTGAGGCATTAGTCCGTTGGCAACATCCTCGCAAAGGGATGATTTCACCAGGCGTCTTTATTCCGATTGCGGAGGAGTCAGGTATAATTATTCCGATTGGACAATGGGTGTTAGAAACAGCATGTAAGCAAGTGAAGGAGTGGGAGCGAGCAGGGTTACCACCCATCAAAGTAGCAGTCAATCTTTCATTAGGACAATTGTTTCAACAAAATATAGTGGAGATGATTGAGCAAGTCCTTGAACAAACAGAATTAGATCCAAAATATTTACAATTAGAAATTACAGAAAGTATGACGATCAATATAGATCATATGACAATGATTTTACATCAATTAAAGGCGCTTGGTGTAACGATTGCTGTAGATGATTTTGGTACTGGTTACTCATCATTATCCTATTTAAAGGATTTTCCAATTGATTGCTTAAAAATTGATCGTTCCTTCGTCCAAAAAATTCAAAGCGATGATACAGATAAGGCTTTAGTCGATATGATATTATCAATGGCTAAGCATCTCCGTTTAAAGGTAGTTGCCGAAGGTATTGAGGAAGTAGAGCAGCTTAATTATTTATTAGCTGGTCATTGTGAAACAGTACAAGGCTTTTTATTTAGCAAGCCATTACACCCAGCCTTTTTGCAAGAAAACTATCAAATGCTTCAACATAATGCACAAAATATTTTAGAGAAATTACATGTGTAGTTTCGCGTAAAATAAAAACATATTAATAGATTATGCATGTTGGTTGAAGAGGGCGACACTTCAAACAACATGCCGCTAGAACAATAGAAAAAAGTGGTAGATTGACTGCAATCAATCTAGCACTTTTTTTGCTGTTGATACCCGCTACGGCGCATGCTTTCTGCCGGAACACCAGTAAGAGGTACCTGAATTTTTTCTAAGCAGGAGACACAACCTTTTTGCTTCAATCGATTCAATAAAAGGCATAAAGAGCAAACGAATGCATTTTGTATTAAAAATATAATTTTGGTTAGTACTATAACGAATGCTATTTGTAAAATTATAGCGGAGTTTACGAGATAAATGTATTGCAGGATAAGGAATGAAAGATTGGAGATTTGACGATGGATATTATGAAAAAAGCAATAGAGTTGCACAAGGAAGCACGAGGGAAAATGGAGATTGTTGCTAAGGTGCCAGTACAGGATACATATGATTTAAGTCTAGCTTATTCACCTGGCGTTGCACAACCATGTATTGAAATCCAAAAAAATCCCCAAGCAGTATACGATTACACCATTAAAGGAAATCTAGTTGGCGTTGTTACGGACGGGACTGCAGTTCTAGGTTTAGGTGATATCGGCCCAGAAGCGGCATTACCTGTAATGGAAGGGAAAGCAATTTTGCTAAAGCGTTTTGCAAATATTGATGCATTCCCTATTTGTCTCGCAACTAAAGATGTTGATGAAATTGTAAGGACTGTTAAGGCAATCGCTCCAACTTTTGGTGGCATTAATCTTGAAGATATTTCAGCACCAAGATGTTTTGAAATTGAAAATCGTCTTCGTCAAGAATGTAATATTCCAGTATTCCATGACGATCAGCATGGAACTGCGATTGTAGTAGGAGCGGGCTTAGTTAATGCAATGAAAATTGTTAACAAAAAACCAGAGGACATGAAGGTAGTCATTAATGGGGCGGGTGCTGCGGGAATTGCGATTTTACGCATGTTAATACAATTGGGATATAAAAATGTAGTAATGTGTGATACAAAGGGGATTATTTATAATGGTCGTAAGGAAGGGATGAATGTCATCAAAGACCAAATTGCCAAAATCTCAAACCCGCTAAATTCAAAAGGGACATTAGAGGATGCCATTGCAGAAAGTGATGTTTTTATTGGTGTATCTGTAGCCAATTTATTAACAAAAGGTCATATCGAGTCAATGAACAAAAATCCGATTGTTTTTGCCCTAGCAAACCCTAATCCAGAAATCACCTATGATAATGCGAGAGCATGGGGCGTTCGTGTCATGGCGACTGGTCGCTCGGATTACCCTAATCAAGTGAATAATCTGTTGGCGTTTCCTGGGATTTTCAGAGGTGCATTGGATGTTCGCGCCACAGATATAAACGAGGCAATGAAGATAGCTGCAATAGATGCTATTGCATCGTTAGTATCTGAAAAAGAATTAAAAGAAGAATTTATAATCCCAAAATCAATGGATGAGCGCGTAGCAAGCGTTGTTGCAAAAGCTGTTAGTGATGCAGCAATTGAATCAGGCGTATCAGCATTATTCCAATAACACCATAGCCAAACCTAAACGTTGTCCATTTCTTTCTATTCAACAATCATGGTATGATAGGGAAGAAATGATTTGTTGAGATAAGGACGGGTTTTTATCATGGCACAAGAAGTAGCGAATAAATTTATTGAAAATGTATGTCATCATTTAGTACGAAATATGAACATTGAAAAGGTCGAGCAGCACTTTAATCAGACGATTGAGATGCAACGTCAATCAGCATTATCTAAAACGGATTTTTGGGATATGCTAATGGTGAATATGCTGTATTTCACTGATAATGAACAAGTTTGGGAAAATGAGCTTATCAATATGCTAGAGAAAAAACAATGGTTAAAACCTGCAGTACTGGAAGAGGAATTGCTCATGCATCAAATGCGGATTCGTCAGCAAGTAGCTGAACGGATGGAGATGGCAAAAGAGTTGTTTCATCAACAATATGAAACAGATGGCTTATCAGAAGAAGATATTATCTATGATTACGCATATAGCTCTGCAGGACATTCGATGCGCATGGATTTACTAACAGTACTTGTATCCACGCCTGCGCAATCAAAAGTATTATTTGACGCTAATCCGCAGGAAACACTGCGCATCATTAACGGTTATATAGCCTATCATACGGACGGGCTTATTTCAAAAACAAACTTAAAATAAAGTGCCAGGCACTCAAACAATTCTAGTAACCAAGTGAAAATCCACGGAGACTCCTGCGGCTTATGTGTGTGCCTGCGGAAAGCGAAGTGGATTTTTACGTTTTAGAAAGCTAGAAATAATCGTTTATAAAAACAACATTTGTGCAGGATAATCGCGCGATATGATAAAATAGGACTGAGTTTACTTGAAAGGAATTATGTCCATGAATACACCATTCACATATAAACATACACAACCAACAAATATGGACCCGACTAAAAAATATCCAGCTATTTTTCTTTTGCATGGCATGGGTAGTAATGAAGAGGATCTACCGCAATTAGTACAAGAATTTCAAGATCAATGTCATATAATTAGCGTAAGAGGTCCTATCACACAAAAGCCTGGTTATGCCTTTTTCACAATTCAGGAAGTTGGAAAACCAGATCGAGCTATTTTTGACAAAGTGTTAATTGCTCTTCAACGCTTTATGTTAGAAGCTATTGAAGAGTTTCAAATTGACCCTCATAAAGTATATGTACTTGGATTTAGTCAAGGTGCGGTATTGGCACAGTCATTAGCTTTTGTTATGGGCAATTTAATTACAGGTATTGTAGCATTGAGCGGATACACGCCAAAATTTGTCACTGAGGAGTATGCAATTCGTACAGTTAATCATCTACATGCCTTTATTTCTCATGGCGATTATGATTATGTGATTCCATCTCAATGGGGTGTTGAAAGCAAGGAACTATTTGAGCAATTCGGTGCATCTGTTTCATTCAAGCAATATCCAGATGGACATGGTGTTACGCCGGAAAACAGACAAGATATAGTGATGTTTTTAACACAACAATTACAAGAGAATATGCAGTAACGATAGAAAATAAAAGGCATCGGGAATAAATTTCTCGATGCCTTTTAAAATTTATGCTTTATTTAGAAAGACTGCGGTCCTTATCCGTTACAGCCGCAACTGCATCGTGGATTGTCGTTTCGAAATGATTGCTTTGCAGTGAAGATACGCCTTGAATTGTCGTTCCACCTGGAGAGCATACTTGATCGACAAGTGCCCATGGGTGTTCTTTTGATTGTAAGATCATTTTCGCACTGCCTAATACAGCATTCGCTGCTATATCAAGTGCCATATTTTTAGGCATACCTTCGCGCACAGCTGCTCGAGCTAATGCATCAATATACATATAGGTGAAAGCGGGTGAAGCCCCACCTATTGTCGTAAAGATGGAGAATAAGTGTTCAGGTACTTCAATAATCGTGCCAATTGTTTCAAATAATGTTGTGATGAGTCGAAGTTGTGAATTTGTCACCTGCTCATTTGTAGTGTAGCAACTTGTTGATGCGCCAATTAGGGCATTGATATTTGGCATAACGCGAATAATTGGAGTGGACTCTGAAAGGTAGCCTTGGAAGTAGTTGAGATTTTTACCAGCAGCAATGGATACAATCATGTGCTTTTCTTGTAAATGGTTTTTAACTTCTGGCAAAACATCAGGTAGCATTTGTGGTTTTACACCTAAAATAATGACATCACAATTTACCATCAGTTCCTCGATAGAAGTTGTCGCTTGTATGCCATAAGAGGTAGCAAGTTTAGTTGTTTTAGATTTTGTGCGATTATAGCCATATATATAAGAGGAATCAAAATCTCCGCTATTGCACATTCCTTTTATAATGGCTGTGGTCATGTTACCTAGACCAATAAATCCGTATTTCACGTGTTAGACACTCCTTCAATTAAATAGAACATACCTATTAGTATAGAGCAGATTGTTTTTCTTGAATAGCATTATGCAGGAAAGAAGGCAATTAGGTTCAAATTCATGCTAGTCGGTGGTATCATAGAAGAAGTTGTGATTTGGCTTAAACCTATTTCATTCATGAAATCATGTACTTTATGTGAACTTTGAGACATAGCTGCCCTAAAAGGGGTAAAATAATAATTTGATATGTTGAATGCAAAAAATGTCTCTTTCTATTGAAGGACGCATATAGAAATTATAATAGAAAAGGAATTAAGAGGAATGGAACAAAATCTAAAAACGGATCAAAATCCACAGACTGTAGAAAAGACAATAGAGAAACACTCGCTCTCTAATGTTTTAGCACAAACAGTTAAAACAGGTATTATAAAATCCAATTTAATTCCTATGTGGGCTGGCTTAACGCTAGGGATGTATAAAAATAAAATGACGCTTTTGGACAATATACCAGAAATCATTTTTGCAACAGTTGGTTCAGCACTTGTTATCGGTGCTGCCGGTGCGTTTAATAACGTGTATGACCGTGATATAGATGCCATTATGCCACGTACAAAAAATCGTCCTACAGTAACAGGCGAAATGTCAGCAAAAACAACGATGATTTTAGCAATTGTTATGCTAATTGTTGGAGTAGGTGTATTAGCATTAGCTTCACCACTAGCTGCATTATTTGGTTTTATTGGTGTCTTTTTATATGTTGTACCGTATACTATGTGGACAAAACGTCGCACAATTTATAATACCGAAGTAGGGAGTATATCAGGCGCTGTACCACCTTTAATTGGTTGGGCGGCTGTATCTTCAGATATTACACACCCAGCTTTAATGGGTCTCTTTTTTGTCATGGTCATATGGCAAATGCCACACTTTTATGCGATTGCTATTCGAAAGCATGCAGATTATGAAGCGGCCAGTGTTCCAATGTTACCTGTAATAAAAGGGATGCGTCGTACTTATTACCAAACGAACTTTTATTTAATATTGCTAATATTATCTAGCTTTTTATTTGGTTCGTTAAGTAAGGGTATTATGCTTGTCGCACTAATATTAAGTGTCGCATGGCTTGCAATGAGTATATACGGTTATCATAGCAATAAAAATCAAGAGAAGTGGGCGACAAAAATGTTTGTATTCTCACTTTTGCATATGACAATCCTCTTCTCAACAGTTATTATTTATTCGCTAGCTGGGGTTATATTTAAACTATATTAACTGTTGTTATAGGTAAAACTAAATAGAAAAGCCAACAAGTTATTCTAAGCTTGTTGGCTTTTCACTTTCAACAGATGTAAATTGACGGTGCGGCCATTCGAAAGCGTGAAGCTTCCCTCCAAATACAGCACCACCATCTATGCCGATAATATTATTGTCACCAAAATAAACATCATAATTTGTTGGGTCCTGATGCAACTTATAAGTAGGGGTATGGCCAAAAATCACCGTTTTCTCTCCATCATAGCCTGTATGAAATTCTTCTCGAATCCATATAAGTTGTAAAGGATCTGTGTCAGCCAATGCTACGCCAGGCACAACGCCGCCATGTACAAAAATTGCATCTTCTAACTCTATATAAGTTTCAAAAGTTTCTATAAGTTGTAAATGTTCTTCAAGCTTCGGTAATGTTTGAATGTAACTAGGTAATGTATTGCTGACAATAGCATCTTCAAAATCTTCCACATGATAGCCATAGCTGGCAAGTGTTGCATCTCCACCACAGAGTGAAGTCCAATGATTCCAAGCTTTTGGAGTCCCTGTACGACAGGCTTTTAGCATAATAGCTTCATGATTTCCTAGTAGTACGCGTACCCCAGTTGCTTGTAATTCCGCAACTATATTTAAAACACCACAAGAAGCAGGACCTCGATCAATATAATCTCCAAGTAAAAATAGTTCATCTTGTGTGGCATCGAACTTTACCTTTAGCAATAATTCTTCCAAAAGTTCTAGTTCCCCATGTATATCACTAATTGCTAGTATACGTGTCATAAAAAGCATCCTTTCCAGTAAAACAGGCGTTACATTTCATTATAGAGATTAATCTTACAAAATTCGACTTTTCTCATTTAGTAATGACGGCAAAAATACCTAAAACATTTTTAGATAAGTAACCATTTTAGAGAATTATGTTCATACGATAAAGCATCTTCTGCAAATTATCGCCTTCTTTTATCTTATGTCAGAGAGAGTTTGAGCATTTAATCGTTTGTCTATAGATTTGCAATAAATGAGGGGAGGAGTTGTGGTAGTGCAAGCGTTGATGGCAAATAAAAAGTATTCTAGATGTTCCTTAGAGATTTTTGTTGTGAAATATAATTTGAATATAAACCTCCTCGGGAATAGGGATTTATATTCAAATTAGTTTTAACTATTTTTAATTTTGTTCCATTCTTGCTCCGCGATACTTTCGTCAAAGGTTGAAAGCAAGCGGTAGTTGTCGGTATCTAAAATTCGATAATGTTGACTAATCACATTTTGTTGTAAACGATAGCCTTTCCACTCGTTTACATTTTTCCACCATATGTATCCGCCCATCGTTTTTTCCTTTGGTTGTAAAGTGCCATTATTGGCGATTAAGTCAACTACCTCAAGGGGATCACCGCCTAGCTCATGCTGTAAAATTGAACTTTCACGACATAGTGCACATACAGCAACTGCAGTGGTCCAGCCTGTTGTAATGCGACCTTTTTCAATTTGCACGAGTGTTTTTTTTGAAAGCCCTAATAGGTTGCTCATTTGGTCTTGCGTTAATGTTTTTTCTGTTCGAATTAATTTTAGTTTCTCTGAAATGAGGGAAATTAGTTGTTCACGATTCATGCAAACATCCTTTCATCAGGTTGTTACGCTCCATTATACATGAAAGTCAAAATAGTAGTGCGAAGATCTGGGGAGCTAGCATTTGAAAAGGTAATAGAATACGGAGCGAAAGAAAAAGACTGCTCAAAGAAGAATCTTTCTCATTGAGCAGTCTGTTGATTGTGATAACAGGCAATTAATATTCATATTTTTTTGTGTCAGAAATAACACGGAAATGAATTCCTTTAATTTGCGCACTTACTTTATGGCGTAATGTATCAAGATCAACTAGCTCGTCTCCATCATTTACACACTCAGCGATTTCTTGTAATAGTTTCGTAAATGCTTCTTTGAATAATGAGCGCATATTATCAAAGTCAAGGCTTCTAAAGCTTCCATCAATATCAAATGCCTCAACAGAATTTAACTGCTTTGAAGCGCCAGCGAAGCGGTCATCGTATACTGTATAGTTTTCGTCAGTTACAACGATAATATATAAAATTTCTCCTGTAATCGTTTTTAATTCGATATTTGTCTTATGTTTTTTGACATCGGTAATAATGTGGATACCGTCTGAATGATAAAGTTTAAAAAGTTTCATAACATTGCCCCCTGAAAATAAAATCATTTATATAAACATTATATATAAATATGGCTAATAATGGAATGAGTCAAAAAGTATATAGAAATACTAGTATAGCCTTATTTATCTTAAGTTTTGATTGCCATTTGATGCTTCTAACGAAGGGAAATTGTCCAGTTAACTTTCTGTTGTAACAGGGGCAGCTTTTTGGAGCGGACGTACTTCGATATAGTGAAGCTGATGACCACGTTGTTCATAAATGCTAAATACATATTGTTCCAGCTCGATGTTTTTACTAGCTCTAATGCCATTATTCACGGTTAAGAACCAACCACCGAGTGTTTCTACATCATCTGTATCTAGTGAAATTTGTAGTAAATTTTCTACATCTTCTACAAGCATTTTGGCATTCAAAATATAATGATTGTTACTTATTTTTCGAATTTCAGCAATTTCATCATCGTCAAACTCATCACGAATCTCTCCAACGATTTCTTCTAAAATATCCTCAACTGTGACAAGTCCGCAAGTACCACCATATTCGTCCATTAAAATAGCCATATGAATGCGTTCCTTTTGCATGCGGCCAAGTAATTGTTGAATAGGTGTCGTTTCTATTACACGAATAACAGGGTTAATAAAATCTTCAAGCACAAAAGAATCATCCGTTAATTGTTCAAGTAGACCATGGGTAAATAATTCTTTTGCATTGATAAACCCTAAAATATTATCTCGGTCACCATCATAAATAGGGTAGCGAGTATATTTTTCAGCGGCGATAAAATGAATAATATTGGTGAAGGTTTCGTTTTTTTCAATGCCTGCAATTTCTGTGCGGGGAACCATAATTTCACGAGCAATACGCTCGTCAAATTCAAAGACATTATTAACGAATTTTAACTCAGTTTTATTGATTTCACCGCTTTTAAAACTTTCAGATAGCAATGAGCGCAATTCTTCTTCCGTATGTGATATCTCGTGCTCATTTGCTGGCTTCATGCCGAAGAAGCCTAGAAGAATACGTGCTGATCCGTTCAAAAACCAAATGAATGGGTACATCAATTTATAGAAAGCGATAATCGGTTTAGCAAAAAGTAATGCAATCTTTTCCGTCTTTTGGATAGCTGCTGTTTTTGGCGCCAATTCACCAACGACAACATGTAAAAAAGTAGCGATAGCGAAAGCGGTACCAATTGTGAAAATCGGTATATACTTATCAGCAATTCCGATTATTTCAAATAATGGGTGCAGCATAAATTCAAAGGTTTTTTCTCCTACCATCCCGATACCAAGTGCTGTTATCGTTATGCCAAGCTGACAGGCGGATAGGTATTCATCTAAGTGATTGACAACATGCTTCGCGGGAATGGCATTTTTATTGCCCTCTGCGATTAATTGGTCAAGCCTAGAGGAACGCATTTTAACAATTGAAAATTCCGTTGCGACGAAAAACGCGGTTAACGCTAATAAAATCGTGAAAATTGATAAATTCAGTATGGTCTCCAAATAGTCGTTCTGCAAAACAGAACGTCACCTCCTAGGTATTAATAAGTAATAATAAAGATTGCATAAGTGCAATACTTTCAGGTGAAACATTTTTTTTAATTGATTGAATATTTTTATTGTCTTGATTGTTCATTTGTTCAAGTAAAGATGATACATCATGTTCTAAATCTTGCATTTTTAAACGTAGCATTTGAACATCGATTTCTTCATAACTATTAATATTGAGTGCGTTTTGTATTTCTCCTAGTGAAAGCCCTTCTTGTTTACGCTGTTCAATAAAATAAAGTCGATCAATCATGGCAGGGTCGTAAAAGCGATAGTTTGACTCGGAACGTTCTGCCTCCAACAGGCCTAAATTTGTATAATAATCAATTGTTCTTTTTGTAATGCCTGTTTTTTGAGCAAGCTCACCAATTTTTAGTTTTTCTGTCCCAATGCAATGACCTCCCAACCATCACGTGATACTTTGATTATAACGTGATGGTTTACTAGCATTCAAATAATAAGCTTTAATATTTCTAAATTGTAAGATTAATTTGTGTCATTGGAATTTGTTGAGGTAAGGTCATGCAAATGGAGTTACTCTACATAAAAATAGCTTTTCTTAACGATAATCGTCAGAAAAGCTATAAGAATTATTTTTTTAAATATGTATCATATAGATGATGAAGGGCATCATCACCACTTAATTGTAGTATCTTTTCTTGATTGAATACAAGCGTTACTTCTGTCTGTGAGCTATCAATTTGATCGTCTTGGATTACACAAATAACGGTTACCAAACCCGTCTCAGCAAGCTGTTTTTGCATATGGTCATCCCAAGCTTGTTCAGAGAATAACGGTGCTTGCCAAGTGCCTTGGACATGAAGCTCATTTTTTTTGCCGTCATATTCCCAGCGTATGTCACGTAAAATAGTTTTAAATAGGTCATTAATAGTAAAGGATTCGTCATTGTAATTAATTGTAAGAGCTCTTATTGCATGCACATCTTGGCTAACTGCGCTAGCTGCTGCATCAGCCGCTGAGTTAATGCCAGAAAAGGCATCTTTAATTTCAGTTAGTCTATCACCGCAGCCAGCAAGTAAGACAGACAGGCATGTAACAATAGCAAGTTTTGTCATCCATTTCACAAGGAGTACCCCCCAGTTCCACTAGTTGTTACTACTATCTTAACGAAAAGAAAATTATGAAGAAAGGGTATGTAAGAGGCAGATTGTGACGTTTTTTCAACGATACGGCCTTTTCCAAAGTATGCTTGATGGCAAAGAATTAATAGACTGAATTTTTAAATAATTATCACTTGAAAGGGGAGCATTTTGGGATGAAAATTAATGATGAAATACTTGACCGATTAGGAACTTATTTTGTGTATCACGCTGTATATGATAATTATGGGATAACTTTTGAAAATTTTGTGGAGCGTTGGTTACGGGGGATTCTTGAAGTTTAAACGTGCAATAAATTTCTTTGTCACACCAGTTGTGTTGCCATGGGCGACTTTTAGACAATTTTTGCATTGCAACAATCTGAAAAGAGTCGTGTTCCACAAAGGAAACACGACTCTTTTGTTTAATTTTTATAAGTTTTACTTAAAGTAATTAGTGATAAATTGATTTGCTTCTTGCCAATTATAAACGCGCACAACATTGTCAGGTACAGCAAGTCGATTGTATGGTGTGTCGAATAACACCACGGGTATTTTTAATTCTTCAGCGAGCATCACAGCATTATCATGTTTATCCTCAAAGAAAGCTGCTACACTATGCTTTTTCGCTGAAGCTAGTTTGTCATGACTCCCTATAAGTTCAATATGATCAAATGGGATAGCCTGTGACTTAAACCAGTTCATCGTAATATCTGATACATTTTGACCGCGTGCAGAAATGTAATATAGCTCATAAGTATTTTGCCAAGCACTTAAAATTTCTTTGGCATCTTTTGCGGCCTCCGAAACTTCATACATATAAGGCTCATTTTCCTTAAACCACGCGTTGAATGCTGTGCGATCTACGGGATGTGGGAAAGCTGATAAAAAATCATATTCGCATACATCATCAAGCGTAATATTTACATTATACTGCTTATTGATGTGAGGAATGAGTGTACTCGGACATGTTACTGTTCCGTCAATATCGATTCCAAAACGAGGCTTTGTCATGCTAGCACCCCCTTAGGCGTTCGCTTTTGCTGCTTCTTCAGCCGCACGTTTTTCTACCATTTCAGCAGCAAGCTTATCGATTTCTTTTTTCAACTCTTCTACCATTGTTTCTTCTGGCACTTTACGGACAGTTTTGCCTTTCATAAATAACAGCCCCTCACCACGCGCACCAGCAATACCGATATCTGCTTCACGTGCTTCACCAGGACCATTAACCGCACAGCCTAGAACAGCAACTTTTAAAGGAACATTCAATTTTGAAATGTATTCTTCAACTTCGTTAGCGATAGAGATAAGATCGATTTCAATACGTCCACATGTAGGGCAAGAAATCAATGTCGCCATATTAGATGCTAAACCAAATGATTTTAATAGCTCACGTGCAACTTTCACTTCCTCTACAGGATCTGCAGAAAGAGAGATACGAAGTGTATTCCCAATGCCTTTTGACAAAATGGCGCCAAGACCAGCTGCTGATTTTACAGTCCCTGCAAAAAGTGTACCTGATTCTGTAATCCCTAAATGTAGAGGATAATCAAATGCTTTTGCAGCTTTTTCATATGCTTCAATCGCTAAATTGACGTCTGATGCCTTCATCGACACGATAATATCGTGGAAATCTAAGTCTTCCAAAATTTTAATATGGTGTAATGCAGATTCTACCATGCCATCTGCAGTTGGATAGCCGTATTTTTCAAGAATATGACGTTCTAGTGAACCAGCATTTACGCCGATACGAATAGGAATGCCTTTTGCTTTCGCTGCTGTAACAACCGCTTCAACTTTTTCTTTACGCCCAATATTACCTGGGTTAATACGAACTTTATCGATACCATTTTCAATTGCTTTTAAAGCTAATTTATAGTCAAAGTGAATATCAGCTACTAATGGAATATGGATACGTTTCTTTATTTCTGCGATTGCATCAGCCGCACGTTCATCTGGGACTGCAACGCGAACGATTTGACAGCCTGCTTCTTCAAGTCGAAGAATTTCTGCTACTGTTGCTTCGACATCATGTGTTTTTGTTGTACACATACTTTGAATGAATAATTCATTACTACCACCAATTGTTAAATTACCGACACGTACTGGACGTGTTTTTGAACGGTGACATATTTCACTCATTAACTTTCTCTCCTTTTCGGGCCACTACTTTCAGCCGTCACTGACACTTATTTTATCAGTGTAAGAAAATAAGGACAAGGAAGAAACGTTAACTTTTCATTTTCCGCATTTATTTTCGAATTCAAAAGAGAGAGGAAGCTTAATATTTTCGCCTGGTACAAGTGCTTGTAATTGTAAATGTGGATTTAATTGATAAAAAAGCTCCAGTCGTTCAGGAAAGGTCATCGGCACTTTTGCAGGATGTAGTGCAAATAAGCTATGTATCGTATCGCCTTGAATCGTTTGTACACTGATGTAAGTAGGTTCGCGTTGGTTTTCACAAAATGCATTTTGACTTTCTTTAGGATAGAAGGCAGCAAGAGATAATGTTCCTTCTGTTAAATCTACTTTAACGACAAAAGCGATAAGCACGATTGCAACGGTTAATAAGAATGCACGCAAAAAATCCCCTCCTTTTTCTACACTATATTGAGAAGAGAGGGGAATCATGCCTATTATTTTAAAATTGCTTGTTTTGGATATTTTGTAAAGGCTACGATTAATAGAGTTATCGTTAATAGTAAAGACAAGATCGAGATAATCGTAGCGGCATTTGGAATGTATTCTGCTAGCATACTTAAAATAGTGGCCCATGTAATAGCGAATGTTGTTGTGCGCCAAATATGGCGGTATTCACCACGGCGTTTCATGATTTTTAAAATAAATAATCCTGCTAACGCATAGAGAGCAATTTGCCCAAAAATCAACATTGTTGTCATTACAAACAGCATAATGAATGTGACAGGGTATAAGAGCCACTTTATTTGTTCTATGTATTCGGTAATACCGCTAATGTCAATCGTATTGATGGACATATCAGCAGAAAAACGCCCAAAAGAAAATACTGTAACAATCGTAATTAATAGAAAGGTATATTGAATAACTTTCCCAATAGGTAGTAAACGATAGGCTGCTAGTTTTTTAGGATGTATTAAGCTATCGATAAATAATTGTGAGTGTTTCATTTATATCTCCTCCAAACGATATTCTAACATGTTCAGGAATGACTAGATATGGACATTAGTAACTTTATCTGTGAATACGATGCTAAAATGTTAACATTGTGTAAAGAAGTTAAAGGTATTCTTTACTTTTTGTACAATTTCATTTAATGATTAGGAATAGAGTAGTAGAGACGTAGGAATTGGAGCGAAAACCATTGACAATAGATTGGCAAAGCATATTATTTCAATTTTTAGGCGGATTAGGGGTCTTTTTATTTTCCATAAAATACATGGGCGAAGGTTTACAAAAATCGGCAGATGATAGACTTCGAGAATGGCTAAATCGATTTACGACAAATCCGCTAATGGGTGTGTTAGTTGGGATAATCGTAACGGTTTGTATCCAGTCAAGCTCAGCAACAACAGTGATTGCTGTTGGCCTAGTGAGTGCAGGCTTCTTAACACTTCGTCAAGCTATTGGCGTTATTATGGGAGCTAATATTGGTACAACAATAACCGCATTTATTATCGGTATTAATATTGGTATTTATTTTTATCCATTACTTGCGATTGGTGCAGCATGTTTGTTTTTCTTTAAAAAAGCAATCTATCATCATATTGGGCAAATTTTATTTGGCTTTGGTGGTTTGTTTTTAGGGCTGGAGTTAATGAGTGCAAGTATGCAGTCGCTGCATCAATTAGCGGATTTCGAATCATTAACTATTCATCTAAGTAACCAGCCGGTAATTGGAATATTTCTAGGTACTATTTTTACGTTACTCGTACAAAGCTCGACAGCGACAGTCGGGGTACTTCAAGGCTTATATGCCGAGAATTTAATTGGCTTAGATAGTGCGCTACCGATTTTATTTGGCGAAAATATAGGGACGACGATTACAGCTGTTTTAGCTTCGTTGGGTGCTTCAATCTATGCAAAGCGTGCTGCGGCAGCACATGTGTTGTTTAATGTTATTGGGACAGTTATTTTTATGTTGCTTTTTACCCCGTTTATAAACTATGTACATTGGATTAGTGGTCTATTTCACTTGGAGCCGCGTATGCAAATTGCTGTAGCACATGGCTCATTTAATGTTTTTAATATGATGATTCAGCTACCATTTATTGCAGGGTTAACGTTGCTAGTAACAAAACTATTACCTGGCAATGATGGCAATATTGATGTTACGACGAAGCATTTAGATCCAGCATTTATCGATTCTTCTCCTGCCATTGCGCTAGGGCAGGCAAAAGAGGAAGTTTTACGGATGGGCGAGCATGCTCTTAGGGGATTAGAAGAAACGTTTTTATATATGAAAACTGGGGAATCCGCACATATTCCGACAGTATTACAATTGGAAGTTGGACTCAATCACTTAGATAAAGAAATAACAAATTATTTAGTTATGGTCTCAAAGCAGCCACTTTCTCATGCTGATTCGGTTCGTCACCATACTCTTTTAACAAATGTACGCGATATTGAGCGTATCGGCGACCATTTTGAAAATATATTAGAGCTTTTACAATATAAAGATCACCATGAAGTAAGTTTAAGTAAATCAGCGCGACAAGATTTAATTGGTATGTTTAGTCTCGCGATTGAGGCAGTACGTAAAAGCATAGAAGCGCTTGATACAGCTAGTCTTAGTTTGGCACAAGAAGTAACAGAGCTCGAGAGTTTAATTGATGATATGGAGGATAAACTAAGACAAAAGCATATCGCACGCTTAAATACTAATGAATGTAGTGGCGCTGCGGGTATCGTTTATACCGATATTGTGAGCAACTTGGAGAGAATAGGGGATCATGCAGTTAATATTGCAGATTCTATATTAGGCATTCGTCATTAGGTATGAAACTTTTGGCAATATGTTTCGTATAAAAGTCAATGCACGACAAAAGGAGAGATTGTTATGGAAGTCGTTGGCTGGATCGTAGTAATTGCCTGCTTTATCATTTCATTTGTAGGTTTAGTGTATCCGATAATCCCTGGCGTTTTATTTTTACTCGGTGGTTTTTTACTGTATGGATTCTTTTTCTCATTCGCCGATTTAAGCTGGTGGTTCTGGGCTATTGAAATATTATTTGTTGTCTTGCTATTTGGTGCTGACACCGTTGCAAATGCTTTTGGCATTAAAAAATTTGGCGGTTCAAATGCAGGGATGTGGGGAAGTACAATTGGCTTATTGATTGGTCCATTTGTTATTCCAGTTGCAGGAATATTAGTAGGTCCATTTTTAGGAGCGGTTATTGCGGAGCTTCTAGTGGAGCGAAGAACAGTTGTGGAAGCTGTGAAAAGTGGTGTTGGTTCCCTCATCGGCTTTTTAACATCAACTGTAGCGAAAGCGGTTATTCAAATTGTGATGATTGTTATTTTCTTCATTGCTATATAATTTGTTCGTGCACTTTTGTGGGTGTAATTATAAAGTTTAACAAAATAAAGAAGTGGGTATGATAGAGAGTGGATTGTTTTTTCGGTCAAAAGGCTGAAATCTTTGATTTGAGGTATTTTTCATTGAATGGTTTGACCAATTTTGATAATCTAAGGATGTACTAATTATTTCTTTATTTTAGGGAGGAACTTAAAAATGGCTTACGAATTACCACAATTAACTTATGCTTATGACGCATTAGAACCAAATATTGATGCAAAAACAATGGAGATTCACCATTCTAAACATCACAATACTTATGTAACAAATTTAAACGCAGCAGTAGAAGGTACTGAATTTGCTGAAAAAGACATTAATGACTTAATCGCAAACATCGACGCACTACCAGCTGACAAACAAACTGCAGTTCGTAACAACGGTGGCGGACATGCTAACCACACACTATTCTGGGAATTAATCGCTCCAGGCGGTTCAAAAACTCCAGTTGGTGAAGTAGCAAAAGCAATCGATGCTAAATTTGGTTCTTTCGATGCTTTCAAAGAAGAGTTTGCTAAAGCTGCAACAACTCGATTCGGTTCAGGTTGGGCTTGGTTAATCGTTGATGGTGATTCAGTAGCAGTTACTTCTACACCAAACCAAGACTCTCCAATCATGGAAGGTAAAACACCAATCTTAGGATTAGATGTTTGGGAGCACGCTTACTACTTAAACTACCAAAACCGTCGTCCAGATTATATCGGTGCTTTCTGGAACGTAGTAAACTGGGATGTAGTAGAAGCTAAATTCCAAGCTGCAAAATAATCATTTGCGAGAAAACAATTATATTTCTGCGAAGCTGACGTCAGTGAAGTGGAACTATAAAAATTAATTTTCGAGTAGAGGGCTATGCAATGGGTGAAAATCACCTTGCATAGCCCTTTTTAAATGAATTTATCGCATCAAGTGATAACTTTCCAATGTAGTTTACTAATTTAAAGAAATCGATATGTTTTGAAGGAAACTTTTCTTGCAAAGTACCGTCAAATAAATGAAGCTATTAGTAAGGAATTATAAAATGAGTTCATTTCATAAGTAGTTTTTCTTGGGGAAGTAACGAATTTCAATGGAGCGAAGGGCGAAGATGCCAGCGGATAAGCAAGCCTGGGCTGAACGTGGTGATGGAAAACGCTTGGTGCTTGCCAAGGAAAGCGTTTGCCTGTTGCATAATGATGCAAAAAATCCTGTTCTACATTTTTTCAATATTTTCTTTTAATGGAAAACAACATTTATGAAATTGATTCTTGTGTATGCTTTTCTGACTTAACTTCGAATGGTATACTAGGTATCGTGTATTTAAACAGTTATTAGATGAGGAGGGTAATACATATGCGCAAAGCACCGGGGAAAAATCGCGCAGCGAGTGTTAAAGCAAAGCATCATTCTAATTTAACATTTCGTATGAATGTCCTTTTCTTTGCAATATTTATCGTATTTTCGATGTTAATTTTTAGGCTTGGTTATATGCAAATTGTAAAAGGGGAAGATTATGTTCGTATTTTAGAGCGGACAGAGGAAGTACCTGTTAATACAAGTGTACCAAGGGGTAGAATGTATGATCGTTATGGGCGAATTTTAGTTGATAACCAACCGGAAAATGCAATTACATATACGAAAATGCAGACGACAAAAACTGAGGATATGCTAGCAATAGCTGAAAAGCTTGCGCAGCTGATTGAACAGCCGATAGACCGTATCACACTACGTGATAAATATGATTTTTGGATTTTAAAAAATCATGATGCGGCATACGCAAAAATTTCTGATGCAGAGCAAACTAAAATTAAAACCCAAGAAAATATTACGACAAGTCAAGCAAATGCAGAGATTGATAAGGTTGTGCGTGAGCGCATTACCGACGAAGAATTAGCACAATTAACTGATGATGATTTAGAAGTACTAGCAATTTACCGAGAAATGGTATCAGGCTATAATTTATCACCACAAATCATTAAAAGTGAAAATGTAACAGCTGATGAATTTGCACGTGTTTCTGAGCGTTTAACGGAGTTGCCAGGAGTCAATACAACGACAGACTGGAAGCGTGTCAAACTATCTTCACTTTCTGTGTTAGGCCGCACAACTGTTCCAACGAAGGGGATTCCGAAAGATAAGCTGAATTATTATTTGGCACGGGATTATTCTCGTAATGACCGCGTAGGAGAAAGTTATATTGAAGCGCAATATGAAGAGCTTTTACAAGGGCAAAAAACAGTTGTCAAAAATATTACGAATAAAAAAGGGCAAGTTGTCGATACCATTACGACATATGAAGGCGAGCCTGGAAAAGATTTAGTATTAACATTTGATAGTGAGTTACAGGCAGCTAATGAAAAAATTGTAGAGGAAGAACTGCTTAATTTAAAAGCGATGTCTGGCTCTAGTTTATTGGATCGCGCTTTCTTAATCATGATGGATCCGAACACCGGTGACATTTTATCAATGGTCGGTAAAAAAATAGAAAAAGATTCAGAAACTGGGAAAAATGTAGTTGTGGATTATGCATACGGATCGTTCACAACAGCTTATGAAGCAGGGTCTGTCGTAAAAGCAGCCACTTTGCTTACAGGTTATAAACTAGGGGCAATTTCGCCGAGCACAGTATTGGGAGATGAACCTATCCATTTACTTGGTACACCAGTAAAAAAATCGATCTTTAACCATGGTGGGTATATTTCAATGGACGGCTTAAGTGCACTTGAACAATCTTCTAACGTTTATATGTTTAAAACAGCAATGCTGATCAATGGCACACCATATAGTTATATGATGCCATTACGATTAAATGATCAAACATTCCCAAATATGCGTAATTCCTATGCACAATTTGGCTTAGGTGTTAATACAGGCATTGATTTACCAAATGAATTTAGTGGAGTGGAAGGTCCTTCAGGTCCTACAATGGGTGGTAAAACGCTCGACTTAGCTATTGGACAGTATGATACGTATACACCGCTACAACTAGCACAATACATCTCAACGATAGCGAATGGTGGCTACCGTATTCAGCCCCATGTCGTGAAAGAAGTGCGTGATCCATCAAAAGATGGTCAGCAGCTTGGACAATTAGTGACAGAAGTAGGACCGAGAATTTTAAATCATATCGATAATACTGATGATGAAATTAATTATGTTAAACAAGGATTGCACCGTGTTTATACAGGCTCTCGTGGTACTGCACGATCAGCATTTGCGAATGCGCCGTATACAGCTGCCGGAAAAACGGGAACAGCCGAAGTTGTATATTATGGTCCGTTAAAAGAGCGTTATGGTACAAATACGATTAATTTGACGCATGTTGGCTATGCGCCATATGAAAATCCTGAAATTGCCTATGCTGTTGTGATTCCTTGGGCAACTACTAACCTAGATCAACATTTATCAAACAATAACGTTATTGCAAGACGTGCTTTAGATAAATACTATGAGCTAAAAGAAAAGTACGACACGACAAAAGTGACAGATAATAAAGTAGAGCAACCAATTTTACCTGCTATTACAAATGATAAAATTGGCGAGGATGAACAAGAATAAAAAAACCGCTAGCGCATTTTAAATGCCTAGCGGTTTTTTATTTATAGTCAAAGCGTCTATTTTCGCGTCTAATTTCTAGAGGCGATTTACTAGACAGAAAGTTGTTGAATTGCTAATTCAAACTGTTGCTTCGGTTTTTTTCCATAGAGCTCTATATTATTAAAGAAATAAGATGACACCATAAAATCAATAGCCTCCTGTAAAGAAAACTCCCGATGATCCATGATAAGTGTTAAATATGTTTTAAAGTAATCGGCATTTTGCACTTTTGCATGATTAATCACAAAGTCAAACCCCTCTTAAAGTATTTCCTGACACAAATGCTTATTATAGCATTTTTCCTAAAGGAAGCAAGTATGAATGTGATTGTAAATGATTCTTTACAATCATTTACAAAGCATTACATTCCTTTACGTGTCTTTTACGAACGATTTATACGAATTCAACAATAAGTCATTATAGTAAAGATTGTAAGGCAAACAACAAATAAAAAAGTTAGTGACGGAGGCAAATGAGATGAAAAAGTGGAAGTACTTAACGATGACAGCGGTAATGGGTTCAGCATTAATGCTAGGTGCATGTAGTGGAGACAACTCAGCGCAAAATGGTAACAATGCAGAAACGAATGCACCAGCGAACTCAGGACAAGAAGCTGCTGACGAGAAACTGCAAGGTTCAGTTGCTGGAGATGGTTCATCAACAGTAGCACCAATCATTGAAGCAGTTGTTGAAGAGTATGCAGGTGCACAACCGGATGTCAAAGTATCGGTAGGTGTTTCTGGTACTGGTGGCGGCTTTGAAAAATTCATCGCAGGTGAGACAGACTTTTCAAATGCATCTCGTTTTATAAAAACTGAAGAGAAAGAAAAACTAGAGCAAGCAGGAATTGCTTACACTGAGTTAGCTTTAGCATATGATGGTTTATCTGTAGTGGTGAACCCTGAAAACGATTGGGCAAAGGACTTAACGATAGATCAATTAAAGAAAATTTGGACTGAAGATGGCACAGAGAAAAAATGGTCAGACATCGACCCATCATGGCCAGCAGAGAAAATCGTCTTCTATTCACCAGGTACTGATTCAGGTACGTATGATTACTTTGATGAAGTAGTTTTAGATGGTGCTGATCTAGTAAGTGCAGCAACATTATCAGAGGATGATAATATGCTAGTCCAAGGTGTTGCTGGTGACAAAAACGCAATTGGCTTCTTCGGCTTCGCTTACTACTTAGAAAATAAAGATAAATTAAACATTGTGAAAGTAAATGGCATTGAACCAACACATGACACAATTGAAGCTGGGGAATATACGCCACTTTCACGTCCGTTATTCACATATGTGAAAAACAGTGCAATTAAAGATAATGCAGCAGCATATGATTTCATCAAATTCACACTTGAAAATGCAGGGGATATGGCAGAGGCAGTAGGTTATGTTAGTCTACCTGAAGAAAAATATGCTGAAGGCTTAAAAACTTTAGAAGGTTTAAAATAAGCAGACATGCATAGAGGGAAAGAGATGTATGCTCTTTCCCTTGCTTAATGGAAAGGAGTACCCAATGGTTTCTCATAAAGAAAATAAGACATCATCTGTGCAACAATTAATTGCAAATTCGCGCAATCATAAAACTAAGAAAATAGTGGAAAAAGCCATGCCAGCTTTATTATTTTCTGCAGCGCTTATCTCGATTTTGACGACATTTGGCATTGTTTTCACCCTTATTTTTGAAACGTTTGAGTTCTTTAAACGTGTTTCGATTACGGATTTTCTATTTGGTACACAGTGGCTACCGTTTTCTGGGAAGGAGCCTTTGTTTGGGATATTACCACTTATTGCAGGGACACTTAAAGTAACATTTATTGCAGTTGCCGTAGCTGTACCATTTGGAATTGCTTCAGCAATCTATTTGAGTGAATATGCAAGCGAGAAAATACGACGTACCGTTAAACCGATATTAGAAGTGTTAGCAGGTGTTCCAACAATTGTCTATGGTTTCTTTGCATTGACGTTTGTAACACCATTGCTACAAGGAATCATTCCACAACTGAAGCTGTTTAATGCACTTAGTCCAGGGATTGTAGTGGGCATTATGATTTTGCCAATGATTACATCACTATCAGAGGACGCGATGTCATCTGTACCAAACAGTATGCGTGAGGGGGCTTTAGCCTTAGGTGCAACGAAGTTTGAAGTTGCTATAAAAGTCGTGTTACCAGCAGCTTTGTCAGGGATTATTGCATCGGTAGTACTCGCTATTTCCCGGGCAATTGGGGAAACGATGATTGTATCACTTGCTGGTGGATCAACACCGAAATTTGATCTTGATGTGACAGATTCCATCCAAACAATGACAGCTTATATTGTTCAAGTGTCAACTGGTGATGCTGGTTATGGAACGACGATTTATTACTCGATTTACTCAGTTGGATTCACTTTATTTATCTTTACTTTAGTAATGAATCTAATTGCTCATTATATTTCGAAACGCTTCAGGGAGGTTTACTAGCATGCGCTATATCGATGATACAGTCGTCAAGAAACGAATGACAAAGCGTATTACATTCAATAAAGTGTGGAAGTTCTTATTTTTCTTGGCAACTACATTTGCACTTGTGATGCTAGCTATTTTGCTCTACCGGATTGTGACACAAGGAATTGGCTATTTAAACTTTGATTTCTTAACAAATTTTGCTTCTCGTTTTGCGAATAAGGCGGGAATTAAAGCGGCATTAGTTGGCTCGCTGTGGTTGATGGCGGTTGTAGCTCCCGTATCAATCATTCTAGGTGTAGGAACAGCCATTTATCTAGAAGAATATGCAAAGAAAAATAGACTAAATGATTTTATTCGTATGAATATTTCAAACTTAGCAGGTGTACCTTCAATTGTTTTTGGATTACTTGGCTTAACAATTTTTGTTCGTATGATGGGACTTGGTAAAAGTATTCTAGCTGCAGGTTTAACAATGAGTTTGTTAATTTTACCTGTAATTATCGTGGCAGCGCAGGAAGCAATTCGTGCTGTACCGAATGAACAACGTGAAGCATCTTACGGTATGGGTGCGACAAAATGGCAAACGATTTTACGAGTCGTTTTACCAGCAGCTATACCGGGAATTTTAACAGGTAGTATTTTGGCGTTGTCCCGTGCGATTGGTGAAACAGCTCCGTTAGTAGTACTTGGGATTCCAGTTATTTTACAGTTTTTACCTAATGATCTTTTAAGTCAGTTTACGGCATTGCCAATGCAAATTTACGATTGGGCAAAACGTCCGCAAGAGGCATTTCAATATGTAGCGGCAGCGGGTATTTTAGTGCTGATGATTGTGCTGTTACTGATGAATTCGATTGCCATCTTTATTCGAAATAAATTCCAAAAACGTTATTAATGAGGTGACCTTATGGTACTAGATTTTAAAGAGGAAAAATCAGTTGTTAAATCGATTAATATAAATGTAAAGGCTAGCGCTGAAGTGGCGAAAAAAGTAGTGTATGATACGCGCAACTTAAATTTATGGTACGGAGATCATCATGGTTTAAAAGACATTAATTTAAGTATTTATGAAAATGAAGTAACAGCTATTATCGGCCCTTCAGGTTGCGGGAAATCAACTTATTTAAAAACGTTGAACAGAATGGTAGAACTAGTACCAACTGTCCGCACTTCGGGAGAGATTTTGTATCGTGAGCGCAATATTTTAGATAAAAGTTATACAGTAGAGGAATTACGTACTCGTGTGGGGATGGTTTTCCAAAAGCCTAATCCGTTCCCAAAATCTATTTATGATAATATTGCTTATGGCCCTCGTATCCATGGCATTAAAAACAAAAAAATTCTGGACGAAATTGTTGAAAAGTCTCTGCGAGGTGCAGCGATTTGGGACGAAGTAAAAGATCGTTTAAATCAAAATGCATACGGTCTATCAGGTGGACAGCAACAACGTATTTGTATCGCACGCTGTTTAGCGATAGAGCCAGATGTTATTTTAATGGATGAGCCAACATCTGCACTTGACCCAATTTCTACATTAAAGGTAGAAGAGCTTGTACAAGAGCTTAAAAAGGATTATTCAATTATTATCGTTACACATAACATGCAACAAGCAGCACGTATTTCGGACCGTACAGCATTTTTCCTTAGCGGCGAAGTCGTTGAATATGACAAAACAGATGTGATTTTCCAAACACCTGCTGATCAACGTACAGAAGATTATATTTCAGGACGCTTCGGCTAAGCAGAGGAGGAACGATAGATGGCAGTACGTGAACGCTTTGAGCAAGAGCTTAAAGAAATTCAAGAACAGTTTGTGGAAATTGCAACAAGTAGTATTAATGCGTTAAAAATTTCATTTGAAGCATTACAAGAGCAAAATTTGGAGAAGGCGTTAAAAATTCTTGAAGATGATTTAATTATTAACCGCCTTGAAGAAGAAATTAATGATCGAGTTATTTTAATGATCGCCAAGCAGCAGCCCGTTGCAACAGATTTACGTCGTCTTATGGTGCTTGTAAAAGCAGCATCTGATATGGAAAGAGTGGGCGATTATGCGGTCAATATTGCTAAAGAGACAATCCGTATAGGCAAAGAGCCATTGGTCTTTCCGACAACAAATTTACAAACAATGTGCAATAAAACTGTAGAAATGCTTGAGAGCATTATTACTGCATTTAAGGACGAAGATACAGTTCGTGCCAAAGAAATTGCTGATCTGGACGATTATGTAGATGATTTATATGGAGCGACCGTTACATTATTGCTTCGTGCTGGTGCAGAAAATCCAGCGCATATTTCGCAAATAACGCATTTAACGTTTGTTTGTCGTTATCTTGAACGCTCAGCTGATCATGCAACTAATATTGCTGAACATTTATTTTACTTAATCAAAGGTAAACATTATGAATTGAATAATTAAAAGAGGGCTGCATTGTGAGGCCCTTTTAGACTATAGCTAACTCGAAAAACTTCGAATTGGCTATAGTCTTTTTCATTTTAAAATAGATATTTACGGCTATCTGTTATATTTGCGTGTGGTGCATTAAATTGTGTGAGTGTCTGGCACTTTGTAAAATATTCGGTTACTCATGAAGCTAACAAGCGAAATGTAACATCTTCAATTTTTACAGTTCCCCCCATGAATCAAAGTTGGCCAGTCATCAAAATTGTTTGAGTGCCTGGCACATTGGGCTGCTTTCTGCATTAAATAACTACATAAACGAAATTGCAGCAACATTGCACTCTACCGATGCGTCAAATACTGTAGGGTGTTATTGTATTGTCAAAAAAATAATTTGGTTATACTATAGACATTATCCCGAAAAAATAGGTGCTTAGGAGGTGCTGCTGCATGAAAGACAGTGTAGAATCACTTATGAAGAAATTTGGTCTAGAAATTTCAATAGAACAACGCAAATACTTAGGTTTTCTATATGAAAATTTACATCTAGAAGAGTTAAGTGATAAGGAACAACATTTTTTTATTGACTATTTTTACAAGAGTGAGACACTACGAAATATGGCAGCATTTGCACTTGAGCTAGCGGATGTCATGCATGAGATTCGTGAAAACGTTCCAACTATTGAACAGGCAGAGCAGTTAGCGAATGGGAAAGAGCAGCGCTTGTATTATGAGCAAAAGTGGCAAGAAGCTAGACGCCAAAAACTAAAGCAACAAACGACAAAAAGTGGTAATATTCTATATGTTCCATTTGTTGACTACAAGGAAGAGCAAGGTCCAATGGTTATATGTCTTGAACAAACATCTGGAATGGCCAAATATTCAGAGCTGTGTAAAAGCATGATCTTGTCTTTATTTATGGATGCGCATCAGGAGCAAAGAGATTTATATATCGTGCCATATGATTGTCAAATTCATGTCCATTATCGCTTTGAAAATGGACATTTAAATCTATCTGATTTTAAAGATTTTATTGAATATAAGGCAAAAGGGGAAGCGGCGATTTTACCTGTTCTACAGTTTGTGAAAGGATTGCTACAGGAAAATCAGCAATGTGCAGAAACAGATGTTATTATTTTTACTGAAGGTAATCCTGTTGATGGGCAATATTTATTAGGGAAGCGTGCAAAGACTATGATAGAGGAAATGAAGCAGCGTTATCATGCCGAATTTTCAGTAATTGCAATGAATGAACAACGTTTTAATGAGCATCATTTTTGGTTTGCAAATAAGGCTATTTTTGCAGACGATGCGATTCAATAAAATGTACAGCTGACCAGAGAGCTTTTGGTCGGCTTATTTTTACTGAATAGTCATATCATTTTTGACAGTATTAAAACATTTACAAAAATGTACATAGGTAAGTAAAAGGAGAATTACATGGATTCAATGAAATGGTTATTACCGAACTTGACTGCGCCAACATGGATGGACATTACAATTGCAGTCGCGTTTTGTGTATTTGGTTGGCTATTCCAGCATTTTGTGCTGAAGAAAATAATTACTAGCAGTGTAACGTTTTTAAAAAAGAGACAACGTAATTTTCAAGCGACTGTGCTTGCACAATTTAATAACGCAATCCGTTATGCGTTTATGTCTGCAGTAGTTGTACTTAGTTTATCGAATTTACTTAAAATATTTTTATTTACACATTTTGCAACGAAAAATTTCGTATTATCTATCATGGTGTTTTTTGCATTTAAAGGTATATATGATGTTCTTCATTATTATACAAAGCAGCCATTACAGTTAAATAACGATGAAGAGCAAAATGTTCTTCTCCCGTTCTTCCTTCGTATCGGTAAAGTGCTTGTGATGATATTAGCCATGTTTACAATAGCTTCATTTTGGGACTTTAATATAAATGGCTTTTTAACAGGGATTGGTCTAACAGGAGTAGCGATTGCCTTTGGTATACGTGATACGTTGGCGCATGTTTTTGGTGGAATGTCGGTTGCACTGGACAATCCTTTTCAAATTGGCGACTGGATTGCAACAGAGGATCAAAAAATAGAAGGCACAATTGAAGATATCAACCTTCGTAGTACGCTCATTCAAACAGGCGACAAAGGGCTTGTATATGTGCCAAACTCTTATTTAGTTAATCGTCCGATTTATAATTTATCAAAACGAGAAAAACGAAAATGTGAACTGTTTTTATATGTAGCCGCAGAAAACGAAGAGGAACAATTGCGCAGTGCTTTAAGTACGATTCATCAGCAAATTTATTTGCATGCTAATACTGAAAAAGAAATGATTCATGTTTATATTGATGAGTTTCACCAAACATCATATCGTGTTCTTGTTCGCTTCTTTGTTGCAACAAATGATACGGCAGTAATGCTAAGTGTCCGACAGGATGTTTTATTTGCTATCCGTCAGGTAGTAAGTGAGTATGACATTATCCTTGCCGAGGAAAAGGACGACGATTGTTGAGGATATGGTAAAATATAATTTGAATTGTTTGATACTTTACATTACAATGTAAACTAGTAATCAGCTTAGATGAAGAGTAGTAACTATTATGATTTGTTCTAGAGAGCTAGCGGTTGGTGGAAGCTAGTACAAATAAATAGTGAATGGACTTCGGAGCTCTAATTCAGAAAAGAGTAGTATGGATTAGCGTTTGCCTACGTTACAAGGCATTGAGAGGGTCTTTATAATAAGACCAATGAAGGTGGCACCACGGCTTTTCCGTCCTTTTGTGATGGAAAGGCCTTTTTATATGGATTTTTGGTGTAGCAGAGCAGAGTAGAGCATAGCGAAGGAGAGATTAAGTATGACAGTTGAGCTTAGCAGATTTGCCATGAAGGTATTACAGGGGGACATGATGACGCCCATTTCGGTGTATCAATCCCTTGCAGGAAAGCATAAAATGCTATTTGAATCTTCAGCAAAGCATGAGGAAAGTGGTCGTTATTCCTTTATCGCCGTTAACCCAATAGCTGAACTTATCGGGGATAAAAATGGGTATCAATTTACAAAGGGTGACGAGATTGACAAGTCTAGCGATAATGTGTTGAAAAAATTAAAAGAAGTCATGCCATTCCATGAAGCGGCCTATCCATTTGCCTTTTTCGGGGGCGCGATTGGCTATTTTGGTTATGAAACGGCCTTTTATGCAGAAAAAATTGGTGAGTATTTACATGATAATTTAAATATGCCAGATGTCCATGTTTTTTTCTATGATACATTTATCGTATTCGATCATTTAAAACAAGAGGTTACATTAGCGGCAATTGATTTATTTAATGAAGGACGCACACTTGATACGATGGAAGCCGAACTCGCTGAAATGGAGAATCAGCTATACGCTGGTACTACGTTTGGTTTGATGGATTTAGGTACAGTAGATTTCCAGCCGATGATACCGAAGGAAGAGTTTATTACTATTGTTGAGCGCGCAAAACAACATATTGTAAAGGGAGATATTTTCCAAATTGTATTATCCCAACGTTTTTCTTCCCCATTTGCGGGCAATCCATTTGCCTTGTATCGTCAGTTAAGAACATCCAATCCATCACCATATATGTTTTATATGGATTTTGAGGCTTACACTATTTTAGGAACTTCTCCTGAGAGTCTTGTAAAGGTCAAAAATCGGAAAGTCACGACAAATCCAATTGCTGGAACAAAGCCCCGTGGTACAACGCAACAGCAGGATGAGGCTATTGCAGAAAGTTTATTATTGGATGAGAAAGAAATCGCTGAACACCGAATGTTAGTTGATTTAGGGCGTAATGATATTGGCCGAATTTCCAAGGTTGGCACAGTAAAGGTTACTAAATATATGAACATTGAACGCTATAAGCATGTCATGCATATCGTATCAGAGGTAGTGGGTGAGCTTCGAGATGAAGTGCACGTATTAGACGTCCTCAGTGCATGTTTGCCAGCTGGGACAGTATCCGGAGCACCAAAAATTCGAGCGATGCAGCTAATTAATGAGATGGAACCAGTTAAGCGCGGTGTTTATGCAGGTGCAGTAGGCTATATTTCGGCTACAGGAGATATGGACTTAGCGCTAGCGATTCGTACAATGGTTATTAAGGATGGGCATGCACATGTGCAGGCAGGTGCCGGAGTCGTTTATGATTCAATCCCTTTATCAGAATATGAAGAGACACTTAATAAAGCTCGTGCGCTACTGGAGGTAAAAAAATGATTTTACTAATCGATAATTATGATTCATTCACATATAATTTATTTCAGCAAGTTAGTATGCTTGGTAAGGAAGTAAGAGTAGTACGCAATGATGAAATAACAATTGAAGAAATAAAAGATATGGATCCAGAAGCGATTATTTTATCCCCAGGTCCAGGGACGCCAAATGAGGCTGGAATTACAGTGCAAGTCGTACAGGAGTTATATAAAAAGTACCCGATTTTAGGAATTTGCTTAGGGCATCAGTCGATAGGGCAGGCATTCGGGGGCTCGATTGAAAAAGCAAACAACATTATGCATGGCAAGTTATCAGCATTAAGCTACAAACAAACAGGGGTTTTCGCACAATTAGATGGTGAAGTTGAAGTGATGCGCTATCATTCATTAATAATAGAGCCGACTACATTACATGAGGATTTTATTATTACTGCAACATCTAAAGATGACGGGGAAATTATGGCTATTCAGCATAAACACCATCCACTAGTCGGATTACAATTTCATCCAGAGTCAATAGGCACTGAAGCAGGTAACAATATCGTGCAAGCCTTTCTAACTCAATATAGTGCCAGTCACTAAAACAATTCTGATAATTTAACAACTAAGTGAAAAATCCACTAAGGCTCCTGCGGCTTACAAGTTCCCGCAGAAGGCGAAGTGGATTTTTTGATTTACGCGTGCCAGTCACTCAAACAATTCTGAATTTTACTAGTGTATTTTATTGTTTTTTACCTGTAATTAACTTAGCGATTTCCTCTAATGTCATAGAAGAATTGACCTCATAGGAGCCAATTTGTAAGCTTCGAGCATATTTTGCATTAGCAAGGAGTAGTTCCATTTCGACACTATTTGTAATAATGCCACCATCCTCTAGCTTTTGTGCCACAATATAAGGCGTTATTCCGCTATATATTTGAAGCGTCATCGTTACTTCATCGTCGGAATCAGGTGTACTACTCTCAGCATGCTCACTCACAGCGGTAGCGTCAGTTGCATTTTCTTCCTTCGTATTTTCTGTAACAGTTTCTTTAGTAGTTTGTGCTTTTAATGAAGCAATTTCTTTCGTTGCCTGTTCAAGCTGTTTTTGTAGCTCCTCCACATCCTTATCATTTGTAGAGGCAACTGTTGGTAGGCCAATATTGAGATCAAAGCGGTCAGCTACGGATAGTAACGCGCCGACTAGAAAAAGGGCGACCCCAAATGCACGGATAGAGGATTTGTTCATAATCACCGACCTCCGTTTGCAATCACTTGTTGTACTTGCTCTTCTGTTAAATTGGAGCGAATACTAATATCAGCAATAGAAAGACCTTGTTTGTTTAATTCAAGCACTTGACTAATAATAATATCGTGAATTGGTTTAAGATTGTTAGGCACCGGCTCTGACCTTTTTGCTTGTGTTGCTTGTTGAACGGCCTGCATAACCTGTTGAACCTTTGGATTGTGTAGCGTTGGATTTTTAGTCACTGGTGATTTAACTTGGAATTCTGGTTCTAGTAATAGCTCCTCTTCCACAATTTTTAGCCGACGCTTTAAATTATTAGTTTCTTGGAAAATAGAGATAGATAATTCTTCGACATCTTGTTCGACTTTTTTCGCGCTATTTTTGAAAAAGAACGATAAAACGATAAGAACGATACCGACAATCATAAGTATGATGGATAAATCCAATAGTTTCACCCCGTTAAATTATGTAATTATAAGGTATTTTACCACATGCAAACTTAATATGAAATGAAGGTAGATTTTTTTTCAGTTTATGTTATAATAGGTTAGTCGTATAAATCATGCTCAAATTTAAAATTTAATTCTTGATATAGAGTGGGAGGGTTAATGATGCGCGTAAACATTACTTTAGCTTGCACAGATTGCGGCGAACGTAACTACATTTCTAAAAAGAACAAGCGTAACAATCCAGAGCGTCTTGAACTTAAAAAATATTGCTCTCGCGAGAAGAAATACACTCTTCACCGTGAAACGAAGTAATCGCTCATTAAGCCAAAACCACATGTGGTTTTGGCTTTCTACATTTTAATAGGAGGAGGTAACCTATCTTGGATAAAACAACATTACGCAACGAAGTACGTGAAGCACTTGCAAATATGAGTGCAACAACGTATCGTGATCAATCATTTGCTGTAGCAAAAAAAGTGCTACAGGAACCATATATAATAGAAGCAAATACAATTGGCATCACAATTTCCAATATGCCGGAAGTTGACACTATTCATTTAATAGAAGCACTTTGGCAACTAGGTAAAAAAGTGGCTGTTCCTAAATGTAACGCAAAAACGAGAGAAATGTCATTTTATGCCATAGAGTCATTTGCCCAGCTAGAAACTGTTTATATGCATTTGCGTGAACCAATTCCTGCAGAATGTGAGTTCGTTGACGCAAATGAAATGGATATCATACTTGTTCCGGGTGTTGTTTTTGATACAAATGGTTACCGAATTGGCTACGGTGGTGGTTATTACGATCGCTATGTATTACACTATAAAAAAGGTAAACTGATGTCTCTACTTTTTGATGAGCAACTTTATGAACAAGTGCCTATTGAGATGCATGATTGCCCAGTGGATCTTATTATAACACCGACAAAACGTATTGATTGTGTAGCGCAACGAGGAGCGAAATAAAATGGATAAAATGTTAGATATTTATGAATTGTTAAAAACATATGGCACTTACATTTATACTCGGGATCCAATTGGTGATTTGATGTTAATGGAGGATGAAATTCGTGAGTTGTATAAGGCGAATGTCCTGGACATTAAAGATTACCAAATGGCTTTGTTATTAATTCGACAAGAAGCTACAAGACTTCGGGTTGAACAAAATAAGCAATAATGTTTTAAGTGCGAATAATTTGGGTATCGTAAAAATATTGTAATACGTATGTAAAATTATCAAAAACAGTGGTTTTCCACTGTTTTTATGATTTTACGAAACTTTTTACAATCAAGAACGTATATATTAATGTTAAGTGTATAATTGGGTAGTCGTGAGGGCTTCCAAAAAAATATATCTGTTGATTATCTGTAAAAAAAGGATTAAGATATATTTTGTTTCAGTAACAATTTGTAACAGTTTGATTAATTTTATTATTTTTTTGTAAGGAATAGGGAGGATGTTAGGAATGAAATTAACAAAGTGGCCTAAACATTCATTTATGATACTAGCAATTGTAGCAACTTGGATAAAAACGGTCATTGTTTACCACACAAGCTTTGAGTTGAAGTTAGAAAATGCGATGCAACAATTCATATTGTTTATCAATCCATTAAGTTTTGTGCTGTTTATTTATGGATTATCGTTATTCTTTAAAACACCAAAAATACGAAATCGTTATATAATTACTATTAGTGTATTATTATCTATTGTTTTATATGGAAATGTTGCGTTCTATCGATTCTACAATGACTTTATTACATTACCGGTATTATTCCAAACAAGTAACTTCAGTGATTTAGGAACATCAGCTGCAGCTATTATCAACCCTTGGGATCTTTTATATTTTGCAGATGTATTTATATTAATTATTGCAAATAAATATTTACCAAGAATGAAAGAAGCGGTAAAAGTAAACGTTGAATTCCGTCGAGCATTTTTCGTTTTAGCGATTGCAATGACTTTCTTAAACTTAGGATTAGCTGAAACTGAGCGTCCACAATTGTTAACACGAAGCTTTGACCGTGAACTTCTTGTAAAAAACATCGGTACGTACAACTATCATTTATATGATATTTATATTCAGTCTAAATCTTCTGCACAACGCGCATTAGCGGATGGCAGTGAATTAGTAGAAGTGAACAACTACATTCGCTCTAACCAAGCAGCTATCGACGAAAAAATGTTTGGTAAATACAAAGATCGTAACTTAATTGTTGTTTCACTTGAATCGTTACAAAACTTTGTAATTAATAATGATATGGATGGTCACGAAATTACGCCGTTCTTAAATTCTTTAACAAAAGATTCAGATACGTATTATTTCAGTAATTTCTATCACCAAACAGGTTTAGGAAAAACATCTGACTCAGAGTTTATTTTAGAAAACTCTATGTTCGGGCTTGGTCGTGGTGCAGTTTTCTTCACACATGGCGGGAATACGTATAACTCAATGGCAGAGCGTCTTGGGGAAAATGGTTACTTTACAAATGTTATGCATCCGAACAACAAATCGTTTTGGAATCGTGACATGATGTATCAATCTTTAAAAATCAATAAATTCTATGATGTAGATTCATATACTGTAGAAGAAGGGCAAGCTGTCAACTGGGGAATGAAAGACATTCCATTTATGGAGCAATCAGCTGCATTGATGAAAGACATGCCACAGCCATTCTACTCTCGTTTAATTACGTTAACGAACCACTATCCATTCACTTTGGATCCAGAAGATGTAATGATTCCTGAATATACGTCAAACTCAGGAACATTAAATCGTTACTTCCAAACAGTTCGTTACATGGATGAAGCTTTAAAAGACTTCTTCCAAGATTTAAAAGATCAAGGTGTTTACGATAATTCAATTATCGTTATGTATGGTGACCATTACGGTATTTCTGAAAATCATAATAAAGCAATGGCACAATATTTAGGTAAAGATGGCATAACACCATATGATAATGCATTGTTACAAGAAGTACCTTTATTCATTCACATCCCTGGTGATGGGGACGGGAAAGAAATGGAAGAGGTTTCTGGCCAAATAGACTTACGTCCAACAATTTTACATTTACTAGGTGTTGAAACGTCAAAAGATATGCAGCTTGGTGCAGATTTATTCTCACCTGAGCACGAGGATTTCGTTATTTTCCGTGACGGACGATTCATTACAGATAAATATGTTTATGCAGGTGAAGCATGCTATGACAAAGCAACAGGTGAACAAATTGATGTTGAGCCTTGCCAACCTTATGCAGATCGAGCAACAACCGAATTGGAAAACTCGGATGCTATCATCAATGGCGACTTGCTCCGATTCTATGATGAAAAAACAGGCAATTTAAAACAAAATGCTGTAAAGTAAAATGATAAATGGTGTACTAGTAATATTTCTAGTACACCATTTTTTTTAATTATGATGTGCCAGTCACTCAAACAATTCTGACAATTTATAAATCTAATAGCACTACTAGTGAATTGTTTCTGTATTTCCACCTAAAAAATCCACGAAGACTCCAGCGGGAAAGCGAGGGTTGCGGCTTACGTTTATACCCGCGGAAAGCGAAGTGGATTTTTACGCTATAGAAAGATGACACTATAGAAGAAGCGACCGAATGAGATAGCAAATCTTTAAAATGCTTATGACACTGCATGTAGGTATATTTTATATCGAAGTAAAAATCCACGAAGACTCCAGCGCAAACATACAAAATGTAAGACGCAACAGTCCACGCGAAAGTGAGGGTTGCGGCTGACATTTGTATCTGCGGAAAGCGAAGTGGATTTTTACGCTATAGAAAGATGACACTATAGAAGGAGCGACCGAATGAGATAGCAAATCTTTGAAATGCTTATGACACTGCATGTAGGTATATTTTATATCGAAGTAAAAATCCACGAAGACTCCAGCGGGAACATACAAAATGTAAGACGCAACAGTCCGCGCGAAAGCGAGGGTTGCGGCTGACATTTGTACCCGCGGAAAGCGAAGTGTATTTTTACACTATAGAAAGATGACACTATAGAAGGAGCGACCGAATGAGATAGCAAATCTTTAAAATGCTTATGACACTGTTTGATAGGTATTTACAATATGTAATGGCGGGCGTATTATTTAGTAATTTAAAGATTCGCTATTAATTGCTGTAATTGTTGTTGTGTTAATTGCCCTTCGATTGTATGCTTTAACACACCTTCAGTATCAATAATAAAGGTTGTAGGGTAGGCCATAACTTCAAATGACTTACCAAGCGATCTATCATTATCTAAAAAAATAGGGAACTTCAAATCGTATAATTGCTGGAACTTGATAGCATTTTCACGACTGTCATTAGAAGTTGCATTAATCGCAAGTAGCTCAACATTCGAGGGCTTTTGCTCAAAAAAAGTATTTAAATCTGGCGCTTCTGCCTGACAAGGACCACACCAAGATGCCCAAAAATTAATAACAAGAATTTTACCTTTATAATTTTTGAACGTCGTCGTTGATTCATCTAAACGAGTTAATGATGTGTCGAAGTTAACCGACTTTAAACCACTTTGTTTATCTACAATCAATTTTGGTGCTTCCTCTTTGAATATTTCGTTCTTCACAGTAATGCCAATTAGTGATAAGACTACTAATAATGAAATGACGATAAAAATATTTTTCCTTTTCATGACAATCTCCTTTATGTATATGTTAGAGGATTATTAAAATAGCGTTAATTCCATTTTTTCAAAATCCTTACTTATATCATAGCGTAATTTTTAAAAAGATACCTCCTAATTTTAAACATTATAACGTATGCAGTTAACGCTTAACGCCATAAAAAAAGAGCAGTCTCACATAGAGACTGCTCTTTTTCTGTCTAAATTTTAGTGTAACGTTGGTGGATATCCGCTATGAATGATTGTCATAATGACGAACCAGCCGAATACTCCAGCACTCGCTAAGTTGAAAACAATACTTAGTAAGTTCTTTTCTTTAATTGCTTGGAATGTACCAACGACAGCAAAAATCGCTACTAGACCAAAAATAACCATTAATAAGTTCATTAAAAAAGACACTCCTTTCGACATCAGAAAATGAATGTCGTAAACAATATTCCTCCTTAATTGTAAACGTTCTACCTGTTTTTGTCGAGGACTATTATAGAGCAAAGTATGAACTTTTATCGTCAAATTGTGGCAAAGAATGTATAATATGAAGTTGAGGTGATAAGTATGATGAACGTACGAAGCTATTCCCTTGGACCAGTCCAAACGAATTGTTATATCGTATCGAATAAAGAGAAAGAATGTTTAATTTTTGATCCAGGAGAAGAAGCTGCAAAAATTATGAAAGCTATTCGCAGTAATGGACTGAAGCCAATAGGCATTTTTTTAACACATGCCCATTTTGATCATATCGGTGCAGTGGATGAAGTAAGGGAGACTTTTAATATTCCGTTATGGATTCACGAAAAAGAGGTGAGCTGGCTAAGTGATCCAGCGAAAAATGGCTCTAGTAAATATGCGGCGCTACCAGATTATACAGTTGCAGCTCCTATGGAAGAACATATTATTAAACAAGAACAACTTTTTGAAATAAGTAATTTCGTTTTTAAGGCAGTATTTACACCTGGACATTCACCTGGGAGTATTTCTTATATTTTTGAACAAGATGGATTTGCTATTGTTGGAGATACACTATTTGAGCAAGGTGTAGGGCGTACGGATTTGCTTGGAGGTTCGACAAAACTATTACTTACATCCATTCATGATAAATTATTATCATTACCTGAAGATACTATTGTTTACCCAGGCCATGGTAATTACACTACAATTGGTGCAGAAATGGAAACAAACCCATTTTTAAATGGATTTTAATTGTTATCGACATGAGATGATGTGTGTTTTACAATAGTGTTAAAGTGACAGAAGTATGTTTACGAATTAAAAAAAGCGTGTCTCAAAATTGTTTTGAGACACGCGATTTTTTGTATTAATGACCGCCGCCAGGTACGTGTATGAATGTTGTATAGTACGTGAAGCCAGCGAAGAATACAGTTAAATATGCTCCGAAAATGTACATGTACATACGCTCTGAAAGGTTTAAGAAGCCTAATAATAAGAATAAACCTGTATTACCTAAGAATAATAGCGATACCTCGTTCATACCACCAAGGTAGAACATAACTGCAAAAATACCTGTCCAGAATGCCATAACTTTATACATATTATCCATGAAGATTTCCCCTCCTTTTGCCCACGACACAATAATCTCTTACTCATTATAAATGATATGAAAGGTGTCTGTAAACTGGAACTTGTGCTTCTTTGTGACAAACAAATGGATTTTTGATTTAGCTATCGATTTCTGTCACGTTAATTTCATATTTGCATAAATCGCAGTTATGTACCATACTTTCGATTTGAACAAATTCATTATTGGAGAATAATGCGTTTAATTGCCCTTTTAAATAAGATTCATGTAATGTACAAACAATATCAGAGTGGGTATTAAGCTGCTCTTGGAACGGGCAGTTAAAAATGGAGAAGATTACTTTTTTACCTTTTTCCGACTGCTGTATTTGTGGAATATAGCCAATTAATGCGGCATTATCAGTTAATAACTGAAGCTTTTGTTCAAAGGATAGCATATTATTTAGTTTTAATTCTGCGTTAACATAATTTTTCATTTGCTGATAACCATCTTGATAACTAATTTCCTGACATTTTGTTAGCGCGGATGGCCCTAATTCTTCTACTAGCTGAATTGTCCATTTTAATAAGCGCTCTTCGTCACGTCTTGGGAAGGTTAGTGAAACTCCTTTTTCAGAAGCCTTATAAACACGACCAGGCCTTCCGCCTTTACCAGTTTTTGCAAAATCTGCCGAGATAATATTAATTTCAGAGAGCTTTGTTAAGTGAAGGCGAGCAACGTTAGGATGAATGCTAAATTTATCAGCAATATTTTGAACCGTTACTGTTTTTTTCTCTTTTAAAATATACTCATAAATGGAGTATCTTGTTTCATCGGCTAATGTACTAGTAATTTTTAATGGATGGATCATTTACATCACCTCAATTTAATTTTTTGGAAAATTGTAGTTGGTCAAAAGCTAGGAAAAAAATCATGTTGATTCTATTATATTGTATTATTGGAAAAGTTACAGTTTCTTTAGGCATAATTATTATCTTTTTCATGTTTTTTGTTCATATTTTGTGAAAAAATGTATGTTATCCACAAGTTTTTTTGAAAAATCTAGATTTCATAGTGAAATGGCAATTAAGATTTTATTTTAGAAAAAGGGCTTTTCTCGTAACACAGACATCCTTATACTAGGAAATAACGAATAGAGCGGTCATATTCGAATGAACTAGAAAGAAGGTGTTATTATGCAAACTTTTGAATCTGTTGTAGAACAAAAAAGTGAGCATCTTTTAGTAAAGGCCTATCATTTTGGTGCTTCCGATTTATTACTTATACCGGAAGAAAATCGATATATCATCTATTTTCGTAAATATGATAAGTTGCTGCAGGCAGGGGAACTCCCCAACGAGCTTGCTGAGCGAATCGTGTCATATTATAAATATTTAGCAGCATTAGATATTAGTGAGCGTCGTAAACCTCAAAGTGGCTCATTTCAAAAAATAGTCGAGCAAAACCATTTTGCTTTTCGAGTTTCTACACTTCCTTCGGCTTATTTAAAAGAAAGCCTCATTATTCGGCTTCTACTTCAAAACCACGCATTTCCACTTACTTCTTTAAGTTATTCCGAATGTGCAGCCCATAAGTTAACAAAACTTGTTGAAAATCAGCAAGGAATTTTATTATTTTGCGGTGCAACGGGTTCTGGTAAAACTACATCTCTGTACTCTTTAATTCACCATTGTACTACTGTTCTTCATCGCCATGTGATTTCATTAGAAGATCCAGTGGAGAATAATCAGGTCAATCTTTTACAAATACAAGTAAATGAACGAGCAGGTATTACCTATGCCACAGGCTTAAAAGCGATTTTACGACATTCGCCAGATGTTATTATGATCGGTGAAATTCGCGATCAAGAAACGGCTAAAATTGCAATTCAAGCGGCATTAACCGGTCATTTAGTACTTTCTACTATTCATGCTAAAGATTCTGTAAGCTGTCTCTATCGCCTCATTGATTTAGGTATTTCTGAAGAAGAGCTACGTCAAACAGTAATCGGTATTGTGGCTCAAGTTCTTATTCAAATACCACAACAGCAGGAGGAGCGGCGAGCATTGTTTGAAATATTAAGTGAGGACCATCTTGATATGGCTATAGGTGCGCTAAAGCAAAATGCAGACTATGAATTGCCTTATGATCTAACGCTTGCTGGACAAAAAGAAGAAATTGAGAGGCAATACTATGCCAAAAATCAGCGCGTCTATTAATAGGCTTATACTGGATTACAAAAGAGCTACAATATGGCGACTAAAGGAACAAGCTCAGTTTATCAGTCGCTTAAGTGTATTAATACAGGAAGGCTATTTGTTTTCACAAGCAGTTTCAATGCTATTGCCGCATCATGTAGCCAAGCATGAGGAGGTACAACAATTTGTAGATGAAGCACTTAGGCAAGGTAAAGGAGTTATAGGTGTATTTGAAACATTACAACTAGCAAAGCATTATTTAATAGCCATTTCTATTGCTGAAAATAATGGACATATGATTGAAGCATTAAAAGCTGTTGCAAAGCAAATGACTATGAGCCAAGAGACAAAGAGAAAATTTATTAAGCTACTTTTGTATCCAGTAGTACTCATTGTGTTTTTGCTTCTACTGTTTTTAGTATTTCGTACAGTTTTCTTTCCTAACATAGAAACAATGGTTAAAAGCCGTACCATTGGAACAGAGGAAGAGGTAAGTATTGCACTATCAAAACTTTTATTACATGTGCCCGATGCATTTGTGATAATCGTTATTGTCATGACATGTAATAGTATTGTTTTTCAGCGGTTGCTATTAAGGCAATCGATTGCCCGTAGGCTCTACGTCATATTGAGAATACCTTTTGTTAATCGTTATTTTCGGTTAACGATAACAAGGCAATTTGCTGCATATTTGGGTAGCTTGCTTCAAAGTGGCTTTTCTCTACAAGCTAGCCTGCAAATTTTAGAAGAGCAACGATTTCAACCATATGTTCAATATTTGGCGAGTCGTATAAAGGAAAGAGTTACATATGGTGATACGTTAACACAGGCTGTCATGTTTATAACAGCGTGGCAAAACGATTTTTCAACTTTCGTAGAACATGGTGAGCAAAGCGGTTATTTAGGGAAAGAATTAACACTATATAGTGAACTGTTGTTAGAAAAGCAGGAATTTCTGTTACAGAGAATGCTTGCTTTTGTACAACCTTCGTTTTTTGTTTTTATTGCGTTATGTATAGTTGCTGCCTATGTAAGTTTATTATTGCCGATATATCACATGATAGAACTAGTATAGGAGGAGGACCTTCAATGAAGCTTTTTAAACAAGAAGCTGGCTTTACACTAATTGAAATGTTAATCGTCTTGTTGATTATTTCAATCCTTATACTAATAACAATTCCAAATGTAACAAAACATTTTGCAACAATTGATGAAAAGGGCTGCGCTGCCTATATAGCTATGGTGCAAGGACAAGTAGAGGCATACCGAGTAGATTTTATGGCGTATCCTACTTTAGAAGATTTAGTTTCGAAAGGTTATTTAAAAGAGCAGGGAAAGACTTGTCCAAATAAAGAAGAAATTATTATTACGAATAAAGGAGAGGTTTTGTTAGCCAAACAGTCTCCCATATCAGAGGCTGATAGCCAATGAATTGTCAAAAAAATGAGCGAGGCTATACATTAATTGAAATAGTAATTGTGTTGTTTGTTGTGATGACGTTAATAGCTATTGTGACACAATTTTCGTTAAAAGTAGCAGAAGCAAAAGAAATCGAACGCTTTTTTAGCCAAATTCAATTAGATCTCCACTATTTGCAAACGTATAGCATGCAGCATAAAGATTATATATTTATGAAATTTGAAAGTTCATCACAACGTTATAGTATAAAAAAGGATTTTTATACGAATATTTATATTCGCCCTTTTCCGAAGGGGGTTGAATTATTGTCTGATCGGAGTACCGTCCAAACGATACGATTTAATTTTAGAGGGAATGTCATGACCCCAGGAACAGTTTATTTTAAAACACCCCAGGGGACTAAAAAGGTTGTCATTACTCTAGGGCGAGGGAGAGCACGAGTGGAATGAATGAAACAGGCTACTCATTTGTCGAAACAATCGTATCGGTTTTCATTATCATGATACTCTGTTCAACTTTAATTCCTATTAGTTACACAATGAAAACAAATTTATACAATAAAAGGCTAGAGGTTGCTGCAGCTGAAACAGCCTATGAAGGATTGAAGCAATATTTGTTTTTACAGCAAGTCCAAGGGATAAGGACAGTTGATGAGGTAAACTATCACTGGCTGTTTGATGGACAAGGGATATGTGTAACGTTCCAAAACACAAAAGAACAACGACAAAAGTGTATCCAACAAACAGGTGAAATTCGATGAATGAAAAAGGCTATACATTACTGGAAGCATTGTTTCAATTAATCGTATTTGTGCTAGTTTGTCATGTATTAATATTGATTATCCTTTGGGCTGCTAATATGAAAGCAACTATGATGACAGATGAACAAACAAAATGGGAGTTATTTGTTTTCGACATGAATACGTATTTAACAAATGCTACTACGCCAATAACGATCAGAAGAGATCAAAAAAGAATTACGCTACAAGCGTCAAATACACTTCATCATTTTGATTGCTATCGGAATATGATTCGAGATCAAGTTAATGGTGGCCATGTCCCAATGCTCATCGGGATTAATAAATGTCAGTTCCAATTTAACAATAATGCGCTCACAATAGCTGTCGAATTTCAAAGCGGTTTAAAAAAGGAGCGGACCTATTATGTACCAATTTTTGAAAAATGATAGAGGGACTGTATTTTTAATCGCAATTGCATTATTATTTTTTGTAACTACTTTTGTTCTTGCGTATTGCATGTCTTATGAGATTCAGTTTCGAACATATGATGGGTTGGAAAAAATGAATGTTCGAGCTACGATAAATTTATTAGGACAAATTTTGTCAGACAGTGTAGAATCGTAGTAAGAAGGTGATTCGAATGCGAAAAATATATTTAGTTGGCTTTATGGGCTGCGGGAAAAGTGCGTTAGGAAGAAGGTTAAGCTATTTATTAAAGTTACCGTACTATGATATGGATCATGAAATTGTCAGACAGCAGGGGATGACGATTCCACAGATTTTTGAGAAATATGGAGAGGCTCGTTTCCGAGAAATAGAAACGGAATTTTTGAAAAATTTCCGCGACGAGGCATGTATTATCTCTACAGGTGGCGGTGCAGCTGTAAATGGGGAAAACCGGAAAATTATGAGACGCAGTGGACTTGTATTCTTTTTAGATGCGACATTCGAAGATATTTATAAAAGAATACAGCATGATCCAAATAGACCAATTGTACAAAGATCAACAAAGGAAGAGTTAGAGGAGCTGTATCATTACAGAAGAAAATTCTATCGTGAAGCAGGACATATTCAAGTGCTTACAGAAGGTAGAACAATTCGACATATTCTCGAGTATTTAGTATTTCAAGTAAAAAGATTGAAAAACGAACGATAGTTATATTAAATGAACTTAATATTCGTCTTTTAAGTTAATTTAAAAAATGTTTGCCTTTTCAATACAATCAATGTTAGGATATAGACTAATAAGGTAACTTTTTGTACATTGAATACTAAATAGAACCAAGAGTATTCTTGGGCGGATGATTGTACGGGGAGAGCGCGTGTAGACGCCACCGAAGGAGCAAGTAGCAAAGGGCTATGAATCTCTCAGGTAAAAGGACTCGTACAAGACGCAACTCTGGAGAGTGCTGTAATACAACAGCCACCAAAGGGGAAAGCCTACTAACTGGCATTTTCGTAATGCGAGTTAGTTTGGTGTAACTTTCAGGTGCAAGGACAGAGAATCCCGAAAAGGGGTTCGTCTGTCTTTTTTTATGTCTAGGCATTTGTCAAAAGTACAATTGGGCAGTATTAATGCTTGCTACGTACATAGACTTATGCGCTTTACGATGTGGAAAAAAGCAGGCGAACTACTACCAGTAAAAATGATACTAACAATAAGGAGGCAATAGTAATGACGAATGAATTAAAACGTACACCTCTATTTGACGAATATGCAAAGTATGGTGGTAAAACAATTGACTTCGGTGGATGGGAATTACCAGTACAATTCACTTCTATTAAAGAAGAACATGATGCAGTGCGTAATCGTGCAGGCTTATTTGATGTGTCACATATGGGTGAAATTTTAGTAACTGGTCCTGAGGCTTTAGATTTTTTACAAAATCTGTTGTCGAATGACATTTCGAAAATTGCTACAGGTCAAGCGCAATACAATGCGATGTGCTATGAAGATGGTGGCGTTGTCGATGATTTATTAACTTATAAACTAGCAGAAAATCATTATTTACTATGTGTCAATGCGGCAAATATTGAAAAAGATTATGACTGGATGATGGAAAATCAACATCAATATGATGTGACAATTGACAATCAATCTGATTCATATGCGCAAATCGCTCTACAAGGACCATTAGCTGAAGAACTTCTTCAATCATTAACAGCAACGGATTTAACTGCAATCAAATATTTCCGCTTCCAAGATGATGTTGAAATTGCAGGGCATAAAGCATTAGTTTCTCGCAGTGGATATACGGGTGAAGATGGTTTTGAATTATATGGGGCTCCAGCGGACATTAAAGCATTATGGGATATCATCCTAGAAGCTGGAAAAGACAAAGGCGTTGTGCCAGCTGGCTTGGGCTGCCGTGATACACTACGCTTTGAAGCAGGACTTCCTCTTTATGGGCAAGAACTTTCAGCAACAATTTCACCACTTGAAGCGGGCATTGGCTTTGCTGTGAAATTAAATAAAGAAGACTTCATTGGTCATGGCGTGTTAGCAGAGCAAAAAGAAAATGGATTAGCGCGTAAAATCGTAGGTATTGAAATGATCGATAAAGGGATTCCACGACATGGCTACAAAGTGTTCAAAGATGGTAAAGAAATTGGTGAAGTGACAACAGGTACACAGCTTCCTTCTTCAAAACGTAATGTTGGTAACGCATTAATTGACAGCCAATTCGCAACAATCGGAACTGAATTGGAAATTGAAATTCGTGGTAAGCAATTAAAAGTAGTGACAGTTGAAACACCGTTTTACAAGCGTTCAAAATAAAATTTGAAAAGAGGGACCTACATTTATGAAACATCGTTATTTACCAATGACGGAGCAAGATAAAAAAGAAATGTTAGACGTAGTTGGTGTGTCATCAGTCGATGAGCTATTCGAGGATATTCCAGAAAAAGTACGTTTCAAAGGCCTTTATGATATTAAAGCAGCGAAATCAGAATCAGCACTTTTAAAAGAGTTATCTGCACTTGCTGCAAAAAACAATGATACGAATGCGAACGTATCCTTCTTAGGCGCAGGTGTCTATAATCACTATAAACCAATTATTGTAGACCATGTCATTTCTCGTTCAGAGTTTTACACTGCTTATACACCGTACCAACCTGAAATCTCACAAGGGGAATTACAAGCAATTTTTGAATTCCAAACGATGATTGCTGAGCTTACAGGAATGGATCTTGCGAACTCGTCTATGTATGATGGTGGAACGGCACTTGCTGAAGCAGGTATGTTAGCTGCAGGACATACACGTCGTAAGAAAATTTTAGTATCTGAAACGGTTCACCCTGAATATCGTGATGTCGTTGCTACATATGCATACGGTCAATCAATTGACATCGTAACAATCCCTCATAAAGATGGTGTGACAGATGTAGAAGCTTTAAAAGAGCTGATTGATGAAAATACAGCGGCTGTTATTGCACAATATCCAAACTTCTTTGGTCAAGTAGAGGATTTACAAGTAATCGGTGATATTGCACATGATGCAAAAAGTTTATTTGTTGTATCATCTAACCCACTAGCGCTTGGTATTTTAACACCTCCAGGTAAGCTTGGTGCTGATATTTGTGTTGGTGATGCACAAGTATTTGGTATTGCTGAAAGCTTCGGTGGTCCACACTGTGGTTTCTTCGCGGTAACAACAAAATTAATGCGTAAAGTTCCTGGCCGTCTTGTTGGTGAAACGGTAGATGGTGAAGGTCGCCGTGGTTATGTATTAACACTACAAGCACGTGAGCAGCATATCCGTCGTGATAAAGCTACATCTAACATTTGTTCAAACCAAGCACTTTTAGCACTTGCAGCTTCTGTTGCAATGACAGCTTTAGGGAAGCAAGGCGTTCGAGAAATGGCTACGCAAAATATTGCGAAAACACGCTATGCGAAAAATGCCTTTGAAGCGGCAGGATTTACTGTTGCATTCCAAGGTGCGCACTTTAATGAAATCGTTGTGAAAACAAATAAATGCGTGAAAGAAATCAATAAAGGTTTACTTGCAAAAGGCATTATCGGTGGTTATCCATTAGGTCAAACTTACGATTCACTTAAACAACACGTACTAATCGCTGTAACAGAATTACGCACGAAGGAAGAAATTGATGCACTTGTTGCAGAAATGGGGGCTCTCAATGCATAACGAAAATCAATCACTCATTTTTGAAATTACAAAAGAAGGTCGCGTAGGGTATAGCTTAGAAGCTTTAGATGTACCAGAAGTTGATCTTGCAGATTTACTTCCTGCAAACTGTATTCGTGAAGAAGCAGCTGAGTTACCAGAAGTTTCGGAACTTGATATTATGCGTCATTATACAGCGCTATCTCGTCGTAACCACGGTGTAGACTCTGGATTCTACCCACTTGGCTCATGTACGATGAAGTACAACCCGAAAATTAATGAGTCAGTTGCACGTTTTTCTGGTTTTGCTAATGTTCATCCATTACAAGATGAATCAACTGTACAAGGTGCAATGGAGCTTCTTTATGAACTACAAACATCATTAGTAGAAATTACAGGTATGGATGAAGTGACATTACAACCAGCTGCAGGTGCCCATGGTGAATGGACAGCATTAATGATGATTCGAGCTTTCCATGAAGCAAATGGAGAAGGACATCGTAATAAAGTGATCGTTCCTGACTCAGCTCATGGTACAAATCCAGCATCAGCAACTGTTGCAGGCTTTGAAACAATCACGGTAAAATCCGATGAAAATGGTTTAGTAGACATCGAAGATTTACGTAATGTAGTAGGTTCAGATACAGCGGCATTAATGCTAACAAACCCAAATACGCTTGGTCTATTTGAAGAAAATATTATCGAAATGGCAGAGCTTATCCATGAAGTTGGCGGTAAAGTATACTATGACGGCGCTAACTTAAATGCGGTTATGAGTAAAGCACGTCCTGGCGATATGGGCTTTGACTGTGTACACTTAAACTTACACAAAACATTTACAGGTCCACACGGTGGTGGTGGACCAGGTTCTGGTCCAGTAGGCGTAAAAGCTGATTTAATTCCGTTCCTACCAAAACCAGTACTTGTAAGAACAGAAGATGGTTCATACCACTTCGATTACGAGCGTCCACAATCAATCGGTCGTGTTAAACCTTACTATGGTAACTTTGGTATTAACGTACGTGCATATACGTATATTCGTACGATGGGTCCAGATGGCTTAAAAGCTGTCACAGAATATGCGGTACTAAACGCAAACTACATGATGCGTCGCCTAGAGCCATTCTATGATTTACCATATAACCGTCACTGTAAGCATGAATTTGTTCTATCTGGTCGTCGTCAAAAGAAACTTGGCGTTCGTACATTAGATATTGCAAAACGTCTGTTAGACTTTGGCTACCATCCACCAACAACGTACTTCCCGCTAAACGTGGAAGAGGCGTTAATGATCGAGCCTACAGAAACAGAATCAAAAGAAACATTAGATGCATTCTGCGACATTATGATTCAAATTGCGAAAGAAGCAGAAGAAAATCCATCTATCGTACAAGAAGCACCACATACAACAGTCGTAACTCGTCTTGACGAAACACGCGCTGCTCGTACACCAGTGCTTCGCTATCAAAAAGCATAATAATACACAATGCCCGACCAGTATTTTACTATACTGATCGGGTATTTTTTTGTGTTGGAGGAAAATTGAAGTTACTAGAAAAAGAGAAAAATATTATTTCTATGAAACTTATTCTAGTAGAATATTTTGATAAAAATATCTCGGATGTAGTGAAATTTCGAAAAAAATTTATTATTTTATAGAAAAAACCACCATTGTATAATATACGTAAAATTTAATACTTTCATTGGGAGGTCTATATGTCAATTAATACTAACTTTAATCAGCAACATTCTACTCATGTATCTGTGAAAAGATTTAGTAGCACTAATCCATTAATTGCTACATCAAACCAAAACAATGATAAAAGCATTAAAAATTTTGCCATGCCACAGCGTGACACCGTTGCTATTTCCAGTGAAGCAAGAAATATGTTCCTGGCAGCTCGTGCTTCTGCAAAACCTACCTCATGGGTGGATACAGCTTTGAACTGGGCAAAATCTACTGTTAGTTGGCTTAAAAGAGCTGGTCAATTTGCAGTAGATGCAGCTAAAGAAGGTATAGACTTTTTAGTACTGGATGATGTAAGAACGATTTTCAACCCGAATGCTGGTATTACAGAAAAAGGGATAGCTTTAGTTTCTCTCTTTCCAGCGGGGAAAGTGGTTAAATCAGGAAAATTATTTGCACTATTGAAGAAAGCAGGGAAATCCGCTGAAATTGAAGCCTTTGCAGGTCTAGGTAAAATTCAAAAGTTTAATGCTAAAGGTATTTTATTAGATGGAGATAACCGTACAGGTTGGGAGCACATTTACAAAAGACATGTTGCAGGCACTACTGCAAATAGAGGTACAACATTATTCCCTAGAGCACTCGGAGATGCACAGATTAAAAATTTAATTATGGAATCATTAGAAAAAGGAACTTTAGAAAGTACTCATTTTGATGGTACAAAAATTTACAATTACCGTCCAAGAAAATATGGAATTTCTGAGATGACAACAATTGTCACGAAAGATAATATTATCAGAACATCGTATCCTAATCGTGGCACATCGGTAATAAGATAATAAAGGAGTGCTTAAATATGAAAATTAGATTTGATTTAGAAGAAGATGATGTATCGGTTCTAAAAAATAAAAATGTTCGTGCAGATTATTATCTTGATAGCTATTTAGAAGTATTTGCACTTGAAAATAATAAGAATATTTTTCTCTTCTCCACAACGTTGCATAGTACAATCATTATTACATTTAGTCGACAATTAATTGAGTTACATCGAACGAGTAAGAAACAGGTTCTTGATACTTTTGGAAATGCGAATGTCTATACCTTTAAAAAAGTAGGGAATTATATGGTGATCACAAATTTTGATGTCTTTTCTAATTCAGAAGAATGGGAATATACCTTTGATTTTAATGCATTTGTGAAAGCTTATACGAAAGCATTACAACGACATTTGGGAAATTTGGTAGTAAAAGATGCGAATATTATAAAACGTCCAAACTTTGTTCTACTTAGCCAAGGATTAAACGAATTAGAAGGTATTGTACAAGAGAAATAATTTGGAGAGGTACTATAAACATGAAAATTAGATTTGATCTAGAAGAAGATGATGTATCGGTTCTGAAAAATAAAACCGTCCATGCAGATTATTATCTCGACAGCTATTTGGAAGTATTTGTTATCGAAAAAAATAAGGAAGTATTACTTTTCTTTACAACAATGCACAGTACTATTGTTATTGATTTCAATCAACTATTAATAGAGTTGCATCAAACTGGCAAGGAGCAAACTCTTGAGACTTTTGGTAATGCCAATATCTATACATTTAAAAAAGAAGGAGGTAATATTCTGATTACAAACTTTGATGAATTCTCTAATACAGAAGAATGGCTATATTCATTTGATTTTATGGAATTTACGAAGGCTTATACAAAAGAGCTGCGACGATATTTGCATGCGATGGTAATGGAAGAAGCTAACATTATGAAACGTCCAAACTTTGTTTTACTTAGACAAGGATTATTGGAATTAGAAGATATTGTACAGGAGAATTAATTAGGTGAGAAAATGAAAATTAGATTCGATAACGAAAATGACGAACTGAACTAAATTCATCCGATTAGTAGTACTACTAATCGGACTTTTTTATGATTTTTGATGGATAGAAAAGGCAAGGCATGTTATGGAGTTGGAAGTTTCATATCCAATAATTATTTTATTAAAAGGTGTATTTTATATAATTTCTTTAATTTGTATTTTAGTTAAAATAATTACATATTGAGATAGCGTTCTACTTTATGATTATTGTTTTAAGAGCAACAAAATTTGATGAAAGGGAGGAAAAATGAGAATGTCTGTGGCTCAATGTGAAGTAAGCTTACCTGTACATAGTATTCTTCATGATACATATAAAACAAAAGAAGTAATTGCTACTAGTAAATTATCTATTGTTTATTTGGCGGAAACACTCAATGAAGGCAGGCAGGTAACGATTAAAGAGTTTTTCCCACAGGAACTTGCGTTACGGGATTTAGATAATAGAGCAGTGATAAATCGTTTGCCATCTACAAAAACAAAATTTGAGGATTTAAAAGCAACTTTTCTAAACGAAGCCATCATCATGAAGCAAATAAGTCATCGAAATATTGTCAATTTTATAGACTTTTTTGAGGAGAATGAAACGCTATATATCATAATGGATTATTATGAAGGCATATTATTAGATCATTATTTAAAAGATATTTCACTTAAATATAGGGAGCAATTATACACTAGTATTTTTCTGCCGTTAATTGATGCTTTAAGTTACCTACATAAACAAGGTATTCTACATCGAGACATTAAACCGAGTAATATTATGATCGATTTAGAGGGTAATCCATTTTTACTAGACTTTGGATCTGCGATTTTTTATAAAAATGCCAAAGAATATCAAATTTTTATAAGTCCAGGGTACACTCCTCTTGAGCAATATTCAAATGTCTCTGTACAAGGGGTCTATACAGATATGTATAGTTTAGCAGCAACTTTTTATTATTTATTAACAAATATGGTTCCACCTGATATTTCACAGAGGCTAATTGAGGATAATATTGATCATATAAGAAAATATAATAAAAGGGTAACTATGCTTTTAGCCCATACAATCATGTGGGGAATGGCTTTACAGGCAAAAAAAAGATGCCCTTCTTTAAAAGTTATGAAATGCATTATTCTATTTGAAGATTTTGTCAATAGAATAAGGAACTATTTTAAGGTAAATAATACAAAATAACCAATAAATTAGGTTGTGTAATCCGATACTATCATTTTACAATGCAACTAAGAGCGAACCAAACAGCTAAAGGCGTATTTAAAATACACCTTAGGCTGTTTTTTTTGATAAAAAAAAGTGAATATCTACACTTTTTTTAGAGAAATATCATAAAAATTATAATGTCGCTTTTTTATCGGAAATCCATTAGTGTCCTATAATTTACAAAATATTCTATTGTAAATATTGACAATATAATTAGATATTGTATAGTTACTTTGTGATACATAATGTCATTTGTGATGTAGATAAAAGGGTTATGAAATTACAACTTCAGTTTTAGCTAAACTGTATTTTATTTTACTTTAGTTGGAATTTTATTACTTAAAAGTAAATTTAAAGTTTGTATTCACTAATGATTATGCTTACTCGAAATTTACTATAAAAAGGAGGGATGGCTGTAGGTTTTACAGCCGAATAAATGGAGATTATTAATCAAACAAACAGAACAATGCTCTTTGAGGAAATCAATCCAGAAAAGCTGGATTTGATTACACTAGTGGGGGATGTAAAAGGAATTGACAGTTTAAGTGATGAGAAAGTGAAAGAAATAAATCAATACCTTCTTGTAAAAAGCTTTGACGAATTTTTAGATAAGTTCTCTCCAACGGTCTATTCGTTCTACAATGCTGCGAATCAGAAAGTAATGTATACGCTTAAAAAACCTGAAGGCATTCAAGAAGATTGTATTTCCGAAATAGCAATCGATCAAAACAATGATTTTTTAAAGATGCTATTTACCCTCATTGATACAAAACGAAGCCAAGGAATTACGAATGTAGACTTTAAATTTGAAAATTTACTAGATATGATCTCTCCGAAAAAGGTGATGGATGATATTCGCCAAGTAAGAAAAGAGATTCATTACTTGTATGGTGAATATGACAAGCTAGATGAAGGGGATCCGAAAAAGCTAGACACAGGGGATAAGTTAAATCTTATGTTCGAAGTAGCTAGCCGAAATTATAACAATGTTATGGCTATGTTGCCGTTAGCAATCGAAGATATTAAAACGAGACTGCTACTAGGAGCTAATCAAGAGGAAAACGAATCCGAAAAACTGCAAATCGGGACACTTACAATTGGTGATACGGGTGAATTAAAAATTATCGAGGCACCTCAAACGAATACTTCTGAGTTGATGGTTATTGAGGAGAATAGTAACTATGGTTTAAGTACTGTTTTTGAGGAAGACTATGAGGCGATTACAGAATCACCATCTTCCTATGTAAAGGATTTAGTAGTAAGAACATTCTCGCCATTACCATCTATAAAAGCAGATTTTGACGTGGAAACAGAAGTTCAAAATTACAATACATACCTAGAATTTTATAAGGATGCAAAGGATGAATTTGTAAAGACAGTGAAGCCATTAGTAGAAAAGCTACTAGGTGTCAAAATGTATTTTGATCAATATGCGACAAAAAATAAAGGTATGCAACCTTCGTTATTAGTGACAAATGCAAAATTGGATATGCTCGTTAAGAGTAATAATTTACCAAGGTTGCGGACGTATTTAAATACAGTCAATTCAAAAAATGATTTCACAGATACTGTATGGTATGGCATCGTTCCAGCCATTGAATTAGAAGCATCTGGAAAAATGAAAGTTAGTAGATCTCGATTCAAAGGAAATGAAAAGGTTGCAAAGCAAGAAGGCAACACAATGGAATCCTTATCTAGTCTTCTAGATACAGTAAAAGATTATAAAGTCCAAATATTCTTTAACTTTATGACGGAAGAAGAAACTACTTTCAACGGCATTGCAACAGCAGGCATTGACCGTCTCATCGATAAATGTTCGGTTCTCCTTCGAAAAGATTACAGTGAATTTGCGATTCCTTGCTTACCCAATTTTACAATTATTCCAAAAGACAAGTCAGGCGTAGTCATTGATACAAGGATGCAATCAACTGAAAATGGTGCGCGCCTATCGAAAGAAAAAGAAGATATTCTCAAGCTTTGGATAGAAGGCGTATATGTAGGAGCGAGCTATGTAGCAGCAGGTATTGTGTCTGCTTATCAATGTCCTGAGTACTTAAAGGAATCATTCCGCAATGTAAAGAGAAGTTATCCAGGCGTACGCTTTGACATAGAAGCAGGCGATAACTCATTAAGAGCTGTGACAACAATGGCTAAAGAAATTTCTGGGTTCACGAACAATATTAAAGATGCGATTAATAGCAGAAGCTTTGGTTTTGTATTCTCATCAGAAAATGCACAGCTACAGGATAAAGATATTAAACGTATTACAGTGTACAAAGCAAGAAGTTTAGCGATGGAAGAGGATGGATTTGATTCAATCTACAAAACACAAGTGAGTACGTATATTGAAAGAATTTTAAGATTCCAATCAGGGGACTTCAAGCACGAAAACATTGTTCGATTCTTTAGTAATAATCCAAGTAGTCAAAAAAGTAAGTGGCTTAATGATAAAGGCTATGTAAACTCCGTTATCCATGATGGTGATGACATTGGCTACATTATTGATGAAAAAACAAGCTTATGCCAAATTGATCTCGTATTTAACGGCAATGTGAAGAATCTTGAAGTAATGATTACTAAAGGAACAAGTGCTGTAAAAGCTTAAAAAGTACCAATAATAGACTGCATACAACGATTTTTAAATTGTATGTTTAAGATTTATTTTTTAATAAATCTTTTAACATAAATATGAATGACCTCAACATACTGACTTGATGAAATAAATACATATTTCTCGTTGAAATTCTTTTAAAATTTACACGAGAAATGAAGTCAGCTAGAAACATGGTCATTTTTATCAAGTTTAGTATGACGAGTGCGTTCACAAAATATTAGGAGGTAATAAGAATGGGTTTTTTATTAAAAGTAGAAGGATCAGAAGCAATTGAATTAGGATTAGAGAGCATTATGACAGTTGAGTATGAAACAGATACACCAAATGATTCGAACGCTCGCTCAACAGATGTAGGAGCAACTTTAAAAGTAAAAGGAAAAATCCTTACTGCTACAGATGGCGACAATTCGGATGATACGATGAAATTAGGTTTATGGTCACTAGTACCTGCTGAAAAGGCAGACTGTTATCGTAAAGTAACACTAGAAGTCATTTCAGCTGATCAAGTAGTAAGAAAAATCCATTTCCCAAATGCCTTCGTTGTTGACTATTCAGAAAGATATGGCGACACAGAAGGTATCGGAGAATTCTACTTATTCATTAAGCAGAAGAAAGACAAAACAGATTTAGCGAAGATCGAAGGCGGCTATGCTGTTTAAGTAGAAGTTTGATAGGTCACACCACATTATCTAAGGGACTATATAGTTCCTTAGATAATTTTGAATAATCCTAATACAGGGGATGAAATTAGTGAAAAATCATTATGAAATTTTAGGTGTCAGCAGACAAGCAACGCAAGACCAAATTAAGCTCGCATACAGAAAATTATCTAAAAAGCATCATCCTGACGTAAGTGGAGGCAATAAACAGTCAGAGCAAATTTTTTTAGAAGTGCAAGAGGCCTATAAAGTATTAAAGGACACGTCTTCTAGAGAAGCATACGATGCACGTCTTGATAGTGCAGCACAAAGCGGTGGGCAATCATTTGAACAGGCAACCAATACGAAAGATCAAACAACTACCTATAAGCAAGAGTTTAATATGAACGATATCGAAAAAAACTTTGAGCACTTTTTTGGTTTTAATCCAAAAACAAAGGAAACGTCGTCAACCCTTCATAAAACGGCAAAGAAAAACCCAATAGATACGACTGATTTATTCGAACGTTTTTTTAACAAGTAAAGCAAGTTAGCGAGGAGGAGAATGCTTTCGTGAATGACATAAAAAATGCAATGGAAGTAAACACGCACAATGAAAAAAACCAAATGATGATAAAAATTATCGATATCATCATTGTGATAATCGCCTTCTTTTTTATTTTATATGTGTTTGTTATGAATCAGAATTTTCTTTTGAAAACGATTATTGGGACGATGATAGTCATCTTTGCCCTTGTTTATGGATTAATAAAATACGAAGCAAAAGAGACAATCTATGAATTTACAGATACGAACATTCGGAAAATTGTATTACTCAATGAACGTGGCGTAGAAATAGAAGAATGGCTGCTAGAAGGGAAAACTTCATTGCTCATTGGGAAAAGCTCAACTGAACAAGAGGTAGATATAAATTTAAATGGCACTGAATACGAATCGCTCATTAATTATGAGCATGCTGTTTTAAATTGTGTATCCGGTATGTGGTACATAGAAGACATTGACTCTGTTAATGGGGTAGGCGTTAAAAAAGCGCATAAGCGTGTGAAAAGTAGTTTAAAACAGGAAAGCCCTTATCGTTTAAATAGTGGAGATATTATATACATAGCAAATACTAGAATTTTAGCAAAATAAAGAGAAGCTAGATTCATAACGAAGACGGAGGATAACAATATGAGTTTGATTAGATGTACGAATGGTCATATGTTTAGTTCGAGAAGACATAGAAATGTTTGTCCCTATTGTAATGTCATGGTAGAGCAAGAAACAAGAATTACGAGTACGGCTACGGCTGTTGCAGAAGTAGATGATAAAACGATGCCCTATCTTGGGGAAATGGATGGGATTGATCCTGTAACAGGGTGGTTAGTTTGCATTGAAGGTCCTCCAATGGGACGAGATTATAGAATTTTATCTGAAAAGAACTTTATCGGACGAGCAGAAGATATGCATATCCGCATCATTGGCGATAATAGCATTTCAAAACGCAATCATGCAGTCATTGTATATGATCCTAAAAAAAGAAACTTTTATTTGTTACCAGGAGATGCATCAGGTTTAGCTTATCTAAATAATGAAGCGGTTTATACACCAACAGAATTAGCAGCATACGATGTTATCCAACTAGGTACAAGTATGTTTTTATTTATTCCTCTATGTGGTGTTCATTTTGAATGGGAAAACAACCAAAGCGGGGAATGATGAAAAATGGATCAGACACTACTATCTTACATGATTGTACTTGCTTTTATCATTGTTATCATCGCTTTGCTCGTATTGCGCAAAATACTGATGCAAAAAAAAGAAACGAGCAAGATTGCAATAGGAAATGGGCAAACGATTGGCAGACGAGACGAACAGGATGATTATTTTTCGACTGTGGAAACAACGGTTGGCACGATGGCCGTTCTTGCTGATGGCATCAGTGGATTAGCAAATGGCAGAATGGCCAGTACGGTTGCGGTTACGACATTTATTCATAAATTTATGAAGCTTACTAGTATAGCGAATATCCAGTCCTATTTTAAGGAAACCGCTTTAACAAGCAATGGAATGATCCTAGAAAATTTAAATGGTTCTAATGGCGGAACTACATTAGTAGCAGCCGTAATTGATGAGCATGGTTACTTACATTGGGGAGCTGTTGGAGATAGCATTATTTCGATATTTCGAAATGGCGAATTCATCGCAATCAATCAAAAGCATATTTTTGAATCGGTATTAAAGGAACGCTATATTTCAGGAGAAATTTCTCAGCTAGAGGTGCAAGAAAACCCACTGAAAAAGAGACTGATTAACTATTTAGGATATGAAGGGTTCAAAAATCTAGATACTGGGGAGAAACCTATCCAGCTAAGAAATGGTGACAAGGTCTGTCTATTTAGTGATGGTGTCTACGATACTTTAACAGAAGTAGAAATGGAAAAAATGCTCTCTCAGCATGCCCCTCCCTATGATATAGCTCAAAATATTATTAAAGCTGTTGAACAAAAGCGTTTAAAAAATCAAGACAATGCAACAATCGTGATTTTAGAAAAAATATGGTAATCCGTTCATGTTAAGGAGGTGGAATAATGCGAAAGGAAAACAGCGACTTTAAAACAAGCTTTCTCTCGGAAGCAGGCTCATTTATGCAAAATAAAGATTACTTTGCCTATGCTGAGCTGGATGATGTTGCTTGTTGGGTTGCAGTAAAAGGGTTGGATTCAGATCAAGAGATCAATAGTGCAGAACTAGCGGTCAAAGGTATTCTCGAAAAATTTATGGAAAAGCCGTCAATGTCCAGAAGAGCTATTAATAAGTATTTGAAAAATGCTCAAGCTATCCTTCAAGCTCAAAGCTTAAGGGTAAGATTGAAGGCTAGTATCGTAATGGTTGTATCAGATTATTCAAAAATGATCGTTGCAGTTGCAGGAAATTCTCGTCTTTATCATTTTCGTAATGGCACCTTATCGTATAAAAGCACTGATCAAAGTTTAGCACAGGAAATCGTCAATAGTAGGGATCGTTCGCTCGATATAAGCCAGCATGAGGAAAGAAGCAACTTACTCAATTATCTTGGTAAGCCGAATGATTTTACGCCATTTGTCTCTAAGAAAATGAAGTTAATTGATGGCGATGTATTAGTACTTAGTACAGCAGGCTTTTGGGAAGATGTCAGTGAGGTTGAAATGGCAGATGCGCTAGAGGAGACGAAAGATCCTGAGCAATACACTGATTTATTAGAAGAGGTGCTTTTAAGTAGGCAAAGGAAAGTAGTAAATAATTACACAATCGCTGCGATATTTGTGAACAAGGTTTATCAGGAAACAAATAAGAAAAAAATGAAATACATTAAAACGATTGCTGCTGCATTAGTCGTCGCTTTAGTCATTGGTGGCGGTACTATTTTTTATCAGGCAAAACAAGTGAAAAAAATGGCGGAATTAACCGTTGAGATGAAGGATCATGAAAAGAGTGGAAACCTTTATTTTCAAGACGCTAATTATGAAAAGGCGCTTTTAGAATACAGTGAAGGTAGAAATGCGGCCAAAAAATTGAAGGATACAATACATAGAAATTTACTCGCTAAAAAATTAAGAATTACGGACTTAATCATCAATGGAGATAAATCAGCCGAAGCGGGGAAATTTACTGAAGCCCTTGAGCAATACGAAAAGGCTAAAAAAGAAGGCAAGCTCATTAAAAACTTTGGAAAAGAAGTAACTGAACAACGAATAGCCAATATGGATACCATTGTACAAATTGCTGAAACAGTGAAGGATGGAGATTTTCAATTTGATGCAGAAGATTACAATGGAGCCCTTGCAAACTATCAAAAAGCAAGGAAAAAAGCTCTTACAATCGCCTTTACTGGCGAGCCTCAAATAAAGTCAAAAATTGAAGAAACAGAAGCTAAAATTGCCGAATTGAAAAAAGCACAGAAAGAATTACAGGCTGAAGGCTTAGAAAAGAATGGCGATCAAAGCTATGCGCGTCTAGATTACGAGAAAGCAATTGAATCCTACACCTTGGCTCAGGAAATTTATCAGGAAACAGAACTAATCGCAAAGGTTTTAGGGCTTGAGCGAAAAATTATGAATGCCAATGATAAATTAAATCCTACTCCTCAAACTGCTGATATCGATCCGTCATTTGAAGCGGCACTTCCTATGGAGGGAGGGGCAGCAAGCGGTGAGCCATCTGATGCTGAAGTGATGAAAGAGGGAAAATAAATTGATAAAAGAGCTCATGATTGAACGGTTACGCAAAATTGAGGATTTGGAGCAACGTCAACTACTAAAAGACATTGTAAGTGGCGTTTTTGTAAATTTAATCGACTATCAAGAGGAAATGAATAAAAGGCTTGAAGAGCGTGTTTTTAATGAAATTGAAGATGTGGAGAATCGGTTTGATATATACGTAACGCTAAGTTCTAAGGAGGATATTGATCCGATTCATCAATATTTATTTCCGATGCGACCAGTGGATTTAGAAAGTAAAACGATCCAAATAAATCAATTGCTTCAATCGCTAGAACGCAATGAACAAGCCGTACTGTATACATTATTTCTCGCGTGTGATTCGGTACAAATTCAGCAGTTACTAACTGAGGAACGGCTGTTTAATGGAACCCTTGTTACGACAGAAGGACCAATAGAGATTCAGGTTAGTCTTACAAGAAATATGGACTACTTGCAAGAAATCAACAAGCTATATCCGATCTTTCAAGTAAATGGATTGCCATGGAAAACTATTAATCATCCATTCGCCTATAAGTTTTTTAATGTGAATTTAGAGAAATGTCCACCTCTAAACGAGGAAGCTGAAATCACTGATATTATTGTTGATTTACAAGAATATGAGCCAAAAAAACGACTGAATATGGTGCCACTATGGAATATCGAACGTCATGAGGTCAAAAATGTTGGATTCCCTGTTCCTGCTATCGATAAGGTCAATTATGAGCATGTCCTTTCCATTCGGAAAATGGGAAGTGAACATGGCTATCTTGTAGAAGCTGATGAGGAGAATGTTCGCTATATCAAACGGACAGACAATGAATTAACAGTTGTTTCGCCACAAGATAAGTCAGGGGTTTGGAAGCTATTAAAAATTGTAAATATGGAAGAAGAGAATATTGGCAAGCTACATTATGAGCTTGTATCCAATCGACGAATAGAGCATTTTATGTCCAAATTCGCTCGGAAGCATTCTGCAAATGTCAAAACGAAGGGTGAAATTATTAGGATGGTTAACACCTTCGAGGCGGCAAATAGATTTGAGCTTGTTGATGTTGAAATAGTAGATTCGTTTTTAGAAGCAAGCTTTACTTACTCTGCGAATCCTTTCATAACAGAAATGTTAGGCGAGAATAGCTACAAAAAAATAATGCTTTTAAAGTTTAAAGCCAAGGTGGAAAAGGACTTCATAGCAAATGATATTTTGAGCTTCTTAGTATCAGAAGTACAACGACATTTCTTCGAATTTAAATGTGTAGGTGTTTGGCAATGAATTATATTTGGGATTTGCTTATAAAAGCAGAGGATGAAGGGCTTTCAAAAAAGGATATCTATTTTTACCTTGCTGAAACGTATTCGCCCTATATGGAGCTTAGTCTTCCATTATTAAATGCTCAGTTTGTTGAACAGCACGTTGATGTGAATCCGTATTACCGCTATTTTGGCATTTTTAACAACCTTTTTCACCCAGATAATCGTAAAGACATAGAGTTTAGAGAATACTTTTTAGACATCGTCTTGCATTTTTTAGCTGAAATTGATCGGATGCAAGGGATGAACACAAAAGAATTTTACATTCGATTTATATTAAGAGATATCGAAGCCAATGTATTTGGCAATGAGGTGCGCCATAATATTCATGCCTTTTCAAAAAAAGAGCAAGAAATAGTTGTACTAAACATGCTAAAGCTGTACCAGACAGGTGAAGAGATTTACTTATTAAAGGACACGTTTAAAAGGCTATTTAAAGGTTGCTTGATCTATATAAAATCGGAGGAACAGGATGAGCTCCTTATTTATATAAGTCAAAAGAAGTCACAACAAAATGAGCAGAAAGTGCAGCTTATACAAGAAATCTTTTTGCCGATTGGTTTTCAATTAGAGGTTTTTTGGCAATATCACTTCGGCATTATTGATGCTGAGCAAACGATGCAGCTAGATCGAATAGCTCTTTACTAAACAGAGCAAAAGGAGGGCTTCGAAATGACGACTAAATATTCATATAAGCTGAATGTCAATAATCGCTTCGCAGAAAAGAAGTATATGACATTTACACGTGTAGAGCTAATGGAAATGACCACATTCCAGCTGCGAAATATTTGTTATAAGGAAAAGCTCGTGACAGGGCTTATTAATACACTAACGAGAGATGAGTTAATCGACAAGATTATAAGATATCGTGGGGCTGAAGAAAACCTTCTTATTAAAGAAAGCAAAGATGGGGGCTTTGAAAGAGTCGAAGCGGCTATGCAAAACTATTTGAAAACACCGATGTCTGACAATGGTGAAATAAAAATCCCTGCGAAAATGAGCTTATACAGCGGTATGAAAATGGATAAGCCAGATCAGTATTATGTTGAAACAGGTGGTTTTCTTGTTGAATCAAATGTACTGCTTGTCAATGATCAAATGGATCTTTGCGCCATCCTGAATGTCATTAAAGATGACCAGCGCCCTAACAAATATTACTTTGTTGCAGATGAAGCATTAGGGATTCAGAAGACAAAAAATAAAAACTACAGCTTTATTTTTTTAAGAAAGCAAGATTCAGAGTATATCTATAAAACTTACTACCAGGAGACCCCACTTCCGCCCATTAACCTTCACTACTATAAAGTACCAATACAAGATTTAGAGATTAAACAGCTAGAAACAACCAATGCTATTCTTGCTATTGACTTTGGCACGACGAATACAACCGCTGGTGTCTATTTAGAAAGTGATTATGTCTCCTCACCTTGTAGCCATGATTTATTAAATAACAGAATTCAGCTAAACAGCATCAATTTTGTGCAATTTCCAGACCCGCTACACCAAAATGAATGGATTGAAGTTGTTCCGACAGTTATGACAGTGGCAGATTGTTCAAATCAAGACCAAGTGAGCTATTACTACGGCTATGAAGCATTAAAAATGATGAAAAAAAATAGCTATACGTCATTAGCAACGAAATTCCAAGGCATTAAACGGTGGGTGAGTAACTATACAAAATCAGAAGAGATAATGGATGCAAATGGCAATACAGCACTTGTGCCACGAAGCCAAATATTAAGAGAATTTATGCTTTATATTATTCGAATGGCAGAACATCAATTTAAATGTCGCTTTGCACATTTACATATTTCTAGTCCTGTAAAGCTAAAAACGCAATTTTTGGACATGTTTCAGGCGATCCTACCTGAATACAATATCGAAACAGAGCATGCACTTGATGAAGGGATGGCAGTTCTCTATAATACAATCGCCAATCAAATAGAGAATAATAGCTTTTTGGATGAAAAGGAATATAAGGCACTCGTCATTGATTGTGGTGGCGGAACAACAGATCTTTCTTCCTGTAAGTTCCGAATAGAGGATGGGCATATTTCATACAAAATCGATATTCATACAACTTATGAAAATGGTGATACCAATTTTGGTGGCAACAATATTACATATCGTATTTTCCAATTTATGAAGATTGTTTTTGCAAACTATTATAGCCGAGGGAAAAATGCTTATGACATTGATGCATTAATTGATATTCCAGGCAAGGATATTTATCGATATGTAGACGATCACGGTGTGGAAGCCGTTTACGAGCAATTTGAAAAAGCTTTTTCAGATGCTGAGTATATTATTCCGACGCGCTTTAAGGAATATGAAAATCGCACACGTGATGAATATCTACGTGTCCGCAATAATTATTATTTCTTATGGGAAATGGCTGAAGAAATGAAGAAAGAGTTTTTCCGTAAAACAGGCATTTTACGGAGCCGTTTTTATTCAGAAAACGATCTGCAACAGGACAGTGACTTGAATGTAACGGCAGTTGATCGCTGGTGCCTATCATTAGTAGAAAACAATCAATTTAAAGATGTGTATGATTATCCGAACGTCTTTTTTAATATTAAAGAAATTAACCATCTGATTAAAGCTGATATTTATGATATTGTACGAGAGTTTTTGGAAGAGTTTTATGAGAACGGGCTACTCAGCGAATATTCCATTATTAAGCTCACAGGCCAATCGTGTAAAATTGATGCTTTTCGCGAGGCTTTAAAGGAGTTTGTACCAGGACGAAGCATTGAATTTAGACAGAAGGCTGAAAATATTGGGAAAGTGCCAGAGTTAAAGCTAGCCTGCCTAAGAGGGGCACTTCGCTATTTAAATGCCAAGAAGATAGGCATGATTGAAACAACCGTGACGAATCATGCGCCTGTTGTACCTTATGCGGTAAGTGCCTTTACACATAATCGTCAGGAAAAACTTCTAATTAGCAGTCTAGAGCGACTTAACCAAATTCATGGCACCATTTCTCGACCATGGGGTGTAACGGAAGTTGAATTTTTCCTAACAGGCACCGACAATCAAATATCCTATAAATACACGTATGTTAATCGCCATGAAGGGTATGAGCCTGTTTTTTATGACAATATAGCAGCTAATTATCAACATAAAATTCCACAGGATGAGACAGATTCCATTATGAATGGAGAAGTGAAATTTTTCGTCTTCGCAGGAGAAGATCACTGGGGTTTCCATGTCGTCCCTGTAGCTAGAACGGAAGAACAACTATTAATTGGCAAAAAGGAATTCTTTGCCTTTGAAACCGATTTATCAGAGTTGGATTTCTTTGACGGCTTAAAGTAAAGAAAGTGCTCAAAAGTGAAAAACAAGAATAGAGGTGGATGACAGCTTGTTTGCCAATCAATATCCACATTTTCAAAAAGGTCGCATTTTAAAGCGAGAAATGCTGGAAAATTTACGAGATTACCCAAGAGAGTTTTTAGATATTTATTTCCAAGATTATTCAAACGGCATTATTGCTGGTGTCAATATCATTGTAGCGGATACACTGCTAATCATTTCAAACGGCATTATCAAGCATAATGGCAGACTTTATATGCTAACGAATAGCTTTGAGCTTCCTTATGAAGCAACAGGAAATGAGACAATCTTAAAAGTACGATTTGCAGAAGAAGTAAATGACTTAGATTTTAGAAAACACAAATCACAGATTGTCTTAGACGATTCGCTTGAGCTTGCACATAATGAGCTAGAATTAGCACGCTTTAAATTAAAGTTAGGTGCTAAACTGCGCTCACAGCATACCGATTTTTTCGACTTTGCCACTGAATTCAACACAGTGAATTATCTTCACTGCCAATATGCAGGCTTACAAAAAAGCACATACCACCCACTTATTTTGCAATATTTTGCACGCGAGCTGTTAAAAAATCGACCATCCAATCCATATGATATCGCCTTTGCCATGGAGTGCCTAAATAAGGATCGGGTGCAACGGGATGTGATTAATTTCTATATTTGCAATCGGCTTGAGCTAGACGATCAATCACTAACGAATAGTCAAATTCATAAATATTTGAACCGTATTTTAATGGAAGCGAAAGGTGGTGGTCGTATGAAAGGACTCAGTCAAGGGCGACCGAAGCGTGTGATTGTTGACTAGCTAGTAGTCTGCAAGCATTTTTACAGCATTAAATCAGAAGGTTTTTGTCACAACAAAACAACAAAGCATACTCACAAGACTTTAAAAACAAAGGGGGCGAACAAAATGAATTTCATGGATGAAGAAATTATTGAAATGACGAAACACGCAAGGCAAAAGAAACGAACGGAGAACATTGAAAACCAATTATTGCAAACGGACGTTGTGAAAGGAATTAAAGCGGGTCAGCTAACGATTGAAGATGAAATAATTGAATTTGCAGAGCTTCGTTTTTACGACAATCAAATACGGATGTCTATTCCTACAACCTTTGAAGAGATGGAAACGGATTTAAAGGATATTAAATACCCTTCAAGCCGTAGACCTGATTACATCTATACAAGTGTAAGTACGTCCATTAACGTCACGATGAAAATAATGGAGCAACAGCTACAAGAAGAGGAATTAGAGGATTTTACAGAAACGATGATGACTATCCTGCAAAAATTACAGCCAGATGCAGAAATGTTGGATATCGGCATGAAGGAAGTGAATGGACTACAAATTGGCTATTTTGATTTTATTTCGAAGGCACTCGATAACAAGATTTATAATTTAATGTTTTTGTTTATAGCAGGCGACAATGTGGCAACAGGTTCAGTTAATTGCTTGAAAAAAGAAATGAATATTTGGCAACCGGTTGCTTATGGCATGTTGGAAACAATCGCAATTGAAAACAAATCATTCAATGGAGAAGGTGTTGTGTGATGACAAAGGAAACAGCTTTGACGTATAAAGATATGATTGTGATGCCTTACAATATCCGCGTGAGTGAAATCGAAATGACACAACAAATGAATGAGCATGCAACATTGCGTTTAACAGGCGTCATTCCAGATGAACTGGAAGACTCTTACGTTTATATGACTGACGCAGAAACGGCAATTGAAGTACTGCAAATTGGTAGTACGGGACAATCGACGCCTATTTTTAATGGACTAGCATTAGATGTGCAAGTGAAATCGGTAATGGGTACGTATTATTTGGAGGTTATGGCGGTATCGCATACGTATGTGCTAGATGTGAAGAAGAAAAACCAAACGTACCAAAATGCAAAGATGGCTTATACAGAACTAATAAATGAATGTATTGCCGACCAGCCAGGTGCAGACTTTATGGATCATGTCACAAAAGGTGCTAGTATTGGTAACTTTACGATGCAATATTTAGAGACGGACTGGGAGTTTCTAAAACGCATGGCATCAAGATTTCATACGGGTTTAGTGCCAGATACAATTCATAGTGCAGCAAAGTTTTACTTCGGCGTACCATTCCAAGCGGGTGCAGTGCAGAAAATGGATGCAATGAATTACCGTGTTAAAAAAGCAATTGGTAATTTTCTCATCTCAAGTAAAAATCATATCGACAGTATTACCGATAGTGACTACATGTACTATGAAGTAGAATCGCCGCAACTATTCAAAATCGGTAATGAAGTTACGTTTCAATCGAAAAAACTATATGTTTTTAAAATTGTCTCCAAGCTTAAAAATGGCTTATTAAAACATATTTATACGCTTACACCTCAGAACGGCTTCAGTGTTCATACGACTTATAATCAAGCGATTATTGGCGCATCTATTCAAGGAAAAGTCATTGATGTGGCAGGGGACAAAATTCGTATACATGTTGATTTCGATGAGGGGCAAGAAAAAAATAAGGCTTATTGGTTTCCATACTCAACGATCTATGCATCAGAGGATAACACAGGTTGGTATTTTATGCCAGAGTTATCTGACAATGTTAGAATCTACTTCCCAAGCAATCGTGAGGATGAAGGAATTGCCATTAGCTCAGTGTCCAAAGCACCACCACAATCTGGGGCAATGTTATCAGCAAGCAATCCTTCTAGTCAGGGGGGAGGAGGCGGTGCTTCACCACCAGAAGATAGCCGCCAAGATCCGGGTCGCATGGCTGATCCCGATGTAAAAACCCTTAGAACAAAGCATGGTAAACAAATTCTACTCGCACCTGATCGCATTGTCATTTCTGGTGGTGGATTAATGATTACACTGATGGATGATAATGGTATTTCAATTATTAGTGATAAAAATATTAACTTAAAAGCAACAGATAAAGTCGTTATAAATGCCAAGCAAATTATGATAAATGCTAATGAGAAAATTGAGATGACATGTAAAGACAATTCAATCAAGATGGAAGACAAAATGGAGATTAAAGGAACTGAAGTACGTGCAAATTAGTGAGGATGTAGATACATGAAACGAGAAGAAGCATTACAGCATTTTATGGATGAATGCGTGTCAGTTCATGTTCACCGTTTGCAGGAGAAAGTGGATCGACAGTTTCGCAACGATAAGGAAGTTTTACTTCAACCAATCATTCATGCACTTGAACAGCTATTTGCGAATATTCATGAACAGCAAGAACAAGGAAAGTTAGCGCCAGTTGCTTTTATTCATCTATCATTGCTTCGAACATCATTACTAGAAAACAAGTTTACGTATGTACTAGAAGCATATGGAGAAACATGGTATTGCAATTGGACACAATGCACAGCACAGTATGAAGCGGATTGGCTTTGTGAGGCGATGTTCGAATTACAAAAAACGCTTGAGAAAGAAAGAAAACCCTATATTAGCATTCAAGCAGCGGACGTCCGCGTTATTATGCAGCAGACAGTCTTACTGTTTCATCAATATATTATCCAATTACTACGTTATCTTTTTCGTTATCAACAACAACGCGTCCCTAAACTCCATTTTCAACGAGCGACGTGCTTACGATTTCGAGTCGGTGAATATAAAGGGTTTAGTGAAGATGTCGCGATTATGGACGAACGACAACGAGTAGAAAAAGATGTCTTGTTCACGTTAGCGTCAAAAGAGACGGATCAATCGTATACGTTTGGAAACTATTCAAATCTACCTTTACAGCACAAAGATTTCAATCAGTTGGACTTTTCCTATGCGAATTTCCAAGACAGTGATTTAGCAGGAGCTACAATGCAACGAAGTGTTTGCATCGGTACGAATTTTGTAAATGGTCAATTAGCGAATGTGGATTTTTCCTATGCAATGATTCAAGATACTGATTTTCGACATGCCAATTTAGCAGGTGCTAATTTTACGCATGCACAAGGAAAAATCTTGAAGTTCTCTCAAAATGAAGTTCCATGTTATCTTGGCACTGATTTCAGTTATGCAAATTTGCAACAGGCAAAATTTGAATTTGCTCAAATTGCTGGTGCCAATTTTACAGGTGCTAATTTGAAAGGAGCAACATTCTTTCAACGCGATCAAGGGAAGTATCAATTCAGCCAAGCCCAAATACAAGATATTCATTGGATTCAGTAATGTCGTCCGTACGGGAAGATAGGTATGAAGTTCACAGGAGGTCAAGATGGAATACTTTATTGTTCAGCAAGATCCCACTATTACAAATCCGATTCTTCCTTTGAAGACAGACCTTGATGATGATTTTGTTTGTTCGTCGGTATTTGCAGAAGTAGTGGAAAAAGAGCATGCAGTATATTTGGATTATTTAGAAAAGCCTCGGACAATTGTGTCGGATCAATTAAAAAAGTTATTCGTAAAATTTGAGGATCACTTAGCATTTACAGCCATCGTATTTACAGATGTGAAAAAAGGGACACAGCGCTTATATTGGCTGATGGACATGGTGGAGAAAAACTGTATTTCCCAGGAAACGACTTATTATCCAGACGGACGTATAAATGAGCTCGTAATAAACCCTAGGAAGGTTGAATTGGACTATATTTTTCAAGTCAATAGTCAAAGAGAATCTTTTACTATCGTTCATTTAGATGTTGCAGAAAGTATATTAAGACGACCATTTCTTGGACTTCAATTGCAGCGCGTCAAACTAGAACGATATTAAAAAGCGTTCAAATGGAAATCAAATCAAAAGTGCAATTTGAAACATAGACGAAGGGAAGGGTACCGAATGGCTCAAGTTGTAGAAAATTTGGAGACAGAAGGTTCGGAACAAGAGCAATTTAGTTACGTGGTCCATGGAGCAATTATTTCCTGTGAGCATGGTAGCCACCTTAATTATTTAAATTTACCACAGGATCATGGTGTTTATATTAAAGATAAAGCCGTATTGAATGTAGGCGATCGAAACCCCGACAACATTCCCACCTTTGGCGTCTGCTTGAAGTTACAAAAACCGTGTACGCCCACATGTTCCATCGACTGGATGGAAGGGATGGAAAATGTCAATATCGAGGGCAAGCAAGCACTATTATCCCGTTGTCATACGCAATGCTCAGCGGGAGGAGGCAAAATTGATATTGTGCATGATGGGCAAGAGGAATTAGAAATACCGAAACAAGGCTTTTAAAAGAAAGCATGGAGTGGAAAGGAGGTAAGTAATGAAGACACTAGGAGAAAAGGAAGTCAGCATGATAACGACGTATGAGGATCTTGTGCTCGAATGGCCTTATCCTCTTATTCATATAGATAAACTCACGATAAAACATCAAGGCAATGACCATGCGAGATTGTCCTTTACAGGAATGATTGCGGAAGAGCAAGCGCAAAAATATATTCAACGTGTCAGTCATTCAGATGAAGTCGTTGTTAAATTTGGTAGGCAACAAGACATCTTGTTCTCAGGTAGAATTGAAAATGCAGAGTTGCAGGCTGCCCAAGGGGTGCATTATGTTTCAGTTGAGGCTGTATCGTTTACAGCCAATATGGACGTTGCAAAACGCTCACGTTCTTTTCAAGATGCGAATATGACCTATGTGGCGTTACTCGATACCATTGTAGGTGCTTATCCTCAAGGGGATTACATCGATCAGGTGTCGAACGGTCAAGCAATAGGTCATATCTCGATTCAATACATGGAGACAGATTGGGCATTTATAAAAAGAGTGGCTTCTAATCTACAGGCAGTAGTTTTTCCTGATTTACAAGGAAAGGGACCACGATTTTGGTTTGGCACACCAGAAAGTAAGAAAAGCGTAACAATCGACCATCTACCTTCAGTATTACATATGGATGTAGATACATATCGGTTAATTACTGAAAACGATGGTACAGATGTAAGTGAAACCGATTATACATTTTGTGCGTTTGAAAGCACAGAAGCGTACGAGTTGGGTACATCGGTACAATTAAAGGGAAAATCCTATGTTATCACGGTTCGGGAAATTCATCTCGAAGCGGGTGTACTAAAGTTTCAATATACTGCTCAACGAGAAAAAAGTATTCGTCAACGATTAGTACGCAATTTAGATTTGATTGGGGCAGCCTTTACAGGGAAAATTATTGATGTCACGCAAAACACGGTCAAAATTCATTTAGATATCGATAAAAAACAAGAGAAAGAAAAAGCACATTGGTTTGCTTATTCAGCAGATGCAAATGGTGTTATGTATTTAATGCCGCAAAAAGGGGCACGTGCCCAATTGCATTTTCCAAGTGCTGTAGAACAAGATGCCATTGTCATTAGCTCAGTACGTGTTTCGCCTGCCACACCAGAAGGCGGACAAAAACAAACGAAAAAAATGGCAGACACGACCGTGAAATCGTTAGCGACCAATGCGGGGAAAGATATGACACTAGGGGTTGGAGATATTACCTTTAGTGCAGTAGATGGTGTATTGGACCTTAAGATGGATGATGGAGAAGGCGTGACATTTCAAAGTAACAGTACCATCATGCTAGCGGCAGATGAAACACTAGAAATAAGTGGGATGAACGAGCTATCCGTAGAAGCGGAGGAATGGATTGCCATTTCAGCGAAGGAGCAAAGCCATATTATCCTTGCTGGTGACACACAGTTAATTAGTACGCTAATTGAACAAGAAGGCATAGAGAAAAAAAGTCAACCACCGAAGTTAAATGAAGAAGCAATCGAAGCTACATCAAAAGTGGATGTCATCTTCCCACAAAAAGCAGAGCAGAAAAAGGAGAAAAAAAGCTTCTTTAGTAAGTTGCTTGATAATGTTAGTTTAGCGTTAGATGTTGCTGGATTTATTCCAGGTATCGGAACCATCGCGGATATTGCCAACGCAGGTATTAGCTTGGTAAGAGGAGACTTTATGGGCGCAGCGATGAACATAGTCGGTGCAGTGCCAATCGTTGGGGATGCCGCAAAAACAGCCTACAAGGTCAATAAAGCGGCAAAAGTAGCAGAGGCAGCAAGTAAAACCGCCAAGGCTGCGGATAAGGCAGTGGATGCTTCCAAGGCAGTAAAAGGGATGAAGGCCGCTTACTCCAAAGTGTCGCAAACACTTGATACGGTTTCGGCAGTAGCGAACAAAGGCACAAAAAGTATGAAAACAGCAGCCGATAAAGTAATCGCCTCGATGGATGAAGTGCTAGCTGTGTCAAAAGCTGTCGACGGTATGAAGGCGATGGCCAAAACAGAGCTGACTAAATTCAATCATCAAGTACTAAAGAAATTTAACTGTACAAAAGGATTAAGTGATAAATTCTGTAAAAAAGGCTTTGAACCGGTTGATTTAATTACCGGGCGCATGATCTATGAAGGTGTTGACTTTGAACTACCTGGCCCTATCCCCCTTGCATGGGAACGTGCGTGGTACAGTGATAGTAGTCGAGTTGGATTAACCGGGCATGGTATGCACTTTACATACGATCTAGCCTTAGAAATATTTGAAGAAGAAGAGCTAATCGGCATTGTGGTGACGGATGGTCGCGCAGTAGGGTTTCCAATTTTACCAATTAATTTACCATATTTTAATAAAAAAGATAGAATGACCCTGAAGAATACGGGTGTGGAATACCATTTGTTTGAGCATGATACACGCTTGCTTTATGTATTTGAACAAACAACCGAGACGACATACCGATTAAAAGAAGTAAGAAATGAACAAGACCACCATATTCAATTTACGTATAACCTGAAAGGCTTCTTATCTCAAGTAACAGATAGTGTAGGGCGTGTATTAGATGTTACGGCAAATGAAGCGGGCAGAATGACGGAAGTCGCTTTACGTAACCAAACGAGTCGTGAAGTGTTAGTACGCTATGTTTACAATGATGTTCAAGATTTAATCGAAATCCAAGATGCATTAGGGCAAAGTACACATATCCAATATGTGAACCACTTAATGATGCAAAAAATAGACCGTAATAAAAATAGTTTCTACTGGCGCTATGATGGGCCAACGACAGGTGCACGCGTCATTAAAACATGGGGAGATGGCAATGTCCTTGCAGGTGAGCTTGCCTATTACGATGGCTATAACGAAATTACCAATAGCTTAGGGCATACAAGTACTTACTATTTTAATGAAGATAACCTATGTACGAAAATTATGTATCCAGATGGTAGTGAGGTCAGCTATGACTATAATGAGGACTTTGAATTACTGCAAGAAGTAGATGAAGATGGTCGTGTAACAACTTTCAGCTATGATGAATGGGCAAATCCAGTCACGATGACGCTGGCAGATGGCAGTACGTTATCCTCTCAGCATGATGACAAAGATCGGCTGATTCAGGCAGTTAATCCAGAGGGCGGTAGTCGCCAGTGGATTTATAATGAAGACGGGACATTACAGGCATCGGTTTTAGAAGATGGTACAAAGACTGAATTTTCCTATAATGAACATCGTTTAATTGACACGGTGAAAAATGCGCAAGGCCATATGGTAACCTTAACGTATGACGCTGACCTAAATTTAAGCCGAGTAACATTACCAGATGGGACAAGTTCAACATGGACATACGACCGTCGTGGAAACTGCACAAGCACAACTAATCCACTCGGTGCCACAGAAAAGTTCCGTTATGACCAATTAAATCGCCTAGTACGCGCAAATCTATCCGATGGTAACGACGTTCAACTAAAGTACAATGCTTATGATGATATTATTTTTGCAAAGGATAACCATACACAAGTCGCCTTTGATTACACGATTTTAGGCAGCTTAACATCCCGTAAACAAGGTGGCAAGCAAGTACAATTCACCTACGATACAGAGGAGCAATTAACCGCTGTTATTAATGAAAAAGGCGAAGCGTACAAATTTGAACGCGATACAAAAGGCAATATTATCAAGGAAATCGGCTTTGATGACATGGAAAAAGCGTATGAACGAAGCCTCGCAGGTTTTGTGCAGCACATTCAACGCCCAGAGAATCGTTGGACAGCCTATCAGCACGATGCGCTCGGAAATATTATTCGCTCTGACTACTATGATGGTACGTGGGAAACATTTAGCTATGACAAAAACGGCGCATTACAAGAGACAGAAAATGAGCATGTAACCGTTAAGCTAGAACGAGATTCATCTGGGCAAGTGATCAAGGAATGGCAAAATGATCAGTGGATTGCTAGTAGCTATGACGAGCTAGGCAATCGGTCTCAGATAACAAGTAGCCTCGGTGCTAAAATCGATGTCACGCGCAATGAGCTGGGTAATGTCTTACAAATGATCGCCTCCCGCTCCGAGCAAGCCGAGTGGACAGCCTCGATGCAGTACAATGAACTTGGTCAAGAGATTGAACGAATCCTACCAGGAGATGTTATTAGTAAATGGCAATATGATATCACAGGTAGACCAACACACCAAAGAGTAAGTAGCCAAAATCGCGATACACGAAGACGTGCCTACAATTGGGATGTCAATCATCAATTACGAAGTATGGTCAACGAGCTAACGGGTGTAAAAGTGACTTATGGTTACGACGAATTTAGTAACCTCGTCTGGGCCAATCAAGATAGTCGTCAATTTGATTTCTTATACCGCAGTGTCGATGATGTCGGCAATCTATATGAAACAAAAGACAAAAAAGACCGCATCTATGGCGCAGGCAGTAGATTACTAGAAACAAAAGATGCCAAATTCTCCTATGACGAAGAAGGAAATCTCGTAGAGAAAGTCGAACATAATGGAGATACATGGAAGTACGAGTACTATGGCAATGGTATGATGGCGAAGGTCTTGAAGCCAGATATGACAGAAGTAACTTTCAAGTATGACACACTAGGTAGGCGGATAGAGAAGTGTTCAGAAGGTAGAGCTACTCATTTTGTATGGGATGGCAATACGATTTTACATGAGTATTTGTCACAGGATAATTCAGTGGAGAATGCCTCACAGACAGAAGTCGAAATCGCAGACAGTCTCGTTACATGGGTATTCAATGATGGCTTTGTCCCTTCTGCAAAAATCACGAATGACGGATACTACAGCATTATTAGTGATTATCTAGGAACGCCTGTCGAAGCTTATGATGAACAAGGTCATAAGGTTTGGTCGGCTGAGCTTGATGTGTATGGGCGAGTGAACGAGTTTACGGGTGAAAAGGATTTCATTCCATTTAGGTATCAAGGGCAGTATGATGATATAGAGATTGGTTTGTATTATAACCGATTCCGATACTATGATCCAGAGCAAGGGAATTATACGCAGGTTGACCCGATTGGGCTTAACGGAGGATTAGTACTATATGGGTATGTACACAATCCAAATACTTGGGTAGATGTATTTGGTCTACGTGGTAAAGATAGTTATCCATCATGGATGAAGAAGAAATCTGGATTTGAAAGACATCATATCATACCGTATCATTTATGGAGTACACATCCACTATTACTAAAATCAGGGCTAAACGTTAATGCAGCATTAAATATGATGATGTTACCAAGATTTCCATCAAAACATCCAAGTAAAGTAACACATAGTTTCTTTAAACTTGGTACAGAACATCATAATATTTACAATCGTGATATGAATGATCTTTTGGATGAAAAATACGAGGTTGCTAAAAAAGAAAAATGGAGTACAGAAAGAATGCAAAAGGAGATTCGTGATTTACAACATGGGACTCGCAACAAGTTAAATGATAGAAATAAATATATAGGATGTAAATAAAAGTGATATATGTAAAATAAGGTATTCAAAAAATAATAATATTATATTTGAAAGAGGGTATATCAATGGGGTTTCCATTTATTAAAAAATATATTAATAACAATCCTAATCTTCAGTTTGTCCCGATAAATAGTAATGAAGTTGAACAAGTGGAAAAAGAACTAGGTATAGATTTTCCGAAAGAACTAAAGTTATTTTTGATGGAGATCGGTTACGGTTCTTTTGTTGGGGAAGATGAACTAGATGAAAATTGTGTGTTAAGCCCTGCATTTATTAGAGATTTTCGATTAAGACATGGGATTTTTGATGGTTATCCAAACTACGATGAAGAAAATAAATTAATCTTTTTTATTGGATGGGAGTCTGTTCCTTTTTCAATAGAATTAACTGATGGAGAACAAAGCCCTGTTTATGAAAGCCAACAGAAAATTGCAAGCTCCCTTGAAGAATTTTTATCCAAAATAACCGAAGATCCTGAATACTTCCAACAGGATTAAATACCAAAGGGTAGATGAGAAAGACATTAAGTTAAGGAGTAAGTGGATAATTAATTGTTAGAAATGAGAGATGCAACGTTTATCATAACATTCATTTGTTATCCATATTATTAAGGATTGAAGACATATGTGAAGAAAGGTCTTAGTTCTTTCTTTACATATGTTTTTTATTTGATTGAATTTTTTGATGCCGTGTCACTCGTAAGAATTGGGCAATGTCTTACAAATTACCGCCTCTAGCTCCGAGCAAGCCCAGTGGACAGCCTCGATGCAATACAATGAACTATGTCAAGAGATTGAACGAATCCTACAAGGAGATGTTATTAGCAAATGGCAATAAGATATCACAGGTAGACCAACACACCATCTCGTAAGGAGCCAAAATCCCAAAATCGCGATACACGAAGCCTCTGCTATCATTGGGACGTCAATCACCAGATTTTATTAATCGGGTTTTGCTAAGAAACAAGATTATTTAAAATGTCCTTAAAAACTAATAAAATGGAAGGGTTGATTTTAATTGTTTGCTCAATGTATTCCTTTTGATGATAATATGAGAGGTAGAATAGGTGGTAATCCTCCAAAATTGATTGAAGAACAAATACCAGATGATTACAGGTTTTATGCAACTCTAGTTCATCCAGAAAAGGAGGATGTTATGCTTTCTATTATTATCCATAAAGATTTTGATACTTTATTGGAAAATAATATTTATCCTTCAATAGAAGTAAGGGTTATAAAGCATAAATACTCCGAAATTGGAAGCAATCCTGATAAAAGTATTTTAGATTTAGGGATGAACTCAATCAGCGATTATTCGGAAAACCAAGGGAATAATTTTTTGTTTATTAAAGTTTTTGGTGAACCACGTCTTATTCAACCTAAAAGTTATTATTTTGAAGAGTTAGGAAATGAAAATTATTCCTTTTTTCTGCAAATAGAAGAGGAAGGCTACATTGATAATATGGATTATGTGTTTTTGTACGGTGCATTATATTTATATAAGCATAATGAAACAGGCGAGGTCATTGCTGGTTTCTGGCAATGCTCTTAAACAACCTAACTTTTTGAGTATAAAATAAAATTTGCACCTGTTGGTTACTTTATATAAATGCGTTTGTACAGATATTGAATAAACCCTTTCTTTGTATGGATGTTAGGAATTCTTAACAGTATTTGTACGGGGAAATGAGGTGAATTAAAATATTCCTTATCAAATAGACAGTTACGAATACAACTAAACAAATGTAAAAGAGACTTAAGCTCTATATTTATATATATTTTTTTGTAAGAAATGAATTGCTCTCTTAATAGGGTTACTTCATCTTACACGATTGAACTGATGAATATGTTATTGATTCACTCTTGGAACGTGATCATTTGACATGATTAATTGGAAAAAAGTTTTGATAAAAGAAGAATACGCTGATAATTTTATTGATTACTTATATGGTTAAAAAATTATAAATAAATTGTCTAATCCGTTTTGTATAATAGAAACTAAACAAAATTAATGCACATGTAAGAAGGTTTTTTACATGTGCTTATTATTTATATTCATTCAGTTAGGTGTAATGAACTCGGTTCCGCAGCTAGCCTAAATGGTAGGTCGACAATGGAGCGGGTGTTATTACATCTTTGATTTATAAAACTACAGAGAGGTAAATGATATGAGAAGAGCGTTAAAAATATTATCCAAAATAGGGATAAACGAAGTAAGTCTATCTATGACCTCTTCAGACTTAAAAAATGTCTTAGGCGAATTGGAAAAGAATCCTGTCAAAGGAAATGAATTTTTTCAATATCAAGATGATTATATATTTCATTTTGTAGATGATGTTTTGGTAAGTATATCAGTAAACAATCCAGAGATTATTTTTTGAATGAACAAAAAATAGATTTCATGAATGAATCAACGCAATTTTTATTCAAAGAAAATCCGTATTTTGTGAATGAATGATATTTATTTCCTCATATGAGAAAGATATAAAATTAGGTTTCCAATTCAGAAGTACTGAAAATCAGCTAAAAACCTTAAAATATGAAATTACTCCGTATCAATCTGTAGGATTATTGAAATTCGGTATGCAGTCGAGTGAAGTTGAAAATATTTGGTGAATACTTAGGTCATATTATCTCTGAAAAGTTTTTATTATTAATGAATAAAGTAAATCTATTACAGGATTATGCTTTAGCTAATTTACATGTTGTGAGTACAAAAGGAAAACCAAAAGTAAATGAATTATATTACTTTATAAAATATATCAGGAGACATTCATTAGTTGATTATGATAATTCTGAGTTTCTTAAAAGAGAAATTACAAATAATACAAAATTAAAAGTTGATGGAAGTTTCGTTGATAAGTATATAAATGTGGTGTTAAAAGACACTGAATTGGATTTATTTCAATTGAACGATTTAAAACTAGGAAGATACTTATTTTGTTCAGAGAAATTTAAATCTTTGTGTGAAAAAGATAATCTTCAAGGTATTCAATTTTTGGAATTAGAGCTAATACCTAAATATTTACAATCAATAGTTTAACCATGTTAAATACTAAAAACATGGCGAGGATGGTTATCATCTATTGTAAGATAAATTAAGCAGAGTTTAATTAATTAATGAGTGAGACGCTCACCCAATTGAGTACTATATTAAGTTACCCTTTTCAATTATGAAATGGGTAATTTTTTTCATGCCTAGCAGGGTTAGTGCAGTACATTCAACGCCCAGGGAATCGCTGGACAGCCTATCAGCACGATGCGCTAGGAAATATTATTCGCTCTGACTACTATGATGGTACGTGGGAAACATTTGCCTATGACAAAAATGGCTCATTACTAGAGACAGAAAATGAGCATGTAACCGTCAAGCTAGAACGAGACCCATCAGGACAAGTCATCAAAGAATGGCAAAACGACCATTGGATTGCTCGTAGCTATGACGAGCTAGGCAATCGTTCTCAGATAACAAGTAGCCTCGGTGCCAAAATCGATGTCACGCGCAATGAATTGGGTAATGTCTTACAAATGACCGCCTCTCGCTCCGAGTAAACCCAGTGGACAGCCTCGATGCAATACAATGAACTCGGTCAAGAGATTGAGCGGATTCTACCACGGGATGTTATTAGTAAATGGCAATATGATATCACAGGTAGACCAACACACCAAAGAGTAAGTAGCCAAAATCGCGATACACGAAGACGTGCCTACAATTGGGATGTCAATCATCAATTACGAAGTATGGTCAACGAGCTAACGGGTGTAAAAGTGACTTATGGTTACGACGAATTTAGTAACCTCGTCTGGGCCAATCAAGATAGTCGTCAATTTGATTTCTTATACCGCAGTGTCGATGATGTCGGCAATCTATATGAAACAAAAGACAAAAAAGACCGCATCTATGGCGCAGGCAGTAGATTACTAGAAACAAAAGACGCCAAATTCTCCTATGACGAAGAAGGAAATCTCGTAGAGAAAGACGAAAATAATGAAGATACATGGAAGTACGAGTACTATGGCAATGGTATGATGGCGAAGGCCTTGAAGCCAGATATGACAGAAGTTACGTTCAAGTATGATTCGTTAGGCAGGCGGATAGAGAAGAGTTCGGAAGGTAGAGCTACTCATTTTGTGTGGGATGGCAATACGATTCTGCACGAGTATTTCTCGCAGGATAATTCAGTGGAGAATGCCTCACAGACAGTTGACTTAGACAGTCTCGTTACATGGGTATTCAATGATGGCTTTGTCCCTTCTGCTAAGATCACGAGTGAAGGCAACTACAGTATTATTAGTGATTATCTAGGAACGCCTGTTGAAGTCTATGATGAACAAGGTCATAAGGTTTGGTCGGCTGAGCTTGATGTGTATGGACGAGTGAAGGAATTTACGGGTGAGAAAGATTTCATTCCGTTTAGGTACCAAGGGCAGTATGAAGATGTAGAAATTGGTTTGTATTATAACCGATTCCGATATTACGACCCAGAGCAAGGGAATTATACGCAGGTTGACCCGATTGGGCTTGCGGGTGGGAATCCTACTTTATATAGTTACGTTGCTAATCCTAACTATCTTCTTGATCCACTTGGTTTAGAAAAATGTAGATTATCAGCAGCGGATAAGAAAACATTAGGCCCTGCTCCAACTGATATGGTAAGACCTCATTATCATCATATTGTGCGGGAAAAAGCACCTAAAAATTGGGATTCTGTTCATGGAAAATACATTACTGATTCACAAAATATTATTAAAAAACATGGTATAGGGCTAAATGATGATTTAAGAAACTTTACTTGGGCGCAAAACGGTGGTGGTGCTCATACTAAAAAAGCCGCTAAGTATGTACATGATACACTTGTAAGAGCTAATAAAGAAGGAAAAACTGCTGTTGAACAAGCACTAAAAAAACTAGGCGAAGAGGCCAAGGAAGGAGTATTTTTCTATGACTAAATTTGAAAAATTATTTCAAGAAAACGAAGAGTTTTTTTATGAAATTTATGCTTCAATTCGTGAGAACGATATTAACAAATTAGATGATTTATTGTCTAAATACCCAGATTTTATTCATGTTCCTGTGTATGGGGATGAGAAAAAAAACGAGAGTTTGTTACATTTTGCTGCTTTTATTGAACAAAGAGATATATGCCTCTATTTAATTAAATCTGGGATTGATATTAATTTCGTAGACGGCTTGTATCATACACCTTTAAAATTTTTCGCTTCTCATGGTGAATTAGAGTGTATAAAAGATTTTATATTAAGAGGTGCATGGGTAGATGGAGATTGCAGAGGAATTATTACCCCATTAATCTCTGCGGTAATTGAGGGACATATAGAAATTGTAAAGTATCTGCTGGACTGTGGAGCTGACATAAATAGATTACATCGTAGATTTAATCAAACGCCATTAGATTTGGCCAAGGTATATGGACATCAAGACATAATTGAGTTATTGGAGTCAAGAGGTGGATTATCGGCACAAGAACAAATCGACTTAATGAACGAAAGAGGAGACGGAATTTTAGCACATATTGATAATAACGTAGGTTTAATACTATCTACAGTATTAAACAAAGATACTATAGACATAAGAACAGCTTTAATAGAAAAAGACAAGAAATTTAAGTTACTATTTACTATTGGTGTGTTTGAAACCTCACCAAGAATAGAATTAATGATGAGTGTTCCATATGATTGGCCAATAAATCTACAACTCGTTGAAGAAAAATGCGTTGAATCATTTCCAATACAATTAATGTTTTTATTGGGCCAATATAAGTTGGATGGCAATAAACTTCAGGAAGGGATAGTTATTGAAAAGACGGATACGAATTGGAATAAACTAGAATGGCCAGAAAGCATTGATGCATTTATTCTAACAGATTTTCAATTTAACCCGTATTCAGAGCGGACTGAGGATGTAGAAGAAGATGATGATGAAGTTAGTTTATTGCTACTTATTCCTATTAAATATCCTAAAACTGGTTGTCCTAAGGGAATTAAATTGGAAAATTGGTTAAATAAACACCGTTCAGCAAAATGGGGAAAAGTTTCTTTAAAGGTATAACGTAGTATTAGTAAGGTATTTAAAATATACTAAGTAAAATAGTATATCACCTCCTGAAGGTTAGAGCAGATGCCTAAATTTCAGGGGGTGGTTTTATTTATAATAATATTTTAAAACTCTAAACATTAAAGATTAAATCTACAGTCAGCTTAATATAAGCTAGTTACAGCTTCATGATTTCCTCTCTAATAGTAAAATAAAGTAATAAATTACTTATATAAGTTTCTAGTTTCGTTCTTTATTTAGGAACAGTATAAAAGATAATAAGTTTGCACGCAATTTGACTACGGGTACGTGATATTAGAAGAATTTTTAAAGAAAGAAAAAGCTAGGTCAAAAAAATATTAAAAAATTTTCAGGATAATCATAAACGATATATAAATTCACTTGCAGAGGGGATCTGGATACCTTTTTTACCAATAGACTCAATTGAATATTTAATCAAAATTGATAATTATAATCAATCCTTTGACGATGAGTGGGAGGAAAAAATGGTATATCATAACTTCAATATTGAGGTTAAAGATACATTATGGATAGCTAGTATTGGTTTATTTTATGAATTAAACAGAAATAAGTTTCTAGAAAATGATGAAATATCATATCAAACGTTAGATGGAGAGACATTATATTCTGGATTTAGATATAATGTTGATTCTGGAAAATACTTAGTATCCATTAAAGGCTATGCACGTAAGAAGAAATTAGCTTATCCTAACCCTAATTTTGGTTTTTTGTTTTCTCTAAAAAAAGTAGTTGAATTTGAAGGATATAATGATCCACGGGAAGATGAAAAATATAACTTTAATGTGGCAGATATGGAATAACTTTTATAGATAAGCCTCATCACAGAAGGAATATTTAAGGGTATCGATTTATACAAAAAAGATTATTACTATCTTAAATCATTTATTTTAAAGGGCAATAAATCCATTAAAAAGGATTTTACTGCCCTTTAAATTCACGAGTAGACCAACAAAGCGGAAAAATGAAGATGTATATATTTTAAAAACTTTAGTGAAACAGAAGGTCATTTACATAACCTGAAAATAGTAAAAGGGATAGACGGATTATATGAAAATGCAAATACAGAATCAAAAATTAAATATGTAATTGATGAAGCGAAGTTTGGTAGTTCCCAATTAGGCAAAACAAAAGATGGACCACAAATGTCAAACGATTGGTTGACAGGTTCAGAAACTGGGAAAAGTAGAATTTTAAAAGCTGTTGAGGGGGATAAACGATTAGCTACTAAGATTACTAATGCTTTGGAGGATGGTAAAGTCGAAAGAGTATTATCAAAAGTAGATAGTAGTGGAAATGTTAAAACATATAGGATAGACGCAAATGGTAACATTATGGGGGAATGGCCGTAATTTAGGAAGACTGGGGGAACAACTGGAATGAGAGATCATTTAAGTATAGAAGATAGATTAAGAGAAGGAATAGAATTTAATAAAGAGTTTATTGAAGATAATAGAGAGGATATAAAAAAATTAGAAGAAGATGAGAAAGAAGGTATCCAAAGCAACCCTAATGACAATAAAAGTATTATTGAATCAAGATATTTAAGGAACTTTATATATGAGTCCGAGAATATTATTGCAAAGTACTCATTAGGAGAAGAAATAAGTGCACTAGAAGAAAATTTCTATCATGCAATTTATGATTTAGAGCATACTGGTACAAGAAAAGTAGGATATATATATTTACTTTGGATGGTTTCATTAGGAATATTGTTAGAAACAAAAAAAGAAAATTTAGAAAGATTAGGTCAAATAATTGAGAGTAAAAATATTAGTGATTCACTAATTGACTATTTATTATGTGCTAGTAATATTGGTTACTCACGAATTACTAATGGTTATTTTAAAGAAAATCCATATTCAAAAACAAGGGAAATTATAGAACTTGCGCAAACCGATAAGAAAGAAGCATCTAAAAGATTACAAACGTATATGGAGAAAGAATGGTTTAAAGGTCATTATGATTACGATTGGAAGAATGCACACAAGGAGCCTGGATATGTAGGGTTTTGGAGCTTTGAAACAGCAGCGCTAGCGAAGATACTAGAACTTGATGATACAAGCCTAATAAATAATAATCACTATCCATATGACTTGGCACATTACAAGAATGAAATGAAATTCAAGCAGATTTCCCTCAGTGACTACGACCATGAACAAGAGATTGAGGAACTTGAAATAATAGAAGGAATTGAAAATAATCCTTTATTGGAAAAGGTTATTCCACCAATATGGCACTCATTTGTCAATGAATTGATACATGATTATGAGGTTATGGATGATAGTAGTTTTTATGAAAAATACAAAAAATCTATAGGGTTAGACCAAATCTGGTTCTTATTACAAGAATATAAAGAAGAAAATAGGCGAAAAAATCTTTTGGGAAGATTAATTGTTTTTGCAATGGTCGAAAAAGGATATATATTGCAATTGGATTATAAAGAAGATTTGGAAGATTACGATTCAAGTATGAAAAATGAGTGGAACACAAAAACAAAGTTAGTTCAATTTATATTAAATAATGATCAGAATTATTTTGCATGGGTACCAGCGGATGCCAATGTTGAAGCGTTGTATGAAGTTATTATTAAAGATGTCAAATAAACTGGATTTGCAATCAAGTTCAAGTAGATAGGATTACGAAAGAAGCTAAGGTCTGAAAACGGAGAATATTTCTGATTTCAGGCCTTTTAATTTGGACCAAAGAGGGAAGATACTTGTTTTATTCAATGATGTAAATAATATACGTAATACGATATATCTACCTACTAGTAGAGATAATCACCCAACCAGGTCTATTCATAGAGGATATAATAGTTTCCATGCTCAATATAATCGGGACATTCGACAAGAATTAGATATCTTATTAGAAGTTGGAGATAAAAATAAATGGACCTCTCAACAATATCATGATGCTATACAAGAATTAATAAATGACCAAAGGAAAGATTTAAGAAAAGGTGAACAAAACTACATTGTGAAGGGTGGAAAGAAGTGTTTCAGGAAATAGGGTATTTGACATAAATTTTTTGGTTGAAAAATATCAAAAAATTGTTCTACAAGAAAATGATAGAGACGTGTTTTGTTTGAATGACTTAAAATTAGCAAGATATCTATTTTGTTCAGAAAGGTTTAAGCAACTTTGTGAAGAAAAGCAAATGAAAGGAATTCAATTTATAGAACTAGAAGATGTTCCTCAATATTTTCTTCATATGATCGGTAATAAATTTTTGTAAGTGAATAATTAATTTAAAATGATTCAACACATGTTAAGAGGACTAATCCTTTCAACATGTTTCTTTTGTTACTCAAAACTTATATAGCAATTGGCCATTAGTGAAGAAAGACAAGAATATAAAAATGTAGGCTCCATACTAGGTAGGCTGATAGAGAAGTGTTCGGAAGGTAGAGGTACTCATTTTGTGTGGGGTGGCATTACGATTCTACACGAGTATTTCCCGCAAGATAATTCAGATATATTGGAAAAAAATTCAGTAGAGAATGCCTCTCAGGCAGAAGCCGAAATCGCAGATAATCTAGGTGGGTATTCAATGATGGCTTTGTCCCTTCTGCTAAGATAACGAGTGAAGGCAACTACAGCATTATTTGTGATTATCTAGGAACGCCTGTCGAAGCCTATGATGAACAAGGTCATAAGGTTTGGTCGGCTGAGCTTGATGTGTATGGACGAGTGAAGGAATTTACGGGTGAGAAAGATTTCATTCCGTTTAGGTAACAAGGGCAGTATGATGATATTGAAATAGGCTTGTATTATAACCGATTCCGATATTACGACCCAGAGCAAGGGAATTATACGTAGGTTGACCCGACTGGGCTTATGGGGAACAATCCTACGTTGTATGGAAATGTTTATAATCCTTTGATTGAAATCGATACTTTTGGATTAGATAGTGCCAAATTAAATTAAGCTTTAGGTGGTTCTATTGGTGATGGCATGGAAGCGCATCATCTCAACCTTGAGGAAATGTGGGGGTATCAAGTAATGTTAAGATTTTTTCGATACAGATTCTTTAGAAAAAGAAACACATGATATTAGTATCATAGATACTGAGCGCAACGTTAAAACTATCAAAAAAGATAGTACTGTATTCACAAATTTCATAAATTCACTTGAACAACTAGAAATAAAACGAACTAGCTCTAATTTTACTTATACAGGGTTCTCTCTGATTATTTATCACAACAACGATTTGCATGTTATTTATCTCAGTGAAAACGGATTATTAACTTTTAATCACAAAAATTATGAAATACAAAATAAACAGGCGTTTGACAAATTCTTTGAAATAGTGAAAAGCACCCAATAAAGGGTGCTTTTTTACAAAGGAATAGAACCACCACTGGATGTAATAATTTTTTAGGAATAATATTCCCTTGAATAATAGTGAAGTCTGTGTTTCCTGTCGCAAGGTTTTTAAATGCCAAATAGTTAACACTAAATTCAATAGAAACAAAAGTTTTATTATCAATGAAAATTCGTAATAGTTTAGTTATTTGATCATAGCCTTCTTCTGCTACTCGTAAGACTTCATTTTTTTCCCATTCATTCGCACTTGTTAATGCAGATACAAGAAGGGATGGAATAGCTGTATAAGCTGATTTATTAAAAACCTTTTCTAAAGCAGCAGTAGCAAGTCCACCTAGGAATGTTGTTGTTGCTGCCGATGAAACCTTACCGTTCCAATAATTGATGAATGCCTCTTGAGCTCGATGCATATCAGTAACATTTGCTCGAGAAATAGAAGTAGTTGCATTGTACTCATAACGTGAATATTTAGCTGTTGCCATAATTAACTTCCTCCATTTTAATAATTGGTTTTGTTTTGTTAGCACTAACACTCTATAAAGGGAAATTTTTATTAGATTTACAACTTCTTTTTAAAAAAAATTTATGTATAAGCTCATCCATTTTGACTTTATATAACAATAGAATTTATTTATTAGTAACGAGAACAAACTCTTGATAAGAATTTTAAATGTATTAACTTTAGAAAATAACTGAAATGAAGTACTAGAATTTCCTTTAGCAATTGCTGATAAATAAGTGTTAGATTTAAAGTAGGTTCTTTCTGCCAGGATGCAATCCAAATAAAGAAATAGCATTAAAGTGAGGGGGAAATAATGGATATTTGTAATAATAAAGAAATCGAATTGAAGAGATCAGAGCTATCGAAACACTTTACAGGTTATTCAAATGATATTTATCAACATTATATTAAGTTAAAGAGCACGATTACTAATTGGTCGTATTCTTTAGGTGTTACTGAAGATTTAATGCCATTTGAGGAATTAATCCCTTCAGTTATTTCTACGAAAAAAGGGAAGCCTCTCCCAAAACCTAGTAGGGTTAACTTTGAGTCGAAAAATTTAGTTACCTATGGCATGGATCTTGAAGGTAATGTTCTTTTAGAGAGTAGAAAATATAATAAAGATATCGCGAAATTTGGAGAAAACATTAGATATGTAGATTTTATAAACGGCGAAAAAGTAATTGTTAATGCGCATATTTATGAGTCTAATCCTTCTAGCTCTAGATTAACTTCTCTTTGCCATGTTTATGAGAAAAAAGGGTTTGTGTACTATGTTTCTATTACACCACCCCATAACTGGTATGTTAGAGTGGATTACATGCAAGATAATAAAATCGAAAAAATATCAACATACGCTACAAGTTGGTATAAACAAATGGATTACAGCCTTTATTATGATGACAGCTCCATGTTATCAAAAATAATGATTGATGAGCATTTACATTGGGAAAATCGAAAATAAGTCCTAATAGTTTGCGAGACTAACTACGGTTCCACTTGGAGGAAATAAATGATTTTAAATTTTAAGTCGACACCTTTAATCACTAGAACAGGAAGAAACATTGAGGCATATGAAATCCATAGTCATTTTCAAACTATCATACCTTCAAGAATGATTGAGTTTTGGAAATCGTATAGTGAAGTTTCATTTGAAAACGGAGTAAATATTTATGGCCTTGATATCGCAACTGAAAGAAATAGGTTGTATGAAGTAAGTACTTATGCACCAGAATATATTTTAATAGAGGATGATGGAGGGGGGCAAGGATTGTTTATAAAGAAAAATGGCGACCTAAACGTTTACTATCAAGATTTGGGGGCTTTGTCATTGCCCTTTTATTCTTTAAATATTGATTTTTTTAGTTGGCTAGAAAATGATCCTGTAATAGATGAAGATAATTGGACTTCAGACGAACTTGATTTGATAGATGAGGTAAAAGTTTATGTAGTCAGAAAACCAATTGAAGCAAATAAATTTATGATGGAAATAAGAAAACTTTTTAATTTGAAACTTTCGATTCGCGATATGAGAGAAAAATTGAATAGTTTACCTTATTTGATGATCCAAGATATCACACTTATGAAGTATGGCCAAACAATTGGGGGTTTAAATCAAAAATACAATTGTTTAGAGGTTCGCAATTCAAAGAATGTTATTTTAATTAGTCCAGAAATAAATTAGCAAGTATTAAAGATTGAGTTAATATAGAGCAATGTATAAAGTGATATGATATTAATTTTATGGTAAAATTAGGATGAAATTTCAGGGCATATGTAAAGAAAACGCTAAATAACGCTTTCATTACATATGTTTTTATTTATTAAAAAGGCTTTTGTAATGGGCATGGAAGTGTTAAAGCGTGTTATGTTCATAGACAGCGTCAAATTGAGGTAGCTAAACAAAAAAACGAGGGGATAGAATTATTTATGAAACAACTAGAAAATTCAGTATTAAAATTCATACAGGCAAAGGATGAATATCCAAAAGAAGAAGCTCCAGTTAACAAAAATGGTGGAGTACGATATAGGTCAAAATTAGCAAATCTTCATGTCGATGAAAAAATCTCTCTTTCTCCGGAATTAATATTCTTTTATCAACATTGTGAAATAATTTGTAAAATCCGTCCTGATGGCTATCAATTAGATTGTACAGATATTGATTTAGGGAATAGCCCACTTTATTTGTATCCAGCAGATAAATTGGTTCGAAGGCAAGAAGGATTTCGATGGATTGGAACCGAAAAAAGAGATAATCCGAATTGGGATCCCAATTGGCTTGTAGTTGCTGATAAGGATGATGATCCAATTGTAGTTGTCACAAACGAAGAAAATTCACCAGTTTTTGCAAGTTATGAAACAAGTCCTTTATTTCCAATTGCAGATTCTTTTTCGGCCTTTCTAAATGCACTTGCGGTGACATTAGAAATAATACATAAAAAATTCAAAGGAGAAATAATGGATGAAGAAACTTTTGATATCTACGATGATTTTATTGATATGTTAAAGTCATCATTGAGTAGTATTTTGAAAAAAGAGGAATACGCTGATAATTTTATTGATTACTTATATGGTTAATAAATTATAAATAAATTGTCTAATCCGTTTTGATAGAAGAAACTAACCAAAATTAATGCACATGTAAGAAGGTTTTTTTAATGTGCTTATTATTTATAGTCATTCAGTTAAGTGATGTACTCGGTTCCTAATTTTAAAAGTGTCCGATTTTTAATGCCAAAACACATGTAGTGATTTCATTACATGTGTTTTTTTATTAAAAATAAAAACTGCATGTGGTAAAACTTTTTACATGAGAAACAAAAGGAAATTTATACAAAAATCATGTTTATAAGGAGGGCAGCAGGTTACTTAAGTATTATTTTTTCTAAATTATGTTGAATAATAGAAGGGAAAATAATATGGTTAAAAGAAATAATGGTAATAAGTGTAATTTTGTGTATTTGGATTAGTAATTAGAACATACATGTCTGTCCAGATACAACATCCTGCTTGAGGATTATTAGAAACAGAAACTATTGGGATATATAGCTCATCAAAGTATTCCCTAAATCAAAAATTGAATTCAAAAAAATACATAAGCGTTCCAAAAAGTGTAGTGAGGTTGGTTTTTTATGTATGAAGAAATAGAAAAAATTATAGATTGCTTAAAAGAAGGTTTAAAAGAAGATCTTACAAGTATTGTTTTTGGAAAATTAAATTATGGTATCGGAGAAATGAGTGAAATTAATACCTTGAAATTAGGGGAATATTATAATTTATTACGTTTAACTAACGGTGCACGGTGTGACGATATTGATTTGTGGAGTTACAGCGAATTAGAAAAAAATCAATTTGTTCTCTCGAATATACAGGATGAAAAAGAATCGTGGTTATCAATTGGCCAGATTCTTTATGAACCATTAATAATCAACAGATTTAATGGAAATGTTTATAAATATATCGTGGATGAAGACTCTATGATTTGTTTTGGAAAATTTAATTTCTTTTTAAAGAACTCTGTTTTGGGATCTGGTTATTGTAACATTATCCCGAATTCTGAAAATGATGATTGGTTTTTGTTTCTGAAAAAGAATGGAATTATTTCTGACCAGGGAAGTAAAGATGAAAATCCAGTAGCGTTTAAGAACAACATTTCTGCAACATATTTGTAATAGGTACATAAAGAAAATTAGTAGGAGTTGTAAGAAATAGTGGTAAAAAAATTAAATTTGATGTTATATGCCCCGGGTATAGTAATATTTGATCCACTAACATTAACAAACTATTTGGAGAAAAATAATATTTTTGAAAACGATTTGCTAAAATTTTTTAGTGAAAATGAAAAAATAGGTCGAGAGGTTATATCAAAAGGTTGCATAATTCCAATATATGAAATTCCTGAACTTGATGAGTATTATCGAATAATAATTAACCCTGGAAAGGAAAATATTTCGATACCTAAAGAAAATATTATTTTTACTTCCATACCTTTTTCACTTCATGTCACAAGCGGAAATGTCATTATATCAGATATCTCTGCGATAATTGATTGGGAAAAAGACTATTACTTAAACTATGAAAATTTAAAAGATGATAGTTTAGAAAATTGTGACAGTGTTCATTTGTCAAAAAACAATTATTCAGTAAAAATAACGGGTTATTGTGGAAATAATTTGAAATCAACTATTGAGTTTGGATACATTTTCAATTTTAGGACTAGTCAAAAGCTACCTCACTTTGATTTTTCAAAGAGTATCGATGAGTATTATTTTGTCGTTGACCCTGAAAATCGAAGGCCATAATGATACTAGAGCGGATAGGGGGTGTATAAATGTTTTATTGTTGCGCATCTCAGTTAACATAGAAAGATTTGGAAGAATTTGAGATTCTATTAAACTTCCAATTACCTTTTGATGGAACATTACCTTCAATATAATGGTGGAATGGTGGTATACCTAATAATCCATGCTTTTTTGAAGAGAATTCAGGTTTAGAAACTAGGGTCCATGAATGGTATGTTGTAATTAAAAAAGGGGCGAAGAAACCAGAGATGGGTACATTTAAGGAATTATTGAACGATAGATCAAAGGCACTGATTTTTCAAGGTAGAAAATTTACTGAAGGTGATACTAGTTGGATTGGGGGAAATGCCCCCTCTTACTTTGATCACCAAAAAGATTTTCAGAGTATATATGGTTCCAAATATTACTTTTTATTAACATTAGTAAATCCTTTAAATCCAACTATGATGTTTACAATTTTTTATCCTAAAGACTATGATGCATACTTAGAAAATAAAAAGTATCCCAATTGTACAATTCTACTAGTTGAACACCCTTTATATAGTGAGAGTAGTGAAGAAGTTTTTACTAATCCAAATATGAAGAAGTATGCAATTGGAAATTATGAAGTAATAAATAATGACACTAGCGATAATAAAATCTTTCTAGTGAAATTTGGGGGAACTCCTTTACATATACAAAATAAAAACTTTTATAGTAAAGAGTTAGAAGCTGACTCGTTTGAGTTTTTATTTCAAATTGATGAACAGGGTTATCCAAAAGATGATGATTTTCTCCAAGGAAACTATCCTTTTTCATATGGTGCCTTATACATATATGCACAAATGAATAATGAGGGCATTACAAATCCTGTTGTGGGATATTGGCAGTACTCTTAAAAACATTATAATAACATAAGAAAATGAGTAGTAATAATTATGGCGATAATGAGTAAAGTTCATGTCTGGATGGGAGTAAGCAATGTAGATAACGATACCTTTAATGAATATTTTGAAATAGACTATAGTATTCCAGACATGGATATTGATGATCCAAACTATAAGATTTGTGAATTTTGTAAGGATATTAATGAAAAGTTTTATGATGAGGATTGGATTGGTCTATTGGGAAGATAAATTAACAGATGTAGATGAATTTATTGACGAACTATCAGTAGACGATAAGACAATGGATAAAATTAGAAACATCTGTTTTAATAAAGGATTAAACAAAGTAAACACAATGTTTTATTATTACGATCCGGAAATAGTGATTACTGATGTTAATAAGCTCTACAACGGTCTTCATTATATCGGGCTATTCGATACTGACTTTTAGTATTTATACCGAAAGATTAGTATATAAATCATAAAGAATTAAATACCGAAGGGGGAAAGATTCATGCAAGAAAATTGGGTAGTTTATCAGGATAATCTTAAAGTTCGTGAATTAAAAAGGGAAGAGATGGATGAAATAAAACAACTATCTGTGCTAAGCAAGGGAAAATTGTTGAGGAACTCAAAAGTTCGATTTCATCACCGTCGTTGGAAGTTCTAACTTTAGAGGCAAGAAATAGATTAATAACTTTTTTACACAAACATAACATGGATGAATACCAACGTTGGAATGAAGTAACAAAGTATTATAAGGGAAATTTAATAACATTAACTGAAACAATAAAGAGCTATGCTTATAAATGTAATAATACAATGGCTATTATGCAAGAAACATATATGACGTTCAAATTAATTTTTTCTTCAAGCAATGGTAGAGCGAACAATGGGAGGGAGCTTGAAAGAGACAATGAAGAACCTAGCTCACATTCGATATCTAAAAAGAAAATGCTAGTAAGTTAAGATATTTAGAAACATCTGTAGAAACGAAACGGAAGTTAGAGAAAATTTATAATCTCCCTATTTTAAATCAAACACTTTTGAAATGGTATAGTGACTTACCAAGAGCGAAAGACGTATTGTTTTTGTGGACTAACGATTTCTATCTATTTGGACTGGACAATCTAATGGTTCCTTTAGAAGGCTACAGGTTTATTAAAGATGATAAAGGATGGATAGATAACGCAGGGACAATGAAATGGGAAGAGAATTGGATTAATATTGCGAGTTGGAGCGGGAACCCGGTAATTGCAGATATAAGTAAAATAGAAACTCCCATTTATTACGATTATGCAGGAGGAGACATTTCCCCGAAACTACTTGTGGATTCACTGGAAAAGTTCGACTATTTTTTGTCTGTTTGGCTTGATAAACATGATGATAGATATTTTAAAAGCGGTGAATATCAAACTGATTTATTTAATTTAATGAAGAAAGAATGGAAAGTTAAATTAAATGATGAAGAAATGAAAACATTATGCAAGTTTCTTCCTATTGCGAAATCGAAAGTGAATTTTGCCCCAATTGAGCAACGAATTATAGAAAACGTGAAAAAAATTTATGTGTATCTTGAAAATCCAGGTGAAAATAAAACAAAAGTGATTCTAGCATTAAAAAAAGAAACAGGATTTTCATTTGAGGAAATACGAAACTGATTAGATAGTAATAAGTTTCTAATAGCTGAGGGGTATGGTGAAAATACTAAAGTTTTAGCTGATTATTTTATTTCTTTGGGGGCGATTGTAAAAATAGAACAAAAGTAAAATATATTAGCACATTCAACTTTAAACGATTGGGGTAACATTATGAAATACTTTATGTTAGTCAATGATAGAGATATTTCTCCCATTTATTTAGATGGGGTTTTGCACGAAAGCTTTTCTGAAGATAAATATGCAGAAGGAATGAACTATGAATGGAATCGACCATTTTTTGAACAAGTGGAGTTTCCAAAAGATCTTTGCTTAATAACGAGAAGCAAAATTCAATTTGACTATTACGAAAATTTCTTCGGTCATATAATGTCTGGTAAATTTTTATCTTCAATGGAACAAGTGAATGCATTACAGGATTATGTTATAGCTAATTTGGAAGTGGTGAGTACTAAAGGTAAACCAAAAGTAAATGGTTTATTTTTCTTTATAAAATGTATTAGACGACAATCATTAGTAGATTATGAAAGCTCTAAGTTTCTTACAAGAGAAGTGCCAAGCAATGCAAAATTAAAAGTTGGTGGAAATTTTGTTGATAAGTATATTAATTTGGTGTTAAAAGACACTGATTGTGATGTATTTCAATTAAATGATTTAAAACTGGGAAGATACTTGTTTTGTTCGCAAAGATTTAAATCATTGTGTGAAGAGGATGGTATTAAAGGTATTCAATTTATAGATTTAGAGTTAGTGCCTAACTATCTACAATCTATAGTGTAATTAAGGAAAACATTCTATTAACGACATCATTTGTAAGGGGGAGTAATACCCATTGAAAAATAAAAATGAAATATTAATAGAACGAAAAGAAAGTATTATATATCAGTTAGACAGGAATTTGGATTTTGGTAATGGATGGATTGGTGGAAATGCGCCAGCTTTTTTTGATGATAAAAGTGACCTACTTAGTAACAGTGGTAAGGATTATCAATTCTATCTGTGCTTTGTAAATCCTCTAGATAAAAATAACATGATATCTATCTTTATACCAAGCGAATATGAAAATCGTGTTTCAAACAATATTTATCCAAACTGTTCATTGTATATGATTGAGCATCCGATTTCGAAAGAAAGTTTGGATTCACCTTATACTGAAGTTGGAATAGTTAAACACTATATTTCAGAAGGAATCATGGTTAGTGAAGAACAAGCATTTGAAACACCTTTTTTTATTAAATTTGGAGGTAAACCCTTTCATATCCAAGAGGAGAAGTACTATTACACAGAATTAAGAAAAGATGGATATAGTTTTTTCTGTCAAATTGACGAGGATGGTTATCCAGGTGGATTATTCCATACAGGCACAAGCTTACCGTTTGGCTTTGGGGCTGTATATTTGTATGCAAACATAATGGAGGATTCTATTAAAAATCCCGTAGTAGGATACTGGCAATATTCTTAGGGAAGGTGTTAATAATGGCTGAGAGAATTTTAAATAGAAAAGAGCTCATAGAATTGGTAACTAAGATAATGAATGCTGAAGGTAAGAATGAAGAGGAAAATAATCAGTTATTAGTAAGGCTTCTTGATAACGTACTTGATCCAGAAGTAGCTAATTACATTTTCTACGATGATTTACTCCCAGAAGAAGTAGTTGATAAAGTATTGAGTTATAAGCCCATTCAATTATAAGGCTATTCATTGAAATGTCAGGATTTTTTTTAGAAGAAAATCCTAAAATGTGATTCGTGCAATTTAAAAGGAAGTGACTTTACTAAATATTCTTATCAAATAGTAGAAAGAGGAAGTTATGGTGGAAAAAATTTTGGATACCGCAAGTTACGGAATTTGTTTATTTTCCTTAGATGTATTAGGAGATTTTTTGAAAAAAGAAAAAGTGAGGTCGAAAAAACTTTTAAAAAATTTTCAGGATAATCATAAACGTTATTTAACTTCCCTAGCAGAAGGGATTTGGATTCCTGTCTTACCAATAGATTCTATTGAATACGTAATCAAAGTTGAAAATTTTAATCAGTCGTTTGACAATGAATGGGATGAAAAACTAGTCCATCATAACTTCAATATTGAAATTAAAGATTCTTTATGGATTGTTGATATTGGTTCGTTTTATACATTCGATAATAATAAATATTTAGATCAAGATAAAGTATCATATCAAACGTTAGATGGAGAGACATTGTATTCTGGATTTAAATATAAAGTTTCTTCTGGGAAATATTTAGTATCCATAAAGGGCTATGCACGTAAGAAAAGATTAGAATATCCTCATCCGAATTTTGGGTATTTATTTACACTTGTTAAAGTAAATGACTTTGTTGGGTTTAATGATCCACGTGAAGATGAAATATATAACTTTAATGTGGCGAATATGGATTAATTCTTGCAAAAAACCTATTTTAGCATTTTAAAAGCATAGCAGCAAGAATCTTAATAATTGGAGTTTTTTGCGACACATTTCTGTAGAATATTTATTCATGTTTTCAATGTTATGGGCAGGTTAAATTGGCAAAATATTATTCAATACGTTAGAGATGGGGGTAAATATTTTGAATAATTTTATGATTTTAAATGACAAACTTACGTCACCTACTTTCTTAGATGGGGTAATACATGAACATTTTGATGAAACAAAGTATTACGAAGGAATGGGTTATAATTGGAATCGTCATTTTTTTAACAAAGATGAATTTCCTAAAGAGTTGTGGCTAATAACAACAAGTAAAATTGAATTTGACTATTATGAAAGTTTTTTAGGTCATATTGTTGAAGAACAGTTCTTAAATCTAATGATTGAGTCGAAATCACAACAAGAGTACGTCTTAGCAAAACTAAATATAGTTAACACCAAGGGAAATGCAAAAGTAAAGAAAAACAAAAACTATTATTTTATTAAATATTATGATGGTATTTCATTAGTGGATTATGAGAAATCGGAGTTTATTTCTAGAGAAGTACCTAAAAATAAAATTTTTAAATCGGAAGGTTCCTTTGTTGAAAAATATCAGAAAATAGTTTTCAAAAATACAGATTTTGATGTCTTTCGTTTAAAAGATCTAAGATTAAGTTCATACATATTTTGTTCAGAAAAATTTAAGCAACAATGCATTGCACAAAAATTAAAAGGTTTGAAATTTATTGAATTAAATGACGTGGCAAAACATGTTAACTCTCATTAGGCAACAAATATAGAAACAAAGAGAACGGTTGAATAAAATTCCGTTATCTCGAGAGTACATAGACTCAGATAAACTAAAATGTAGGAGTTGATATTATGTCAGTAGAAATTACTTATAAAGATGTTGAAAATGAATCCATTGTGCCACGGCTTGGCGGATATAGCTTCTTGCCCCCAAATATTGATTGGCCATTAAATCCAAATGGAGAGAAATTAATACTTATATTATCTTTGCCAACAAACTTTCTTAATAAAGCACTAAATTTCAACTTACCAAAAGAACACTTTTTATCTGTTTTTACAACCTATAATCAGAATGATTATTTTTTAGATTTAATCACTTTTCACGGAGATAAAGACGAATTAGAAAACATTAAACAGGGATTTACAAAGGTTTTATTACACAAAACTGGTGAAATTCGAAATGAATCAAATTTTTTAATACCTGCACAAGAGTTCATTTACGGCGATAAATTGAAATTGAATTATGAGGAATTTGATGGTGAAAATTTAGATGATAAGGAGATTTACTGTGGTTCATTAATAGGCAATAAAGCATCATTGTTACAAAAAGAAGACCTAGGCTTAGACAATTATCAATTTTGCCTACAAATATATGGCGGTGATTTCCCAGAGGAATTTCGAGATATATTTAGCCTAAGTGATTCTACTGGATATTTATTTTTAAATAAAAATTACAATGAGAATGACATAGGTGTTTTTTTTACTCAATGTACTTAAAAAGTTATCCTTTAGTTTGAGGTGGTATATATGCTTTACACAAATGGGAATTAAGGAGAAACACTGCGAAAACATTGGATGGTGCAAGTGTTGAAGATGTAATTGACAATGTATATGAGTAATTAAAAAATCCATCAATCGACCATTTACTCCAAGCGTTTATTTATTATTTGAAGTAATTTTAATTTGTGTATCATACTTAAAAAGAATAGCATCAATCTTTCATAACCAAAATCAAAGGAGGTACCATTGTGAAAAAACTTGACGCTGAATTTAAATATTTATTGGATATGTACGAAGATTCTTATTATCCATCGTTTTTAGTGGATAAAATTAAATCAAACATTATTAAAGTAGTTCATTTTATTGAAGAAGGCAATCATTCGGTTGAGGAGGTTCAGGAAAAGTTAGATGAAATGACTGTAGCAATCAATGAACTTCAGGATGAGTTTTATCAAAATAATAGTGAAATTGAAACTGTTGCACGAGATTCTATCGCAATAACAGTAGAAGAAATTTTGCAATATTTCGAGATTGATATAGATATTGAAGAAGCTTTAAGAGAAAGAGATTGGTGAAATATAAAAAATGTGAAATCACTCTTTTTCTTTTTTTATGTTTTTGACCTTTTCAAAAGGCGAGTGATATACCACTCGGACGATTAAACCAATTTCACTTATAAAAAAATCCAAATAATGCACTTGATTGCCTAATACGCAACAAGTGTTTTTTTATTTTTACAATACATGACTATATTCATCTCGTTTGAGTTTAAATTTTTTTCGATTAAAGAGGGATTTAGAAATAGGGAAGTTGTTAAACAGTGCAAAAAATCAAAAAAATTAATTTTATAGAAAAAACCAATATTGTATAATGAACGTAAATTTTAATATATTCATTGGGAGGTCAATATGTCAATTAATACTAACTTTAATCAGCAACATTCTACTTATGTATCTGTGAAAAGATTTAGTAGCGCTAATCCATTACTTGCTACATCAAACCAAAACAATGACAAAAGCATTAAAAAATTTGCACTTCAACAGCATGACACCGTTTCTATTTCCAGTGAAGCAAGAAATATGCTACTGGCAGCAAGTGGAGCCTAAAAATGAAAATTAGATTTGATCTTGAAGATAATGATGTATCGGTTCTTCCAAATAAAAACGTACATGCAGATTTTTTATCTCGACAGCTATTTAGAAGTAATTGTACTTGAAAATAATAAAGAAACTTTACTCTTCTCCACAACGATACACAGTACAATTATTATTACATTCAGTCGACAATTATTAGAGTTATATCAAACAGGTAAGAAACTCATTCTTGATACTTTTGGTAATGCGAACGTCTATACCTTTAAAAAAGCTGGAAATAATGTAATTATTACAAATTTTAGTGTGTTTTCTAATTCAGAAGAATGGCAATATACATTTGAGTTTAATGCATTTATGAAGGCTTATACGAAAGGGTTACGACAACATTTACAAAATTTAATAGGAAAAGATGCGAATATTGTAAAACGTCCAGACTTTATCCTATTGAAGGAAAGATTAAAGGGTTTAGAAGAGGTTGTCTACGGGAAATAATTCGAGAAAAAAGAAAAATGAAAATTAGATTTGTTCTTGAAGATGGAATTTCGTGTCTTGAAAATAAACATGTGCATTCGGACTTTTATCTTATTAGTGGCTACAGTTAAATATGACAGTTCAAAATTAGTGTGGCAATTTAAAAGAAGACGTGAACAAATTATTGTATATAGGTATTAAGAAAACAAGCAAGAGGAAATAAATCTTTTGCTTGTTTTTAATGTTTATTTCTAGCAGTGAAAAAGTAAAGAAAGATAGCGTCACTGAAATTAATTTAATGTGTCACTTGATAAATAATCGTATTAGCATGAATCTAGTTTATCTCTGTTTCTCTTCAAAAGTAAAATCTTTTCTTATTCATCGGAAACACAAAGGAATACCTTCTATAAAAATAATAAAAAAGTGATTGACAAAACCTCGTAGGATAACTAGACTAACTTTAGTGATAATGATTATCATTATCGTGTAGTTGTTATTTTAGATGATGCTTAGAAAGTGAGGTTGCATTTTATATACAACTGAATCGATTGGTAGTGGCTGATAGAAAGATTCCCACAATCGTTTTCATATTGAACAAGCTATTGGTAATATTTCGCGTACAAATAAGCCAATATGTTAGAAATTATATTTATATTACAAAATGTTTAAAAGTTTAAAAGGGGATTAAGTAATGAAAAAATTGTTATTACCAATGTTTATGATGGTTGTATTAGTACTTGCTGCGTGCGGCAATAAGGAAGAACATTCGAAGAAAGATGAGGAAGCAGTTAAAGAGGCTTCTTCGTCGGAAACAATTACCTATCAATCTGAAACAGGTCCAATTGAAGTACCAGCTAATCCAAAGCGTGTGGTAGTGTTATCATCATATACTGGGGATTTACTACAACTTGGTGTGAATATTGTAGGTGTGGATGCTTGGGAAGCGAATAATCCAAACTTCCAAGATGACATTAAAAATGCAGTGGTAGTTGAAAATACGGATATTGAAAAAATTATTGAGCTGGATCCGGATTTAATTATTGGGTTAAATAATATTGAAAATGCTGAGAAGATAGCAGAAATCGCTCCAACCGTATTATTTACTTATGGCAAAGCAGATTATTTACAACAATTTATCGAAATCGGTAAAGTGGTTAATAAAGAAAAAGAAGCAGAAAAATGGGTAGAAGATTTTAAAGCACGTGCTGCAGAAGTAGGTAAGAAAATTAAAGAAAAAATCGGTGAAGATGCCACAGTTACGGTTGCAGAAAGCTTTGATAAACAATTGTATTTGTTTGGTGATAACTGGGCTCGTGGAACTGAAATTTTGTATCAAGAAATGGGCTTAAAAATGCCTGAAAAAGTGAAAGAGGTTGCCTTAGAGCCAGGATATTTCGCAATTTCACAAGAAGTATTAGGAGAATACGCTGGTGACTATATTATTTTAAGTGTACCAGATGACCAAGATTCTTCATTTATGAATACTTCATGGTTTAAAGATATAGATGCTGTGAAAAACGGACATTTATATAAAGCGAATGCAAGCGCATTTTACTTTAATGATGCAAAAACATTAGATTATCAATTAGATTTCTTTGAAGAGAAATTTTTACAATAACCAATAGGAAAAGAGCAAGCACATTTACTTGCTCTTTTTCATATGTAATGAACCGACTATTATGCAAAGCTCTACTTTTAATGATAATGATGGCTCCTACTGTACGAAATGAAGGTTCGTATAGTAGGAGCTTTTGTAATATTATTTACATTCTTCTTTTCAAATCAATGATTTTTAGATAACGCAACAATTGAAAGAGAAAAGCGAGCACATTTTCTAACTACTGAATAGGTGAGAAATTTGCATCATGCCAATCTTATATACTTAAGTATTATTGCAAAAAGTAATGTAATATCAATATATTACTATTTTTTATTTTACAATAAGGAGGATTTACACCTTTTTGAAATATTCTATAAAACGAAAGAAATTATAGAAATATGACCGATATAAACAATAGATGTATGAAGGAGGTATAAAATTGAATAAAAAATTATTTATCACAGTGGCAGCTATTCCTGCGGTTCTTATTGTCCCAACAGTTGCGGGAGCGGCGGAATCAGAAGTGACAGTGACAGGTGAAAATATGGTGAATGGAGTTTTAAAAGCTTCTATAGAAAATTTACCAGCCAATACAATTGTTAAAGGTTATCAATGGTATTATGTTGAAAATGCTACGGGCGAAAATGGAACGAATAACGTTACGAATAAACCGATTTCTGGTGCAACTACTTCATCCTTTACCGTTCCAGTAGATGCTGCGGGGAAAACAATTTTTGTAGAAGCTATTACAACGACAGATAATCGATATAAGAGTGCAACACGAACAATTAATACATTACAACTTGCGATTACAAAACCAGAATTTTTAATTGCTTCAAAGTATATTGTGCCTGGGGAAGAAGTAAAAGTTACAGTCGATGTTACTGATAGTGCAGGAGCAAAATTACAAAGTAGTCAAATTACATATAGCTACCAATGGTTTTATAAAGTTGGTGATTCTTTCACAATTATTGATGGAGCAACTAGTGGTACATATACAGTCCCAAAAAATGCTTTAGAAGAAAATATAAAAGATATTATGGTTAGGGTCAAAGCAAAAGTTGGTACAGCTATTGTAGAATCAGATTTTTCAGATGAGATTACAGTATCAAATGAACCAACAAACACAATGATTAATGAAATTAAAACAGTGCTTAAAAATGACCATCAATATAATATCTCAAGTCTAGCTTCATTTAAAGCTGATGTTACGGCGTTAGAGGCTAAGTATCAGGCATTAACAGCACCTGCAAAGGCTAATGTGACAAATTATGATGTTTTGAAGCGAGCACTTGCTGATATAGATCTATTGAGCAAGTTAAATGAGAAAGTAGATAAGGTTAATGAAGTTGATGAAAAGAACCTAACACAATATTTAAAAGAAATTGAAGAGACTTATGATAAGTTGGATTTATTACAACGCAGTTTAGATATCAATGATGCTTTATATAATAGTATTAAAAACATATTGAAAAATCCAACTGATATCGATGAATTTAAGGAAGTTAGAAGATTAAATCAAGAAATCGTAGCGTTATTAGCATATGAAAATTCTCTTGTTAAGTATGTACCAACGAACATAAAATCGTTACAAACGGCAGTTGAAACAATAGAAAAGGATATAGCAAAATTATCTCAAAATTATCGTTCAGCTGTTCAAAATCAAACAATTTTAAGTGATGCAAAGCAGGATATAAAAAAGGTTGAGCAATTTATTAAACTTTTCGATAAGTTGTCACCTAATAATACACCTAGCAAGCAAGTGACGACAGCGAAGTCGATACGTACGGCTTATGAAAAGCTAACATATAAACAATTACAATTAGTACCAGCCAATTATGTCACTACATTACTTGAAGCAGAAAACGCAGAAGACAGTCAAATTGATAGATTAAATTCAGAAATCGACAGCTACGTTGGTGATGCAGAAGACATGTACCCAATAGATCCGTCCGTACATTCTTGGCAAAGTCATGTTACGAATGTAAACCGAATCATTAATGAATATAAAGGGCTAACGAAAACTTCGGCTGCTAAAATTATCGGATATGATCGCATTGTAACGTTGCAAAAGGATTTAAAAACAGCAGAAAAAGTAATAAAAGAAATGGACGCATATAAAAAGCTATCCGAGGTTTCTGGTGTGGCAGAAAACAAGCTTAATTCAAGCTATACTAGTACGTTAAAAGCTTATAATAAGTTAACTAGCTTGCAACAATCACTCGTTTATAGTGCAGATGATTTTTTATTAAATCCACCAAATGTTACGGTTGATGGAAACGGTAAGGTACCTGCTGATAAGGGTGCCGCAGAAGCTTTGAAAGCAAACGTTGCAAAGCTTGCTGACGTTACAAACTTTACATTTGCCCAATATGAATCGGCTGTTAATGCAGCGACCGTGACATATAAAAGCCTATCTTCTCCAGCACGAAAGTATGTAACAAACTATTATTTATTAACAGCTGCTAGCAAAGATCTTTCTGGAGTAAAGTCATTCCATAAAAAAGTACAAACTGCACGAGAAGAAACAGATGTTACAAAACAAGCTAAAAAAATTCAAACCGTACAAACTGCTTATGCTAAACTACCTGCCAACCAGCAGCATTTAGCGAAACAGCAATACGAAGATTTACTCAACAATCGTTTAGTGGATGGCAATGCACCAGACATAGTGGATTTGAATAAGGCAATTGCTAATATCATTTCTAACGATATATATACAGTTTCAAAAGAAAAAATAATGGAGCTTTCCTCACAATATAATAAGTTAAGCGCTAATGATAAAAAACGTATTACGAATGCTTCGATTTTAACTGCGGCAGTTTCAGATGTAAAAAAAGTAGAGACATTCATAAAGCAGTATGAAAAATCATTTATTAGTAATCCAACAACAGTGATTAAGGCTTTTGCTAAGCTATCTTCAAAACAAATGAGTTTAGTTAGTTCAGAAATCCGACAAGCTATTATTGATAAAGAACAAGGACAACAACAATCGAATGAAATTGCTTTGAAATTAATTGAATCCATTAATTCACTGCTTATTAATGGCGAATATATTGATGATTTAGAAACGAAGGTAAAAGAAATTCGTACAACATATGATGCCCTTGGTACTTCCGAAAAAAATATTGTAAAAAATTATTCGAAGTTAACACAGGCAGAGAGTGACTTGAAAAAAGTTGCAGATGTTCATGCGCTCTATGTACCTGCTACTGAAGGCAATGAAGCGGCTCGTAAAGCATGGCAAAATGCATATGCTAAGCTTTCCAAGAAATTAGAAATCCTTTATAATAAAATGTATACAACTGATAAATAATAAACAATGCCCCGGATAATTTTCTATTATTCGGGGTTTTCATATAGTAGAAAATCTGCGTATTACACTGAAAATATTGCTATCATTTGTCCAAACAATCTAATTTTCGCTATACTATTTACAGTTAAATGGTTTAAGCAGCGAGAATTCCTTAAGAAAAAGTGCAGTTTGTTAATAGAAAGTAGGAAGTTATGATGTATAAAATAGGTGTTGTTGGACCAATTAAATCTGTTGAAAAAATCATCGAAATGGCACAAGAAATAGAACGGGATATGGAGTTTATTCCATATATTTACGGCGTTGCTACTGAAACAAAACACATTGTAGAGACTCATAATCAAGATGTTGATTTTTGGCTATTTTCAGGATACATACCTTATACAATTGCGAATCAGACAAGCATTTCAAAGGATAAGCTTGCGCATATTATCTTTTCTGAGGCGGCCATCTATAAAGGCTTTTTAGAGCAAACTTATAAAATGAAGAAATTTATTGAGCATGTAAGTGTTGATATTATCCCTTCGCCTGCACAAATGGCATCAGAAGGGTTAGATGAAATTGAAAAAAGCGTGAAAAAAATGTATTTAAAAGAATTTGATGTCGCTATTGATCCAAAGGAATTATTTAATTTCCATTATGAGCTATGGCAAGATGGAAAAATTGATTTTGCGATTACATGTTATCCATCGGTGGATGAACAATTGCAAAAAATGGGCGTTCCTTCACATTGGGTTTCACCAACAAAGACTGAAATTTATCATACAGTACAATTGTTTACTGAAAAAATCAAAACGTCCTATTATAAAGAAACACAAATTGGTGCTGTGATGCTCGAAATAAAAGATTTCGATTCATTGAAGGAACGAATGAAGCAAGGCTATCGTATACAGTATCTAGAATTACGAATGAAGGAAAACTTTCTGCAATTATGTGAACAGATTGACGGCTCTCTAATTGAGGAAGGGAATGGAAGGTATACAATCTTTAGTACAAGGGGAGCAATTGAAGGGCACATACAATTTATTACAGAAAAAATGTATCAATTGTCTATTGAATTGGATGCCAAGGTTACAGCGGGGATTGGTTTTGCACAGACTGTCTTTAATGCGGAATTAAATGCGCATCGAGCTGTACGACAAACGAAAGAAAATGATTCCATCGATATTGTGATGATTCAAGAAGATGGAACTATTATTGAATCCGTTGGGAATACCGAAGAGCTCTCCTATTCCTATCGAGCAGATGATCCTGAAATACTTGAAAAATTAAAAAGGGGTGGTGTCGGCATTAAAACCTATACAAAAATACTGGCACTCGTCCAAAAAATGCGATGGAAGCATTTTACGACAAAGGATTTAGCTACACAGCTTCAAATGAGTGAGCGAAATGCGCAGCGTATCGTTGCTGATTTGTGTAATGTCGGTTTAGCAAAAATGTGCGGTGAGGAATTACAGCATACACGTGGCCGACCAATTAAAATCTATCAGCTTGTCATGCAACAGTCTACTTATTAAATTTATATTTATTAATGTCCCAAACCATTTAATGGTTTTTGGGACATTTTTTGTTTTATAGATAGATACTACAAGTAAATCACAATAAAAAATTTTTTGTGATTTTTATTTACTATGAGCATGCTAGAAATGTAGATAAAACAACGGTTTTTTTGTTACGACTATTGCATCTTGTACCCATTTATCCCTCGACTATCTATTAAAAATTTTCAAAAAAATATTGTCAGATCTTAATAATTTGATTATTATACGAATATATAACGAAAATGTCGCTATATAAAGGGGATATTTATTTTAATAGATAGGGAGAGGTGGAAAAGTAGTAATGGTTTGCAAAAAAATCGTGGTATGGGAAATATAAAAAATTACACACCTTTTGCCTATACTATCGATTACAGCATAACTGGTATTAGATGTTTCGTGAAACATGGGAGGGATATGGATGACAACAAATGAAATGACAAAAAAATCTAGAAATATTATACTGGCGCTATTATTTTTAGGATGGTCGTTGGGGAATTTAGATCGTTACATTATGAACTACGCAGTTGTAGCAATTACAGGGGATTTAAGCTTAGATGCGTCTTCTACAGGAATTATTTTAAGCGCTTTCTTTTTAGGCTATGCGATTATGCAAATTCCTGGTGGTTGGTTAGCAGATAAATTTGGTGCGAAACGAATTTTATTAATAGCTGTCATTATGTGGTCCATCTTTACGGGCTTAACTGCTATAGCATGGTCTTTAGCAGCAATGATTGTTATTCGATTTTTATTCGGAATTGGTGAAGGTGGATTCCAGCCAGCAAGCTCTAAAATCATTGCAACTGTTTTCCCTAAAGAAGAAAGAGGGAGAGCAATGTCGATTATGCTTACCTCGGGAGGCATTGTATCGTTAATCGTTCCACTTCTTTCTGCTTATTTATTAGGAACAATTGGCTGGCGTATGATGTTCATTATTATCGGCTTAATAGGGGCATTTATCGCCTTTCTGTACTGGAAATACATTAAACTTCCACAAGAGCAAACTGTATCAACAGGTAGTGTTGAAGATGGGAAAGTTACTACTAAAGTTAGCTTTAAGGAGCTATTTAAAACGCCACTTATGTGGAATTTAATTATTGCTTATTTTTGTATTTACGCAGTGAACTGGGGATTAGTATCATGGATTCCAACTTATCTTCAAAAAAATCGTGGACTTGATTTGATGTCGATTGGTTGGGCACAAACAATTCCAGCGATTACAACAATTATTGGTGTTTATGGTAGTGGTTTTATTATTGATAAGCTACCACGTGGAATGGACAAAATTTTAGGTTCCATTTCTTGTGCAGTTATTGGAATTTTATTGTATTTAATGTTTACAGCAGAATCTGTGACATTATTTATTGGCTATCAAACTGTTGTGTCGATATTTATTGCATTTGTTATTACATTACTACCTGCCATTGTCTTGAAAAAATTACCATCATCTATTACAGGTTCGGCAATGGGGGTTGCCAATACTGGCGGTCAATTAGCCGGATTTGTAACACCAATGGCTATCGGCTTTATGGTTGATGCGTTTGACGGTTCTTTTGACGCAGCCTTTTGGATGCTAATAGGATTTGCAGGCATTTGTATTATTTCACTACTAACGTTAAATGATCAAAAAGGAAAACTATTGAATTTATAAACGTCATTGGAGGAGAAAATATGAGTATTCATGAAAAAATATCTTCGTTAATTGAAGCAAAAAGTGAAGCTAGTGTAGCATTGAGCAATGCGATTTGGGCGGTGCCTGAACTGCACTTTCAAGAGAAAAAATCTGTTCAGTATATGAAAGCTGCATTAGAAAAAGAGGGCTTTGCTACAGAAGTTGGCGTTGCTGGGCTTGAAACGGCACTCGTAGCAACATTCGGTTCTGGAAAGCCTGTTATTGCATTTCTAGGTGAATATGATGCACTCCCAGGCTTGAGTCAAAAGGGTGGGGCTACACATTATGAGCCACTAGAGAATGGTGGAAGTGGTCATGGTTGTGGACATAACTTATTAGGAACAGGTGCATTTGCTGCTGCTGTTGCGGTGAAGGATTACTTAGAGCAAAATAATCAATCAGCGACGATTCGATTTTATGGTTGTCCAGCAGAGGAAAATGGTTCGGGGAAAGCTTATATGGCGAAGGCGGGTATTTTCGATGATGTCGATATTGCAATATCTTGGCACCCTGGTACTTTTTCATCGGTCATGACTTGTAGCTCTCTAGCAAACTATGCAGTAACTTTTAAGTTTACGGGGAAAAGTGCACATGCTGCCGCTGCACCACATCTTGGCAGAAGTGCTTTAGATGCTGTTGAGCTCATGAATGTTGGGGTAAACTATTTACGCGAACACATTATTCCAGAGGCGCGCTTGCATTATGCGGTTACAGATTCGGGCGGAACATCTCCGAATGTTGTCCAACCATATGCGGAAGTAACTTATTTAGTAAGAGCACCTAAAAAACAACAAGTACAAGAGATTTATCAACGTGTTGAAAATATTGCGAAAGGTGCAACGTTGATGACGGGAACTTCGGTGGAGATTGCCTTTGAGGGAGCTGCATCCAATCTTATTCCAAACAAAACACTGTATGACGCAATGCAAAAACAAATACTTGAAATTGGTATGCCAACTTATACAATAGAAGATGAGCAGCATGCGCAAGCTATTTTTAATACGTTTAGCCCTGAAATTCAAGCATCATCATTAGTTGGTCTAAAAAAAGAAGATGCGATGCAGTTAAAAGATAAAGTCATTGCAGATCACATCCCAAGTGTCCTACCAGAATTTATCATGGGCGGATCAACAGATGTAGGAGATGTTAGCTGGATTGTTCCAACTGTTCAATGTACAACTGTTTGTATGGCACTAGGTACACCGCTTCATACTTGGCAGGTTGTATCACAGGGCGTCATGCCGATTGCACACAAAGGAATGCTACAGGCTGCCAACATTATGGCTTGCACAGCAGTTGAATTAATAAATAATCCTGTGCTTATTGCAGAAGCTAAAAAAGAATGGAAGGAACGCCTAGATGGGGAAATGTATGTTTCATTAATCCCAGAAGGAACAAATCCTCCAAAGCGTTAAATAGAAAATAGAGTCTTCGTAGATTTACTATGAAGGCTCTGTTTTTCCCTAGTTAGGGAAAAGATGATAGCCTTCATCTAAGAGAGGAGAATAGCAAAATGCTTACAAATCATACAAACAACAAATATGATAATCCGCATCAACTTCTTGTAGCTGAGTGGGTGAAGGAGTTTCGACCATTTGCACAAGAAGGTAATTGTGCAAGCTATATTCCAGCATTAGCTCAAAAAGATCCTCATCATTTGGCCATTTCGATTATTGGACCAAATAATGACGAAATTAATGGAGGGGATACAACTGAACTTTTTACCCTTCAAAGTGTTTCGAAAGTTGTAACGTTTATTTTAGCGTGTATGGACCGAGGATTATCTTATGTTTTAGAGCGAGTAGATGTTGAGCCTACTGGTGATACCTTCAATTCAATTATTCGCCTTGAAAGTCATCAACCTGGAAAACCGTTTAATCCGATGATTAATGCAGGAGCCATTACAGTTTCCTCGATGCTTGCTGGTAATTCCCCACAAGAGAAAGTTTCAAAAATCCTCTATTTTTTAGAGAAAATTGTTGGGAAGAAATTAAAGGTGAATGAAGAGGTTTTTCAATCTGAATGGCACACCGCCAATCGCAATCGGTCATTAGCGTATTATTTAATGGATTCAGGCTTTTTAGATTGCCCTGTAGAAGAAGCATTGGAAGTATACTTGAAGCAATGTGCAATTGAAGTAAATGTTTCAGATTTAGCGATGATCGGTCTAGTTATCGCCAATGATGGCTATCATCCGCTATTACAAACACAGCTGTTTCCAAAGCAAGTGGCAAAACTAGCAAAGGCATTGATGGTGACGTGTGGTATGTATAATGCCTCAGGTAAATTCGCTGCATTTATAGGTTTACCCGCTAAAAGTGGTGTCTCGGGCGCCATTGTTGCGGCAGTTCCAAGTCACGCAAGCTTAGGTTCACCTTTCCCTGCTGGTTGTGGTATTGGCATATATGGACCTGCTATCGATGAAATCGGCAATAGTGTCGCCGGAGTAAAATTACTAAAGCATGTTGCGACAGAGTGGAGCATGAATATTTTTTAATGAAAAAAGACTGTAGATTAGCATGAAGCTTTATCTACAGTCTTTTTTTATAAAATTTAAAAGTAAAGAACTACTGCCATTGATTTCCGTTACGTGCGTGCGCTTTCTGTGGGCACACAAGTAAGCCGCTGGAGTCTATTTTTTTGAAAATAGCTTTAATTGATTACCAATAGAAATGAATCGCCATGCTTTATAGTTGTACTAGAGGGATGGTAGTTTTAAAATTCATATGCCTTTTGAAGTCTTGTTTGATTAATGACTTTTTCTTTTGTAGTGTTTCATTGAGTTATGCCAAGCTTGATTTGAATGCTTGCGGAGTGAAAGTTTTCACTAAAAAGCACCAGAATTGAAACATAGTTTCACAATCTGCTAAAAGGCTATTATATTAATTTAAACATCCACCTGCTGCGGAGGCTCCTAACCACACTCCTCCAATAGCAGCACCGAGAGCCCATCCTACTGGACCGCTAACACCTGCAAGTGTCATAAGTCCTGTAAATGCTGTTGTATGTGCTGTGGCTGCAAGAGCAGCTGCTCCACATCCACTAATTCTTGCCATTACAACAGTTGTATTTGCTTGATTTAGAATATCATCCTTCAGCTTTTTACCTTCTGGACTAGCGATAACTTGATTTAGTTTTTCCATTGTTTGAACCAATTCATTAAAATAATCATCACCGATTCGTGCTTTTAATTCTTGCTCTCTTTCAATGAAAACTGTTTCGCTAATTTCATCTAGTTTTAAATATTCAGTAACTATATAACTTACTTCGTCTAATGTTAAATTTGCAGCTACTGCAGTATTGTGTGGCAAAATTATTATACTAAACATTAATAGTAAAGTAGTTAATATAAAAGATAGTTTTTTCTTCAACATTAAAATCTCCCCTATTCATGAAATAATTTTACTCAAATTAATACTCACTACAAAATGAACGGACTATAAATATGAAACTTTATAAACACCCTTTAATATTTACTGTATTTTTTTCTTTTCAGACAATAAAGACATACATAGATTGATAATAAAACCGATGATCATTAATACTTGTAGTAATGGCCATGTAATTCTTGCTTGGACTAAGCTTATTATGAAAAATACAATGACAACACTAACTAATGTAATCAATAGATTTTTCATTTTCATTGTCTTTACCCCTTTGTATTAATAGTGGATGTTTGAATATCAAATTCGTATAATTTTGCACCACACCTACATACATCAACTATTCAAACATGTGCTACCAATTTCTTAGTGACATTATAAAAAAATAACTAAAAATTTTCAATATAAAAATAAATGAAATTACACTGTTTTTTCTTCCTATTAATCAGTCTAAAAAGGAAGTTACTTTTTTGATTAATAATATGTTTACCTTGGAAACATTAAGTATGCGAGAGGGGAGCCTGTTGTTGAAAAGATTTTATTTGTTATCACAATTATCGACTGTCATCTAGAACGCATAACGCTAGTTTAGCATTAAAAAGGAGATACAAAGTTAAATGTACAGTCAATAAGAGAATGGGGTACGGCTGAGATAGCAATATCAGTTGTATTGCTATACATTGTAGTGTTGGATTTTTGGAGAAAGGTAGGCAGTCAGTGTAATCAACTATAATAATGAAAAACAAGACGCAATGCTTAGTGATTGCGTCTTTGCTGTGGATTTGTCACAAATGATGTTAGAAACAGTGTAGTTTATTGTTGACGATTTTTGCGTTTGTATAGAAGGAAAAGTCCGATAAACCAAATAGGAGTTAGTAAAAGAGCCGTTCTTGTTTCTTCGGAAATCAACATAACAACTAATAAAAACGCGAAGAATGCAAGTATTAAATAGTTCACAAACGGTGTTAATGGTGCTTTGAAAATCGATGCTTCATGTAAGGCACGATTTTTACGTTTATAAATGATATGAGAGATTAAAATAATACTCCATACCCAAATAAAACAGATTGCACTAATAGTTGTCACGACGCTAAAGGCGTTTTCAGGCATTAGCTTACTAAGTAATGCCCCCACTGATACAACGATTGCAGAGATGATAAGTGCATTACTTGGTACACTGTTTTTATTTAGCTTTGCAAATGAAGCAGATGCTTGTTTATTGCGACCAAGATTATACAACATACGACTTGTCGAAAATAAACCACTATTGCCTGCTGATGCGGCAGATGTCAGTACTACAAAATTAATAATACCAGCTGCAATAGGTATGCCAGCTAATGTAAATACTTGTACGAAGGGACTGCTTGTTCTAGACATTTCATACCAAGGGTTGATGCATAAAATGATTACTAATGCCCCAACATAAAATAATAAAATTCGAAGTGGAATTTTGTTAATCGCAGAGGGGATATTTTTTTTTGGATCTGCGGTTTCTGCAGCAGAAACACCGACTAATTCAACCCCAACAAAAGCGAAGACAACCATTTGGAATGCCATCAGGAAACCGTATATGCCATTGGGAAAGAGCCCACCATGTGCCCAAAGGTTTTCCACTGATACTGTTCCAGAGCTTGTTTGGAATCCAGTGAATAGCATGAATAATCCGATAATTATAAGTGCAACGATTGTTACAACTTTAATGAGAGCAAACCAAAATTCGAGTTCCCCAAATAGTTTTACAGTCAATAAGTTTAAAAATAATAAAAGTACTAGACAGCCAATTGCAGGTACCCATTGTGGGATATTAAACCAATATTGTGTGTAGACACCGACGGCAATAATATCAGCCATTGCGGTCATAACCCAGCAAAACCAATAGGTCCAGCCAGTGACGTAACCTGCCCAAGAGCCAATGTACTCTGTAGCGAAATCTGTGAATGAAGTATAGCCAGCGTTCGATAATAATAGTTCCCCGAGCGCCCGCATAACGAAAAATAAGGCGGTTCCGACAATAAGATAAGCCAATATAATAGAAGGTCCTGCTAAAGCAATTGCTTTACCTGCTCCTAAAAATAAACCGGTACCAATAGTTCCACCAATCGCAATAAGTTGCACATGGCGATTTTTTAAATCACGTTTTAATTGTTGCTGTTCCACGTTCATTCCCCCATAAGATGCGTAGAAGCTGTGACTGGAAAATAAAAAGAGACTAGTAGCGACACTAGTCTCGTAAACGTCAGAATAACAATTACCATGTTCGAAAGTTTGGTTAGTTAAAAATAAATTTAACATTCGTATGGTATAGCTTTCGTGATGAAAGTTTATATTACTCCTCTGTCCTTTTGCCTGAGATAGTGAACCCTTCGGCGACGCAAATTGCGCTCTCTCCAGAAATGCTCCTGCTATAGTTTGATCCATAGCATTCATAGCTTTAATCTATACATTATTTTAAGATATTATTTATCCTATCAATGCCTAGCAAATAATTCAAGGGTAAATTTCAGTTGTTTACAGCAAAAAAAGAAGAATTCGGTCCATGCTGATATATTTATTACGAAAAATAGTTATTTTAGACATATTGTTTTTCTTTCAATGGGAGATGGCTTACAACAAAGTAGGAGAGTAGAATTAGAACAAATATGGAGGCTGTGGAAAATTCACTTTTACGACAAAAAGAGTTATTTGATAAACGGCCTCGACAATACTTCGGAGCATTTTGACATTTTACTGTCCACTGTATGAGGAAGAATAAGTTAAATTCAAACGAAATGGTTAGTCGTTAGACAACTACTATTATATAGAAGAAACTCTGAATTTTAGCAAAAAGAATCCATTACCAAAGCAGTTGGAATGGATTCTTTTGCGCGAAAATAAGCATTGGTGTCGATTTTTCGAAATACATGCTTTACTGTGAAAAGTACTATTTGAAATAGTCGCTTTTGCCTTATTAAGTTCGCTTTAATTGTTATTTTTTTGTTTTAATTTTACCAGTCCAATTACGGAATCCGCCATCAAGCTGATAGATTTGATTGTAACCACGTTTTTTTAGGTAAAGAGCAGCACGCGCGCTACGGCCTGTATTTTGACAGTATAAGTATACTGGTAAATCTGGGCGGATTTCTTTATGACGTTGACGTAATGCTGTAGAAGGAACGTTACGAGCTCCAAGAATATGACCTGCATCAAATTCTTTTTGTTCACGCACATCGATTAACTGTGCTTTACGGTAGCCTTCAATAAATTGTTCTTGTGTTAAGTTGGTTACGGCTTTTTTTAGACGCATTGCATTAATACCGATATATGCAATTAGAACTACTAAAATAACGCCAATTGTGATAAGTATATCCAATTTCTTCTTACCCCTTTCTATCTTCTTTATTATTATAAAAGATGCGCTAGCGATAGTCCAATGAGTTTGATAAAATTAACTAGATTGTGGCTAGAAATGATCTATAAATGTAGGAGATGACGTAATGACAACTTGGTATTTTCTAAATTCAGGAAAATGTAGTCCTTCTTTTAATATGGCACTAGATGAGGCATTGCTTGATTGGCATAGTGAGGGTTTAATTCCTCCAGTTATTCGATTTTATGAGTGGGAGCCAGCAACTTTGTCGATTGGTTATTTTCAACAAGCGAAAAGAGATATTAATTTAGAAGCATTACGTGAACAAGGAATAGGTTTTGTTCGTCGACCAACAGGCGGTCGAGCAGTATTACATGAACATGAATTGACATATAGCGTGATTGTTACTGAAAGCTATCCAAATATGCCTGAATCAGTGACTGAAGCGTATCGCGTATTAAGTGAAGGTATATTACAAGGCTTTCATAATTTAGGGATGGATGCTTATTTTAGCGTACCTGACACGGAAGAAAAAAAGGCAGATTTGAAACAGCCAAAAAGTGCCGTATGCTTTGATGCACCAAGTTGGTATGAGCTTGTTGTAGAAGGCAAAAAAATAGCAGGTAGTGCACAAACACGTCAGAAAGGTGTTATTTTACAGCATGGTGCGATTTTACTTGATCTAGATGAAGAGAAATTATTATCTGTATTTAATTTTTCTAGTGATGAGGCAAAAGAGCGTATGCGCAAAAAACTACCAGAGAAGGCAGTTGCTATTAATAGTCTTGTTAATGATCCTGTTTCTATCGAACAATGTGTAACTGCATTTCGAGATGGCTTTGCAAAATCGTTGCAAATTGAATTAAAACCATTTACACTTTCTGAGGAGCAATTAAAATATGTGCGCGATTTAGAAGAAAAAAAATACGCACATGATGATTGGAACTTTAAAAAGTAAAATATGGTATAAGAAAAATATTTTTTCATCGTTTAAACCTTGTAATGGCAAGCAGTAACCAATCTACTTGAAATTGCAAGAGTTGAATTAAAAATCTATATATAGTATCTTTTTAAAAGAAACATACACAATATGTAGTGTTTACCGACACATGATATTGTGTATTTATTATTGTAAGGCTTAAAATAAGGGAGGCAAAACGATGGTACTCACAAATCATCAACCCGATGTAAACAAACAAATTGAACAGTTAAACAAAGATATTGAGCAATTCCCACAGGTTCACCCTGTTACGCCCGATATGCACATAACGCATAAAGGTGTATCAAGACTTGTGATGATCGATCGCTACTCGTTTAAGGATACGGAAAAGAAAACGCTAAAAGCTGGTGATTTCGTCGTATTAACAGTTAAGGCAGATCCAAAATTCCCTGCACGTGGTTTAGGAACAATACAACATATCGATATGTCTACAAAAACAGCAGACATTTTGATTGAGGAAGATTACCGTAGCGCATTAGATGATCCAAAAGAGCAAGAAACAGGTGTGATTACACGTTCAATTGACGTGCTAGAAAAGCCTCTTGAAATATTTTATGAACAAATCGCAAAACGAAATGCAACAGGGCTTGCTTCAGTTGAAAAAACAGCTGAAAAACGCCAAGAGTGGTTTGAGAAATTTTATAAACAGCTTGTATCATTGAAATTTGTACCAGCTGGCCGTGTCATTTATGGAGCAGGTTCTGAAACAGATGTAACCTTCTTTAACTGCTATGTAATGCCGTTTGTTGCGGATTCACGTGAAGGTATTAGTGATCACCGTAAGCAAGTAATGGAAATTATGAGCCGCGGTGGTGGTGTAGGAACGAATGGTTCAACACTTCGTCCACGCAATACGTTAGCACGTGGTGTTAATGGTAAATCTTCAGGTTCGGTTTCATGGCTAGATGACATTGCAAAACTGACTCACCTTGTCGAGCAAGGTGGTTCGCGCAGAGGTATGTATAATTTGGGTGCTTCTGCGTAAACAAACCTCGTGAATTGCTGGGATCTCTTTGACTGAAATATTATCGCTTTAATCGAGGTGAGAAATATGGAAGTTTATGATGCGAAGCAACCCCAAACTTGTTTAATATGTGGATTTAAAATTAATCATAATAAACAAGGATGGTTTACGACTCATTTAAAAAATGAGCATAATTTAACATTAGACAATTATTTAATATCTCATTTTTATCCAAAAGAAATGGTAACTTGCCAATATGTTTTATGTAATAATGTAGTTAAACTAAGGCGAGGCGTTCCAAATAAATTTTGTAGTAGAAGCTGTCGAGGAAAAGGTGAACCCTTAACCTGTGTAATATGTGGAAAACTGTTTGATGAAAAACATCGGCAAACAAAAACTTGCAGTAAAGAGTGTGCGAGTAAACTAAGATCACAAAACACAGGCAAGTGGCATAAAAAAATGTCCTTAGACCAAAAGAAGATTCATTTTAAAAGGATTATTTCTAAAACAGCCAAAACGAGAAAGTTGAATGGAACCCCATCTTGGAATAGCGGCAAGACAGGGATATATAGCCAAGAAACTATAGAAAAAATTCGACAAGCTGCTTTGAAACAAATAGAGGGAGCGACATATAGAAAAACTAGCATTGAAAGAACGATTGAGTCTTTCCTGCTTGAAGAATCTATTCCTTATAAATATTCCTTTATACTTGATGGAGCCCAATTTGATTTTCACATAGTAGGGACAAATATTCTTATTGAGTGTGATGGGGATTTTTGGCATGGAAATCCCAAATTCTATTCAACCTTTTATTCAGTTCAAAAGCGGATAAAAGCTAGGGATATTGAAAAGAATCAAATTGCAGCAGCTAATGGTTTCAGATTACTCCGTTTCTGGGAAGATGACATAAAAAATGATTTTGAAAATGTTAAAAAGCGCATTATAAATGCACTGCTAGCTACAACGTAACTGGAAACGGTAAGCGTGAATGCTTAAAAATAGTAGTGGGATAAAGACAATCAGCAGCCAAGCCTCTATTAATGAGGAAGGTTCAACGACCATCGAAAACACGCTAGGATAGCGGAAGTGAGTAGAGTAGGAGTGAAGTCACTCCGAAGTGCGAGGACATCTAATCAGATGTAAGATATGGTCTCAACTTCTATGGTGACATAGAGAGCGGGTGTAACGAACCCGCGTAAGGAATCGGCACAAATGATTATGCTGGCAGATTGGCATCCTGATATCGTGGAATTTATTATTTCAAAAATGCAAAATCCGCGTATTCTACGATACCTAATGGAGAATACAGCAGATGAGACGATTATTCGTCTAGCAAAAGAAAAATTAAACTTTAAGCCACTTTCAATGCAAGAAGAAGCAATGTATCAAGGCATTGTTAATTATAAAGGTATCGAGGGATTAGGCGGATTCGACAATGGGATTATCCGTGAAGCAGAAAATAAATTACGTGACGGTGGTACGTACACAGTTCATAACTCTGAGTTTTTAACAGGTGCTAATATCTCTGTAACGTTAACAAAAGAATTTATGGAAGCTGTTGAAGCAGATGCTGACTTTGAGCTTCGTTTCCCAGCAGTTGAAGAATATTCAAAAGAAGAAATGGCTATATACAATAGTGAATGGCATAAAGTTGGAGACGTACGTGAATGGGAGAAGATGGGCTACAAAGTTCGAACATATCGTACGATTAAAGCAAAAGAGCTTTGGAATCTAATCAACGTATGTGCAACATACTCTGCAGAGCCAGGTATTTTCTTTATCGACAATGCCAACGATATGACAAACGCTAAAGCTTATGGTCAAAGCGTTGTTGCGACAAACCCATGTGGGGAACAACCACTTGCACCATATTCAGTTTGTAACTTAGCAGCTGTCAACTTAGCACAGTTTGCAAATAAAGAAAACCAGACAGTTGATTATGAAGCATTACGTGAAACGGTCCGTGTTGGTGTTCGTATGCAGGACAATGTAATCGATGCAACACCCTACTTCCTAGAAGAAAACCGTGTACAAGCTCTTGGTGAGCGCCGTGTTGGTTTAGGGGTAATGGGCTTAGCGGATTTACTTATTTATTGTGAAAAAGAATATGGCTCAGAAGCGGGCAATGAACTTGTAGATGAAATCTTTAAAACAATTGCAGAAACAGCCTATGAGGCTTCAACAGAGCTAGCAAAAGAACGTGGCAGCTTCCCGTTCTTAGTAGGAGCGACAGAGGAAGAAACAGCACGTTTACGCAAAGCATTTACGGAAACAGGCTTCATGCAAAAAATGCCTGCACACATTAAAGAACAAATTTTAGAAACAGGTATTCGTAATTCGCATCTACTAACTGTTGCGCCAACAGGTTCTACAGGAACAATGGTAGGCGTAGCAACGGGTCTAGAACCGTACTTCTCATTTACTTATTACCGTTCTGGCCGTTTAGGTAAATTTATTGAAGTAAAAGCGGAAATCGTTCAGGAATACTTAGACCGTCATCCAGAAGCTACAGAAGATAAACTGCCTGAATGGTTTGTGACTGCAATGGAATTAAAACCAGAAGCGCATGCAGATGTGCAATGTATCATTCAAAAATGGATTGACTCGTCGATCTCGAAAACGGTGAATGCACCAAAAGGCTATACAGTTGAACAAGTAGAAAAAGTATACGAGCGCCTATATAAAGGTGGCGCTAAAGGTGGTACGGTCTATGTTGATGGTAGCCGTGATTCACAAGTTCTTACACTAAAAGCAGAAGAAAATGATATGGATCAGTTATCATTTGAAGAAGAATTAGTAGAAGAGCACACAAAACGTCCAGTCGTATTAGTTGATACGATTCAAGCGCTTGAATCTACAACTGTTATTGGCTCGGATGTAGGGAACACATGCCCAGTATGTCGTAAAGGAACAGTCGAAGAAATGGGTGGCTGTAACACATGTACAAACTGTGGTGCACAATTAAAATGTGGTTTGTAAATTGAATTGATATAAAGTTGATATAAATCATCTCACCTCTAAAGATTATTAGAGGTAAGATGATTTTTTTGTTGGCTATTAATGTTACTATTAGTGTTAATATTATGAATAATTTACCTTAAACTAGCAAACTAGGTTTCTTCAAAATAATGGGGGGAGAAAGTAATGAAGCGTTCGTCGTGTAATGTAACTAAGGTGGTAGGTATTGTATTAGCTATTTTTTCGATTTTTTATGTTCGAAAGTGTTTGGCTGGGAAAGCTCTCTTTATTTCTAGTGGGATAAAAGTAGATTACCCTTTGATTAATTTGGAAAATAGTGAAGTCACTGCTTATGTTACCTATAAAGGAAAGACATATATGCGTATACAATATAATGTTTTAACCGAAGAAACAAAAGTAAATGGGAGTATCGAAACATTAAAATTAAATCGTTTGTTAAAAAATAAGATTACATTAAATGATGCTGAGTTTATAGAAATGGTTCAAAGTTCAGCACGATTTTTTATTGAAAATGAAATCACTAATCCTGACGATTATTACGGTCAAAATTAAGGGATTTATTAAACAAACGGGGAGTTTTAGTTCAATATGCGACTATTTTTCACCAATGCCAATCAAAAAACTACATCCATTTGGATGCAGTTTTATTTTTTTCTAATCAGCGTATCCCCAAGAGGGATTCCTATAACAACAACCAAAACCGTTAGAATTAACAGGCCTCTAAAAATATAATACGCAACTTGGTCGAACATCTTAACTCTCCTCCTTTACTTAATAATTCCTACCTATATTTTTAAATTACCCAATTGTTGAAGAGCCAAACTAATGATAAAGCATAAAATCATCGGTGCTTTATTAGTTTAGTTTACTTCATTACAACATATGTATGCAGTCGTTACTTTTTATTTTATGATCTTCAACAATTGGCAAAGCATCGCGGTTCTTCTTGAACGAACGGGCAGAAAAGTGGAAGATAAAATGTTATAGTATCAACTATTAGTATCAGGTGGTAAAATTATAATTAGGAATTTAATTATATTGTTATGGGAGGAATAATAATGTTAGATACTCAAAAAATTAAAGAAATAATTAAACATCGGTATCCATTTCTTTTAGTGGATAAGATTTTGGAATTGGAAGAGGGAAAACGTGCAGTTGGCATTAAAAACGTAACTGTTAATGAGAAATTTTTTAACGGGCACTTCCCTCATTACCCAGTTATGCCGGGAGTTTTAATTGTAGAGGCATTAGCTCAGGTGAGCGCTGTTGTGATGCTAACGAAAGAAGGAAATCAAGGACGATTAGGGCTATTAGCAGGAATAGATAATTGTCGTTTTAAACGGCAAGTAAAGCCTGGAGACCAACTCCGTCTTGAGGTTGAAATCACTCGATTAAAAGGTCCTATCGGAAAAGGAAAAGGTATCGCTACAGTGGACGGAGAGTTAGCTTGTGAAGTAGAAATACTATTTGCTTTTGGTGATTGAAAGTAAATAGTAAAATGTCGTTCAGAATCTACGTAAACTTTTACAAAAGAATAATGATAAACATTTAGCCTGTATCTATGATTACTTGGTAATCTCAGATATAGGTTTTTTATGTCAGTTATACTTATAGTGATGTTTGCTAAGAAGAAGAAAATCCTTGTTAACATAAATATTTTTGGAAATTGAACCTATTTCATTTTGCGAATCGTCTAATAGCAGAATTTGAAGTCGGTTGAAAGGGAGGGTAGAAGATTGGATAGAGAAGAAAAAGATTTCTTATTAGAAAAAATAATGATTGATTATGGGAATGAGTTGGTACGATTGGCATTTTCTTATGTGAAAGATTCGGAGACTGCTAAGGATTTGGTACAAAATACGTTTATTAAATGCTATAAAAACCTTGAATTGTTTCGCTTTGAAGCACAAATAAAAACATGGCTCTATCGGATAACAATTAACGAATGTAAAGATTATTTAAAAAGTTGGCATTACAAAATGGTGCAAGTAAAAAGTCTAATACATGAAACAGCAAAGTCAATTTACCCATCAACAGAAAAGATAGTTATCGATAAATACAAAAATGAGGAAATAAAAGATACGATTTTTTCTCTTCCGAAAGTGTATCGAGAAGTCGTGTATTTATACTATTATGATTCATTAAAGGCGGATGAAATTGCTGATATTTTAGACATTCCAGTGAATACTGTGAAAACGAGATTAAGAAGAGCAAAACAAAGATTAGAGTTGATTATAAAGGAGGCCGAACTGAATGGAAGATAAACGATTAAGTGAAAAATTTCATAAGTCGTCTGAACAAGAGTTAAGATTTACGCAAGAAGATCGTCATGAAGTATTTGAACAAATTCGTAAATTAGAGAAGAACAATAATAAACAAAAGAATTCTCTTATGTTTTCCTCAAAAAAATTCGTGCCTCTTACAGTTTCTATGTTAGCGGTGTGCTTATGTCTATTTTTGTTTATTCCATTGAATTTTTCTGGAGACGTTAATAAAGAACTGAACAGAAGTGATGCAAGTGGAACAGTTGTTCAGGAAGATGAACTTTTAACTACGCTCATTACTGTAAAAGCGGAAGAAGAGGATAATAGGATACCTTTTAACCTTTTACTTACATATAGTAAAAATAAAAAGATGATGAAAGTTGTATCTATCCCAAGTGAAACTTATGCACCTATAGATAATAGTGATGGAACGACCATGTACGATAAATTGTTATTTGCTTATGCCTTCGGTTCAGGAGGAGCTGAAAATGTAAGGACAGCAGTTTCAAAACTATTTGATTTACCAATTGATTATTATGCCGTTATAGATTTAAAAACCTTTTCCACTATGGTTGATGCTGTGAATGGTATTGATTATGATTTGCAAGAAGATACACAAGTACGAGCTATCACGAGCGTGGGATTTGATTTCAAAAAAGGGACGAATCGTTTAAATGGGGAAGAGGTTGTGGCTTTAATGATGGCTGCTACAGACGGACGAAATTTAAATGAAGAAAACCTATTACACCTCATTCTTGCTGTTATTAATAAAACGGAAAGCGAAATGCCCCAAACACAATTAAAAGAACTTATGTCTCAAATTGAAACCAATCTACCACTCGATCAAATGTTAGAGAATAAAATAGACATGAATTCGATAAAATCGTTATCTTTAAGTGATGGAATTAGAGATGATATGAAAGATGGGAAATACTTCATTATGTTTGAGAATGATTATTTAAAATCTGTTTCAGAAGAGTTAACTACATTTAATTAATTTAAAATGCCTATCTGGCAAATTAGACGGATAGGTATTTTTTTTATGAACACCGCTTATCCATTAAAATGGACTACAGATCGAAAAGAGAGAGATTAAATTAGTGCATGAAGTAGGGATTTTACGATTTTGCTAGAATCATTAATAGAAAGGGGGAGAGAGTATGTTACGTTTACCAATCATTGTAGCACCAATGTTTTTAGTATCTAATCCAGCAATGGTCATTGAGGCTAGTCGAGCGGGCGCTATTGGCTCGTTTCCATTATTAAATGCAAGACCTGCGACAACGTGTGCCGAGTGGCTTCAAGAGATTAAAGAAGCATTACCAACAGAGCCGTGGGCTGTCAATTTCATTTGTCATCCTGTAGCAAATGCACGTTTTGAGGAAGATTTACAGTTAATTGAGGAATATGAACCGCCTATCGTTATTACATCGCTCGGTAACCCGAAGCGGGTCATTGACATTGTCCATAGCTATGGAGGTAAAGTGTATGCGGATGTAGCAAACGTTAAGCATGCGGAAAAATCAGCCGCAACGGGTGTAGACGGCTTGATTCTTGTTTGTGCTGGGGCAGGTGGACATGGTGGACAACTAAATCCATTTGGCTTTGTATCGGCCGTTAAAAAATTCTTTAATGGAACGATTATTTTATCGGGTTCCCTTTCAAGTGGGGCAGACGTCTTAGCAGCGCAAATTATTGGTGCAGACTATGCTTATTTAGGGACGCGTTTTATCGCTTGTCATGAAGGGAATGCACCTGAGGACTATAAAAAGATGGTCATCGACAGCAAAACGGATGATGTTTTATATACAGATGCGTTCAGTGGGGTTCATGTGAATGTGTTAATTCCCTCTTTATTAAAGGAAGGTATTGACCCGACGACCTTAAAGCCAAGAGAAGATATTGATTTAACGCACCTTGTGAATGTAAAAGCATGGCGTGATATTTGGTCAGCAGGGCATGGTGTCACAAATATTGAAAAACGCGAATCGGTCCTTGAAATTATCAAGACATTACATGAGGAATATGAAAGTGCAAAGCAGCAACTGAATGCTGTACAGTCTATATAGGGCAAGTATATTTTGAAAGAAAGTAAAACGCACAATGTGGTGATTAACCGCATTGTGCGTTTTTAAATTGAATAATTTTTAGTCGTGATTTAATGTAGCAGCAATTTCTGGCTGCTGTTCGACTTGAAGTAACATATTGAATGATGCAATCGCTACTTCTACTTGTTCGTCCAGAGGCTCTCTAGTTGTTAATAATTGTAGCCATAGACCCGGATAGCCTAAGTAGCGTAACAGAGGAATGTTACGGCATGCATTTGTTGCCTGTAATACTTCAAATGATACCCCTAGTACAACAGGAATTAATAATATACGGTCTACAATTCGTAACCATAGTGGATCTGTTGGCACGAAGAAATACAAAAACATACCAACGAACACAGTGAATAACATAAAACTACTCCCACATCGATAATGTAAACGCGATTGCGCTTGTACATTTTCTACAGTAATATCCAGACCAGCTTCATAGCAATTGATTACTTTATGCTCGGCACCGTGATATTGGAAAACGCGTTTAATAATCGGTGTTAAAGAAATAAAATATAAATAGGTAAGCAGTAAAAGGAGCTTAATGCCACTTTCAAGAAGGACTTGACCTACTTTACCATCTATCCATCTAGAGAAGAAATCTGCAATAAATACTGGGATTAAGGTAAAGGCGAATTTTCCAAATAAAAAGGAAAGGATTCCGACAACAGCTACTCCTAAAATCATTTGTAGCTTCGAGCCGCCTTCTTCTATATTCTCTGCTTCCTCGCCCGGTGTAACGTCATAACGATCTCCTGAAAATTGCATATGACGTGAACCTAAACCTGCTGATTCAATAAGGGCAATAACGCCACGAACGAATGGTATTTTTTTTAGCTTTTGCAGGATTGGTTTTTGTACCTTTTTAAAATGATAATAATCAATGGAATCATCGTTACGGCGAATGGCAGTAATCGTATGTTCCTTTCCTCCGAACATCACACCTTCTAATTGTGCTTGTCCCCCGTAAACAGGTGAATTGCTCAAGGCTAACACCACTCTCTTTATATATTTCAACTGTACCATTGTACTAAATTTAGCGAAAAACCTCTAGAGGTACGCATAGTAAATTTTCTATATGGTTACACTTATTGTGTAATTTTGTATTTTCAGAAAGATTGATTTGCTATTAAGCAGTGTCGTAAGACTTTGAGCCGTTGTGATAAGGATAATGCTGTAATGCTTGCATGCATAACGGTCAAAATAGGAGGGATAAATATGAAGGTAGGATTAATTACTGCAGTCGTTTATGCGATTGTTTTAGCATTTTGTTTAAAAGGACTTCATTATTTTCATTTAATTTCTTGGAATCCAATTGGCTTTTATAAAAAGTGGGACTTGTTCGAGGATAGTTCCAAACTATTTCATTGGAGTTTTCTAACATTAGCGCTATTTATAGTAGGGTTCTTTTTATTTATGACTTTGCGATATACGCATATTATACCGGCAGTGTTGACTTCTTTTTTAATAGGACTCATTGTAACGATTACATTAGAATGGTTCGTGTTGGATTTACCATTACAATCGACATCATTTAAAAAACTATCAATTCCTTTTATCGTTGTCGTTATTTGCCTACTCCGTTTTTTACTTGAAACAGCTAATTTTCATCAGAAAGAGCATACAGCACAAAAAGGAAATTAGTTGCTGTATGCAATTGGTATGATAAAATAAAAAGCAAGTACATAGAAAGAGGCGAATACTGCGTGAAGTTATTATGTTTGAATGGACCTAACTTAAATCGACTAGGGAAACGGGAGCCCCATATATATGGCCATGAAACACTAGAAGATGTAAAGAATAATGTTCAAAATCTCGCGGCTTCTCTTGGTGCTACAGTCGAGTTTCGTCAATCTAATCATGAGGGTGTCCTTGTTGATTGGGTACACGAAGCAGAAGATGACAAGTATGATGGTATTATCTTTAATCCAGGTGCATATACCCATACAAGCGTAGCATTACATGATGCAATTGCAGGAGTTGCTGTTCCAGTTATTGAAGTACATATTTCCAATATTCACAAACGTGAGGCTTTTCGCCATCATTCCTATCTTGCACCAGCCTGCCTTGGCCAAATTAGTGGTCTTGGTACGAAAGGCTATGAACTAGCACTACGCACTTTTATTGAGAGGGAGAAATAATTATGTTGAAATTACAAAAGCTTCGTAAAACACTTCAAGAACAAAACATCGATGGCATTTTAATTACAAATGGGTACAACCGTCGATATATGACAGGGTTTACAGGTACAGCAGGTGTGGCAATCGTGTCACAAAATGATGCTGTATTCATTACCGACTTCCGATATACAGAGCAAGCAGCTGCGCAAATTGAAGATTTCCGAATTGTACAGCACGAAGTAACGCTCCTAGAAGAAATTGCGACACAAGTTAAAGCAATGGGTATTAAATCATTGGGATTTGAGAAAGATACTGTAAGCTTTGGCACATATGAGTTATATAAAAGTGTGATTCAAGCTGATTTAGTGCCCGTTTCTGGATTAATTGAAAAAATTCGCTTGATTAAGACTGAACAAGAGATTAATATTATTAAGGTTGCGTGTGAAATAGCTGATCACGCATTTACACATATTTTAGACTTCATCAAGCCAGGTAAAACAGAGCTTGAAGTTTCGAATGAATTAGAGTTTTTCATGCGACAACAAGGAGCAACACAGTCCTCATTTGATACGATTGTAGCATCTGGTCTTCGCTCAGCTCTACCACATGGTGTTGCTACGAATAAAGTTATTGAAAAAGGCGACTTTGTCACACTAGATTTTGGAGCACTATACAATGGCTACATTTCGGATATAACACGAACAGTGGCAGTAGGTGAGCCATCTGAAAAATTAGTAGAAATGTATAATACAGTACTTGCATCACAACTTTTATCACTTGAAAAAGTTGGTCCTGGTTTAACGGGTATTCAGGCAGATGCAATTGCGCGTGACTATTTAACAGAAAAAGGCTATGGTGAGGCATTTGGGCATTCTTTAGGACATGGTATTGGTCTTGAAGTACATGAAGGCCCTGGCTTATCGAAGCGTTCTGAAACGGTATTAGAACCGGGTATGGCCGTTACGATTGAACCAGGTGTTTATGTGCCAGGAGTCGGTGGTGTTCGTATCGAAGACGATATTTTAATCACTGAGTCAGGTAATGAACTGCTAACACATTCGACTAAAGAACTCATCATCTTATAAACAATGGAGGAACACAAATGATTTCAGTAAACGATTTCCGTACAGGTCTAACAATTATTGTTGATGGCCAATTATATCGCGTGTTAGATTTCCAACACGTTAAACCAGGTAAAGGTGCTGCATTCGTACGTTCTAAATTACGTAACCTACGTAACGGTTCTGTGAATGAAAAAACATTCCGTGCTGGTGAAAAAGTAGAAAAAGCACAAATTGATAATCGTAAAATGCAATATTTATATGCTCAAGGTGATGAGCATGTATTTATGGATTTAGAATCATATGAGCAAACTGAACTAGCTTCAGCAGCTATTGAATATGAATTAAAATTCCTAAAAGAAAACATGGAAGTACACATCCAATCTTACCAAGGCGAAATGCTAGGTGTAGAATTACCAAACACTGTTGAATTAGAAGTAGCAGAAACAGAACCAGGTATTAAAGGTGATACAGCTTCAGGTGGTACAAAACCTGCAACACTTCAAACTGGACTTATCGTTCAAGTTCCATTCTTCGTTAACCAAGGTGATGTGTTAATTATCAACACTTCAGAAGCTTCATACGTATCACGCGCATAAGCAATGACGAAAAGAGGCTGTGACTCTTTGGGAATAGAAAAAATATAGCAGATAGTACTAGTTGATGGTAGCAAAGGCGGTGACTCCTGCGGGAATCCACGCAACGTAAGCGCAACAAACCGCGCAATTGCGAGGCATTCCACTTACGTGTGTGCCCGCAGAAAGCATCCGCCTTAGCGGACATCAACGGCATAACAGAAAAAGTGTTAGATTGATTGCAGTCAATCTAACACTTTTTCTCTTTTTCATACATATATCGCAAAGTACAAAAATATGTTAAAATTTTGCAGGTAGAATGGCGAAATAACGTTTACAATACAAGTAAGAGGTGAATGCAATGTTACAAAAATTAGAGATGCAATATCCAATAATTCAAGCACCAATGGCTGGAGTTACTACTCCAAAATTTGTTGCAGCTTGCGCGGAGATAGGTATTCTAGGATCAATTGGAGCGGGTTATTTAGATGGAGAGCAAACTAGAAGCTTTATAAAAGAAGTTAAAAAGCTTACTGACAAACCATTTTCGGTCAATTTATTTGTGCAAGAAGAGCCGCGTATTGATATAGATGTCCTCCAACAAGCGCGGATGGCGTTGCAGCCTTATTATGATGAGTTAGGATTATCGCCTGTACAAAGTGTGACGTCTAATGAAGTGTTTGAAGGGCAATTACAGGCAGTACTGGAAGAGCAGGTAGCCGTTTGCTCGTTCACATTTGGCATACCTTCTTCAGAGGTTATTCAACGTTTAAAGGCCAACGATGTTTATGTCATTGGCACAGCTACTACATTAGAAGAAGCTATTCTTATTGAACAATCAGGTATGGATGCAGTCGTATTACAAGGTGGCGAGGCAGGTGGTCATCGCGGATCTTTTATTGAACCACTGCAATTAATTGCTCGAGAAGATTTATTACAGCAAGTAGCGGGCAAAATTTCAATTCCAATCATTGCAGCAGGTGGAATTATTTCAAAAGAGGATGTGGATCGCGCTCTTTCTAGTGGTGCACAGGCGGTACAAATTGGTACAGCTTTGTTAGTAGCAGATGAGTGTGAAATATCACCGCTATACAAAAATGCTATATTACAGTCGAAGGCACAACAGACGACCATTACGTATGCTTTTACTGGCAAAGCGGCTCGTGGATTAGCTAATTACTTTACTGAACATATGAAGGACGCTGTCGTAGCTCCTTATCCATTACAACATTATTTAACGTCTACTATTCGTAAAGAAAGTACATTGCAAGGAAATGCACAATATTTATCGATGTGGATGGGTGAAAATAGTCATCTAGTGCAACCAGGCACAGTAAAAAGCATCATTGAAAAATTAGTCTAGGTGCCAGGCACTCAAACAATTCTGAATTGTTATGCCACTGTAAGTAGAGCTATCAGAGTAAAAATCCACGAAGACTCCTGCGGGAATAGCACCAGTTGTAAGACGCAACAAACCGCGCGCTAGCGAGGGTTGCGGCGTATACTGTGCCCGCGGAAAGCGAAGTGGATTTTTACGTTATAAGAGCCTGATATTAAATTGGGAATCTTGCTAAGTTTCATATGCAAGGTGCCAGGCACTCAAACAATTCACCATGCATTTTATAATTTACTAAGGAAAAATCCACGTAGACTCCTGCGGGAACAGCACCAGTTGTAAGACGCAACAAACCGCGCGACAGCGAGGGTTACGGCGTACACTGTGCCTACGGAAAGCGAAGTGGATCTTTACGTTATAAGAGCTTGATATTATATTGAGAATCTTGCTAAGTTTCATATGCAAGGTGCCAGGCACTCAAATAATGCTATATTAACTATTACCAACTTTTGTCGATAAGAAGAGACCTCTATACATATTGTATAGAGGTCTTTTTTATTGGGGAGCAACATATATTGCTGTACACGAGGGGGCGTATGAATGGAATTACAAGACGTATTAAGAGTCGCTGGAGTGGGACTAGTAGTAGCGCTTCTTCATGTTTTTTTTGATCAAACAGGGAAGAAAGAATTTTCATTTTTCTTATTTTTTATTGCCTACCTATATATGACAGCAGAATTACTCCGATTTTTGCGTCTATTTTTCACTGAAATATTAACATTCTTTCAGTGGTTGACCTCATCTGGGTAAGTAAATGGAAATTGTCATTGTTGCTGTTGTCATGCTGCTTTTATTGTTGCTTATAAAAGAAGTCATACAGCCACTCCACGCGCTAATTAGTGTTATGTTCTCGTTTTTGCTGTTCAGTCTTTTGTTTACGACACTCTTGTTGCCATTCGTCAAACAATTACTCGGAATGCTTACATTTTTGCCTTATGCAAAAGCCATTGTAATAAGTGCGAGCCTTTTTTATGTAGGGCAATGGGTGTCATTGTTACTAGTGGAGAATAGCTATAAAGTTCTCGGCAGCATTGTTTTCGATGCTGTGAAAATTGTTATTTTGTTGTATTGGTTTAAAGAATTTTTGGATGTTTTACAGGGGGTGTCAGCTATTTTACAAAGGTTAAATTAAGGGGCGAGGCTGGTGCAGGAGCAACTCATTTCGTTTTTCATCGATCCATTTTTTCTCTTGCTCAAAATGACGCTTATATTGTGTGGCTACGTCATCATTTTTTTGATTGTCAACATGATATTACCAGAATTTGAAAAAGGGACAAGAATACTTTTTTTTCTCATTGTATTAGCAACAATAGGGCCAGTAGTCGTCAATTCATTTCAACTAATTGATGAGATTGCAAAAGGACTTTCACATATATTCACGGCATTTTACCCAATTCTCACTTCTAGTTTTTTGTTATCTAGTAGCATAACAGCCATTGCTTCTTGGCAGCCTTTTTTGCTTTTTTTTGTACAAGTCCTAACGATTATTAGTAGTAAATGGCTTATCCCAGGTGTGCTTTTTGCCATTGTATTCGATGTATGCAGTGTCATTGTCAAAGAAATATCTTTTACGAGAATTGCAGAGTTGATTCGTTTTACCATTATGAGTATTGTTTCAGCGTCCGTCATTTGCTACATCATTTTAATGTCAGCAAGTGGAGTTGCTGCATTTAGTGTTAATAAGGCTGTTGCAGAACCTGTAAAAAAATTAATAGAAGAAAATATTCCAGTAGTCGGTTCCTTTATCGTTGATAGTTTTTCGATGTTTCAGCATATGACACAATTTTCTACTTCGATTAGTAGTATAAGTGCCTTTATCGCGGTTATCACAGTATCGTTTATACCAACTGTCCAGCTAGTAGTTAGTGCGTATTCGTTAAAACTATTAGCAGCTATTTTAGAACCGATTGCTTTTGATGATATTTGTAAATTACTCGATCATGTTAGTAAATCTCTATTCACTTTATGTGCAGTATCATTTCTAATTGCTTTTTCATTTATGTTTTCTTGTTTTTTCCTTATCGTTTTCGTGCAAGTGATGGTTGGGGGGAGATAGATTGATTCTTTTATTGGCGTTGCTCTTTATTTGTCAATTATTCGTATTTCTAACTGATGACCAACAAATAATTTCACTAACAAAACTTGTCATTACGTTAGTATTTTTGCAAATGCTATTAAAGATTCCATTTATCAATTCATAGGAGGAAACAAGCGTACATACACTTGAAAAAGAGAAGATGAAAGGAGGCAATGTAGAAGTGATGTGGAAAAGGTACGAAAAAAAACAACGTCATTTATCGTCTTAATGCTTATTGCTGCCTCCGTAGGAATTTTCATCGTGTTTCCAATGTATCAAACGAATTCAACAAATGAACGAGTAACACCGAATACGAATGAAGAAAAACTTGAGCAAACGCTTAAGGCTATGCAAGGCGTTGGGGAGGTAAAAGTATATTTTTATTACGGAGAGATGACAGATGCGAAGGATGAAAATAAACTATTTAGCCAGTATTTTCGAGGGACTGACGAAAGTACGAAAGATGTAACAGGAATGCTAATTGTTTCAGAAGGTGCATCAGATATTTTTGTCAAAAATGAAATACGTGCTGTCGTCAGTCAAGTGATGCAATTACCTATTCATCGAATTATTATCGTTCCAATGGAAAATAAGGAGGAAAAGTAAATGCGCGTACGTAGAAGAACAGTTTGGTTTATGACATTATTAAGTCTTGTAGCAGTAATTTCAGTTTATTATTTGGTTGATCCTGCAAAACAATTTAATGGCTTAACGATTTTTACAGATGATACATTACAGCAAACAGCAATTACGGGTGTTACAGATCAGGAGGCAACTAATAAAGATGCAACACAAGAAGTATTGTCTCCAAGTCACTTATTTGAGGAAATGCGTATGCAAGTTAGTGATGAAAGAAGTCAATTACGTCAACAACTAACACAAAAAATTGGTTCAGAAGAATATACTGCTGAAGAAAAAAATGAAGCTTATAATGAAATAGACGGTTTGATTAAACAGGAATCAACAGAGGCAATGCTTGAAATGCTCATTAAATCTTTAGGCTATTCCGATGCTTTTGTTAGAGCGGAAGGTGAGAAAGTTTCTGTCACAGTTATGGCAGAAGAGTTATCAAAATCACAAGCAAATGAGATTATTTATTTAGTAAAAACAGAGTGGGAAGGCGCAAATGACGTTCAAGTTAAATTCAGCGCAAACAACTATTAAAAAATTTAAAGAAAAAAAGGAATATTCCGTTTATTAACTTGTGGTTGTTATATATCAGCATAATGAAAAGGCTTTCGTTTAGTAAAAGAAAGCCTTTTATTATGTTTATATTTACTTAATTTTCATTTAAGTGTTTCAAATTGTGTCAAAAAAATATAGAATAGTGATTGTAGTAGATTTTATTTCATAAGGAGAGTTAGAAATGTTCAAAATTCAAGAAATTCGTGAAATTATTAAATTAGTAGATTCTTCTTCAATCGACGAGTTCGTTTATGAAGTAGATGGCGCAAAAGTTAAATTAAAAAAGAATGGTGTTGTTGTTACTGAAACTGTGGCACCTAAAAAAGAAGAAACAGCCCCTGTTGTACAACAATCTGCACCAGCAGCACCTGTAGCAGCTCCAGCCAAAGTTGAAGAAGCACCAGCACCCGCAACACCTGCAAGTAACGACCCATCGTTACATAAAATTGTATCACCGATGGTAGGTACTTTCTATGCAGCTCCAAACCCAGATTCACCGGCATACGTAAAAGTGGGCGACAAAGTAGGCGACGAAACAATCGTTTGTATCGTAGAAGCAATGAAGCTATTCAACGAAATCGAAGCAGAAGTTAAAGGTGAAATCGTTGAAGTACTTGCAAAAGATGGCGATTTAGTAGAATACGGTCAACCATTATTCCTTGTAAAAGCTGAGTAAGGAGTGCTAACCATGAAAAAAGTATTAATCGCAAACCGCGGCGAAATCGCTGTTCGTATTATTCGTGCCTGTAAAGAGTTAGGCATCAAATCAGTTGCCGTATATTCTGAAGCAGACGCAGAAGCATTACATGTGAAGTTAGCAGACGAAGCATATTGTATCGGTCCGAAGCTATCAAAAGATTCTTATTTAAGCTTCCCTGCATTATTAAGCGTAGCAGAAAAAACAGGAGCAGATGGTATCCACCCAGGTTACGGTTTCGTTTCTGAAAATGCTGATTTTGCTGAAGCATGTGAAAATGCGGGCATTAAATTTATTGGTCCTTCATCTGATTCAATTAAAATCATGGGGATTAAAGACGTTGCTCGTACAACAATGGAAGCAGCAGGTGTTCCACTTGTTCCAGGTACTGGTATTGTACCAGATATCGAAACAGGTAAAGAGTGGGCTGCGAAAATCGGTTACCCTGTAATCATTAAAGCAACTGCTGGGGGTGGCGGTAAAGGTATCCGTGTAGCTCGTACAGAAGAAGAGCTTGTAAAAGGGATTGATATTACGCAAAAAGAGGCTGCTGCAGCGTTTGGCAACCCTGGCGTATATTTAGAAAAATTCATCGAATACTTCCGTCACTGTGAAATTCAAGTGTTAGCTGATAGTTTCGGTAATGTCGTACATTTAGGCGAGCGTGACTGTACAGTTCAACGTCGTATGCAGAAGTTAGTAGAGGAAGCTCCATCTCCTGCACTATCATCTGAACGTCGTGCAGAAATGGGTGCAGCAGCGGTGAAAGCAGCAGAAGCATGTAACTATGAAGGTGCTGGTACAATCGAGTTCATCTACGACTATCAAGAGGACAAGTTCTACTTCATGGAAATGAATACTCGTATTCAAGTAGAACACCCAGTAACAGAAATGATTTCTGGTGTCGATCTTGTTCAACAACAATTAAAAATTGCATCTGGTGAGAAACTTCCATTCACACAAGATGATATTAAAATAAATGGTTGGGCAATTGAATGCCGTATTAACGCAGAAAATGCATACAAAAACTTCATGCCATCAGCTGGTACTGTAGACACTTATATTACACCAGGTGGCTATGGTGTACGTATCGATTCTGCTGTTTATGCAGGTTATACAATTCCTCCATACTACGATTCAATGGTAGCAAAACTTATCGTTCATGCAGATACTCGTGAAGAAGCAATTGCAAAAATGAATCGTGCGCTTAGTGAATTTGAAGTTGCTGGTCCTGGTATTAATACAACAATTCCTTTCCACCAAGCATTAATGAACAACGACGTTTTCAAATCTGCGCAATTCAACACGAAATTCTTGGAAGAAAACGATGTATTAGGAACAAACAAATAATCGTAGCTTGATAAGAGCTATGCTAACTGTTCTTTGAGCGGTGAAGTATGTGAAATTCACTTACTGATATGAATTTGATTGTAGAATAAAATATAAAACAAAACGGAATATCCTATCTGTTTTACCCTCTAACGAATAATTGTTAGAGGGTTTTTTCGTGGGTAAAAAAGGTCAACGTTCGGGTGTTTTCGATTTAGAGTATCCCCCTGGCTATTGGGGTAATAGCGGAAAAGATGCCGATACGAACAAGCAACGAGGAAACTCGGCCGTCACAAGACTTACGCCGTCTTATTTCATAGTTTGCGACATAGGGTAATGACGTTCCACCCAATGTTTATGGAGAGGGCTCGATTTCACTAGTTATCGGTTCTATTGTAAAGTAATTAGAATTATTGTATTATTATGTAAAATAACTTAAATTGGATATAGCTGGAAAAAATAAATGGTAGAGTGTCGTTTTCAAGGACCTATATTCTACATCAGTGCTGATGTAAAAAAGAGGGATTTTTAAAAGGGAAGGGATGCAAATGAAAATTAAATTTTTATTTGGTTTGGCTATTATTAATAGAATTATTTAATTTTTAGGGGGATTAGATGGTTTTTTATAATTTTGAAGAATACGATGATCCAATTTTATATGATAAAGAAAATAAACTATATATGCCTGAATTGCCATTCTTGCTAAAATGGGCGTCTAATATGCAAGGTACTATTATTGATTTAGCTTGTGGCACGGGGAGAATGACAATTCCATTAGCGAAAAATGGTTGCAAGCTGATAGGAGTAGACATACATGAAGGTATGCTAAATGAGGCGAGGAAAAAAGCAACTCATCTTGCTTTTCCAATCGAATGGGTAAAGCAAGACTGTACGACATTGAATTTAACGGTTAAAAGTAATTTCATCTATTCAGTAGGTAATGCTTTTCAACATTTCCTTACAAATCAATCTCAAGATGATTTACTCGCCTCTGTAAACAAGCATTTAGAAATTGACGGCATATTTATTTTTAGTACGAGGTTCCCAAGTGTTGAGGAATTGCTTCAACCGAGTACGGAAGAATATTGGAAAACGTATACGGATAGTGATACGCATTATATTGTTGATCTTTATACAATTAGTCATTATGATTCATTAAATCAAATTCAACAGTATACGACGATTAGAAAGTATAAAAATAGCGATGGTCAAATTGTAGATGAAAAAAGCACCAAAATTAGTTTAAGATATGTGTTTCCAAAAGAAATGGAGAGAATGTTGCTTGGCAATGGATTTGAAATCGCTGCTGTTTATCAGGATTGGAATGAAACGCCGGCAACGAAAGATAGTTATGAATTAATATATGTTTGCAAAAAAATAAGCAAATGATAATGCACTCCTCCTATTAACGTTTCTAGCTTCACTTTGAAAAGAACGATATTAGCAATGGTCTAGTTGTACATAAAAAATGAAAAGCGTCTTTCCTAAGCCAAACCTTCCTTTTTATAGTATAATAAGCGTAACAACAGCATTTGCTTGCGATGCGTAGTGGAAAGGATGATATTGTATGGCAGAGAAAGTAGGACAATCTTTCGTACAACCAACACCTTCTGGTAAAGAAGAGCTTGGGAAAATTGAAGTAGCTGCAGAAGTAATCGAAATTGTAGCTGGAATCGCGGTTAACGAGGTAGAGGGTATCGCAGCAACTCGTGGCAATATAGCAACAGGCGTCGTTGAACGTTTCGGCAAAAAAGTACACAATAAAGGCATTAAATCAGGGGTCACAGAACATGGTGAGATCGCTATTGATGTATTTTGTTCTGTAAAATATGGCTATTCGATTCCGAAAGTGGCAAAGGATGTACAAACGCAAATTCGCCAAGCAATTTTAAATATGACTGCACTTGAAACAGCAGAGGTGAATGTACATATTACAGGTATTCACTTCGAAAAAGAGGAAGTAGTAATTCATTAAGAAAAAAAGGAGCTGCCAGCTTGGTGAACATTTCACCATAGTAGGCAACTCCTTTTTATGTTGTGTATAACTACGCAAACGGATTATAAAGCGATATCTTTTGGTTTCTTCCAGAAAAATGCGAGGATAACACCGAGAACTAAGACGATTGTAGCGAAATAATATGGATAGTTTAAATCAATGTCGAATAACATGCCGCCAATGATTGGTCCAAAAATATTTCCGAGACTTGTGAACATTGAGTTCATGCCTCCGACAAAGCCTTGCTCATTCCCTGCGATTTTCGATAAATAGGAGGTAACAGCAGGTCGGATTAAATCGAAGCCGACAAAAATAAAGAATGTAACAAATAATATAGCGAAATAATGACTAACCATTGTCATCGCAAAGGTCAGAGCGGCAGAAAGTATGAGTGAGTATCGGATAACGTTGATTTCACCCATTTTCTTAGTGAGCCAATCAAATAATAATAACTGCGCAAGCGCGCCAATAATACCACTTCCGGTAATGATAATGGCAATATCTGACGGTGTAAATGCAAATTTATGATCGACGAATAAACTAAAAAGTGATTCGAATGCTGCGAGACCAAATGAAAGGACAAAAATAAGCACAAATGCAATAAAATACAAAGGGCTAAAAATACGCTTTGCACTGCTTAAAATAGAAGGTGCAGCTTCTGTATCATCCATTGCACGCGTAGGTTCTTTTAATAGTGTAAACGACAATAGTGCGGCTATGAAACCGAGTACACCTGCTGCGTAAAAGGGTACACGTGTGCCGTATTCCGCTAAAAATCCACCGAGACCTGGCCCGATAATAAAGCCAGTACTAATGGCTGCACTCATGTAGCCAAGTGCCTTTGGACGCTGTGCCATTGTTGTAATATCAGCGATAAAAGCAGTTACTGCAGGCATGATAAAAGCAGCACTAACACCACCGAGCATGCGTGATATAAATAAAATTTCAATTGAACGACCCATACCGAATAATAGTTCCGAAAGTCCAAAAATAATTAGACCGATAACAATCATAACTTTTCGACCAACTCGATCGACTAGTCTGCCTGCGATAGGCGATACAATAAGTTGAGTAATGGCAAATGCTGCAACCATATAGCCAACGACAGAGCCTGTTATATTCAGTTCATTCATGATAGTTGGCAATACGGGAATAACCAATCCTATCCCTAAAAAGGCAATGAATAAATTGGATAACAAAATAGTTAAGGTTAAAGCTTGTTTCTTGTTCATTTTTCTCTCCTTCAACAGTTCACGATACATGAGATTGATAATCTACTAGATGATTTCCTTCTAATACAATAAACCCTATAGTAACTATAGGGTCAAAAGATTTGTTTTTATTTTTGTATTTATATTCAATGCGCTATTAGTGTGGAAGTAAAACGAAATAGTTATACCGCGTACATCAATTAAATTCCTGTTAAAAAAGGGGTTTAAGCGCAAGAAAGATTGCTAACTAAAAAACTACTATAAAGCATTTTGTCTAATTTTTAATTCGACAATAAATTTCTTTTCACGCTCAGAAGAGATTGTTGCAGGCATATATAATTCATAAACAGTTGATTCAAATGATGCTTGTTGTGAATCAACATATTTTTTAAGCTTTTCATAAAAAGAGAAATACGTATCAGGGTGATAAATAAAAGCGATACATGCATATTTGCCTTCCTGAACAATCGTTTGCTTTACATTATAAGAAAGTTTAGAAAAAGTTCGTTCAGTTAATAGTGGTGTAAATATTGCATCATAAATAATATCGTTCACATCTGTGTAATGAGCGAGCGGATAGATACATCCATAACGACTATTTAAAACACTTCCTTCATTTTCAATAATTTTTGTTAATGTTCCATAGTACGTATTGGTGCTAGATGTTGGTGTAAGTTCAGTCGTAGTGACCTGTAAAATTGGCATTTCTTCCTCAAAACGTGTGTATACCTCTCCGAAGATAGGAATTTCAATTTGCTCTTGCATCTGTTTTTTCGTTTTCAGCAAGGTATATTTCACTTCGTTGAGTCGTGAAATTTTTTCTTCTAAACGTTGCTCTTGTTGTTCTAAAAAGGCAAGTAGCTCTTCAGACGTCAGCATAAGTGCCCTTTTAATGTCCTCAAGCGAAGTGCCGATATATTTTAGCGATTTAATTATATCCAAATAAAAAATCTGACTATCTTTATAGTAACGGTAATTGCTAGCGGAATCCGTATAAGCAGGTTTAAACAAATCTATTTGGTCATAGTATCGGAGTGTCTGTACAGAGAGATTTGCTAATTTTGCGACCTCACCAATAGTATAATAATGTTCTTTCATAGTTGGCCTCCACTAGAGAATAATGTTGCATTTGCTTTAGTTTATTGATTTTTGAAGATGACAAAACGTTTTGTTGATCTTTTTGGACCTGTATCAATTACATAATTTTATGTAGGATCTAATAATAAGGAAGTCAATAATTATGATGGATAATGTAGACACAGTTTTAAATATTTTCGGCTGAAAATTAAAATGGTTTAGTCACATGGTATAATGTTTCAAATTTTAAGCAGATTGCTTTCGACATGTAGAAAAAAATTCGGGAAATCTAAGATTGTCTTCGTTTTTGGGGAACTTTAAATGGTGTTTTTCCGTATAACTAAATGATAGATTTATCAAAGGAAAAATAAAGGTAGCATTTCTTTTTTAAAATATCAATAAAGTTAAAAGTAAAAATAAGTAGAAAGTTGCTTGAAAAAGGTTTCAGATTATTGAAAACTTGCTTGAATTCGTGTTTCTCGTATGAATTTATGCTATTATAAACCTTAATGCCACTTAAGAAGGAGAGCTTTACATGAAACGACATGAAGCACGTGAAAAAGCGTTGCAAGTTTTGTTTCAGCTAGACAATACTGATCTTACAGTCGAAGAAGCAAAAGAACATATTAAAGGTCAACCAACTAATGCTTTCTACGAAAAGATTGTAAATGGAACAGCTGAACATTTAGAGGAAATTGATGCGGTATTAACGCAGCATCTAGAAAAGTGGTCACTTGCCCGTCTACCAAAAATTGAGAGAACAGTTTTAAGACTAGCTGTATACGAACTATTATACATGCAAGAAACACCAAAAAGAGTAGTACTTAATGAAGCAATCGAGTTATGCAAAACATTTGGAGACGATGGATCGTCGAAATTTGTCAATGGCGTACTTTCTAAATTTACAGAACAATAAAAACGTGTTGAATTGGAAGGAGTAACTAAGGTTTATGTCAAGTGCAATTATTAATGGTAAAGAGATTGGTCAAGAAATTCGAAATTCAGTAGCAGAGCGCGTTGCTCGATTAAAAGAGCAAGGATTAACACCAGGCTTAGCAGTTGTTCTAGTTGGGGACAACCAAGCTTCGGCTACATATGTGAGAAATAAGCAAAAATCTTGTGAAGCAATCGGGATGTTTTCAGAGCTAATTAAGCTACCTGAGGAAACTATACAAGAAGAGCTTTTAGTGCAAATTGAATTATTAAATAATCGTGAAGATATTCATGGGATTTTAGTACAATTACCACTGCCAAAACATATTGATGAGAATATTGTTATAGCTACAATCGCTGTTGAAAAAGACGTTGATGGCTTCTCGCCCGTAAGCGTTGGGAAGATGATGCTTGGCCAGGAAACATTTTTACCATGTACACCGTTTGGCGTGATGAAGCTTCTTGAATATTCAGGGATTGAAATCGCAGGTAAGCATGCAGTAATTGTTGGTAGAAGTCATATTGTTGGCAAACCGATGGGCCAACTATTATTACAAAAAGATGCAACAGTGACATATACACATTCAAAAACACCGGATTTACCTTCATTCACAAAACAGGCGGATATTCTAATTGCAGCGGTTGGTCGTGCTAATTTTATTACAAAAGAGCATGTCAAAGAAGGGGCTGTTGTTATTGATGTCGGTATTAACCGTGATGAAAACAACAAACTTTGCGGAGATGTAAACTTTACAGAGGTTGACGGTATTGCATCTCATATTACACCAGTTCCAGGCGGTGTAGGACCGATGACAATCACAATGTTACTCTTCAACACAGTGCAAGCGGCAGAAATAAAACTTGCAAATAAAATGAAGTAATAAATTGAATAGAATCTTTCGTTTGCTTAGAGAGCCATCTCAGTACTTTTGAGGTGGCTCTCTTTTTGCAAAGTACATAGCTGGCTAGTTTTCAATAAGAGAAATTTTCGATAGAGCTTGAGGGAATCGCCTGTAAAATCAAGCGAATTGCCGGTAGAACAGAGGAAATCGCCGATAAAAGGAAGCAAATCGCCGATAGAACAGAGGGAATCGCCGATAGAATAAATCCAATCGCCGATTAATCAAAGCAACTCGCTGAAAAACAGACACATAGTAGCGACTTTAATACGCGCCAAGATGGGAATAAATATGTTACAGTATAGTTTTCAAGTAGTATGAAAGATAGTCGTTTTTTCTAGTGAAACTGTATTTTCTCACGTCATGCGCAATAAAAAATGTTATGATAAGTGTAGTTTTGTGAAAAACTTCATTTTAGTAAAGGAGCCGAAAATTATGTCATCAGCTTCTTATTTAACTGTAAAAGCGTTAACAAAATATATTAAACGAAAATTCGATGCAGATCCACATCTGCGTGAAGTTTATGTCAAAGGTGAGTTATCAAATGTTAAAATCCACCAATCCGGGCATATTTACTTTACTTTAAAAGACGATGGGGCACGTATTGCTGCAACTATGTTTAAAACCGCAGCGACGAAATTAGCGTTCGAGCCAAAAGATGGCATGCAGGTATTTATCCGAGGGGATGTAAACGTTTACGAAGGCTATGGTACATATCAATTATATGTGCAGGAAATGCAGCCGGATGGTATCGGTAGCTTGTTTGTTGCCTTTAACCAGCTAAAAGAACAGCTTCAAAAAGAAGGGCTTTTTAAACCTGAATGGAAGCAGCCAATTCCAAAGTATCCTGAAAAAATAGGTGTCTTAACATCCACTACTGGCGCTGCCATTCGTGATATTTGTACAACATTAAAACGGCGTTATCCACTTGCTGAAATTATGATTTATCCAACACTTGTACAAGGAGCACAAGCTGCACCGAGCATAGTACAAAATATTGAACGTGCTAATCAAGATGCCTTTTGTGACGTATTGTTAGTTGGACGGGGTGGAGGATCTATTGAAGATTTATGGGCGTTTAATGAAGAAGTTGTTGCACGCGCCATATTTGAAAGTCGAATTCCAATTATTAGCGCAGTAGGGCATGAAACGGATACGACGATTGCAGATTTTGTGGCAGATTTGCGTGCGCCGACTCCTACTGCAGCAGCTGAAATGGCTGTGCCGGATCAGCAGGAGTTATATCAACGCGTACTGACGCAAAAATCACAGCTTCATCAGATTGTAAGGGCGCAACTAATAACAGAGCGACAACGTCTAAATAAGCTACAGCAGTCTTACCCTTTATCGATGCCAGATAGATTGTATCGTCCATTTACAGAACGATTAGCACAGCTTGAGACGACTTTGCAAAAAGCGATGCAGGTTGATTTGATGAAAAAAGACGCTCAGCTTCAAAAATTGCATAGCGCTGTGGAGCAGCAATCACCCAAAAAAGCACTTGTCTTTCATCAAAGGGAGTTGGAACATCGCGTTCAGCAGTTAACACGTTCAGCTTCACAGTATGTGACAAAGCAAAAACAACAATTTGAGGCGTCTGTGCGAACACTTGAAGCTTTAAATCCACTCGCTATTTTAACTAGAGGATTTACAGTAGCCTACAAAGATGACAAAGTGTTGAAATCGTCTACTGACTTAAAGCGGCAGGATCAACTAACACTGTCCTTCCACGATGGAAAAGTAATTGCCGAAGTGACAAATGTCTTGCCAAATAATAAGGAGGAATAGAGATGGCGAAAAAGCAACAAACCTTCGCAGAAGCAATGACGGCACTTGAAGAAATAGTCCGCCAATTAGAACAAGGTGATGTACCATTAGAAAATGCGATTGATTTATATAAACAGGGCATGGAGCTTTCGCAATTTTGCCATAGTAAACTACAGCATGCCGAAGAACAATTAATTTCAATTGTCCAAGAGACAGGTGAAACAACAGCATTTGATCCGCTAAAGGGAGAGAACTAGTTAAAATGAACGAACAATTAAAACATTTTATTCAAAGCAACACACCACAAGTAGAAGCTGAAATGTTTGCACTTGTTGAAAAAATTGACGCACCGGCTAATTTAAAGGAGTCGATGCTATATTCATTAAAAGCAGGAGGCAAACGTATTCGCCCGCTGTTTGTATTAGCAGTTTTAGAACAATACGGTAAAGACATAAAAGCAGGGCTAACAGTTGGTGCCGTTATTGAAATGATTCATACGTATTCTTTAATCCACGATGACCTACCAAGCATGGATAACGATGATTTCCGTCGTGGCAAGCCGACCAATCATAAAGTATTTGGAGAAGCGCTGGCAACACTTGCAGGTGATGCATTAAATACACTAGCCTTTGGCATTTTAGCACGTATGGAGCTTTCTGCAGAGCAACGAATTGAACTTGTAAATCTTCTAAGCATCGCAGCTGGTGCCGAAGGGATGGTTGGAGGTCAAGTATTGGATATGGAAGGTGAGCAACGTCAGCTTAACCTAACTGAACTAGAGCATGTCCATGTTAATAAGACGGGTGCACTATTAAGATTTAGTATTGAATCAGGTGCAGTTCTAGCCAATGTATCACAAGAAGATCGAGCTACTTTAAAGGAATATGCGCATCACATCGGCCTAGCCTTCCAAATTCAAGACGATATTTTAGATATAGAAGGAACAACGGAGGAATTAGGCAAAACTGCAGGTAAGGATGTGGCTAGTGATAAAAGCACATACCCTGCATTATTAACCTTAACGGGTGCTAAAGAAAAACTTGCTGACCATTATCAGCTCGCAATAACAGCGCTTGATAAGTTACAAGGAGATGTAAGCTTACTGCGTGAGTTTGCGGCCTATATTGTTCATCGTAAAAACTAAGAGAAAAAATGGGCTTTACAGGTCAAGAATATGCTAGAATAGGTGGGGACGTTTGCCAATAGGCAAACAAAAAAGTGTTCGTACTTTTAGCATATGGATAACACTGTTATAATGGTGGAAACACGATTGCGGTGAATAATTTATTGAAAAGGTGTGTGAGAAAGGTGGATTTAAACAACATTTCTAGTCCATCCTTTTTAAAAAACTTAGATAAGAGAGGGCTTGAACAGCTTGCAAAAGAGATTCGAACTTTCTTAATCGAAAAATGTTCTGTCACAGGTGGTCATATCGGACCGAACCTAGGTGTTGTGGAGCTTACAATTATGCTTCATAAAATGTTTGACAGTCCAAAAGATAAGTTTTTATGGGATGTTGGCCACCAAGCTTACGTGCATAAAATTTTGACAGGTCGTGCGAGTCAATTTGACACATTACGTCAGTTCAAAGGGCTTTGTGGTTTTCCAAAGCTTGTGGAGAGTGAACATGATGAATGGGAAACAGGTCATAGCTCGACATCTTTGTCAGCAGCCATGGGTATGGCAGCAGCACGTGATATAAAAAACGAAAAAAACTTCGTCGTACCGATTATTGGGGACGGTGCTTTAACAGGCGGTATGGCGCTTGAAGCTTTAAATCATATTGGGCATGCAAAAACAAATATGATTGTCATTTTAAATGATAATGAAATGTCCATAGCTCCGAACGTTGGAGCATTACACAACGTATTAGGACGTTTACGTACTGCTAAAGAATATTCAAAAGCAAAAGAAGAGCTAGAATCGTTAATCAATAAAATTCCTGTTCTAGGTGGCAAGCTTGCTTCTACAGCTGAACGATTGAAAGACAGTTTGAAATACTTAGTAGTTTCGGGTGTCTTTTTTGAGGAATTAGGTTTTAAATATTTAGGTCCTATTGATGGGCACGACTTTGAAGCGCTTGAAACAACATTATCATATGCTAAAAAAGTAAAAGGTCCAGTTCTTGTTCATGTCATTACAAAAAAAGGTAAAGGCTACAAACCAGCTGAAGACGATACAATCGGCAACTGGCACGGAACAGGTCCATATAAAATGGAGACTGGTGCATTTGTAAAATCAGAAACAAAAGGTCCTGCTTGGAGTAGTTTAATCGCTGAAACTGTGCGTAAAATTGCGCATGAAGATGAACGAGTTGTGACAATCACACCTGCAATGCCTGTTGGTTCAAAATTACAAGGCATTCAAAAAGATTTTCCAAAACGCTTTTTTGATGTGGGCATAGCGGAACAACATGCTGCAACAATGTCTGCAGGTCTTGCTACCCAAAAAATGAAGCCGTTTTTAGCTATTTACTCAACATTTTTACAACGTGCTTATGACCAAGTACTTCATGATATTGCGCGTCCAAATTTGAATGTCTTTATCGGGATTGACCGTGCCGGCTTAGTTGGTGCAGATGGTGAAACACATCAAGGCGTCTTTGATATTGCATTCCTTCGTCATATTCCAAACATGACGATTATGATGCCAAAGGATGAAAATGAAGGTCAGCATATGGTGAAAACAGCTATTGATTATAATGGAGGTCCGATTGCTCTTCGCTATCCACGTGGAAATGGGATAGGTGTCCCGTTGGATGATGAGCTTATGGCTTTACCAATTGGAAGCTGGGAAGTATTACGTGAGGGGAAAGAAGCTACCATTTTAACATTCGGTACAACCATTCCTATGGCAATGGAAGCAGCACATATGCTAGCTCAACAAGGCATAGAAATCGAAGTAGTGAATGCACGTTTTATTAAGCCAATGGATGAGGATATGCTGCATCGCATATTTACTAGCAATAAGCCAGTGCTAACGATTGAAGAGGCAGTATTACAAGGTGGCTTTGGTAGTGGTGTATTAGAATTTGCACATGACCATAGTTATTTAAATGCAATAATCGATCGAATGGGCATACCTGATCAATTTATCGAGCACGGAAATGTAGACCAACTGCTTGAGGAAATTCATATGACAGCAGAAGATACAGTGGCACGTATGCAAGTGTTACTACAACAAAAACAGCAAGTAGGTTTAAATAAATAATGACAAAACAACCGAAAGAACGTGTAGACATTTTACTTGTTGAGCGTGGACTATGTGAAACACGTGAGAAGGCAAAAAGATCCATTATGGCAGGTCTTGTCTTTTCCAACGAGATACGTATCGACAAAGCAGGAGAAAAGATCGCAATTGATGCTCCGCTACAAGTAAAAGGTTCTGATTTAAAATATGTGAGCCGTGGTGGCTTGAAGTTAGAAAAAGCTTTACAAATTTTTGATATGTCTGTAGAGGGGAAGCTGATGCTTGACATCGGCTCTTCTACAGGTGGGTTTACAGACTGCGCCTTACAAAATGGTGCTAAACATTGCTATGCCCTAGACGTAGGTTCGAATCAGTTAGCATGGAAAATTCGTTCTGATGATCGTGTAACGGTTATGGAAAAAACAAATTTTCGTTACACAACTGCTGCTGATTTAACAGAAGGATTACCAGAGTTTGCAACGATTGATGTCAGCTTTATCTCTTTATCATTGATTTTACCAGTACTAAAAACGGTATTAATGCCAGGTGGCGATGTCATGGCCCTTGTTAAACCTCAGTTTGAAGCAGGTAAAGAAAATGTAGGTAAAAAAGGCATTGTCCGTGATAAAAAGGTACATCTCGATGTTTTAGAAAAAACAGCTGCTATGGCAACGAAAGTTGGCTTTGTGGTAAAAGATGCTTCTTATTCTCCGATTACAGGTGGGGAAGGAAATATTGAATTTTTATTCCATCTAGTGAATCCAATTGCTGATGAAGTTATCCCGCCATATACAGCTTTTAATGCACTCGTCGAAGAAGCGCATAGTGCACTAAAATAACACGTGCTCAGTAAGTAGAGCCGTGTTTTTTCTTGTGCTTTTATGCTGGAGATGGTAGTGTAATTATACAAATATTTAACTATTTATAAGAGGTGAACGATATGAATAAAGGACAAAGACATATACGTATTCGAGATATTATTGCGAATCACGAAATCGAAACGCAAGATGATTTAGTCGATTTTTTAAAGGATGCGGGCTATAATGTGACACAAGCAACCGTATCGCGAGATATTAAAGAACTGCACTTAGTTAAAGTGCCTTTGCAGGATGGACGCTATAAATATAGCTTACCCGCAGACCAACGTTTCAATCCAGTTCAAAAATTACATCGTGCGCTAGCTGATGCTTTTGTGAGCATTGACGGTGCATCGCATTTTTTAGTCATGAAAGCACTTCCGGGTAATGCAAATGCAATTGCTTCATTACTTGATCATTTAGATTGGCCAGAAATTTTAGGTACAATTTCTGGAGATGATACAATTTTAATTATTTGTCGCGATGAAGGTGAACGAGAAAATACGAAAAATCGCTTATTAGACATGCTTTAATACTGTAACTTTAATCGAACGAATTTGATTGCTACCAGATGCTTGATTTTTCCCGTTATTGTTGTTGAGGTGGGTATTTTTGCATCTGTTAGTACGAATTTTAATAGCAGTTGAATTTAATTCAGAGGTGACAATTTGTGTTAAGAGAGCTTAGTATTCGAAATTTTGCCATCATTGAGGATTTAACGGTTAGTTTTTCAGATGGTCTAACTGTGTTGACAGGAGAAACCGGTGCTGGTAAATCCATAATTATTGATGCGGTACATTTACTTGCTGGTGGTAGAGGCAATTCGGAATTTATACGTCATGGTGCTAAAAAAGCTGAGTTAGGTGGGCTATTTCACATTTCAAGTACTGCACATCCTGTATATAAGAAGCTAGAGGAAGCAGGCATTGAAATCGAAGAAGATTCCATTATTTTGCGTCGAGACTTAAATGATTCTGGCAAAAGTGTGTGTCGGGTTAATGGCAAATTAGTGCCTTTATCGGTTTTACGTGACATTGGAGCAAGTCTTATTGATATTCATGGACAACATGAAAACCAAGAGCTTATGGATGAAAAGCAACACATTCATTTACTCGATCAATTCGCAGAAGAGCAACTATCACCAATTCTTGAAAAATACAGTAAACAATATAACGAATATCGTGCATTGAAAAAAGAATTAGCTACAATTTCTATAGATGAGCAGTTAATGGCCCAGCGTATTGATTTGTATCAGTTCCAAATGAAAGAACTTGAAGATGCAAATTTAAAGCTAGGTGAAGAAGATGAGCTTCTTGATGAACGTCGCCGTCTTATGAATTTTAATAAAATTTTTGAACGTTCAAGTGCTGCTTATGAAGCGATTCAAGGTGAAACAAAGGGTCTTGACTGGATAGGTACAGCCATGGGAGCGCTAGATGATGCTGCGATGATTGACGAGCAGTTTAAAGAGGCTTCTGAGTCGGTAACAACAGCCTTTTACGCATTGCAGGATGCAGCATATCAAGTGAAAAATGTTTTAGATGAGCTAGAATTTGATCCAGCACGTTTAAATGAAGTAGAGCAACGTCTGGCGCTGTTCCAAAACTTAAAGCGTAAATATGGCTCAACTGTTGAGGAAATGATTGCCTATTACGAAAAAATTAAAACAGAGCTAAGCGAGCTTTTAAATCGCGATGAAATTTTACAAGTAAAAGAACGAAAAGTACTTGAGATGGAAGTCATATTAGGCGAGCTTACTGAAGAACTTTCACATGTTCGAAAAGAAGCGGCAAATGACTTAAGTGAAGCCATTATGGCAGAGCTCCGTGAATTACATATGGAAAAAGCGAAATTTATCGTAAATTTTGATGTTTTACCTTATTTTGATGTAAATGGTAAAGATCAAGTTGTTTTTTATATTTCAACGAATGTCGGCGAACCACCAAAATCGTTACCGAAAATTGCTTCTGGTGGAGAACTATCACGTATGATGTTAGCACTAAAAACGATTTTCTCTTCTTCAAATGGCGTTACGTCCATTATTTTTGATGAAGTGGATACAGGAGTAAGTGGTCGTGTCGCGCAAGCGATTGCAGAAAAAATTGCAGCAATTTCAGTTAATTCCCAAGTATTGTGTATTTCGCATCTTCCACAAGTGGCAGCAATGGCCGACCATCATTACTTTATTAAAAAAGAGGTTGAACATGATCGCACATTTACATCATTGGCTGAAATTGATACCCATGCACGTATTGAGGAAGTGAGCAGAATGATGTCAGGTGCAGAAATTACCGAATTAACTTTACAGCATGCGACAGAATTGTTAAAAATGGCTAACGAACGAAAAAAACAAATGCGTTAATTTTATGAAGAATCCAGAGGCAGGTCAACTGTTTCTGGGTTTTTTTCATTTTGCGCAAATATTTACCGCTTATAAGAACGGTACAACAACACATAGTATAAAGACAAAATTCAAAAGGAGGTGTCGTATGAATCGTCGTTGGCGTCAATTTGTCATTTTGCCTATGCTCATCGTTTTGTTATTTATGCCCATACAGGCTTTTGCGGCCAAAAAATTAATACCGATGGGCGAAGCAATTGGAATTCAGCTTCAGTTATCACATGTCTTTGTTGCTCATGATGTGTTGTTAGCTTCCAATCAATGGATGAAAGGAGGCGCTGTTATTGAAAAAATAAATGATACAACAGTAAAAACACTCGCTGAGGCCAAGCAAGCAATTGCTCGACAAGGGCAACAAAAATGGACGATAAAAAGTGAAGGAAAAGAAGTAACAGTTGACTTACAAGAACAAGAAGCAGAACATGTCATCTCTTTTTTAAAGGATGAAACAGATGGAGTAGGGACATTGACATACATTGATCCAGAGACACAAAATTACGGAGCGTTAGGCCATCAAATTGTTGATTCAACTCTTCAAGAAGCACCTGTCTTCAGAGCAGGCTCCATTTTCTTAGCATCCATCCAGCAAATCCGTAAAAGCCTACCTGGTCAACCCGGCTATAAAATATCCTCAATTGAAAAACATCAGGAACGATTAGGTAGTATCGATAAAAATACGGTATATGGAATTTTTGGCCGTTGGGAAGATAGTTACCAACAAAGATTGCCAAAAGCCATCGAAATTATGCATGCGAAAGATATAAAATTGGGACATGCTGAAATTTACACAGCTATTGAAGGCAGTAAAGTCGAAACATTTACCATCGAAATTACAAAAGTAGAAAATGAACGGCTTGAATTTATTGTCTCTGACGAAAAGCTCATTGAAAAAACAGGTGGCATTTTACAAGGCATGAGTGGTAGTCCAATCATACAGGACGGGCGTTTCGTTGGTGCTGTCACACATATGTTTGTAGAAGAGCCAAAAAAAGGGGCAGCTATTACAGTGGCTGAAATGTTAAAAAAATCATCATGAATGAGATGGGGCTGCCTCTGGTAGCTCCTTTCGTTCTTGAAAAAAATAGGTTAAACTAGCTCTTTCCCTAAGTATTTCATGCTTATGACGGAACACTTTAGCGATACTTAAAAAAAAGTGTAGTTTTATCTCAGTTTTTTCACTAAAATAAGTTGTAAGAGCATTCGACAATTTGCTGTTAAGTATCGTAACTTGTCGATAAAAAAAGAAAGTATCGGACTACATACTCATTTTTGGAAATAGAAAAGGTTTTTAAAGCAAAAATGTCGAAAATTCCACAGTGTGTCAAAATAGACATTAGGGGTAAAAGGTTTTGTGCTTTGAACAGTCAAAGCAAAGTCCAGAAGGAGGAATTGAAATGACAAAGGTAAAAGTGGCGATAGCAGATGATAATCGTGAGTTATTAAAAACAATGGAGCAGTATTTTCAGGGTCATCCCGAAATTGAAATAATTGCAACTGCCTCAAACGGGAAAGTATGTCTTCAAATGCTTGAAGAGTTTTCTCCTGATATTTTATTACTGGATATTATTATGCCTCATCTAGATGGGTTAGCTGTTTTAGAGGCGATGTATCAAAATGATCGAATGTCTTCAATACAAGTCATCATGCTAACTGCATTTGGTCAAGAGGATGTGATGAAACAAGCGGTGGATTTAGGGGCTTCATATTTTATGCTAAAGCCGTTTGAATTTGATCAGCTCGTTCAAAAAATATTACATTGTGCTGGCCAAAAGGCTGCTATACCAAAAAAGTCAAGTGTATTACAGCCGACAACTCCTCAAAAATTAAATCAGCATCAACTTGATAGCACCATTACAGCTATTATTAAAGAAATCGGAGTTCCTGCACATATTAAAGGTTACTCTTATTTACGTGAAGCTATACAAATGGTGTTTGAAGATATCGAGTTATTAGGTTCTGTGACGAAAATTCTATATCCTGAAATTGCAAAAAAATTCAACACAACACCATCACGTGTAGAACGTGCCATTCGTCATGCCATTGAAGTCGCATGGAATCGTGGCAATTACGAGTCCATTTCGTCGATGTTTGGCTATACAGTGCACCACTTAAAGTCGAAACCAACAAATAGTGAATTTATCGCGATGATTGCGGACAAGATTCGTATTGATATGATGGCGAGCTAACGGTTTTAAGGGCATTTGGCTTAATGGGGAATGACCTTCCATCTATTATAGAGAACGCTTATATAGCGAATCGTAACGCCTTTTTTAGACAGTTTGCGTCGACTGTTTGAGGGGGCGTATTTTTTATGTCTAAATGTATATTTATAGATAAAACGCTCGTAAATGGATAAAGTGTAAAGAAAACAGCGTTATGTGCGAAGTTTATGTAAATTTATAACTATTCAATATTTTGCTATGTTTGATTGATTCTATTAATACTTTAGTCTGTAATATTGTAGTAAAATGTAATATATACTATATAAAGGTTGAATAAGTGGAGGGAACATAAATGGGGCTATTTGATGGATTGATGGGAAATGCAAGTGAGATTAATTTGGATAATTTACAGGAAGAAATGAAAGAGATTTTAATACCGACTGAGACAATTCAAAATGCTTATAAAATTATTAGAGATACATTTATCTTTACAAATAAACGACTGATTTTAATTGATAAGCAAGGCGTAACTGGTAAGAAAACGGAATATCATTCGATTCCATATAAGAATATTCTTCATTTTTCAGTTGAAACAGCAGGGACATTTGATTATGATGCAGAGCTAAAAATTTGGGTTTCAGGTAGTCAGCTACCCATTCAGAAAAATTTCAATAAATCCACTAACATCTACAAAGTTCAAAGTGTATTAGCGGAATACGTGTTAGGATAGTATTCAATTTTGACGGTTAACAGTATTTAAGCTGTTAATCGTCTTTATTTGTATGAACTTGTTCCAGCGAATGTCCCAGATTTTTAGTGGAGCTTTTCGAGAAGGGGCGAATAAAATATGGTCGTAATTATACCGAGATATCATTGATGGTTTATAATCGAACGGGGTGATATAAATGAAAAGTGTAAACTTTCAACTAGACCATCATAATTCATTAGAATTAACACAAATAGATGATCAGTTATTTGAGGTACGACTTGAAATGAATGGCCGTATTAGTATTTTTTATATGACGCGCGAACAACTGGGCTCTGATAACCGAATTGAAGCCATGCAAAAACGATTAGTTAGTGACTTTTTTTCGGATAAAAAATAAATCTATAAGCATGAACATTTCATTAATAGCTATGCAAATCAAACGCCACTTTCTGAAGGGGCGTTTTTTAGTAGGCAAGACCTAAAACATAAAATTGTAGCTAAGTGGATATAGCCATTTACTTTTTTGCGGATTACCTAAAATACTACTGTAATTTTATGCATTAATAGCATTTACACTTTTGAAATGAAGGAAAAGATGTTTTTTTATAGGATATATCGTCTATTTTTTAGAGGAAAAATGTATGAGCTATATGTAAGGCTTACTGATAAAGTAGGGGTATTTTCTTTATGAGTAGTGACAATTGTCTCTAAACAAATGTAAATAGATTGTATATACTTACATATAGAGGGAAGGAGGAGGTAGCGTGATTCTAGTTCGAAATGATAACTTCGAAATATCTGAAGAAAACGGAAAGGTATTTATGCTTACATACAGTGCGGGATTTCCATTAAAAGAATTTGATGGTATCTTACGTAGTCATCCACGACTAAAGTTATCTAATTTTTCTATTTTAAAAACTGTACTAGCGACAGAAAGCACAAGTCCTGTTGAAATTGGACGCTGGCTTCCAAATGTTGAAGCTGAAATTGCACGAGATAAAATGTCTGCCTCTATATTTGTATATGAAACACATGATTATATTCAAAAGAATAAAGAGAAATTAACAGCACAAATTACAGACACACTTGCGGGCCAAGGGATTACCTATGGCATTTTAGAGTTTGATATTTTAAAAATTGAGCCAGGAAAAGCATTTTTAATTGCACAGGGAACATCGCCTGTCGCAGGCATGGATGCTCAAATTACATACTTACCAAAACCAGAGAGAAAACCTGTTATTCGTGAAGATGGGAAAGCTGATTACTATGACATGAATTTTATTTCAGAAATTTCTGAAGGTTCTTGGCTTGGGGAGAAAATTCCTGCAACGTTGGGCAAGCCTGGTCAAAATGTACTCGGTGAAATTATTGCGGCAGCACCAGGCCGTGATTTTCCAATTCGATACGATAAAAAGTCAGCCTATGAAGTAGAAGAAGACGATAAAATTGTCATTCGTTCAAAGATTGCTGGCGTGTTAGATGACGTCAAAGGTATGATTGGTGTTAACCGACATTTACCAATACATGGAGATGTGGGCGTTGAGACAGGCAATTTAGAGTTCAATGGCTCTTTAAGTATTAAAGGAACCGTTACAACTGGCTATACAGTTATTGCGACTGGAGATATATCAATCGAAGGAGCAGAAGGTGTAAGCGGCGCGAAACTGATTAAATCGATCGAAGGTGATGTATACATTCGAGGCGGTATTTTTGGTTTGGGCTCAACACTTGTAGAAGCGGGTGGAAATATTTTCGTTAAGCACGTAAATGAAGCTATTTTAGTAGCCGACGATAGTATTCATATCGGCTTTTACTCACTTGGATCCCAACTTACTGCGCATTCTATATTTGTAGATGAGCGAAAAGGTAAAATTATCGGCGGACGTGCTGTTGCTAAAAATACAATCGTCACAGCAATCTCTGGAAACCGACTAGAGCGTAGAACAGATCTCATCATTGAAAGTGTCAACAAACAGGAAAGTTATGCATTGATGCAAAGCAAAGCCACACAGCTAAAGCAACAGCAATCTGAAATTTCAGAACTCGAAGCGAAGATTACGAGTTTATTACCACTTCTTAAGCAAATGTCAACACAGCAAATTGCCTCATTTGAAGAAACAAAACAACGATTGTCAAAATTGAAGGCTGAAGCGGTTACAATGGATCGTGAAATTAAGTTAATGATGGACGAAATGCGTCATGCTGGAAAGGAAGAAATCATCGTAACAAAAGAAGCCTATCCAGGTACGTATATTCAAATTGGTAAGAAATCCTCGTTATTAAATAACATGACGAATGGTAAATTTCTGCTTGAGTTCGGTGAGTTAAATGTATAAGGAATCGTTTATCCCTGTGTTTGCGCATCGAGGGGCGTCAGCCTATGCTCTCGAAAACAGTTTCAAAGCTTTTGAGAAAGCGTTAGAGCTAGGCGCAGATGGGATTGAATTAGATATTCAGCTATCCAAAGAAGGAATACCAGTTGTCTACCACGATCCGCAGTTATCAAGATTAGTAGGTTCTAATAAACTGGTAAATGAATGCACGATAGCGGAACTACAAAGCTTTAAATTAGGAAAGCCTTTGAGAAGGTTTTTTTCTGCGTATCGAATTCCAACATTTAATGCAGTTTTAGTATGGGCAAATAAACACCAACTACCTCTTAATATCGAATTAAAATCGACCATTCTTGACAATAAGGATGCGCTCGTTCAATTGCTTCAAGGACTTATTTTACCTAAAGGTAGTCATTTTTCTTCATTCCATTATGAGCTTTTAGAGGTTTTGAAACACCATGCGCCACATTTTGAAACTGCACTTATCGCTACTAAAAAATTGAAATGGGATTTGCTATGTGATTATAAGGCAATTGATTGTGTCCATATGCATAAAAGATATTATAAGCCACAATATTTAGAGGCTTGTGTAACCAGTTCTAAAACATGTCGCTTTTATGCGATTGACGGTAGTGAAAACTTCCTGACGAATCCACATTCATCAGTAATTGGGTGGATTACAGATTTTCCTGATAAAGTGATCACCGTTCAGCAACGTCAATAAAAATAGCTATCCAGTAAGTCACATTGTGTGACTTATTTGGATAGCTATTTTTATTTTTTTTGGAAGCGCGGAGCCACTTTTCCGTTTTTTCGATCGCGGTGTAGTAAAAAGCCTGCGAAAAAGCCAAAGCCGACAACAAAGAAAATGATGCCAACAACAAATTGCAGCCATAAAAATGGGAAAGGTGAGATGAGCTTACCGAATAATGTATCACGCATAAATTTAATGCCACCTGCAGCCATTAGACCTGGAATAAGCATTACAATAAACGCAGCAAATCGAGCCATGCATGTCCCTCCTCATACCTAAATATAATTGTACCTGTGGATATGGGAATGTCAAGAAACCCTATGAATCTTAGAAGTCTAGGAAGAGAAGCGGAAAAAGTTATAAAACTATTAACTGTAACTGAATTTTTAGAAAATTCTTACTTAGTAGGAAAAGTGTAATAATAGTTGCGAAATTGTGAATTTGTCAGTATTGTAAAATTAAATGGAGCGATATTATCCATTGCAAAATATATTTATCATTAGTTTTTAAATTTGATTGGGATGGGCATTAGGGGTTGCACTTTCCAAAGCAAAGGGGCGAGTTTTCATGGAAATCTTCAAGTATATGGAAAAGTATGATTATGAACAATTGGTATTTTGCCAAGACGAAGCATCTGGGTTAAAAGCGATTATCGCTATCCATGACACAACACTTGGACCAGCATTAGGTGGTGCTCGTATGTGGACCTACGCGACAGAAGAGAATGCGATAGAGGATGCATTGAGACTAGCACGTGGGATGACATATAAAAACGCGGCTGCTGGTTTAAACCTTGGCGGTGGAAAAACGGTCATTATTGGGGACCCATTTAAAGATAAAAATGAAGAAATGTTCAGGGCTTTAGGGCGTTTCATCCAAGGGCTTAACGGTCGCTATATTACAGCTGAAGATGTTGGGACAACAGTAACAGATATGGATTTAATCCATGAAGAAACGAATTACGTTACAGGAATCTCACCAGCGTTCGGTTCATCAGGTAATCCGTCACCAGTAACTGCTTACGGTGTTTATCGTGGTATGAAAGCTGCTGCAAAAGAAGCATTTGGTACGGAGTCGCTAGAAGGTCGCACAATTTCGGTTCAAGGGCTAGGGAATGTTGCATACAAGCTTTGCGAGTACTTACATAATGAAGGTGCAAAACTTGTAGTAACTGATATTAATCAAGCTGCGATTGATCGTGTTGTCAATGATTTTGGTGCTAGAGCTGTTGCGCCAGAAGAAATCTATTCACAAGAAGTTGATATTTTCTCACCTTGTGCATTAGGAGCTATTTTAAATGACGAGACAATTCCGCAATTAAAAGCAAAAGTTATCGCTGGTTCTGCTAATAACCAATTACAGGATTCACGACATGGGGATTATTTACATGAGCTAGGTATTGTTTATGCACCTGACTATGTTATTAATGCGGGTGGCGTTATAAATGTTGCTGATGAATTATACGGCTATAATCGTGAACGTGCGATGAAACGTGTAGATGGGATTTACGATAGCATTGAAAAAATCTTTGAAATTTCAAAACGAGATGGCATTCCTACTTATGTAGCAGCTAATCGTTTAGCAGAAGAACGCATTGCTCGTGTATCGAAATCGCGTAGCCAGTTTTTAAAAAATGAAAAAAATATTTTGAACGGTCGTTAACAACGGCTATTCGTTAAAAGAAGTCGCATAGTCGACTTCTTCTCTTTAAATAATGGTAAATAAAGGATTTTATAATATATAAATAGTCACAAGAAAAGATAGCGCAGTAACTTCAAGTGAACGTAATAAGGTGCACCTTTCATTTCAATATTTCTATGTATAGAGATATTTGCTTGTGGGGATACAGCTATTTCCTCGACGGATTTCACTGTCACACATGTTGGATAGAAGGGCTTTAGCACTTTTCTCATAAGGAGGAATAAAATATGGCTCAAAATTATGATGTTGTTATTTTAGGAGGAGGGACAGGAGGCTACGTAGCAGCAATTCGTGCAGCACAATTAGGCTTGAAAACAGCTATTGTGGAACGTGAACGACTTGGTGGTACTTGTCTACATAAAGGCTGTATTCCTAGTAAGGCGCTACTTCGCAGTGCAGAAGTGTATCGTATGGCCAATAAAACTGCGAGTGAATTTGGAGTAGACATTTCAGGAGTTACATTGCAATTCAATAAAGTGCAAGCACGTAAGCAAGCAATTGTAGAGCAATTAAGCCAAGGTGTGAATACACTGATGAAAAAAGGCAAGATTGATGTATATGAAGGAATGGGAAGAATATTAGGTCCATCTATTTTCTCACCAATGCCAGGTACGATTTCTGTAGAGATGCATAATGGGCAAGAAAATGAAATGCTTATTCCGACCAATGTTGTCATTGCAACAGGTTCGAAACCTAGAGGAATGGCAGGGTTAACAGTCGATGGCAAATACGTCATGAATTCTGATCACGCTTTGCAAATGGAGGAATTGCCAACGTCATTACTGATTGTCGGTGGCGGTGTAATAGGTATTGAGTGGGCATCGATGCTTTGTGATTTTGGGGTGTCTGTAACAGTAGTTGAATATGGCCCATCAATTTTACCAGCGGAAGATGCTGATGTCGTAAAAGAAGTGACAAAGCAGCTTGAAAGTCGTGGTGTACGCATTGTAACGAATGCACGCTTAGATTCAGATACATTCAAAATAGAAAATGATAACGTTTTCATTTCTGCTAAGCTTCAGGATAAAGAAGAAAGTTTCGTGGCAGATAAATTGTTGCTGTGTGTAGGACGTGAAGCAAATATCCATGGTATCGGTTTAGAAAACACAGATATTGAAATAGACAACGGCTTTATTAAAGTAGGCGATTCTTATCAAACGAAGGAATCACATATGTATGCCATTGGAGATGTTATCGGTGGTTTACAATTAGCACATGTTGCGTCTCATGAAGGTTTGTCTGCTATTGAACATATTGCGACTGGGAAAATAGCGCCGCTAGATGTTTTGAAGGTACCGAAATGTGTTTATTCCTTCCCAGAAGTAGCTAGTATTGGTTTAACGGAAAGTGCTGCCCGTGAGCAAGGCTATGCATTAAAGGTAGGCAAATTCCCATTTAAAGCTATAGGTAAAGCGCTTGTCAATGGAGATTCAGATGGCTTTGTAAAAATAATAGCAGATGAAGAAACAGATGATATTTTGGGTATTCATATGGTAGGACCGCATGTGACAGATTTAATTGGAGAAGCGTCATTAGCAAAATTATTAGACGCAACTCCTTGGGAAATTAGTCAGGCAATCCATCCACACCCATCACTCAATGAAGTATTAGTAGAATCTGCCCTAGCTGTTGATAAGCGGGCTATTCATTTTTAACTTAAATTGAGCAGCAGTCATCCACTTCTAGTAGTGGGCGATGCAGGCAAGCATACTTGAATTCAATAGGGGCACAAATCCTTGTTAATCCAAGTTAACAGTCACGGATTGTGTCGCAGATTTTATAGAGCAGCTTTTCGAGTAGGCTCGAAAAAATCGGACACAATGATGCCGAGGCGAGAAAATACTGTCATAAATTAAATACTAGAGCTGCTTGTGCAAGTATTGCAGGCGCTTTAGCATTTTTTCTAATGCGAAAGGGGTGTTCATATGCAAGACGTTCAAATAAAACATGAAGATTTAGGTTTATCGACTGAAGATGTCCTTGCTATGTTCGAAACGATGTTAATGGCAAGAAGACTAGATGAGCGCATGTGGCTATTAAACCGTTCAGGTAAAATTCCATTTGTTATTTCTTGTCAAGGACAAGAGGCAGCTCAAGTTGGAGCAGCATTTGCATTAAATAAGGATATAGATTATATTGCACCGTATTACCGAGATATGGGTGTTGTATTGCATTTTGGAATGACTCCAAAAGAGTTAATGTTATCAGCTTTTGCAAAGGCTGAAGACCCGAATTCGGGCGGTCGCCAAATGCCAGGGCACTTCGGACAAAAGAAAAATCGTATTTTGACTGGTTCTTCGCCAGTAACAACACAAGTTCCACATGCAGTAGGTGTGGCGCTTGCAGGACGTTTGCAAAAAGAGGATTTCATTACCTTTGTCACATTAGGAGAAGGCTCTTCCAACCAAGGTGATTTCCATGAAGGGGCGAATTTTGCAGGTGTGCATAAGTTACCAGTAATCATAATGGTAGAAAATAATCAATATGCAATTTCAGTACCAGTAGAACGTCAGTTAGGTTGTGCAAAAGTTTCCGATCGTGGTATTGGCTATGGTATGCCAGGAGTAACAGTTGATGGTAAATGTCCATTACAGGTTTATAAGGTTGTTAAAGAGGCAGCAGAACGTGCTCGTAGCGGTGCTGGTCCTAGTCTAATAGAAACGGTGACATTCCGTTTAACTGCCCATTCTTCTGATGATGATGATCGTCAATATCGAACAGCTGAAGATATTGCAGAGGGCAAAGCGAAGGATCCGATTGTATCATTTGAGAAATATTTACAAGATGCTGGAATTATGACTGAATCTCTTCGAAATGAAATAGAAGAGCGTGTCATGGCTGAGGTGAATGAAGCGACGGATTATGCAGAAGCAGCACCGTATGCACAACCAGAAGATGCCATGAAATACGTATATGCACCAGTGGACGGAGGTGACGTGTAATGGCAGTTATGTCTTATATTGATGCGATTACATTAGCGATGAAGGAAGAAATGGAACGAGACGACCGCGTTTTCATCTTAGGAGAAGATGTTGGGCGCAAAGGTGGCGTTTTTAAAGCAACTACTGGTCTTTATGAGCAGTTTGGTGAGTATCGTGTGTTAGATACACCACTTGCTGAAAGTGCTATCGCAGGGGTCGGTATTGGTGCGGCAATGTATGGGATGCGCCCAATTGCTGAAATGCAGTTTGCAGACTTTATTATGCCTGCTGTAAACCAAATCGTATCCGAGGCTGCGAAAATCCGTTATCGTTCTAATAATGACTGGACTTGTCCGATTGTAGTGCGTGCTCCTTTCGGCGGTGGAATTCACGGTGCACTGTATCATTCACAATCGGTTGAAGCACTTTTTGCTGGTACGCCAGGGTTAAAAATTGTCATTCCTTCTACACCATATGATGCAAAAGGATTGTTAAAAGCAGCGATTCGAGATGAAGATCCGGTATTATTTTTTGAACATAAGCGTGCGTATCGACTAATTAAAGGTGAAGTCCCGTTAGACGATTATACATTACCAATAGGCAAAGCAGATGTTAAACGCGAAGGTGAAGACGTTACAGTAATAACTTATGGCTTAGCAGTTCATTTCGCTTTACAAGCAGCAGAGCGTTTAGCAGCAGATGGTATTTCAACGCATATTTTGGATTTACGTACAGTGTATCCGTTAGATAAAGAAGCAATCATTGAAGCGGCAAGTAAAACAGGTAAAGTATTACTTGTTACAGAAGATAACAAAGAAGGTAGCATTATTAGTGAGGTAGCAGCTATTATTGCAGAGAATTGCTTATTTGATCTTGATGCGCCTATCCAACGATTAGCTGGTCCAGATGTACCTGCGATGCCATATGCACCGACGATGGAAAAGTTTTTCATGATAAATCCTGAAAAAGTAGAACGTGCTTTGAGAGATTTAGCTGCTTTTTAACTTAGACAAATGAATCTCCTATAACTTGGAGATAAATACTTAATTGTAATCTCTTTTTGAGTAAGCGTTAGGGGCGCTTACTCAAAAAAAGCTAAAGCCTCTGGCGGTTGTCATAGATTTTAAACTAGCTTGCTTTGTCAACGCAAAATCTTGGCTAAGGTTACTACCGAGGCGTAATTGATGGGAGGAATAGATAATGGCGATTCAAAACATTACGATGCCACAGCTCGGTGAAAGCGTAACAGAAGGTACAATCGAAAAATGGCTCGTGCAACCAGGTGATACAGTAAAAAAATATGATCCATTAGCAGAAGTTGTGACAGATAAAGTAAATGCAGAAATCCCATCCTCTTTTGAAGGGGTAATTACAGAGCTACTTGCTGAGGAAGGGCAGACGTTACCTGTTGGAGCGGTTGTTTGTTCAATCGAAATAGCTGGTGACAGTGAGTTACCTGAAGCTCCACCTGCGAAAAAATCAACAGTAAGTTCAGCGATTCTCAATGCTGGTATTCAGAAAAAACAAGAGACGCCAAAGGAAACTACTGTTGCAATTTCATCAGAAAAACCAGTAAGACAGCAAAAAGCGCGCTACTCACCAGCCGTACTTAGACTAGCACAAGAGCATGATATTGCACTCGAGCAAGTTGTTGGTACAGGAGAGGGTGGCCGTATTACACGAAAAGACCTTCAACAATTAATTGATGCTGGCAATGTACCGACGACAACGGATGCACCATCTTCAGAGCCAGTTGCCGCTGCTAGTAACGAACAAGTCACTACACCAGAACCAGCTGCAAAACCAGCAGTATCTGTGCAAGAGACACAAGCGGGTGATATTGAAATACCAGTTACAAATGTGCGTCGTGCCATTGCGAATAACATGGTGCGTAGTGCTCAAGAAGTGCCACATGCTTGGATGATGATGGAAGTTGATGTAACGGGATTAGTTGCTTACCGAGATAGCATTAAGACGGAATTTAAACAAAAAGAAGGGTTTAATATTACCTACTTTGCGTTCTTTGTTAAGGCTGTTGCACAAGCACTTAAAGAGTTCCCAATGATGAATTCTATGTGGGCAGGAGATAAAATTATCCAAAAGCATGACATAAATATTTCCATTGCAGTAGCAACAGATGATGCACTTTTTGTCCCTGTTATAAAACACGCTGATGAAAAATCAATTAAAGGGATTGCTAAAGAGATTCATGAGCTTGCTCAAAAAGTGCGTACAGGCAAACTAACAATGGACAATATTAAAGGTGGTACATTTACGGTTAATAATACGGGTGCTTTCGGCTCTATGCAGTCAATGGGCATTATTAATTATCCACAAGCTGCCATTCTGCAAGTGGAAAGTATTGTAAAAAAACCAGTCGTTTTACCTGGCGGAATGTTTGCTGCACGCGATATCGTAAATTTATGTTTATCTTTAGATCATCGCGTACTAGATGGATTAGTTTGTGGTAAATTCCTAAATAGAGTAAAAGAAATACTCGAAAATACAAATAAATCTTCGACGTCAGTCTACTGATGACTTGTCGGAAACCTGTTGTATAACGGTTTCCGATTTTTTTTTGCTTTTCGAGTAGCAAATTGTCATGTAGAATAACAAATAGAAACTACTAAGGGGGGAAGCTGATTAAGCGTCCGCATGTCAAACAACATGAAAAATATTGAATTTGAAAAGCCGTCCTATTCAGAATGGCAAGATGCAGCAATCAAAGCTTTAAAGGGAAAACCATTCGAGTCTCTTTTAACGAAAACAAATGAGGGTGTTACGTTAGAACCTCTTTACACGCAAGAAAGTTTAGTAGCAAAACTAGGAGATGAGCTAGATAAACAAGTTGCCACAATCCGTTCCCTACAAAATAGCGAAGTATTTCGTGTGGCACAGCAAGTGTATGCAGAAACAAGTGAAGCATTCTTTGCACAGCTTGATGATAGCTTAGCCCGTGGTAATGAGGTAGTAACAGTTGATAGTCGTGTAAACTTTGAATGGACCGAAGAAATAGTGGCACAATTAGCAACTTATTTCTCTGAATATTCGTTTAAAATGACGGTAAAAAATGAAAATGACCCATTATTGGCAGTATTCGACAACATCCCGACTGAACAACGTAAAGATGTAAACGGCTTCATTTTTTCTAACAATCCAATCAAGCTAGTAGGATTGCCAAATGTACGCACGTTAAGTGCAGACACAGTCGTTTTTCATAATGAAGGCGCCAATGCTGTGCAAGAATTAGCATACGCACTTGCTATTGCAGCAAAATATGCAGAGCAAGAAGAAAGCTTTGAAGCTTTTGCACAAAAATTTTATGTTTCATTTGCCATTGATACGCAATTCTTCACAGAAATCGCTAAACTGCGTGCTTTTAAAGTACTTTGGAAAGCGTTCTCATCAGCTTATGGTGTGACAGAAAACGTGAAAATTCCAACGCTTGCTGAAACGTCACTTCGAAGCTTCTCGAAATTGGATGTTTACGTAAATTTACTTCGCGCTGCAAATGAAGCACTTTCTGGATTAATTGGCGGAGCGGACGTCTTTACAGTTCACCCACATGATGCATTAACGAAACCGACAGAACAATCTGTACGTATTGCTCGCAATGTATCTTTAGTATTAAAAGAAGAAACAAATGTGTTAAAAATAACAGATCCCGCTGGTGGTTCATACTTTATTGAATCATTAACAGCAGATTTCGTAAAAGAAGCTTGGGCATTATTTTTAGAAATTGAGGCTGCTGGCGGTATCGACGCTTATACTGCATCAGGTAAATTAGCTGAAGAGTTAGAAGCATCTTACCAAGCGCGCATTAAAGCTGCACAAACACGCAAACAATCAGTTATTGGTACTAACATTTATGCAAATCCTGCAGATGTACTTGATAGCGAAACAAACCCACTATTTGCAAATATTAAGCGCATTACGATACCGTTCGAGCAACTGCGTTCACAAATGACTGCAGCCAATGTAAAAACGGGCATCCTAGCATTAGGTTCACTAAAAAGCTCAAAACCTCGAGCTGATTTTGTGTCTGGTTTCTTAAACACTGTTGGTCTTGTACCAGAAAAAAGCGAACCAGCTGCATCAGCTGAGGAAGCGCTTGCTTGGTTAAAAGCAACAGACGCAAAATATGTTGTAATCGCAGGTAATGATGATGCTACAAAAGAAATGATTCCAGCGATTTTAGCTGAAAAACCAGCACACGTTATTGTCGACGTTGCAGGTAAATTTAAAGACGAAGAAGAAGCTTGGTTAGCAAATGGCTTAAACGGCTTTATTTTCGCAGGACAGAACATCATTGAAAAATTAAATTCGGTGTTCGCTAGCATGAAGGAGGTCCAACGATGAGCAAGCCAAATTTTAGTGCGATTGAAATCGAAAAAGTATTAACATCTGAAGCTCCTGCTGCTTCAGATGAAAAATTCCTGACAAATGAAGGTATTGAAATTAAAGATATATACACAAAAGATGATATTAAAGATGTAAAACACTTAGATGATGTTGCTGGTATTGCACCAAATACACGTGGACCATACCCTACTATGTATGTAGCTCGTCCTTGGACAGTTCGTCAGTATGCAGGATTCTCCACTGCTGAAGAATCTAATGCGTTTTACAAACGAAACCTTGCAATGGGTCAAAAAGGTCTTTCAGTAGCCTTTGACTTAGCAACACACCGTGGCTATGATTCTGATCACCCTCGCGTAACAGGTGATGTTGGTAAAGCAGGGGTAGCGATTGACTCAGTAGAAGATATGAAAATTTTATTTGATCAAATTCCTTTAGATCAAATGTCTGTGTCAATGACGATGAATGGCGCTGTACTACCGGTACTTGCGTTCTATATCGTTGCAGCTGAAGAACAAGGCGTAACACCAGAACAGCTTGCTGGTACTATCCAAAATGATATTTTAAAGGAATACATGGTACGTAACACTTATATTTATCCACCAGCAATGTCGATGAAAATTATTGCAGACATCTTTGAATTTACGGCTAAATTCATGCCGAAATTTAACTCTATTTCTATCTCGGGCTACCATATTCAAGAAGCGGGTGCTACAAATGACATCGAGCTTGCTTATACATTAGCGGACGGTCTTGAATATGTTCGTACTGGTTTAAAAGCTGGTATTGATATCGATGCCTTTGCACCACGTTTATCATTCTTCTGGGCTATCGGTATGAACTATTATATGGAAGTTGCGAAAATGCGTGCTGCTCGTCGTATTTGGGCACAAATGATGTCTACGTTCAATCCGAAGAACCCAAAGACTTTGGCATTACGTACACACTCTCAAACATCTGGATGGTCTTTAACAGAGCAAGACCCATTCAATAATGTAACGCGTACATTAATCGAGGCGAATGCTTCATCTATGGGGCATACGCAATCTCTTCATACGAACGCACTGGACGAAGCAATTGCATTACCAACTGACTTCTCTGCACGTATTGCACGTAATACGCAACTATTCCTACAAGAAGAAACGGCTATGACAAAAGTGATTGACCCATGGGGTGGCTCGTATTATGTTGAGAAATTAACAGATGAAATTACAAAATCTGCATGGACGTTAATCGAAGAAATTGAAGAACTTGGTGGTATGGCAAAAGCAATTGAAACGGGTCTTCCAAAAATGAAGGTTGAAGAAGCTGCGGCTAAACGTCAAGCAAAAATCGACTCTAAAACTGAAACAATTGTAGGCGTGAACAAATATCGTCTAGAAAAAGAAGAACCTATCGACATTCTTGACATCGACAACACACTTGTTCGTCAAAAACAAATTGAGCGTTTAGATGCGATGAAAGCATCTCGTGACGAGGCAGAAGTTCAAAAACATCTTGCTCGCTTAACGAAAGCGGCACAAGATGGTGAAGAAAACTTACTTGCAGTAGCGGTAGATGCTGCTCGTGCTCGTGCATCACTTGGAGAAATCTCTGATGCAATCGAAGTAGTTTCTGGTCGTCATAAAGCAATCATTCGCTCAATCTCAGGTGTCTATTCTGCAAACTTCTCTGATGAAGAGCAAATTACAGAAGTAAAAAATATGACAGATGAGTTCCTTGAAAATGAAGGTCGTCGTCCACGTATTTTAGTTGCAAAAATGGGACAAGATGGGCATGATCGCGGCGCTAAAGTTATTGCAACAGGCTATGCTGACTTAGGCTTTGACGTAGATATTTCACCACTATTCATGACACCAGAAGAAACAGCGCAAATGGCAGTTGAAAATGACGTACATTGTATCGGCGTATCATCACTAGCAGCAGGTCATAAAACATTAGTACCTGCGTTAGTTTCTGAGCTGACAAAGTTAGGTCGTGAAGATATTATCATTATCGTTGGCGGCGTTATTCCGGCACAAGATTATGATTTCCTTTATGAAGCAGGGGCAGTAGCCATCTTTGGTCCTGGTACAGTTATACCTGTTTCAGCAATTAAAATTATTGAGGAAATTTATAAACGTTTAGGTTACGAGGAAGTGTCTAAATAATGGACAAAAACAAAGAGATGCAGGAAAGTGCTCTATTTGTTATGGATGGCGTGGAGGCATCTCACGATGGTATGCAATATGGCGTACCAAAGAAATTCCGAAAGAAAAAAGCCGACAAACTTGATATACAGGAGCTTGCACGAAATGTCCGTGCGGGCTCACGTGTACAACTGTCAAAAGCAATTACGCTCATTGAAAGCTCAAATATGACACATAAGGTACAAGCTCAAGAGCTATTACAGGAGCTTTTACCGCATACAGGCAACAGCGTCCGTATTGGTATTACGGGAGTACCAGGGGCAGGGAAAAGCTCTTTCATTGAAGCTTTCGGAACGATGTTATGTGAGATGGGTAAAAAAGTAGCAGTGCTTGCAATAGACCCGAGTTCTTCTTTATCAGGGGGCAGCATTTTAGGTGATAAAACACGCATGGAAGAACTAGTGAAAAAGCCTAATGCGTTCGTTCGCCCGTCACCGTCTGCTGGTACCCTGGGGGGTGTCCATAAAAAAACGCGTGAAACGATGCTTGTTTGTGAAGCAGCAGGGTATGATGTGATTTTAATAGAGACTGTTGGTGTTGGGCAAAGTGAAACGTATGTCCGAGGTATGGTTGATTTCTTCTTATTGCTAGTGTTAACAGGTGCAGGAGATGAACTTCAAGGCATGAAAAAGGGCATTATGGAATTAGCGGATGCAATTGTTGTGCATAAGGCTGATGGTGATAATGTGCGTCTAGCGAAAAAAACAGTATCCGAATACAAGCAAATTTTGCATTTCCTTCAACCTGCAACGCCAGGATGGATGTCTACTGCTATGCCAGTTAGTTCGTGGGAAAAAAAAGGACTAGACAAAGTATGGAATACGATCGGTGACTTTAGACAAACTGTGGAAGCGAATGATTACTGGTCCATTCGCCGTCAAAATCAAACGAAAGATTGGTTCCAATCAATGATTACAGATCATCTAATCGATGCATTTTATGGGGATCCAAACCGTAAAGAACAGGTGCAGTTACTAGAGCGCCAAATTCTGAATGGGCAATTGACGGTAACGCAAGGTGTAGATCGTTTATTTAGCGATGAGCAAGCACAGAAATAATGTACGCTTTTATATGAGCATGTAGGTGCACAAAACTATCACTTACTGCTATGATAGGAGATGTATGAGCGCTATCTAAAGCATACAAAGCTTAAAGATGAGCGCGAAATTGAAAGGAGCTATCGCTTTATGAATATGGATTACGATTTATTTATGCAAGAAATTTTAAAAACAGCACGTGCAGAAATTGAGGCTGCAGGTTATGAGCAATTACGCACACCAGAAGCTGTTGAAGAGGCGTTTGCTCGTCCAGGTATCACATTAGTTATGGTAAATTCAGTATGTGGCTGTGCGGGAGGCATTGCTCGACCAGCAGCAGCTCAATGCGTGCATTACGATAAACGACCAGATCATTTAGTTACTGTATTTGCAGGTCAAGATAAAGAAGCTACAGCAGCTGCTCGTTATCACTTCGGTGAAGACCACCTACCATCTTCTCCATCATTTGTTCTTTTAAAAGATGGACAAGTAGTAGCAGAAGTTGGTCGTTATGAAATTGAAGGCCATGATCCAATGTCAGTAGTGACAAACTTACAAGCAAATTTTGAAGAATATTGTGAAGAGCTTTAATATTTTTCAATAATCTCCATACCTATGCATGGTGAGATAAAAATAGGGTTTAGCTTTTATTTATTTGGCTAGAGTGACTTGTGCACTTTAGTCAAATCCTTTTGGAATTTTTGTAATATTGGCTAAATAAATGTCTTGCTAACTAAAAATTTTTACTAGATAAGATAAGCTTCTAATGAATAACTATTCGTTATGAAAGTTGCAGGATGGGAGGCAGTCGACTTGAAGAAATTTTCAATCGGCTATCGTACATTAAAAACAGCAATCGGGGCAGCTATTGCCATTGCGATTGCGCAGTATTTTGAATTGGCTTCTTATGCTTCAGCTGGTATTCTAACGATCCTATGTGTGCAGCCAACAAAGAAAAAATCACTTCATGCTGCTTATACCCGCTTTGTCGCAAGCATAGTTGGTATGCTGTATGCATTTTTGAGCTTTGAGTTATTTTCTTATCACCCGCTAACTTTGGCAGGAATGCTTGTATTGTTTATACCGACTATTGTGTCGTTAAAGGTAGCAGATGGCTTTGTATCAAGTGCGGTCATTATTATGCATATATACGCTGCTAAGGGCTTTTCGTTAGCACTTGTTACTAATGAGTTTGCTTTGATGGCTATAGGTTATGGTACTGGAATAGCGATAAATATGTATATGCCGGACATTCAAAAGGAATTAAATTACTATAGAGTTAAAATAGAGGAACTATACAGCAAGATTTTTCTGGAAATTGCCAGCTATTTAAGACAAGGCGATACATTGTGGGATGGGCAGGAAATTATTCAAGCTATCAAAACGTTGAATGATGCCAAATCATTAGCTTTTAAAGATGTTGAAAATCATTTTACTCGAAGACAAAATGATTACTATGTATATTTTGATATGCGTGAACAACAGCTTGAAATAATTGAACGAGTACTCCCGAAAATAACTGCACTACCTGTTATAGTACAAGAGGCTGAAATCGTTGCGGACTTCCTACAAGATCTTGGAGAGCATGTCCATTCAGGAAATACTGCAGGTCATTTTAGGGAGAAATTAGAGCTAGCAAAGAGAGATTTTGCCGAATTACCGTTACCGACAAATCATCAAGAGTTTATTGCTCAGGCTGCGCTCTATCAATTCATTGAAGAAATGGATCGTTATTTAGAGATAAAGCAATCATTCAAGGGTTTAAAGGTAAAAGGAAAGCGCCCACAGTAGTGTGGACGCTTCGCACTTTCTTAAACTAGCATTGATAAACCAAATGCAAGAGATGAGATTATCATAATTGCAATCATAGTATAAACAACGATTTTCTGAAATTTTTTATTACTCATATGCTCGTTCGCTCCTTCTTTTCTTATAAATAGTTTAGCAAATCTGAAAAATTTCTCAAGTAGTAGAGTTTTGACAAAAAAATCTGTAAAATAGGGTATGTACCATAACAGAAGGAGATGTCACCATGGAGAAAGTAGACCATATTGGGATTGCAGTGCGCGATCTTGATGAACGCATTACATATTATACAGAAACTTTAGGTTTAAAGTTACTGAAAGTGGAAGAGGTTGAATCTCAGCAAGTTCGTGTTGCATTTATTGACGCTGGCAACGTGAAACTAGAATTACTAGAACCGATGAGCGAAAAAAGTACTATTCACGGATTCATCGAAAAGCGTGGCGAAGGTATTCACCATGTTGCTTTCGGTGTAACAGGAATTCGTGAGCGTATGGCAGAACTTCGTGAAAAAGGTGTGCGCCTTTTATCAGAAGAGCCAGGACCAGGTGCTGGTGGTGCGGAGGTTGCTTTCTTGCATCCTAAATCATCTTTCGGTGTGCTATATGAATTATGTGATAAAAGTGGAAAAGGGGAAAAGTGATTAGTATGGATATGTTCGATAAAATTAATGACTTATATGATCGTAAGACGGTAATTGAGCTTGGCGGTGGCTATGAACGCATCGAAAAGCAACATGAAAAAGGTAAGCTAACTGCTCGTGAGCGTATTGAATTATTACTAGACGAAGGTACGTTTTTCGAAATTAACCCATTCATTACACACCGTACAGTAGATTTCGGGATGGACAAAATGGAAGGCCCTGGCGACGGCGTAGTAACGGGTTTTGGTAAAATTAACGGACGTCCAGTTTACTTATTCTCTCAAGATTTCACTGTATTTGGTGGAGCACTTGGTGAAATGCACGCTAAAAAAATGGCGACAGTAATGGATCTTGCTGCTAAAAATGGCACGCCGTTCATCGGCATTAACGATTCAGGCGGCGCACGTATTCAAGAGGGTGTACTTTCTCTAGACGGTTACGGACATATCTTCTACCGTAATGCGATTTACTCTGGTGTTATTCCGCAAATCTCAGTAATTATGGGACCTTGTGCAGGTGGAGCAGTTTATTCTCCAGCTATCACAGACTTTATCCTAATGGTTGATAAAACATCTCAAATGTTCATTACTGGACCAAAAGTTATTGAAACAGTAACAGGTGAAAAAATCTCTGCTGAAGACCTTGGTGGCTCTAAAGTGAATAATGCAGTAAGTGGTAACGCTCACTTCCGTGCACCATCTGAAGAAGCAGCCATTGATCAAATTAAACAATTATTAGGTTACTTACCACAAAACAATAAAGAAAAAGCACCTCGTCAAGCACGTCCTGAAGGTGACGATTACCGTCCAGAAATCGTGGATACTGTTCCAATCGAAACAACTCGCCCATACGATGTGCGTAAAGTAGTGGAACAAGTAGTAGACGAAGGTTCATTCATGGAAGTTCACTCTGAATTTGCGAAAAATGTAGTAGTAGGCTTTGCGCGTATTGCAGGTGAATCAGTAGGGCTTGTATGTAACCAACCTAAAGTTTTAGCTGGTGGTCTTGATATCGATTCTTCTGATAAAGCAGCTCGCTTCATCCGTACTTGTGATGCGTACAATGTACCAATTATCACATTTGAAGACGTTTCTGGATTCTTCCCAGGCGTAAAACAAGAGCATGGTGGAATTATCCGTCATGGTGCTAAAATTCTTTATGCATATTCAGAAGCAACTGTACCAAAAATTACAGTAATTTTACGTAAAGCATATGGTGGTGCTTACGTTGCACTTAACTCTAAATCAATTGGCGCTGACCTAGTGTTCTCTTGGCCAAATGCTGAAATTGCGGTAATGGGTGCAGCGGGTGCTGCAAATATTATCTTCGCGCGTGAAATTGCAAAGTCTGAAGATCCAGAAGCAACGCGTGCTGCGAAAATTGAAGAGTACAAAGAGAAGTTTGCCAATCCATACGTGGCAGCATCTCGTGGTATGGTGGATGATGTTATCGATCCACGCGATACACGTATTAAACTTATCCAAGCATTAGATATGCTGTCAAACAAACACGAAACACGTCCAGAGAAAAAACACGGAAACATTCCGCTATAATAATGGACAAACCCAGTAGCCATTTGGTTGCTGGGTTTTTGTATGAATAATAAAACAATAGTCAAAAAAAGAAATTTATAAAATGGCAGATAATTGAAACATTTCTTTCGCTCATCCGTACAAATACAAAAGAGGAGTTGAGATGAATGGAATGGCAACATTTACAGACTGAGCAGGAAAAACTTCAAGGACAGCTAAGAAATGCTAATCGATTAAGAGAGCAAAGGTTTTTAATTGAAGGACAAATCGAGCATGCACAGCAGGAAATTAATAAGCATTCTATTGAACACAATCAAATTCGTATGAAACTTGATAAGCTAGAGGGTTTTTCGTTTATGAATATGTTTCGTACATGGACTGGACAACAAGATGAGTTGCGTGCAGAGAAAGTCGATAAGGCAGCCATTTTGGAATTGAAAATCAATGAAGCGAAAAAAATGCTGAAAGACTTAACTATTGATTTTGAGCAAGTTAATCAAAAGCTCAAGCAAATTAATGAAAAACAACTTCAAGAAGCATTAGACATACTACATATAAAAAAGAAAAACTATCTCCAATTACATGAACCCGAAGTCGCTCAGAAAATAGAACAGCTTGCAAATGAAGAGCTTATAACGAAGCAGTTAATTTCCGAAATAAAAGAAGCGGAGGATGCGGGTGACATTGCGCTTACTAAACTTGGGCAGGCGGCTGCATCACTGCACTCAGCGAGTGGATATTCGACATGGGATACGTTTTTTGGCGGTGGGCTTATCGCCACACATTTAAAGCATGATGCGCTTGATAAAACCGAAAGCTACCTTCATAATGCACAAATTGCTTTGCAACGATTTCATAATGAATTACTTGATGTACAGGATATGTCTACTAAATCTTTGCAAGTTGAAACAGATGGCTTCGTAAAATTTGCAGATTATTTCTTTGATGATATTTTTTCAGCTTGGTCAGTCCATTCAAAAATTTCTACGGCAAGAGAACAAGTATCACGTGTACAGGATGATGTACATAATACAATTAGACGTTTACAGGAAAAACATAATAGAGCACTTGAATATTTGGAAGTACTACAAACAGAAAAGAAAGTGATTTTACAACTATAAAAAAGCTTGTGGAAAGAGTGACGTATACTCTTTTCACAGGCTTTTAGTGATTTATCATACAAATTAAAGAAGTTACTACTAGCGTATTATTCCAACTCTTCAGTCAATGTGCTAAACTAATACATATATTATGACGTGAAAAACACGTAAATCAAGGGAGTTTTACAACATGACAAGTCGTTTAGTAGAAGAGTTTTTTGAGCTCGTACAAATCGATTCAGAGACAAAACACGAACAGCTTATTGCACCAGTTCTAATTGAAAAATTAACAGCACTTGGTTTTTCTGTAGTGCAAGATGATGCACATACTCGTAATGGTCACGGTGCTGGAAATATTATCGCGACATTAAAAGGTTCTTTAAATATAGAGCCAATCTATTTCACTTCCCATATGGATACGGTTGTACCAGGAAAAGGTATTAAACCTTCTCTTCGTGAAGATGGCTATATCGTTTCTGACGGCACAACGATTTTAGGTGCTGACGATAAAGCGGGTCTAGCTGCTATGTTTGAAATGGCAAAACGTTTAAAAGAGCAACAAATTCAACACGGTGACATCCAGTTCATCATTACTGCAGGAGAAGAGAGTGGTCTAGTAGGAGCGAAAGAATTGGATCCTACTGCTATTATCGCAAAATACGGCTTTGCAGTTGACAGTGATGGCAAAGTTGGTGGAATCGTGACAGCAGCGCCATTCCAAGCGAAAATTTTCACGAAAATTATCGGTAAAACAGCGCATGCAGGTGTTGCTCCTGAGAAAGGGATATCCGCAATTACTGTTGCTTCAAAATGTATTGCACAAATGAAGCTTGGGCGATTGGATGAAGAAACAACAGCGAATATTGGCCGCTTTGAAGGTGGGCAAGCTACAAACATCGTGTGCGATGAAGTGAATATTTTAGCAGAAGCACGTTCAATTGATAAGACGAAGCTAGATGCCCAAACAAAGCATATGCAAGATACGTTTGAGCAAGTTGCAGCTTCAATGGGTGCACATGCTGAAGTAGAAGTAAAACTAATGTATCCAGGCTTCCGTGTAACAGAGTCGGATAAAGTCGTACAAATAGCTATGGCGGCAGCGAGTAATATTGACAGAACACCTCAATTAGGTATCTCTGGTGGCGGCTCTGATGCTAATATTATTGCAGGTTTTGGTATCCCTACGGTGAACCTATCAGTGGGGTATGAAGATATTCATACAACAAATGAAAAGATTCCTGTAGAAGAATTAGAAAAGCTGGCAGATTTGTTAGTTGAAATCGTTAAAGAAACAGCTAAACACGAGCGCTAAAATAGAAGGAAGTGACCTCATGGAAAGTGTAAAAGCAGTAGTATTTGCATGTGGTACAGAGGAATATGCTGTACCGGTGGAGCAAGCAATATCCATTGAAAAATTAGAGCAAGTAACCCCGATCCCGCATTTACCAAATTATTTACTAGGTTTTACTAGAAATCGAGGAGAACTTATTCCGGTATTAGATTTTGAACGTATTCTTTATAACCGTACGTCAAATGCACCGACAGCGCGTGTTATTGTGTTAAATACAGATGTAGTGAACTACGGGCTGCTCGTAACAGAAGCTAGAGAAATTCTCGATTTAGATGAATCTGTTTTAAAGCAAATGGGTCTTGTTAATTATTCTAAAACACGCTATTTTACAGCAGTGGCGAATTTAGAAAATCGTATGATTACTTATGTAGATCCGAAAATACTCGTAAATTCTTTAGAGGGCATTCGAGAAATTATCAATTATTTACACAAAATGCTTGAGAATGAGAAAGAAAACGTAGAAGCCTAATTAATATACGACGAAATGCAGAAAGATTTTAAAAAATCCCCTCCAACTAACAATGTTGGAGGGGTTTTTATTTGAATTAAGAAAGTCGACCACTATAGTCTTCAAACTTAAATTCACGAATTACTTTTATGCCTTCTTCATCGTTATAAGAAACGATAGATGGCAGGTTTACACCGTTAAACATATGATTTTTTACCATTGAGTAGTGCGCCATATCTGTGAAAACAAGGCGATCTCCTGGTTTTAATGGTTCGTCAAATGAGTAATCACCGATAACATCACCAGCAAGGCATGTAAGCCCTCCTAAGCGATACGTGTGTGCTAGCTCATTTGCTTGTCCTGAACCGATAATCATTGGACGGTAGGGCATTTCAAGCACGTCTGGCATATGACAAGTTGCAGAAGTGTCTAAAATAGCTAAGTCCATTCCGTTTTTCTGAATATCTAGAACCGTTGCTACTAGGTAACCTGTATTTAGTGCCACAGCTTCACCAGGCTCTAAATAAACAAGAAGATTGTATTTATCTTGAATATAATTAATGATATTCACTAGTTTTTCAACATCATAATCTTCACGAGTGATATGGTGACCACCGCCGAAGTTTAGCCATTTCATTTGGTGTAAAACATCACCAAATTTTTCTTCGACAACTTCAATGATACGATCTAAAGTATCAGAGTTTTGCTCACACATCGCATGGAAGTGTAAGCCATCAATACCGTCAAGTTGAGATTTGTCGAAGTTTGCTAATGTTGTACCAAGACGAGAGTTCGTATAGCAAGGATCGTATAGTGCTGTTTCAATTTCAGAGTACTCAGGATTTACGCGAATACCACATTCAATTGTTTTACCAGCAGCTTTTACTTTGTCCTTGTATTGAGCCCATTGGTTGAAAGAGTTAAAGACGATGTGATCCACATAGCCAAGAAGCTCGTCCATTTCATGCTCTACGTAAGCAGGTGCATAAACGTGAACTTCTTTACCCATTTTTTCATAACCAAGACGCGCTTCAAATAGAGAGCTTGATGTAATACCAGCTAAGTATTCACCAACTAAAGGGAATGTTGAATGCATTGAAAACCCTTTAAGTGCAAGTAAAATACGACAGCCAGTACGATCTTGAATAGACTTTAAAAGCTCAAGATTTTTTGTTAAAAGTCGTTCATCCACTACATAAGAAGGTGAAGGAACTTTTGTGAAATCAATTGGTTTCATCGGCTATGTTCCTTCGCATCAATCTCAAGGTCAAGTAATTCTGGATTATGACTTTCTTGCCATGGAAGACCCCATTTATTTAAAGCATCCATGTATGGATCTGGATCGAATTCTTCTACGTTCCAAACGCCAGGCTTTTGCCATTGACCGTTCATAACAAGCATTGCACCAATCATTGCTGGTACGCCTGTAGTGTAAGAAATCGCTTGTGAACCAACTTCGTTATAGCATTCTTCGTGGTCACATACGTTATATACGTAGTAAGTTTTTTCCTTGCCATCTTTTAAACCACGGAAAATACAGCCGATATTTGTTTTACCTTTTGTGCGTGGTCCTAGTGATGCCGGATCTGGTAATACTGCTTTTAAGAAGTGGATTGGCTGAATCATTTGACCTTCGAATTCGATTGGTTCAATTGAAGTCATGCCTACATTTTCTAGGACTTTTAAGTGTGTTAAGTATTTTTCAGAGAATGTCATCCAGAATCGAATTTGCTTTAAACCTTTAATGTTTTTAGCAATTGATTCTAATTCTTCATGATACAGCAAGTAAATATCTTTTGGTCCAATTTCCGGTAAGTTGTAAACTTCTTTTTTCTCAAGTGGTGCTGTTTCAATCCACTCGCCTTCTTTCCAGTAACGACCATTCGCTGTAATTTCACGAATGTTGATTTCTGGATTAAAGTTTGTTGCGAAATGATAACCGTGGTCACCAGCGTTGGCATCTACGATATCGATATAGTGGATTTCGTCGAATTCATGTTTTTGAGCATGCGCAGTGAAAACGCCTGTTACGCCTGGATCAAATCCACTACCAAGTAGAGCAGTTAAGCCAGCTTTTTCAAACTTTTCTTTATAAGCCCATTGCCATTTATATTCAAATTTTGCCGTTTCAGGTGGCTCGTAGTTTGCAGTATCCACATAGTGCACACCTGTCGCTAAGCAAGCATCCATAATCGTTAAGTCTTGATAAGGTAACGCTACGTTAATAACAACATCTGGTCCGAAGCTTTTAATAAGCTCGATTAATTCTTCAGTATTGTCAGCGTCTACCTGTGCAGTATGAATCTTTGTTTTTCCGCCGTCTAGTTTTTCTTTTAGAGCGTCACATTTTGAAACAGTTCTGCTTGCGATACAAATTTCCTCAAATACGTCCGAATTCTGAACACACTTGTGTACCACAACACTGGCTACTCCGCCAGCTCCTATAATCAATGCTTTACCCAATTGTCTACCCCCAAGTTCATATAAAGTATTGTCAAACAAGCTGATTATACAGAAAATTGATATACTACTCAATCATTGTTTTTAAATTTCTACAAAAAAATTTTTTTTTCTACATTTATTAGGCACACTCAGGGGGGAATACCTAAATTGTGAGAGTGACTGGCACTGAAATTCACAGCGCTTTGCGTGCGCACGTTTTAAGCCACAACGCTCGCTACGCATGGCTTGATACGTCTTACATTACGTGCGTTCTCGCTAGGTCTTCGTAGATTATTCCTTGGATATTTATAAATTGTTTGAGAATTGTGTGAGTGACTGGCACTTAAACTTGACGCTCTTCGTCCCCCCATAAATAGAAAATAATAATTAGTAACGTACTTAATAATCCCATCACGAGGCCATAGGTGCTGAAGGCCACTTGCACTTGACTTTGCAAAGCATAAATGAAAATGGCTCCTAGTATAAGTAAATTGCCCATTATTAGTAATAACAGATGAAAACGTCGATTCATAGCAAGCCCTCCTAAAATGAAATTTACTAGCCCCAAAGATAAAGAAATTTTACTTCAATTATCTCATAATTCAGAAAAATATCCAATTAATAACTATTATTATGATGAAAAACTAGAAATAAAAAATTAAGACTATCGTATTTACTCTTAAACTAGCCAAATTGCTAATTATTTTGCTTCAATAATCAGCATGTCGGAAACTAAATGTTTTTGAGAAGTAACAATAGGGTGACAATATGTATATTAAAAAAACGGGTTATTCATGCATTGGTTTTCATGATAATTACTGTTTTTCTCTCTAAAGATGGTAAACTACCTATAAGACTTTTCTTTTGGTGAAGGTGAGGATTATATAGTGATAAAACAATTTAATGAACAAGTACAACAAGTAAATGAATTATTTGTAAATGGTCAAGTAAAAGAAAGCTATAATTTGGCTAAAGCATTATTAGTGGATGAAGCATTTGAAGCAGATGCTTCGTTTCCAACTATTCAACAGCATGTGGCACTTTTAGAGGCAAACGGATATGCCAATATGCCAACTCCTAAGGCTGAAAAAATGAAGCAAAGTGTTGAACGTGTTGATGGATCATATCCTGAGCGTGATGTCCTCGCCGCATATATCGGAAGTCAGGATGATGAGCAATTTGGCAAAGTAGTTGATGAACTATTAGCGGGGTCAATTGAAGCGCAGGCGAATGCATACTATACAATGGCTGAATATTTTGTCCTTGCAGAAGATCCTGATAAAGCAATGGTGCAATATGCGGAGGCTATTAAACTACAGCCCAATCTAGCACTTTACTGGGGAGCATTTGCACAATTTATTAACCGTCTGGAAGCGAGCCCATATTTGGCACTTCGTCTCATTGAAGAGGCGATTCAGCTAGATAGTATGAATCCTCGTTGGTACTATATTCAAGGGAATATCTTTTTCCAGCTAGTGGCATCCACAAAAAATTTAAGCTACATACCTGCATTGGAGGAAGCTTGGCAAAAAGCGCAAAAACGTTGCTCTGCTAAGCAAGTTGAGTTAAAGATTGAAATTGCTAAGTCGGAGGATCTACTTGCTCAATGGAAGAAACAGATGTTGTAAGCAGGAAATAATTTTATACGATAAAAACCACTTCAATTTTTATGCAAAGCACGCTATGTATATTTATAAATTGTTTGGGTGACTGGCACTGAACAAGTATGCGTTCTCGCAGGATATTAAGTAGTTTTTTTACGTGAATTTTTATAAATTGTTTGAGTGACTGGCACTTAGTAATGAATAAATATAAAAAAATAAGCTATTTCTGTATTTTTATGCTAGAATATTTATATAAACGGACGTAAGAAGCTTATTTTATAGCATGAAAGAAGTGTTTGTTTGAGTTTATATGTTGCGTATGTATTAGTTGGACTGGCTATTGCAATGCCTGTTGGAGCCATTACTGTCGAAATGACAAAGCAGGGGTTAAAAAATGGCTTTATACATGGCTGGGCGGTAGGGCTTGGTGGTATGACGGTTGATGTAGTATTAGTTTTTGCCCTTTATATGGGACTTGCTTCTATATTAGCCATGCCGATAATTCAACTGCCAATGTGGATTATTGGAGCCGGTTTTTTGTTTTTACTTGGGCTAGATTCTATTAAAAATGCCGACAAGGATATTACGCTCGCGGGTGAAAAGGTGACAAAGTCATTTTTCGCCTCGTATCTAAATGGGTTGCTAGTGGCCATTTCGCCAGGAAACCTCGTTTTTTGGGTAAATGTATTCGGTGTAGTTCTAGCAAAATCGTATAATCAAGGTGAATCGGCAAGCTTCCTAGTAATCGCTGCTGGAATACTTAGTGGTATTTTACTGCACGACATAGGTTTAATGACAATTGTTTCGGTAACACGTAAGGCGATGAGTCGTAAGATGATTAAAACACTTACAATGATATCAGGAGTCTTATTAATTGGTTTCGCAGGCTATTTCATTTATGAATTTATTCAAGGAATTAAAATGTACAGATAAAAAGATAAGCATCGACAAAAGGCATTGAGAAGGGGATTTCTCAATGCCTTTTATATTGCAACAAAATACTATCTTCAGAATAAAAAAGACTATAAACGATTCGTCTATAGTCTTTGAAGCTATTATAAGCAATGGTTATGCAGTAATTTCACGATGTTCATGAATGCAAGCTAAAATTTCCTCTGCTACTTGATGGGCCAAAGTTAGTTCAGAAGTAAAGCCTACACATGAACAATTCATCTCCCCTAAAATGTAACAATCTTCACCTGTTTCATTTGTATCAAGCATGAAATCAGCTGTCCAAATAAGTGGTAGGTCGTAATTGCCTAATAAGTTAGTTACAAGTGGTAGTTGTGTTAAAAAGTTTTGTACAAGTTCTTCCCAATCCTCTGGTTTGTCGTAGCGATATTGAGCACCAGAGAAAAGTGTTGCACTAAAGGCATCTTCACTATCGGCTGGTTTTTTATGTACCACGTGAACTGGTTTGTCACGCAACATAAATAAGCGGATTTCACCTTCAGTAATACGTGGAAGGAAACGCATATCAATTAGCATTCCGTTTGTGCCAGTGATGTACTGCTCGCAAAATGTCATGAACTCGCCAAGCTTCCAATACTCAACATGATTATCTTTTGCCTCGGTACATTTAATTTTGGCATCAAGTGGTACTTCTTTAGTACCAGCAGCAAGCGGTTCAACTAACTTTACTCGCCATATACCTTCGCCAGTTGAGCCTCTGTTTTGCTTTAATACTCGCTCAGTGATCGCAAGGGAGGTAGGAAGTTGTGCCTTAAATGCGTCAATTGTGTAATAAGCAAATGTATCATCAGGTACTAAATTTGTAGAGACTAATTTGGATAATACATCTTTCGAACCGTAGCCAATCATTGCATCAGGATGTGGCATGCCAATGACACCAGTTGCACATAAATCACGAAGCATCTCAAAATATTCTTCCTCGTGTTCTAGATTACCAGGATTAATACGGGATACATAGGCAATGCCATGTTCTTTGACGTACTCAAAAATTTCTTCTTTTTTTGTTATATCAAAGAACACTACTTCCGCATCTTGCCCACGTTGTTTAAGTGCATTTACCATCGGCATCGTATCTTGTCTGAAGCCATCGGGTCCCTTATCAGTGCCTCCATGTACTTCGAAGAAAATTACTTTTCTATTCATATACATACCTCCTTATTTTCATGATATTTTTTAGTATACTGGACAAACAAGGAGAAAAGATATATGAAATATGTAAAATTTATATATAAATTCATAGTTGAAATTTTCAATCTAGTAGTTTGTGACTAATAATTTTTGGAATTATCTAATTTTAAAGTAATCTACTAATAAATTGGTTTTTTATCCCAAGTCATGTTGCTTTTTCTGAAATACAGTAAGATATAAAATCATGCATAGAATAAGTAAAGTACCAAGCATTTGGAAGCCTCCAAAGGGAATTTGTAGCCAAAGCACACTTGTTAAAACAGCCGTTAATGGTTCCAGGCTACCAAGTAAGCTTGTTTCTTTTGGTGATAAATAATGCAAACTTGCAATATAGAACCAGAAGGCAAGCATTGTCCCAAAAATAATGATAAAGAAAAAGTAAGCGCTCGTTGCAATGGTCCACGTGGAAAGATCGATATGCCAAGGCTGATAAAAAATGCTCATTACTGAACCCCCAATTAACATTGCCCAACCGACCACAAGTAAAGAATGAAATTGCTGTAAAAGTGGCACAGCATACAATGTATAAAAAGCGACCGAAAGCCCCGATAACACACCCCAAATTACGCTCATCATTGGAACGGAAAGTGTGGAAAAAGAGCCATTCGTCAGCAATAAAGTAGTACCTGTAAGTGTAAGTGTTACTGCAATGCCATCTTGCTTCGTTAATTTGCTATGTCTTTGTATGATATAAAAAGCGATGATGAAAAGAGGGGCTAAATATTGCAGTAAAGTCGCTACAGCAGAATTGCCGATAGCAATTGACATCATGTATGTGTATTGTACAGCAAGCATGCCGAGTAAACTAAACAGAATTTGTCTAAAAGCATCTTTCTTTGTTCGCCACATGACAAAGATGGAGTGTTGGCGATGTGTAATTTTGTAGATGGCAATTAACAGGATACCTGCAAGCAAAAGTCTACTCGAAACGAGCCAACCAACCTCAATTTGTTCTTGTTGGAAAAGTTTTTGCGCGACTGTTCCACCAATTCCCCAAAAGCTTGCACCGAGAATGACAAGAATAAAACCAAAGATATGTTTTTTTTTATTTTGTTGATTCATCACTATAGCATCTCCTAAACTATCAATATAAAGTTATTATAAATACTTATTACAAGACAAAATATCGAATTATATGGTTGAAAATATCAATATATTGAGGTGATAACAATGGCACTAACGCACATTAAAGTAGCGAAGGATTTACAGGAATTAACGTTACATGGCTCCAATGCATTTCCAGTCGCATTATATGAAACGCATTTGCGGGTAGATCGCCGTGATTTTTTACCATTACATTGGCATAAGGAAATTCAATTTGTCTATGTGGTAAGTGGGTGTGTCAAATATCGTGTAGGTGCTGATGTATTAGTACTTGAGGAGGGAGATGGCTTGTTTGTCAACGCAGCATGTTTGCATGAAGCACAGCCTTATAACGTTGAACAGTCGAAGCTCTTTTGTATTAATGTAGATCCTAAATTATTGGGAGGACATGAAGGGAGTATATTGACAGCTAAATATGTGAGTCCATATGTAGAAAATAATAGACTGCCATTTGTAAAGCTTTCTGGAGAGCTTGCGCAAGCTGTTGAAAGAACGGCTCAGCTATTAAAAGACCGAAATGCCTATTTTGAAATTCAGGTGTGGAGAACATTATTATTGATCTGGGAATCGATATTAATGCAATCAAAGCTAACAGTAGAAACGATGCAGTCATCTATAATTGTTCAACATGAGCGTGCAAAAGAAATGCTCGATTTTATCCATAGCCATTATCAAGAAAAAATAACGCTTGAAATGTTAGCTGCACATGTTTTTATAAGCAGGGCAGAATGTAGTCGTTTCTTTAAAAAAATTGTTGGCATCACACCTTTTACGTATCTTTTACATTATCGTTTACGAAAAAGTATAGAACTATTGCGAGATAGTGAGCATTCCATCACTTTTATTGCGTCGCTAACTGGCTTTAGTACAGTTAGCTACTATATTGAACGGTTTAAGGAGTATACGGGCTATTCACCGCATGTGTATCGTAAAAAATTTCTAGCACAACAACGTAGTATAGAATGACTGGACAAATCAGTGAACAATCCATGACATGTTTGAAAATTATTTGCAGTTTGTTTTGTGAAAGGGTTTGCAAATTATACCAAATATTTTAAAGTTATTTATATAGTTAAAAGTAGAATTAGAAGCGATGGTATTCTAAAAGGAGAGATACGACATGTTAGCCTTAAAAAAGAAGCAAAATATTTGGCTTGTGTTTTTAATAGTTGTATTAATTAGTAACTACTCGCTTTATAACACCGGACTTGGTTTGTCCATTTTACCAGCCGAAACAGCAGGCGTTGTAGTCGGTTCATTACTCGATTTTATAATTGTTATACCAGTGTTATTTATGCTTTATAAACGAAAGTTTTCTGTCAAGCAAGCGATTGTTTTAGCCGCTTCAGGCTGTATTGCTGCACGGTTTATTATTCCAATAGATCATTTGCAGCCGTTCGTTGCAGTAACATGGGCTGGATTTGCGATTGAAGGGGCACTACTCGTTATTGAGCTTGTATTTGTTACAACGCTTGTCTACTATATGCCTAAAATTTTAAGGGATGTACGGGTAAGCGCACTACCAGATATTTTCTCTTTTCCGCAAGCTGTTGAAAAACATGCACCTAAGTACCCTATTATTCAATTGCTCTGTACAGATTTACTCGTTCTTTATTACGGTTTTGCAAGTTGGAAGAGGAGAGAACGCGCCGGATTAACTTTGCATAAAAACTCCAGCTATATCGCCTTTCAAATGATGATGATTCATGCAATCGTCATCGAAACAATCGGTATACATTGGTGGCTTCATGACAAATCAATAATATTATCTATCCTATTGTTAATTCTTAATGTATACTCGGTCCTATTTTTCATTGCGGATATGCAGGCAGTTCGCCTAAATCCTATCTATACAACAAATGATTCACTTTATTTATCTTTAGGTTTAATGAAACGAGCAACTATTCGCTTTGCTAATATCGAAAAAATAGAAGATGACCCAGAACGGTTAAAAGAAAAATTATCGAAGGATACTATTGATTTTATCGCACGTGATTTTGGAGAAGCATATCCACAAATCATGCTGAAGATGAAAGAACCTGTGGAAGTAACGTTTATGTTAGGATTTAAAAAAAGTTATAATAACGTGGCGATTAAAGCCGATCAAGTACATGAATTGAGAGAACTACTACAGCAGGGAATGGAAAATAATGAAGGATGATGTTGACAAGCAAGCGCCTCGCACACATTTGTACGAGGCCTTTTTATTTGAATACGCTTATAGGAAATTGTATGTCTGTAAAAATTGCTCGTTTATCTAGATAGCCACCTTTATGTATTTTCATATCAATTGCCATTCGTATACATACGAAGGAACATGAAAATATTACTTTTTATTAGGGAAAATTATATACGAAAAGCTAATAATAGCATCAATTATTAAAATAATGCCCCAAACTTTCATTACTTGTAAAAGGGAAGATGTATCAGTAAGTTCACCGATAAATACGATCATTGCATATAATAAACTAGCACTAATTACGTAGGCAATAACATGTAGACCAAGCATTTTTATTTCATGAATACCTTTTGCTAGTCCTGTTAATCGTTTCTTTTCAATGGGTAGTTTTAAAAACCACTGTTGAAACTTTTCATCTGCCCAAGTAATCATCGTTTTACCATATGCAATTGAGACACCTATATAAACAGCGGCGATACCGTGAGAAATGGAGGCTGGTGTACCCGCTCGCAAGTCCATGGCAGTTAGCAATACTAATAGTAGGTCAATAACAGGTGTAAGAGCAAAAAAGATAATGCTAAGTTTAGGCTTTTTAAAACGGTATCTACAAACCAGCCCTATGAAGATGACAATCCAAAAGGCTATTTCTGCAGTAATAATCCAAGCAATCATAAAATATTCTCCTTATTTAATACAGTTGTATTTAATTAAATTTACCATATGTTTCAATGTAATACATGAGTAAATTGCCCATCTAGTGTTAATCTAGATGGGCAATTGCTTTTAGTATGTCCTCGCTAACAGCCTCCCAAAATTGTTGCTGTACTAAATCATTATATGTATATAGCTCTTTATTTTGTACGTGCCCATGAATTTCAGCAATTGTTTCCTTGTGAAAATGTAGGCGATGATTTAATGCTAGTCGTTCTTCTTCGATACAAAAAATCTTATAAATATCCGCTAGTCGTTCGAGCTTAGCACATTTTTGTTTTGTCGACTCATATTGGACTTGATGAAAACGACCTACTGCCGTATGCATCGAGATTTTTGCACGATGCTCAGCTTGTAATGTTCGATATTCTTCCTGACGTATGGCCAAGCGGTACCAAAATTCATAACGATGCGGTAAATCCCTTGTTTCATAAGTAAGCAATGAATTTAAAATACTGCTCACTTGTTCATATGGTTCCATGATTTTCTCAGATTCTTTAAATAATCTAAACATTTTGCCACCCCCTGTGTTGTTTAATACTACAGAATAGTATTAATATCCTTTTAAATTTTTGAGTAATTGACGAATCGCTAATAAACTCAATCAAATCGCTATTAGAACGCTCCTTAACTGATATAAGCAAAGCATGAATTTTCATAAAAAAACAAAAAAGAGCATTTACAAAATGAAAATAGATGTGTTAACTTAATGTTTGTAGTTGGTTAACACAAAAGAGGGGGAGGTTAAGATGCAACATTTTTGGGTTGTTGGCACAGATACGGATGTTGGTAAAACATTTGTTACCACATTATTAATGCGAAATTTGCAAAAACAGGGCTTACACGTGACGCCTTATAAGCCGGTACAAACTGGTGAAGTACATGACGGTGAGCAATCCTATTACTACGATACGGCTATGTATGAAAAATATTCTTTACAATTGCTCGACCGAGAAAATTTAAATGGCTATTCGTTCAAAGAAGCGGCATCACCACATTTTGCGGCTCAGCTGGAGGGGCAACAAATAAATACACAGCGATTATTAAGTCAAATGCAGCAATTACAGCAAAAATGGGATGTTGTTATTTGTGAAGGGGCAGGAGGGCTTTTTGTACCGTTAGATTCATATGGCGAAACGACACTTTTGGATGTTATTGTTCAAAGTAAATTACCAGTAGTCGTTGTTACTCGCACAACACTTGGTACAATAAATCACACACTTTTGACGTTAGAAGCATTAAGTAAACGTAAAATTGAAGTTCTTGGCATTGTATTTAACGGTGACACGGGTAGTGGTATGGAGCAAGACAATATTAAAACGATTTTAAGGCATCACCCATTACCGTTTGCGACTTTACCGAAGCTGAAACATATATCACACATTATGGACTTAGCTATTACGGATACATCATTGTTTGAAAGGCTGTCAAAACATGAAACAAGTATTAACTGAGTTACAAGAAACCGATTTGCAACATGTATGGCATCCATGCTCACAAATGAAGGATTATGAGGACTTCCCACCAATTGTTATTAAAAAAGGGGAAGGTGTATGGTTGTACGACGAAAAGAATCATCGCTATTTAGATGCTGTTTCCTCCTGGTGGGTAAATTTATTTGGACACGCCAATCCACGTATTAGTCAAGCTTTAAGTGAGCAAGCATTTACTTTGGAGCATGTAATCTTTGCAAATTTCTCACATGTTCCAGCGATTAAGCTCGCGCAAAAATTAGTAGCTTTAACACCACATAGTTTGCAAAAAGTATTTTTTGCAGATAATGGCTCATCCGCTATAGAAATCGCATTAAAAATGAGTTTTCAGTATCATATGCAAATAGGAAAAACGACGAAAAAACGATTTCTAGCATTAACAGATGCTTATCACGGCGAAACACTTGGCGCTTTATCAGTCGGTGGTGTCGATCTTTATAATGAGATGTATCAACCACTATTATTGGATACAGTGCGAGCACAGGGGCCAGATTGTTTTCGTTGCCCTTTCAATAAAAATTCGCAAAGTTGTGATGCCCAATGTATTCAATTCGTTGAAGAAGAGCTAATTACGCATCATAAGGAAATTACAGCGGTCATAATTGAGCCACTTATTCAAGCAGCGGCAGGCATGAAAATGTATCCAGTTATTTATTTACAGCGTTTACGGGAGTTATGTACAACATACGATGTCCATCTAATAGCAGATGAAATTGCGGTTGGCTTCGGTCGAACAGGTACTCTCTTTGCCTGCGAACAAGCTGAAATTTCGCCAGATTTTATGTGCTTGTCAAAGGGCTTAACAGGTGGTTATTTACCGCTTTCGGTCGTGTTAACAACAAATGAAGTATATCAAGCATTTTATGATGATTATGCGACGATGAAAGCATTTTTACATTCGCATAGTTATACGGGGAATACTCTTGCTTGCCGCGTTGCACTAGAAGTATTGTCGATGTTTGAAGAAGAGCATTACATAGACATTGTGCAAGACAAAAGTGAACGCATGCGTAAGCTAGCAGTAGAGGCTTTTAGTGATTTGCCTTTTGTTGGCGAATATCGGCAAGTAGGCTTTGTCGGGGCAATAGAGCTAGTGGCGAATCGCGAAATGAAAGAGCCATTACCGAGTGAGGAGCGTATCGGCTATCAAATATATAAAAGAGCATTAAAAAAAGGATTACTTATTCGTCCACTAGGGAATGTTTTGTACTTTATGCCACCTTATATTATAACGGACGAAGAAATGCAATTTATGATTCAAACAACAAAAGAAACAATTGTTCAATTTTTTGAAGAACGGGGGAATCATGCATGTATCAACGACAATCAACGCTCTCACTTGTAATGATAGCGATGTTTGCTGCTTTAACAGCTGTTGGTGCATTTATTAAAATACCACTTCCGGTAGTGCCGTTTACATTACAAATTGTTTTTGTTTTTTTGGCAGGTTGCTTACTTGGTGGTCGCAATGGATTTCTAAGTCAGCTCGTTTACATAGGAATTGGTTTAGCAGGCATGCCAGTTTTTACCCAAGGAGGAGGTATTACATATGTATTGCAACCGACTTTTGGTTACTTAATAGGCTTCGCACTTGCAGCATTAGTGATTGGTTTTCTAATTAATCGAGTAGAGGTGCCATCGAAAAAACACTTCATCGGTGCAAATATTTTAGGGCTTATCATTATTTATGCAGTAGCTGTGCCTTATTTATATATGGCATTGAATGTATGGTTAAACATGAAATCAAGCTGGTCTCATGTTTTCTTAGTAGGTTTTCTTAATAGTATTGTTGCAGACTTTTGCCTAGCGATTGCCTCTGCCTTTTTAGCAGAACGATTATATAAAGTATTTCGTTCCGCTAGAGCTTTAAAACTTGTGCGAGTTGAAAAGGAGAATGTTCAATGAATTGGTTACAGTTAGCAGATGAAGTGATTGCGGGCAAAATTATTAGTAATGACGAGGCGCTTGCCATTTTAAATAGTGATGACGATGACATTTTAAAGCTAATGGACGGTGCCTTTGCCATTCGTAAGCATTATTACGGTAAAAAAGTAAAATTAAATATGATCATGAATGCAAAGAGTGGCTATTGTCCAGAAGATTGTGGGTATTGCTCGCAGTCATCTAAGTCGACAGCGCCTATTGACAAATATCCATTCATTACGAAAGAGGAAATATTAGCAGGGGCAAAACGCGCGTTTGAAAATAAAATAGGAACCTACTGCATCGTAGCAAGCGGACGTGGACCGACTCGTAAAGATGTCAATGTAGTGAGTGAAGCAGTTGAAGAAATTAAAGCGCAATACGGCTTAAAAGTTTGTGCATGTCTTGGATTACTGAAAGAAGAGCAGGCACAACAACTAAAAGAAGCAGGTGTGGATCGTTACAATCATAATTTAAATACATCTGCACGCCATCATTCTTATATTACGACTACACACACGTATGAAGATCGTGTAAATACGGTTGAGGTTGTGAAAAAACATGGTATTTCTCCATGCTCAGGGGCCATTATTGGGATGAAGGAAACAAAAGAGGATGTCGTGGAGATTGCTCGTGCCCTGCACCAATTGGATGCAGATTCGATTCCGGTAAACTTCCTACATGCGATTGATGGGACGAAGCTAGAAGGAACACAGGAGTTAAATCCTCGCTATTGTTTAAAAGTTTTAGCGTTATTCCGTTATATAAATCCAACGAAGGAAATTCGCATTTCTGGAGGGCGCGAAGTAAATTTAGGTTTTCTTCAGCCATTCGGAATGTATGCAGCAAATAGTATCTTTGTCGGGGATTATTTAACGACTGCAGGGCAGGAAGTGAATAGTGATTATCGCATGCTCGAAGATTTAGGCTTTGAAATAGAACTTACACAAAAGCAAGAAGAAGTGTTTTGTTAATTCATCATCCTTATAAAATAAAATCTACTACTACTAAATGATGATTGAAATTGGAAGACTGTCTGTACATCGTGGAAAAGGCGTACAGACGGTTTTTCTAGTAGCCAGTTATGCTCAGGCTAAAGCTATCGTAGGCAAGTAAACGGTTCATAATTTATACCTAAAATATGAAGATTTTCACAAATTGTTCAATGAAAGCGTTTTGAAATTGAACAGTTTGTGAAGGGCTTCACATAAAGCTTTATTTTTTAAAAAAAGAGCGTACAATAGGAATTAGCAAGAAGTTGTTATAAGACAGTTAGTTCTTTTTATCACATTTTTGGTGATTGTTATATTACAAAAATAAAATTGAAAGGAGCGGTTAGAATGTGGGTTGTAACAGTATTTGAGAATAAAAATATTCGTATTTTCGAATATACAAACAAAAACGAGGCAACAGCAGCGTTAGCGAAATTTAAGAAGAATGCCGTTTTAACATATACAAAATAATACTTTAAGTAGTTTAAAGAAACCTCGTTGTACGTAATAACGTACGATGAGGTTTCTTTATTTTTATTAGTGTATGAGTATTGAAAAGGCACTATAAAGTAATAAAAGAGCCATTAAAGTATTAAATGGCTGACGATATTTAATGAGCACTTTGCGAAAAACTGAACCGAATAGTGCCCAGCTAAATGTACTTGTAATGCCAACAAATCCTAAAAATAGGGCGAAAAAAATGTAGCTCGTAAACGATGAATAATATGGAAGAATATAGGTTGCAACGACTGTGATGCCAAATAAAATACCTTTCGGATTTACAAATTGCAAGAAGGCACCGAGTAGCAAAAAGCTTCGACTATTGTCTTTAGTATGGTGACTATTTTCATCATTTTCTTTGGAGGTTAATATTTTAAAAGCTAAATATAACATATAGCCCACCCCTAAAATGGTTAATGGGACGGTTATTATGGGCATGACGCTGATGAGGGCAATATTAAAAAAACAGCTTAATGCAGTTATTGTGCAAAAACCAATTCCAACACCTAGACAAAACTGAATCGTTTTTCCCAAACCATATTGATTGGCAAATGCCATTGCCATAATGTTGTTCGGACCTGGTGTAAAGCTAGTAATGACAACGAATACTAAAAAAGATATGTAAGGCATTTTAGTCCTCCTTGTATTTTGTATGTTATAATGTCTGAAATAAACAGTATAACGTCGTTCTTTTTATTATACATAATGTACGTTATATTGTACATATGATAAGAGGTGATTGTAATGGAGGAAATTCATCTTATTTTTGCAAGGAATTTAAAAGCAATTCGAGAAAAAGAAAAATTAAGCTTAGAAAAAGTTTCTCAGCTATGCGGTGTTAGTAAAACAATGATTGGACAAATTGAAAGAGGAGAGTCCAGTCCGACGCTTACAACAATATGGAAAATTGCAAATGGGCTAAAAGTATCTTTTACTTCCCTAATCCATCAACCGCAGACGGATACTGAAGTCGTTTTAAAAAAGGATATTCAAGTATTGTCAGAGGATAATGGAAAATATAGAGTATATCCGAATTTTCCATTTCAAGAAGATAGTCGATTTGAAATTTATATGATTGAAATTGATAAAGATGGGAAATTAAGCGCTGAGGCTCATAAAGAAGGAACAGAAGAGTTTATTACCGTTTTTGAAGGCGAATTAATGATTCGGGTTAACGACAACGCGTATAGATTAAAAAATGGCGATTCTATCCGATTTAAAGCTGACCGTCCTCACTTCTATAGTAATACCGGTGATACATTAACTAAGTTAAGTATGACAATCTATTACCCTAATGAAAAATAAAGAACCGTATAAGCGCTTATACGGTTCTTTTTGTTTTTATAAAATGCTGCCTAAACGTTTAATCCCTTCACGGATAATTTCAGGTGTTGCATTTGTATAGTTTAGACGCATTGTGTTTACGCCTGTTTTAGATGTATAAAATGGGTCACCAGGAACGAAAGCGACTTTTTGTTCCATTGCTTTATTGAAAACGTCTAATGCGGAAGCTCCGTTATTCATAGTAGCCCAGATGAACATCCCACCATCTGGTTTTGTGTATTCAACATGTGCAGGGAAGAATTCTTGCATCGCGTCTAGCATTGCATCAGATTGATTTTTATATAAAGAAACAATTTTTTTCACGTGCTCCGTATAGTCATTATTCGCTAAATAATCATAAATGACATATTGAGAGAAAATGTTTGTGTGTAAATCAGTCGCTTGCTTTGCTGTTTCAATATGTTTCATTAACTCTTTGTTTTTTGTAATGACAAAGCCAAGGCGCATACCTGGTGTAACTGTTTTAGAGAAAGAACCTAGTAAAATACTATTTTCGAGTTTTCCGGCACCGATATAAGGTAATGGCTCACCTTGGAAGCGTAATTCTCCGTACGGATCATCTTCAATTAGTGCTACGTCATATTTAGAAATGATGTCATAAATTTGTTGACGTTTTTCCTTTGAATACGTTAGTCCCGTTGGATTTTGGAAATTTGGAACAGTATAGATGAATTTAACGTTAGGCTGCTGTATAGCTTTCTCTAACTCTTCTAAGTTAAGACCATCGTTTTCAAGTGTTACACCATAAAAAGTAGGCTCACTTAATGTGAAGGCTTGAATAGCACCTAAATAGCCTGGCTCCTCAATCACAATGCCATCACCTTTATTAATAAGTACTTTCCCAATGAGTTCAAGTGCTTGCTGTGAACCAGTTGTTATTAATATATCATCCGCATGGATATCTAGCCCGTGAACACGGCGATATTTTGCAGCGATATATTCACGTAGAGGCGCATATCCTTGTGTAGATGAATATTGGAATAATCGACTGCCATTTTCACTAATGGCATGATCTACAGAAGCTTTTAATGCATCGATTGGGAAGGAGATTGGGTTTGGAAGCCCTCCAGCAAAGGAAATGACATCGTCGGCATCCGTTACTTTCAAAATATTACGGATGAATGAAGATGGTGTGTTTAAGATTCTTTCAGAATATTGCATAATTTTATCGGTCCTTTTTTCTGATTTTTTAAAAATTATATCATTGTAATCATTTGCATACAATATTATGATTGTATGCAAGACAATTAAAATATTGTATGCAAATGCGAAAGAAAGGGGCTTGAAAAATGCCATTCAATTCATTTGAGGAATACCCAATGAGCTGGAAGCCGAATATCCGCAATATTACAGGGCCGATATATATTGCAATTGCTGAGCAGCTTGAACAGGATATTAAAGAAGGCATTTTATTGCCAGGTACAAAGTTGCCACCACAACGAGAGCTTGCTGATTTTTTAGATGTAAATTTAAGTACCATTACTCGTGCGTTTAAGCTTTGCGGTCAGAAGGGTCTAATTTATGCTTCAATAGGGAGCGGTACATTTGTTTCTTCTGATGCCGCCACGAATAAAATTTTATTACCTACAAGTCATTCTGCTCATATGATTGAGTTGGGCTCAGTATTGCCTGCAACTTATGCCAATGAGGAAATAACGCGCTATATGAAAAAAATGCTCAATGATTCTAATTTTAGTAAGTTATTTCAATATGGGCGACCCGAGGCGAATGCTTGGCAAACAGAAGCTGCAGCAAAGCTTTTAGAAAAAGTCGGCTTTCAAACAGATCAGCCGATATTGTTTGGGGCAGGGGGACAAAATGCAATTGTCGGTACACTAGCAGCATTGTTTCATCCAGGAGATCGTATTGGTACAGATCCGATTACATATGCTGGGATAAAAACGGCGGTCAATATGCTTGGTATACAGCTAGTGGCTATTCAGCAAAAAGATGGAGAGATGACAAAAGAAGGACTCTTATATGCTTGCAAAAATGAACATATAAAAGGACTTTATGTTATTCCTGATTTTCATAATCCAACTACCCATACAATGTCAATCGACACGAGGAAAATGATTGCAGAAGTGGCAAGGCAAAAAGATTTAATCGTTATTGAGGATGCGATTTATAGTTTTATACAGGAACAGCCACTTGCACCTATCGCATATTATGCACCAGAAAAGGTAGTTTATATTGCAAGTGTGTCCAAAACGATTTCGCCTGGGTTAAGGCTCTCTTTTGTTGTGACGCCTAGTGCTTTAAGAAAGAAAATTATTGAAACATTATATAATATTAATATATCTGTATCACCAGTCATGGTAGAACTTACTGCTAGATTGATTCAAGATGGTGTTGCACAAACAATCTTAGAGAAACACCGATTATATGCTAAACAGCAAAATGCACTAGTTAATCAATATTTAGGTGAATACAACATTTTAGGCAATGATGAATGCATTTTTAGGTGGCTTATATTGCCTGAAAAATTTACTGGTGTGCAGTTTGAATTACTTGCATCGAAAGCGGGCGTACAAGTGTATGCTGCAGAGCGTTTTGCGGTAGGCAATACAAAACCTGTAAATGCAGTCCGATTGGCGATTACTGCGCCGGAAAATAGCATGCAGCTAGAGCAAGCCTTAACGGTGTTAAAGGAATTGCTCGAAAGTGATGGTGACTATACATTTATAGATTAAAATAGAAAGTACATAATAATGGTATGTGTGGTGAAATGATGGAACATAAAGGACGGATTATTTTTCATGTTGATATGAATAGTTTTTATGCATCTGTTGAGCAGGCGCATGACCCTAGTTTAAAAGGGAAACCGATCGCAATTGCAGGCAACCCAAAGGAGCGTCGGGGAATATTAGTGACATGTTCATATGAGGCGAGGGCGCTTGGCGTTTATACGACAATGACGGTACATGAAGCGAAACGAAAATGTCCAGATCTGTTGTTGCTACCACCAGATTTTCAAAAATATCGTGAGGCTTCTAAAGCGATGTTTGCTATTTTAAGAAGCTATACAGAACTGGTGGAGCCAGTATCAATTGATGAAGGCTATATGGATGTAACGCTATTAAGTAAGGAACGCCATGCACTTCAAATTGCCCAGGAAATACAAACTCGTTTATTAACAGAGTTGGATTTACCTTGCTCTATTGGTGTTGCCCCTAATAAGTTTTTAGCCAAAACAGCATCAGATATGAAAAAACCGATGGGTATCACAGTGTTAAGGCTACGGGATATTGAACAAGTGCTTTGGCCACTTGAAGTAGTCAAAATGCATGGTATTGGTGAAAGTACAGCCAAAAAGTTAAATGACCAAGGTATTTTTACAATCGGCAATTTGGCTATGGTTGAGGAACATAAAATCAAGCATATTTTAGGTAAGAATGGGGTTAGACTGCGTGCAAGAGCAAATGGAATCGATACAAGAGAAGTTGACCCAAATGCCATTTATGATACAAAAAGTGTCGGCAATTCTACGACATTACCGCAAGATGTAACCGATATTCGACTACTGCATAAAACAATCGATGGGCTGTGCCAAAAAGTAGCAGAACGACTCGATGCGAAACGTCTAGCAGGTTCCACAGTTAGTATACAAATACGTGGTGCTGATTGGCACAATCATACACGCTCAAAGTCGATGACGAATGTAATTTATCGCTTTGAAGATATTTTTGAGATTGCCTGTGCGCTCTTTGATAAACATTGGGACGAGTCGCCTGTTCGGTTACTCGGTGTTACTGTTTCGAATGTAGTTGATCGAAAAGATTATAGTCAACAGTTGTCTATTTTCAATTTTGAAGAGCATGTAAAAGACGAGCCTATATTAAAGGTAGTGGATGAGATTGAAGGGCGCTTTGGGAAAGGCATCATTAAACGAGGTGTTGATATAGGTAAACGATCTTCTTATCAATCACAAACAAGCTTTAGTAAAGATTTTTTAGACGATCACGAATAGGGGTGGACCTAAGACCAAAAGGGGCATTACGTTCAACGTAAACCCCCATCTGCGCCTTTTATTTCATCGGATTAATAATTCCGTAAAAAACAATATCTTCAAATGAGTCATTTTTATAAATGTGGTCTTTAAGCGTACCTTCATATTGCATACCACATTTCTCCATAATCTTTCCAGAAGCGGGATTTGATTTAAAATAGCGAGCGTAAACACGATGGTAGTTTTTCTCTGTAAACACAAAGTCGATTAGTGCCTTGGCTGCTTCCGTTGCATAGCCATTGCCCCAATGCTCCTCACCAATCCAATAGGCGATTTCGCCATTTTTGTATTGTTGATGATTTGAAATACCGATTGCCCCATATAACTGACCACTTTGTTTGTCTGTAATCGCAAATTCATACATTTTATCTAAGTCATAGTGCTTTTCATGATTTGCAATCCATGTAAGAGCACAATCTAATGAATATGGATAAGGTAAATTCAACGTGCTTTTGTATATATTGTAATTGTTACAATAATTACTGACTTCTTGCGCATCCGTTTCTTTAAAAAGACGTAGCAGTAGACGATCTGTTTCTAGTGTTTTTTCAGTTTTACTATAAATCATGTTATTCCTCCTATTCTTCCAGTTATTTAATGCTATGAAAAAGTAGTATAACACGTATAATGGTTATTTTGTATAATTAAGGAAAATTAATTTTGTGTTTTACTAGAAAATGATTGTTAAAACAATTAACATTTTTGTTCATAACAAAAAATAAAATAAGTGAATAATTAGCAAACCTATATGGCACATTAACATATAGGAGGTGGAAGAAAAATGTCTAAAATTATCGGTGTCGAACAATCATTATCTAATGTTGAAAATGCTTTAAAAGCAAAAGGTTATGAAGTGATTCAGCTTCGTAATGAAGAGGATGCAAAAAAATGCGATGCTTGCGTAATAACAGGGCAAGACAGAGATGTTATGGGAATTAGCGATCCTATAATGGCAGGACCTGTTATCGATGCAGCTGGGCTTTCTGCTGATGAAGTAATACAACGTGTAGATCATTATTTCCACTAAATATGGCAAAGGGTGCTGTTTTTGAAGTCTGAAGTGACTTCAGAGCGGCGCCTTTTAATTTCATTTTTGAAGTACTATTCATAATATCTTTATAACAGCATTTCCTTTATAATTATCACTAGCTACATATTTTTAACAATCATGGGTAGACATAAGGGGAGAGAATGAAATGGAAATACTTCACGCGACTATGGATGAATTAGAAGAAGTAACAGTGCTATTTGATGAATACCGCCAGTTTTATGGACTTGAATCAGATAGAAGCAGTGCTAAAGCATTTATCCAATTACGAATGGCTTTAAAAGAATCCATTATTTTTATTGCTGTAGTAAATGGGAAAACGATTGGCTTCGCACAATTATATCCAACTTTTTCATCTATTGCATTACAGCGTGCATATATATTAAATGATATATATGTAACGGACGATGCTAGAGGCCAAGGGGTGGGCAAAGCATTGATGGAGAAGGTGTTTCAATATTGTGAGCAACAAGATGCACGGTATGTTACGCTTCAAACGGCTACAGATAATGTTCATGCACGAAAGTTATATGAAAATCTTAATATGAAACAAGATCAATATTGTAATTATGTTAAGTATTTTAATTAAGAATAAGCATCTCATCCATTTTGGATGAAGATGCTTTTTTGTATTGTATTTACGATAGAGTAATAGGTTTCAAGACGTAAGTCACAAATAATTAAAAGGGTTTTAGAAACATTTGTAAAATATATATATTAATAACTTTAAAGGAGGGCAGACAATCATAATAAGAACTAGAGGGATTTCAACAATGTATACAATGTCCGTTGGAATCACTATATAAACTAAAAGGAGCAAAATATGAAAGCTATCGTATTTGATTTTGATGGAACATTGGCGAATACTTTACCAATTTGTTATTATGCTTTTCAAAAAGTATTTAAAGACTATGATAATAAGGATCTTACGGCAAATGAGATTAAGGAAATGTTTGGTCCTTCTGAAACAGGTATTATTAGAAATAATCTCTCAAATCCTAATAAGGAAGAAGCTATCGAATATTACTATGCTCAATATGCCGAATTACATAAAAGTTTAGTAGAAGTTAATCCTGAAATTCGTGAATTATTGACCTCTTTGAAAGAGGCAAATATAAAAATAGGAATTTTCACGGGAAAGGCAAAAAGAAGCTTGGATATCTCTCTAAAAGCATTAGATATGGAAGGGCTGTTTGATGTCATCATAACTGGTGATGATGTATTAAAACCTAAACCTAATCCAGAGGGTTTAGTAAAAGCATTATCTCTTTTAGAGGTTGAAAATTTTGAGGCGGTTTATATAGGAGATAGTGATGCTGATATCATTGCAGGTTTGCAAGCGAATGTCTATACAATTGGCGTACAATGGTTACCCGAATACCAAACAGAAGAGTTCAACGAACAACCAAATTCAATCATAAAAAGTGTCACCGAATTCAAGCAGTCCTTAAAAGTAGGGATTTTATGAGTTACCAATGGTTGGAATGGGCAAAAAAAATACAAGCATTATCTCAAGCGGGCTTAACTTTTTCTAAGGATATGTATGATATCGAGCGTTATGAGGAATTACGTAACATTAGTGCAGAGATTATGTCACTACACACTGAACTTGAAATGACCAAAATTAAGGACTTATTTACGAATGAAACAGGTTATCAAACGCCGAAAGTGGATGTTCGTGGTGTCGTTTTTAAAAATAATCAAATATTAATGGTAAAAGAGAATATTGATAATAAATGGGCATTACCAGGAGGGTTTTGTGATATTGGATTATCTCCTTCAGAGAATGTAGTAAAGGAAATTAAAGAAGAGTCTGGTTATGATGTAATGCCAGTAAGACTTCTTGCGTTATTGGACAAAAATAAACACCAGCACCCTCCTGAACCGTATCATTACTATAAGATATTTATTTTGTGTGAAATTATTGGAGGGGAAGCTACGATAGGTATTGAAACGAATAATGTTCACTTTTTTTCGCAACACAATTTACCGCCGCTTTCTACTAATAGAAATACTATGGCACAAATAGATATACTCTTTGAATTTTTACGTACTCCAGAAAAGAAAACATTATTTGATTGAGATGAAAGCTATTTTTTGAATAAAGCTATTGGGCATAAAGTCAAAAGGCATCGAGAAGTTCAACTCGATGCCTTTCGTCCTTTTTTTACTTTAGCAGCTAGTTACTGTACTTCGAGCGTATATGGTTGTGTACTAGCTTTGCCGTTTACTTCACTAACCTCTATATAATATGTTCCTTTATCTAGTTCAACGGAACCTACTTCAGTATCTTTGGAACCGTAAAGATCTAATGTTTCAACCGTTTTTCCATTGGCATCAATAATACGAATTACACCATCTAAACCTTTTTCAGTTTGTAAGGAGAAGAACACATCGCGTTTGCGGTCATTGTAGAATTCGAAATAGTCTTTATCGCCAAATGGCACACTAGCATTTAAATATTGATTAGCCATATATTTATCGCCGTTTTTCGTTAGCATAGTTGGTTTTGTTGGCACACCATGCACTAATGTGGAATCTGCATCTTCATCAACATTTTTATGATTAAATACAGATAATGTGTATGGTTGGAGCGATAAGAGCCCAAAGTCCGTGGCGCTAAGAGTAATAAAGTAACCGCGATTTCTTTTCGCTAGGAAAGATGTGTTGACCTCTGAAGTACCTGAGAGACCAAGAAATATTTCAAATAAGTTTTCACCTTGTCCAAACGGTATTTCTTTCGCTAGTTCATCGTCGTCGATTTGCATATTGCCGTTTGTATCCTCAATAATTGAACCAGAAAATTTCAAGTCAAATTGTAGTTCCTTTGGTATTTGATTGAGTTGTTCATTTGTATATGGAACGGAAGATAACAGAAGACTCAACACTGTATCCTCGCCCCGATGTTTATAGTAGTAGTAATCTTTATCATCATTATAGAGGAGATGATTTTGATAATTGATACCTGGTTCAATCGTTTGAGCAGTGATGTCTGTATTAATTTCATTGTTTTTGTCTTCAGGTATAGCTGCCATTTTTCTTGATGTAAGTGAATATGGTTCGATGGAGCGGCCACCAAAATTAACAATTTTGATAACATAAGTTTTATCTTTTTTCAGAGCAATTGTTTTTGGATCGTCTTCATCAATTGTTACTCCGTAAAGTAGACCAATCAGCCCCGAATCATTCGCTAATGAAGAAAGTGGAAGCAATTCATTTGTTTCCTCATCATATTCAAATATAGTGCCAGTTGGCTCTTGATTATTTCCTTTTTTAATTTGGAAACCATAAATCGCATCTTCTGGAGCAGTAAATACGAAATAATCTTCATCATATTCAGTTTGGAAGTATGCTTTTTGATCTTCACCGATATTAAAAGGAATCGCATTCGCCATAATGAGATCCGCATCTAAACCATTTTCCTCAAAATCGGGACCTGAAAGAAGATTTAAAAAATTTTTTCCTCGTTCACGTTTTTTTGCTTTATTTGGAGCTGGTGCACCATCACTATTTTGTACATCGTCTTCAAGCATTGGCTCATCCAATGGAAGTCCGTCTTCATCTTCAGGAAGATGAACAATTTCTCCTTTTAACGTGTAAGGAATAATTGATTCATTCATGTTCGCTTTTTCCTCGTTATCAATACCGCCATTAAAGAGCATATCGATTGACACTGCGCCACTGTTGTCATTGGATACACTTAGTACATACTCTTCATCAGGGATTGCATCGAAAACGATACTTACACTTTCACCTTTTGCTGAGCTTGAAGATGCTTGTAATGGGTAGGGTGCATTTTCATTCCATTCGTCTTCATCTATTTGTTCTGTTGATATGTTATCCAAATCACTTTTTAAATAGATTTCCATTGATGCTGTAACACCAGGTAGACCAGATAAATCAAATTTCAATGTTGATGGTTGCGTTACTGAAAATGTAAAGTAATCTTGGTCACCTTGTTGATTGTCTGAGAGTAACGTATAATTTTCTCCTGCCGTACTAAATGGGAACTGTTGAATTTTATGTGCACTATCCATTGCTAATGAATCGATCGGTAATTCATTTGTCGTTTGCGCTGTGAAAATATAGTTTGATGCACCTTTTAAGCTATAGCCACCATTATGATCCTTAACGCCAATAAGAAGCGTTCCTGCTTGCTCTGCTTTATAAAGGTAGCCTTCTTGTTTTCCTGCGCGAACATCATTGACATTGATAGTTTCAGACTCATCTTTTTGACCTGTAGGGTAGAAGTATAAGTCAAATGCATAGTCATAGTTGCTAGCACCTTTTAATGATAGTTGAACATATTCACCTGCATCTAATTCAGTTTTATACCATTTCTTTTCATCTGGTAGCTTGAATTCGCCTTTTTCGGTATTCAGACTATTTTTATTAAGCACTTTGGCATTGGTTAGACGCTCTTCTTTTGTTTCAGAATAGCGCTCTGGTAGGTTGTTTAAATCGAAGTGCATTGCTTTTAATGGGTCGACGAGGCCATGTCCATAGGTTAGGTCGTAGCCTCTTTCACCTAAATCCTTTGCGGTCATTTCGAGTATTGCCTCTATTTCATGAGGCTTTAAAGTGGGATATTTTGATTTTAGTAGGGCTGCTACACCCGCAACTACAGGAGATGCCATTGAAGTCCCGCTAAATGCTGTGAAGGATGATCCCTTTTTTCGATCATAAACGGTACTATAAATATCTTCTCCTGGCGCAACTAAGTCCACTGATGGTCCATAGTTGGAATAGCTTGATAGTTTATTGCGTTCATTTGTAGAACCAACGCTAATGACACCTTCGAAAGAAGCGGGGAAGGAGTATTGATCTGTTGAATCATTACCCGCAGCAGCTACAATCGTAATGCCTTTATCGATTGCTTTTTTAACGGCTTCCTGCATTAGTGGAGATTCTCCGTAGCCACCGAGACTCATATTAATAACGTCAGCGTTTTGTTCAATAGCGTAAAGTATACCTTGTGCAATAACGAAATCATTTGCAGTTTGTTTGCCGTTAAAGACATCTATTGGCAGAATCTTTGCTGATGGATAAATACCATGTCCACCAAGCCCATTATCTTTAGTAGCTGCAATAATGCCTGCTACATGCGTCCCGTGTGGATCAGAAAATGAGGTATTGGCAGGCGTTGCTGCATTATAAGGTGGAAGCACTTGAGACTTCAAATCTGGATGTTTATAATCTACACCAGAATCGATAACTGCTACTTTGACCTCATGATTTCCTGCTAATGATAAAGCCTTATCAATTTGCAGTAGATTTATATGATACATATCCTTTTTCTTTGGATCGACTGCATTATTAAAGGATTGGTACTTGTAGCTTGGAGATACACTTTTGACTCCGTTTTGCTTGGCATAATACGAAACAGCCTCTGTTAATGTTATGCCTTTTTTTAGTTGGATTACTTCGTAACCTAATGAAGGAATCGATCGAATTACTTTTGAACCAATTTTACTATGTACGGTCTTCGCAAGACCCGAATGTTTGACGATAATAGTATCGGCACTAATCCATTCGTTTCCTCCTGTTTGATCGTTGAACTGCTTTAATGCTTGCCTTTTGTTGCTAGCGAGCATACTTGTCACCAATTCTGGGTTCTGTGGTGCTTCAGCAAAGGCAGAAGCAGCAGGAACCATTAGTGCAGAACATGCTACGACAGCGATTGATTTCATCACCCAGTTTTTCAATTGTTTTTCCTCCTTCAGTAAAATATGACATTTCACTATTTATAACGGATGGAAAATAGAAAAGTTTCATATCTCAATAAATTTTTTTCAATTGTTTTAAAATTGTTTGAGTGCCTGGCACCCAAACAATTTAGAGCTGCTCGATAAGTGTTTGTAAGTCTTCTTTTGATCGAGGCATAGGCAAGCCAACGTCAAATAACTTTTTGTTTTGTAAGGCGAGGGTTATTTCAAAAACCCATGGTCGTTCAAGATGGGCTAGTTCAAGTAACTTCTCTTGATAGAACAATTCGACCGGATCCCCATTGTAAATGACTTTCCCAGCCTCCATAACAATTATTTGATCCGCCCATTCATAAGCCAAAGCGATATCATGGGTTGCCAATAAAAAAGTTCGTTCCCCATTTTCTAATTTAGCTAAGTAATGTAAAAGTTGTGCAGCATAATAATTGTCTAGTCCAGCAGTCGGTTCATCTAATAGTAATACAGAAGGTTCCATTGCCAGCACACCTGCCATGGCAACACGTTTTTTCTGTCCGACGCTTAAAAAATGTATGGGCTTATCAAGTAATGACTCAACCTCTGTTTGTGCTACTGCCCAGGCGATTTTTTCCTCGATTTTTTCATGAGACCAGCCAAGATTTAATGGCCCGAAAGCGATATCTTGCTTTACTGTACCTGAAAAAAGTTGATTGTCAGCATCTTGGAATACGATGCCGACCTGCTGACGTAATGCGGATAATGCTTTTCTAGAATAGCTAAGCGCTTCGTTGCAAAACGTAATGTTGCCATCGGTCGGTTTTAAAATTCCATTTAGATGCTGAAATAGTGTTGATTTGCCAGCACCATTATGACCTAGTAGGGCGATTTTTTTCCCCTTTGGAATTTGCAATGAAATATCTGTAAGTGCCTCGGTACCGTCTGCATAAGCATATGATAAATGTTTAAGATCAAAATAAAGCTCTGTCATGAGAAAAAACCTCCATATATTACGAGGAATAAAAATATAAAAACAATTCCAAACCAGTTTTTCTTGCTATAACATACACTGTCTTGCCAATAAATAGATTCGCCACCACGTGCTTGCATCGCATTATTTAGTTCACGACTACGTTGAAACATTTCCGCAAACAATGCTGCAATAAGCATGGAAATCGACCGTAACCATTGCATAGGTGATTGATAGCCAAGGCGTGATTGTTGAGCAAGATGAATTTTTTGCATGCTATTTAAAAAGATGAAAATAAATCGATACGTTAGCTCTACTAATTCTACAAATAAAGCAGGCAGACGCCATTGACGTAAGACGTGACAAATAGATTGTACCGATGTCGTTAAAATTAAAAAGTATAAACAGCTAATACTGCCTAATACAGAGAACAATAGCTGCTGTGCTGTGATCAAGCTTTCATTTCCGATGAAAAAAGTCCAATTACTAAGAGAAAATGCCCAGAAATGTGCTGGGAGGTTACTTGAATTTGGTGCAATTGAAATCAAAATAGATAGTAAACTGGATAGCAGAAAAAATCCTGGTAACAGCAGTAATTTCGCATAATATTGGAAAGGGATTTTTGCGCCTAAAATGATAAAAGCACTCATTACAATAAATGTAATGAGTGAAATAAGTTCATCTCTCACGATAAGCGACAATAGCAGTAACCCCAAGGAAAACGTCATTTTTTCTAACGGATGAACGGACGCTAGTTTATTCATATAAGCATACTTATCAATGAGTAACATCGTTTAACCTTCCTTATGCTTGCCGCGCATATAGCCTACGAAATAGCCAATAAAGCCAGCACCAATCGCAGCCTGTAATACGAATAATAAGCTTTCAATTTCACCACTTGGTGGCTCCCATAAGCTTTCAAACCATGGTTCATATTCTGCATTAATTTCACCGATTGCAGCTTCAGCTTCTCCGTCTGCACCACCGAATTCTGCACCTTTTTGTACGAAAAGAGGGATGATTGCTAAAAGTACAACGACAGCTAGTAGCAGTAAATTTTTCTTCATCCTAATGTGCCTCCTTTGCTGAGAAAACACGTAGTGCCTTTAATTCGCTCACATTGTATTTTTTTAAGAAATTCATAACGATAACTGTTAAAATTCCTTCACTAATTGCTAGAGGGATTTGTGTTAAAGCAAAAATACCTGCAAATTTTGTGAATGAAGCCATAAAGCCTCCTACTTCAGAAGGGAAAGCCAATGCTAATTGAACTGAAGTGACAACATATGTACCTAAGTCCCCAAGCATCGTGCAAAAAAGACAGCAATAGAGAATGATAGACCGATTTTTTGAGAACCTTTAAAGACATAATACGCAATAATTGGTCCTACAATCGCCATAGAGAAAGCATTTGCACCTAAAGTGGTAATACCACCATGTGCTAAAAGTAATGATTGGAATAATAAAACGATTGTTCCAATCACACTCATGGCTAATGGTCCAAAAAGAACTGTACCAAGGCCAACACCAGTAGGATGTGAGCAACTTCCTGTTACTGATGGAATTTTCAGTGCCGATAAGACGAATGCGAATGCACCTGATAAGCCTAATATCATTTTCGTTTCAGGATTTTCGTCAATTGTTTTACGAATAGAACGTAATCCTAAAATAATAAATGGAATCGAAATAACCCACCAAAAAATCGCCCATTCAATCGGCAAAAATCCTTCCATGATATGCATGGCAAACGCTCGTTTTGGTACTAGTAAAAGAGCCACTAAGAAATAACTAAGTTTCCAAAAAGAAAATTTCAAAACCTTTCCTCCTCAACAGTAATTTTCGAATGTAGCGTGCGCAATAAAAAAAGCACTTCTCCGTTTCGGAAAAAGTGCATAGCTGAAAAAGCAAATAGAACTGTCATTTGCCAAGCCGCACACCTCTCCTCGTAGGTTGAAACGATCACGATTTTCTCGGCAGGTCTCCTGGCTTTAGTTCAACATTTTATAGGCCTTCCCGTCCTATGGACAGTGACATTTTCTATAAAATTCCCTAGTACAGTGGCGGGACCGCGCCGGACTTGAACCGGCTTCCCTTTTAAGCGAAATGTATACACTTCGCACCGAAAAAAGATGAAGTTGTGAGTTTTCACGAAGAAGTGTAACATGTTTTTCCAATCATAAGCTATCCTTTTTTTTGTAAAAAATTTTTTATAAAATAACAATCTAGAAAATTCAGATAAATGTCAGAGAAAATCTATCAATTTTAATGAAATATTTGTTGAAATTTTATTAAAAATCTAATAAATAAAAAAGAAATGTTGAAAAGTATAAAAATGATAGGCTATGATAGAAACAGTTTTATATTCGTTTTATTAACATTTCATTTTAAAATTTAAATATAAATCCATCATTAAGTGCTCGATATACTTCGAGATAATAGGGAAATCGGTGTAAATCCGATACAGCCCCCGCTACTGTAATAGCTGATGAAATCGCAATGCCACTGAAAACTTGGGAAGGCGCGAAAGTAAGAGGAAGCTTAAGTCAGGAAACCTGCTTAGTTGATGATATGCAAACTTTTCGGAGGGAGAAGTGAAGCGAGAGCGGATACGTGTATATTCGTTTTTATTTTGGCTTCTATAAAACCTTTACTCTTCGATATCGAGTAAAGGTTTTTTCTTTTTCCTAAAAGTAGAATGAGGGGAGAAAAGCAATGACAACTTGGAATTTAGAGGGCATGAAAACCCATCTTTTTATTTGTAATGGTAGTAGTTGCATGAAAAAAGAAGCTGAGGAAATTACGCTCGCAATACGAGACGAAATAGAGAAATTAGCACTCGATAAGGAAATACATACGACAAGAACGCGTTGTAATGGCAGATGTAAAGATGCTTGTGTTGTGATCGCGTACCCACAGGGAAATTGGTATCGTGTACCAACAGTTGAGCATGGTAGAACACTTGTAAAAGATTTAAACCATGATTCTTTACACAGCGAGCATGTTTTTACACTGACAGAAGGTACGTTGCAACGTACCCCACAAACAACAGCCATTAAAGGCATCGACAAGGTGAAAGAGGGGTAAAAAATGGCGCAAAAAGGAAAGATTTTTGTTGTAGGCTTTGGACCTGGAGATTTCAAGCATATTACGACACGTGCTGTAGAGGCATTACAACAAAGTGAATTTATTATCGGTTATAAAACGTATGTTGAGCTCATTCAAGATTTAGTAAGTGCGAAGTCGATTGTTAGTACTGGTATGACAGAAGAAGTGTCACGAGCACAAGAAGCGGTACGTCAAGCGGAGGCTGGAAATATCGTTTCTGTTATTTCGAGTGGTGACTCAGGCGTATATGGGATGGCTGGACTTGTATATGAAGTACTAATTGAGCTTGGGTGGACGGAAGCAACAGGTGTTGAAGTCGAAATTGTGCCAGGAATTTCTGCTATTAATTCGTGTGCAAGTTTGCTAGGCGCACCGATTATGCATGATTCTTGCACGATTAGTTTAAGCGATCATTTAACACCTTGGAATTTAATTGCAAAGCGTGTGGAAGCTGCGGCGATGGCCGATTTTGTCATTGCGTTATATAACCCAAAAAGTGGTCGCCGTACACGTCAAATTGTAGAAGCACAACGGATTTTACTAGAATATCGATCACCGGATACACCTGTAGGACTTGTGAAAAGTGCCTACCGTGATCGTCAGGAAATAACGATGACGACTTTAGCAGAGATGCTCGAGCATGATATCGGCATGTTAACTACAGTTATTATTGGAAATTCATCGACATTTTTCTATGACAATAAAATGATTACACCGCGTGGCTATCAGCGCAAATATACACTTGGAGAAGAAAAACAGCCTTTACGTCCACACCAGCGTTTAAGAGAAGAAAATGAGCCGTGGGCAATGAACCAAGAAACAGGTACTGCAAGTCATGACTTTGCTGCAGATCCAAATGCAGGACGTCTGAAAAGTAGTATTGCGATAGCACCTGCGCCTGTATCGGTACAAGAAAAATCATCTCTAGAAATGGCAGCAACTGCACTAGCCATGGTGAAAGGAACAACTGTCACAAAGGCTACAACGAAGTTAGTTCAGCAAAAAATGGAGTCGATTTTTGAACTTGCTGTTAGTCCTGGGGTAGCGAATAAATTTTTCACTCCACAGCAAATGATGACGTTAGCTGAAGTTGTGGGAGATGAAGGCACGATGGAATATACACCTGACCATCAAATTCATTTAAAAATTCCAACGACAGAGCCAGAAATTATTACTGAAAAGTTAAGAGAAGTAGGCTTTTTACTCGCACCAATTGGGGATGTGCTGTCATTAAAGGCTTGTGACTTCTGTTATGGCGAGAAGGCAGATTCAATTCCATATGCAGAGGAGATTCAAGCAAAGCTTGGTGGGTTGTCGTTGCCTAAAACGCTGAACATTGGCTTTAATGGCTGTGGCATGGCGTGTTATCGTGCAGTATTTGACGATATAGGTATCGTCTACCGGAAAAGTAAATTTGATGTTTTTATCGGTGCGAAACCAGTAGGGCGTACTGCACATGCAGCACAGCCAGTTGTAGAGGGACTAGAGCCAGAACAGCTTATTCCGCTTATTACAGACATTATTGAGGAATATAAGGCAAATGCACATCCAAATGAACGCTTATTTAAGTACTTCAAACGGGTGAAAAAAATATTGCATTTTACGTATCAAGATATGTCGTCAAAAATAAAAGTAGAGCCAGCTCCGTGCGGCGACTAGTGAGGAGATAAAAGATGAAAGCAATTTTATTTGTTGGCCATGGTAGCCGTTTAGCAGCAGGAAATGACGAGGTACGAACGTTTATAGAGCAAATGACGCCACGTATCGATGAAAGCTTTTTAGTAGAAACATGTTTTTTAGAGTTTGCCTCGCCAAACATTGAAGATGGTATAACGAATTGTGTGAAGAAGGGTGCTACAGAGGTACATGTAATCCCGATTATTTTACTTCATGCTGGTCATTCAAAAATGCATATTCCAGCAGAAATCGAACATGCACGTGAGCATTATCCAAATATTACATTCACGTATGGACAAACAATCGGTATTCATGACGAAATTTTTGCTATTTTAGAAGACCGCTTAGCAGAAATCGACTTCAATACTGAGGAAGAACATAAAGATACTGCTATTTTATTAATTGCACGTGGTGGCAGTGACCCAGCGGCAAATGGTGATTTTTATAAAATTACACGTTTGTTATGGGAAAAACTAAACGTTCAGTATGTGGAAAGCGCATTTATGGGCGTGACAGATCCGCGTGTTGAAGAAGGCATTGAACGCTGTGTCAAGCTCGGTGCTAAAAAAATTATTATGCTACCGTACTTTTTATTCACAGGTATTTTAATGGAACGTATGAATGGCATGTGCAAGCAATTTAATGAGCAATATCCTGACTGTGATATCCAAATTGCTAATTATTTTGGCTACCATGATCGTTTACAAAATGTGTTGTTAAACCGTATTGAACAAGCTGTGAATGGTACATCAACAGGTATGCAGGATTTAGAAAATTATCGTGCTTATGCGGCGGTACATGGACATGCGCATCATCATCACCATCATGACCATGATCACGACCATGACCACCATCACGACCATGACCATGACCATGACCATGACCACCATCATGACCACGAGCATGATCACCATCACGATCATCATCACCATGACGAGGAGCTAGTAAAATGATTTTCATGTTAGCTGGTACGAGCGATGCAAGGAATCTAGCACTTGAATTGCAGTCAGTGGGCTATGCGATTACGGCTACAGTTGTTACTGATTCGGCTGCTACAAGCCTTGCAGAGGTAGGTCTACCACATTTAGTTGGTAGACTAACTGCTGAGGAAATGGCAGCAATACTTACAGAACAAGGGTATCGCTTAGTTGTCGATGCCTCACATCCATTTGCAGAGGAAGCTTCTAAAAATGCGATGGCAGCAGCAAAGAGTGCTGGTGTTCCATACATTCGTTATGAACGCGCAAATGAACATTACGAACACCCTCTTATTACCGTTGTTAAAGATTATGAGGAAGCAGCACAGTTAGCAGCTGTAAAACGAGGCGTGATTATGCTGACAACTGGCAGTAAAACACTTGCAACGTTTACAAAGGTGTTACAAGGCTTAGAAAATACACGTGTTATTGCACGTATGCTTCCTCGCCTTGATAATATGGAAAAATGTGAAGCACTCGGTGTGGCGCAAAGAGATATTGTTGCTATTCAAGGTCCCTTTTCAAAAGAATTAAACGAAGCACTATTTCGTCAATACGATGTTACATTGATGATTACAAAAGAAAGTGGCAAAGTCGGCTCAGTCGATGAAAAGCTAGACGCTGCACTTGCCTGTGGTATTGAAACGATTTTAATCGCACGACCAAATATTCAATATGGCCAACAATACTCCTCATTTGAGGAAGTACTACAAGCTGTACAACACAAACTTTAGGAGGCAAACCAAATGGATTTCAAAACAGATTTCAAACCATTAACAGTAGACCCAGACAAAATTTATGATTATAGTTTCTCGATAATTGCAGAGGAAATGGGCGAACATGATTTTACAGAAGATGAGTGGAAAATTGTCCGTCGTATTATCCACGCTTCTGCTGACTTCGAATTAGGACGTAGCGTCATTATTACACCAGGTGCAATTGAAGCAGGCATTAAGTCGATCCTTGCAGGTCGTCATGTCATTGCTGATGTACAAATGATTGAAAGTGGTTCAGGAAAAAAACGTTTCCAAAAGCATGGTGGGGATTTACACTGCTATATCGCAGATGAAGACGTTTCGATTGAAGCGAAAAAACAAAATACAACGCGTGCCATAATCTCAATGCAAAAGGCAACAAAATTACACGAAGGTGGCATTTATGCAATCGGAAATGCACCGACAGCCTTACTAGAGTTAATTCGCTTAATTAAAGAAGGCTTAGCGAAACCGGACTTAATTATTGGCATGCCAGTAGGCTTTGTGTCAGCAGCAGAGTCGAAAGAAGAGCTTTTAAAGCTAGAGGGGATTCCTTATATTACAAATGTTGGACGTAAAGGCGGTAGTACAGTGACGGTTGCTGCTTTAAATGCCGTTTCATTATTAGCGGACGAACAGGCGAAAAAATAATGGAGCGGAAGCCAAAAAAGGATCCTAAAGACATGCGTCACGGTTATACAACGGGAGCCTGTGCAACTGCAGTTACGAAAGCGGCATTATTAGCACTCATAACAAATGAAGAGCAGGAAACGAGTACGATTCATTTGCCAATAGGGCGAGATGCAACATTTACAATTGAAAAATGTACGTTTGGAAGCAACGTAGTAAGCTGTGAGACGATTAAGGATGCTGGTGATGATCCAGATGCGACACACAAAGCCCTTATTATTGGCACGGTAAGTTGGGCTGATACACCAGGGATACATTTAGATGGCGGTATTGGCGTCGGGCGAGTAACAAAGCCCGGCTTACCTGTTGCTGTTGGAGAAGCAGCGATTAACCCTGTACCACGTAAAATGATACATAGTACCGTGCAAGATGTGCTTGAAGAGTTTCAAATTAATCGCGGCGTTAATGTTGTTATTTCTGTACCAGAGGGCGAGGAAATTGCAAAAAAAACATTAAATGGACGGCTTGGCATTATTGGCGGCATTTCCATTTTAGGCACAAGGGGAACCGTCGTGCCTTTTTCGAGTTCTGCGTATATGGCAAGTATTGTTCAAGCTATTAGTGTCGCAAGGGCAGCTGGCTGTGAACATGTAGTTATAACAACAGGTGGGCGTAGTGAAAAGTTTGGGATGGCCCAATATCCTACCTTACCTGAGGAAGCGTTTATTGAAATGGGTGATTTTGTCGGCTTTACATTAAAGCATTGTAAACGACTTGGCATTAAGCAAGTATCGCTCGTTGGGATGATGGGGAAATTTTCAAAGGTGGCTCAAGGGGTAATGATGGTGCACTCCAAAAGCGCAGCCATTGATTTTAATTTTTTAGCGCAGTTAGCCATTGATATTGGGGCAGATGAAGAAACAGTAGCACAAGTAAGAGAGGCAAATACCGCATCACAAGTTGGTGAAATAATGGCTGAAAAAGGCTATGATGCTTTCTTTCATCACCTATGCGAGGCATGCTGTTATTCATCTTTACACCATATTAGAGGGGGCTTGACGGTTTCCACATCGATTTATTCGATGCAGGGACAATTATTAGGAAGGGCTGATGACATTGCATCGATCGATGAAATTGATTGGGATCGGGGATAACGGACAGGAAAGTTTACTACCACAGTATAGACAGTGGATTGAAGACTGCGAGGTGCTCGTAGGTGGTGAGCGTGTCCTTGATTTTTTCACAAGCTTTACAGGAGAAAAAATAGTCATTAAAGGTGGTCTTTCGACGCTTGTTGAAAAACTTTCCGAAGAAACGCGTAAGACAGTTATTTTAGCATCGGGTGATCCACTATTTTACGGCATCGGGGGCTATTTAGCAAAGAAGCTAAATATCGAAGTATATCCGTATATGAGCTCTGTACAGCTTGCGTTTTCAAAAATGGGCGAAAGCTGGCAGGATGCCTATGTAACTAGTATTCACGGGCGAACAATGAAAGGCTTAGCGCAACGTATTGATGGTAAAAAGAAAGTGGCATTACTAACAGATGCAGACAATAATCCAAATGCACTGGCACGTTATTTAAAGCATTTTGGTATGACAGAATACCGTGCTTTTGTGGCAGAAAATTTACAAGGTATTGATGAAAAATATGGCTGGTACTCTCTTGATGAATTAGAAGAAGCAGAATTTTCATCTCTCAATGTTGTGATCCTACAGCAAACGTCAGCTCCGAAGCGCTATGCACTTGGTATTGATGATGAAGAGTTTTCACAACGTAAGCCAGATAAAGGACTGATTACGAAAAAGGAAATTCGTGTATTAAGTTTGCAAGCAATGCAGCTTCAAAAGGACAGCACGATTTGGGATGTCGGCACATGCACAGGCTCCATGGCGATTGAAGCTGGTAAATTGGCACCAGAAGGTCAAGTGTATGCAGTGGAAAAAAATGCTCCTGATTTAGAAAATTGCCTACAAAATCAACAGAAGTTCCGTGTCGATGTAACGGCTATTCATAGTAAAGCTCCTGCAGGACTCGAGCATTTTCCAGACCCAGATGCGATTTTTATCGGCGGAACAGGTGGGGAAATGGTGGAGCTATTACAGCTGTGCTGTACGCGCTTAAAGCCCAATGGTCGCATTGTCTTAAATGCTGCTACAATTGAAAATTTATATAAGGCAGTTGAGGCGTTTAAAGCTTGCGGCTTTGCAGTAGAAATTTTACAGGCGCAACTTGCACGTAGTAAACCAATTTTAGATATGACTCGCTTTGTCCCATTAAACCCGATATATATAATTTCGGCATATCGAAAGGAAGAAAATCATGAGTAATCTTGGTATTTTATATGGCTTAGGCGTAGGCCCTGGCGATCCAGAATTAATTACAGTAAAAGCATTCCGTGTTATCCAGGAGTCACCAGTTATTGCCTACCCAAAAAAATTAAAGGGTAGCAAAAGCTATGCACACCGCATCGTAGACGTTTACATTAATCCAGAGGAAAAAGATATGCTTGGTCTTGTTTTCCCAATGACGAAGGATGAGGCAGTATTAGAACGTGAATGGACGAAATCTGTTGAACTTGTTTATGGTAAATTGAAAGAAGGCAAGGATGTTGCATTTGTGACAGAAGGTGATCCTCTTTTATACAGTACTTTTATCCATATGATGAAGCTAATGCAGGACATGCATCCAGACGTAGAAATTCGTACAGTACCTGGTATTTCATCATTCAATGGTTCTGCATCACGTTTAGGCATTGCCCTTGCTGATGGAGATGATCGTGTCGCAATTATTCCAGCTCATGATAATTATGATGCAATGCGTGAAGCAATTGAAAGTCATGATGCAGTCGTATTTATAAAAGTAGCAAAGGTTATTGATTTAATGCTAGAAGTACTGCGTGATTTAGACTTACTTGATAAAGCTTCCGTTGTAACAAAGGTTACATCTGATGAGGAAATTATTTGGGATGTACGTGAACTAGACGGTGTAGATTTAGAATATTTAACATTAATGGTGGTGCGTAAATAATGAAGAAAATTTATATTGTTGGTGCAGGCCCAGGAGACCCGGATTTAATTACTGTCAAAGGTTTACATATGCTACAAACAGCGGATGTTGTTATGTATACGGATTCGTTAGTCAATGAAGATCTTATTGCAAAGGCAAAGCCAGATGCGGAAGTAATTCGTACGGCCGGCATGCATTTGGAAGAAATGGTTGCGGTCATGGTAGAGCGTGTCAATGCAGGTAAAGTAGTAGCACGTATGCATACAGGCGACCCTGCGATGTATGGTGCAATCATGGAACAAATTGCCTTATTGAAGAAGGAAGGGATTGGCTATGAGGTCATTCCTGGCGTTAGCTCGGTTTTTGCTTCAGCCGCAGCAATCGGGGCCGAGTTAACAATTCCCGATTTAACACAAACGCTTATTTTAACTCGTGCAGAAGGACGTACACCTGTGCCTGAGTTTGAAAAGCTACGTGATCTTGCTAGCCACCATTGTACGATTGCGTTGTTCTTAAGTGCAACGCTAACAAAGAAAATCGTCAAAGAATTGCAAAGTGCGGGATGGTCTGATGATACGCCAGTTGCCGTGATTCAGCGTGCAACTTGGCCCGATCAAAAAATTGTTCGTACGACTTTAGTTGAGCTTGATGAGGCGATGCGTGTCAATGGTATACGTAAACATGCGATGATTTTAGCAGGTTGGGCATTGGACCCAAATATCCATGATAAAGATGAGTACCGTTCAAAATTATATGATGCGACCTTTACACATGGCTTCCGAAAAGGTGTGAAGACAAGTGATTGAATTACAAGAAGGTGTACTTCCTGAAGTTGATCAGCGTAATCCTTATGCAGTTGTAGCCATTACGAAGCATGGTGTTCAAATAGGACGCAAACTACAGCAAACATTTGCGGCAAGCGATTTATATTATATGAGTAAATTTGAACATGGCGACGAAGATGAAAAGCATATTCAGCTTTTTACAGGTACGGTGCGTTTATTACTGCCAACACTTTTTAAGCAGTATAAAGGATTAATCTTAATTATTTCACTTGGTGCGGTTGTGCGCATGATTGCACCAATTTTACAGGATAAGAAGACCGATCCTGGTGTGGTTGTTATTGATGACCGTGGGGAAAATGTCATAAGTGTGCTATCGGGCCATTTAGGCGGCGCGAATGAGCTAACGCATGAGGTTGCAGCGGCGCTAGGAGCAAATCCTATTATTACAACAGCTTCTGATGTTCAAAAAACTATTCCTGTTGATTTATTTGGTGCACGTTTTGGCTGGGTTTGGGACAGTGCAGATAAGCTAACACCTGTTAGTGCCTCTGTTGTCAATGAGGAACACGTTGCGATTGTACAGGAAGCTGGCGAACGTGATTGGTGGATGCGTGATACACCAATGCCTGAGCAAATAAAAATTTACCCATCAGCACACGACGCGATTGAGGCGAAACCTCATGCTACGCTGTTCATTACCGACCGTATAATTGAACCCGAAGAAGAAGTGCTGCTAGAGAATGGCGTCATTTATCGACCAAAATCGATTGTACTTGGCATGGGGTGTAATCGGGGGACGGCTGTTGAAGAAATTGAACAAGTCATTGATGAAACGTTAGCTGAGCTGAAGCTATCGAAAAAAAGTGTAAAAGCACTGTGTACAATTGATTTAAAAAAAGACGAAACTTGTTTTATTGAAATAACAAAAAAATATGATTGGGAGTTTGTAACATATACCCCAGAACAGTTAAATGAAATCAATTTCCCATCACCATCTGAAACAGTATTTAAATATACAGGGGCATATGGGGTAAGTGAACCAGCTGCAATGCGCTATGCACAGGTCGAATCACTCGTATTACCAAAGAAAAAGTCAGGCAATGCTACGATTTCTGTAGCAAGATTAGTATTTTAAGGAGGGAGCCTATGCAAACAAATCGCTTTGTACTTGCAGGGACAGGTAGTGGTGTTGGCAAGACAACATTCACAATTGGCCTAATGAAAGCATTGCAGGAAAAAGGTAAAGTCGTGCAAGGCTTTAAGTGTGGTCCTGATTATATTGACCCTAGCTACCATACTGCTGTGACAGGACGTGTATCGCGTAATATTGATAGTTGGATGTTTTCGCATGATGCGGTACGTGATATTGTTGCACGTGCGAGCATGGATGCAGACGTTTCGATTATAGAAGGCGTAATGGGCTTTTATGATGGCAAAAGTCCGTTATCTGATGAAGGTTCGGCTGCGGACATTAGTGTTGTGACAGAAAGTCCGGTTATTTTAATCGTTAATTGTGCAAGTATGGCTCGCAGCGTAGCGGCAGTTGTAAAAGGCTTTCAGCTACTATCTGACCAGCCAAACATTGTCGGCGTTATTGCAAACCAAGTAGGTAGTGTAGGCCATTATGAAATTGCCAAAGCTGCGATTGAGCAGGAATGTGGTATTCCGGTTATAGGTTATTTAAAACGTGAAACAGGCATAGATATTCCAAGTCGCCATTTAGGGCTTATTCCTGCGATTGAACGAGGTGAGCTCGATTCATTTTTTGACAAGCTAGGTGCTTTAATGGCAGAGACGATTGATTTGGATTTATTGTTGTCATTAACAAAGGCACCCGTTCTACAAGAGACGGGTCAACTATTTGCTGAACAACCTGCAAAAAATATTTGTATTGCGGTAGCAAAAGATGCTGCATTCAACTTCTATTACGAGGAAAATTTAGCACTTTTACGAGCAAAAGGAGCAACATTGCAATTTTTCTCACCACTTGCAAATGAACCTGTGCCAGCCGAAGCAGATGGTTTATATATTGGTGGAGGCTTCCCAGAGGAATTTGCTGATACGCTAGCAAAAAATAATGACGTGAAAACATCCATTCGTGAAGCAATCGCGAAAGGTTTACCGACATTAGCTGAATGCGGTGGCTTTATGTATTTGACTGAGGCGATTACGAATAGTCAAGGTGAACGCCATGAAATGCTCGGTGTGATTCCTGGTGAAGTAGCGATGCAAACAAAGCTTGCGGCACTTGGCTATCGTGAAATCTTTGGGACAACGTCTAACTTTTTAATCGGTAAGGACGAACAAGCAAAGGGCCATGAATTCCATTATTCATCATATAGTGGTACTCATGACACTCCTGCTTACGAAACGAAAGGGCGTTTTGGCAATAAAGAAGAAGGTTACCAAACAGGGAATCTAGTAGCTGGCTATACGCATTTTCATTTTGTTTCGAATCCTAAGCTTGTTGAAAACTGGTTAACAGCATGTAAGAAGGTGAAAACAAATGACTAATTACTTTCCTATCCATTTAAATATCGAATATAAAACTGTTGTTATTGTAGGTGGAGGTCATGTAGCGACGCAAAAGGTTACGTCATTGCTACCAGCTAAAGCAAACATTGTCATAGTTAGCCCGACGTTACACGACACATTAGTGCCACTTGCAGAATCAGGGCAAATAACATGGCGTGTAAAAGAATTTGAGCCACGTGATTTAGATGATGCAACACTTATTATCGCAGCGACAAACGATACAAACGTCAACAATGCGGTACAAGAAGCGGCGCAACATTGGCAGCTCTTAAATCGAGCAGATGCACAGGGTGAGAGCGACTTTATAACACCTGCAACAGTTCGTCGCGGTCCTTTAGTGTTGACGGTTTCTACTTCTGGTGCAAGCCCAGCACTTGCACGCAAAATAAAAGAAGATTTAACTGAGCAATTTGATGCTGTATATGAAGATTACGTATGCTTTTTACAGCAAGCTCGTCTAATGGTTACTGCTAAATTTGATAAGGGTAATCAAAGACGTGCCGCGTTACAAGCACTACTTGAGCCAAACTTATTAGCATGGACACGCAGTGGAGAGATTGACCGACGAGAGGCGTATTTACAACAACTATTGACGGGAGAAACGCGATGAAAGAGGGAATTGTATATTTAGTAGGGGCTGGCCCGGGAGATCCGAAGCTCATTACAGTGTATGGGCTAGAATGTATTCAAAAGGCCGATGTCATTGCATACGATCGTCTAGTGAATCCGAAATTATTAGATTTTGCAAAAAAAGATGCAGAGCTTGTGTACTGTGGTAAATTGCCTGGTAAGCACCATCTAATTCAAGACGAAATTAATGCATTGCTTGTCGAGAGAGCGCAAGAAGGCAAAGTTGTAACTCGTTTAAAGGGTGGCGATCCTTTTGTTTTTGGTCGTGGTGCTGAAGAGGCGGAAATATTAAAAAATCATGGCATACCTTATGAAGTGGTACCGGGTATAACAGCTGGAATTGCAGCTCCTGCGTATGCAGGTATTCCTGTTACACATAGAGATTTTGCCACAAGTTTTGCACTAGTTACAGGTCACGGTCGCGAGGAAAAAGGACAAGATTTTTTAAATTGGCCAGCACTTGCAACTGGTATCGATACTGTCGCATTTTATATGAGTGTAGGCAATATTGCATATATCGCAAAAAAGCTTATTGACAATGGTCGCCCAGCGACTACGCCCGTTGCCGTAATTGAATGGGGTACAACTGAGCAACAGCGTACGATAACAGGACCACTAAACGACATTGCTAATATTATTGAACGTGAGGGTTATCATAATCCTTCTATGATCGTCGTAGGGGATGTTGTCAATGTACGTGAAAAAATTCAATGGTTTGAAGAGCAAGGGCTCGCTTTTAGCTAATGTTGCGATGGCACCTTGCTATTCTCTTAGATAAATAGATAGACAGGCAAATGACAAAAGAGATGTACTTAAAGGAGGATAACTTCATGACAGTAATTGAAGCATTAAAAAAACGTCGTGCAATTCGCAACTATACAACTGAGCCTATTGAAAAGGAAAAAATAGAACAAATTTTACAAGCCGCAACGTATGCACCTAACGATCGTATGCGTGAACCTTGGCATTTTTATGTAATACAAGGTGACTCGATGAAACGTTATGAAGCAATGGCTAGTACATATTTGCAAGAACGTTTTCCAACGAAGCCTAATTTAGTAGAAAGTTCATTAAAGGTTGTTCAAACAACACCTGTTGCAATTGTTGTGACAGCCGATATTGTGGAAGATGATGAAGATGCAACCGAAGATAATATTTTTGCTGTATGCAGTGCGATTATGTCCATGTGGCTAGCAGCAGAGGAGCTAGGGCTTGGATTCGTATGGCGTACGCGAGGCGTTGGACTTGTTCATGATGCACGCATGCATACATTTATCGGTGCAAGTGAAAATCAAAAGGTTGTCGGTACTATTTTCATTGGTTACCCAGAAGAGCAAGAGCTTAAAGACAAAAAACGAACATCATTTGAAGAGAAAACAACTTGGCTTTAAGGAGGTAGGAAAAATGGCTAGAAAAGGCTTGTTTTTAGTATACACAGGTGATGGTAAGGGGAAAACGACAGCTTCCCTTGGCGTAACATTGCGTGCAGTAGGGCGTGGTTTAAATGTGCGTTATATGCAGTTTATAAAATCGCCAGAGCGTACGTACGGTGAACAAATTGCCCTATCGAAACTTGGGGTAGAAATGGAACAAATGGGCATAGGGTTTACATGGACAAAAACACCGGAGGAGCATCGTGTTGCATTAGCAAAAGCTTGGCAAAAAGCAAAGGAAGCCTTACAAGATGATAGCATTGATTTACTCGTTTTAGATGAGCTTAATAATGCATTGGCAATTACAAAATTCCCAATTGATGACGTTCTCCCATTAGCTGAAATACTCGAAGCCATTGCACAACGTCCTCCTACAATGCATCTTGTCGTAACAGGACGCAGTGCCAATCCTGCCCTTGTTTCCATGGCTGATTTAGTTTCAACAATTGATGCAACGAAACATTATTACGAAGAGGGAATTCCTGCTGTCAAAGGACTTGAATTCTAAATCCATCTGTCCAATTTTCGATTTTATATTCAATGGGGGGATATTCAGGAATGATTTAAAGTCACTGAATATAAGCTACTCTCCTAAGTATCAAGGAGGGAAATCAGAATGCCAGCAAAGTCAATTATGATTCAAGGAACAGCCTCTGACGTAGGTAAAAGTATGATATGTACGGCATTATGTCGCATTTTTTCAGATGATGGACTAAAAGTGGTACCTTTTAAGTCGCAAAATATGGCGCTTAATTCATTTGTAACCGAAGATGGCGGAGAAATTGGCCGTGCGCAAGGGGTACAGGCTGAAGCAGCTCGTGTTGTAGCGACAACAGATATGAATCCAATTTTATTAAAGCCAAAGCAGGATATGGTATCTGAGGTTATTGTACATGGCAAGCATTTTTTAAATATGGATGCCAAGAGCTATCGCAATCAATTTGTACAACAAGCAATGCCAATTGTTGAGAAGTCTGTACGTACTTTACAAAATACATATGATGTTATTGTGCTTGAAGGTGCGGGAAGCCCGGCTGAAATTAATTTAAAGGATCGCGATATCGCCAATATGCGTATGGCACATTTAGCAGATGCGGCAGTTGTGTTAGTAGCTGATATTGACCGGGGTGGTGTGTTTGCATCCATTATTGGGACGTTAGCTTTGCTTGATGACGCAGAGCGTGCACGTGTAAAAGGACTCATTATTAATAAATTCCGCGGTATGCGCGAGCTTTTAGACGATGGCATTGAATGGGTAGAGCGTGAGACAGGCATCCCTGTTTTAGGTGTTGTGCCTTATGTAGATGTGAATATTGAAGCTGAAGATTCATTAGCGCTGTCTGCACTGCGATTTAAAAAACCGAAGCCTGGTGAGTTTTCTGTTGATGTGGCGATGATTCGTTTACCTCGCATATCGAATTTCACAGATATTGATCCGTTTTTTGATGAGCCAGAGGTTGGTGTACGTTTAATCGGCAATGTGGCTGAGCTTGGCACACCGGATTTGCTTATACTACCGGGCACTAAAAGCACAATGGATGATTTAGCATGGCTTAAGGCACAAGGCTTTGCTCAAGCGATTTCGAACTTACGTGCACGTGGAACTAAAATCATTGGCATATGTGGCGGATTTCAAATGCTCGGTGAAGTGTTGCTCGATCCAGATGCAGTTGAAGGAAATGGCGACTCAGCACAGGGTCTCGGCTTATTACCGATGGAAACCGTATTTGTAGGAGATAAAAAAACTGTACAAATGTCGGGGACGCGCGGAAATGATACATTGACAGGCTATGAAATCCATCTTGGTCGTACACAAATTTTACGAGATGAAGTATCACCATTTTTACAATTAGTAGATGGTCGTGTAGATGGAGCAGTAAGTGCGGATGAACAAGTAATTGGTACATACTTCCATGGATTATTCCATAATCGTAACTTTACACGTCAGCTTGTCAATAGTATTCGCATTTCAAAAGGGCTGGCAACATTGCCGACAGATGTTAAAAGCGATGCTGAGCGCAGGGAAGATGCCTACAATATGCTAGCATCGCATGTGCGTGCTAATTTAAATATGGAAAAAATATATGAGATGTTAAAAATTGAGGTACATGGATGACTAGAAAAGGACCGTTAGCTATTAATTATGAAGCATTATGGCAAGAAGGCATGAAGGATTGGCAAGGTCAAATGCCAGAGCGCATGGTCAATGATCAATTAGAGGAACAGTTTTGGTCTCAATCGTTAGCGCGCAAAAAAATTGGTCAAACCGATCTTTATGCAGCCCGTATTTTTCAAGAAATAAAGAAACAAATTCAACCACATCATTCTGTAGTTGAAATTGGTCCAGGATGGGGCAATTATACGTTTCCGCTTGCAGAATATGTGCGTGACCTAACGTGTGTAGATAGCTCAGATAGCATACTTGCATACTTACAACATTGTTTGCAAGAAAAGAGCCATGTATCCTATGTTCACGCGAAGTGGGAGAAGCTTGATGCAAATGAGCTACAAGCACATGACATTGTAATTGGCGTAAATTGTTTTTATCGCATGTACGAAATTAAATCGGCTCTTTATCACATGAATCGACTTGCTAAAAAACGAGCGATTATCGGCATGACAACGGGGCCAATTCAGCCGCATTATGAGGTATTACATGACAAGTTCGGTTATGATATTAAATATCCGCGAAGAGATTATATAGAATTTTTGAATTTACTATATGAAATGGATATATATGCAGATTGTGACATTATTCCGTTAAAGCGAACGTATGAATACGAATCATACGATCAGCTAGTGACAACACAAAGCAAAAAAATATTGAGTACTGATTTTAATAGATCACATGTTGAGGAAGCACTTGCCCCGTTTATAGAGGAAAAGAACGGTCGATATTACTATCGTCATGATTTTCATGCTGCACTCGTATCGTGGGAACCTAAATAGAAGAAAAACCTTTGGTGTTACTCTGTAATCTTACATTATAGAGCTTATTTATAATGTATCACGTACTAAAAATGTACATTACTAAATTCAATTTTAGTAACGTACATTTTTATTTTAGTTAACTGCTCTACTTGGATTCATTTAACGGGGTGTCTTCTCTAATAAATATAGGATGTTTATTTTTTGGAAATCACAGTAAACATCCCCGTCATGTTTGGTGAGAAATCTTTAAAATCATATTTTTCATAAAATGATTCTTTACCTTGTGAAGCAAACAAACCTACAAATGCCTTGTCAGGGGCATTTCTATGTAAGTATTCAACCAAAATGTTCATTATTTCATTCCCAATACCATTTTTTTGATAATCTGGATGAACCACTATGTCTTGAATATAGAAATAGATAGCTCCATCGCCAACAACTCTCCCCATGCCCGTAATTTGTTCATTATCATAAACTGTGATGCAGTGAATGGAATTCTTTAGTGATGTTTCCGCCACCTCAAAATTCATAAAATTAGTCCATCCCACAGACTCACATAGATATTTGTATTCTTCCAATGTGGGAATGATATTTTTAAACTCATATTTCTTCAAATAGTAACCCCAAGACCTAGATTTCAACAAGTAGATAAATTTAACACTTTTTTAATTATAAATATATCAAAAATAACTAATAAAATAATACAAAATTTAGTTTACTTTAAAAATATCTTTTATCATGTTACACATCGCATAAAGAATAATGATAGAACAAGTGCATTACTTTAACTCTTGAGATTCAATAAAGTAGCTTTCACCAAAGGTTTTTCTTCTGTTTAGCAATAGGGTACAATAGAACGACAGAAAAAGAATTGAGGTGGCAGTTGTGCAACTGCATTTTTTAGGAACAGGCGCAGGCATGCCTTCAAAGGAACGTAATACGAGCGCATTAATGGTAAAGCTACTAGATGAAAACGGTGAAATGTGGCTATTTGATTGTGGAGAGGCGACACAACACCAAATTTTGCATACATCCTTAAAGCCACGTAAAGTGTCGAAAATATTTATTACACATTTACATGGTGATCATATTTTGGGTTTACCAGGATTTTTGAGCTCGCGTTCATTTCAAGGTGGTGATGAGCCGCTAACTATTTTTGGTCCAGCAGGCTTACAGCAATGGGTAGAGCAGACTTTTTCATTATCAAAAACACATTTAACTTACCCATTACACTTTGTAGAAGTAGGCGAAGGTATTATTTACGAAGATGAAAAGTTTACAGTGCATGCTAGTGAATTACGTCATGTTGTCCCATGTTTTGGCTACCGTATAGAGCAAAAGGATTTACCTGGCGAGTTACTGATGGAGAAAGTACAATCTTTCGGCGTACCAAAAGGACCTTTACTTGGCCAGTTGAAAAGAGGACAAGATATCGAACTTGAAAATGGTACAATTATAAGAGCAAAAGATGTTGTTGCTCCTCCTAAAAAAGGCTTTACACTCACTATTTTAGGGGATACAAAATATTGTGAAGAAGCGATTTCATTGGCCAATCAATCAGATGTAATTGTACATGAGGCAACATTTGATGGGAGCACAACGGATTTAGCTGCTAGCTATGGTCATTCGACAAATATCGAAGCGGCAATGGTAGCAAGTAGAGCAGGTGCAAAATATTTACTTCTTAATCATTTAAGTGCACGTTTTTTACCACATGATTTACCAGTATTTTTAGCAGAAGCCCAAGCAATCTTTCCACAAACTTTCCTCACATCAGACCAATCGATATTTAATTGGAGTAATGATAAATTATTTTAATTGACCAACAAATGATCACTTTAACTAGTTTAGATGCTTTCACAAAAGGCTAACAGCAAAAAAAGATGAATGAACTGACTGCCATTATTGATATGTTTTAGGGTACTGTTGAAAAGCTAGAGTTATCTGCTAGTAAGTGTTAAGTAGAATTGTTAAAAGTTAGGGTGTTTGTAGAAATATAGTGCGATTAGTAGATGATTTCCGTATAATTAAGTAAAAGGGGAGTGGTTGTATGGATCAACAAAAGATGCCACCAGCTGTTTTACGTTTACTTGTTATCTTTCCAAACGTGTTAAGCTATTTATTATTAGGCGGACTCATTATTTATGTTACTTCAAATTATGATTTGTTAAAATCAACAGAGAGCTTAAAGGTATGGCTAATTTTTATCGCAGTCCTTGCACCAGCAGCAGCCTATACAACCTTTAGTATTGTTAAAAAAATTCGCGCTGGTCATATGTAACAAATATAATAGCGTACAAAGTAACACGTTGCATCTTTTCGAGGATGCAACGTGTTTTTTAATAGAAAGAAAGCAAAACCTAGCCCAGAAAATTGTTGAATTGCATGGAAAGAGAATAAAAAAATATCATATAGGAAAACTAAAAATACAAAGTGTAAATCGTTATTATAAAGAACTGAGGTGCCGTACATGAATCAACCAAATTGTGATTCCGCTCCATTAAAACAAACAATCAAAGAAGAACTTAGTCAAGTTATTTTGTCTTTACAGCAAAGTTTAACCGCAATGGATTCGCTAGAAGATTGCTTACTTGCAGATTTGGAAAAAATTAAAGAACAATTTGTAACGATTGAAATGCAGGCAGCCACGTTTTATTTAAATTGCTATTTGTCTCCATTCACTGAAAAATATCCAGAGCTATCGATTTGCGTACAAAATATGTCAAAAAGACGTCATGGTGGATTAATTGTATTTGAAAGAGAGAGTCCAATTGAACATCTTATAAAGCCGGGGATTCATATTGGAGCGGAATTAACACATTCTTTGCTAGAATCTATTTTTTACCCAGGCAATCCTCTCCATGATGGTGCTGTGTTAGTTAAGAGTAATCGAATTATCTCAGCAGCAAATGTACTACCTCTTTCAGACATTTATACAGGCGATAAAAAACTTGGAACGAGACATCGAGCTGCGATAGGCTTAAGTGAGCTCAGTGATGCTTTAATCATGGTTATATCAGAAGAAACCGGAAGAATTTCTTTTGCTTTTAATGGAAGCTTACACCCAATTACTTCAGATGGGATATTATAGCGTAAAATAGGCTCTATTCACAATATCTCAAATTCGAGATATTTTCCTTGCAACTTTGTCACTTGCGTGGTAAAGTGATGATACAGTTCGAAGAAGGGAGGGCAAAGTGATAGAAAAACATACACTAGGCTCACTAACATGGCTACGAATGATGCGCTTTACCAATCAAAGTAATCAGCTATCGAATGAATTTTTAAAACGTTTTAACTTAACAACTGCACAGTTTGATGTACTAATTCAAATTAAAACATACGCACCGTTAACACAGTCACAGCTAGCGGAAAAAGTTACAGTAACGCAAGGTGGTATCTCACGAATGCTTGCCCGTCTTGAAAAAGAAGGACTAATTGAGCGTAAGCAAAACTGGAAAACAAAAACAATATCTCTAACTGTCAAAGGTGAGCATTTGATTGATGCGGCTACACCTAGTCAGCTTCACTTTCAATCCTCATTTTTTGAAGAAGTTTTATCAGAGGAAGAAATGAAATCTTTATATACACTTATGTCAAAACTAGAAAAGCATAGCCGAGAAAAAAAATTACCTTAGGCGTGATTTTTTTTACAACATCACTTGCTTAGTCAAGTGAAATTCAGGAGGACTCTATATGAATAAATTAAGCGGACATCATCATATTTCGATGTTAACAAAAAATGGTAAACGTAATAATGAGTTTTATACAAAAATCCTTGGTTTACGTCGAGTGAAAAAAACAGTTAATCAAGATTCACCTTCCATGTACCATTTATTTTATGGCGATCGTACAGGAGCAGCGGGAACAGAATTAACATTTTTTGAAATGCCTGTAGCAGGACGAACAGTACGTGGAACAAATGCGATTACGCGAATTGGCTTATTAGTACAAAGCTATGATAGTTTATTATATTGGAAAAAGCGTTTTGAGCTTTTACAAGTGGAACATAGCGACATAGCGACATATGCGGGCAAAGATGCTTTATTTTTTGAGGATCATGAAGGTCTGCGCATGGTGCTTATAAATCATGATGGACAGTCGACACCAGCCGAATGGCAAGTATGGGATGGTACCGATATTGCAGCAGAGCATCGCATTTTAGGCATGGGCACCGTTGAAATTACGGTTCGTTATTTGCAGCGTACAGTGAACGTATTACAAGAGCTTTTTGACTATACAGTTGTCACTGAAGATGACAAAGAAGTACGACTTCAATCAATTGCTGGTGAAACGTTTGGAGAAGTCATCTTCAAGGAATTGGAGGGACCGAGTGAAAAGCCCGGTCGAGGCAGTATTCATCACCTTGCATTACGTGTAGCGACGGTAGAAGAACTTCAAAAATGGGATGAATTAATTAAAGCGCGTGGTTTAGACAGCTCAGGTGTTGTCGATCGTTATTACTTCCAAAGTCTGTATTTTAGAGATCGCAATGGCATTCTGTTTGAATTGGCGACAGATGGACCTGGATTTACAGTAGATTCCGCTATAGAAGACTTGGGGAATGAACTTGATCTACCACCATTTTTAGAAGCAAAACGCGCAGAAATTGAAGCGATTTTAGAACCACTTGATTAAAGGAGAGAGCACAATGGAAAATTATCGTATCGATCAATCACAAGGTTTAGAATTTGGACTTTATTCACTGGGAGATCATATTCCAAACCCATTAACAGGTGAACGGATATCTGCCCAACAGCGGATACAGGAGCTAATTGAAATGAGCCAATTAGCCGAGCAAGCTGGCATCAATGTATTTGGAGTAGGCGAAAGTCATCAATCGTATTTTACAACACAGGCACATACGGTCGTTTTAGGCGCGATTGCACAAGCAACGAAAAAAATTAAAATAGCAAGTTCTGCAACCGTGTTGAGTGTATCAGACCCAGTAAGAGTGTATGAGGACTTTGCAACAATTGATTTAATTTCAGATGGGCGTGCTGAAATTGTAGCAGGGCGAGGTTCGCGGGTTGGCGCTTATCATTTACTTGGCGTCGATTTACAGGACTATGAAGAAATTTTTGAGGAAAAATTAGAACTGCTAAAAAAAATTAATGAAGAAGAGCTTCTTACGTGGGAAGGGCAGTATAGAGCACCTCTACACAGTGCGCAAATTTTACCACAGCCTAAAAATGGCTCACTACCAATTTGGCGCGCAGTTGGAGGTCCGCCGGCAAGTGCTATAAAAGCAGGGTATATGGGCATTCCAATGATGTTAACAACATTAGGTGGCCCAGCAATCAACTTTAAACCTTCAGTCGATGCATATCGTGAGGCAGCTGATAGAAGCGGTTTTGATGCAGAGCAGTTACCAATTGCAACTACAAGTTTGTTTTATGTAGCAGATACATCTAAAGAAGCTTTGCAAAATATGTATCCTCATCTAAATGGGGGCTTCCAAGCAATTCGTGGTGGTGGTTATCCAAAACAACAATTTGCCCAAGCAGTTGATACACGTGATGCCTTAATGGTCGGAAGTAAGGAACAAATTATTGAAAAGTTGCTATATCAATATGAACTTTATGGCATGCAACGTTTTATGGCACAAATTGATTTTGGTGGGGTGCCTTTCGATAAATTGATGAAGAATATCGAAATAATTGGCAATGACATCTTACCCGCAATTAAAAAATATACAGCGAAATAAGGAGCGAGCAGCATGAAAATTGTAGCACTAGCAGGTTCAATCGTCGGCTCTAAAACCAAAATAGCCATTCATAAAATTGTTGAAGTACTAAATGAAAAATACCCAGAGCATGATGTAACAATACTTGACCTAGCTCAGTATAATATTGCATTTAGTGATGGCCGTAATTACGTAGATTACGAGGGTGATACGAAGTATGTGGCAGAAACTATTATGGCTGCTGATGCATTAGTGATTGGTACACCAACATTTTAAGCTTCGATTCCAGCAACATTAAAAAATATTTTCGATTTACTTCCTGTTAATGCTTTTCGTGATAAAACGGTCAGCGCAATTGTAACAGCGGGGACATCTAAACATTATTTAATGGTAGAGCAACAATTAAAGCCAATTCTTGCTTATATGAAAGCTCATATTGTACCGACCTACGTTTTTATAGAAGAAAAGGATTTCTTACGCAAAGAAATTGTCAATGACGATGTTCTTTTCCGCTTAGAGCGTTTAGCAGAAGATACAGTTATGGTAGCAGATGCCTTCGCTGAAATCCGTGCTAAAAAAGATGCAGAGTATGATTTTTAACACAAATTTTAAAGGGAAACTACTAATTTAAGAGGATAATAGGAACACTGCATGGTAATCATGCAGTGTTTTTTTAAATATAGATAACTTTTGCCGTTGATTTCCGTTGCGGGCGGACGCTTTCCGCGGGCACAGTGTAAGCCGCAACCCTCGCTAACGCGCGGATTGTTGCGTCTTACGTTCTGTGCTGTTCCCGCAGGAGTCGCCACCCTTCACTCCGATCAACAAGTGTCAATACTCTCTTTCGGAGGGAAGTTAAAATACAGTACAATTATAGCACTTATGACTAAATAGGATAGTCGTCTGCTTCCATCATTAAATAAATTTAGAAGTCTACTGCCTGTTGATTTCCGTTACGGGCGGACGCTTTCCGCGGGCACAGTGTAAGCCGCAACCCTCGCTAACGCGCGGATTGTTGCGTCTTACGTTCTGTGCTGTTCCCGCAGGAGTCGCCGCCCTTCACTCCAATCAACAAGTGTAATTGTTTGAGTGCCTGACACCCTGCAGTGGAAATCAACGGCAATAGTCAACTTATTCATTTGCCCATTTAAACCATCTTGCATGGCCATCTGGTTGATCGATTGTTCGAATGGATTTGATTTCTCCATGTTGTAGAAAGTCCTGATGTAACTGCAAATCAAATAAATTATTATAACAATGATAAAGTGGCCTTTCCAAACTAATTTCCTTTAAACGTTCGATTAAGGCATGCTTTAACTTAAGAGGAATTTGATTGGCTACATGCGTATGATAGACGACTAAAATCGTATTTTGATCGATTTGTCTACTAATATCTGTTAGACATTCTATTGCATCACCTTTAATCAGCTGTACATCGAGCTGTTTTAAAATAGGGATTGCCTTATTTAATAGTGTGCGTCGTTCATGATGTTCTGGCCAAATTAGCGCTTGAAGCCATGCAACGTCTTTTTCATTCGTAACGTCCATTGGATTTAAATCAATACCAATGCGTTGTAATACAACAAATTGCTGGGTAACGGAAGGTGGTAATGCATCACCTATGTTCTCCGATGCTAAAACTAGTTTAGTAAGGGAATTGCGAACTGACAAAGTTTGGTTATAGCAGTAATTATATTGATCCATTGCAAGTTGTAGTCCTGCACTTGCCCCAATCTCAATAAAAGCTAATGGCATCCGATGCTTTTGATAAATTTCAGTCATCATCGGATAAAGATAAGCACAACGAAGGATTTCGTTTGTTTGTACGAGCCTTTTTTGAAGAATTGTCTTTACTTCATGAGCATGGGACAAAACAAACTTTTTAAAAAACGGATATACACTGTCTTGCGGCTTCGGTGTAGTCGTGAACGAAGGATAAAAATCCGCTAAGTCGTCATCCGTATACGTCAATAACAAATAGTGTACAGCAGCAAATAATAAATTAGGCATAGGCTGTCCGTTAGCAGCATCCTTTGCAATCAGCAATAATTCTTCATCATCTGCAATTTGATAGGCTAAATGTTCATAAAGTGAGCTTGAGTTATTACATTCATTTTTTGCGAAAGAGCGGAACTGATTGCCGAATTGATCTAACATTATGTTTCTCCCCTTTGTTTTAAAATGAACTATCTAGCCTTGAGTTTAGTATTGTTATACAATTTAGTAAATTAAATATATTTAATGAAATTAATTAAAAATTTTAATTGAAGTAGGTGGCGGTGTGGATTATAAATGGATAAAAACGTTTATTGTAGCAGCCAAGTCCTGTAATTTTCGAATGGCTGCTGAAGAATTACATGTATCACAACCGAGTATTACAGTACATATTCATCAGCTAGAAGAGTTTCTGAATGTCTCGTTATTTCATCGAGAGAAGAATCGCGTGCAATTAACGGAGGCAGGGCAGTTATTTTTAACGGAAGCGTTGCAAATCATACAACAGTGGGAAAAAAGTATCGAGCGCTTTCAATTAGTGACGAAAGGCATTAAAGAAAAAATCATCATTGCGATGACACCGTTAATGGTGGAAACGATTTTACCACATATAATTTACCAGTTTATAAATGAACATCCGACAATTGAAATTTCAATTCTTGTAGAGGAATCATCCAAAATAGAGGAATTAATTCATAATGGCAAAGCACATATCGGTATTTCTTTATTTCCAACCCGCTATCGACATTGGTGTCAAGAACTGCTAGTAGACAGTCCGTTAGAATTAGTCATTCCGTTAGATGCATTTGATGACGAAACAGGCGCTTATATTGATTATGAAGAATTATTCCAAACATATACACTATTTACTCATCACCATCCAACTATTTGGGAGGATTTATTACACCAAATTAATCATAAATATGTCTATACAAAACAAGTGTCGATTTCACAATCGTATGTTGTAAAACGATTAATCAAGGATGGTTTAGGTATGTCATTTTTACCTCGAATGATTGTTAGAAGAGAGCGAATGGAGGGGCGCTTTAATATTGTACCTTTTACAGAGTTTGCATTACCTAGCGTCCCTGTCTACCTTTTTTACAAAGATTCCGTTCAAGTTCCACAAAAATTATTACAATTATTTATGACTAGGGACTATTTATAGAAAGGAGCGACTTTATAATGAAAATGGCAGTTATTGCGGATATTCACGGTAATAAGGACGCATTACAAGCTGTCCTTACGGATATTCACAGAAGGGGAATTGAAACAATCTATAATTTAGGGGATAGTTTGTATGGTCCACTATATCTGATAGAAACATACGACTTGCTAGTAGAGTCGAAGGTCAAAAGTATAATGGGAAATTGCGATAGAATGTTACTAGAAAATGCACAAAATGCAACAGTCCGTTATGTACAAAATTTATTAGGAAACATGCATCGTCAATGGATAACGAATTTACCTGCAGTGATCGAAACAGATGATGTTTATTTTTGTCATGGGACACCTTCAAGTGATGAAACATATATGTTAGAAAACATCGGAGCTAATGGTGCAACGTTGAAAAAACCTGAAGAAATTATGGAATATGTGCAGGATATTAAACAAGAAATTATCTGTTGTGCACATACCCATATTCCAAGAGTAGTCTACCTTCCAAATAATAAAATAATTATTAACCCTGGCAGCGTCGGACTCCCAGCTTATGAAGATGAGTTACCAATCTATCACAAAATGGAGTCGGGTTCGCCATTCGCTAATTACACAATCGTTAGTAAAGAACAAAAGCATTGGCTAATTGAGCAAGTACTTATTGGCTATGATCGGCAAGGGGTCATCAACAAAAGTAAAGAAAATGGACGTTTGGATTGGACCTGTGCATTAGAAACTGGGAGAATGTAGTTAAAAGGAGTGGAGATTTTATGGTATTTTCATTGTTTAAGAAAAATAAAAAGCCTCAGCAAATGACCAATAGAGTTGAGTTTTGCATAACAAATTTATCGCTCGGTGCAGCTGATGCCTACGATGTTTTAGCAGAGCGATCAGATATAGAAATAGAAGAATCAGGTTGTACTTCCCACTGTGAAATTTGCGAGCAGGGCATTTTTGCAATTGTTAATGGCGAGATTATTACGGCATCTGACGCACCTTCACTAGTACAAGCGGTTGATGAAGAAATCAAGCAAAATCCGCTTTTTTAAAGGTGATAACCCGAGAGCAATCGCCGATAGAAATGCATAAATCGCCGATAACTCGAGAGCAATCGCCGATAGAACTGCATAAATCGCCGATAACCCGAGGGAAATCGCCGATAGAAGCAAAAAATCGCTGATAGCTCAAAAGTTACTAAGCTATCAGCGTGTGTAAAAGTGCTTATAGGAAAAGTGAGTTACCAACCACGAACATATTGCACAGGTGGTTCAATTTTTTCGCCAAGTTCCTTTGCAGCATGGAGTGGCCAATAAGGATCACGTAATAAAACACGACCTAAGAAAATTAAATCAGCGCGATTATTTTGCAATATTTCTTCTGCATGCTGCGCTGTTGTAATTAAACCAACTGCACCAGTAGGAATATTTGCCCCAAGTTTTATCGTTTCAGCATGTGGCACTTGATAGCCAGGGAACGGATGAATATGTGCCTGTACGACACCGCCAGTTGAGACATCGACTAAATCTACGCCCTGCGTTTTCATCCAACGACTAAAGACGATAAATTCCTCCATCGTTGTGCCATCTTGTGCGTAGTCTTCCGCAGAAACACGAACGAGTAAAGGGCCTTCCCAAACGCTTCGAATTGCATCAATTACTTGACGTAGCAAGCGATAGCGATTTTCCTGAGAACCACCGTATAGATCACTTCGTTTATTCGTAGCTGGTGACAAAAATTCACTAATTAAATAGCCGTGTGCACCGTGAATCTCAAGCACATCAAAACCTGCTTGACGGGCGCGAACGGCAGCTTTTTTAAAGGCTTCAATGACATATTCAATATCATTAAGTGTCATTTCAGACGGTGTTTTATAATCATCACTAAAAGCAATGGCTGAAGGACCAAAAATTTCACCATCTACAGTCGCTTTCCGTCCTGCATGGGCAAGCTGAATGCCTGTTTTAGCTCCGTAAGCTTGCATATTTGTTACTAATTGTTGTAAACCTTCGATATGCGCGTCATCCCAAATACCAAGGTCGTTGCTAGAGATTCGCCCCTCGGGTACTATAGCAGTAGCCTCCAATAGTATTAACCCAATTTGTCCAGCGGCACGTGTTGCATAATGTACAAGGTGGAAAGGTGTAACAAACCCGTCATCCTTAGCAGAATACATACACATTGGGGCCATGACAATGCGGTTTTTTAACGAAATCGTTTGTAATTGGTATGGTTCAAATAATTTAGTCAATGCAAAGACCCTCCTAATTCCTAGTGAATACCTCTATTTTGCATGGATTACTTACTTTTTGCAAGTGCGCGAGATCGAGCTTCAGCTTCTTTTATGCATGCTTCAATCGCTTCATTAAATTGATATTGTTCCAGCGCTTTAATACCAGCTTCTGTTGTACCACCTGGACTAGTAACTTTTTTCCGAAGCACATCAGGCTCATCAACGGATTGCTTTAACATTTCTGCTGTACCTGCGAGGGTTTGCGTCATCAGTAATCTTACAGTATCTTTTGAAAGCCCTACCTCAATTCCTACTCGTTCAAATGCTTCCATTAAATAATAAATATATGCAGGGCCACTGCCAGATAGCGCTGTAACCGCATGCAACTGGTCTTCCTCAACTTCAATCACAGAACCAACAGCTTCTAATAATTGTAAAAACATGGTACGTTGTGTAGCTGATACTTGCCCATTAAATGCTATACCACTTGCGGACATACCGATCGTTGCAGATGTATTTGGCATTACTCGAGCTACAGGGCGCAATCCTAACTGTTCTGTTATAGTGCTAATAGCAATACCAGCTAAAATGGATAGAATCGCAGTATGCTCTGTTATTTTCGATTTTAGTTCTATCATTGCTTTAATGGCATCCTTTGGTTTCATTGCTAAAATGATGAGATCTGCTTGCTGATAAATAGTCTCTTCAACGTTACAATTAATGCCGTACGTGTCGTGTAAAAATTGTAACCGTTGCTTATCTGAGCGATTGGTGACATAAATTTCTTGTGGCTTAAATACATTCTGCTTAATCCAGCCTTGCATCAATGCTTCTGCCATCGAGCCTGCACCAATAAAAAGTATTTTTTTCATAGAAAAAACCTCCGATTCAAAATAAAAAAGCGCTCTCGTCCTTAAATAGAAGGACGAAAACGCTATCGTTTCCGCGGTACCACCTTTGTTTGCCAATTGGCACAACTCTTAGCCCTTTTATCGCAAGGGGGACGGTTATGTTGTCATAACTGCTCAGAAGTAGGTTCTGTAATGGGAGTGGGTGATGTTACTTGCAGCAAATGTAACACTCTCTAGACACCTTCACCAACTACATACTTGGCTTCCTCAACGCACATAAATAATTTGATTATTCAAAATTATATTGATAATATGTCTAGCTGTCAACAGGAGGGGTGACTTAAGAAAGAAAAACTTGTAGAATAGATGAATCGGTATTCATTAGTTGCGCAAAAAAGGGGGAGACAGCTTTGTCGATACATAAAATAGAAATTCCAACGCCCTATGAAGTAGGAGACGTCAATGCATTTGTTGTCAAAGGTGATGCATTAACAATATTTGATGTTGGTCCAAAAACAATGGAAGCTTATGATGCACTCAAATGGGGTATTCGAGCAGCTGGCTTTGATTTACGAGATATTGAACAGGTTGTTTTAACCCATCACCATCCTGATCATGCAGGATGGGTTGATGCTTTTCCACATGCAGAAATTTTAGGCCATGCCTATAACGATAAATGGCTACGTCATGACGAAGAGTTTTTACGTTATCATGAGCAGTTTTACAGTGAGCGTTTGTTCGAGCATGGCGTCCCACTAGAATATATTCAACAGAGTGTCCATGTTCGTCGAGAATTAGAGCTTGTTGGAGAGCGACCATTGACACAAATTTTACATGATGGGGATGAAGTACCCGGTCATCCGGGTTTAAAGGCAATTGAAACATTAGGACATGCACAAAGTCATTTCATTTTTTGGGATGAAAAAACGCATAATGTTATTGGCGGAGATTTATTGTTAGAAAAAATTACACCTAATCCATTAATTGAACCACCTTTAGACCGCACACTAGGTCGCCCGAAATCATTGTTGCAATATAATGCATCGCTTGAAATATTACGTCAATTGCCTGTAAACATTATGTACACAGGGCATGGAGCAAATTTAGAAGACATACCACATTTAATTGATAAACGTCTTGAACGGCAACATCATCAATCTATGAAGGTGTATGAGTTATTTGGCGGTGATGAGTTAACGGTTGTACAAATGACAAAACGTTTATATCCATCGATTTTTCAGCATCAGCTTGGCTTGACATTATCAAAGACACTTGGACATTTAGACTATTTAGAGGCAAATAACCTAGTGGTTTCTGAGAAGAATAATGAAGGTGTCTATTTGTTTAAAAGAAAGTAGGTTTTATACATGAAAATGAATAAAAAGACAATCTTTGTAACAGGTGCAACGAGTGGAGTTGGCTTGAAAATTACCGAATTGTTAGTTGCACAAGGCCATATCGTATATGCCACAGGGCGTAATGAAGTAGCTTTAAAAACATTACAACGTTTAGGGGCCAATGTAATACAAGCTGATTTAACTTCACTAACAGCAATCGATGACGTATGTGCGCAGCTACCTATGCTTGATGTAGCCATTTTTTCTGCTGGTGTAGGGAAGTTCGCTATTGCACCGATGTTATCAGATGACGATATTACCGAAATGGTGGAGCTTAATATTCGTGTTCCGATGTATTTAGCAAAGCGTATAGCGACTCGAATGATTGCGCGTGAACAAGGACAACTAATATTTATCGGTTCACAGGCCGGTAAGGTAGCAACGCCTAAAGCAAGTGTATATGCTGCGACAAAACACGCCATTGTCGGCTTTACAAATGGCCTGCGTATGGAGCTAGCCCCATACAATATTAAAGTAACGGCGATACATCCTGGACCAATTGATACACCATTTTTAGATAAAGTAAATGATGAAAGTGGTTATCGAGAGTCCTTAGGTAGATTGTTATTAACACCAGAAGAGGTGGCACAAGCGACGGTAAAAACAATTGAACGTCCAGTCCGAGAAGTCAACTTGCCACGAATGATGGGGTTGACGAGTAAACTGTATGCATTAGCGCCAGCTACCATCGAATTTTTAGCCAAACCATTATTCAATAAAAAATAATTTGAGAATTTGAGTGCCAGTCACCCAAACAATTTATAAATATTCAAGCTAACACCTACAGAGACTCCTACAGAAACGTATATTTGCTAAGTGCCAGTCACCCAAACAATTTATAAATATCCATGTGAAAACCCACTAAGGCTCCTGCGGCTTACGATGTAACCGCAGAAAGCGAAGTGGTTTTTTTCGTTTAATAGCCAGCGCCTTTTAATATCGTATACATTCATCTAAATAGGAATAAGTCGTACTTTCGAGTGAAAATATTCACTGTTCGAATAATAGCAATAATTATTGCTATTGCAGACTTTTAACATTCTTCACAAAAGTATATTTTTTTATAAAAATGCACTTGTATTTATTTTTATAACATGTTACTATTCGTGTATAAACTTTTAAGTGAGTGTATAAACATACATATCATATAGAGCAATTGGAGGCGCATTTCGTATGGCAAATAAAAAAGTAGTATTAGCATACTCAGGCGGTCTTGATACTTCTGTAGCAATTCCGTGGTTAAAAGAACAAGGTTGGGACGTAATTGCAGTTTGTCTAGACGTTGGTGAAGGTAAAGATCTTGAATTTGTAAAAAATAAAGCACTTCAAGTTGGTGCAATTGAATCTTATATGGTAGATGCAAAGGATGAATTTGCTGAACAATATGCACTTATTTCGTTACAGGCGCATACTTGGTACGAACAAAAATACCCATTAGTATCAGCACTATCCCGTCCTTTAATTTCTAAAAAATTAGTGGAAATCGCAAACGAAGTGGGTGCGGACGCAGTAGCTCACGGTTGCACAGGTAAAGGAAATGACCAAGTTCGTTTCGAAGTTTCAATTAAAGCATTAAATCCAGACTTAGAAGTTTTAGCACCTGTACGTGAGTGGGGCTGGAGCCGTGATGAAGAAATCGAATATGCAATGCAACATAATGTTCCGATTCCTGCAACATTAGATTCACCATTCTCGATTGACCAAAACTTATGGGGTCGTGCAAATGAAGCGGGCGTAATGGAAGATCCTTGGGTATCACCACCAGAAGAAGCTTATGGCTTAACAGTTTCTGTAGAAAACGCACCAAATGAAGCTGAATATGTAGAAATCGAATTCATTGCTGGTAAACCAGTGTCATTAAACGGTAAAGAAATGAAGCTTGCTGATTTAATTCAAGAACTGAATGCAATAGCAGGTGCGCACGGTGTTGGCCGTATCGACCATGTTGAAAACCGTTTAGTTGGGATTAAATCTCGTGAAGTATACGAAATTCCAGGTGCAAAAGTACTTTTAACTGCGCATAAGGAGCTTGAAGACTTAACGCTTGTGAAAGAATTAGCACACTTTAAACCAGTTATTGAGAAAAAATTATCAGAACTAATTTATGATGGTTTATGGTTCTCTCCTTTACGTGATGCATTACAAGCATTCCTTGCAGAATCACAACAATATGTAAATGGAACTGTACGTGTGAAACTTTATAAAGGTCATGCGATTGTAGAAGGACGTAAATCACCAAATTCACTATACAATGAAAAATTAGCAACATACTCTAAAGAAGACCAATTCAATCACGCATCAGCTGTAGGCTTCATCGAATTATGGGGTCTGCCAACAGTGGTTAACTCTTCAGTTAATAAAAAATAATTATTACATTAGGGTGTAGTGTAGCATGGACGCTGTACTGCACCTTTTCGATAAGAAATGTAGAAAAAGGTGAGCTGTTATGACAAAACTTTGGGGCGGACGTTTCCAAAAATCAGCAGAAGCATGGGTTGATGAGTTTGGCGCATCGATTGGCTTTGACCAACAACTTGTTTTGGAAGACCTAGAAGGAAGTGTCGCACATGTCACGATGCTTGGTGCTACAGGAATTTTACCAGCAGCTGATGTAGAAGCGATTCTTGGCGGTCTTGCACAATTACAAGAAAAAGCAATCGCAGGGGAGCTAGAATTTACTGTTGCGAATGAAGATATTCACTTAAACCTTGAAAAAATGCTAATTGATTGCATCGGACCAGTTGGAGGTAAACTTCATACAGGTCGTAGCCGTAATGACCAAGTAGCAACAGATATGCATATTTTCTTGAAAAAACGTGTAAAGGAAGCAATCGATTTAATCGAGACATTCCAAAAAACGTTAATAGAAAAAGCTGAGGAGCATGTTGAAACAATTGCGCCAGGCTATACGCATTTACAACGTGCGCAACCGATTTCTTTTGCACACCATTTAATGGCCTATTTTTGGATGCTTGAGCGCGATAAACAACGTTTTACAGAATCCATGAAACGCATTGATATATTACCACTAGGTGCTGGTGCGATGGCAGGGACAACCTTCCCGATTGACCGTCTAAAATCAGCAGAGCTACTTGGCTTTAGTGACGTATATGCAAATTCCATGGATGCGGTAAGTGACCGTGATTTTATCGTCGAGTTTTTAAGTAATTCATCATTGTTAATGGCGCATTTATCTCGTTTTGCCGAAGAAATTATTTTATGGTCAACAGATGAATTTAAATTTATCGAATTGGATGATGCCTTCTCAACAGGGTCTTCCATTATGCCACAAAAGAAAAATCCCGATATGGCAGAGCTAATTCGCGGAAAAACGGGTCGTGTCTACGGTAACCTTATGGGCTTACTAACTGTACTAAAAGGAACACCGTTAACTTACAACAAGGATATGCAAGAAGACAAAGAAGGTATGTTCGATACAGTGCATACGATTCTTGGATCTTTAAAAATCTTTGAAGGTATGGTGCGCACGATGACAGTAAATACAGAGCGTTTGCACAAGGCAGTACACTCTGACTTCTCAAATGCGACGGAATTGGCAGACTACCTTGCGACGAAAGGGATGCCATTCCGTGAAGCACATGAAGTAACAGGTAAATTAGTCTTTACATGTATTCAAAAGGGCATTTATTTATTAGATTTACCAATTGAAGACATGAAGAAAGAAAGTGAGCTTATCGAAGAAGATATTTATGATGTATTGGCACCTGAAGCAGCTGTACGTCGTAGACATTCACTAGGTGGTACAGGTTTCGATCAAGTCACTATTCAAATTGAGAAAGCAAAAGCTTGTCTTTCTTAACTATTTTGCGTGCACGTCCTAAGTGACATTTGCATAGATATTCATTAAAGCTGTCCAGTGAGGCACTATGAAAACCTTATTATTCCTTTTTCGGTGGAGCCAGAGGGTGAAACTAAAAAGAGTACCTGACATAAGTGAAGGACAATCCCCAATTTTCGGAGACGCGAAATTGGGGTTTTTGTATAGGAAATATATACTATTCTAAATGGGAGGAATGTTCGTTGACGGATCGTTTTACAAAGGGGTTAGAAACGATAAAGCAATATGTCACGGAAGAAGAGGCAGCTGGCATGGTCAACGCCGATGCACTAGCTGATATAGCACCTGATTTGCGCAAAATGATTATCGAGTTCGCCTATGGAGATGTTTATTCACGGCCAGGTCTTGATGCTAAAAGCCGTGCACTTGTCGTAATAACAGCGGTTGTTACACAAGGTGCCGTGCCTCAAACGAAAACACATATTACACGTGGTTTGCATGCAGGGTTAACACCTACAGAAATTGTAGAAGCCCTTTTACAATTAGTGCCCTATATTGGTTTTCCACGTGTGCAAAACGCGTTAACGGTTGCCCAGCAAGTATTTCAGGACATGCAATTAAGTGTCGAATAGTACAATCTAATATGAGGCTTAGTATGACCGATTGCTTCGAAATTAGACTTTTGTTTAAATTGCATTATAGTCGAACATAAATGAAAAAAAGTTTTGAATAACATGTATAGATTTTTGCAAAGTGTTCCATACTGTTAAAGGATACACTTAATCATCGAAATTGATGAGGAGGATGCATAATGAGTAGTTCAAGTTCAACACCAGTAGACAATGAATCTCAGGAAAGTCCGCCACAGCTAAATAAGGTTGATACTTCACATATCTTAAGGGTTAGGTAATGAGAGAATTCTCTGTGTTACTGTATCTTAGGATGAAGTAGAAACCACAACTGTACAATCAAATAGAAGGTATAAGTGTCCATGGCCCAGAATTTTTCTGGGTCTTTTTTGTTTTTAGTTGATTTTGCAACGACAACTGTTATACTCTGAATATGACAGATGGAGGACTACAAATCCTTATTTGGAAAATCTTTAACGCTTTGAGCATTTACATACATATGAAACAGTAGCGACGAACGGTCCTGAATATTCAGGATAATACTTATGCAATCGCTATTTTTTATAAGGAGGGACTTTTATGAAAAAACTAGTTGTATTATGCTGTATCGCATTATTATTAGTTGCCTGTTCACAAAAAGAAAAGGCAACAAAGGTGGACACGAAAAAGGAGGGGCAAGTTATGAATGAACAACTAATCGGAAAATGGGCAGGCGATATTGAAATTCCAAATGGCTCGCTACCAATTATTGTAGATTTACAAAAAGAAGGTGGTTCTTTATCTGTTCCTTCGCAAGGCTTAAGTAATTATCCTTTTAAAAGCGTAACGTATGATGAGAATGAAGTACAAATTAGCATTAACTTAAATGGTTCTCTTATTGAGGTGATTGGAACGTTAAAAGGAGAGCAAATCGAAGCAACGTTTAATCAAAATGGTGGAAAATTCCGTTTGCTATTAAAACCGTATGTAGAACAACCTGCAGAGCCAGTATCCTATGAAACATTCACAGTTCCTGTAAAGGATGGCGATTTAACAGTAGCACTTCAAAAGAGTAGTAAGGAGCCGTCACCAGTCGTCCTCATTATTGCTGGTTCTGGACCGACCGATAAAGATGGTAATTCAGCAATTGCTGGAAAAAATAATAGCTTGAAAATGCTTGCTGAAGGATTAGCGCAAGAAGGTGTTGCAAGTGTGCGATACGATAAACGAGGCATCGGAGATAATACGTCTTTGTTAACGAAAGAGGATGATATCTCTATCGATTTATATGTTGACGATGCAGTTCAAATACTCAAGGCACTTTCAGCAAATAAGGACTATTCAAGTGTCCATGTTATTGGCCATAGTGAAGGTTCTTTAATAGGCATGCTCGCTGCACAAAAAGCCGATGTGGAATCATTTGTTTCAATAGCAGGTGCAGGTAGAGCTGCTGATACATTACTGCTAGAGCAATTAACAGGACAATTAACACCTGCCCTAACAACTGAGGCAACAACAATTCTTGCAACACTCAAAAAAGGAGAGCAAGTGAAAAATGTCTCTCCTGAGCTACAAGCATTATTTAGACCTTCTGTGCAGCCATATATGATATCTTGGCTTAAATATAATCCAGCTAATGAGCTTCAAAAAGTTAAAGGTCGCGTTTTAATTATTCAAGGAACAACAGATATCCAAGTGAAAGCTACAGACGCAGAAGCATTAAAGCAAGGCAATGAAAAAGCGGAGCTTATTTATATGGATGGCATGAACCATATTCTTAAAAACGCACCTGAGAATCGAGAGGAGAATATAGCTACCTATGCAGACCCGACATTACCATTGCATACGAACTTATTACCTGCGATTCATAAATTTATCGTAAATGACTAGCAGTATGACGCAAACTTCTAGTATGTTGTTAGTCGCGGTTGTTCTTTAAAAATTTCGTTGCGAGCCACAACATTGGAGGAAAATTTATCGTGGAAGCCATTGTATGTTTGATCATTATGATTCCATTTTTAATATTTGCAATTGTTTTATCGCAAGGCAAAGGAGCATTTTTACTTGCAGGCTTTAACACAATGGCTCAAAGTGAAAAAGAGACCTATAATGAAAAAGCACTTGCTAAATTTATGGGCAAAATCATGTATGGATACTGTTTTTGTATACTATTATGGGCACTCGATGGGGTATTCCAAACCGAATGGCTCTTTATCGTTAGTCTCCTCCTATTTATAGGGCTCACTGTATTTACACTCATATTTGTAAACACAGCAAATCGCTTTAAAAAGTAAAGGATTAAGAAACGTTCACAACATAAGTGCGACTCTCGTTACATGAGCGTCGCACTTTGTTCTATTATGCTATTCACAACAACTTTTTCTCAAAACAAAAACATTCATGAACCCTAGTATAGCGATTCTTTATCATCTCCTTTTCCTTTCCTACATAGTGCGCAAATGCTTGAACGGGGTATAATTCTTGTATTTCGGATGTTAACGTTGGCTTCATTTCCTTTTCACCTTCAATAAATACGTGTAAATAGGAATCTACAATTGAAAACTTATTGTTTATGTACCAATTGTTTACCCACTTATCATCTCTTGTCCAAGCTTCCAAACGGTTTAATTTTTTTCTTTCGCTCTTTTTTCAGCAGCTTGCAATAGTTGATGACCGACTCCCATTTTTTGATAGTCAGGATGAACAGCAATGTGCCAAATCATTCCTCCCAACCCATCGCCTCGAGAACAAACAGTTTGCGCTTGCACTTCGTATTCAACATCTATTAAACCAATGACTTGATGATCCTTAATTGCTACTAATTCAATGGCTGGGTTAGCATATGTTTCCTTTTTCTGAAGAACATTGTCAAAATAAGCAGTATTTAAAAATGATAACACCCTACAACGAACCCAACCTATTTCATCTTCTAATTGATACGCTCTAATTTCCATAAGTTCCTCCTAATTGAATTAATATACTACATATTATACTAAATATTTTGTTAGGGAATTGAAACAGAAATCCGATGAATTCTTATAATTTACCTTTCAACTATTAAATTTCTCACTGCTACAATCTATTTCTTGTGGTATTTTTGATATGAAAAATAAAAAATTTCCATTTAATTTTTGTGGAGGGAAAGGTTTTGAACATAATTAAAAAGGTTTTATGGCAAAATAAGATAAGAAATTTGCTTCGAAGAGGGCATATCGTTATTATTTTTATCATTAGTTTATGTATTTTTATTCCGACAATTTTTATCGAATATCAGCAAACAATTAACCATCAAAAAGAAGAAATGACCAATTACTTAGATGCTCAAACCTATTTTTTTGAAAGCTGGTTAAAGGAGCGTTCCGAGGATATACATACAATAACAAATTTAGCTTTCGTTAAAGGCTATCAGTATGAACAAACGCAAGCATTTTTTCAAGAATATAAAAAACAAACTGTTTTTACTGATTTAGTCTTTGTTAACAAAGAAGGAATAGTACAGTTCGATACAGTGACAGAATATCAACATAACGGGATTGGCATTGATGTAAAAAATCGTGAGTATTTCCAAGTCGCCCAAAAAACGAAGCAACAATATATTACAGATGTATTAATTAGTAAAGTCACAAAGGAGCCAATCATTGCTTTCGCATCGCCTATACTTGATGAGCAACAACAATTTAATGGTGTTGTTTTTGGCACTGTAAATTTTAATACTGTTGATTTGCTTTTAAATGAATCAAGAGTGGGTTTTAGGGGACATGCTTATATAGTCAATCAAGATGGAACTTTGTTAACAGAATTAGTTTCCAATAAGAAAGAAGTGGCTTCAGCTAGTCAAAACATATTGTCGCAAAACTATAACATTGATGAACGAATTTTGACGATTGCTCAATCTAATCAAACGCAATCACCAATAAACTCCTATAAGGACGCAAACGGCGAATGGGTGTTAGCAAAAAGTAAGCCAATTAATCAAGGCAAATGGTATTTTATTTCTGAAGTCAATTTATTGGAAGCGTATACACCTTTAATTAAAAGATTTGGTTTGTTAGCGATTTGTATTTTAGTAGGCACATTTTTAACCATAAAAGTTATGTTAATGATAACGAAAAAGATAGAAGAGCCGATTCAGCAGTTACTAAAAGGTGTTGGTAAGGTGGAGCAAGGTCATTACGATTATAAAATTAATGAAAAACAGTTAGCACCGTATGCCAAAGAGTTTCAGGAGCTTTGTTCATCTTTTAATGAGATGAGCGCGAAAGTGAAAGAAGATACGATATTACTTAAGGAGTTATCTGTTACTTGCCAACTCACGAAACTATATAATCGCCGTTATTTAATTGAGCAGGGCGAGCATGTTTTTCAAGACTGTAAAAACAATGAGCAACATTGTTCTTGTATAGCGATTGATATCGATTTTTTTAAAAAAGTTAATGATACATATGGGCATCTGACTGGTGATGAGGTACTAAAGCATGTTGCAAAAATTATTAAAGAATCCGTACGAATAAAAGATATCACTACGAGATATGGTGGCGAGGAATTTGTAATTTTATCTCCAGCGACGACGTTGGAAAGTGCTGTGAAAATAGCAGAAAGAATAAGAAAAAATGTTGAAGAGTATCCTTTTACTATAGGTGAACAGTTTATTCCTATGACAGTGAGTGTTGGTATTGCAGAATTTTCTGATAATAAGGACATTTCAACCTTTTACGATTTGATTGATAAGGCAGATCAGGCACTTTACATTGCTAAGGAAAGTGGTCGAAATATGCTAAGAGTATATGATGGTGCAAATAACTTCGTTATGTGGTAACGGTGTAAGGCATATAAAATTTTCACAATAGCGGCTATGTACGTGTAGTATTTTAAAAAATGGTCATACTAACATGGATTCACTTATGAAGTCTATAATGATGAGGAGGATGTAAAATGAGTAGGCCTGAACAACTAGACCCGAAATCTCAAAAAATCCACCGTAACTGGACAAGGATTAAGCGTTCGAAATCTCAAGTAAATGGTGAAACGGAGATTACTCTCCATAACCGTATCTTGAGAAGTGAAGCGAAAGCCCGACAGTTTTAATCATGCTAGAAGCAATAAGTGTTATCAAGCTCAGATATTTTATATCTGGGCTTTTTTGTATTTTATTTTAAGAAAATTAGTAAATATCTAAGTAATTGATTTATAGTAAAATATAAGAAATAAGGAATTTAGAAGGAGAAATGGAAATGGACAATCAAATGAACATTCGTGTTGCGCGTCTTGCTGATGCAAAAAAAATGCTTGAAATCCAACAAGAAGTTTTAGCGGAAGAACTATTTTTAATAACGACAACTGAAGAATATCAGCAAACGATCGAAGGACAACAAGCATGGATACAGTCAAAATTAGCAAATGACCATGAAACAATTTTAATTGCAGAACGCAATGATGAAGTCGTTGGCTGGCTAGTATTTCAGTCGCCAAATCGAAAACGTTTAGCCCATACTGGTAGTTTTGGCATGATGGTTCGAAAAGATTATCGAGGGCAAGGAATTGGTAAACGTTTAATAGGGGAATTATTGACATGGGCGGTTGCCAATCCAGTAATTGAAAAAGTTTGCTTAGGTGTATTTTCAACAAATGTAGGCGCCATTGCTCTTTATCAAAAAATGGGCTTTATAGAAGAAGGTAGAAAGATTAAGGAAATTAAAGTAAGGGATAATGAGTATGTTGATGATGTGTTAATGTACAAAATGGTTTAAATTCATAAGAGCAATTTTATAAAACGTTTGAATAGGGAGAGGGATTTTCTATGAAAATTTATCAGTTCTCAAAGGATAGTGGCAATGCAATTAACAATTACAACTCACTTTATTCATTTTATACTAAAATAATGAAAACAGTAGAGCCAACAAATATTGGTTTTATATACATAGAAGCGGGTGGTGTAGTTGGATTACATGAAGCACCAGTACCACAGCTATTCATTGTTATTCAGGGAGAAGGATGGGTCTGTGGAAAAGACAGGGAGAAATTACTTGTAAAACAAGGGGAGGGAATTCTTTGGCAAGAGGGAGAAGCACATGAGTCAGGAAGTGACAATGGGTTAACAGCCCTCGTTATTCAATCTACGCAAATTGATTTGCTTGAATAAAACGAGCAAATAACGGAGTGCAAGTGGCTCCGTTATTTTTTTGCTAACACAAGCTCCAACCGTAACGTTTTTAAAATATGCCCATCAAATAAATCATCGAATTCTTCAACATGTTGGAAGTTTTTTGACTTGTAGAATTGACTTCCAATTGTATTGTCCTTCTCAACACATACAGTTAGTGAAGTTATCCCGCGTAATTTTTGAATCCCACTTTCTAATAGCGCTGAGCCGATGCCTTTGTTTTGGACATCTGGAAGTAAATAAATAGCGAATAGCTCTGCTTGTCCATCGTCATTAACAGTTGAAAAATTAGCAAAGCCAACAAGTGATTCATCTAACTCGGCAACTAAAAATGGGCTCGTTTGAAGACGAGTTATTAACCGTTCTTCGCTATAGGCAGCTTCCAGAAAACGACTCTGAATATGCATCGGAATGATTCCTTCATATGTTACACCCCAACTTGTTTTGGCAATTTCTTGTACAAAAGGGATGTCTTCTTCTTTCATTTGTCGTATAATGAGTGTCAACACTTATCACCTACAATTTCAATAATTTCTATATATTGTAACATTTAATTCAACAGAAGGGGGATGAATGAATGCAAGTTTTGGAAAAAGCATTTGGGTATATTACAAGGGAATGCGAAGGGCGAATCCAAGTGCTTGTATTTGAACAAAATACAGCTGGAGCTGGTATCCAAATTCCAAAGGGGACAGTTGAAGAAGGAGAAACGCCTCTTGAAGCAGTAATACGAGAGATGGCGGAGGAAACAGGTTTAACAAATTTAGAAGTAAAAGGCTTAATCGCACATGATTATGCCGAACATTATTCAGGAGCCTTACAAAAACGTTATTTTTACCATTTAATATCAAATGATTCACGTCCGACGTGGCAACACAATCCGACAGGTGTAAACGAAGGTAACTTACAATTTACATTTTATTGGATTGAAGATAAAGATGCCGTTGTATTAGCAAAAGGACATGGCGATTATTTATATCGGATTTTTGGACCCTTCGTTAGATGAAGGGATTTTTATTATAAAGACAAAGGAGTTACTAGTTGAAGATGAAAAGGAGGAAGGAATTTTGACGCTTTATTATGAAGAACATGGAGACAAAAATGCACCACTTATCGTGTTTTTACATGGGGGAGGTGTCAGTGGCTGGATGTGGGAAAAACAAATAATATATTTTGCCCAACATTATCATTGTATAGTTCCTGATTTACCTGGACATGGAAAAAATAGTGAAGATACATATTTTTCAATAAAACAAGCTGCGCAGAAAATAATTGATCTTATAGAACAGGTTTCTAATAATCGAAAAATAACGATTATCGGTTTTTCATTAGGGGCACAAATTATTGTGCAATTGCTATGTATGAGACCCAATTTAATTGATATGGCTGTCATAAATAGCGCTTTAGTGAGGCCGATGCCTGCTTTAAAAAAATGGATTGCCCCTACAATAAAACTCACTTCTCCACTTATTTCAAATCGAACATTTTCAAAAATTCAAGCTAAAACACTTTATATCCCTAAAGAAAAGTTTGCGCAATATTATGAAGAAAGCTGTCGCATATCACAACGAATGCTAACAACTGTACTTACGGAAAATTTATCATTCTCAATCCCAGAAAACTTTAAACATGTAAAAACTTCAATGCTTGTGCTCATTGGGAATAAAGAAAAATCAATCATGAAAAAATCTGCAAATGACTTGGTGAAAAGTAATGCTAATTGTAAAGGAATGGTAGTAGCCGATATTGGACATGGTATTTCATTAGCGAATCCAGCTCTTTTTAATGAAATAATAGACAATTGGCTTAGTGCCAGTCACCCAAACAATTCTGAATTTTCTTCAGGCTGTTAAATTTTGATTAACAACGTAAAAACCCACTTAACTCCCGCAGATTACACGTTGGCCGCAGGAAAGCGAAGTGGGTTTGAAGTGCCAGTCACTCAAACAATTCTGACATTTTAAGCTTTTGCAGCAATTTCTAATGCTTGGGCAAAGTCAGCAATTAGATCATCAACATGCTCCAGCCCTACTGAAAATCGTAATAGGCCATCTGTAATACCACGTTTTGTACGTTCTTCAGGCTCCATCGCAGCATGGCTCATTTTAGCTGGGTAGGAAAGAATGGATTCCACACCACCAAGAGATACAGCAAAAACAGGGATTTTCATTGCTTCCACTAATGCTTTTGCAGCAGCATAGTGAGGTAGACGGAAGGACAATACAGCTCCTGGACTTGTACATTGGCTTTGATGAATTTCGTAACCAGGATGTGATGCAAGACCTGGATAGTATACTTGTTCAACGAGCGGGTTATCATCTAAAAACTGCGCAATCTTTTGTGCTGATGCCGCAGAACGACTAAAGCGCACATCCGTTGTTTTCATATTTTGCAGTAATGTGAAGCAATCCTGTACACCTAAAATATTCCCAAAAGAATTTTGGATAAAATAAAGGTCGTTTCCTAGTTGCTCATCGGCTGTAATTGTTAGTCCTGCAATAATATCTGAGTGACCAGATAAAAATTTCGTTGCACTATGAATTACTACATCAACACCTAAGTCAAGTGGACGTTGATGTAATGGTGTCATAAACGTATTATCTAAAAACGTTAAGCATTGATATTGTTTAGCTATCGAAACTACGCCGCGAATATCTGTAATCCCTAATGTTGGATTTGATGGTGTCTCCATATAAAGAAGCTTTGTCGCAGGCGTAATGGCTGCTTCAATTGCCGCTAAATCTGAAAAATCAACGAATGTATGAGAGATACCAAAACGAGGTAATACTTTCGAAACAAAGCGATATGTGCCACCATAAACGTCTTCAGTAATCACGATGTGATCACCTTGAGATAATAGCATTAATGCTGCGGAAACAGCTGCAATTCCTGAAGAGAAGGCGTGCGCTCGAACGCCACCTTCAAGCTCTGCAACGGCTTTCTCTAATGCATCACGTGTTGGGTTACCAGAACGTGCATAGTCATACTCGCCGAACTCATCAATGCTCTCTTGATGAAATGTTGAAGATACATACATAGGAACGTTTACTGCCCCTTTTTTATTTTCATAGCCATCACGCACACCTGCGTGGATAAGGGCTGTTTCAATATGTTGCTTCATTTTTTATGCCTCTTTTCTCAGCGTATCAAACACTTGTTTTAAATCTGCAATTAAGTCTTCAGCTTCTTCAATGCCGACAGAGAAGCGTAGTAAACGATCGCATACACCGCGTTCTACACGTTCTTCGTAAGGCATATCGGCATGTGTTTGTGTGGCAGGATATGTGATAAAGCTCTCAACGCCACCAAGGCTTTCTGCAAAAATAATTAACTTTAAGTTTCGAAGGAATGGGTCGATCCATTCAGGCTTTTGAAGTCGGAATGACAGCATACCACCTTTGCCTGTATAAAGTACGTCTGTCACAAGTTCTTCTTCTTCTAAATAAGCAGCTATTGCCTTCGCATTTGCATCATGTTGTTTTAAGCGAAGATGCAACGTTTTTAATCCACGAATCAATAACCAAGAATCCATCGCACCTAATACCATTCCACTACCATTATGAATATAGCCAATACGTTCTGACAGCTCAACGCCTTTTGAGACAACTAGACCAGCTAAAACATCATTATGGCCACCAATATACTTTGTCGCAGAATGTAACACAATATCGGCACCTAATTCGATTGGTCGTTGGAAATATGGCGTGTAAAATGTATTATCAACGATTAACAATGCACCGTGTTTATGTGCAAGCTCAGCATACACTTTGAGATCAAATTCCTGCATAAGTGGATTTGTTGGTGTTTCGATAAAGAGGGCACGCGTATTTTCATTAATTAAAGCCTCTACTTGCTCAACAGACTCAAATTTTGAATAGATCGGTTTAATATTGTATGTTTCATTAAAAAAGTTAAAAAGTCGATATGTACCACCATACAAATCATCTGGTACGATTAATTCATCACCAGGCTTAAACAGAGACATAACAAGTTGAATCGCAGCCATACCTGAACTACAGGCAAAACCAGCGTCGCCACCTTCCAAATCAGCAATTCCTGCCTCTAAAATGGCACGTGTTGGATTTTTTGTACGTGCATAGTCAAAACCTGTAGATTCACCAATACCTGCATGTTTATAAGCAGTCGATAAATGAATTGGAGGGCTGACTGCGCCAGTACTCGGGTCACTTAAATTTCCTAGCTGTACAAGTTTTGTTTCAATAGTTCTATTGTTTGTCATATCGTCACTCTTTTCTTCATCAATAATATAGAAAGAGCCCAATTAGGACTCTATTTCTTAATAGAATAATTTGATTAGTATCCTCAATATTCTCTATAATTGTTACCAATTTAACATGTATAGTACAGAAGGACAAGATGATTTCAGAAAATTACATAGATTATTGAAATTAAATCATGTAGGAATAGTAGGGGATTAATTGCCGAGGATGGAACTGTAAGCACATACAAAAAGGCTATAGAGTATTCGAATTTAACGAATTGCTCTATAGCCTTGTTTATTAAGCTTGTTGTTTTTTTAATAAATCGCGAATTTCTTTTAAAAGTTCCTCTTTTGCATCGAGCTCTGGTGTAGGCTCCTCTACAACCGTTTCCTCTTTTTTTCTAGTAAATTTAGTCATCAGACGCAAAGCTAAAAAAATGGCAAAAGCAATAATTAAAAAGTCAACGATGGACTGTAAAAATACGCCAAGCTTGACTTGGGCTGTACCTGAACCAAACATAAAGCTTTCTGTTAAATCAATGCCACCCGTTAAAACACCAACTAATGGCATAATAATATTTTCTACTAAAGATGTAACAATTTTACCGAAAGCACCACCAATTACAACTGCAATAGCTAAATCAATGATGTTACCTTTCATAGCAAATTCCTTAAAGTCTTTCCACATAAAAAAATCCTCCTACTAATATCCATTAAAACAATCGAATTGTATTTTACTATATTTGCCTCATTATAACAAAGTAAAAATAAAAATAGAAAAAATCTACAACATAAAACGGTAAATTTGGTAATATGGAAGTAGACAAAGAATGATTAGGTGTGACATATGGCGAAAAAAAAACAAAAGAAACCACTGCTATCACCAACTGTAAAGATGGGGATGATAGCATTATTAATCCCTGTAGCGATTACTGTGTATGTACTCGCCTTTTTTGCGTGGCGGGAACTTCAAACATTTCCTATCTTTGAAAAACTTGCGCAACAAAAGGCAATTGAAGAAATACAGCAAAATTTTGATATGAACATTCCGGAGCAATATATTCCCGTATATATTGCGGCTGAAGAAAAATATGGAGTGCCTTGGACATTGTTAGCAGCCCATCATCGCATTGAAACGCGATTTTCCTCCATGAAATCTCTTGTATCACCGGCTGGTGCTGTAGGTCATATGCAATTTATGCCCTGCACATTTGTAGGCTGGAAGCATCCAACTTGCTCTGGACTGGGCAAGGGCAATATTTCAAAAGCAGAACTAATGGATCCAGCTATAATAAAAAAATATGGTGGCTACGGAGTCGATGCAAATGGCGATGGCGTAGCCGATCCATATGATATTGAAGATGCAGTGTTTAGTGCAGCAAATTATTTATCAAAGTATGGTGCTGCTAAAGGTGATGTAAAACGAGCAGTTTTTAATTATAATCATAGCGAGGAATACGTTAGCAATGTGTTACATTACTATAATTTGTATAATGATTACCATGATGAATTAAAAACAGCAGTTCTTATGAATTCAAAATAACGAAAAGAGCCATCCTTTAGAATGGCTCTTTTGTACATAATTAGGCTGCTTTACGCATACCCTTTAAAATAAGACTTACAATGAAGATAAGTACGATTGCACCGATTAATGCTGGGAATACATAAAAATCACTAACTCTCCAACCCCAATTTCCTAAAACCATACTACCTATCCAAGAACCGACAATCCCGGCAATAATGTTACCAATAATGCCTCCAGGAACGTCTTTTCCTAAAATGACTCCAGCTAACCAACCTAAAATTCCTCCGATAATTAAAAACCAAATGAAACTAATCAAAATTATCCATCTCCTTAAAGTTAAGATATAATGGCATTTCTATAATGGCATTACTTAGTTATATCCTTTTTGGAGATAATTAAACCTAAACAGCTTCTTTTTTTATGATTTCATTATATTATTTCACAACGTTTGCACCTAATGTATGTTCAAAATGACGTAAAGCCCAATGATGACCAGCTGCGTCAAAGCTAGCTACAGCATTTGCATAAATAACTGTAGAAATGCCCAAATTATAAGCATCTACAGCAGTATGCAAAATGCAAATATCTGTGCAAACACCCACTAAATGAATTTCCTCTATGCCACGTTCTTTTAGTAAAATGGCTAAATTTGTTCCTGCAAACGCACTATAGCGTGTTTTATCAAGCCACATTACTTTTTCTTTATGCAAGTCATAAACTTTCCCAACATGTCCGTATAGATTGCGCCCAAGCGTGCCCCGAATATTATGAGGAGGAAAAAGCTTTGTTTCGGGATGAAACGAATCGTTTTCTTCATGTAAGTCATTAGCAAAGACCACTAAATTTTTCTCAGCAATAAATTGCTCTATTAATGTGGCAATGGGCGTATCTAGTAATTGTCCGGGTTCTCCACAAGATAGTTTGCCGTCCGCCGCTACAAAATCATTTGTGTAATCAATGACAAGTAATGCTTTTTTCAAAATTTTCTCCACTCCTTTAGGCATGATTTCACTCTTTATCATGCCATATTTGGTTTTGGTTGTCAGAAAAATAGTCATATTTTAATATTAAGAATAGTTTGAAAATTGAAGAATGTGAGCGTATAATGTGAAAAAAGGAGAGGTGATAGTTTATGAATATGTCTGTTATGAAACGTTTAGATCGCCAAGGATTCTTAATCGCTGCGTTACATTTAGTAGTGGTGTTAAATTTAGCTGCGGAGTTTTTATTTGCTTCGTAATTAAAAATACAATAGAAAGGTGAGTACAATGCTTGACCTATACTAAAACAACCGTGAAGGCAATTTCGTCGTAGTCCACGGTTGTTTTTTGTTGTCTCTATATATTGTAAAGCTAGAATGCAAGACCAATGACATGCTCGGTTGGTATTGCAAGGAGGAAGTAGACAAGCATTTTATTTTAAAAGGTGAATTTTTCTATCTATTGTCAAATATATAAAGCATATTGGGGGATTTGATGACTACAAGATTTCAGCAAGCATTCAATGGGCTAGAGCGACCATTTGCATGGCTTGACCTTGACGCACTAGATGAAAATATTAAAAAAGTTCAACAAGCATGCGGGCAAAAAAAAATCCGCGTTGCGACAAAATCAATTCGTTCGGTAGAGGTGCTGCATTATGTACAGCAAAACCTTTCAAACGTAGTAGGCTTCATGACTTTTACTGCAGCAGAAACATTATTTTTACTTGAACAACATTTTGATGATGTTCTTCTTGGCTATCCAATTATGGAAGAAATAGCAGTTCGACAGCTGTTACAGTTTGTGAAAGAAGGAAGAACGATCACATTTATGGTTGATAGACTTGAACATGTAGCATTTTTAGAGAAAATAGGGTCGGAGCTTGATATTAAAGTATCTATTTGTATTGATATCAATTTATCGACTGATTTTAAAGTGCTCTATTTTGGAACGAAGCGATCCTCTCTCCATTCATTGGAGTCGATAACACCATTCTTATTATATATAAAAGAGCAATCGCACATAGAAGTTGTAGGTGTCATGGGCTATGAAGCGCAAATAGCGGGTGTAGGTAATCGACCTGCAAATGCTATAAAAGGTAGATTAATAGATTTAATGCAAACACAAGCAAAAAAGCAAGTTACACAGTTTCGTAGATTAGCAGTTGCGCATATTAAAGCATATTTTCCAAAATTACGCTTTGTCAATGGTGGTGGGACAGGAAGTATGACGTATACGGCTAAGCAGAAAGAAGTGACGGAAATCACAGTTGGCTCAGCATTTTATGCACCAGCACTTTTTGATCAGTTTTCCCATTTGCAACTTGCCAAAGCAGCAGGTTTTGCACTCCGTGTTACGCGAAAACCGGCAAATTATATTGTTGTTTGTCATGGTGGTGGCTATCCAGCATCTGGAGCGATGGCAGTTGATCGATATCCAGCATTTTATGAGCCTGCTTATTTTTCATTTCTCAGTTTAGAAGGGGCAGGAGAGGTACAGACACCTATTAAAGTGAAAGGTAAAACTATCGCAATTGGTGACACCATTTATTTTCGTCATGCAAAAGCCGGGGAGCTATGCGAAAGATTTCAAGCACTACATGGAATAAGGGGAGACCAATACGTAGGTAGCTTTGCAACATATAGGGGGGATGGCCAATGTTTTCTATAGAAAAGTGGAAAAGTGGAGAAAAATGGACGAATTGGGCAGGTAATATTATTTCTTATCCAAGTGAGATGTATTTGCCTCGTTCTATAGAAGAAGTCGTAAACGTAGTGAAGCATGCGCGTGATACAAAGAAAACGATTCGTGTCACAGGTGCAGCTCATTCTTTTAGTGCTGTTGCAATGCCAGAGCATATTGCACTTTCATTACATAATATGCGAGGGCTCATCTCGATTGATGCGGAAAAACAAGAGGCGACATTATGGGCAGGAACATATTTATATGAAATTGGTCCACAGCTCGCAAAACACGGTTTTGGTCTCATTAATATGGGCGATATTCAAGAACAAACAATTGCTGGTGCAGTATCCACAGGTACACATGGGACAGGTGTGACGTTAGGTTCGCTATCGTCGGCAGTGACACGCTGGTGTTTTGTCGATGGGAATGGAACATATCACGAACATGATAGAGATGCTGATGAATTATCCGAGACGCTGCATGTCTCACTCGGCATGCTTGGTGTACTTGTAAAGGTGACTATTAAAGTGTTACCGCTATATAGCTTACATTATATTGGGTCTAGGGATACATTAACAAATGGGCTTGCGACGTTCGCCAAAGATATACGACAGCATCGTCATGTGGAGTGGTTTTACTTCCCAGGCAGTGAGACGATTCAAATTAAACGGATGAATGCAATGGCTCCTGTCTATCAGAGTCAATGGAGTAAGGTCGTAGAAAATATAAAACTTCAAATAGTAGAAAATGGTGCGTTTTTTGCCATTTCGGAATTATGTAAGTGGAAGCCAACCTTAAGTAGTGCGATGAGCAAATTAGCTGCGGCAAATGTGGTGGAGGCAGAGAAGATAGGTATAAGCTATGAAATTTTTCCCTCTCCTCGCAGTGTAAAATTCCAAGAAAGCGAGTACGCGATAGCTTTACCGCAATTTGAAGCATGTATAGAAGAGATTCATGCAACGTTTAAAAAAGGACATTTGAACGTGCATTTTCCACTGGAATGCCGAACAACAGCTGGCGAATCCGGTTATTTAAGTCCAACGCAGGGACAGGAATCAGCGTTTATTGCATTTCATATGTATAAAGGAATGTCAGAGGAGCCTTATTTTAAATGGATCCATACGCTAATGCAAAAATATCAGGGACGGCCACATTGGGGAAAACAAAGTCATTTAACAGCTTCACATGTCCAGGCATTGTATCCAAATATAGATAAATTTTTAGCAGTTCGTGCACAATATGATCCTGACAAAGTATTTCTCACACATTACCTAGAACAATTATTTATATTATAAAATATAGAATTAATCGTAAATTTACTCGTCAAAAGGGATGGAAAACAATAAGTACTTTTACAATTAATTCATACTGAATATTGTTTATTATAAAAAAATTAAAATTTGAACGAAATGTCAAAATATTTATCAATTCGAGATAAAAGTGATGCTTAATCAGCATGTAAACGATTTCATATTTAGCAGAGTATTTGAATTTTTTAAACAATTCAAAAAACACTGTTGACTTAGTATAGTTATTCGTACTATGATAACAACAATTTAATACGTTCGTTACAACAATTAGCTGCCAACAAAGGCAATATGCTAAGGCAAAAACAAAATAGACAGAACATTTTGTATATATCAACGAACATAGCAATAAATGAGGGGCGTTTAATATGAGAAGTGACATGATTAAAGTAGGCGTAGATCGTGCGCCACATCGAAGTCTTTTATATGCAACAGGCAAAGTAAAAGCAAAAGATTTAGGGAAACCATTTATTGGGGTTTGTAACTCTTATATTGACATTATTCCAGGTCATGTTCATTTACGTACATTTGCTGATGTAGTGAAAGAAGCAATAATTGAAGCGGGTGGTATTCCATTCGAATTTAATACAATCGGTGTTGATGATGGTATTGCAATGGGGCATATTGGTATGCGTTACTCCTTACCTAGCCGTGAAATTATAGCAGATTCAGCAGAAACAGTTATTAATGCACACTGGTTTGATGGAGTATTTTACATTCCAAACTGTGACAAAATCACACCAGGGATGTTAATGGCAGCGGTCCGTACAAACGTACCATCGATTTTTGTATCTGGTGGCCCAATGGAGGCGGGAACATCTGCTACAGGAAAACAGCTTTCTTTAACTTCAGTTTTTGAAGGTGTAGGGGCTCATAAATCAGGCAACATGTCAGCTGAAGAGCTGTTAGATATCGAAAATAATGCATGTCCAACATGTGGATCATGTTCAGGGATGTTCACAGCGAACTCTATGAACTGTTTAATGGAAATGCTAGGTGTAGCACTTCCAGGCAACGGAACAATCGTTGCTACTTCTGAGGAACGACATAAACTTATTAAGGAAGCCGCTAAACAACTAGTGCGAATGGTTAAAGAAGACGTTAAGCCGCGTGACATTATTACAAAAGAAGCAATTGACGATGCATTTGCACTAGATATGGCAATGGGTGGTTCCACTAATACGGTTCTACATACATTAGCAATTGCCAATGAAGCTGAAATTGACTATAACATTGAAGATATTAATAAAGTTGCAGAGCGAGTACCTTATTTAGCGAAAATTATGCCAGCTTCAGATGTTTCTATGGATGATATTAATAAAGCAGGTGGTGTAAGTGCCATCATCAATGAATTAACATCTATTCCAGGTGCTATTCATCCAAATCGTCCTACTGTTGCAGGTGTAACAATGGGTGAACTAGTAAAAGATTATGAGATTACGAATGATCAAGTCATTCGTACAAAAGACAATCCTTATAGTCCAGTCGGTGGTTTATCGGTGTTATTTGGCAATATTGCACCAGATGGCTCAGTTATTAAAGTTGGTGCTGTAGATCCTTCTATTAAAGTATTTACAGGGGAAGCTATTGTCTTCGAATCACAAGAGGCAGCACAAGAAAATATTGATAACGGTAATGTTAAGGAAGGCCATGTAGTCGTCATTCGTTATGAAGGACCAAAAGGTGGCCCAGGGATGCCTGAAATGTTAGCACCAACATCAGCAATTCAAGGTCGTGGTCTTGGTACCAAAGTGGCGTTAATTACTGATGGTCGATTCTCAGGTGCATCTCGCGGTATTTCAATAGGGCATATTTCGCCGGAAGCAGCAGAGGGCGGTCCAATCGCTTTAGTTGAAAATGGTGACATTATTACAATTGATTTACCGAATCGTACAATCAATTTAGAAGTATCCGATGAAGTATTAGCAGAACGTCGTGCTAAACTGCCGATTTTTGAACCGAAAATCAAACGTGGCTGGTTAGCAAGGTATTCAAAATTAGTGACAAGTGCATCAACTGGTGGCGTTATGAAGATTTAGTATTAAAAAATAAATAAGTTAAAACGTTGATGAGGTTAAAGGTTCTAGAGCCTTGTATCTACCAGAGAGCCGGTCGTGCTGGAAGCCGGCGATACAACTAGATCCGACATCCCCTCGGAGTGAACTATTAAACGCGTGATCGCCATTAGATAGTTCCGGGCATAATCGAAGTGCTCGTTATTAATGAATAAATGATTTATGACACCGTATTGGATGTAAGTTTACTTACATTGGTGCATAAATGCTTTCATTTATTCGCGAGGTAGCAATTTTTATTGCTATAAACAAGGGTGGTACCATGAAAAGTCTTTTTCATCCCTACGCAAGGTAGTTATTTGCGTTCGGAGAAAAGGGCTTTTTATTTTTTTTCAAAAAGAACAGTATATTCTATTTTATGTTTTCCAGCATAAATTGCTTAACCTTTTCGACGTTAAATCATTAAAGTGTTCATTAACTAGAACAGGTAGTCGTATGCTGTTGTGAATCGATAGACAAGAAGGAGGCATATTTTGATGAGTACGAATGTTTCAATTAATGAAAAAGAACAATTGGCGACAGAAGAAGTAGCGCAAACTTTTCAAGCGAAAGACGGTGCAGACGTTTTAGTCCAAGCGCTACATGATCAAGATGTAGAGATAATTTTTGGTTATCCAGGTGGGGCAGTACTTCAAATATACGATGCAATGTACAAAAACCCAATTCGTCATATTTTAACACGTCACGAGCAAGGTGCCATTCACGCAGCTGAAGGCTATGCACGTGTATCGAATAAACCGGGAGTTGTTATCGCAACAAGTGGTCCAGGTGCAACGAATCTAGTAACAGGTATTGCGGATGCGATGATTGATTCAATTCCACTAGTTGTTTTCACTGGTCAGGTAGCAACATCTGTTATTGGAACAGATGCATTCCAAGAGGCAGATATTATGGGCATTACAACACCGATTACAAAGCATAACTATCAAGTGCAGGATGTGAATGATATTCCACGCATTGTGAAAGAAGCTTTCCATATTGCCAACACAGGCCGTAAAGGACCAGTTGTTGTGGATTTCCCAAAAAACGTCTCTCAAATGCTGTTTGATGTAGATAATCCACCAAAAGAACCAGAAGAAATCTATTTACCGGGATATCAGCCAACTTATAAGCCGAACTATTTACAAATTCAAAAGGCTATTCAAGCAATTTCATTAGCTAAAAATCCAGTAATTTTAGCAGGGGCTGGTGTACTATTTGCAGATGCACGTGAAGAATTAACGACATTCGCTGAAAAGTATCGAATTCCAGTGGCCAATACATTATTAGGTCTCGGCTCCATCCATGGTGACCATGAATTATTCATTGGTATGGCAGGGATGCATGGGACAGTAACAGCGAATATTGCGATTACGAAATCAGATTTACTTTTAAATATCGGTGCTCGCTTTGATGATCGCTTAACAGGGAATTTAGCAACGTTTGCACCGAATGCGACAATTGTCCATATCGATATCGATCCGGCTGAAATTGGTAAAAACGTACCAACCGATATCCCAATCGTTGCGGATGCGAAAGAGGCGCTAAAATCTTTATTGAAAAAAGACTTTGATGGTCCAGATACTGCACAATGGCTAGAGTTTTTAAATAATCACGCAAATGAATATCCGCTTTGGTATACAAAAGAAGCTGGTGACTCGGAAGTTTTACCGCAGGAAGCACTAGAGCTTGTGCATAAAATTACTGAAGGAGATGCCATTGTTACGACGGATGTAGGGCAGCATCAAATGTGGGCTGCGCAATATTACCGCTTAAACAATGATCATGGATGGGTAACGTCTGGTGGACTTGGTACGATGGGCTTCGGCTTCCCGGCCGCAATTGGAGCCCAGTTTGCGAAGCCAGACAAAAAAGTTGTTTCCATTGTAGGCGATGCAGGATTCCAAATGACTGCACAAGAGCTTTCATTATTACAAGAATTCAACTTACCAGTAAAAATTGTGATTTTAAATAACAGCTGTTTAGGAATGGTACGCCAATGGCAACAAACATTTTATGAAGAGCGTTATTCATCTTCACTTATGCCGATCCAGCCAGACTTTGTTAAATTAGCGGATGCATACGGCATTAAAGGCTATCGAATTGACACAATTGACGAAGCGGAAAGTATTTTCCGTGAGGCACTTCTTAATGACGAGCCAGCGTTAATCGATTGCCGCGTAAAACAGCTTGAATGTGTATACCCAATGGTTGCACCAGGTAAAGGGTTACATGAAATGATTGGGGTGAAAAAGAATTGAAACGAGTAATTACCGTAACAGTGATTAATCAAAGTGGTGTACTAAACCGTGTAACAGGTTTACTTATGAAGCGTCAATTCAATATCGAATCGATCACAGTTGGTCATACAGAACAGCCAAACTTCTCTAAAATGACTTTTGTTGTAAATGTAGAAGATGAGCGGAAAATTGAACAACTTGTGAAGCAACTATCGAAGCAAATTGATGTGTTAAAAGTCAATGACATTACAGATAAATCTATCGTGCTTCGTGAGCTAGCGCTTGTGAAGGTTATTTCACCACCAAATTTACGTCTGGAAATGAACTCAATTGTTGAACCGTTCCGCCCACAAATTATTGATACAGCGAAAAACGTTGTGACATATCAAGTGGTAGGACATCCAGAAAAAATTGATGCCTTTATTGAGCTAATTCGCCCATATGGTATTAAAGAATTAACACGTACGGGTGCTACAGCATCTGTTCGTGAAACACAAAAAATCATGAATACACAGCTCTCTATTTTAAAATAGTTTGCATATAAAATTGAAACTTGTGATTTGCAATACTGAATAAGTAGTAATAATCGCAAGCAAAAAAATAAACCCACTATTAGGAGGAAACAAACAATGGCTACTATGTACTATGAACAAAACATCAACGAGGACGTATTAAAAGGGAAAAAAATCGCAATTATCGGTTACGGCTCACAAGGTCATGCACATGCATTAAACCTTAAAGAATCAGGATTCGATGTAGTAGTAGGTGTTCGTCCAGGCGGATCTTTCGACGCAGCAAAAGCGGATGGCTTAGATGTAAAAACAGTTGCTGAAGCAGCTCAGCAAGCAGATGTAATTCAAATCTTACTTCCAGATGAGCGTCAAAAAGCAGTTTATGAAGCTGAAATTGCTCCATATTTAGAAGCTGGTAAAGCTCTTATGTTCGCTCATGGTTTCAATATTCACTTCGGTCAAATTACACCACCTGCAGATGTTGACGTATTTTTAGTAGCACCAAAAGGTCCAGGGCATCTAGTTCGTCGTCAATTCCAACAAGGTGCAGGTGTACCAGGTTTATTCGCAATCCATCAAGATGCAACTGGTCAAGCAAAAGATTTAGCTCTTGCTTACGGTAAAGGTATTGGTGCAGCACGCGGTGGTTTACTTGAAACATCATTCAAAGAGGAAACAGAAACAGACCTATTCGGTGAGCAAGCAGTACTTTGCGGTGGGGCAACTCAATTAGTAAAAGCAGGATTCGAAACATTAGTAGAGGCTGGCTACCAACCAGAACTTGCTTACTTCGAAACATTACACGAATTAAAATTAATCGTGGACTTAATGTTTGAAGGTGGTATGGCAACAATGCGTTACTCAGTATCAGATACTGCTGAGTGGGGTGATTATGTTGCAGGTCCACGTATCATTGACGAATCTGTTAAAGGTCGAATGAAGGAAGTATTAACAGATATCCAAGATGGCACATTTGCTCGTCGTTGGATTCAAGAAAATGAAAATGGTCGTCCAGACTATACGAAGTTCAAAGAAGCTGGTGCGAACCACCAAATTGAAGAAGTTGGTGCAAAATTACGTGCAATGATGCCATTCATTAATGAAGGTAAGGAAAAAGTTGTGAGAGAAGTGGCTACAAGTGCGAAAAATTGATATTTTCGATACAACACTTCGCGATGGCGAACAATCTGCAGGTATTAACTTAAATACAGCAGAGAAAATTGAAATTGCTAAGCAACTTGAACGACTAGGTGTAACGATTATTGAAGCAGGTTTTCCTGCTTCATCTCCTGGTGATTTTGATGCGGTCAACCGAATTGCCGGTACTGTGAAAAATTCAATCGTTACAGGGCTAGCTCGTTGCGTCCAAAAAGATATAGATACAACATGGGAAGCTATTAAAGTAGCAGAACAACCACATATTCATATATTTTTAGCAACATCTCCAATTCATATGGAATACAAGCTGAAAAAATCACCAGAGCAAGTAGTAGAGCAAGCAATTGAAGCTGTGAAGTATGCGAAAAAATACTTCCCTCTTGTGCAATGGTCTGCAGAGGATGCTTTCCGATCGGATTGTGAATTTTTAGTCCGTATTATGAATGATGTTATTGCTGCTGGTGCAACGACGATTAACGTGCCTGATACAGTTGGCTATGCTTCTCCACAAGAATATGGGGCATTATTTAAATTTTTACTAGAAAATGTGAAAGGTGCTGAAAAAGTTAAATTCTCAGCACATTGCCATGATGACTTAGGGATGGCGACGGCGAACACAATCGCAGCTATCGAAAATGGTGCTTCACAAATAGAAGGAACAATGAACGGTATCGGAGAGCGTGCAGGGAATGTTGCACTAGAAGAAATCGCTGTGGCTCTTCATATCCGTAAAGATATGTACCCTGTGGAAACAGGTATTAATCTACAAGAAATTAAGCGTACATCTCAATTAGTAAGTAAACTAACGAATGTCGTTATTCAGCCGAACAAAGCAATCGTTGGTAAAAATGCATTTGCCCATGAGTCTGGTATTCATCAAGACGGCGTGCTAAAAAATCCTGAAACTTACGAAATTATTTCACCTGCATTAATTGGCGAAGGTGAAGTGCCACTTGTCCTTGGAAAACATTCTGGACGTGCTGCCTTCCGAGATCGTGCAGTAACAATGGGTTTCACACTGTCAGACGAAAAGCTAAACAAAGCTTTTGTTGAATTTAAACAGCTCGCAGATCGTAAAAAGGAAATTACGGAAGAAGACTTGCTAACACTTCTTACGGAGCAACAAGTACAAATTGAAGATGTGCCATTATTTGAACTGAAAATGGTACAGGTACAATATGGTACAGAAAATATTCCGACAGCCACTGCAACTGTTGTGACGCCAGATGGCCATGTAAAAAATGTAGTGGCAACGGGCTCAGGCTCAGTAGAAGCTATTTTTAATACATTAGAACAGCTTGTGCCAGGTAACATCAATGTTATAGATTACCGTGTGAAGTCTGTCGGCAAAGGGCGCGATGCACTTGGTGAAGCTGTCATTAATATTCGATACGATGATGTATCAACAACGGGACGAAACTCATCACAAGATGTCTTAGAAGCATCCGCGAAAGCTTATTTAAATGCGATTAATCGACATTTAATCCAAGAAAGTCTTCGAGCTCAAGGTCAACTAGTTTAATTTGATTTGGCTCTCGCCTGCCTGAAATAGGTGAGAGTCTTTCCTAAAACAGCGTAACCATACTCTATAAAAAGAAAGGTGTTTTATAAATGGAGAAAAAAATTACAGTACTTCCTGGCGACGGAATTGGGCCAGAAGTGGTTGCGTCAGCTATACGTGTATTACAAGTAATCGGTAAACGATTTAACCATACATTCCATTTAGGTTATGGAACAATCGGAGGCGCTGCCATCGATCAACACAATAATCCACTACCTGATGAAACAATTGAAATGTGTGAGGGCAGCGATGCCATTTTATTAGGAGCAGTAGGGGGTCCGAAATGGGACAATAACCCTCCAGAACTACGTCCAGAAAAAGGATTGTTACGTATTCGCAAGCACTTTGACTTATTCGCAAATTTACGTCCAGTAAAGGCGTTCCCGAGTTTACTAGATGCTTCACCTTTAAAACGTGAAGTAGCCGAAAACGTCGATTTAATGATCGTACGTGAACTTACAGGCGGCGTATACTTCGGGGAACCACGTATGCGTACTGAAAATGGCGCAATTGATACTACAGTTTACTCAATAGCAGAAGTAGAGCGTATCGTTGAAAATGCCTTTGAATTAGCACGTTTACGTGGAGGCAAATTATGTTCTGTCGATAAAGCAAACGTACTTGAAACAAGTCGTTTATGGCGCGAAGTTGTAGAAGCGAAGAAAAAGGATTATCCAGATGTGCAAGTCGAGCACAACTTAGTAGATTCAGTAGCTATGAAATTAATTACAAATCCAGCTCACTATGATGTCGTTGTTACAGAAAATATGTTTGGTGATATTTTAAGTGATGAAGCATCGGTTATAACAGGATCTCTCGGTGTATTACCATCCGCATCTATCCGTGGTGATAATTTTGGTCTTTATGAACCAGTACACGGTTCAGCACCAGAGATTGCAGGGCAAGGTGTTGCCAATCCAGCAGCAACAATTCTGTCAGTCGCTATGATGTTACAATACTCATTCGGCCTAGCAGAAGAAGCAGCTGAAATTGAACGTGCTGTTAGTGCTGTGTTTGATGATGGTTACTTTACAGCTGACCTTTCACGCGATGGTGGGCGCACGTTATCTACAAATGAATGGACAGATAAAGTAATTAATGAAATTGATACAAGTTTTGTATCGGAAAGTATTATGACAACATATATTTAAGAAATAGGTGAAGACAATGGGAAAAAATATAATTGAAAAGATTTGGGATAAACATGTTGTTTATCAGGAAGAGGGCAAACCGGACCTGTTATATATTGATCTTCATTTAATTCATGAAGTAACTTCTCCGCAAGCATTTGAAGGTTTACGCATGAACGGACGTAAAGTGCGTCGTCCTGACTTAAGCTTTGCAACGATGGATCATAACGTTCCAACGAAAAATTTACCGACTATTAATGACCCAATTGCACGCAATCAAATCGAAACATTAGCGAAAAATGCTGCTGAATTTGGGATTGAACTTGCAGGTATGGGTCACCCTGATCAAGGAATTGTACACGTTATTGGACCAGAATTAGGTTTAACACAACCTGGTAAAACAATCGTATGTGGAGATTCTCATACTTCTACACATGGTGCATTCGGTGCCATTGCATTTGGTATCGGTACATCAGAAGTAGAGCACGTAATGTCCACACAAACGTTATGGCAAAACAAGCCTAAAACAATGGAAATCCGTGTTGAAGGCGAGCTTCCAGTTGGCGTTGCGGCAAAGGATATTATTTTGGCAATCATCTCGAAATTTGGCATTGGCGTTGGTACAGGGCATATTGTGGAATTCACTGGAGAAGCAATCCACAAACTGTCAATGGAAGAACGGATGACAATCTGTAATATGTCAATCGAAGCGGGAGCAAAGGCTGGTCTTGTATCACCAGACCAAATTACAGTAGATTATATTCGTGGCCGCAAATATGCACCACAAGGTGACAAATTTGAAGAAGCAACAGCTTATTGGTTAAGTTTAGCATCAGATGAGGATGCTACATATGATGAAGTGCGCATCATTAAGGCTGAGGAAATTGAGCCAATTATTACATGGGGTACGAATCCTTCGATGGGTTCTGGTGTATCGCAAAATGTTCCGACGCAGGCAGATTATAAAGATGAGTCTGACAAAGCGGCTCTTCGTAAAGCACTTGCTTATATGGGCTTAGAAGAGGGTCAGCCGTTAACTTCAATCGATATCCAATACGTATTTATTGGCTCATGCACGAACTCACGCTTAAGCGATTTGCGTGCTGCGGCAAACGTTATTCAAGGCCGCAAAGTTCATGAAAACGTTACAGCAATCGTTGTTCCGGGCTCCCATACTACAAAAAAACAAGCAGAGGCTGAAGGTTTGGATAAAATTTTCATTGATGCTGGTTTTGAATGGCGCGAATCAGGTTGCTCGATGTGCTTGGCAATGAATGATGATGTTGTACCAGCTGGTAAACGCTGTGCATCAACATCAAACCGTAACTTCGAAGGTCGTCAAGGTACAGGCGCGCGCACGCATTTAGTATCACCGCCGATGGCAGCAGCTGCAGCCATTGCAGGACATTTCGTTGATGTACGGGAATTCGTGAAGGAAACTGTGTAAAAGCTAAATTTACACGGAAGGGATGATTGAAATGGAACCAATTAATATTGTAAAAAGTGTTATTACACCACTTGATCGTAAAAATGTAGATACAGATCAAATTATTTCGAAAGAATTTTTAAAACGGATTGAGCGTACAGGCTTTGGTCAATACTTGTTTTATCACTGGCGCTATGATGCGCAAGGAAATGAAGTGCAAGACTTTGTATTAAATAAACCTGAATTTAAAGACTCTAAAATTCTAGTAGCACAAGATAATTTTGGTTGTGGCTCTTCTCGTGAGCATGCACCATGGGCCATTTTAGATTATGGCTTCAATGTAGTCATTGCACCATCGTTCGCAGATATTTTCCACAATAACTGCTTTAAAAATGGTATTTTACCAATCAAGCTAACAGAAGCAGAGTGCGAAGAAATTTTAGAAAAAGGTTTAGCAAACCCTTACCATGTGGATGTAAATCTTGAAGCACAAACTGTAACGGGCGAAGATGGTAAAGTCTATACATTTAATATCGATTCCTATTATAAAGAAACATTATTAAATGGCTGGGATGAAATTGCCCTAACAATTAAGTACGAAGATCAAATTGCTGCATATGAAGCGCAGCGAGTAGCCTACTAATTAGCAAAAGTGGCTTAGAAAAAAGTGTTAGATTGACTGCGTTCAATCTAACACTTTTTTTGCTGTAAACGTTGTTGTTCGTTTGCCTCACAGGCGAAATAGGTGAATCGCCGATACATGGCGAGAAATCGCCGATAAACATTGTGGAATCGCCGATACATGGCGGGAAATCGCCAGTAAACCTAGTGAAATCGCCGATACATCGTAAGAATGAGAACAAGTAAGCCTTTGTCTTTCGATTGTGGACTCGGTAAAATGGTAAGGAAGATGGAAAGGATGATTCAGATGATAACAGTAATCGGTAGTTTAAATATGGATTTAGTAATACAAATGGCTAATTTTCCACAGCAAGGAGAAACAGTGCTTGGTGAAGCGTTTCGAACAAGTCCTGGTGGGAAAGGCGCTAATCAGGCTATTGCCGCTGCACGTCTAGGTAGTCAAGTAACAATGGTTGGTTGCGTAGGCAATGATGACTTCGGTAATACATTGCGAACAGTTTTAGAGCAAGAGCATGTTAATACGAAAACACTTATATCAGCGTCAGTACCAACGGGAGTAGCTAATATTTTAGTTCATCATAATGATAATCGGATTATTGTAGTACCTGGGGCAAATTATACATTGGAACCGTCTCATTTAGATGCGGTGAAAGACGTGATAGAGCAGAGCAAAATAGTAATTTTACAGCTAGAAATTCCTAAAGAAACGACGACCTATGCCTTGAAATTATGTAAGGATGCTAATGTACCAGTGCTATTAAACCCTGCACCAGCGGCGAATTTTGATATGCAGTGGATGAAGGATATAACATACATCACACCGAATGAAATAGAGTGTGCCCAAATATTTGGAGACGATTTCGACAGTATACTAGAAAAATATCCGAATAAAATAATTATTACATTAGGAAGTGATGGCGCTCGTTATTTTGATGGAGAGTACCCTATTCATGTTCCTGGCTATATGACAAAAGCATTAGATACAACAGGAGCAGGCGACACATTTAATGGTGCACTTGCGTATGCATTAACAGAGGGGCAATCATTGGACGAAGCTGTTTATTTTGCAAATATAGCAGCCTCGCTTTCTGTCGAGAAATTAGGCGCACAAGGCGGTATGCCAACGCTTAGCCAAGTGTATGCGCGAATGGCTGGTTATGAGGAATAGAAAATATTACGCTTCAAGATTAGCTTTAAGTTCATAATAGGTTAGCACGAAAATCTCATTTTATTTACCTAGTTGTGCAATAAATAAAGAAAATATAGAAAATTGAACTAAGAAGTAAATCCTATTTGTGACAACCCGAACTAAGTAGTTTGTCCTTTTTTGTTATTAATTTTCAACTATGTATAAGAAATAGAATAGTTTCATTTATAATGAAACTATAGATACATAGGAAAGAGGTTTTGAGGATGACGAATATTGACACTACGCCAATCGACTATACAGCCTCAGCGAATAATATTTTGCCACAGTTTGTGGATCGTTTACGTCAACTGCACAGCATTATTGTACAAAATACATATGTAAAAGATACAGCTAAGCACTTAAATCGTATAATCCAAGATGCAAACAATGAAACAATGGTACTGATAGTCGGGAAACAGCGTGTAGGAAAAACAACCCTTGTGAATGGACTTCTTGGTCGTTCTATTTTACCTGTTAGCGATCAAAATCCGACAGGGGTTAACACGTTTTTACGTTACGGTGAAAATGAGGAAGTAAAAGCTTATTTTTTAGATGGTATGGTGGCAATATTTGATATGAGTAAATTAGAATTACTCACAACAGGAGATACATTTGCATCACAAATTTTACGTGAACATTTAGACTATCTAGAAGTATATATAAAACATGATTTATTGAAATCTGTTACAATTATCGATTCGGTATCATTGGAAGCAGGAGGGGGAGAAATGGCCTATTTCTCTGAATCTTTGATCAATCGTGTGGATGAAATTTTCTGGGTGCTACGCTCTCAATCAATGGCTATTGACGCAGAAATTTTATTAATGGAGGCTTTAAAAAATAAAGGGGTTGTACCTCTTTGTATTGTCAATGCAATTGATACAAATAATAATACAGAAGCGTTTATAAGTTCTGAAAAAAAGCGAATTGGTCATTTAATTAGCGACTTTGTTCCCGTTTCGGCAATCGATGCCATCGAAGCACAACGAACAGAAAATAAAGAGTTATGGCACCAGAGTCAATATGATAATTTAATTGCGGAAATTCAACGTGTTGCGATGAATAGTGATAAAAAAACGTATGCAATTATTATTCGTTTTTTACAATGGCTAGAACGTTTCCGTTTTGAATTAACAGTTATACCACAACGTGACCCATTTCAATCAGCAGTTGAAAATATTGAAAAATTTGCTGGCGATACACAATATGAATTTTCACGTTACCAACGCGATTTAGCGATTGTACAAGAATACGAACAAGAGTATGAACAGGTAGCGAATGTCTTCAAAAATGTTCAAACATTGTATCAGCTCTTACAAACGATTTCCCAAAATGATTATTTACAGGATGATCAAGTAGAACAGTTTACTGAAAAGGCGGTAATCTATCAGCAAGCCTTAAGAGAATATCGAAATATGCACAACGAATATATGCGAGAACATGAGCGCCTAGATGCACAACATAAAAAAATTCATGGCAAAGGACTTATGAAAGCCATCTTTGGTCAACATACCCAAAATGAATTTTTCAAAGAACGTGTTCTTCGCTTAAATGAACAGCAAGAGGAATGTGTTACTCAGTATGCGAAAGTAAGAGAAGCGGAAGCCTCAATTATTGAAGAAATACAATCAATCCAAAGCTATTTGATAGGGTTATCGAAAAAACGTTTAGCTCGAATAGAAAATAGGGTGAAAGAGCTTAACCAGCAACGTGCAAAAGAGAAAAAGCAACTAAAATTATATGCAGCTAAATTAAATGAGTTTTCATGTTTAATTGAAGCGCAAGGATTTATTAAAGATAATATAAAGCCATTTTTAATGGAAGATAGAATGCCACTTCGCGTAAAAGATCAACAAATGCTGGAAGAAACAATCGACAGTATTATTGACATCGATTTATCGAAAAACGGCTTACTTGCTAGAAGTCAGATGAATAATAAAATGGAAAGTATTGAGATTCCTTTTGAGGTTGACAGTAAATATCCATTACAAGACTTACGCCTTGCAGAGACGGATGTTAAATCAAACGATATTCCCGCAATACCAAATAAATTAGAAGTACAATATGAATCATAATATGTATTAGTCAAAGTCCTAAAAGTGATGGATTCTTTTAGGGCTTTGTTTTATTTATATAGCATGAAAGTGTGGATGAATGGGAACAACTTCCTTAATGGCTTAACTAGAGATTTATCCTATTAACAATATCCTTTTGATGATATAAAATAGGCATACAAAGATGAAGTGGGGGGTTTTTTTGGTTTCTTCTAAAGATGTAGCAAAGTTTGCCGGTGTCTCTCAGACGACTGTTTCAAGAGTGTTAAATACACCTGAATTAGTAAAGCCGAAAACAATAAAAAAAGTGATGGAGGCAATTGAAGAATTAAACTATATTCCAAACGATATTGCGAGATCACTAGTACAACAAAAGACAGGAATTATTACTTTAATTTCTGGACCTTTGCATAATCCTTTTTTTGTCGATACAACAACTGCAATTGTTAATTATGCGAACGCCAGGGGCTATAAAGTAAATGTGCATTTTGGAACAGAAGAAAATTTACATACAATTTATAGTTCCGTGTTAGAAACGAAAGTGGATGCAATTATTTTATCTTCTATCGGGTATACGGATCCATTATTTTATAAGCTCGAAAAATTGGATATACCCTTTATAATGTTTAATCGTAAGCATAAAGAAAATAAGCATTTTGTAGAAATCAATAATGTGGATGCTGGTTATTTAGCGACTAAACATATGCTTTCTTTAGGTCATACGGATCTTTGCTGGATTGGTGGACCACATGAAATGAGTACTTTTTTTGGAAGATATGAGGGCTTCAAAAGAGCGTTAGCAGAAGCAGAAATTGACACAAATATAGTGCCAACATTTTTTACAAATACGAGCAAAGACGATATTAAGCGAGCATTTGAAGAACTATTGCTATTAAACCCAAGACCGACAGCGATTTGTGCTGCAACAGACGCTATTGCTATTGAAATTTTAAACCAATGTTTAGAGCAAGGATTTGCTATTCCTAACGATTTTAATGTTATTGGTATTGATAATGTAGAGTTAAGTAAACATCGTTCAATCTCCTTGACTACTGTGGGCATCGAATCGGAAAAAAATCTAGGATTTCTAGCGATTGAAAAATTATTTGATGTTATGGAGAAAAAAAGTACTTGCATCAAGCAAACTGAATCTGTTAAACTTTTCCCAAGAAACACAACAGGTAAAAAATGAACTGATATTCGTCAGTTTATTTTTTTACTTGATAAATGGTTACGTATTCATTCCTTTATTTTCAGAAATGAATACGTAACCATAAAGGAGAGGAGGAGGATGACTTGAAGAAAGAATTATTGATTAATGACGAATGGCGTATGACAGAAGGGTATACCGATGTGTATGCCCCATATTCAAAGGAACTAATTGCTAAATTCGCTATGGCAACTGAAGTTGACGTGCAAGATGCAATTGAAAGTGCCCAAAAAGCTACTTCAAAAATGGCATCTTTAACAGCATTCCAGAGAGCACAAATTTTGGAACAATTATCGAATTTATTTGCTGAACATCGAGATGAGGCTGCTTCAATAATTTCATTAGAATCAGCTAAGCCACTAAAGTATGCAATTGCAGAAATAGACCGAACAATTGAAACCTATAAGTTTGCAGCAGAGGAAGCGAAGCGACTTGCAGGAGAGTTAATTCCTATGGACGCTTCAAAAAGTGGAGAAGGACGCTTTGCCTATACATTACGTGAACCTATTGGGGTAATAGCGGCAATTACACCATTTAATTTCCCTCAAAATCTTGTCGCCCATAAAGTCGGACCAGCATTAGCAGCAGGAAATACAATTGTTTTAAAACCGGCAACACAAACGGCCTTATCAGCACACTTTCTAGCAAAATTATTAGCCCAAACAGATTTGCCAGCAGGTGCCTTTAATTTAATCACAGGGCAAGGAAAGCTCGTAGGAGATACATTTTTAGCACATCCACATGTGAAAATGATTACTTTTACAGGCAGTCCGGCAGTAGGTATTTCACTTCGGAATAGAGCAGGTTTGAAAAAGGTAACGTTAGAACTTGGCTCCAATGCAGGCGTTATTGTCGATGAAGGGGTTCAATTAGATAAAATGATGGACCGCATTGTAATGGGAGCGTTCTCAAACCAAGGTCAAGTTTGTATTTCACTACAACGAATTTATGTCAAGGACAATGTAGTGGACCAATTTTTAGAACAATTAACAGCAAAAATTAAGCAACTGACGCTAGGGAATCCACTTGATCCCACGACAGATCTTACAACGATGATTTCAGAAACCGAGCAACAGCGTGCCCTCACTTGGATTCAAGAGGCTATTAAGAATGGGGCACAAATAATTACTGGTGGTCGCATTGAAAACAATATTTTATTACCTACAGTGCTATACAATGTACCATCCTATAGCCGTGTTTCATGTGAAGAAATTTTTGCTCCAGTAGTTATCGTCAACAAAGTGTCCACAATAGATGAAGCGATTGAAGCAATAAATGATTCTAATTACGGCTTACAAGCTGGCATCTTTACACCTTCTATTGAAACGGCCTTTAAAGCTTCAAAAAAAATGCAAGTAGGTGGTGTCATTATTAATGATGTTCCTACGTATCGTGTAGATCATATGCCATATGGTGGAGTAAAAGAAAGTGGGACAGGAAGAGAAGGAATTAAATATGCAATAGAAGAAATGACCGAGATGAAACTAGTTATTTGGAATAACAACTAATCATGAAATGGGGATGTTTGTAAATGAAGATGATAAATCAACATGCTAAGCTTTTTGTTATGGATAATGGCACGATGCGGATGGATAAAAATTATATGATTGCAATGCATAATCCGGCGACAATCGATCATCCAAATCAACCTAATGAATTTGTTGAATTTCCCGTTTATACAGTTTTAATAGATCATCCAGAAGGAAAAATTTTATTTGATACAGCATGTAATCCGAACTCGATGGGACCTGAAGGACGCTGGGGTGAATTTACACAAAAAGCATTTCCTATTAATATGCCAGAAGAATGCTATTTACACCATCGCTTAGAAGAATTAAATGTTCGCCCAGAAGATATTAAATATGTTGTTGCTTCACATCTTCATTTAGATCATGCAGGTTGTTTAGAACTTTTTACGAATGCTACGATTATTGTGCAGGAAGATGAATTTAATGGCACATTACAAACATATGCGAGAAATGTTAAGGATGGCGCTTATGTTTGGGGTGATATTGATATGTGGATTAAAAACAATTTACAGTGGCGATTAATCAAACGTGGTGAAGATAATGTGAAACTTGCAGAAGGCATTAATATATTAAATTTTGGTAGTGGCCATGCTTGGGGTATGCTTGGCTTGCATATTAATATGCCGGAAACTGGAGGAATAATTTTAGCGTCAGATGCCATTTACACAGCCGAAAGCTTTGGACCTCCTGTGAAGCCTCCTGGTATTATTTATGATTCAGTCGGCTATAATTCAACAGTTGAACGAATTCGACGCTTAGCAAATGAAACGAATTCACAAGTTTGGTTTGGTCATGATCCTGTGCAATTTAAATCATTTAGAAAATCCACAGAAGGCTATTATGAATAGATAGGAGTAGATTGAAAATGAATAAATTAACCTTTACTCCTACAAGTTATACAGGTTGGGGTTGTTTGCAACAGCTTCTTGTAGAAGTAAAAAAATTTCAAGCAAATAATATATTAATAGTAACAGATCCATTTTTACAAGACTTAGGTTTAGTGGATCAAGTTAAAAAGCCATTGCAGGACAATGGGTATAAGACGACAATTTATACTGACATTGCTCCTGAGCCACCTCTTGCAATCGGTGAAAAACTAGTGGCCTATACACGAAACCATCAGTTTGATTTAGTTATTGGATTAGGTGGGGGAAGTGCATTAGATTTAGCTAAGCTAGCTGCTGTATTAGCTACTCATGATGGTCAGGTGGCTGACTATTTAAATTTAACAGGCACGAAAACACTTGAAAATAAAGGGCTTCCGAAAATTTTAATTCCGACAACTTCAGGTACAGGCTCAGAGGTTACAAATATTTCTGTTTTATCGTTAGAAACGACTAAGGATGTCGTGACGCATGATTATTTACTGGCTGATGTAGCCATTGTGGATCCGCAATTAACGATTTCCTTGCCTTCAAAAGTAACTGCCGCTACGGGTGTAGACGCTTTAACACATGCAATTGAAGCATATGTTTCTATCAATGCAAATGAAGTGACAGATGGACTTGCACTGCAAGCGATTAGATTGATCAGTAACTCAATTCGTACAGCGGTACACGATGGTAATAACAAGCAAGCACGCTCGGATATGAGTTATGGTAGTTACTTAGCAGGGTTAGCATTTTTTAATGCAGGTGTAGCAGGGGTACATGCTTTAGCTTATCCGCTTGGTGGTCAGTACCATATTGCACATGGAGATTCAAATGCTGTACTATTGCCATACGTAATGGGCTATATTCGCCAAAGTTGTGAAAAACGCATGAAAGATATATTAGATGCAATGGGTCTTTCCTCTATGTATTTAACGCAAGAAGCTGCTTCCTATAAGTGTGTTGATGCATTGCAACAATTAGTACGCGATGTAAATATTCCTTCGACTTTAAAAGGTTTTAACATACCAGAAACTGCTCTTGAACAATTAACGGATGATGCAACAAAGCAAACAAGAATTTTAGCTCGCAGTCCGATGCCATTAAATCGGGATGATATTTTTGCTATTTACCGCGCTGCATTTGATGGCGAAATCCGTGAGCCAAGCCGACCGTTGTAGGAAATATCTTGAAAATGAAAAGAGCTGAATCAAATATTATTTGATTCAGCCCTTTTTTATTAAGCTTCAGTATCTGGTGTGAAAGAGCGATTCGCTAATTCAGCATCTAGCATAAAGATAGCATTCGAATCATTTTGAATACGTTCAATTTTACGTATTAACGTATCAAATGTTGATTCTTCCTCAACTTGCTCATCGATAAACCATTTTAAAAATGCCATAGTTGCGTGCTCACGTTCATCTAATGCAATATCAGATAAGTTGTAAATACGACGAGTCACTTCTTTTTCATGAGACATAGCTGTTTTAAAGGCATGTAAAATAGAGTCGAAATGATTTTCAGGACTGTCAAAACCGTGTATTGATGCACGATAGCCCATATCACTTAAGAAATTATAAAATTTCATTGCATGAAAACGTTCTTCTTCAGCTTGCACTAAAAAGAAATTCGCAAAGCCATCGTAATCTTGGTCTGTGCAAAATGCAGCCATTGCCATATAAGCATGAGCGGAGTAAAATTCAAAATTCATTTGTTCGTTTAGTGCTGTGTGTAGTTTTTCAGATAACATAAATGTTCCTCCCTTTGCAGTAAATACCTACTACTTCTCATAGTATATAGCGAAAGATGGCCATCATACAGAAAAATATTTTTTTCGCCCTAAATGATGCAAAAATAAATTGATATTCGTTCTCAATTAGAAAAATTAGTCAAATTCATTTTTAAAACGCCAAATCACTTCTAATAGATTCGTAAACAAATTTATGAAATCTAAATATAGATTTAATGCCATCCCAATGACTTCCTCGTCTGACACATGATGATGTCGAATGCGGTTAAAATCATACACTGTGAAAAGACTAAACAGTAAGACAGAAATAGCGGCAATAATAAGCCCAATAATATTACTTACTGGTATAAACATAAAAAGAAGCGAAAACACAAGCACGACGATAAGCACAGTGAATAAATAGCTTCCCCAATTTGAAATATCTTTATTCATCATCATACCTACAAGTGCTAGTATGACAAAAATAATAACGGTTGCTCCGAAAACTAATAAAACTAATTGCGGTCCGAGCTGATCAATAAAAAATTGTGTTGTCCAAAATAGTAAAATACCCATTAAAAAGGGGATTGCATACATAATAGAGTTAGCTAGTTTTAAGCTTCGAACAAAGCAGGCAATGATTAGAAGAATTATACAAAGAATCGAAAGCGGCATTATAACAGTCGATGGTAATAAAGTGGCGATAAATATTCCTACCACGGTCAATACCCACATAAAGGTAAAGTGTTTTAAAATTTTGTTTAAGTTTTGATTACGGTTAGCGTAAGCCATTTAAAAATTCCTTTCTTTTTAAGCTTTCTTAGTCCAATACCTGAGTATACTGTAGCAAACGTGATAGAGTAGGGGGAATCGCCAATAAACTAGGAGAAATTTATACTAAACTCGAGCGAATCGCCATTAACTATTAACTATTATAAAAAATTCGCCAAGACATTATGTCTAGGCGAATTTTATTTTAAGCGTTTATGCTTCCTTCTTTTGGTTTTTTACACCTACTAAGTAGCCACCTAGCGCGATTGCAACTAATACAATCCAGAATGTAGCTTTCCAAAGTGTTGAGTGTGGGAATTCATGCGGAATAACCCCTAATTTTTCATGTGCTAAAGTTAAGACAGCTAACTTCACACCAACCCAACCAACGATAAGGAAGGCAGCCGTTTCGAGTGACGGGAATTTTTCGAGTACACGTACGAACCAGCGTGCTGCAAATCGCATCATTACGACCCCAATAATACCACCAAGGAACATAACACCGAATTGACCTGCATTAATGCCACCAACATCGAAATTCCCTAAATGCGGTAATGTAACTGCAATCGCAACTGCTGCTAAAATGGAATCTACTGCAAAGGCGATGTCTGCAAGCTCAACTTTAACAACTGTCATCCAGAAACCAGATTGTTTTTTAGGTTCTTTAATTTCATCTGAGTCCCCTGCAGCTTTTCGTGAATCGTAAATATGCTTAATCGACATGAATAGCAAGTAAGCAGCGCCTAAAGCTTGAATTTGCCAAAAATTCACGAGTACAGTAATTAAGAATAAAGCGGCAAAACGGAAAATGAATGCACCTACTAATCCGTATAGTAATGCCTTTTGTTGTTGTACTTTTGGTAAATGTTTAACCATTACCGCCATAACGACTGCATTGTCCGCTGCTAAAAGTCCTTCTAGTACAATTAATACAACTAATACCCATGCGTATTCTAATAAAATGGCTTCCAAATGTGTTTCCTCCTTTGTTTTGGACAGAAATGAATATAATGCTCTTTCCTATTTTTAATTTTAGGCAAAAGAAAAAGACCCATGCCTAAAAAATAGGCAAAGGTCTTGCTAAGCACAACTATTTGGAAGTTCCAAATAATAATTAGTACCGAAAATTATCAGTACAGCACTCATCTAATAGATGAGCTTGCTATCACACCCGATGGCAACTGCCATGTAATGACGAATGTGAAATCAGATGTATCGCTCACATCTGCTAGCTACTCCCCTTTGACAAAAAATGTCAAAAGCTATTCAATTCTTCTTACAAAGATTATAGCATGTAGTGAACTAAATGCAAATGAAAAGTAATCTTCTATTTAAAAATTATTTTCCGAATTATTATTACAAGTGGTACTATTGATGTTAAGTGAAATTTTTTAGCAACTTAGAAGGGAGACATATATGTATAAAAAGTTTTTTTCATACTACAAACCACATAAACGATTATTCGTTGTCGATTTTTCTAGTGCGATTATTGTAGCAATACTAGAGCTCGCCTTTCCATTAGCTGTTCAATGGTTCATTGACAAACTACTGCCTACAGGGGAGTGGAGTATGATTGTCAAAGTAAGTATTTTGCTATTGCTAGTATACGTACTTAGCACCGTACTAAACTTTATTGTCAATTATTTAGGGCATAAACTTGGTATAAATATTGAAACCGATATGCGGCAAGAACTGTTTAATCATGTCCAGCGCCAATCATTCCGTTTCTTTGATAATACGAAAACTGGGCATATTATGAGCAGAATTACAAATGATTTATTTGATATTGGTGAATTTGCCCATCACGGTCCAGAAGATTTATTTATTGCTATTATGACGTTTGTAGGTGCTTTCGTTATTATGTTTAATGTCAACCCAACACTTGCGTTAATTGCAGCGATTATGGTGCCGTTCTTAATGTGGCTTGTAACAGTTAGTAACATTAAGATGAACAATGCATGGAAAACGTTGTACGTTAAAATTGCAGATGTAAACGGTCGTGTGGAGGATAGCGTTTCTGGTGTGCGCGTTGTGAAATCTTTTACAAATGAAGCGTATGAAATGGAACGTTTTAAGGAGCAAAATGGTTTTTTCCGTTCGGCAAAATTATACGCCTATAAGATTATGGCAGGGGCGCATTCGAGTATTTATATGATGACTCGATTGTTAACGTTAGTTGTCCTTGTAGTAGGAGCCTGGTTAAGCTTTAATGGGAAATTATCGTACGGAGGACTTGTAAGCTTTGTATTGTATACGAATGTTCTTATTAAACCCATCGATAAAATTAGTGCGTTGTTAGAACTGTATCCGAAAGGGATGGCAGGCTTTAAGCGTTTCCGTGAGTTAATAGAGCAGGAGCCAGAAATTCAGGATCGTGAGGGAGCAAAGCAAGTAACACATTTATGTGGAGACATCTCGTTTAAAGATGTTGATTTTAATTATGATACGTCAAAAGCTGTTTTACAAGGTATTTCATTTGATGTGCATGCAGGACAAACAATTGCCTTTGTTGGTCCATCTGGAGCTGGAAAAACGACAATTTGCTCTTTAATTCCAAGGTTTTATGATGTCACTAAAGGAGCGATTACAATTGATGGCTTGGATGTACGTAATATGACACAAGCCTCTCTACGAGCACAAATTGGCATTGTACAACAAGATGTCTTTTTATTTACAGGGACAATTCGAGAAAATATTGCCTATGGTCGTTTAGGTGCAAGTGATGAAGACGTTGAAAAAGCAGCTAAAAGGGCGCATTTAGAATCGTTTATTGCAGAGCTTCCAGATGGTTATGAGACACAGATTGGTGAACGTGGCTTAAAGCTATCTGGTGGGCAAAAGCAACGTATTGCCATTGCACGTATGTTCTTGAAAAATCCACCGATTTTAATTTTGGATGAGGCAACTTCTGCGCTAGATACAGAAACGGAAATGATTATTCAACAATCGTTATCGGAACTTGCTGAAAATCGAACAACACTCATTATTGCGCATCGTCTAGCGACAATCCGTAATGCGGATCGGGTGCTTGTTGTCACACAAAATGGGATTGAAGAGGATGGTACGTATGCGGAACTAGTGGCACAAGATGGTATTTTCGCAAAATTACATCATATTCAATTTCGTAAAACAGAAATTGAAAAAGTAGTACAATAGTATAGATGTTAAACATATTCAAAAGGCATCGAGTAAATCAATACTCGATGCCTTTGTTTTATTTTACTTGCTATTTTGTAATTGTTTCAATAAAAGATTCCCTACCAGGATTTACCTTGACTACGTTTATTTTAATTTTGCGTATAGAATCTTCCGTTAAGTCGATTTTACCGTTATTCTCTAATTTTTTCCATGTCTTAACGTCTTTGCGATAGAGCTGTTCAGATAAACGGTAAATATCAGTATTCAATGCTAACGATTCCTTAAATGTTTCCCTTACTTCTTTTTCTACCTGTTTTTTGACCAACTGACGAATTTCTTCGGTCGTAATTTCTTCTGTAATACCAAGAACGTTAGCTTCCATTTTTATTTCAATATCAAATTGTACGTTTTCGTTTTTTACGACTGGAGAAATAAGAACTTTTAAATGATCTAATGTAATGGTTACGAATTGTTTTTGCTCTCCAATTTGCCCGGTTATTTCACTGCGAATTGTTTCATTGTTCATCCATTTAATACCATTTGCGTTTTCTTCGGTGAGAAATCCTTTTAATCCTTCTTTAGATAGTAGTGTAATACCTTTTATTTCCACTGATTCTGACTGTCCTTTGGAAGATACCCATCCTCTATCAATTGATACTAATGGAAGATAAACTTCATGGCTAGGCTCATTTAGACCTATCACTAATTTTCGAAGATCAATCGGTCTTACAAAAGATTCTTGCTTAAACGAATTTATCGGATCTCCGAGTTTAGATAATGTTAGAGCTTTATTATTGATCGGTGTTACGACAAGTAATTTATCGAGTGGCTCTTTTGTGCCATATATCCAAATTTGATATCGTGTTTCACGATAACGAGTTAAGAAATCGAGTACTTGATTTACCTTGTTGTTATTCATTACTTCTTCTGAAAGTATAATATAGGTGATATGTCCCCAAAACGCTTTTTGATCAATGGAATGATATAAATCGAAAAGAGAATCTTCAATTGTTTTACCTTTTGCATGTCCAATTTCAGCCTGTTGAGCTTGCGGATTATTTGGCTGTTCGGATTTGGCTATATTGGCAAAATCAATAATTTGCATGTAAGTTTCATAATTGCCATCTTTATAATCTATACCAAGCGCATGGACATAGTACATTCTTTGTGGTTCAGTGACATCCCAACATCCTGATAACAGTGTAGTGAATGCTAACAACATTATACTGAGTATTTTTTTATTCATTTTTATCCTCACTCGCACGGGTTTGATCTTGTGGTGCAATATAGTTTGGACGCTTGGTATAACCTTTTGGTGATAAGCGTAACAGTGTTTTTTTAATGGTTGACCAATCTAAATCAGCGCCAATTTGCATATAAGAGTTACCGAATATTCTAATATTACATAAGTAAAGAAGGGTTACGTATAGTGAAATAAAAAAGCCGAATAAACCAAAAAAGCCGCTTAATAAAATGAAGCCAACGCGGAAAATACTGATTGTCGTAACGAGTGATTGATTAACGAGTGTAAAGGATGCAATAGTAGAAACGGCAATAATTACAATCATTTCTGGACTTGTAACACCTGCACGTATTGCTGCATCGCCAATAATTAAACCACCAACGACACTTATCGTTCCACCGATTACAGATGGTAGACGTAAGCCTGCTTCTCTAAACAGCTCAAACATTAATAGCATCAATAGCATTTCAAGCGAAGAGGGGAAGGGTAGGCCGGTTCGACCTTGGACAACAGTTGCTAAAAGCAATAATGGTAATTGATTTTGGTGATAGGTTGTTAAAGCAAGCCAAAAAGCAGGTAACAGTAGGCCGATAAAAATACCAGATATACGTAGTAGACGTTCAAGTGAACTAAAAACAATCGGGTATTCATTATCTTCCCCTGACTTTAACAGTAAAAATAAATTAACAGGAGTAATGACAGCATAAGCTACGCCATCTACAAAAATTAAAAAACGTCCTCGTATCAATGATTGAATTGCAAAATCTGGCCGTCCTGTATAATCAGTTTTTGGGAAAAACCTTGTATTTTTGTTTACGCGCTCCATTAGTAAATCACCGCTAAATACAATATCCGTATCGACTGATTGTAATTGTACTTTTATACTATTTAAAATTTCCAAGTTCGCAATGTCGCCAAAATAAAGTATAGCAACGGTTGTCTTTGAGCGTTTCCCAAGTTCCATTTTTTCTACACATAAGGAATTCGTAGGCAGTCGTTTTCGTATTAATGCAATATTGACCGAGATATCTTCAATAAAATTATCTCTAGGTCCTTTAACGAGTACTTCCATCCTAGTTTCTTCAGGATTACGATTAGGTTTTCTGGCAATATTACTGGCGTAAAGCAGATCATCCGTTTCAAAAAAAAGAAGTAAATGGCCATTATAAATGAGTGTAATGGCTTCTGACTGGTCTGTTACTTGTTGTAGGCCAGGGATGTGTAACTGTTTATTGATAGCATCTTGTAGTGATGCGTCCTTTAAATTATCAAAAAGAGCTTGAACACGCATGACAATGACATCATTGAGAAGTTGTTGATCAATCATCGCCTCACAGATGACAAATTGTACTTTATGTTGCTGGAATGCATATTCTTGAAAATGAACATCAGCAGACTTTTCAAATAATTGCTTTAAGGTTGATAAATCTAAGGGCTTTTCTGTTGAGGGCATCAAGTGTCACCACTTTCCGTGTCTTGGGTATCGGCTTTAGATTTTTTTCCTTTCTTTCCTGACATGAAAGCTACAATCATTAAAAATATAGATAGTAAGAAAAAGAAAATAAATGTACCTGCTAACATATAATTTCCTTTAAGTTGTAGAAATATGTGTTCATTTAATAACATTAATGGTAGACATATAAAAAAGAATGGAGGTGCAACCATTTTCCAAATACGTCGGTGATCTCCTGCCATGCCCAATAAATCTGTAACGATATATAAAATAAATCCGACTCGAATAAATGTGCCAGTTAACCATTGATAAATTGAAAGAAAGTCTAGATGCTCCACATAGCGTCCTATTGTTACTAAGCCCCACTCTTCGTAAGCCGGATAACGTTGTTTTGAGGCCTCAGCTGGTCCAAACTCTGTAATGGCACCAACGAGGGGACCCATTGTTAGCCCTGCTAAAATAAAGAGTATAATGGCGAAGTGATACCAACGCATTCGATCTTTAATTTGGTGTTGTATGAGTAAAAATAATATTAATTCCGAAAAACCCGAGGCGGGGAAGACGAGCCCCTGTAAAACTGGCGTAAATCCATGTTCAAAAAAAGGACGTAGTAAGTCATAGTCCTTAACTTGTAAGTTTGTAAAGGCAACAAAAAATCCAAAAACAACTACAGCTAATAAAACGAATACATTGACGATGACGATCGTTTGTAAACTAGTCGTAACAAGTAGGATACAAAGAACGACGTATATAGCAAGTAAGATTAACCTTGGCGTTCTAGGTAAAAAAGTGGTATTTACCCACTGTAAGGTTTCAATCATTGTAAAGGCCGCAATAATGATAAGATAAATTGCGATAGTATAAATCACGATTTTAGAACCGATTTTTCCGATTTTTTGTGGCAGCCAATCTTTTAAAGGCTCTTGATTCGATTTTCTATGAATATAAACTAAAAGAAAGAGCCAAGGAAACATTATAATCGTTGTAAAAATTACAGATAGCCAGCTATCTCTTTCTGCAGTTTCCAATAACGGAGGCATAATTGTAACGTGATTTTTTAAGCCAATAACGGTCATTGCTAGGAAGACAACATGTAAAATACTAATTGATCCTACACCTTTCATTTGAAAACCCTCTAACATGTTTTGATACAAGTTAGCTTTGACAAAAAGTTGAAAGATTATAAGTCATAAAAAAGCACTATCTCACATTAAATGAGATAGTGCCTGCGATTAATGAATATATTTATTACTTACAAGACTATTTTGAAGAACGTCTGTTGGAATTTCAAATTCCACTACACCCATATAGCCAGGTGCTACTTCATATTTATCGAATGAAATAACGAGTTTTCCTTTTTCAGAAATGTAGAATTGTTGTTCCTTATTGATCGTAGTAAACACTTCCATTAAATCTTCATCAGGCAAGCCCGCTCCTTTAACCCAATAAACTTTATCTTCGTTTGTTGCAGCAATTTGTTCACGCATTTGTTCTTTAATATTCTCACTAATAGCATGAATATAGCTATCATCTTTAAATAGACTTGGCAGCGTAATTAAAATTTCGTTTTGTTTATCAATCGTATCATAGTGCATAACGGTTGATGATGATCCTACTGTATTGACAATATAACGTCCTATCGATAAAATCTGGTCGTTATCCGTTTTAATTTCATAGCCGCTATCTATTCCATAGTGACCACCGCCATTTGCTTTCAAATCGCCAACTTCTGCAATAAAGTCATCATAAAGTGCTTTTCCTTCTGAACGATATTTTTCATTTAAAGCATTTGCAAGATCTGTATTTTCTAAATGCTCAATAGAAGGTACTTTAATAGTAGCGTCATATGTGTCATCAGCTACTTCATATTCTGTCCATGTCAGTACTTTTATGACACTCCCTACTACAGGAATATCAGACAATGTACGTGCCATTGCAGGGCTAATATTTAAACTAGCTGTAAATAGCATAGCAGCTGCCGCTGTTCCAAGTAACCATTGCGGTCCTCGATTTTTTTTCTTCCTTTTTCCTTGTTTTAGTGCACTTTCAACTACAAAGTCAAGCTCTTTTGGTATTGGAACGTCATTATAATGTTTTTTTAGCTCTTCTAATTTTTTATCCATGTGCTGTTTCTCCCTTCCCATCTTGGAGTTGTATTTTTAACAGTTTTAAAGCTTTATATAGGCGTGATTTAGCTGTGCTTAGCTTTATATCCAGTATGTTGGCAACATCAGCTAACTTTAAATCTTCGAAATAATGTAAAATCACGACTTCACGGTACATTTGAGGTAATTCCTCTAAAGCATGCTCTAAATCGATGTTCTCGTAAATATCTTCTTGAGCAGGAGTTAAATATTGTAAAGTGTTATCATCCGTCACTTGTAAGCGATTATGCTTGCGCAAAAAATCAATGGCTGTACGTACAACAATTTTGTAAAACCAGCTTTTCATGTAATCCACATGCTCTAATCGATCGAGAGAAAGCATGGCTTTTTGAATACTGTCTTGTACTATATCAAGTGCATCCTGCTCATTTTTCGTATAGCTATAGGCAAGCAAATAAAATCGTTCTTTCTGTTCACGAATTAACTGGACAAACACCTCTTCATGTTGAAATGCATTTCTTGTTTTCATGTCCAAAGAAGCTCCTTTTTAACATTTTCAATTTGTATACAACTACTAGACGTATGAAAGTGGGGAAAAAGTTGAAGCAATGAAAAAAAACTTACCTCATAATAGAGGTAAGAATTGTTTCACGAAAAATAGTCGTATGTATTTTTCAGCAATAATAGGATGGTAACAACGATAAATAGTTTACGCACGTAACTACTCCCGCGTTTAATAGCAAATTTTGAACCGACTATCGCACCTGCAATTTGAGCTAGTCCCATAGCGAAGCCGTAAGTATAATGAATCTGGCCTAAGTATATAAACATTAGAAGCGCTGCTATATTGCTTCCAAAGTTTAAAAACTTGGCATTGCCGGCTGATTTTAAAAAGTCAAAGCCAACGATTAAAAAGGCAAACAGTAAGAATGATCCGGTACCAGGGCCTAAAAAACCATCATAGAAGCCAATTAAAGTAATAATAAGGACGAAAAAAGCATATCGTTTAGGTGTTAGCTTTTTATATGTGGAAATACTACCCCAGTCTTTTTTGAAAATCGTATAAACAGCTACAGCCGCTAGCATGATTAACATTAAAGGCTTTAAAACACTTGGATCAATTAAATGGACAATCCATGCGCCAATCATGGAGCCGAAAAAAACAAAAGGAAACAGCTTATAGACAGATTTAATATCTAGCTTCCCAGAGCGGTAAAACGTAATGGTACTAGTTAAAGATCCCATTGTACCCGCTAGTTTATTTGTTGCGACAGCTGCGGATGGTGGTAATCCTACAAATAGGAGAGCAGGTAATGAAATGAGCCCACCACCACCAACTACTGAGTCGATAAATGCAGCCAAAAAGCCAAAAATAATAAGAATTAATAATATATTTGGGTCTAAATCGAAGGGCACAAACGTCATCTCTTTTCTCTAATAATAATCTGATATTAAAGGAACACGGAGTGACTGTAAATAGCTTGTATTAATTTTTAGCTACCACGTTTAGTATGCATCATTTGTTGAGGAACTATAAAAATCTACAAAATACAAAAATATTCTACTTTATGTAATTATTTTAATGTATTATGAAGGAAATGGTGTTTTTGCGTAAAGGGGACGTGATGACATTTGTCTTTAGGAAATCATTTTCGAGTGTTTGTTTGTGTTGTATTTATGGGTGTGCTCGTAGGGTATGTGTTTAATGCGAAAAAAGATATTACGGATAATGTATATATCGATACAGTAAAGGAAGGATATTTGGTTGATTTTGCTGACGTGAAAGTTCGTGATGCCTTTAATTATGCTTTTACAGAGCCGTATTGGCGTTATTATAAGGCGAAAACGGGTCAACATGTCGTGGAGCTTTCAGGGGATATTCTATTTTCAGACGAAAAAGGACATGCCATATTGCAATTCATAGTGAATGAGGAAGCAACTGAATTTAAGCTTTTTGCAATGAAGTTTAACGATGTTGTACTTGATTCAAAACAAAAAGGAAAGCTTGTTGGCATTGTTTATGAAACTTGGGAAATGAAACAGCTCGCATATCAGTAAGTGCTTTTGCTTTGTAAAAAGGGATGACTATATTACAGTAGAAAGGAGAGCATACAGACAGAGAGGGTGTTTTCATTGAAATTAAGTATTTTAGATCAAATTCCTGTACCGAAAGGTCATACTGCTGAACAGGCCTTTTTGCGTACAGAACAATTAGCGCTCTTAGGGGAAGAACTTGGCTTTAATCGCATGTGGTTAGCAGAGCATCATAATAGCGAATCACTAGCAAGCTCAGCACCTGAAATTACAGCAGCCTTTTTAGCGGCGAAAACAAAACGTCTGCGGATTGGCACAGGGGGCGTCATGATGATGCATTATTCTCCCTACAAGCTGGCAGAAGTATTTAAAACATTAAGTGCACTAGCACCGAATCGCATTGACTTTGGTGTTGGCCGTGCTCCTGGTGGAGACCATGCATCAATCTATGCATTAGCAGAGGGACGTAGACAACATTTTAATGAACAATATGACAAGCTCGATATCATTTTAAAATTGATGAATAATCAAAAAACGGGCGAGTCTGTCTATGATCAAGTGATTGCTTCGCCTACTAACATACAATTACCAGAAGCGTGGTTGCTCGGCTCAAGTGGTCAAAGTGCCATGCAGGCAGGGCAACGTGGTGTAGGTTATTCGTATGCTCAGTTCTTTACGGGCAATATGTCCAAAGATATTTTTGATACGTATAAATCTTATTTTACACCTTCTTATTATATGGAAAAACCGCAAATTATCGTTACCTATGCAACAACGGTTGCTGATACGTTAGAGGAAGCGGAATACTTAGCTAAGCCAATTGATATTACGCGCCTTCAGCTTATGAAGGGGCAAATTATTCAGGCGATGTCACCAGAAGAGGCGAAGGATTATCCATTAACAGAGATGGATAAAATGATGATTGCCAACAACCGCAAAGCAAATATTGTAGGCACACCGAAGGAAGTTGCAGCATTTTTAGTAGCAGAGCAGGAACAATATGGCTTTGATGAAGTGATGCTAAACTGCAATCAATATGCGCAGGAAAGTCGCTTGAATTGCTATAAACTACTGGCAAATGAATTGATTTAACAAATAGCTATATTAAGAAATAAATTGAAAAAGTGTTAGATTGACGGCCATCAATCTAACACTTTTTCTGCTGTACCGTTGTTGTCCGCTCGCTAACTTGCGAGGTGCCAACGTCATACGTTCTGTGCGTGTCTGCGGAAAGGGTGGAGAGGGAACGGAAATCAACGAATTATGAAAGTTTATCTACAGCAGAAATGTCCAATGCATTCAGTTGCATTGGACATTTTTTATAGTTAAAGTTTCGCTGAGCCGCTCATAAAAGTAGTGTCTTGATAATACATATTTTTAACTAAGACATTCGGACCTAAACATTTCACAGCTGGACAGTGGCAGTTTAAAGATTTAGCTAAATCTGTAGCCATCCATTTGTCGAAAATTGCTGGCAGTTTATCATGAACGATATTACCGAGAGCTGATGCATCACCAAAGTCTGTAACGATGACATCACCTGTAAAGATATTGACATTTAGTCGTGAACGACCGTCTGGATCATTACGCATTGTGACGTTTTTAGTCTCTCGTAAACGTTTTAATAGTTTTTGATCTTCCTCATTAGTGCTACAAGGATAAAACGGCAATGTACCAAAGAGCATCCAAGTATTTTCATCGCGTACATCAAGTAAATGATGGATCGCTGCACGTGTTTCCTCTAGAGAAAGAGATGTTAGCGAACTTGCGAAGTCAGACGGATACATCGGATGTACTTCATGACGAGCACATTGCATCTCATTAATAATTTGGTTGTGGATATGCTCTAAGTAAGGCAATGTTTTTTTATTGAGCATTGTTTCGGCAGATACCATAACGCCATGCTCAGCTAGCATTCGAGCATTATCAATCATGCGTTGGAAAAGAGCTGCACGTTGCTCATAAGTAGGTTTACGCGCCATCATGGCAAAGCCAGTTTCAACAAATTCATCCACCGTACCCCAGTTATGTGAAATATGTAATACATCTAAATAAGGGGCAATGAGTAAATAACGTTCTGGTTCGATTGTTAAGTTCGAGTTAATTTGTGTACGAACCCCACGTGCATGTGCATATTTTAATAGGGGTAGTACATAATTTTGAACTGATTTCTTAGACATCATCGGTTCGCCACCAGTAATACTAAGTGTTTTTAAGTGTGGAATTTCATCAAGGCGTTTCGTGATTATGTCCATTGGCAGTGCCTCTGGATCCTTATTTTGCAACGTATAGCCGACTGCACAGTGTGCACAGCGCATATTACAAAGAGTGGTTGTTGTAAATTCAATATTTGATAGGGTCATGTGCCCATGTTGTTCGACATCTAAATAGGCTTCCCACGGATCAAAGCTGGGCGTAATTTTTTGTAAGGTCGTCATTTTTCGTACATCTTCCTTTCTAGCATTCTATTGTCTCATATTCAGTGATATTTTCAAATATGAAATTATTGAAAGAGCATTTTTTTGTCCTTTCTTGGAAATTTTATTCGTGTATCGATATAAAAAATGCTTCTAAATATCCTCAGCGCTTTTCAATCTTTGGAAGAAAACTACAATGATGAACGAAATAGGCATGTGGTATTAAGTTTAGAATACTTTTGCATGTACACAATGGCAGCATATGGTCCAAAAACGGGTTTCTTTTAATACGCGAATGCAAAGAAAAGAATGAGTGTTTACACTGCTATTTTTCTGAAAAAACGTTATGATAGAGAAAGCAAGGCGGGAAGACCGTAACGAAGAAAGTAGGAATATGTTTTGAGTAAGTATGAAATACTATTATTTGATGTAGATGACACTTTATTAGATTTTAATTTAGCTGAAGATGCAGCACTAAACCGTTTATTTGAACAAGAAAAAATTGCGACTACACCGACTATGATTACCCGCTATAAAGAAATTAATGAGTCAATGTGGCGTGCTTTTGAGCGAGGCGAAGTAACGAAAACTTCTCTACATAATACTCGATTTTCAATCGCGTTAAAGGAATTTGGCATAGAGGTAGACGGCGAGTATGTTGAAACTGTTTTCCAAAAGTATTTGCAGGAAGCACATCATTACGTAGATGGGGCATATGAGCTGATTGCACAACTTGCAGACAGTTACGATTTATACGTCGTTTCGAATGGTATTACAAAAACACAAAATAAACGATTAGCAGATGCAGATTTAGCAAAATATTTTAAAGGTATTTTTATTTCAGAGCAAACGGGCTATCAGAAACCGATGCCAGCATTTTTTGATTATGTTTTTGACCGTATCGACGGATTAAATAAAGATAAGACTTTAATTGTGGGAGATTCACTAACATCTGATGTAAAAGGCGGTTTACTAGCAGGGATTGATACGTGCTGGTTTAACATTCGCGATATGCAAAACACAACTGATATAAAGCCTCATTATGAAATTAAAAAATTACATGAGTTGCATATGTTATTAAATAAATGATTCATAAAGGAACTTCGCTCTACTATTTGATAGTAAGCGAAGTTTTTTTAGGTAGGTAACTGTAGGAGCATGTGCTAAAAATACTATATTTTTAAACAATTAAATCTATTATGATAGTTATAGAAAATAATAAAAGGGAGGAGCAATATGAAAAGAATATTTCAAACAACGACTATACTTGTATTGCTGGGGGCATCAATCGCTTTCCCGATAGAAGCTTCCGCCTATGAAGAACCGACGCACTACGTACATACGAAAACAGAAAATATGACAATCTATTCTGCCTATGGTGCTACAATTTCTGCAACTGAAAAAAATGGAATCTATAGCATTAAAGCGAATATCGTCAATAACCGTCAACCGCTTGAAGTTGTCATTTTTAAAAATGGACAATCCGGTGTGTTACAACAAGTATTGAAAAAAGGAATGGAACCCGTTGCCTATCGAGATGAAGGAGATCGTGTGGTTGCGATAATTCACAACAATGCAGAGTTGAAGTTTGTGCAACCTGAGCAACTCTATTTCCGAGATTTAGCAAAGACATCAACTAGCTCCTACATTCAAACTTTGGCAGAGCGAGGAATTATTCGTGGGCGTACACCAGATAATTTCGGTGTAAATGACTCTTTAACACGTGCACAGTTTAGTGCTTTGCTCGTCCGTGCATTTAGCTTTCAGCAGGAGCCAACGAAACAGTTTACAGACATAAATCTAAAAACATCGTGGTACGGTGGTCATGTAGGTGCTTTACATTCATTAGGCATTATTCATGGCAAAACGCCAACTACTTTTGATCCGAATGGCAAAATTACACGTCAGCAGGCGATATTGATGCTAGGACGCACATTGGATGCAGTTGATTTTGTGCTAGAAGATAAAGATGATACAACCATTTTACCTTTTGAAGATAGCTATACATTCCAAGGAGAGTTATTACGTCACACGCAGACACTATATACAATCGGTGCTTTAGATGACAATGCCAATTTAAACCCTAACCAGTATATTACACGAGGTCAATTCGCAAAAATGTTGGCTGTCACTTTGCAAGCAGCAGGCAGATTATAAGTGCCATTTTAAGTGCCTGGCACTCTATCGGCGGTATTGGCAGAGCTATCGGCGATTAACGCAATTTTAACGGCGAAATTTACAAACTAATCGGCGATTGAACACCTTTTTATCCTTAATAGGAAGAAAAGGTGTTTTTATTATGTGAAATATTCGATAAAAAGAACAAAATATTGTAAGTGAAATTGAGCACATTAAATCTATAAAAAGGTATAAAAAACAAACGATCGGGCAAAACCATTTATGAGACTAGTTTTCACGAGAGGGGAAAATGCTGATGAGTACTATATTAAATGCTACAAAACGTCATAAAGGACAACGCTCAACATTAACAAAACTAAGACAAAGTGGTGCCATTCCTGGCGTAGTTTACGGTTATCAAATGGAGCCCACTTCGATATCACTTGATGCCAGAACATTTGCTAAAGTTTTAAGCGAAATTGGTAGTAAAAGTGTATTTCAATTAGATGTCGAAGGAAAAAAAGTAAATGCAGTATTAACAGAAGTACAACGTTGTGCGTTAAAAGGTTTTGTAAAGCATGTAGACTTTAAATCAATCAATATGTCAGAAGAGCTAGAAGTCGATATCCCTGTTACCGTAGTAGGTGATGCTATCGGTGTTAAAGATGGAGGTTTCTTGTTACAACCAAATCGTGAAATTCGTATTAAAGTGAAACCTTCGGAAATACCAGAAACGGTAGAAGTCGACGTAACAAATGTTGCAATTGGTACCTCACTGTATGTTGGAGATATTCGTCAAAACGTACACTTTGAAATTTTAAATGAAGACGACTATACATTAGTGACTATCACGCCTCCAGCAGCAGAAAATGTACAAGAAGTGGAAACAGTAGATGGCACACCTGAAGTAATAGAAGCGACAGGGCAAAATACAGCTGAACCGAGAGAATAAAGAGTTTTCAAACAACTAATTTAGTCATGAAAAAGCTTGTGAAGTATTACATTTCACAAGCTTTTTGAATTTATATAATTTTTAAACGACAGCGCTCTTAACACCAGTCCATTTTGTAAATAATTTCTCATTGTAAGTTAATGCTAATTGTACAATTGGGCCAAGGCCGAAAGCCATTAGCACTGTTCCTACTCCAATTGGACCACCAAGTAAAAAGCCAATAATAGCAACTGTTACTTCCATTAACGTACGAGCACGTGTAACACTCCAGCCTAGCTTATGAACCATCAAGAGCATTAATGTATCTCGTGGGCCAATGCCTAAATTCGCTACCATATACATGCCACAGCCCCAACCAAGTAAAAGCAATCCAGTTAAGTAGGCAAGTAGCTGCATCCAAAAGCCCTCAATATCTGGGAGCCAAAAGTTGAAAATATCAATAAAAATGCCAGCTAAAAACATATCTATAAATGTACCTGGTAAAGGAAATTTCTTTGTCACTAGCATATCAAATGCTAAAATGGCTAAACCAATTAGTATAGACCAAGTGCCAATTGTAAGACCAAATGTTTTGGCTAACCCTATATGTAAAACATCCCATGAACCAACGCCAAAAAATTGTCCTTTAATAGTTAAAGTTATGCCAAAGGATAAAACTAAGATGCCAGCAATGAAAAATAGACATCGTGTAAAAAAAGCTTGTTTCATATTTAAAACCTCATTCTGAAAAATTCATATTGTCCAACAAAGTATTATAGCAATAGTTTTAGAAAAACGCCGAAAATAGTCATTTCATATTTTTCAAAAAAAGGCGGTTTAGCTTTAAGAACGAGGGGTAAAATAATAATGAATATGAAAGGATGGGATGAAATGACTTCAGTACGTGATGAAATTTTAGAAGTATTAAATCGAGAAAAAATAGGAACGATGGCAACCGTTGAAAATGGCAAGCCATATTCACGTTATATGACATTTCAAAATGAAGACTTCGTATTATATACAGTGACAAATAAGCACTCTGAGAAAATCGATGAGCTATTGAAAAATCCTTATACACATATTTTATATGGCTACGATAATGGAGGCTTTGGTGATACGTTTGTAGAAATTGAAGGGAAGCTTACAGAAATTGAAGAGGAAGGCTTGAAAAATAAATTAGCAGAATTTTTTACAGGTATTTTCATTGGCAACAAAGATGAAATGGTGACACTTAAAATTGAACCTATTCGTATGCGATTGATGAACAAAAAAGGTGAGCCACCTAAAGAGTTAGAATTTACAAACGACCATTTATAAATGGTCGTTTTTTTCATACTAGTAATAAGGTATATAAAAAAATGAAGACGAAACAATCAACATGACTTGAAACTCCTTCGTCATTCATGCATGATAGGTCATAAAAGAAAAGGGAGTGCTCAAAATGGTAGAAAAAGTACAGCAGCTAGCAGAAAATATACAGGCTTCACAGGGGAAAATGGAGGCAGATTTTATTTTGCGTAATGCACAAGTTGCAGATGTTTTTACTTTAACGTGGAAGAATGCAGATATTGTTGTGAAGAATGGGCAAATTGTAGCTCTCGATACACAAAATCGTTTTATTGCTCACAATGAGGAAGATGCTGAGGGGCATTATGTTATCCCAGGGTTAATGGATGGGCATATACATATTGAATCATCAATGCTTACGCCTTCTGAATTTAGTCGCGTGCTTGTTCCTCACGGCGTGACGACTGTCATCACAGATCCGCATGAAATAGCAAATGTTGCAGGTGCTGAAGGCATCCAGTTTATGCTAGATGATGCGAAAAAAGCGGAAATGGATATTTTTGTAATGCTTCCTTCCAGCGTGCCAGGCACTCGTTTTGAACATGCAGGGGCCACACTTACTGCTACAGACCTAGCCCCTTTTATGACCAATGATAATGTACGTGGATTAGCAGAGGTGATGGATTTTCCAGCTGTGCTGAATGGCGAAAAGAACATGCTTGAAAAAATTAGGTTAGCACAACAAGCTAACCTTGTTGTAGACGGACATTGTGCAGGATTGACTAGCACACAAATTACAGGTTACCGAGCGGCAGGCATTCATACTGATCATGAGTGTGTGACAGCGGAAGAAGCGTTAGATCGTATAGAGCAAGGAATGTATGTATTAATACGTGAAGGCTCAGCAGCTAAAAATTTACGTGATTTATTACCGGCTGTAAATACAATTAATGCGCGTCGCTTTGGTTTTTGTACAGATGACAAGTATGTTGACGAATTAATGGAAGAGGGAAGCATCAACTTTGATATCAAGATGGCGATTGAAGAAGGAATGGAGCCATTGCAAGCTATTCAAATAGCTACAATTAACGTAGCTGAGTGCTATCGTTTATACGATCGAGGGGCAATAGCACCAGGCTATAAAGCCGACTTTGTCTTAGTGGAAGATGTTACGAAAATGCGAGCGCAAGCCGTCTGGAAAAATGGCGTCAAAGTTGCTGAAAAAGGTACAATGCTAACGGCGCGTGTAGAACCCGAAGTGCCTGCTCATATCCATCGCTCTGTGCATTTGCCAACTATTACTACGGACATGCTTGCCATTCCATTTACAAAAGGATCAAAAGCTAATGTAATGGAGATTGTTCCTAATCAGCTTATTACCAATCATTTAGTAGTAGATGTACCGGTTACGATGGATAAATTTATTCCATCAGTAGAGCAGGATTTACTAAAGTTGGCTGTAATCGAGCGCCACCATCATTTGCACACAACAGGTCTTGGTATTGTGAAAGGTTTTGGATTGCAAAAAGGTGCGGTTGCAACGACAGTAGCACACGACTCTCACAATGCACTAGTCGTTGGAACGAATGATGATGATATGGTCATGGCCCTTAATCGTATTCAAGAAATTCAAGGGGGATTTGTGATCGTAGCAGACGGCAAAATATTAGCAGAAATGCCATTAACAATTGGTGGGCTAATGACAGATGCAACAGCACATGATGCCAAAATACAATTAGCGAGTCTACACACTGCACTAAATGAGCTAAATCCTAATTTAGATTTTCATTTTCTTTTAACGTTTTCATTTGTGGCATTGCCTGTTATCCCATCTTTAAAATTAACGGATACAGGACTATTTGATGTCACAACATTCCAACATATTTCGGTAGAAGCATAATGATAAAAACGACCTGAAAGCATGCAATCAGGTCGTTTTTTTTAGTTGTTATCCAAGCCTTATGCTGCTTTTCATGCGGCTAAACAATACGATTATAATCATTTTTTACGTACTATTAAATAAAAATATTACTGCGCCTGATTCAAAATTATTGAAATCGAAGCGTTTTCATATTAGAATAACATTTATAGATTATCGATAATCTATAATGGATAACATTTTTACTAGCCACCATATACACGGAACTATTAAAATAAGAGGATATAAATTTATTGGAGTGGTTAGATGGGGTTTAATGAAAATTCAATTTCGAAGAAAACGATAGCAGAACAAATAGCTGAGCAATTATTATTTCGCATATTTTCAGGTCAATATGAACAAGGACAGCGTTTGATAGAGTCGGAAATTGCAAAAGAGTTACAAGTAAGTCATGCACCTGTCCGAGAGGCTCTGTATCTTTTACAAAAAGATGGTGTAGTTGAAAAAATACAACATAAAGGTGTAAGTGTAAAAATTATTTCGGATCAGGAATTGAAGGATTATTTAGAGACCCTTTATTACCTGTTGGATCTTGCACTTAAAAATTGTGAAACAAAATGGACTGCCGAATTTCAAAATGAACTTTTACTTCGTTTTGAAACGATGGAACAACGAAAGTCCGTAAAAAATATTTACGAATATGTTGTATCGTTTGCCCACCTGTTAGAATTGTTTTTCGATATTACTGGAAATATTGCGATGCTACGTTTCTTTAAAGAAACCATATTTGTTACAAATGTAGCTGCACAAACAAAATGGAAAATGAATCTTGTTGAATCCTATCATATGTCCATTCATACGTTTATCAAGTGTATAGAAATATCGGATTTTGAAAATGCCCGAAATGCTATTAAAGATGTTATTTTATGGCATCATTTTAATTAAATTTTAAAGGGGAAATTGATATGAAAGCAGCAGTTTGGCACGGCGTAAAAGATATTAGAGTAGAAGAGGTTGAATTACGTTCTTTAAGAGAAGATGAAGTGAAAGTAAAAGTAGCTTGGGCAGGTATTTGTGGAAGTGATTTACATGAATATCAAGAAGGTCCAGTATTCATACCGGTTGATGCAAAAGCTGATTTAACGAGTGAAATTGCTCCGCTAACAATGGGACATGAATTTGCTGGCGTAATCGAAGAAATTGGTTCTAAGGTTACAAATTTTAAAGTAGGAGACCGAGTAGTAATTAATCCTACTTTAACATATAGAAACAAACATGAAGATATCGATCGTTATGATGGATTTAATTTCATCGGATTACATGGAAACGGTGGGTTTGCAAAATATGCAAACGTGCCTGAAACAAATATACACCGTTTAGCTGATAATTTAACATTACAAGATGGTGCATTAGTAGAACCGATGGCGGTTGCTGTACAAGCTGTAAAAGATGCTGGCGTTACTTTAGGAGATTCAGTTGCAGTGTTTGGTGCTGGTCCAATTGGATTATTGACAGTCATTGCTGCTAAAGCATCTGGAGCAAGCAAAGTTATCGTATTAGATTTATCTGATAACCGATTAGAAAAAGCAAAAGAGTTAGGTGCAACACATATTATTAACTCAGGTAAAGAAGACCCTGTACAAGCTGTTCGAGCGATTGTAGCAGATGGGGTAGATGTTTCTTTTGAAGTTGCTGGAGTTGCTCCTACTTTTAAACAAGCTATTGATGTAACAAAAGCGCGTGGTAATATGATGATTGTTTCTATTTTTGCGAGACCAATCGAGTGGAATCCAATTCATCTTACAAACACTGGTGTGAATCTTCTTTCTTCAATTGTTTATACACCAACAATATTCCAAAGAACAATTGATGCAATGGGTGCTGGTCAGCTAAATCCACAAGGCATTATCACAAGCCAAATAAAATTAGATGATATCGTTGATAAAGGCTTTGAAGCGTTAACAAACGACAAAACTCAATCTAAAATATTAGTTGAGTTAAGTGGAGAAAAATAATACAACGCCAACTAGTGAATTTATACTAGTGTAAGCTCATTTATCTTTTAAGAGAGAACTAATTATAGTTCTCTCTTTCTTTTATTCCCTCAACATGTTGATGTTCAGCATGTCGCAAATGATGAATGAGCACAATGTTAAAATCTTTCAAAATAAACGTGTTAGTGTATGCTCTTTTGCTTTTGAGTGTAGCTAATTAGTTCATTTCACAGGCGTGACTTATTGACTTTATTGTTTTTTTAATGTGCCTGAAAAATTCGTACCTTCATTACGCTCTGAACTGCAATCAACCTCGATTATTTTTAGCGCATTTTTAAGTTGCTCGAATTCCAGAACACAGCGGTTTCCATTTTCAGATCTGTTCATTACAGCCTTAGTGTTAGATGTAATGGTAGCTGTCCCATCTACACTACCTAACTGTTGACCATCACTTGCTGTTAAAGAAATGTTAAACGTTTTGCTTGTGACATTAGAAATAATGGCGTCGCGTCGATTAAACTCATTCGCCCCTTTGCCCCATTTATAGTAGTACGTATAAGTCCCTTCCCACGCACTATTTGAAGGAAGCACTTGCTGCATCGTTTTATCTAGCTGATGTTGTCCATTGATCGCTCGTGAATTTAAGGAAGCATTGCTCGGATTATCATGAATGTTTTGTGCATCTTCAGAAATAGTATAAAAATTTCTCGAATCCATGCGATGGAGTAATGTGACGACTTGCGCACGTGTCATATTGTTTGCAACGCCAAAAAACTTTTGTAAATCACGATTTTCATATTGCTCGTTCTGACCAGTGGAAATATAGGAATCGAGTAAAAATTGAATGGATTCATTGAGACCACGTTTACCCTCGGCTAGGTGAGTGATAGCCTGTGCAACAACCCCACGTTTTATAGCAGTTGCTCGGATATTGTTATGAAAGTAGCCGTTAAGAGGTACACCATAACTTGCAAGGCGGTTATAATACTCATCTGACCAATTCGCTGCAGGGGTTTGCTTTTTCAACTCATCATATGGAGTTTCTAGTTCATAATAATTTGCAAGTAACTTTGCAAATTGTTGCTCGGTAATGGTCGCATTCGGCTTGAACGTGCCGTCAGCATAACCATCAATAATGTCATATTCCTCTGCCCACATGACGGCCTCATAAGCAAAATGGTCTTCGGTCACATCTGTAAAACCAGCTGCCTCTACTTTGAGGTTACCAGCAACGATAAGTAATGAAAGCAATACTATACTCAATAATTGTTTCATTAGCATTCTTCCTTTCTAGCAATTATACTATTTAGTTTGCAGGATATAGATGGAAACTGCAAATGTTTCCATTAGATATTTTCAAGTGCATGTCCTTTTTACTAGTCAAAAAGTAGTCAGACTTTATTGGCAATATCGAAGAATCTATCAGCGATATAGGACAGTTAAACGGCGAAAACGAACATCAATTTTTCATCTTTTTTATAACCAAGATAGGCATCGCTAATTTTTGTAGAACATGTGCAAAAATTAGCGGTGTTTTTTTTGTAGGCTAAATACAAAAGATGTGCAAGAAAAAAATTTTTTTTAAAAATTTTTGTTAAAACAGTTGAAATTTATTCACTTTAAGCATATATTTTTCCTAAGGGAAACAAAATATCGTAAACGAAAGAAGAGTGAGTCAATGAAAAAGTTAGATGAATTAAAACTAACGATTCTTCCACTAGGAATACTAGTGTTTCTGACGATGTTGTGGAAAATGACCCAATCTGTAGGTGTAGCGATTTCAATTGTTGTATTTTGGATGGGCTGGAAACAGCTTATGAAGAAATTTATGATAAATAATTAATTTGAGAGACAAAGTTGCATCAACAGTAATGCGGAAATAAGAGAAATGTTTACGCAAGTTGCAGCGAAGCATTTCTCGTAAATTATAAAATTTAAGGAGGGAAGCCGTTTAGTCAAAATAAGCAACACTATAAAACAAAAAAAGTAATACGTTTACTTCAACATCGCTTAACGAATATTCGTATCATCATCTTCATTAAGTAGCGACTAACAATAAAGATAAACTTTCTAGCACCGATTTGGAGAAGTAATCCTACTGAGAAAGATAAATAATAACATCTTTCTCAAGTTCATTTGGGCAACAAAAGCTGTACGAGTTTCTAGCGTATATTTGATTGAAACAGTTAAATGTTATCCTTCTTCTGAAATCTATAGTGGAAATAGCTTTAATCGAAACTTTCACTATTTGAAAGAATCTCTAAAGGTGATGGGTGTAGCATAGTAAGATGAAAATCCTGCGCCCATCTATGTAGTTTCTATTAGTCGTCAAAATGCAGAAGATACGGCTAATATGTATTCGTTGTATGCACTATCAGCTTGTGGTGCTGCTAAGACAAACGAAAGTAGCTTCGGTAAAAATGAGTACGATGAAGCAAGAGGTAAACGTAAACTTATAACGTTTTAGAAGGTTTTGACAACGGTAATGGTAAATGAAACGTTTATTAGGTGTATTTGTTTTAATGATGTTACTTTTTGGTTGTAGCGCAGAAAAAAATGAAACTGGAAAAAGGGAAGGGGTTGTTGTTGCAACGACAGGGCATATTGGCGATGTTATTAAAGAAATTGGCGGTGACCATTTAACTGTTTCAGCTTTAATGGGACCTGGTGTTGATCCACATTTGTACAAGGCAACACAAAGTGATTTATCAAAATTAGAAAACGCTGAAGTAATTTTTTATAACGGTTTACAATTGGAAGGCCAAATGCTCGATATTTTCGATCAAATGTCAAAAGATAAAACGGTATTAGCTGTTGGTGATAAGTTAGATAAAGATAAGCTACTTGATAGTGAAGATGAAGGGCTACTACACGATCCGCATATATGGTTTAACATTGACCTTTGGAAACAAGTTGTAGAAGCGGTAACGGAAACACTTGTGAAAGAATATCCAGAGTATAAGGATGATTTTAAAGCAAATGAAACAGCTTTTTTGAAAAAATTAGATGAATTGCAAACTTACGCGAAAGAGCGTATTAATGAAATTCCAGAAAAACAACGTATATTAGTAACGGCCCACGATGCGTTTAACTATTTTGGTGAGAGCCAAGGTTTTGAAGTTCGTGGCTTACAAGGGCTTAGTACAGAAGCAGAATATGGTGTGAAAGACGTACAGGAAATGGTAGATTTCTTAGTTGATAACAAAATCAAAGCTATTTTTGTAGAGTCAAGCGTTTCAGATAAAGCGATGAAAGCCGTAATAGAAGGAGCAAAACAGAAAGGGCATGACATTGTTATTGGTGGAGAGTTATTTTCAGATGCTATGGGTGCTGAAGGAACAAAAGAAGGCACATACATTGGGATGTATCAACATAACATCGACACAATTGTCGATGCACTGAAGTAGGTGGAAAAATGAATGCATTAACAGTTGAAAATTTATCGGTTGCTTATGATAAGAAAACGGTGTTGGAAAATGCCAACGTTACAGTGCCTACAGGCAGACTTTCGGCAATTATTGGTCCGAATGGAGCAGGCAAATCAACATTTTTAAAGGCAATTTTAAATCAATTACCAAATAAGGTTGGGAAAGTAGAAATACTAGGAAAGAACTTTGATCCAAAAAGTCTAGTTGTTGGCTATGTACCACAACGCAATGCAGTCGATTGGGATTTCCCAACAAATGCCCTCGATATTGTGTTAATGGGGCGATACGGACATACAGGTTTATTTAAAAGGCCATCCAAACAGGATAAGCTGCTTGCTAATCAAGCTTTGGAAAGTGTAGGAATGCAAGATTTTGCAGAGCGTTCCATTGGTCAATTATCTGGTGGTCAACAACAGCGTGTGTTTTTAGCAAGGGCTCTAGCGCAAAATGCAGATATCTATTTTTTAGATGAACCATTTGCTGGTGTAGATGCCGCAACAGAAAAAACGATTATCGATATTTTAAAAAGCTTAAAGGCACAGGGGAAAAGTATTTTTGTTGTGCATCATGATTTACAAACAGTAAAAGAATATTTTGATTACACAATTTTATTAAATAAAACGATTTTAGCATCAGGTGCAACTGAAGATGTTTTTACTGCTGAACAATTACAAAAAACATACGGTGGTAAATTATTTATGATGCAAGACACGTTAGGAGCGAACAGCGTATGTTAAGCGGTAACTTACTTTGGGTGTTGCTCGGTACGATGCTACTTGGCATTGCGGCTGGAATAACGGGGACCTTTTCCTTTCTTCAAAAACAGAGTTTAGTTGGGGATGCTGCAGCACATGCAGCGTTGCCTGGTATTGCTATAGCATTTTTATTAACGGGCCAAAAAGATTTACCAATCTTAATTTTAGGGGCTGCAATTACGTCAGCATTATCCGTATATTGTATTCAATGGATTGTTTCATTTTCTAAAATGAAAGCAGATGCTGCTATTGGTTTAGTATTGACCGTATTTTTTGGGGTAGGGGTCGTATTTTTGACAGTTGTGAATCATAGTCCGCTAGGAAATCAAAGCGGACTCAATGATTTTATTTTCGGCAAAGCTGCAACAATGACAAAAGTTGATTTAACATGGTTATTTATCAGTGCAACAATCATCATTTTAGTTAGTCTATTATTTTATAAAGAATGGAAGCTTTTAATCTTTGATCCTGTTTATGCAAAGGGCATTGGCTTGCCGGTTGAAGCGTTAAAAGCTGTATTGACGATATTGATTGTTTTGACAATTGTAACAGGTATCCAATCCGTTGGTGTTATTTTAATGTCGGCACTGTTAATCATTCCTGCTGTAAGTGCTAGGCTATGGACGACAAAATTAAGTTCCATGATTGTACTGAGTGCTACGATTGGTGGCATATCAGGTTTAGTCGGAACCTTTATTAGTTCACTGCGAACGGGATTATCAACAGGACCTATTATCGTATTAGTAGCAGCTAGCATCTTCTTTATCTCTTATTTAATAAGTCCAGCAGGGCAAATTAATAAGTTTCTCAGAAAAAAACAGTTTCGAAAGCAAGGTGAGGTAGGGTGATTGAGTTTTGGGTCATTTTTACAGGTCTTCTAGTAGGGATAACATGTGGTATAGCAGGAGTTTTTCTAATATTACGTAAAATGTCAATGATAGCAGATGCCATTAGCCATACTGTGCTGTTCGGAATTGTTATGGCTTTTATTGTTACGCAAACATTAAATGGCTTTTGGATGCTAATAGGAGCGGCAATTGCAGGGATTTTAACTGCTTATTTAGTACAGTTACTGCATTCATCGGGTATACAGGAAGATGCTGCCATTGGTGTTGTCTTTACGTCTTTATTTGCTGCAGGCGTCTTGCTTATTACATTGTTTGCTAGCAATGTTCATTTAGACGTTGAGCATGTATTAATGGGTGAAATTGCCTTTGTCCCTTGGGATAAATGGACATTATTGTCGATTACAATGCCAAAAGCAGTCTGGATGTTGTTGCTCGTTTTATTAATAAACATTGGGTTCCTTGTTTTATTCTTTAAGGAAATGAAGCTAGCAACCTTTGATGCAGTGTATGCGGCGTCTATAGGCGTTCCAATTATTTTTCTGCATTATGGCTTTATGACTTCAATTTCCTTCACAACTGTAGCAGCATTTGATAGTGTAGGGGCAATTTTAGTAGTTGCCATGTTAATTGGTCCTGCCGCAACAGCCAATTTAATTAGTAAATCGATTAAACAAATGTTTCTATACAGTATGTTATTTGGCGGGGCAGCAGCGATTATTGGCTATTATTTGGCGAAATTTTGGGACACGTCCATTGCAGGTATGATGGCCACAGCAGTCGGCATATTATTTGTCGTCACGTTATTAGCTCAAAAAATCGTCGATAGGAAAAGAAAATCCCTTGTAGGTAAATTAGAGGGTTTATAATTGATAATAATGAAGAGGTGAGGCTTATAATAGGCAGCATCTCTTCATTTTTTATTTTTGGAACATCGAGAACGAATAATGAGAAAGGTAAAAATAAGGTGAACATTTCATCCTTTAGCATGATTTTCACTTTCTATATTAATAGTATACTTTTGTCAGTGATGAAAAGGAGCGATAGCATGATAAAAGGGTTATATGAAGCACATTTACCAGTAAGTAATTTACAAAAGTCAATCACTTTTTATAAAAAACTAGGGCTTGAGTTAGCTTATGTGAAAAATCAATTAGCTTTTTTCTGGATTGTCAAAGGGGAAAGTTGGATTGGGCTTTGGGAAAGTAAGGAAGCAAAATTAGATTATCATCCTTCTATTCGGCATATTGCTTTCAGAATTGATAAAGAAGATTTAGCACGAGTGAAAGAGTGGCTGCAATCCATTGACATTGAAATAAAAACAGCATTTGGTTTTACGCCAGCACAACAACCGCTTGTTTTACCAAATAATCCACATGCACATGCCGCAATCTATTTTGCTGATCCAGACGGGAATTCCATTGAGCTAATTACACCATTGAGACTGGATGTTGAGGAAGATTTTCCAATGATGTCGTTAAATGATTGGTGCAATAATGAGGGGATATAGATTGGTAAAAAGAATACATAATTACAAGCTAAGGTAGAGATAAAATAGTAGAATTGTAATTTTATATGTACGAATATTTATAATTTTGTTACGATGGGTGTTATTAAAATTTAATAGAGGACAACGAGGGGATGCAGCATGTGGAAAAATCACAACGTATGGATAATTTTATTAGGTGAGTTTGTAGTAGGTCTTGGCCTATGGGCTGGGATTATTGGAAATCTAGCATTTATGCAAGAGGTAGTTCCGTCAGATTTTCATAAATCATTAATTATTTCAATTGGAATTTTAGCTGGTCTTGTTGTAACGCCGCTTGCAGGACGACTAATTGACCAATCAAGGAAAAAAACGGTCATTCAGTTTGCTAGTGTGGGTCGCATTATTAGCGTATTTTTTATGTTTATCGCACTTTATACAAATTCGGTCATTTGGATGATTCTCTTTTTAATTACATTGCAAATTGCGGCAGCATTTTATATGCCTGCTTTACAATCAATTATTCCAATGGTTGTTAAGGATAAAGATTTAATCTCATTGAATGCATGGCAAATGAATGCTCGAACGATTTCACGAATTGTCGGAACAGCGGCAGCGGGTTTAATGTTAAGTTATTTTGAGTTGAAATGGTTATACATTATTTCGCTTATTGTATACATACTAATGTATTTTATAACAAACGGATTAAAGCTAGATGAAACAATTAATCTGTCCGTTCAAGATAAAGAAAAAGGCGGATTTAAGGAAGTTTTACCTATGCTAAAAGAGCATCCAGTCGTTTTAATGACACTTGTTCTAATGTTAATCCCTACATTATTTTTAGGCTCTTTTAATTTAGTCATTATGAAAATATCAGAAATTCACCAGTCCACAACTATTTCTGGTTTATTGTATACGGTTGAAGGTATCGGCTTTATGTTAGGTGCAGCAGGGCTCAAATATATTGTTGAGCGAGTGAATATAGGTACATTATTATTTGGACTAGCGTTTATCATTGGTTTAATGGAGCTTATGTTACTGCTTGCAGATAATACTTTCTTCGCGTTACTGACATTTGGACTATTTGGTTTTTCTGTAGGTTGTTTTTTCCCAACGACAATGGTAATCTTTCAAAAGCAAGTGCCGAAAGAGTATTATGGCCGTTTCTTTTCCTTCCGCAATATGATTGACTCTGTCGTCTTCCAAATCGTTCTACTATCAACGGGAATGATGCTTGATTTAATCGGCTTAAATGGAATGGGTCTAGTATTTGGTATCATTAGTCTAAGCTTAACCGTGTCTTTTCTATTTTTTTCAAAGAAAAAGAATGTAATTATGCATGCACAATAACGAAGCTTAATCATAATGAACACGGCAATAGACATTTCCAAAAATTTATTGCCTTCTCTTTATTAATTTAAATGACAAGCTATTTCCACTAAATGTGGAGGTAGCTTTTTTTATTGCAGTGTATTCCATAGTTCGATGGGTGTTGAATTATTCTATGTTTATAATGGCTATAACATAGTTATTACCAAAAGTTAGGGGAATTTGTATGAATAATATTAAATTTATCGCTTTATTACTACTTACAACGTTTTTAATGGGCTCTTCGTTTGCCATTGTAAAATTGGGTTTACCTTACTCATCTCCATTATTATTAGCGGCATTACGTTTTATCGTAGCTGGTGTATTAATGGCTGTAATTGTTCTTCTTTTAAAAAGACCTCACCCAACGACAAAAGCCAATTGGTTGAAAATTCTTTTGATTGGTACGTTTCAAACTGCTGGCGTGATGGGGTGTATATTTTTAAGCTTGCGAACGATTACAGCTAGTGAATCTTCTATTCTAACATTTACGAACCCACTGTTAGTCGTTGTATTGGCAACTATTTTTACAAAAGAACATTACCGTTTGTATCAGTGGGGCGGTGTTATTCTCGGTTTAATCGGTGTCATGATTACAATGGGTGCACAAATCGAGTGGAAAATTGGTCTAGTTTTCGGGTTTCTTTCTGCTGTTTTTTGGGCCATTGCCACGTTATTAGCAAAAAAATGGGGTGTACTGTTTGATACATGGGTTCTATCAGCATACCAGATGCTCTTTGGGGGATTACTGCTCTTACTAGGTAGTATTGTACTGGAGCAGCCACATTTTATCGTTAATGGCCATTCATTGGTTATTTTACTATGGTTAAGCATTTTTTCTTCAATCATTCAATTTGCTGGCTGGTACTATCTTTTACAAAATAGTGATCCAGGGAAAACGAGTGCTTACTTATTCTTAGCCCCTTTCTTTGGAGTATTAACAGGCTGGATATTATTAGATGAACCATTGCACTCGTCGCTTTTGATAGGGGGGCTATTTATTTTAAGTGGTATTTATTTAGTCAATCGAAATTTTACTTCTGCAAGAACAGGCAACTATTAAAACCGATGCTACCCTATAAGTCCTTCTACTTCTATAGCGTAAAAATCCACTGTCCTTTCCGCGGGCACGATGTAAGTCGCAACTGTTGCTATCGCGCCGTCTGTTGCATCTTACATTACGTGGGTTCCCCCAGGAGTCTCAGAGGATTTTTACTGAAATACTAAAAGCATAGTAAATTGTTTGAGAATTGTTTGAGTGACTGGCACTATTTCACATCCATATGAAAAACTTGTTTAAAGCCTTTTCGTCCTTTTTCGGTAACTTTAATTGCACGAATTGTTGGTACACGTGTAATCCATTCTAAGTCTAAAAAATGTGTTAGCAGTCCGTGGCCAAGTGCTCCAGCTAAATGATGACGACGTTCACTCCAGTCCAAACATGCGTGACAAAAAGAGCGACGCTTCCTTTTTAATTTTTCTAAATCTATACCGAACTGTGTAAAAAAAACTACGCCATCTGGTGTAACAACATATTCATTTTGTTCTTTTTGCAAATAACCCGAGTTGACCATTGAATCAGTTAAGTGAACACCTAATTTACCGGCTAAATGGTCATAGCAAGTTCGAGCATCTTGCAGTAATTGTATTTGGCTTGATTGCTTTAATGAACGCACTTCAGGTGGGGGTGAAATCGCTAGAAAAGTTTCTAAAAACTGTGCAATATCTTCATTTGCTAGCTGAAAATAGCGATGACGTCCCTGCTTTTCGACTTTTATTAGGTTACCTTCTACTAGCTTAGCTAGGTGAAAGCTAGCTGTTTGAGGTTTAATATTAGCCATATATGCCAATTCACTAGCTGTATGATATCGTCCGTCCATTAAACTAGCTAGCATTGTTGCTCTTGATGTCTCTCCAAGCAAAGAAGCGACTTCAGCCATATTTGGGTTAATACTCATTATTCCAGCTCCTTTGCATTCCATAGTTCGATTATATTGAAAGTATTTATCGTTTACAATAGAGAAGATAGAAGAAGGGGGACTAAAAATGGATAGTTATTATGCAGTAATTTTCACATCACAGCGGACGAATGATGACAACGTTGGATATGCAAAAATGGCAGATACGATTGAGGATTTAGCAAAACAACAGCCTGGTTTTCTTCGTGTTGAGAGTACAAGAAATCATGAAGGGCATGGAATTACGGTATCGTACTGGGAATCGCTAGAAGCAATCCGAAATTGGAAAGTCAATGCTAAGCATGCTGTAGCGCAACAATTAGGAAAAGAAAAATGGTACAGTCATTATCATGTAGAAATATGCCAAGTTATGCGTACCTACTCTTTTCAAGGGGAATGAGAAATTCGAAAGGACAACAAGAAAATCCGCTGTACCTATAAAAAGGTTACGCGGATTTTTTCATAGTCTACCTTCAAATCAAAGGACATCAAACTAGCATCTAGTAATCGTAATGTTATTTTCTCCAACCTCTTTATATGCGCGGTGGTCAATTGCACCAGCAACAGTTTCAAACGGAATCGCACGTCGTATTCCCGCTGTAACGAATTTTTTAGCTTGAATTACTGCATCCTCAACGCTAAGACCTTGTGCTAATCCTGCAGTAATCGCCGCAGAGTATGAACAACCTGCACCATTTGTATGAATTGTATCAATACGAGGAGCTTCTAATGTTAGCATGTTTACGCCATCAAATAATACATCCGTTGCGGGACCATCGAGGCGTCCGCCTTTCACAAGTACGTATTGCGTACCAAGATTATGTAAATCACGGGCTGCGTCCTGTAAATCACTTATAGTAGTAAGGCTTCTCCCCCCGAGTAAATACTCAGCCTCAGGCATATTTGGTGTCATAATGGTAGCGTGAGGTAATAGCTTGTCTTTTAAAGAGGTCATGGCACCTTCCTCCATTAAAGCTGTCCCTACTTTACCAAACATTACAGGATCAATAACTACTTGTTTGACTTGAGCGGAAGGGAGCCAGTCCGCCACAAGCTCAATAATGTCTTTGGTGAATAACATGCCTGTTTTTAAAGCATCTATGCCAATTTGTGACGAAATTGTATGAAGCTGTGCCTCAATAACTTCTCGTGATTGTGTATAAACACCTTGCTTTGTATCAGGGTGTGTTGCCACGAAGGCAGTAATGGCAGAAGTGCCGTACACACCTAGTTCTTGAAAAGTTTTTAAATCTGCTTGAATACCAGCCCCACCACGCGCGGCAGAACCAGCAATTGTACATGCTTTTTTCATAATAGTGTACTCCTCTTCTTGTTGCGTTTAGCAGGCAGTTTGTCGATAATATAAAAAGTATTTGAATATTATTTTATTTTAATAATAATTGTCATTGTTTTGAAATAGCCAGAAAGTAAAGTTTTTATAATGTCAGTTTATTCATCTAGTATTTACTAAAGGAATGCGTACAAAAATAAATCGGATGAAAAGCTTGTATGTGCTAAGTAATTTACTCAGCACATACAAGTTTTAACGTGTCTATGCAAACAAATTAGCTTTGCTTATGTTAGTTTTTGTTTATAGCGATTCACAGGAATGTTGCCAAGTTTACGCCAAATTATTTCAACAGGTCCTTGTTTATATTTTTGTAACCATAATGTTGAAAATCCAATCATAAATAATGAAATGCCTAACCAAGATGCATATATTAAAAGCGGGTTATAGTGTTTGGAAAGACCGAGCCCCCAATTATAGAACAAAAAGGATGATACGATGTTTTGGGTGATATAGCATGTAAGCGCCATTTTTCCAACGTTACTAATATATTGTTGTGTTTTGACAAACTTATGGTGGCGAGCGATTAAGAAAACAAGGCCTAAATAGCCTAGTGATAAGATAGGGGCAAAAACGTAGCGGTCAAATGCGACAAAATGTACATTGAAGAGCGATAGTGCATTGATTGGAATGCCGATACCAAAACCAATCCATAGCAGGCGCTTTTGCAGTCGAATTCCGCGTTCATCCATTTTCAATAAACCTTTTCGTACGAGGAAGATGCCAAGTAAAAATAAAAAAACATTCATAGGTAAAATCATAATGGCTTCTGATCGTAATACCCAAAAATGCTCCATCCTGTAAACGACTTGCTCCCACCAAGTAAACCCAGATATTTCAAGCAATTGATTATCATATCGTATTAATGCTTGTTCAGCTAAATCACGTTCAGTACTAATATTGGCATAAGGATTATTTGGAAATAACATCCTTACTAGCTTAGAAGACATAATCACACTAATGAACCCTTGCCAAACTTGGTAAAGAACATGAATAGCACCAGCACAAAACATACATATTTTCATTATTCTCTCGGATCGTTGAATGATAAAAGCAACGAGGATACCTGTTAGCGAATAACTCATTAGTACATCAAATTCAAAAACAAATATAAAATGGAGAAGCCCATCAATAAAGAGTAAAATCATTGACCATAAATATAGGCGAAACCAAGGGAGTTCACGATTTTGAAAGCTAGTATATTTCAATTGCATGCCAATACCGAACATAATCGTTAACAGACCTAGAAACTTACCATTCGTCAAAAAATCTGTGAAATGCGATATGTATGAACCAATATTCGAAATTTCAACTTCATCCACTTCCACAGTATGATGAGACGATCCAAAAACCCAAATATTCGTTCCAAGTGTGCCAATAATAGCGAGTCCTCTAGCGACATCTAGTAATTTTATTCTCTCCATAAAAAACACCTCTTATCAGTTTATATAGAATTAATAGATTGTCATGTAGCTTTCATAATTAATAAACGCCAAGTGAAAAGGAAGGTTTCGGTAAAATGAGCATTTTGTTGTATCGAAATAGAATAAATGTGTTTTATTTAGCGAGGAACTGACTGGCAACAAAAAAACACCTTAGAAAACCAAGGTGCTTAAAACATTTGTGGTAATAAGTCATTTATAAAGTGTTGATTTTTACGCAACCAAATTTTTAAAATAATCCGATGGGTTAATAACTGATGCCTTTTATTTGGTCTATTTTTTGCTTCGAGTAAACTTTCTAATAATATACAAGTCTCGGTAGCATAAGCTTGAGGTTCCACTAGAACAGTAAGTTTATAATCAATTAAATGAGCTGCTTGTACTTTTGCGAGCAGTTGAGCAAAGTGAGAAGTCATTTCTTGATAGGCTTCGTCCAGTTCTAAGTCAATTAATGTATATAAAGTATGTTTTATTTCAGCCTCCAACGCTTGGAGCTGTTCAATTGTAGCTTGTGTCAAAAAATCACCTCTTGAATGTTAAGGACATTATGCCAAAATGTAAAGACCAAGTGCAGCAAAAAGTAATCCTAATAATACTGTACTACAAATATAGGCTAAAGCTAATCCCCATTTTTTCTTTTCTACTAGTTGTAGCATTTCAAAGCCGAACGTCGAAAAAGTTGTGTAAGCACCTAAAAAACCGATACCTAAAAAATGCCATAATGCTTCACTTGGATGGCTGCCAAATAAAAGACCAAGGATAAAAGAACCTGTAATGTTGATAATGAAGGTTGCCCAAGGATAAGTACTGACAATCCATTTTCCTAAGTAAAATCTCGTTAATGCACCTAAAATTCCACCTATGCCTACAAGGATCATTGCATTCGCCCCCTTGCAAGTAAAGCACCAAGCCAAGCGCAAGCTAAACCGCCCAATACGCTAATTAAACAATAAGAAAGGGCTTGTACCCATTGGTTATTTTCAATGAGTAAAAGTGTTTCTACAGAAAAGGTAGAAAAAGTTGTGAAGGCTCCTAAAAAGCCTGTACCAACGCCAAGTACGAGTGGTGTCCGGTTAGTAAAAGTCGTAAAAAGAAAGGCTAAACAAAAGCATCCAACTAAATTAATAAAAAGTGTTGTAGTTGGAAAGTTAGCGGTATTGGGAAGTAACACGCTGAGGTAATAGCGGGACATCGCGCCGAAAAATCCACCTATACCTATTGCCAAAAACGTTTTCAATATCAAAGACTCCTTTAACTTTTAAGGTCATTATTGTTTGTAAAGTACATCATTTACATTCACTATTACTTTGTATTGTATCAAGGACGTAGGTCGGATGGTAGCTATTCGAAAGTAAGTTTTAACGTCACGTTCCCCTTTTTACCAATTCAAGCAATTCACTACTTTAAAGCGTTAATTATTTCCTGTGAAATATAAAAAATAACAGTTAGAATGTTGACAATTATTTCAATAATATGATAATCTTCAATAACACTATAACAAAAAAGGAGGGCATGACAATGATGGTTTTAACAGTACAAAACAAAAGCACAGCTTCATACATTGTCCATGTCTAACGTTGTTATTTATTATGCAATAGAAGGTATGGGCGCACCTTACCTTTTATAAGAGACACATGCTCTTTTGAGGGGATGTGTCTTTTTTTATTGCAAAAAAGTTGTAGTGAACTAAAAAAGGAGTGTATGTCGTATGCGTAACATCACAAGGAAATTAATTTTCAATAAGGAATTGCTAGATAGTGGGTAGCGAAGATTTAACGCAATTTGAGAAAGAAGGTTATGAAAAATGTTTGATGTATTAAGCAAATTAAGCTGGTTTTTTAAGCAATATTGGAAGCAATACACAGTAGCGATTGTGCTATTAATGATTGCTAGTGCTTTAGAAGTTATTCCTCCTTATTTACTTGGGAACATAATTGATATTTTAACAGCAGGCACAATGACAACTGCAATTTTATCGAAGTATATTTTGATTTTCAGCGGTATTATTGTTGGTGGCTATGTATTAAATTTTGTATGGCAATTTCGATTATTTGAAGGTGCCATTAACTTAGAGAAAATTTTACGACGCAATTTAATGCAACATTTTTTACGGATGACGCCTACTTTTTATGAAAAGAATCGCACGGGTGATTTAATGGCGCGTGCTACGAATGATTTAAATGCTGTATCCCTAACTGCGGGCTTTGGGATTATGACACTTATTGATTCAACCATTTATATGGGATGTATTATTTTTGCAATGGGCTTTATGATTTCATGGAAATTAACCATTTTTGCCATGTTACCAGTGCCTATTATGGCTATTCTTATACAATATTTAGGGAAAATTGTGCATGAGCGTTATATGAAGGCACAGGATGCCTTTGGCGAATTAAATGATAGTGTTCTCGAGTCTGTAGCAGGCGTTCGGGTTGTACGGGCATATGTCCAAGAAAAAAAGGACGAAGCAACATTTGCGGAGATGAGTGAAACCGTTTATGAAAAAAATATGCATACTACGAAAATAAATGCCTTATTCGGACCAATTACGAAAGTCGGTACGGGTATTAGTTATGTTGTGGCACTCGGTTACGGTGCACACTTAGTATCTACTGAGGCGATGTCTTTAGGGCAACTTGTAACGTTTACTGTCTATTTAGGATTAGCAGTTTGGCCAATTTTTGCAATCGGAGAACTTATTAATGTAATGCAGCAAGGGAATGCCTCATTGGACCGTGTACAGGAGACATTGCGCTATGAAGCAGATGTGCAAAATATTGCTATACCTCAAACGGTAGCAGCCCCGCATGCCATTGGATTCGATAATTTATCCTTCCAGTATCCAATGAGTCAGGTAAAGAATCTTCAACAAATTTCGTTGTCACTAAAAAAGGGGCAAACACTTGGTATTGTTGGAAAGACAGGTGCCGGAAAGACGACTTTCCTGCGACAATTACTTCGTGAATATCCAATTGAAGCGGGCCAGTTATCGATTGATGGGATTGATATAACATCACAAACAAAGGAGCAATTACTCGATTGGATTGGGTATGTCCCGCAGGATCATGTGTTATTCTCTCGAACAATTAGAGAAAATATTTTATTTGGGAAAGAAGATGCAACGGAAGAAGAGCTGAAACAAGCGATTTATGCTGCATATTTTGAAAAAGATTTAGCCCATCTCCCAATGGGGCTTGAAACACTTGTTGGCGAAAAGGGCGTATCACTTTCAGGTGGTCAAAAGCAGCGTGTATCTATTGCTCGTGCACTAATAAAAGACCCTGAAATTTTAATACTCGATGATTCGCTTTCTGCTGTAGACGCTAAAACAGAGGCGAAGATTATAGAAAATATTCAACGAGAACGACAGGATCGAACGACCATTATTACAACCCATCGTTTGTCGGGAATTCAACATGCAAATATGATTATTGTGCTTGATGAAGGGCAAATCGTAGAGCAAGGAACACATGAACAGCTCCTTTCACAACAAGGCTGGTATAAAGAGCAATTTGACCGTCAACAGCTAGAAGGGGGTGCCTCATGAGTACGAGTCAACGATTAACTCGCTATGCGATGTATTTTAAAAAACCAATATTACTAGGTTTATTTTTCTTAACAATTGCAGTATTTACCGAGCTTGTAGGGCCTTTTATTGCGAAGCATATAATCGATAATTATATGACGATTGGTAAATTAGAAATAAAGCCGATTACATGGCTGTTAATACTTTATTTAATATTGGCGATTGCAACAGCAATATTACGTTATTTTATGTATATTTATTTACAAATGGGAGCAAACCGCGTTGTTCAAAAATTACGTAAGGACGTTTTTGAGCATATTCAAACATTGCCAATTCAATATTTTGATAACTTACCGGCAGGGAAAATCGTGGCACGCGTGACGAATGATACAGAGGCAGTACGTAATTTATATGTACAGGTGCTATCGAATTTCGTAACAAGTTTAATCTCAATTTTAGGTGTCTATGTAGCGCTGTTCATTTTAAATTGGCAAATGGCTTGTTTAGCATTAGTAATGGTGCCAATCATTTACGTATGGATGATTTTATATCGTAAATTTGCTTCGAAGTATAACGATGTTATTCGAACTAAAATTGCCGATATCAATGCGATGATTAACGAATCAATACAAGGTATGACCATTATTCAAGCATTCCGCCGTGAGCAACAAATGACGAAGGAATTTGATGATATGAATAATGAGCATTATGCCTATGAGCGTAAATTATTAGTGCTAGATTCGGCGACTTCATTCAATTTAGTGAATACGTTAAGACTTTTAATGTTTACCATTTTTATTTTCTACTTTGGGACGCAGTCGATGACGACAACACAAATAATTTCTGCAGGGACATTATATGCATTTGTCGATTATTTGACGAAATTATTTAATCCTATTACAAACATTGTCAATCAATTTTCTCAGCTTGAACGCTCGCTCGTTGCAGGGAAGCGTGTGTTTGAGGTGTTAGATATAGACGGTGAACCGGTATCAGAAGTAAGTCTTCCGAGATATAAAGGGAATGTCGTTTTTGAGGATGTTTCCTTTGCCTATAAAAACGATGATTATGTTTTGAAAAACTTATCTTTTGAAGCTCATCAAGGGGAAACCATTGCGCTTGTAGGTCATACAGGGTCAGGAAAAAGTTCCATTATGAACTTATTATTCCGCTTCTATGATCCTTCAAAAGGAAAGATTTCAATCGATGGTATTGATATTACAGCGGTCGCGCGTCAATCAATGCGTGAGCATATGGGTATTGTATTACAGGACCCATATTTATTTACAGGAACGATTGCTTCAAATGTGAGCTTAAATAATCCGAAAATTTCACGTGAAAAAGTGGAGGAATCTTTAAGAGCAGTTGGTGGTGATCGCGTCTTAGTAAACTTGCCTAATGGTTATGATGAACCTGTAATTGAAAAAGGAAGTACACTATCTTCAGGTCAGCGACAACTAATTTCCTTTGCACGTGCACTAGCCTTTGATCCGGCAATATTAATATTAGATGAAGCAACATCTAATATCGATACAGAGACAGAAGAAATTATCCAACATGCAATGGATGTTTTGAAAAAAGGTCGAACAACGTTTATTATTGCCCACCGTCTTTCAACGATAAAAAATGCGGATCGTATTCTTGTATTAGACCGTGGGGAGATTGTTGAGCGCGGTACGCACGAGGAGCTATTAGAGCTTGGCGGAATTTATGAAAAAATGTATCAAATGCAAGCTAACTCATTGCAGTAATTATAGTGATTACGACACTTCTAGAGGATACTCAACATGAGTGGTTCGTTTGTGTCAAAATTGTATTTAGCAAATAAATAAACTTGAGCCCCACTTTGCTAAGTGGGGCTCAGAGTTTCGACAAAAGGTATCAAGATAGCTCACTCTTGATGCCTTATTTTGTTTATTGGAGTAAAGACAAACGGGTGCCAAAGGCGAGTGCCAGGCACTCAAACAATTATTCTAGTTGATTGGAGCGGAGAGCGTCGCCAGTTGCGGAAATCTACGACAGTAGTCCGTTATTTTTAATTTAGGATGTACTTTTCACGTTTTGAAAGACGTTGATGAAAAATAATAGGACAGAAAGTGCAACCGCGATACCGCCACCAGATACGAACAGCTCAAATAACCAATGTGGAACATCTAAATAAACCATCATCATACCAACTAATAGGAACGGTAAACCGATATTATAAAGCCAAAACTGAGCCTTCGCGAGCCCTGTTTCTGCAGCTTCTTTAAAATTACAATAAACTAAACCTATGAATCCCGTAGTCAGCCAACCTACTACACCAATATGAGCATGTGTCGCCTTCCATTGAAGTTGAATTGTATAATGCATGAACAGTCCAAACGCGAAAACAAGTAATAAATAGAAGATAGAAATTTTTATCCATTTTGCCCCCATCGAAAAACAACTCCTTTCCTGAAAGTGTTTTTAGCTAGCTAATACAGTCTATTCTTGTCGAAAGAAAAAGATGACTGTCCTCTTTGAAGAATTCGGAATTAATGCGGAATTGAAAAAATAAATAATTTTACTTAAAATAAAGGGTAAATACGTGAATATTTTTTTAACAGGAGGGTCTATGAAAAAGAAAATTATTATTTATACGATGTTATTCATGTTGTTCAGTAGTTTTCCATTAATAAATGTCGAACAAGCTTGGGCATCTGAGCAAACAATGACGACTAAAATCAATACAATCATCACGAAAAACTGGAAAAATAATGAGTATAGTATTACTGTACGAGAAATGGAAAGAGGGGACGTCATTTACAGTAATAATGGTGATAAAATGATTCGTCCTGCTTCAACACATAAATTACTTGTTAGTGCTGCAGCATTAGATTTACTTGGTCCTGATTATCGCTTTACAACGAAGGCGTATATCGATGGACCCGTTGAAAATGGTATATTACAAGGAAATATTTATTTACAAGGTGGTGGAGATCCTACACTGCTACCTGTCCATTTAGAATCATTCGCTAATGGAATAAAAAAATTAGGCATCACAAAAATTACAGGAAAATTAATTGCGGATGATACGTGGTTTGATGATGACCGTTTAGCAAAAGGCATTGTTCCTGAGGAGGAGGCATTATCTTATGCATCTCGTATTTCGGCTCTGACTCTTTCTCCAAATGATCAGTACGATGTCGGTAATGTCCAAGTTAAAGTGACTGGCACCAAAATTGGCCAAGCTGCAAGTGTTCAACTTTTCCCACATGCAAGCACAATACCAATTGTTAACAAAACTAAGATAATAAAAAAAGGTGGGAAATCGACGATCAATATTACGAGAGAATATGGAACAGATCGTATTGTTGTAACAGGCAATTTACCTGCTGGTACAGAGAAAAATACATATGTGACCGTTTATAATCCAACATTGTATACGCTGGATGTATTACGAGAAAAATTAATAGCAAAAGGTATTCAGCAAATGCCTCTCGACATAGGAAAAGTTCCAAATAATGCTCAACGAATAGGAATATCCAATTCAATACAATTAAAAGATATCAATTTTCGATTTTTAAAGCTAAGCATTAACGGTATGGGAGAAATGTTGACGAAGCAAATAGGGAAAGAACTTCTTGGAGAAGGAAGTTGGTCGGCAGGTATACAGGCAATTCGTACATATGGAATAGATACTGGACTGGATATGGATCAATGGTACTTTGAAGATGGCTCTGGCTTAAATCATCAGAACCGTGTAAGTAGTATGCAGGAAAGTTTATTATTATATAAAGTTCGTAATAAGTCCTGGTACTTCTCCTATTTAGACGCCTTACCACATGCAGGCCGAAAAGGGAAGTTGGTTGGTGCTACATTAGAAAATCGCTTGAAAGGTTATAGTGTTTCAGCTAAAACAGGCTATATAACGGGAACCTATGCGTTAAGTGGCTATGTTCAAGGAAAAAGTGGTAAATGGTATATTTTTAGTATTTTAACACAAGCCAATAAAGGCGCAGCTATTACCACTATTGATGAAATAGTAAAACAAATTGCAAATGAAATGTAAAGGGTTTCAAAAAGTTGAGCAAACTAGTTTAATTAAAAATAATTTAGTGATAAACTATTGAATGGATTTAAGAAAAGGAGATGTTTATCCATGGGTAAATTACAAGACAAAGTCGTAATTATTACTGGCGGTGCAGGTGGTATCGGTAGTGGTATGGCAAAAGCAATGGTAAAAGAAGGAGCTATTGTAGCAATTGTTGATTTAAATGAAGAAACAGGAAAAGCAATGGAAAAAGAATTGCAACAAATCTCTCCAAAATCAATGTTTTTACAAGCAAATTTAATGGATCGTGCTAATTTGCATAAAATTATCGATACAGTTGTTGAAAAATACGGTAAACTAGATGTATTAGTTAATAATGCACATGCTTCTAAACAAGCAACTATTGAAGACACAACACAAGCTGATTTAGATTTATCATTTGATACTGGTTTCTACCCAACATTTTATTTAATGCAAGCAGCATTACCGCATTTAAAAGAGTCAAAAGGGAATGTTATTAATTTTGCTTCTGGCGCGGGTCTTGCTGGACATGAAACACAAGGTGCCTATGCGGCTGCAAAAGAAGCAATCCGCGGTATTTCTCGTGTAGCGGCAAATGAATGGGGACGTTTCGGTATTAATGTAAACTTAATTAGCCCTATTGCGAATTCACCAGGTGTACAAGCATGGGCAAAAGCACAACCAGAATATTACGAAGCTGTTAAAAGTAAAATTCCTATGGGACGCTTTGGTGATGTTGAAGAAGACATCGGCCGCGTAGCAGTATTTTTAGCATCAGAGGACTCACAATATATCACAGGCCAAACGCTTATGGTTGACGGTGGCTCTATTATGCTTCACTAATATTCTCGGATGTTCGAGGAGGATTTTTTTTGGCACAGACAAGTATTTTTAAACTCATTCATATGATTGATCAGATGAATAATGCGAATATTATACGCTTTACGAAAGCGTTTCCGTATCCGTTAGGTATTTCACCAATTTTAGTTTTAAGTGAACTGAAAATAAAAGGTCCTCAAAGACAAGCAGAATTAGCGGAAACGATTGGGTATACGAAAGGTGCTATGACAAGTATTGCTGAAAAATTAGTGAAACTGGGCTTAGCAGAAAGACTTTACGATGATGCCGATAGACGTACAATTCGTTTGCAGATTACCGAAGAAGGTGTAGGTGCTTTAATCAAAGCGCAAGAGGTAGGGAAGGAAGTATTTATTCAACTTTTTGAAGTATTGAATGACGAAGAAATTGCACAATATTTGTCTATTCAAGAAAAGTTAGTGCAAGGAATTCACGACAGAGCTGAATAGCGCTTCTTTAAGAAGTGGCTCAAACTGTAGACAAAATATCTTAAGGATTTATTTCCCAAGATATTTTGTCTTTTTCTGTAGAATCGGCATATCGCCCATGCTTCTTTCAAACAGTAGTGCTAATTTTAGGTACTAATGAATATAAAGATGTATATTTAGTAAATACTAGTGTACGTCTTTTTTTTGTGCAATATGCATATAAGTAGACTATATAAACTTTTTTCCAACCTAATACGTCAAATAGATGGGCCAATTTTTTATAAAGCTAGAGAGGACATAAGTATGGAAAAAAACATGAAACGCTCTAAAGAAAAAAAGAGCAAAAAGAAGATTTGGCTGTGGATAATAGGGAGCCTATTAGCGATTTTTCTAATTTTTATAGGTACTGCTTATTATACTATCCAAAAGACGATGAATAAAATAAATACACCACTTGTAGAAACTACAGATACTTCCGACAAAACGCAAAAAACAATTACGAAAAAAGAGCCTTTTTCTGTGCTGATGCTAGGTGTTGATGAACGAAAGGACGATAGTGGTCGTTCAGACACAATGATTGTTATTACAGTAAATCCTGAAAAGCAAACGATGAAAATGTTAAGTATTCCAAGAGATACACGGACAGACATCATTGGGCATGACACAGTGGATAAGATTAACCATGCTTATGCATTTGGAGGCGTACCAATGGCAATGGATACGGTTGAAAATTTATTAGATATCCCCCTCGATTATTACGTATTTATAAATATGGAGGGATTCCTACAAATAATTGATACACTTGGCGGTGTAACTATTCAAAATGATATGGATTTAACCTATGATTCGTATCATTATCCTGAGGGTGAAATTTCATTAAATGGTGATGAAGCTCTTATTTTTTCACGTATACGCTATGAAGATCCACGGGGTGATTTTGGCCGTCAAATTCGTCAAAGACAAATTATTGAAGCGGTTATGAAAAAAGCTTCAACACCTTCAATGTTGTTGAAGGCAACTGATATGCTTGATGTTGTCGGAGACAATGTCCGTATGAATTTTACGGTGAAAGATTTAATCCAGCTACAAAGTATTTATAAAAAAATGGATAATAATATTGATCAGTTATCATTTGAGGCAGGAGAGGGTCAAATGATTAATCATATTTGGTACTATATTCCAGATGAAACAGAGCTACAACAAATAAAAACAGAGTTAAAAACGCACTTGGAATAAGGGCTTGTAAAGTAATAAATTGGCTACAATAGTTGTAAATTATATGTCGACGAAGGGAGAGAGATGAATGAATGGGAGGACCCAGGTGCTTAGGTATACAGCATTAAATAATTGCATGCAAAGCTATGTACCTAAACGTAAAGTACGAAAAAGTCCAGTCAAATTCATGGTGAAACAGTTACAACTATTTTGTTTTAAAATCTTTATGTAATGCTAAAAAAATCATTCAGGTAGGATGCATGCCTAGTTGAATGATTTTTTTAGTTATGAATGCAATTCAATTTTTTATTTCGTTTGAAATATCAGAAAATTAAGTGTATAATAGAGTTAAGAAATGGTTGAGGGAGTGATTGTGATGATGATTGGAACAATTTTATTAGCCATCGCGTTGCCGGTAGGTATTGTTTTAGCAGTAGATTTATTTAACGAGCAACATCACTCTGCTTCATAAAGAGACCATTCTAAAAGTGAAAAACAAAAGCAATTTCCTAGACAGAAGCTGTTGAGCCTATGTCTTTTTTTCATGTCTTGGAAACAATTTGTGTTATTATTCGTCAATATACAATAGAAAATGCTATACTATAAAAAAAAGTATCGGGGTATGAGTATGCAAGCAGAAAAAACGAATATGAAAAAAGAAATTCTATCCTACATTAAAATTATTGTTATTACAGCAATTGTCGTCTTAGGCTGTAAACAATTTTTATTTGCACCGATAAAAGTACAAGGTGCTTCTATGTATCCGACATATGAGGATAAGGATATAATTATTGTAAGTAAAACGAGTAAAATTGAACGCTTTGACCAAATTGTCTTTCAATCACCTACTGAGGATGAATTATATATTAAACGTGTTATAGGACTTCCAGGGGACATAGTAGAAATGATAGATGATGTATTGTATGTAAATGGTAAGGCGTATAAAGAAGATTATGTAAATCGTCAAACAGATGATCCGAGTCAATTACGTATTACAGAGAATTTCACACTAGAAGGTTTAACAAATGAGAAAAAAGTGCCAGAAGGTAAGTATTTCGTAATGGGAGATAACCGTCTAAAAAGCTATGATAGTCGCCATTACGGATTAATCGGTAAAGATGCTATTTATGGTGAAGCTAAAATAACTGTTTATCCATTTAAGCACTTTCACGTTGGCCGCGAATAGATAAATAACAATGAAAATAGAAAGAGGCAGCTCAAATTTTTACGAGCATGCCTCTTTATTTTTAATTATTTTCTGTCAAAGCTTTACAAATTTTATAAGTAGAATAATAGACGCAAACTGTTGAATTTTCAACAGTTTCTTTTATTGGGTTTTGCTTTATGTCCAATCTAGGAGATGGTTGATCGATTGTGAGCTCTTCTACTACTAATTCTGCGCCATAAAATAGCATTAAAAAATAGCATACTAAACCAAATATACGCAAACAATCACCCCATAACTATATGTGTACTATTATTATTTATGGTCGACAGACAAAAAATATAAGCAAAAATTCAAAAAAATATACAATAACTAACATCAAAACTCATTCAATGCAATAAATGTGTGTTGGGCAATCTGAAAAGAAGAAAAATGTTGTAACGTAAAAATCAATATGCTACTATAGCTAAAGTAAAATAATGATCTGTATAACCTCAATAATATGGATTGAGGGTCTCTACCAGGAACCATAAAATCCTGACTACAAAAATTTCTTTCATTTTGTAGTCAGGATTTTTTTATTGTTGCCCACTATAAGATGGAAGTACAACAGAAGGGTGATTAAATGAATTGGAGAGTTTTTATACTGGCAGCTACGACTTTTGCAGTTGGATTGGTAGAGCTAATTGTTGGAGGTATATTGCCATACATTGCTAAAGATTTGAACGTATCTGTAGCAACGGCTGGACAATTAATTACGATATTTGCTCTAGTATATGCAATTTCTGCCCCTGTCCTTTTATCGTTAACAGCTAAAGTGGAGCGGAAGAAACTATACCTTATTTCATTACTTTTATTTACATTAGGTAATGTCATGACCTATTTTAGTCCTACCTTTGTCATTGTCATGATTGCAAGAATCATAACAGCAATGAGTACGGCTCTAGTTATTGTTTTGTCTCTGACAATTACAACAAAGATAGTAGAACCAAGACATCGTGCTAAAGCATTAGGGCTTATTTTTGTAGGTGTAAGTTCAGCACTAGTAATTGGTGTACCGATGGGTATTTTTATTACTGAGGCTTTTGGTTGGCGTGCTGTTTTTTTAGGGATTGCATTACTCTCTAGCATATCTATGATTCTAATTTTTATGCTCCTGGAAAAAATGCCAGTTGTTGAGGTTGTCCCATTAAAAACACAAATTAAGTCATTAGCTAATTTAAAAATTGCAAGTGCGCATTTAACAACATTATTTATGCTTGCTGGTCATTATATGCTTTATGCTTACTTCACGCCGTTTTTAGTAGAGGCATTTAACTTAAACTCTTCCTGGGTGAGTATTTGTTACTTAGTATTCGGTCTTGCTTCTGTAAGTGGTAATGCGTTTGGTGGTTGGTTAAGTGATAAAATTGGTACTGGCAAATCAATCGTACTAATCATTGCAACTTTTGCTATCGTATTATTTGTAATACCGTATACAATCGTAGCCTTCCCGTTATTTTTAATCGTAACTGTTTTATGGGGAGCGCTTAGCTGGTCACTTACGCCACCATTACAAAACTATTTGATTCAAACAGATCCCGAAACATCTGATATTCAACAAAGCTTAAATACTGCTGCCTTACAAATTGGTATTTCAATAGGATCAGCAGTGGGGGGAGCGTTGTTTACTCTTACAGGCTCTGTAATGCATCTATCAAGTTTCGGTGCAATTTTAGTTTTATGTGCGTTAGGTTGTGCAATTTTTTCTATTAAGAGAGCGCCACTTTCAGACAGCAATCAATTAGATGGAAGTATCCAAAGGGTTCATCAATGAAAGCTTAAATTACTAAAAAAAGAAGGACTATGATTGTTGAAGCGAGAATGTAAGAGTAGAGAGGGAGGCTGGTAAATAAATGCAGGTAGATTTAACGGAATTTGAAGGATTGAATGTGAAAGTTGTCGCAACGGTTGATCATACGCTTTATCGAAACGTTGGTGCAATCATTTTATACGAAGAAGATTCACACATTTTATCTGTACGAAAACTGAAACGAAAAATCGCTGATCAATATATACCAACAGACGAACTCGAAAACTTTATGTTTGACACACAGGCAGATGCAATTAAATTTACACATAAGCTAACTAGAATGAGTGCACTCGATTATTTATTAGTTACAAACAGGGAAAAAGAACTAAGTGAATAAAAAGATAGCCTTTTAGGTCGTCTCGTATTGAAGCGAGACGACTAGAAGCTATGGGCTTTATATTGAGGAAGGAGAAAGTAGCCAACCTTTCTTATTACTAAGCTCAATTAACTTGGCACCTAGAATGGCATATTTCATATGAAAAACACTATATTTTGTCGTAAGACTGCTTTCGAAAGACATGTCCATTGCTTGACTGACTGAAATTAAGGAAGATGCAATATTCATGGATAGGATAGCACTAATTTCAGAATCATTTATAGCTGCCTTTCCACGCATTTTAGCAATTTGTAAATTTCCTTGGTCAATTGATAATGGCGGCGCCAGAACACCATTTTCTTTTAATAACTTCTCAAGCTGTTTATTTTCCTCTTTTAAACATTGAATAAATTCCAAAATAATGACTTTTAAGTCTCTGTTAACTGCATAGTTGAAAAAGAAATGGTTCGTTGCAATATAGCCATTGTTTACGCCAAGTTGTTTCCAAATTGTAAAAACTTCCTTAAAGCGTAAAGAATCTATATTTCGTTTTGACATTTTCATTGTTGCACGTCCTAACTCATTTTATAGTTGTTGAATGTGAGATTAGGATGGGAAACAAAAGATTTTTTTATACATATTTTTGTAAATAATACAATTATAGATTCGACTTAGCAGTGGAGTTATGTATGTCTTGACATTGGGGAAGCTCCAGCAATTCCTCTGTTTGACAGAAGTCTCAGGAGCTTACCTTATTGAGCACCCTTCTTTTTCTTATTTTTAAAGCTCTTAATAGTCGTCTTTAAGGAAGCATAATTTCCGATGGCTGCGTATCCATAAAAAAAGCCCATAAATACACCAGCTAAAAAATTATGTTTATGGCTAATAAAAATAGAAATAATTAAACCTAATACTAGCGCGATTGCTGGGACATATTTAGGCTGAATAGGAAAAAATATTTTCAATAATTGTGTAATGATCATAACAACTGGAACGGCAATTACAGCATCCCAAAAATTTGTATGAATAATTGGAAAGTCCATTTTTATACACCTCTTTTACGAATTAAAGTAATGCTGAATAATAGTTAGATTTCCCAGACTTAAAAATTTTATGCACTTGTAGTTGAGGTGTTTACAAAGTGAGCTTTATTCAATTTTAAACAATCAATAAAGGAAACACGCAAAGGTGCTTCCTTATACAGCCTAACTTTATTAATAATAGGAACCATTTTGATACATGTATGGATAATGGTAAGGATTAAAGTTGTATTGAGGATGTGTTTGCATTGAAGTTGGTGAGGTAATGGAAGGTTGATTGCAATTATTTGCAGGTCCGATATAAGTTGAAGGAACAACAGGGGCGATTGTTTGCTTCCATAAGTTTTCATCTAAGCAATAAGTGTGTGCCATTATATTCGAAGGCGTAAATTTCAAAATATCCGAACCTAAAATAACTTCTGGTGTAGGTGCATCAAAAATTGCTAGTATGTGCGTGTTATCTGCACTCGCGACGATATAATGCCACCATCCTTGTGGAATGTTTGCTACCTGTCCTGGTTTTATTGGGTAGTTTTGAATTTGTTTAGTGAAAGGATTTAAAATGGAAACGGTAGCAGCCCCAGAAATACAATAAACAAGCTCTGCTGCATTTTGATGATAATGTGGCTCTACAACGTTATTCGCACTTAAAAAAATATCAAGTAGAGAAACATTTTCTAGACTATTTAATTGAGCAATACCAAGAATGTTTATGTAGTTCTGATTATCCTTTCTAAAAAGTGGACTTGTATTTACATCAAACGTAAACTGTGTGGATGGAGATGTGTAATCATTGGGCAAATCAATACATCCTTCCTTCATATATTTCTCATGTTCATCAATATCACAGTTTATGACAAATGATATTTGTGCATTAAACGATTGCCTAATGGAGTTAGTTAAATAAACGAAAACCTCTCCCTTTTATTTGCGAGAGGTTTTACGCTATCTGTTAGCAGAGGTCAATCCAGCCTCAGTTTCTGTTAACTCGTTGTAACGAAACGAATAGTTCTATGATAGTGGTAGGGAGTATGATGAAACTAGCCTCTTGTTTTTAATAGTAAATAGATAAAGTAAGGTGCACCTAATATGGCTAACACGATGCCAACGGGTAATTCCGCAGGAGCAATAATGATTCGGCTAATAGTATCAGCCATTAACAAAAGCAAAGCACCAATTAATGCACTAAATGGAATCACCCGATAATGCAAACTGCCTACTAATTTTTTTGCTATATGAGGTGCAATTAACCCTAAAAATGTAAGTCCACCCCCAACAGCAACACAGGCGCCTGCTAGAAGCACGGCCAATACTAGAAGTCTTTTACGTTCTTTTGTTACGTTAATACCGACTCCAATAGCGGTCATCTCATTCAATGCTAAAATATCCAGTACGCGTGCTTTATAACAAGCAAAGGGAATTAACACCACTATCCAAGGAAGTAACGCGAGCACAAATGTCCAAGTACTGCCCCAAATAGATCCCGATAGCCAGACGAGAGTTCTAGTAAAATCGATAGGTTCCATGCGAAGTTGGAAAATGGTGATGCCTGCACTAAACGCAGCATTAATGCCAACTCCAACTAAGAGCATGCGCGACGGAGAAACCTGTCCTCTTTTATAAGCTAAAAAATAAATGGTGGATGCTGCAAAGAGTGCACCGATTAAGGCGATTATGGGCATAAAAAAGACAGACATCCATGAGCTAGAAAATAACAATCCTTGAATAAAGAATGTATACAACACAATAGCAAACCCTGCACCGGCGTTAATGCCTAGAATGCCTGGGTCTGCTAGCGGGTTTTTTGAAATACTTTGTAGGATGACACCTGACACAGCAACACCAAACCCAACAAGGATGGCCATGCAAATACGGGGGAAGCGGAAGCTAAAGATTGTTAAAGTATTATCTGGGGAACCGTTCCCTAGCAAAGTTTGAAGAAAACTTAAAATTGAAATTTTCATATACCCTGTATTCACACTAATGAATGCCACTACAAATAGCAGTAGCAAACATATCACGATGTAAATAGAAAAACGATGTGTATGTTTACGTATTAAATTATGCATTATAAACCTCTTCCATCTTTACGAGCTAAATATAAGAAAAAGGGCACACCGATAATTGCAGTAACAGCACCTACTGGGGATTCAAAAGGACTCATGATGATCCGAGCTACAATATCCGCAATTAACAATAAGCAGCCACCTATAATGGCTGAAATAGGTAGTATCCAACGATAATCAACCCCCACGATTGCACGAACGATATGTGGCACAACTAAACCAACAAAACCAATAATACCTGCAATGGAAACGGCTGCACCTGTTAATAAAAGCACAGTAACTGTACAAAGCATACGTATAACTGTTGTTCGTTGACCAAGCCCTGTTGCTACTTCTTCACCTAAACTCATAACAGAAATTGATTTTGCTAATATCATTGCCAGCAGTAAGCCAATGATGACAAATGGAATAGCGACCTTTATATGTATTGGCTGAATAGAAGAAAGACTACCTGCATACCAATAACTTAAATCTTTAGCAATATCGTACTTCAGACCAATTGCTGTAGATAGTGCAATTAGAAAAGCAGAAATGGCAGCGCCAGCTAATGCTAGTTTTACAGGTATAATGCCACCTTTTGCAACCGCAGTTAATGTAAATACTAGTGCGGCTCCAGCACCTGCACCAATAAATGAAAAAAGTATAAGCATAGGGAAACTAGGTGTTTGAAACAGCGTGTATGCAATAGATAACATAAAACCTGCACCTGAAGTAACCCCTAATATGGAAGGGGAGGCAAGGGCATTACGCGTAACACCTTGCATAATTGCTCCTGAAACAGCGAGGGCACTACCAACGAGAAGTCCAGCAACTGCACGTGGGATACGCAACTCATGTAAAATAACATGTTCATTATTAGTTTCATCGTAATGTAAAAGGCTATTCCATATTGTTTTATAAGTTAGTTCGTTGGCGCCAAATCGAATCGAAATGATAACTAATAAACAAATTAAACAACTGAATAGCAATAGAGTGAGAATATTATAAGTTACACGGTAATGATGTCTAACGAAAGCTAATGATTTTCTCTTCATCCATGTAAAAGCTCCTAGCATTGACATAATAAATTTTTTATTTTATTTTTTAAATGAGAATGATTTTCAATATCAATTAAATTATAACATAATCGTAGTTAGGAGGCATTAACATGATTTTAAAAACGAAGAAATGGGGATTAACATGTGCTAGTGTCTTAGCATTTATGCTAATGGGATGTGGAAATAACGAGACAAATACTGCTTCGCAAGATGATACAAAATCGGAGCATAAAATAGACCATGTTATCGAAACTCGAACACTAACAGATGCGATAGGCAATAAAGTAGAAGTTCCGTTTCACCCTAAGCGGGTCATTGCTTCTTACTTAGAGGATCACCTTGTCGCACTTGGAATAACACCAGTTGCACAATGGAGTGTTCGAGATGGTGCAAGCGTTCAAGATTACTTACAAGATACTTTGAAAGATGTTCCAACAATACCATTTGATTTACCGTTTGAAGCAGTACAAAGCTTTTCACCAGATTTGATTATTATGGACTCTGCCGCTATGGTGGAAGGTGATAAATATGCGCAATATAGCAAAATTGCACCAACTTATGTGATTGGAGCAGAAGAAAACAATGACTGGCGCGATGAACTTCTACGTGTTGGTGAAGTGTTTGAACAAAAAGATAAAGCACAACAAGTGTTAGATGACTATAATGCCAAAGTGAAAGAAGTAAAACAACAAATTCAGCAAAAGATTGGTAATATCTCAGCCGCAGCCATTTGGGTTGTTGGCGGGAAGTTTTTCATCGTTTCACAAAATCTTTCAAGCGGAGATGTGATGTACAATGATCTTGGCTTAGCTGTGCCATCTGTTGTACAAGAAATCTCAGCAAACGCGACAGCCAACTGGAATGAAATATCACTTGAAAAGCTTGTTACATTAGATGCAGATCATCTGTTTATTATCGATAGCGGTGATGATGCAAGTGTCAAAGCATTAAGTGAAAAATTATGGGGTACGATCCCAGCAGTCCAAGCTGGTAATGTACATAGTCTGCCAAAAGATTCTAGTTGGTTATATACAGGCGCAATTGCCAATACGAAAATCGTTGATGATATTGTCAATGCTTTAACAAAATAAATTTGAATGTGATTCCGCGAAAGGAGGAGTGAATCCCGCGGAAGGAGAGCACGATTCTGCGAAATGAGGAGGGAATCCCGCGGAAGGAGAGAACAATTCCGCGAAGTGAGGAGGGAATCCTGCGGAAGGAGAGAACAATTCCGCGAAGTGAGGAGGGAATCCCGCGGAAGGAGGGAACAATTCCGCGAAGTGAGAACGGAATCCCGCGGAAGGAGAGCACAATTCCGCGAAATGAGAACAATCCAGCGAAACCAAACAAGACATAGATATGTATAGATTATCACTTCGCTTTCATCTTCAGAATTTACTTGAGAGTTTAGAATTAACCATAAAACCAAGTTTTTGCGATAACGATTACTACGATGACATATTTTATTGTGATATAAATTTAAATTAGTACTTTTTGGAAAAATATAATATAATTGACAAGATTGTTCATATCTAGAGCTGGTCTGTAAATATTTACACGTTCATTCCTCAAATAAAAATTTTTTGAACTCCGGTTGTATCCCACATAAGAATACAAGTATAGACATATAAATAAAGGTAGTGGAAAACTACGAGCTTCTAAACATTGATAGAATCATATCTAGTAGTTTCTATTGACTCATAAAAAATAAAAAAACTTAAGAAATTCTTAAGTTTCAGCTAAGGAAAAAATTAAGATTTATTTTCTATAATATAAAAAAAAGGAAATAACGAAACCATTTGAAGAATTAAAACGTATTGGTATTAATAGAACATTATTGAAGTAGGTGAGGATATGGCACATACCATTTACATAGTATTAACTAAAACAGGTACTTTACTATCGAAGGCGATAGGTATGTACACTGGAAAAGAGATGAATCATGCATCGATCGCCTTTGATGATGGACTCTTTGATATGTATAGCTTTGGGCGAAGACAGCTAAATAATCCTTTAAGTGGTGGGTTTTTACGAGAAAATGCTGAATCTGGACTTTTTGAGTGTGCTGATTGTGTCATTTATCGCTGTCGAGTATCGTCCTATCAGTACTTAGAAATGATTAGAATTGTGCGTTATATGTATTGCAATCGAGATCGTTATAAATATAATTTTATCGGGCTATTTGGTGTGATGATGCAAAAAGAAGTGCGCAGAGAACGTGCGTATTTTTGCTCACAGTTTGTAGCTACTCTTTTAAAAATAGGTGGACTAAAGATTTATCAAAATCCAGCGTTGATGACACCAGATTGTATTGCACAGTTGCCATATTTAGAGGAAATCTTTGCTGGAAAACTAGCAGATTATTTACAAGATGTTCGTCAACCAGCAATGTTGTATGGATAAATTTTTCTCATCTGACGTGATTGACGTTTTTCTGATATAATAATTTATTAGACTACGAGATGAGGTGATAAAAGTGCAAATTGTTATAGTTGAGGGTGTTCCATATGTTTGGCTACATCAGTTACAAGCAATTCATGCACATGTATTTGATGGTGCACACCTTAAGCTTGAAAAACTAGAAGACAAGAAAGAACTTCTTTGTATATTTGCAGTTGAAAAAGAAGAAATAGTCGGATTTAAACTAGGTTATACACATCCTGATGGCGTTTTTTATAGCTGGCTAGGGGGCGTCGACGAAAAGATGCGTGGTCAAGGAATTGCAAGTCAGTTGATGAGATATCAACATGAAAAAGTGCAAGCGCTTGGCTTTAATAAAGTTCGTACATACGGTAGAAACGAGCGGAAAGCAATGCTCATCACAAATATAAAACATGGTTTTGACATTATTTCAACCTTTGTAGATGAAAAAGGACGACATAAAATAGTATTTGAAAAATTATTGAATTGAGGAGTTTATAATGAAGGCATATTTAGCAAACGGGTTATTTTCTTTAGGGGATCGTTTAGTGAATGAACGATTAGCATCGGCAATTCGACAAGCGATACCGGATATTGAATTATATGTACCACAGGAGAATGATGCAATAAATGATAAGACAGCGTATGCGGATAGTTTGGCAATTGCAGAGGCTGATTTAGCTATGTTACAAAAGAGCGATGTATTAGTCGCCGTATTAGATGGCGTCGAAATTGACTCTGGTGTTGCAGCTGAAATAGGGGCATTTGCTATGCTCAACCGTCCAATCGTTGGGGTATTTACAGATGTCCGTCAACAAGGGCGTGAAAATATGATGAAAATAGAAGCTCTTATTCGTGATGGGATTGAAAATCAATTCGTCTACCGTAATTTATTTGTCATCGGTTTAATAAAACGCAACGGTGTCATTACTTCCTCTATTAACGATGCTGTATTAGCGGTTCAGGAATTCCAACAATAAGGAGGATTGCAAATGCTTTTAACAACAACGGATGTTGTTGCTGGAAAAGAAATTGAAGAAACATTAGGTTTAGTCAAGGGCAATTCAGTTCAATCAAGAAATATTGGACGCGATATGATGGCGGGGCTTCGTAATATTGTTGGTGGCGAAATGAAAGAGTATGCAGAAATGCTCGTTCGCTCAAGAGAAATTGCTACAAATGCTATGGAGGAAGAAGCTAAACGCCTAGGTGCGGATGCGATAGTGGCAATTAGATATTCGACATCATCCGTAATGGATGGCACCTCCGAGGTTTTAGCCTATGGTACTGCAGTAAAATTAAAAAAATGACTTTAACAGAGGACTTCAGTCTAAGATTGAAGTCCTTTTAGTTTTAAATATTGATAATAATAACAAATACGTGGTCTGTCTGTCTATGAAGTGTATGTAATAGTAAAATTATTAATGAACTAATTATCCCAAATATATAGAAAATTCGTAGTTAAAAGGACTAATAATGTCCATCTCGTTTTGTATAATAAGAGGGTAACTATGTAGAAAGAGTGGGATATATGGTGGATTCACAACAAAATAAAGGCTATCGTGTCATTTCGATGTTTGATAGATTGATGGATGGCCAAGGCATAAGCAAAAAGCAAGAAGCATTTACACATCAGGTTGGTGAAAAAACCATACAACGGGATTTAGATCAAATAAGAGTGTATATTGAAAAAGCTAAATTAGATTGTCATTTAAAATATGTGCGAACAGAAAAACTGTATAAGCTGACGAAAACAGGAGAAAATGTTTTATCGAAAGAACAAGTGCTGGCGATTGTTAAAATACTAATCGAATCAAGAGCACTTTTAAAATCAGAAATGAGCGACATCATCGATAAGCTAATTTCAATTGTTGCAGCGGATAAACAAGAGTTTATTCATAATATCATATTAAATGAAAAGCATTTATACGTTGATTTAAATCATAAAAAATCTCTTTTACATTTAATTTGGGTAATTTCAGAGGCTATTCAGAAGAAAAAAATAATTAAAATTGATTATTTACGTGAAAGTGAATCAATCCCTTCACAAAAAATATTAAAACCTCTCGGTGTTATTTTCTCAGAATACTATTTTTATCTTATTGCTTATGATAGTAAACATGAGAAGGATTTACCGATTGTCTATCGCATCGACCGCATCCAACATTTTCTGGAGTTAGATAAGAAATTTCAAATCCCTTACTCAGAGCGCTTTCAGGAAGGTGAATTTCGCAAACGTATTCAATTTATGGATGCAGGTGAGCTAATGCATATTAAATTTATGTTTAAAGGGCGCTCACCGCAAGCAGTTTTAGATCGTTTGCCAACAGCCAAAATTTTGTCAAATAAAGCTGGGGAATGCTTATTTGAAGCGGAAGTTTTTGGGCGTGGTATTAAAATGTGGCTGCTTAGTCAAGGTGAAAATATTGAAGTGTTAGAGCCACTTGAGCTAAGAGAGGAAATGATTGAAACAATCCAATCCATGCAACAAAATTATCTTTACATGTAAGCATGAAAACATGATTAAAAAACGATTCCCTTGCCGACTATAGTAAAAAGGGGGATTTAAGATGTATTCACTTTCAAATTTTAAATTACTAGTAGAGAAACAGGAAGAAATCGATGCAATTTATCAAAATTGTGATGAATTAAAAATAACAACTGTTGAACCAAAAATCTCCTCTGAAGTTGAGCATTTTTTTGAATGTAGTAAAAAGCATTTAGAAAGCCAAGGATTTAAAGTGACAGTGACAACATCAAAGCTAAATGCACAATATAAGCAAGCGTTTATTACTATCGACAAGCATTCTAAAGACTTAGAGGAATGTATTTTTATTAATTTAAATAATTATGTAGAAGATCAGTTATCGATTATGTTGGACATTGAATCACAACAATCCCAACAAATCATTACATATAACAAAGATGGCTTTTCATCGGCTTTAGATCAAGTAACTGAAAAGTTAAATCGAGCGAAAAATCTCCAAAATGCTTGTCGAGCCACGAAGCTTATTTATAAAAACAATCAAAATAATATTTTCCATTCTGCTGATGAGGCAATAAACTTTTATTTTAAATAATACGGGACGTAAAAATTAATAAGTGAATTTAGCATACTAGGAGTAGTTCTAGTATGCTATTTTTAATTTTTCACCAGTACATACGTGTTACTATCAATACTATCATTTGTTTGCGCATCCTCATTTTTTTAAAAGAAAAGTTCTGGAAGAAGGAATTTTTACGAAATTTGAAGAATTAAGGTTAGGATAAAGGAGGAGTTACATGTTTCCGATTATAGAGACAGAAAGATTAATATTAAGAGAAATAACGTCTGAAGATGCTTCGGACCTTTTACGCTGTTTTTCAAATACTCATGTTACACAATATTATGGAATAGATACATTTACGACAATAGAACAAGCTGAAAAACTAATTGAATCCTTTTCACAAAGCTACAAGGAAAAGAGAGGCATTCGATGGGGGATAGAAAGAAAAGAAGCGAAAGGTATGATTGGCACAATTGGCTTCAATGCTTGGTCACCTAATCATAAGCGGGCAGAAGTTGGCTATGAAATTCATCCTGATTACTGGAGAAAGGGCTATACGAAAGAAGCTATTACCGAAATTTTGTCTTATGGATTTGACAAGATGGAGCTAAATCGGATTGGGGCAATTGTTTTTATCGAAAATGTGGCATCGAATCAATTACTAACGACAATGGGTTTTCACAATGAAGGAATTTTAAAAGATTATATGTATCAGCAAGGAAAACCACATGATACATACGTATATGCGATTTTTAAAGATAATTAATAATTATCCAGATGAAAGAAACGAGCCCAAATTCACCTTTTCAAGGTGAGCTTGGACTCAAGTGAGTCTATTGTTCATTTAGTCTTTAGTCAAAGCTAATAGAAAGTTGTCTCTATGTGATTCTTCTTGCATTTTGTTATCGACTAACATGGCACCATATTTCACATTTGTCATGCTGGGATCTACTAAAAATTGAACATTTACTTTAGCATCCTTGTTGTTGATAGGACAATCCCCTTTGAATTCCACAACATCTTGTCCCTTTTGTGTTTCAAAATATAGCCAATATGGATTTTGACAAGAAGATGCAAAAGCTGTTTCTAATGATTTGTTACTATTTTCAATTGAATAGTTTTTGACATATGTAATATATTCATTATCTGTTATATCTTTTTGTGGACCGTAAAAATACCAAAACAGCCCTAAAATGCCGATTGGAATTATCCACAAAATATTACGCTTACTCAATTTCCCCATTTCCCATCCCCCTTATAACCATATTTTATCATCTCGGCACTCTTATTTGCTAGCTCAATATAATATTTTCTAGGTTAAACTTTTTTCTTGTTGACTGTAACTTGAAGTGGGAGAGAAGTTGTTTTCCTCAAAAGTGAAATTAAACAGACAAATAGGGTTTTTCCGTTTTTTACTAACTTCATCTTGTAAATAAAAAAGACCATCTCAAATGAGATGGAACCTTTTTTTAGCACCCTGTTAAAAAATAAAACTTAAGAATGCAATGCACGATGAACAAAATATTTCGCATGCTCTGCGTCTTTTTTCTTAACAGAAACAATATATTGTTTATCATAATTACTGTTCATTCCAAAACTTCCATAGTTACCTCTCCTAGTACCATGTCCAATCCATTGTGTTGAGGGGTCAACTACTTTATAGGTATATTTTATGCCTTCACTGTTTAAGATGGCTCTTACCTTTGATAATTCTTCCATTGAATATCCAATATACACATCTTCTTTATTAAAGAAAAACATAACTATCCCCCTTTTAATAATTCTACCATATGTTTCCACTATTTTTCCGCAATCATGTTTCGTTAGTTGGAGTAGAAAACGTTGCGTACCTCTTGATAATTAATAAAACAAAGCGATAGTTGGGAATCCTATTAATTTGCTAGTGAAAATTATATATTTGATGAAGGGTGTTCCGAGTACGAAGACATTAGATATTTTATATCGTTTAAAGTAAAATAGTGGTAGGGTATTCATTAACTCAACTAATCCGATTAGTTGAGTTTTCCGTTTTTATAAAAACGCTATTCAAATATTTAAAAGAAGATGTGATTATTTAATGGGTAAAATTGCTATTTTAGCTGAAAAGCCATCGCAGGCAAGAGCTTATGCTGATGCATTTAAAATTAAACATAAAGAGAAAACGTTTATAGAGTTAGAGCCATGTGCTACATTTCCAGATGGAGCAGTTATTAGTTGGGGGATTGGTCATCTCGTCGAATTAAAGGAACCTAAGGAATATAAAAAGGAATGGGAGAAGTGGTCATTAGATTCACTGCCGATTATCCTAGAAAAATATGAAGATAAAGTTGTTAGTAATATGTACACACAGTTTAATGCAATTAAAAAAATTTTCCATGATCCACAAGTGACAATGATTTATAATGGGTGTGATTCAGGAATATCTCTATAGATTTATATGTACAAAATTATAATTTTTATCCCTTTCGTTAATACGAAGAGGTTTTTGTATATTTGTGTAATTGTACAGAATTTCTTACATTATATCTTCGATAAAAAGATCATCTCTCTAGTTCTTAGGGAGATTTATTTGTTGGTTATTAATGTTAAAGTTGCTATCCTTAAATTGATATTAATGAATCGTAACAATTATATATAGAATTGCATAAGGAGTAGATTATAAAAATGGAGAACCGAAGAATTTTTTCATCAACATGGCATGACGGAAGAATCTATGATGCAAAAGATTTTTTTGCAAGAAATATTAATATTCCATTTCTATTTGTTATAGACACCAATTTTGCCATTATGATTCGAGAATTTGTCATGAATAAGGAAGAATTTATGAAAACTTATGGCAAGATGTATGACGATTTTATCGAAGCAATAAAATTAATACGAAATAATTTTTATAGAATTGTTTATCAATATTCCTGTGAAGAGGCTTCTAGAGATAAAAAAACAGGTAATCTAAATTTGGAGAAGTATAAAATAATGACAAAATGTTTTGAAAAGGTTTTTCAAATTGATGTTGATACAACTCCAATATCTGATATTAAAGAATTCACCACTCCAATTAATATGACAAAAGTGCCCTTGCTAAAAAATAATGGATTATATAAGCATATATCAATAATTAACTATGTCATGCTTGTTAAAGCTTTTATGTTAAAGCATTATAATACGGAAAAAATAGATAAAGTAAAAATAATTTCATTTTTAGATTTCATGGAAAACGAAGTGAGAATATTTTCTCCAATTACCCAAACCTTTGCAATTCATTATTTTGGACAAGATTCAAATATATTAAAAGGAATAAAGAAAAGTAAAGGATACGAGTATATACTTAACAAGTTATATGCAGCAGCAATAGATTTAACAATTCCTACAATTGCAGCACAATTATCAGAGAAAACAGGATATATTGAAATACCGATTTTTGTATCTTTTGATCAAGGTCTTAACACAATTTTTGATTCTCTTTTAATTGAGAAATTAGGAGAAACTTCTTCAGGAAAAATAGTTCCTGTTTATACTCAAAAGATTTTCTATACTTCAGGTTGGAATAATGATGATATAAGACAACTAGTGGGATATGGTGAGAAATTACAGAAAAATAAACTACGTAAAGAAAGAAGAGAAATTAATGATATTTTTTTATTAGCAGAACAATTGGAGAAAGACTTACTCTCATTCATCCAATAATATCAACACAACACATATAAATATGGTCTTTGTAACCATTTTACAAATACTATTTACTTATACACTCTTCCAAACTAGTGAATTATAAACGAAAAATAAATATATGAAGACTTATCCGATGAAGCATTATTGTTAATTGTGAAATGGGTGAATTAGAAATAGAAATGTATGAAAAAAATTTATATATTGATTATTTAGAAGGCGCTTATGAAGATATGGGTGAAGGTAAATGGTAGGAACAACAATAAGGGAGTTATCAAATATAAATGAGTAAAAAAAATAGTCCTTATTATCATTATTATAATAATGTTTTAAAGGGTAAAACAGATAATTCGCATTTAATAAAAAAGATGACTGAAAGATTCGATATTCCAGAAGAAAACATTATGTTACAGGATTTAGGTAGACATTGTAAATTTCTTAGCATGGTAATTTGTAATTCAGAAGTTAAATATGCAATTCCTTTGGAGTCAAAAAATGAAATTCTGCAAAATATAAAAAACGATTTTTCCACGGGTGAAGATTTAAGGGAAAAACATCAATTAATATTACCACCGTTTGTGGCTAATAAAGATGTTCATCGAATATTACAAACAGATATTTCAAGTTTATTAGAAGTGCTAGAAGATATTTATTGTGAAAAACGATTTGCAATGCAAATTACTGGCACCTACACAAGAATTCCTGAGTTTAAAGATTATTTACATTTAATTAAAGAATCTATTGAAAGTTTTTATTTTAATAATATCGCAGCTGCCATTACTTTGCTTTTAACCGTGATTGAAGGTATATCTAGAGAGTTTTGTGAAGTAAACAAAATTTATTATGACAAAAATGGTTCTAGTAGTTCTTTTAAAGCGGTTATGAAAAATCAAAAACAAAATTGGATTAATAAAGTTTTGTTTTATAGTGTTGACGAGGTTCCTTCAGATTACATAGAAGATGAAACATTTCTTAGAAGGATAGATGAAGGAATGGATTTATTAATATCTTATGAAACTTACGGTTTGAATTTTTTGTATAAATCAAAATCTGAATATCCATTAAACAGACATTCAATTTTACATGGAGTAAACAAAATTTTTTATACAAAGATAAATTATTACAGATTGTTCATGTGTATAGAAGCATTAGCATTTGCAGTTTCTTTAAATCCGTTTTCATACAATGCTGATGATGTAGTTATAGAAAGTAAGCTGATTATAAAATTTAATAAAATTAAAGCCTTATGTAAACTTATAGGAAAAATGCAAAATTAAATGGGCATTAGCATGATACAGTTATAATGAAAAAAAGAAGAGCTAGTATAATAGAGCATGTTATAGGAGTAATATTCTCTAAAATATGCTCTATTCTATATTTGTTAAATTGTACAAAATCTGAATAAATGGTGGTTATGATTTTCTATTATGGCTGTAACAAGATGTAAGGAGAAACAAGAATTGTTTATATAACAAAAGAAGTATAACTGAAGTATTAAAGACCTTGGCATGAGGAAAACTGAGGTATTTATTATAACTTCCAGCAATAAAAAATGTGATAAAATCATAAACCCAAGCAATTAATTTATATACTTTTCAATTGCTTGGGTTACTCATTATATTAGTAAATTGAGTTTGGATTAATTCTTAGTTCATGCAATTCAAAATATCCTCTGCAAGCATTTTAGACCCTGCAGCGCCTTTAATGTACTTTAAATTCCCTGAAGACAACCAATCAATCTCTTTCAAGTTCACTAAAAGCTTTTTTAATTCAACAGAATCTGGTTGTTGAGATTTTATTGAAAAGTTATTATTAATTACTTTATTCCCGACAATTGCCAATGCGTTTAGACATGTTATATGTGTCATTCTATATAACTGATTATTTTCCCATTGTTCTGGAAACAAATCTTTAATTAAGTTGAAGTAAAATAATGCTATATTTAATTTCCGTTCTTTAGAAAGATTGGCTAAAGCAGATTTTTTAGTTAATAAATTTATGATGTTATACAAATTTTGTAATGTTACGTTTTTATCTTTTGTTCGTCTTCCTATTAAGGTCCCTTTACTAAAGAAAGGGCTCTCAGGCTTAAGAATTAAGTTTGTAGCTACCCAGCTAAGGTCATCATTATCCCTATTTAAATAGCGACTTAGTGATGTCCCAATACCCTTAGCTTTTGAATTAATTACATCAAATAATTTTATTTCTTCATCCTCATCTAAATAATGAAAAGCTAAGAAGGGAACATTAAGCATACTGTCTGTTTCATTGATATATTCACTAATTCCGCCTAATCTATGCTGCCCATCCATTAAAGTAGCTTTCTTTGTGCAAATTAATCTCCCAAAATTTCTTCTCTGACCATCATAAGCATGAAACTCCCAATTTCCTGAAGCATTTAATAAAATTGGGGTATAAAGTGCCTCTTCACCTTGAGATAGATAATTTGCAAAATCTTTACAACGTTTTTTATCTATTGGGCGTTGATAGCCTTTGCCAGAAGGGTCGTTATAAAGTTTGGAGTAAGAAAAGTTGACTGCAATTTGAGATGAAACAAAGCCCTGATAAGTAACACGACCGCGCATCTTAGATTGTAATACATTTTCAATTGCTATATTTGAAGGTAAGTGATTACTCATATTAAAAACTCCTTAAGGTAAATTTAATACTCAAACATTATAGTACTTATAAGTACATATTTCAATCAAATTTATACTATATATAACTGTAAGATAGTTCAAACCTCACATAGTCTAAATGTGAGGTGATTTTGTGGATAGTTTAGTCAAATTAGTTGGTAGTAACATCAAGGAAATTCGGAAATTGAAAAAATTTACTCAGGATGAATTGGCCGAAAAATGTGGAATGCAAACGTCATATTTGGCTGGGGTTGAAAGAGGGGATAGAAATATTACCATTCAGACCTTAGAAAAGATTACTGAAGGCTTGGAAGAAGCACCAAGTAGTATCTTTAAATTTGATACTCTAAATTTCGATAATAGGTATTTTGAAAAAAAAGAGTTGATAATGATCTTACAAAATCTAATTGAAGACAAAAGTGAAACAGAAGTCCGTTTAGTATTAAATATAGCTAATGAAATATTTAATACATACAAAGGTTGAAGAATATATTTTATGTACCAGAGTTTAATACCAGGCCTGTGAATTATAAAATACCTATAAAAAAGATTGATCTTTTATAACTAAGTTCAATTATTAAAAAATATAGAGTGATTAGAGATCCTGTGTTAATATGCAGGATCTTTTCTTATTCCACAATCGGGCCATAAAATTGGATATTATATGTATAGAAAAAGGTTATTCGATATAAGAAATAGAATAATATTTCTTATATATGAAAGTATTTGGAGGAATGTAATAATGTCGATGGCTTTTCTTTTCAGAAAAAAACAGGATAAGAGTCCTTTCGCGGAAGCACTTCAGAACTTAATAAAGAGTGAAGGAGAAAAACTAATATTGTCATCAGGTTTTTTTGCATTTAAAACTAAATTAATCGATTGGATTGTTGAGGCTGCTACTGATAAAAAAATAAATGAAATTGTTATTATTGCTGGATATATCAAACCTAATATAAAAGTAATGGAAAAAAATTTTACAGGTAGCGATTACAATGTTAAAAATAAATCTGTTGTAGATTACCACGAATATCAATATATCTACAATAAAAAAAATGAACTGGAACAAGTACTCAAAAAGGGTGAGTTTTCTGAAAAAATCACTAAAAAAGATATAGAGAAACATCTAAACGAAATCAATAAACATTATCTTAATACATCCAATTGGTTTTTTACATCGTTTTGCGGAACGGTAAACCAATTAAATGATATTTATAAGAAATTTCTAGAGAATAAAGGTAAAAAAAGTTCCGAATTTGAAGCAGAAATTCAATGTTTTTGGGATGAAATCAAAAGAATTATAGACGACAATAAAAATAGTAAGATTGAATGCAATTTTTGTAAACTTAATATGTTTGTTCATTCTATTTACTATGGATTGTATAAAAATAAAATATATGATGTTCCGGTTCGCATTATTTTAATACCCAAGTTAAAAAATATAAAGTGGCACTCAAAAATTGCTCTAAAGTTGTCTGATTTAGAAGGTGAACAAGTTACATCTGCCATAGTAGGAAGTAGTAATTTGACAACAGCTAGTCTTCCTAACCTTGACAATGAGTTTTATTATGATTTTCCATTTGAATGTGATGTCTACATAACAACAAACGAAGAATTAGGATTACCTATCAACGAGCAGGATGATTTCTCAGTAATTCCTGTTGAACCAACACATCATAGTCCTGAAGGGATACTAAATTCTATTTATCAAGGAATTAAGCCATTTTTAGAACAGAAGTAAATCTAAGAGAAGTTATTCTACAACAATATTGAATAGCCTCTCTTTTTTATTTGTTATTATTCGGTTGTAGTTTAATAAATAGCAGTAATTTTTTGTTTTCGTAGTTCTTCAACAATCGGGCGCTTTCCTGGAAAAAGGGGGAAGGCCCCTTTTCTAATTTTAACTGGTTAAAAAGACTTCGGAAATTATCAATATCTTAGCTTATTGAATAATCACTGTATGAAAAAGCCTCTCTCTGAACATAATAGAATATAGAATACTAGATTTAACCTTAGTAGGAGAGTGAAAGATAAATGTTATTATCCGAAGCGTGGAAAAAATACCAACAAGATAAAAAAATCGAGGGATATTCAACACTTACATTAAAAACATATTGTTATCAATACAATCTTTTATTGCGATTTTTTGGTGATATTGATATGAACGGATTTAATACAGAAAAATTAAAAGAGTACTTAATACAGTCAGGAGAACACTTAAAGCCATCCAGTTTAGGGCATAGGATTCGTTGTGTTAAATCACTATTTAGATGGTCACATGAAGAGGGATATATTCTAAAAAATCCTGCTGCTAAATTGAAAGAGCCGAAATTAGGTAAAAGAATTCCTAAGTTTCTCTCGGAATTAGAGATCGAACATCTAAGGGAAGCTTGTCAATCAACGATGGAAAATGCGCTATTTGAGTTTATGTATTCAACCGGCTGCCGTATTGGGGAGGTAGTAAAATTAGATCGTGATGATATTGATTTTCGAACAAATTCCGTCATTGTTCAAGGGAAAGGTGATAAAGAAAGAGAAGTATACTTTAATACTCGCTGTTCCATTTGGTTAAAAAGGTATTTAGATGAACGGGAGGATGAAGATCCGTGTTTATTTATTACGGACAGAAAGCCTAAAAGGCGTATGAGCATTGATAATTTAAGATATATTATTAAGCGCGTATCAAATCGGGCTGGAATAAAAAAGAGTATACATCCTCATCAATTACGACACAGCTATGCAACGCATATGATTAATAACGGTGCGCCAATAGATGTTATCCAAAGTTTACTTGGGCATGAAAAGAGTGAGACGACAAAGATATATGCTCAGTTAAGCGGAAAACTAAGACAAGATTATTACAGTAAATACTTTTGAAATTAGACCCTAAGTAATTCAATACACCCATGTAAAAGTGTGTCTTTTCTGTTATAGGGCCAGCTTCTATATTTTCACCTTTTACCTGAAAATTATAATAGTCGAGTGAAAAAAAGTTTACTACATTAAAAATTATTAATAAAAATAAAGGATAATGTTGGTTTAAATAGAATTATTATACTATATACCGATCTAAGTATGATAGAGGGTGATTTTATTGAGTAACAAAAAAAAGTTTATTGGATCCTAGGTACCCTTTCCATAGTATTTATTTTTAGTCTATTTAATGTACTGACTAAAAATGATAAAGAAGAAAAAGCATCCTCTGAAGAGAGTGAAGAATTATCTCTTAAAGAGGCTATTAATCTGGGATTAGGTAGAGCAAAAGAATGGAATAGTGATGCTTATTTGGAAAGTGTAACTAGTGTTGATGAAGATATGGGAGGAACAAGGGGAGCAACAGGAAAACGATATAATTGGACAATGAGTTTTGGGTCTTCAAGCACAGAACAACAATTATTTGTAGGAATTTCAAAAGGAAAAATATATGGTGTTCATGAGGGTCGGGGTCCTAGTTTTGGAGATTTAACATTAGATGAAATTAAATTTGATAGCCCTTATTTAGTAAAACTTGCAAAGGAAAAATTTGATTTACAAAAAGGTGTGGATTGGGCTACAGGATACCATTTCACAATTGATAGCGAAAATGGCAAACCTACTATAACAGTATTAGGAAATGACAAGAATAAGCTTTTTACACATATAAAGTTCGATGTGAAAAATGGCGAAATAGTTGGTGCCATACACAAAGTACCGAAGGGAGGCGGGTTGATCAGAGCACGTTTAGGAACCAACGAATCAAAAACTTTAAAAAAAGGAATGGCTATCAAGGGGGTATCGTCTAAAAATAGTCAAGTAGTTGTTTGGGGAGATCAAAAGCCAAGGGTATTTAATATTTCAGTAAAACCCTTTTTCGAATTCAATGAAAATTACGACAATAATTGGCTTAATTTAAATATTAATGAGGAAATAGTTAATGCATGGGTTAATTTAGATAATGAATTATATGCTGCGACTGAATATGGACTCTGGCGGATTGAAATCTCCGAAAATAAAATGAAAAGAATTTTAACCACAGAAAATAAGATTGAGTTTATTGAATACTCATCAAATAATAATATTGCCATTTTAACTAATAATTTTATTCATAAATCAAATGATGGTGGTGATAATTGGGAATCAATTTCTCAACCTAAATCTGAGAAAATTACTTCATTACAAATTTCCGATACGGGAACAGTGACTCTTTTAACAAGTGATGGAAATGTTTTGCAAGAGAATGGTGGTAAATGGAGTGTTCTAGAATTAGCGCAGGGTTTAGAAACACCAACATATATGGAATTAATAGGAGATAATTTATTCTTTCTTTCAGATTATTCACTGTGGGTTCTAAATCTTACAGATGAAAGATGGAATAAAATACAAAACAAGTATGAGTTTAAAAAATTAATAAAAAAGAGAAACAATTTATTTGGGATTTCTGAAGATGGGATAATTTGTTTGATTAAATATGGAGATAATGCTTTTAACTGGGAAGTAGAAAGGTTATATGAAGAAAAAGAAGGGATAATAACAGATTTAGAAATTTCACAAAATGATTTATTTATCGCAACAATACCAGATTACCATTGGGAAGACATGAATTATTGAGGAATTGTTTATTAATTTATATTTATTAGAACCATCAATTACTAGAATGAAAATAATGATAAAAAAAAGAATTTATAGGAGGAGTTTATATGAAAGTGAAATTAGGTTTATACATTATTGTAAGTTTAATATTTTGTTTAGCACCATTATCAGCAATAGCTAATACAAAAGTTGATGCTACTACAGAATTCGATGCTACTACAGAATTCGATGCTATTACAGAAGTTAATGATACTGTTTCACCATATGGACCAGCTCAAACTTTTAAAAAGCTTAATCAAAATGTAACGGCTTATACGGCAAGTAAATATAAAGCAGATGGTACACTTAGGTATACTAGCAGTTCAAAACTTCCACAGTCAGGTTACGTAGCAATGAAGAAAAAAACAGTAGATAGTACAGTCCCTTACGGTTCGATAGTTATGACACCACAATATATAAAAAATTATGAAGGGATTAATCTTAACTCTTATTATGTACAAGATACAGGAGTTGATCCTTCTCTATCAGATTATGCTATTGATGTTTGGTGGGGTTTTTGCCGTACAAGTGCTTATAATAGTTCTGATACAAGATTAGGTTGTTCTACAAGCGATGCTGCATATACAAGTGCACTCCAATGGGAAAAGCCAACAATGGATCTTCAATTTGTTTTAGCACCTACTCCTTAATCTAGGACATTCATTCAGTCTTTAGTTCTATAGTATTCAATCAGAGTCAAGAGTAGTACAAGCTTTGAATGTTCTTTGTAAAAGTTCGTAGCACCCGTACTACTTTTGAATCTAGATATTTTGGAAGCACTTTGGAGAAATCTGTAGGGAACCGTTTTATACCAATAGTTTGAGCAATTAATTTTTCTGGAGGATATCTCTACAATATTAAGCCTTAAAGCACTCTTTCTGATTTAAGTTAATAAAATTAACATTTGTAAAAGGTTGAACGACAAATGATTTGCGTTCAACCTTTATGTAATGCATTTTCAAATCTAACAGAAGAACCATCTTTAAAAATAGCACCAGATGAAGTGAAAGAAGTGGTAAAAAAGGAAGCTGTAATCTTAGCTGGACACTTATATGGAAAAGTACCAAGACCAAATGGAAGGTGGCTTTTGTCCCCTTTTAATTGATGAAGAGGTTGCGTCTCGGATGGGTTCAAGTAAAACTTATTTTTCTTATCCTGAAGAGATTCCATTCAAACTATCTTTAACCAATTCTGGTGCTGAAAGCTTTCTATTCAAGGTTTATCATTTGGAGGATCCAAACAATGTGATCACTAATTGCGTGTTAAAACCGAATGAACGTTATGAGAAGGTATTTGACGGATTTCCTGATGGCGATTATGTCATCTCTTACCTAATCTAAGAAGAAAAGACGCCTGATGATATAAAACTGAAAGGCAAGGTAGAGTTACTTCCTTTGGGGAATTGAATTTCTTTAAGATTCTTTTGAGTGCATTAGTGCAACAAGGATTTATAACGTATACATAACTAGGTTCCAAACGCAAGCTTGGTAACATTTCAAACAGCGACAAGCACTGTTAAATCAGTGTTTGTCGCTGTTTTCATTAGAAAACAACACACTGAAACGCTGCGGAAAATAATTTTAAAAAAGACTGTTCATTCCATTTGTTCTGAATTGCTATACATATAAATAGACTCTCAATGAAATGGTGACAAAGGACTCTTTGGGGAAGTTTTTAATCAAATACAACTTTACATTTTCAACCGTCTATCTATATAATTTAGATAAAATTGGATATGTGGGATATATATGAAAAATCGCAAGTTTAAAGAATATAGTCCTTTGCTATGGTGAAAATTAATTTATTTACAGCCTTTATATTATTCGTATTATTTATTTGTTCAAAGTTATTTATGGAAAAATTCCAAAATGATGCTTTAGTTACTGTAAAGGATTTAGATAACGCAGCTGGAGCGATGGTGGCAATGGTTGTAATCGGTGGATTAGTAGGTATGTTATTGATTGGTTGCTCTATATTACTACCCTTGATAATTCCACTTTTCAGTAATTTTAAAAACAACTTAAAATCATTAATAGGTATAGTGATTTGCAACTTGGGTATTAGCTATTTTCTTTTATTGAATTTTACTTTGCAACTAGCATTATGTTATTTTCTTCCAACGTTGGTGGGGCATATTTTTCGATGTATTTCCGATGGACGAAAAAACGTTCCAAAATCAAAGCTTGGGAAAAAAACACGCTTTGGTAGCTTTTATGGTAGCATTCTAGTACGAGGTGATGAATTTTGAATAAAATTAAACTTGGTGCTAATCAAAGATTTATTTAAATAAATTTAGACGAAATAACAGATTGTGTCCATTCAAAGTGGGAATTACTATGTAATGAATGCAGAACTTTGGATTACGATAGATGAGCTTATTTTGTTATACCTTCAACTACAAGAAGCTTATAAAACATTAAAAGGCAATATTACATTTTCCAATTTAGATGGAAAGTTGTATTTCACACTTCAATTTAATCCATTTGGACAAATTAGTCTGAAAGGTAAATTTTAAGAATTCCCTAGTCAAGAAAATAAGTTGGAATTTGAATTTGTAATAGACCAAAGTCATTTACCTGCAACATTGTTGGGTATGAAAAAAGTTGTTGAACCAAACATATAGCTAAATCTAAAGAGTAATATTTATTTAAGGCCATACACAATAATGTGCCTAAATAAAAGTTTGGAAAGAGACCTAAATCCAAGAAATGTTGTTTATACAGCTTCTTATGCAAATATATATAAAGGGCTATAATAGTACTTTTCAAGATTATGAAGAGTGTGTTATCTGAATAAAAAATTGTATAATTGAATCTTTAAAACTGCATTTTTTCGTTCCTATACTTCAATTACAGTGTTAAATTTAAAAACAATCTTCAACAATCGGGCGCGATTCTGTTACAAGAATCAGCGCTCTTTTTCATTAAAGGGCCAGATTGTTGAGGAAAGTAAAACACATATTAGTGTGTTGAAGTTAATGAACTAACGAATTAGTTTAAATTATCTAGAAAGACAAAAGTAGGGCACCGTCAGAAAAAAGCGAATTTACAAATAATTTTATTCTTCAAGTAACTCTAGTGTTTTTATCGATGTTTTATGTCAAAATCGCAAAAAAAGAATAAATTGATATAAAGGGACAGTACCTGTTTTTACTAAGGGAATGCCCTTTATTCTTTTAAGATTATTTTTTTAAGCCAGCTGCAAAGTAGGGACCATTAACCGTAATGGTCGTTAATTATTATTTAAATTAAGATTAACCTTAATAGAATTTTCTGGAAAATTATACGATCAAACGACACTAAACACAAAAGTTTATTTGGTTTAGTGTCATTTTAATATTATAGATTTAGAAAATAGAATGTTTCCAAATCCGTTATATTTTTATTTAATAAAAATATGATGATACTTGGTATCCCTCTAGCTTGAACCAAAAGAAAATATCTAATATTTTCCTTTTTTTAAAGTAAAATCAAACGAGTTAAAAGTGAAAATTTATATCCTGTCTGGAGAGGTTTCTTTATATTTTTTAATACTTCGCCATAATAGAGGTTAAGAGTTTTCCATCAATATTTCCACCTGATATAACAAGTGCTATATTTTGACCACCAATTTTTTCTCTGTGTTCCATTATTGCAGCTACAGTCGTAGAACTTGCAGCTTCTACAATATACTTTTCTTCCTTTGCCATAAAACTAACAGCTTTAGCAATTGACTCTTCTGAAACCATAAGAAATTCATCAACATAATCTTTTGCCATTTCATAACTTAACTTTCCTATACCTCCAATTAAAGCATCACAGATTGACTCTTCACTTGGGTATTCTTCGTAAAAGGTTTTATCTCTATAAGAATTTATCATTGCTGGGCATGCTTCTGTTTGCACACCAATAATACGTATATCTGGCTTAATTGATTTCGCAGCAACTGCAATGCCTGTTATCAAGCCTCCACCACCAATTGGTACCACAATCGTATCTATGTCAGGGTTTTGTTCTAAAATTTCTATAGCAACTGTTCCTTGACCTGCATATATTTTGGGATCGCTATAATATGCATCTATAAATGTAAGACCATTTTCTTCTATATAAGTCATTCCGAGAGCATGTGCCTCATCATAACTATTTCCCATCAGCATAACATCAGCACCAAAATATTTAATTTTATCTATTTTACTTTGAGGTGTATTTTTAGGAACAATAACTTTTGCATTTTTGATACCAAGGATGGAAGCTGCATAACTAACAGAGCTTCCGTGATTTCCAGAAGAAATAGTTCCAATACCACGTTCTTTTTCTTCTGTGGTTAGAGTCATCATTTTATTTAATGCACCACGAATTTTAAAACTTTTTGCTCTTTGAAATGATTCAAGTTTAAAGAAATAGCGTTGATTTTGATTCCCTAAATAATAAGATTCTTCTAAGGGTGTAGTGGGTACATACTTCTTAATTCGTGTGTATGCTTCTTGGATTTCATTAAATTGTAAACTCATAATTTTATCTCCTTTTAAATATTAGTTTTTGAACCAAGTTTATTTTTTTCTGCTTCCTTTAGTGCCATATCAGCTGTAGCAATATCTAAGAGTGCCATGCCGGTAGCATCAAAAATTGTTATTTGATCGTTACTTGTTCTTCCCTTAACTTTACCAACTATTAAATCGCCTAATTCTCCGATGATATTTGTTTCATTTATAATGCCTTGCTTAAGAGGAATTTCTATTTCACCAACCTCTTTGCAATGCATCATATCGTCTACAAAAAGTAAGGAAGAGGGCAGTATTTCAGGATCTATTTCTTGCTTTCCTTCCATATCAGCTCCAATACAAGAAATGTGAGTTCCTTTTTGCAACCATTCTTTTCTGATGATTGGGTTTCTTGAAGGGGTAACCGTAATGATAATATGACTATCATTTACAGCTTGTTCTAAATAATCTACAGCTTCGAATTTGATATTATCAACGTTAATACCGAACTGATGTTTAAGTTGTTGAGAAATTCCTTCAACAAAACTATTTGCATTGGCTAGTTGCTGTGAAGCTACTCGTACTTTTTTAATCGTAGGTATTGTTGTCAATGTAGCCGCAATTTGAAAGATAGCTTGATTTCCAGCACCCACAATTAATAAGTTTTCTGCGTCTACTCTAGCCAAATATTTAGCACCTAATGCACCAGCTGCTCCAGTTCTCATACCAGTAATATAAGCAGCATCTGTCATACCTATTGGCATACCAGTTTCTGCATCAAATACAGCAATCATACCAATTAGTGTTGGAATTCCTTTTTCGGTATTATCTCCAAACCATGTGACAGTTTTATGCCCGAAAAGTTGCTTACTTTTTAAGTAACCTGATTTAATATCTAAATCTGCTTTACCTCGGTTGAATTCATAAAATACTGTTGGCCATACATCTGTTAAGCCATCACTCTTTGCTTTATAGACACTTTCAACAACTTCTATAACTTGTTGGATTGAAATTAATTTTTTTACATCTTCCTTACTAAGTATACGAATTTCAAACATTAAATTAGCCCCTTTCTAGGTACATGAAATTTTATTTTTTAAAAATTTATAAGTTATAAATCCCTCTTTTTTAGATTCAAAGTGGCTTTTACCCTAAAAAAGACAATAAAGCACTGAATCTCACTCCTCCTAAAAAGGCCCTAACGGAGTGAAATCCAGTGCTTTAAATGTATTAACCCGGGGGAAAATACAAGCATCATATTATTTGTTTTATAACTTAAAAATTAAAATAACATAGTTTTTTTAGTTTATCAATAATATTTTAAATAATATTAATAAATGAAACAGGTAGAAGGGGATTGTACTAAGTACTAAGTTAAATAAAATTAATAATATTTTTCTTATGAATATATATTATTAATATCAGTTAGCTTTTTACTATGTGTTTTCTCTTGGTGAATTTTTTAATATTTTCTCTCTTCACCTTTTTTTAGTAACTCCCAATCAATCTCTATATTTCTTCTTATTTTTTTTAATGTTTTTAAAACAGCTTGTGCTTCTTCTTTATCAATCCCTCTATGAGCAACTATGTCGGAATGTTCTTCTTCTCGTTTTAATAAAAGATAAATGTCTTCACCTTTCTTAGTAGGGTATAACCTTTTAATTTTTTTATTTTCAAAATCGTCCTTTTTTTCTACAAATCCTTGTGCTTCTAATTTTTTTACTGCATGAGCAACAGTGGTTTTATCAACTTTAATCATTTCTGATAGTTTCTCTTGAATAATACCAGGATTCTCACAAATTCTTACAAGATATAAATATTGTCCTTTAGATAAATGCAATTCTTTAAATTCTATATTACTAATAGAATCCAAGCATCTAGCGATCATTCCAATTTCGCGAAGTATCTCTATCATTTTTTTCCCCCTGATGTAATTCAAAAAAATGTTATGTTGTATTTACAACTAAAAAAAAATCCCTTATACTCATGAATGTGTTCAAGAAATTTTCATTAATTCAGAAAGTTCTTTTTTTCATCACTATTTAGTTGTAAATGCAACTAAATAGAAATTTTCACAGGTTTTATTAAAGGTATTATTATTTTTTTATTAGAATTTAGTTGTAAATACAACTAAAAAAGTTTTTTTGTATGGAGTATATTTTTTTAAAAGAATTTAGTTGTAAATACAACTAAACTAAATACTTTATATAGTTTTTAGGTTACTAGTCTATAGAAAAAAAGTTATAGATAACAAAATATACTTCTTTAATTATAACTATTTATAAAAATTAAACATAGTGATTCTTAAAACTATTATTAGTACTTTCGTAAATCTTATTCAATTTGGAGGAATGTTACATGAACAACACGGTTTTAAGTGATGATTTAATATCCCGGACTATTGAAACTAGGAGATATTTACATCAATACCCAGAATTATCAGGACAAGAATATAAAACTTCTAAATTTATTCAAGAAAAGCTACTAACATTTAATATTGAGTTATTGGATTTTGATGAACCTAGTGTTGTAGGTTTTTTAAAAGGTTCAAAAGGTGATAAAACTATTGCATTAAGAGCTGATATTGATGCACTACCGATAATGGAAGAAGGGGACAAGCCCTATATTTCAAAAGTACCTGGAGTGGCGCATGCATGTGGACATGATGGTCATGTTGCTGTTCTATTAGCGGTAGCAGAATGGCTTTCAACAAATAGAGAAAAAATTGAACATAATGTTATTTTTATCTTTCAGTCTTCTGAAGAAATGACTCCAAGTGGAGCAAAAGCATTAATAGATCAAGGTGTTCTAAATAATGTTGATTCAATATTTGGTCTGCATTTATGGCAAGGAGAAGAAAGAGGGAAAATGGGTTTTACATATGGCTCAATGATGGCCTCTGCTGATGAATTTGAAATTATTATTAAAGGAAAAGGAGGACATGGAGCTGCACCGCATGAAACTATTGATCCTATATATATTTCCACATATTTAATTCAGGCATTGCAATCAATTATCAGTAGAACTTTAAATCCAGTACATCCTGGTGTAATTTCAATTGGAAAAATAGAAACTGGAACAACGTTTAATATTATACCTGATTCTGTGAAAGTTTTTGGCACAGTACGAGCCTTAACGCCTGAAACAGTAAAAATAATGAGGGAACAAATTGTTCAATTAACGGCGGGAATCTGTGAATCATTTGGAGCTTCTGGAGAAGTTAATTATTTCTTAGGGACACCACCACTGGTGAATGACCTAAATAATTCTAAATTTGTTGAAAAAGTTATTCAAGATTCATTTGGTAAAGAAGTTATCAAACTTATCGATCCAGTAATGGCTGGTGAAGATTTTTCACATTATTTATTAGAAAAACCAGGGGCTTTTATTTTTGTAGGGATGGGTAGTGAAAAAAGTAATTATCCTCATCACCATCCACGCTTCGATATTGATGAAGGTGTTTTCCCAAATGCAATTCAATTGTTAATTGATATTGTAAAGAATTATCAATAAATATATAGAATTTTACTAAGTCTATAAACAAGAAGGTACTCGAAATATTATTTGAACTTCAATAGATTTTTAGAATTTCTTGTTGAAATATCTAGTCTATAGATTGACTGTAAGGGGGTGATTTATTTTAATAAAATCTAATTCTCATTTAATATTTTTTCTATATACATCTATTAAATGTGATTATAACTAAGAGAGTTTTTTTAAAATCAATTTACTGAAAATGAACAATAGTCAGTAAATACAATCTGGTTTTAATGGTATAGGGGGGAATCATCATGAGTCACGTTCAGCAAAAAACTTCAAAAAAAGAAATAAAAAAACCAAGAACAATCAATGTATATGTTCTTCTATTAATTGTTTTGCTGGTTGCTACTGTATTTACGCATATTATTCCAGCAGGAGAGTATGCAAGGATAGATTTTAATGGTCGAGAGATAGTAGATTCAGATTCATTTAAATATGTTGATAAATCACCAGCATCATTCTTCGATTTTTTCAAGGCAATACATTCTGGTATGGTTAGTGCTGCAGATATTATCTTTTTTGTTTTAATAATTGGAGGAGCATTTGGTGTACTCACAGCTACAGGAACAATTGAAACCTTAATGGTAGTTGTATCAAGAAAGTTGGCTAATAAAGAAAAATGGCTAATCCCAGTAATGATGTTATTTTTCGCTTTAGGTGGATCTCTTATGGGGATGTCGGAAGAAACGCTTGTTTATATTCCAATTCTTATTCCTCTTGCAATTGCTCTAGGTTTTGATGTACTTACTGGTGCAGCAATAGTGTTGATTGGAGCTTCAATTGGCTTTACAACTGCTATAATGAATCCTTTTACTGTGGGGATTGCTCAAGGAATTGCAGGACTCCCAATTTTCTCAGGAATGATGTATAGAATCATACTGTTTATTCTTATGTATGTTATTGCTGTATGGTTTGTCTATAGACATGCAATGAAAGTCAAAAGAGACCGTTCATTAGGATATTTTGCAGACTATCAAACTATAGGATTAGAAAAAATAATTGACTCAAATATAGTTCTTGAAAAAAAACATAAATTGGTTCTTGGATATTTTTTGTTTAACTTTATAGTTTTAGTTATTGGTGTTATTAAATTCCAATGGTATATCACTGAAATTGCTAGTTTATTTATTTTATCAGGAATTATTATGGGGATTTTAGGAAAACTTTCAAGTGATCAAATAGTTCAATCCTTTATGAATGGGGCAGCTGGTTTAATTACTGGAGCATTGGTAATTGGGGTATCAAGAGCTACTCTAATCGTCTTAGAGCAGGGGCATATTATTGATACAATTTTATATCATACATCATCTGCACTTCAACATGTTCCACCTGTATTTAGTTCAGCAGGAATGTTTATTCTCCAATCCTTCATTCACTTTGTTGTTCCATCAGGAAGTGGCCAGGCAGCATTAACTATGCCTATTATGGCACCTCTTGCAGATTTACTAGGAGTAACCCGACAAACAGCAGTTCTTTCCTTTTCCATGGCAGATGGAATTGGTAATATAATTTTCCCTACATCGGGATATTTCATGGCAGCGCTTTCATTAGCTAAAATTCCCTGGAGTCGTTGGGCAAAGTGGGTATGGCCATTAATTTTAGTACAGTATGGAATCGGGATTATTTCCGTTATTATTGCTCAAATAATAAAATATGGACCGTATTAGATAAAATTTTAGAAGCGAATTTGGAAGTTAGATAATTAGAAAAGTCATTAAGGATAGAAAGTCTTTAATGATTTTTTGTATTTTAAAAGGAAATAATTAAAAATAAAATTACATGAAATGAATAGGTATGGAATTCTATAAAAATAAAGTTATCTTCTGTTACAGTTGTGGTAAAAAGTTCTTTTTTACATGTAAGGACATGAACAACAAAATTGGAATATATAGTAACTGTAGTGAGTGTTTTGTATCTGGTTTTAGTGGCAAAATCGTGCTGTAGAAAGGGATATGGAAAAATGGATTAATTATAACAAAGGGGTTATGTTAAATTGTACCGTAAAGCATAAATTTCCAAATTGAAAGTTTATGCTTTATTTTATTTTAGGAAATTTTATAGTTGAATATTCACATCTTAGGTAATCCAATAAAACGGTGTACTATTAATAATAAAGTAGTTTATTCAACAATCGGGCCAGATTGTTGAATAAATAACGTTGGTTTCACATAAAGCAAGATGAACCGTATTACTAATAGTGATAAAGTAAAGAGTAAAAATCCCTCTAGATTATGAGGTTTACATAGGTTAACATAAAAAGAAGGAGACCGTTCATGTTATTTAGACGGTCTCCTTTTGTTTTTCTTAAACTTGTACTTCACTCATCAATGCATGAGTATTATTTTCTGTATCCCTAAAAAATACCATCCAGGTTTCTGTTTGTCCCATTTTAGCTACAACATGTGGTTCGTCGATAAAAGTAACTTCTTTACCTAATAAGCGCTCATAAGTATCTTTAATATTACTTACTTCATAATAAATTACTGAGCTTAAAAGCGCGAATTCCTCTTTTTCTGGAAGTGTTAACATGAGCCGCAATCCATTGCAATCAAAGAATGCCATATTATTAGTGTTGAACAAAAGCGAGAGACCTAATTTTTCTTTATAAAAATCTATTGCTCTATTTAAATCTTTTACAGGTACTCCGATTTGTCCAATTTTTTTGATTGTTTTATTTTCCATAATACTTTTCCCCCTTCAAAATATAAGATTATAAAAAGAATAAATTATTTTATTTAATTTTTCTTATCCAATATCACCTTTTTTCGATATTCATTAGGAGATATGCCAACATGTTGCTTAAACATTTTGCTAAAGGATACAGGATTTTGAAATCCGAGTTTAAAGGTAATATCGGTCATATTATTACTTAATTCTGCTAAAAGTTGTTTTGCTTTTATTATTCTAAACTCTGAAATATGCTGATGAGGAGTTTTACCATATATTTGTGTATATGTTCTTAATAAATGATTTGGAGATAGACAAGCAATGCGTGAAATGTCATTTAATTTAATGGTTTTGTCATAATAGGCTCTTATATAATCATGAGCTATACATATCCTTCTATATAATTCTTCACGCGTAGAAGTACGTATTGCACTTAAAGATTCAACTTCCTTATACGTATTAAAATGTTCATTCAAAATAGATTGCATTAATTTATGAAATAGTTCTTCATAACCAATAGAATTAATTTCGAGGCTAGGTAAAATATGTTTAAAAGCTTCAAGTTGAATAGATAAAGTATTATTTTTATGATAGGTTTTATCAAAAAAGGAAATGGAACTTGTATTCATGAATGGATCGCTGAGAAGATTATCGCTTGTTTCTTTTAATGTTTTAAAGACTTCAGCTGCAAGCCCATCTTTAAAGAAAACACAAAAAGATTCCACTTCCTTTGTTTCATCAATTGAAATTGTGTACGAACCTTCATTAAGGAGCAGGTATCTACTTTCTTCAACAGCAAACATGCCTTTATTAGTCTTATAATGGGCTTTACCATTAGAAAATGTTTTTATGGACAGTTGGCCAACTCCTTCCCAGTAAAATTGGTCGCTTTTTGCATGTAAAACGAAATTGGTAGAATCATTTTTTGACATAATACAATCTCCATTAGACATCTTTATTTTTTCATAACTTTATTATACATAAAAATGGAATCTAAGTATTACACATATATATTACTAATGAATTTGGTTGAACCATATCTCAAATAATTTATGGAAATAAAGTTATTCAACTATCGGGTGCTTTAGTTTAACAAGAATTATGGTGGTTATAATCTTCCACAATCGGGCGCATTTCTTTAAAAAGGAATACGCTTTTCGCCTTTAAAGGGCCAGATTGCGGAAAACATAAAGCTTTTAGGATAGCCACTTTAATCATATGCAGGATATTCAGTTAGCTTATCAAATTCCTTGTCAGAGATGGGCCGACTAGAATAAGACAAAACACTATAGTTAGCACCCTTATCCCCTGGTATACGAATGGTCATACGAATTAATTTGTATGGTGGATTATGCGCTCCTTCGAACCCGATGACTCTTAATGAGACGTCATATGGATCGTTTCCAGATATTTTTTCTATTCTCCCGTATTCGAATAACTGATTATCACCGTGCTTCCTCATTATATCAAGGATAGTTTCACCAAGGCTCCTAAGAAACGCTCTTTCCATTAAACTTGGGAATTGATTCTGGGGTATAATTTCGCTCTTTCCTTTTGCTTCCGTAGTTGTTCCACCAAAACTAAGTAAAAGAAAAGTAAAAACAATTATGGATAGTATAATTTTATTCATCAGCAAATCACCTTTTTGAAAGATATGATTCCCTTTATGATGAGGTTTATCCTTATATTAAGGGCATATATTTCAACAATAGGGCGCGATTCTGTAAAAGGAATCAGCGCTCCTTTTCATTAAAGGGCCAGATTGTGGAATAATCTAAGATCATATTTAAAGGCTTTTTTAGGGGTCCCGTCAGGGGATTTACAACGTTAAGAAATTTTAATGTGAAATAGCCGAATTCCAATGGCTTTGGAATCCGGCTTAGGTCCTTATTTACTTTTATTTAAAGGAACGACCAATTCTAGTTCCTTTATTTCTTCACTAAAACCTTCACTATTTGTATGACTTGGCTTGAGTGTTAATGATTTTGGTATCGTATCCATTGGAGGCAAAGTCAGTACCATATGATGACCATAGTTCCCAGCCATGCCTGCTTGTAGTTTCAGTTTATCATATACATGACCATTATCATCGACTACAGAGAAATCAAACCATGGCCAACTATCGTTTTCATCCATTTCAGTAGGGTAATCAATCGTTAGGTCTATTCTAGTTGATAGAGGTGAAAATGTTACTTTGTCGGCCGTTAAAGTATAAACTTCATCAACCGTTTCAGTTGTAACTTCTGGATAAAACTCAAATACATCACCTTTTATTTTTTCAAGTGGGAAAGCCACCTTCAACTTGCCCTCATAGCCAAATAAATCTTCTCCATGGACCGCAATCTCAATTTTATCTCCATATTCATTATAATTAGAAAAAGTAAATTGATGATGTTCAATTATTGTTTTCGAGTTTATGTCATCTTGCCCTGTTGAACCAATCGCTGGTTTAACTGGTTGTCCATTAATTGTTATATAATTAAAGCCGACAATTTCTTCTTTCATCGAAAGTTCTTTTTCTCCTGTGTAAACTAATGTTACGATTAACCGGCTGCCATCATAAGCTGCTTCTTTTACAGTCATTGTTAAGCCATTTTTACTATCTTGTTTATCAATTACTGTCGTAAGTTGATCGTGTTCAATTTTATCTGAGGCAATGTCTCTAAAGTCCTTATAAATTGGACCGATTAGGGGGATATTTGATAATGCTTCTGCCATGCCTGTTGAAACAAATCCAGAACCGAGCAAAGTAATACATAACCCACACGCAACCAAGAGTGACCGTTTTGAGGTTCTTACTTTTCTTTTTTTCTTGGCTTGAAAGATAGCCGTCTTCTCCCTTGCCATTAGCTTTTCAATAGGTACATTTATGTTGTTGATAGATTGATTGAATTTGTCTTTATTCATAAAGATAACCCTCCTTTAAAATGGGTCTTAGCTCTTTTTTCGCTCTATTTAAGTGTGATTTCACGGTTCCTTCCGGATAATTCATTATGGTGGCAATTTCCTTAATAGACAGATCATGATAATACCTCAACAAAATAATGGTCTTAACAGTAGGATTTAAGAATTTAAAGGCTTCTGATAAATCCATCGAATGCATAATAAAATCAACATTTTCAGAAGCGATTAATTCAGTAAAGATTTCCTCATTATCTGTAGTAAAATGGTGGGATTCTTTCCGAATAAAATCAATCGATTTAAAAACTAGAATTTTTGTAATCCAACTCGAAAAACTTTCAGGCTTTTTTAATGTCTTTATTGAAATATAGGCAGTATAAATAGTTTCTTGATAGACATCAAGAGCATCTTGTTCATTTTTAACGTACGCATAGGCTGTTCGGTACAGCTTTTGTCGAACAGAACCTATCAGTTGTTCAAATGATTCATCATCACCCTTTTTTGCTTTTTTTACTAATTTTGCTATATCCATTTTGGTTCTCCTCTCCGTTACACAATAAAGTCGAATGAGGAAGTAAATCGGTTGCAAAATAATTAAACACATTAAAATTGTTATACATTATCTTTTTCCATTTCCTTTAGCCTACGATAAAATGCCGCCTGACTGATTCCTGTAATTGTACATATCTCCTTTACAGTTTTATCGGAGTATTACGTAATTCAATAGCATGATTCTTATGCTTAAAATCTGTATTTTTTTAACTCTTCCTCGATATTACCATTTTGCTTGCCCAATTTAATTCCTGAATGTTGCTTCTCTTTAATCATTTCACTATCTAGTTCACTAAAGTCTGCTGCCATTACCGTTAAGAAAAATTTACTAGTTGGTGTTCTGGTATCAATTCCTAAGTTTAAAATAACAAAGTGTATGTCTCTTTCTCGGAGTTGTTCAACTAATTGCTGTAGCTGAACAAATCGGTACCTTATTCAACAATCGGGCGCGATTCTTTAATAAGAATCAGCGCTCGTTTTCATTAAAGGGCCATATTGTTGAATAACAACTTTTAATGAAAGATTACCAAACGACGGTTTGGGGACTTTATTTAATCTAATAAACGAGTGTTATGTGATATCATTGTTATTTATTACATTAAATGGTTTCTTTACACAGGAGGATGGTTATGCATGAGCGTACATGAGTTTTTTTTGATAAAAAGAACCGAAACACAAGATGAAGGATTTTTTGACACATTTTATAGAAATAAAGAAAATCACAAGGATATAATTGTTGATTACACTACAGTTGATATGAAAATATTTGATTATATTCATGATTCTCTTACATGGATTCCATGTAGAATCCCTAGTTTGCCAGGAATGCCGAAAGAGATAGGGATTAATGAAATTGGGGTAACATTATTTGACGAACATTCGGCTTCTTCCCTTATTTCTATTTTTACTGCTTGGAGAGATTTATTTAAGAATGGTCCAAATATAATCGAAAAACGTATTTTTTTCGATGAGGGCGAAGATACGTTAAGTTTTGAAAGAGATGACACTATAGAAAGATTTGAAAAAATCATTTCTATGTCCAAACAACTGTCTGAGGGCAAATATTATATATATCATTGTGGTATATGAAAATCACAAAAATGTCCCCAAATCCCGCTTTGGGAGCTTTCTTCTTCAACTAACGTAGCAGGTTAGTTGAAGAAGGGGATTTAAAAAAAGTTCAACAATTATGTTGAACTTTTAATTATTTTTAAATATTTCCAAATTGGAGATATTCTAAAATATTTCCGAAGGGGTCTTTGAAACTAATATATTTTCCTGGAGGACAATTTGTTGGTTCATCTACAATAAAATCCACTTTTTTCTCTTTTAAGAATTTAACAGTTTCATAAATATCTTCAGTTCGTAAACCTAATACAACTCCCGTAATTTTATTATCTTGATTAAAGGTTGTATTATTGTTCTCCTCTATAATAATTGGCAACTCTCCGTGTACAAGTGATGCAATGTTAGGTCCATACTGCTTGTTTAATTCAAAACCTAAAGTATTGGTATAAAAATCAATTGCTTTGTTTAAATTGGGTACGTAAATACTTATAACACAAACCTGATTCATCATTTTATCCCACCTATTTTTAGTATTAATGTAAATATTCTACATACAATAGTGAGAATCCTTTTTATTAAAAAATCACTTGAGTATCTTATTCAATTAATAGGGGCTTTAGTTCGATAACGATCTTCAACAATCGGGCGCGTTTATTTAGGAACGCGTCTTTTTCATTTAAAGGGCCAGATTATGTAGTGACTTTATTAATTATTTCGTTAAGATTGTGAAGAAATGTACTTATGCCAACGTGGCAGCTTAGTTTAACAGAAAATGTTATAATATTATCAAAATTTAGGAAATGGAGTTTAGGAAATGAAGAGTATTAAAAGATTGATTCAAGTTATCTTAGCAAGTACATCAATCCTAATTCTTAGTGGATGTTTCTCTAAAGATGATCTGAATCAACCAATACAAGAATATTTAGAAACAAACTATGGAATACAAGGTGAGTTTTCTGTTATTCAGGCAAGTAATAACTGGTTTGCAAGTATTGACCATCAAACATATATAGAAATGAAAGAGCCATATCGTGCTTATCCGCACCTAATGATTGATAGAGATACATTGAAGGTTATAGGAAAGGGCAGTCATGACGATATTTACCTTTCACAATTCAAGGGTGCATATATTGAGCAACATCCAAAGGTAGTTCAAGTAGTTGAACAGCTAATAACAAAATATGGTTTAGTGAAATACCCTAATGAATATGAACCAGTAAGAAATGGACCTGTTTCAATATTTCCCTACGACAATATTGAGATAGGTGTAGGTAATTATCAAGAGCTACTTGACGATTTTAAAATGACACAAAAGATAGATACTATTAAACTTTTACCTACATTGGTACCAAGCGACCCAAGAAATAATATTAGTGATGACAGGTATGGAAGGTATGCATCGAAAATAGGTGTGGTAAATTTCCAATTTAAGTTTGACATAAATGAAAATAAACACACTATTCCAAACGCCAAAGAATTAATTGATGACTTCAAAAAAAGTGAAGTATTAGAAAAGGGAATATACAGCATCTATATGCTCGTAGATGACTCAAAACATTTTGTGGGAAGGGAACATAATAGTGTAGTTTTGTTTGAAGTTGACGAAAATGGGGAATATACAATAATTGCCACTCCTAAATATGGTGATTTTTGGGACACTTACTTTTATGGTGATTACGCAGCTAAAAAAAATATAGAATAGAATTTTAGGTTGAATTACTTAATTGGAATTGACTAAAAATACACAAGGTGCTACCCCATTAGTAATATTTTGTAATTAGGATTAGCGCTTGTTTTCATTAAAGGGAAGATTAATTTAATATAAAACTGAGTATGAAAACTGGAATTATATTCGTTATTCAACAATCGGGCGCGTTTCTTAAATAAGAAGTGCGTCTTTTTCTATTAAAGGGCCATTTAATTGAATAACACTTCTAAATAAAAAATAGGATTTTATGTTAATATTGATGTGAGTTTGTGAAACAATGTACTTAAGCTAACGAGGCAGGAGTATAAGGTTACTTTAAACAGAAATACCAAAGTGAAACTATAAATTTAAAAACTATATTGAATGAATATCTGATAAATATTGTTCAGTAAGCAAGTGAGAACACGGGTTATTAATTACCTGATATGAATGAAAAAATCTGAATAGAAAAAAGGAGTAAATCCCTTGTCGAAGGAAACTTACTCCTGACTATTTTTACTAAGTATTTTATCTTTAAACAATTGGACTTAACAATTTAAGGATAATAGAAGCATTTACGTTTATTTGTGTGCCTCCAGCCAAAGTTTGTAGGGTAACTGCTGCGGCTGACGAATGATTTCTAAGTGTAAGAATCCCTCCGGATGATATTGAAACTAATGCCTGACCAGTGTTTTGTTGAGTGCCTGCTCCTGAACCATAGACTGCTTGGGTAACAGGTGCACCATTTAAAAACAGTGTGAATTGGTTAGGTTCCACACCTGATACGATGAAAGTAACTTCGTAGACACCTGGTGTGGTAACAAAAATTTGAGAGGTTCCAGGTACATGCGTAATTCCAGGTGTAACTAAGCCTGTTGAATCGAAAAGAATATCAGCCTCTATAGCTACAACTTCTGCACTTAGATTGTAAATATATCCATATTCACATAAACCGCTACAGGGTGAAGGTGGTGTTACTGGAGTAATACCAGTCATTCCACAGAGCTCCACAGCAGTAAAAGGTCTTGTTAGTCGTCCACATAAACAGGAATGTTTATTACAGTTACTACAATTATCCATATTTCCACCTCCATTTGAAGTATTCTATTCGTGTGAAAAATGGAGTTAAGGGCAATCGACTCTGCTGTATTTAATTTATAAAAATTAATTTATTGCACATTTTGAGTAAAGAAACTATAAAAGGGTCACCGGATTGGGAGGCAATCCTTAGATTGGAAAATTAATATCTAGTATTTCAAGAAAGTAGCGCCGACAATAATTAGAAGAATAAATAGAACAACGATTAAGGCAAATTGAGAACCATTACCATAACCGCCGCCAGAATAGCCGCCGTTTTCAATGCCACCAACATTTCCACCATAGTACCCCATAAAACCATCTCCTTTCTACAATCTATAATATGTTAGCTGTAGAGAAAGCGTGGGGTGTTAAACCATTCAGCTATAGGCATTAAAAAATATATTTTTGTGAGATTTTAAAATAAAGAAGGGCCACCTGGGATAGGAGTGACCCTTAGTAAAAAGTTTCGGAGGTGTAAGGCTAAATAGCTTTACCTTACTATTAATATGTTTTGATAGCTATGTTTGTATAGTTCATAGCCTTTAAAAAAGATATAAAAAAAGATATAAAAAGCGAGGTCGTTATAGCCCAAGTAAAGTGTGTGATAGTAACAGATCTATTTTTCAAGTTGTGTTGAATTTATACATTAGCATTAAAAAAGGATCACTTCAATTAAGGAAGCGATCAACGGGAAGTGCCAATTTCTAAAGGATTAGTTAGAGTGATATATCTCTCAAGTAAATTACAGGACACTTTATTTTATGTATTAAAAAGTGAATAGTTTAGGCGGTAGGTTATTGTTTAAAAAAGAGGGAGGCTATGGAGGTTTGTTTGAGTACGACAAAATAAAACCCCAGTTTGATACTGGGGAGACGGTTTGTCAGGTAAATAAATATTATTTTTCTGGATAATCTACATGTAATGGTGGTGGAACTAACCAACCTTTAGTTTTATTAAGACGAAGTAGTTTGGCACCGATTAGAGCTTTTGCTGCATGGAATTGACCATACATTAATGCGATATCTTCACGAGTGGAAGTACCCATTGCCTGACTGCATGCAACTAATCCAGCAGCTAGGTCTACTGACAGTGCAGCACTAATTTCTGGATCGCTAAATTTTGCTCCTGGAGGGATATCCTCCATTCTTGCTACAGGTCTTTCAGGTGGAGCAGGAGGTAAACCAATACCATTAGTTTTTAGTATTTTTTCTAATTGTTTTACTTCGTCCCTACAAAGTTCGATTATATCTTCAATAATTTTTTTTAGATCTTCGTCACCTGCATGATTATAGAACGTTTGATAGCCAGCAATCATTCCGTAGTCTGTCATTAAACCTGTCCAAACACTAAATACTTCACCGTAATGCAATGGTTCATCTTTTGGATTTCCGCTAAGTATTCCCATACTACACTTCCTTTTCTGGTTTTCGCCATTTTTTAAACAAGGATAGTATGGATGGAAATTTAAAAATAATTCATATAAAAAAAGTATACTGAACAATTTGAGGAAAATGGGTAACAAAAAAACTCGAAAGAAAATGTTCAGTAGGGATGTGGGGGATTGAGCAAAAAGAAACCCCACCAAGATGGCGAGGTCAAAATTCAAGGAATTATTCAATAAGGATTAGCTTATTGCTTTACCCATTCCCAAACACCACTAGTTACTTCCTTAAATATTGCAGTTGTAGGAATAATCTTATTTCCTGCTTGGTCAGTAATAGTATCTTTTAAGGTGAATGTTTGCCCTGGAGTTGCACTGCTCAAGTAAACTTTTAGTTCATATTTAACTAAATCGTAATATAAAGTATTCATAGAGGATGGATATGGTGTTATTTGAAGAGATATAGTGGTAACGTCTCTAATTGCAGTACCATTCAAATAAGGTTGTTCACCAATAGCAAATATAAAAATATTTTGATCTACATGGATAACATCTACTATAGGTGCTTTTGCGCTATTCTCGTCTTATACCTTCTCTATATCTATCTCGGCTTTATAACGAGCCTTCACCGTGCAGGCGACTTTCATCGCACACGGCGATCCGCCAGCGTTAGATCTTTAAAGTTTATTTCCCCGCAGTTAATTATATATCAATTGAAGTGAGGTCAATACTGACGAATGTTAATGATATTGTTAATAAAATAAAAATAACGCTAAGCTTATGCTTGCGTTTAGTGTGTTACTGAACAATTTGAGGAAAATAATAAATAAGGTGTAATCCATTTTTAATTACGAATATCCAAGAATTTGTGAAGAAGCACACTTAAACTAACGGGTGCTTTGGTTCAATAACGATCTTCAACAATCGGGCGCTTTCCTGGAATAAGGAACGTGCTCTTTTCATTAAAGGAACATATTATTTAGTAACAATTTTTTAAAATATGTTACAAAACGACTCTTTAGGAAGGTTATACTCCAACTGGTAGTAAAAGTCAGTTAAAAAGGTGATTATTTATAGGATGCCGAATTAATATATAGAGTAACGGAGGAGAAATATGAAGAATAAACAAAATTACTGCCGGATGTAGGAATAAGCCTACAGAAAATGAAGAAAAAGATGAAAATATAACAACTTCAGATGAGGAAATAAATAAAATGCAAGAAAGTTAGAGACCAAACCCAAACCAATTCAATATAATGGTGATTTAGAGTTACCGATTACTGGTGCAACTGGTTTTGCTTCAGTTCCTCTAGCTAGACGAAATCGATTAGCTCTCTACCTGAAGATTTAAAATATTTGAAGGGTGCTTCTGGTACAAAGATTTTAGTAAGTGATATTTTAAATTGTTTAAAGTAAAATAGTAGTAAGGTATTTCACAATAAACTCAACTAATTTGATTAGTTGAGTTTTATGTTTTTTATAAAAAGCTACTAAAATATTTTAAAGAAGATGTGATGATTAATGGGAAAAATCGCAATTTTGGCAGAGAAACCATCTCAAGCAAGAGCTTATGCAGATGCATTTAAAATTAAAAAAAAAGAGAAAATATTTATTGAATTAGAACCTTGTTCCACTTTTCCTGAAGGTGCAGTAATTACCTGGGCAGTTGGTCATCTTGTTGAGTTAAAGGAACCAAAAGAATATCAAAAGGCCTGGGAGAAATGGTCGCTTGGATCATTACCTATTATTCCACAAAAATTTGAAGATAAAGTTGTCTCTAAAATGTATTCACAATTTAATGCAGTAAAAAAAATCTTTAGTGATCCGCAAGTAACAATGATTTATAACTGCTGTGATAGTGAACGTGAAGGTTCAAATATCTTCTACTCACTTTTTAAAATGACAAAAGTAAATAAGCCTGTTAAACGATTATGGATCAATTCACTAGAGGTTGAGGAAATTCGAAAAGGCTTTAATAATATGCAAAGTAATGATCGTGATTTGCTCATGTACCAAGAAGCAAAAACACGTCAAATTAGCGATTGGTTAGTAGGTATGAACTGTAGTCGCCTATATACGCTACTTTTACAAAAAAAAGGATTTAAAGGTAGTATCTCCATCGGACGCGTGCAATCGCCAACTGTATATTTAATTTATAAAAGACAACAGGAAATCGAACAATTCAAGCCTGAAAATTTTTATGAAATTGAAGGGGTTTTTAAAGCACAAAATGGTGTATATAAAGGGAAGGCAAAGTTAAAGACAAAAGAGCGTGCAGAGGCTGTGCACTTTTTGCAACAACATGGGGTTGAACCGATGGATACAGGTCTAATTACGAGTGTAACGAACAAAACGAAGCGTATTGCACCACCCAAACTACATGCGTTATCAACATTACAAGCAGCCGCCAATAAACGTTGGAAATACAGTCCGTCGCATGTGTTGAAACTTACGCAGTCACTTTATGAGAAAAAGCTCGTTTCTTACCCACGTACCGATTCACAGCTCATTACACATAATGAGTTTACCTATTTAAATGAATCCTTGGCAAAATATCAGCAGCTCGTGGGAAAGTCATTTAATACGATAAATCGAGGGAATAACAAACGATACGTTGACAGTACCAACGTTGGGGAGCACTATGCTATTATTCCAACGAAAAAAGTGCCGACAGAAAAAGCCTTACAATCAATGAATGCTGATGAACGCAATATTTATTTCGAAATAGTCAATACGACACTCGCAATGTTTCACCAAGATTATGAATACGATGAAAAAACGATTATAACGGATGTCAAAAATTTAGAATTTAAAACGGTAGGGAAAACAGAACTTGTAAAAGGTTGGAAAGAATTGTTTTCGAGTGAAAAAGAGTTACAGGAGCATGTGGAGTCGTTACCTGTAGTATTCCAAGATGAGATGGTACAAAGTAAGGTTTCTATTCTAGAAGGCACGACATCAGCTCCTAAGCCATATACAGAAGGGCAACTCATTACGATGATGAAAACATGTGGTAAATCAGTTGAAGATGAAGAAGAAATCGAGGTGCTGAAATCGATTGAAGGTATTGGTACAGAAGCAACTCGAAGTGGCATAATAGAGACGATTAAAAAGCATGGATTTATTGAAGTACGAAAAAACATAGTGAGCGTTATGCCGAAAGGGGAGCTTTTATGTAGGGCTATTGAAGGGACATTACTTTCAAGTCCATCTATGACTGCAAAATGGGAAATTTACTTAAATAAAATTGGTCGTGGGGAAGGCTCCGCAAAACATTTTATTGAAAGCATAGGCAAGTTTGTTAATCAATTAATAGCAGAGGTCCCTAAACAGTTAGAGTCACTCACAATAGAAGCTGAGCAGTTTAAACCAGCTGCTGTGAAAGATATTGTGACGTGTCCGACATGTAAAATAGGAAAAATAGGTTTGCATAATAGCTTTTACGGTTGTTCGAATTATAAAAATGGTTGTAAGCAAACGTTCCCAGAAAGACTATTAGGAAAAAAACTAACAGAAAAGAACATTAATGATTTATGTAGGGTTGGTAAAACAACTGTAATTAAAGGGTTTAAATCAAAGAATGGTAAACAATTTAATGCGTCACTCCGTTTGGTAGAAGGAAAAATTGAATTTGAGTTTAATCAAAAGTAAAAGCGGAAGAGATCTATGATCTATTCCGCAAAAAAACTTATAAATTGAATTCATCTTGTAGTTTTTTGAAATTTTCTTTTTTCTTTGTTTCATCGGTGTTTAAAGTCTTATTAGTATCAGGAAAGAACGAGGTTAAGTTTTCTAAACTTAAATTACTCTCTAAATCAGAGTTAATATCCAAATGTTTTTTACTGAATTTATACACCTTAGATTTTGGATTTTCTACAAGGTGAATAAATGAGCTTGAAACTACTAATTCGTTATAGAGCTGCTCGAAATGAGCAGCTCTATTTGATTGTTTTTTTAATTCAAGTTCAAGCTTCTCATATTTTGTAAGCAAATTATTGAATTTTGATTCCTTTTTCTTTAAATCGAGTAATTCAGAATAAGTGTCATATAGTATTTGCTCAAATGAAATTAATTCCATTTTTAATTGTTCTGGTTTTTGTTTGAATTTTTCATAGACAATATCAATGTTTGGTAAGGCAATATCCTCATCAACATTTAATGATCTGCTTTTTAATAGAGGACGATTCAGCTCAGCGATGTATTCCGGAATACGTCTGCTCCAAGTATTCCTACCAATTGAAGTTTCTCTTTCAAGTAGGGAGGGTGTTAACTTAACTTGATTATTTTTGAACTTCACGTCTAATGCAATTAATTTTAATTCTTCATCAGTATATTGACTTTTCCGTCCACGATTATTATTAATGCTCATGCTTTCTTGCCTCCATTAACAATGCTTCAATATTGGCTTTTTGATTCATATATAATTCAATTTTTCTAGAAGTAGTTTTAAGTAAATCATAGTTAGCACTTTTAAATTGTGAAGCAATTGTAAATGATAAATCTCTCATTAATTCTATTGCTTCACGTATTTTTTTTTCTAATTCTTTAGAAGTGTCAGTAAGCCATAAAAGAGCTTCATTCTGTTCATTTATCGAAGGTGAAAAAACAAACTTGCTGCAGTATTTACAAGCATCTTCACACGTTTTTGGAAATACAGATTTATTTTCAGTACATAATCCGTAATCAACTTTTCCGACAATTTCATCATTGAATTGAGCTTCATTTAATATTTTTCCTTTTTGGTATATATAACGTTTCCAACCTGTAATACCGTGTTTCATATTTAAATTGATATTTTTTTCAAATTTTAATTGAGCTAATTTATATACATAAGACTGCGCAAAATGTTCTGCATGAGAGTAATAACTACCTTGAGTTCTAATTTCAGAGTGTCCAGCCATTCGAGCAATAGAAAGCATATTAAATCCTTGCAAAGCCATATTAATAATCGCGAAATGCCTTGTATCTCCTGTTTTAATAATATCAAGATTATAATATCCATATCTTTCTTCAACTATTTCGGAATAAAAATATTCTTTTAAAGTACCAAAATCTCTAAGATTGATGCGTTTGTTTTTTTTGGAAAATGTAGCTTTTTGGAACTTATGAATAATTTTTATGGAGAATAAATCTTCAGATTCAGAATCTATATTATCTACTAAAGCGATAATATTTTTTAAAAATGAATAAGCACTATCATCAATTTCAATAGTGTCATATTCGATCTCATTTGTTCTTTGCTTTACACGAGGTATAATTATCTTTTTTGAATTATTGTAGTTGTCTTCTTCAATAATTAAACAGTTTTTTTTAAGCATTAAAAATTCGCTGGGTCTTAAGGGTATGATATTAGTTATTGTCCACCAAACCATTATAGGTAAATATTTCAAAGTATCTTCAGTGGGGTTATTTTGAAAATAATCATTTACAATTTGATCAAAAATTAAAACGTCATCGAAGTTTGGGAGCGCTCTTTGAGAATTTTTCTTTTTACTATATTTTTTGAGTAATTTCAATATTTCTTGGTGATTATTTAATGGGTAAAAATTTAAAAATTTTTTTAAACTACTAGCGTATCTATACGCTTCATTACTGTATTTAATATTTAATTCTTCTAAAAATAAATCTAATTTATAATTATCGGTAAGACCTGAGGTATTTAGAATTAATTTTTTTAAGTTCAATACATTATTGTATATGGAAAAAGTTGCAATACGATTTTCTACGTTTAAAATTGTATAAGCCTTTAAAGAGTCGTTTAATTCTCTATAGATTTCAATATCAAAGTTGAAATTCATTGGATAGGCAGCTATTTTATCGTGAACCATCCAGGTTGGGTCTTCAAAATTTCCTATAATTTTGCCCCTATATACTAAATCTAAAAACATTTCTTTATATTTATCAAAGTCAAAGTGCTTATATTGAATATTTTTCCTAAGTACTGGAACACCATTTGAAACATAATTGTCCATACAATACCTCCATATAAATTAAAAAGTAATAGAGATCTTATGAGATATCTGTTCGATTCTATCTTTTGTGTGCTTTAAGGAAATGAAACTATCTACATAGCTATCTCCAAAATATAATCTAGCTTCTTTCCACATGAACAATGCATCTAAAAGAAATTTGCTAGATTTTATTAAAGAAATAGGATTTTCAAGTTTTTCTATATCAATTATTAACTCGCTTATTATTGTATTTAATTGAATCAAAAATAAGTTACCAGGGATGATATATTCACATGAGTAGCAGCTAGTCATACTGGGATATTTACATTTTGGATAAATTAAGCATTGTGCATTAGAATCTTTAGATGGTTGCTCTGAACTTGCTAATTTTTTTATTATGGCTGAAATTTCTTCTTTAGTATATTTAGAAATCATCTGAACTACCGAAGATCGTTTTTGATGCATATTTTTTATTAAACTATCATAGATTGTCTCAAAATTTTCATTTAAAGAATTTGAAACCGAGTTTGTAATGAATTCTGCTAGCTGTTCAGTTTGAATTAATGAAAATTCATTTCTAATACTTTCAATGAGCTGAGTTTTTTCAACCATATTTAATGCTTTTCTTTCAAATTGATTATAAAATTGAATTAAATAATCATATAACCAACCAAAGTGTCCACGCTTAAACAAATTATATGCAACCTTATTGATTGAACCATCTTTATTGGTTGATTGGATATATATACTAGTTGAATCGGGGGACTTATGCGATCGAGCCGCTTGCGTAAGGTGAAGTGCAAGGTCGCTATCTACACCATCATTTTCAACAATAGAATAAAATAAATATGTGGAAACACTATTGTTTAGCTTTTGGGATTGGAATTTAAAGTTTTTATGTCCATCCATCTCTTTAAAAAAACGCTGATGCATCTGTTTTCCTTCAGTTCTTGTACGTTTATATTTGCCTTCTATAAAAGTTTCTAGTTGAATTGACGAATTTGTATTTCTACGATGAAATTCAGAAATGATTAAAGAAATAGAAAGTGAATAAGTAATGTCAGGAGAAATTACGAAAGTTAAAAGTTCATCAGTTTTACAAGTACGCTTATTTCTAAATGCAGAATAAATTTGATTAATTATACTAGTTATTGTTTTTTGATCAAGTTCATTTTCTTGAATCCAATAAATTGAGTCTATTTCGGTTTCATCAAAAGAAATATTAGGGACATTTAATATAATATCTTGACCTCTAATAAAGTCTGTAAGTAACAAGAGTACATAAACCCACATATTAGAGTAGGATCTATTTAAAATGGCTTTAGGAATATGAATTTTGTAATTTAAAGCATGATTATATAAAGTTTCAAGTTCTTTTGAAGTATAAATTTCTTTTTCAGAATTAGGCGGCTTTCTAGAGAAACTAATAGATTCAGGTAGAATCATATTGTTAGTGTCAAAATAAAACCGAAGAAATTTAGAGAAAATTTTTCTTTGGTGAACAGTTAATACTGAATCTTTTCCAACTAATAACTTAATTTTTGAACTTTCAACATTATGAATTTCTATGTCTATAAATTTAATTAATTTATTAAACAATTCTATGAAACCCTTAACCCTTTGAATGTTATAAAAAGATGTTCCAGACAAATTATTTATTTGTATTCGACAAAACTGTAAATAACATAATACAGTTTCGGCAATATATGGATTGGTTAAATTTTTTAAGACATTAGCTATAACTCGATAAAACTCAAAATCACGTGAAAATGAATTTTCTGAATGATCATCCTGTGAAAATTTGCATTCTAGTTCTTTAAAATTAAATTCAATGCAAATTTTTGTTTTAAGTTGATCAATTGTGTAAGTATTAAAAGGTGAGTCAATGTTTGTATCAAAAGATGAATAGTAATTTGTTTCCTGAATCGAAGCTAAATAGCTATCCAATTCAATTTTAGTAATGTGCCACAATGAGTCTTTTTTATAAGCAGTAGAAAATACATTACCTTTAATTAAAGTAAGTAAATTTGTTATGTTAGAGAAGTTAAGATAAATTATAGCCTCGTTCTCATTTAATATTTTTTTGCTTGTCTCACTAGGCTTTTCTAAATATTCCTTATAATTATTTATATCGGCGTAAGGAATACGCCAATTACTAAAAATACCTTTGTATGCATTTGGAAAGCCACCATTAGCTAAAATTGTTGCAAATGCACCTCTAGAATTTAACTGTAATAGTTTAATGGCTTCAGGAATACTACAAGTGTTTGATTTTTCAGTTTCAATTTTTTTCATAAAATCGTAGATGATTTCTTTTTTATATTTAAGGACATTGCCAAATTTTTCAGGCATGGGTAATTTATTTTGATTCATAAGATACCTGAGTCCAGCTTGATTCGAGTAACCTAAAAATTTAGCAGCATCAGTTAAAGTGAAATAATCTTTTTGAATTTCAAAATATCTGTCAAGGTCAGCCAGGGGAATCCATTTAACGCCGTTTTTAATTAATATTCCGTTAAAATAGTTTTGTTTAATTAATCTGCTCATCGTGATCTGATTCAAATTAATGTACTGACAGGCTTCGTTAAAAGGTAAATATTTTTTTTTGAAATCATCATCATTCATTTTTTTCACTCATTTCATTAATCAGTTTTGGTATATAAACGTTATGCATATTTTGGAATTTTTCTTCAATTTTTTTGTGCATACGTTCAGTTGATACCATATATGTTAGTGAAGAGTTTATATTTGAATCTCCTCTTAAATGTGATATTTCATAGGGATTATCAGCTTCTTCCGCAATTAAATTTGTAAAAGTTCCTCGTCCAATATGACTCGACCATTTCAAATATTTAAGATTTTTAGCTAATAGTCGTTGCTCAATATCCCCATGATTTTCTAATAGAGCTATAAAGGTGTTTTTTACTTTCTTAAAATACTGTCTATAACTTCTTTCAGACAAAGCATTACCATCTCTATTCAAAAATAATGCCTCCGTATTTTTACCTGCTTTGAAATAGTTTGAATGGTCTCTATATAAAATTCCCCCCCAATTATTGATATCAAAAACTTGTTGATGTCTAGGTTTTTTTACTGAAGGGTGTTCTTTTAAATCTGTTCGAAAATTTTGATTTTCAAGTTTTAAGAGAAAATTGCCTTTCTTTAGTTGACGAGAAACTTGAGTTCTCTTTAAATTTACAACTTCGGAAATTCTTAACCCTCCAAAGATTTGAAAATAGATACCAAGAACTATTGCTGGGGCAACATTAATAGCTACTTCCAATAATAATGGGATATAACTTATTGGTAAGTTATGTTCAATTTTCTTGATTGTCCTATTTGGATAAATTGGTTTAAAGGGTGATTGAGTAAAACTTCCAAATTCAGAATGAACTAATTTAAAATCTGAAGAATTTATTTTGGTGTTGTAATTATTTTCTGAGAGCCAAATAAAAAACTTATTCAAAGTCCTTTCAATGTCAATTATTGTTTCTCTGCTGATACCTGCATTAGAAAGGCTATTTAAATATTGCGTTCCATCATTAATTGTAAGATTGGTTAATGTTTTAATTTTTAGTTTACTTTTATTTTCAATTAAATAATTGAGAAACTTGATTGTGTTCATAGAATGCTTCTTTTGAGTATTAAATTGTTTATGTCTCCAATTATCTAAAATAAACTGACTAATTGGATGGATGATATGTGTTTCTGCATCAATGTCCTTTATAGCAATTAACGAGAAATGTTTTTTTTCAATACGCCCATCATTGTGATAAATATAATTAATCCATATGGGAATACTAATGAATTTAAAGTTGTTCATTTTTAATTCCACTACATTATCTGACATTTGATTAATATCACCTCGAAAATGTTGTTTTTTTGTAAATGATATAATTAGCTGATATATGTGTCAAATCTTAATGTAAGTTTTAAACTTTAGTTAAAATAAGGAGAAATGATTATTATGTACATTTTATTTATGTGCATTTAAATAGAGATAAGCGGAGCGTGAAGGATCCAATATTTTTTATTCCATTTATAAAATGACGAAAGTAAAAAAGCCTGTAAAACGTTTATGGATTAACTCTTTAGAGGTCGATGAGATTCGAAAAGGCTTCCAAAATATGCAAACAAACGAACGGGATATGCTAATGTATCAAGAAGCAAAAACACGTCAAATTAGTGACTGGCTTGTTGGTATGAACTGTAGTCGTTTATATACACTACTTCTTCAAAAGAAGGGCTTTAAAGGTAGCATATCAATTGGGCGTGTACAATCACCTACAGTTTATTTGATTTATAAAAGATTACAAGAAATTGAGAATTTTAAACCTGAGAACTTTTATGAAATTGAGGGTCTATTTAAAGCCCAAAATGGTATGTATAAAGGCAAAGCGAAAATTAAATCAAAAGTTAGAGAAGAAGTAGAGCAATTGTTGATGCAGCACGGTATTCAGCCAATTGATAGTGGTCAAATTGCAAATGTCTCGAATAAGACGAAGCGAATCCAGCCACCAAAATTGCATGCGTTATCAACGTTGCAAGCAACAGCAAATAAACGCTGGAAATATAGTCCAGCACATGTGTTGAAGCTTACGCAGTCATTGTATGAGAAAAAGCTAGTATCTTATCCTCGAACAGATTCCCAACTTATTACGCACAATGAATACGATTATTTAAAAGATTCGTTGCAAAAATACCAACAACTCATTCAACAGTCATTCGCACCTGTTGTAAGAGCCCAAAATAAACGTTATGTTGACAGTTCAAATGTAGGTGAACACTATGCCATTATTCCAACGAAAAAGGTACCAACAGAAAAAGCGTTGCAATCGATGGCTGTAGATGAAAGAAATATTTATTTTGAAATATTAAATACAACACTTGCAATGTTTCATCAAGATTATGAATATGATGAAAAAACAATTTTAACAACTGTGAAAAATTTAGAATTTAAATCGGTGGGGAAAACAGAGCTTGTGAGGGGCTGGAAAGCGCTTTTCACTGCGGATAAGGAGTCGCAAAATCGCGATGAGGTATTACCTGTTGTGACACAAGGCGAAATTGTACAAAGCAAGGTCGAAATTATAGAAGGCACGACAACTCCACCAAAGCCCTATACGGAAGGGCAGTTAATCACCATGATGAAAACATGTGGTAAATCGGTTGAAGATGAGACAGAAATTGAAATTTTAAATTCTGTTGAAGGTATTGGAACAGAGGCAACTCGAAGTGGCATTATTGAGACGATTAAAAAGCATGGATTTATTGAAGTAAGGAAAAATATTGTAAGCATCACACCTAAAGGAAAACTACTGTGCAGAGCGATTGAAGGAACATTGCTTTCTAGTCCTTCTATGACAGCTAAATGGGAGATTTATTTAAAAAAAATAGGGCGTGGAGAAGGATCAGCAAAACATTTTATCGATAATATTGGCAAATTTATTCAGCAGCTAATCGGTGAAGTGCCAAATAAAATTAATACGTTAACGATTGAAGCGGAGCAGTTTACAAAGCCTGTTGCAAAAGATATCGTAACGTGTCCGACATGCAAAGTCGGTAAAATCAGCTTACGTAAGAAATTTTATGGCTGCTCAGAGTATAAAAGTGGCTGTAAACAAACTTTTCCAGAAAGATTATTAGGGAAAAAGCTTACGGAGAAAAATATTAGAGATTTATGTACTAGTGGTCAAACGACAGAGATTAAAGGATTTAAAGCTAAAAGTGGAAAACAGTTCAGTGCCGCACTTCGTTTCGTCGAAGGCAAAATTGAGTTTGAATTTAAGACAAATAAATAATGGCAATCTAGATGCCAAAATTATCAATTTGAGCAGATGATAGGACTGGATATTTGACAAAAAAATCTTTTTGTGCTATAATTTACATCTATAATTTAAAGTGATAGAATGAGATTCTCCTGGCCAGGGGAATCTTTTTTTATTGGAGTGTTTACTGTGAAAAATAATGAATCAAGTCTAACTTCTCTTGTTTCTGCATTTAGCCGAGCGTATCACGTGAAAGAAGATCGTCCAATTATTTTCAATGATTATATCGCGCAAGATTTCCTATTACCAGAAGAATTTAAAGCAATATCAACAAATATGGCTAATGGCATTGCTTATTTTAGTTCAAATATGGCTGAAAAGCTAAAAAATCAACAAGACGCAATATTAAAGTGGGTTACACAAATTCAACTCTCACCAACGCCACTTGCGAGAGCCGCATACGCAGAAAATGTTGTATTGCATGAATGCCAACTTGGTGCGGAGCAATACGTCATTTTAGGTGCAGGTTTAGATACGTTTGCTTGGCGTCACGACTCATTGACCAACGTTACTATATTTGAAGTGGATCACCCATCTACTCAACGTTTTAAAATAGAACGTTTACAGCAAGCAGGTCATACAATTCCGCCACATTTAAATTTTGTAGCAATGGATTTCATGAAGGAGCTTTCATTAGAAGAGTTAGTTGCAGCAGGATTTGATTCATCGAAGAAAACGGTATTTAGTTTGCTTGGTGTCACGTATTATTTAACAAAAGATGTGTTCCAGCAATTGTTAAGCTTGTTTTTTAAAAACTTGCCTAAAGGTAGTTCGATTATATTTGATTTTGCTGATGAGCGATTGTTTACAGAGGCTGGCATTTTCAATCGTGTACAAAACATGATACAAATGGCTAAAGCATCTGGAGAACAAATGAAATACGCAACTTCCATAGTAGATTTAGAAATATTACTTTCGAAAGAACAATTGTTAGTTTATGAACACTTATCAACTCAAGAAATTCAAAATCAGTATTTTGTTAATCGAGATGATCATTTACAAGCGTTTGAAACGATTCACTATATACATGCAGTAAAAAACTAATTCCCATGTAGTCGTTGAAATCCTTACCTATGTATATTTTTAGGGAAGGATTATCAAAAGAAAGCGTTTCCTTCATTATATAGAAGAAAAGCAAGCTACATTTTGAGACAGTGGGTATAAGTCAGAGCGAACCATTGAAAATGCCATCCTTTGTAGGGTGGCATTTTGCAATTTACCACCCAATTCTTTATCAAATAACACAAACATAATGATTTTTGCCGCATATCATAATGGGAATAAGTATTCTCTCCATTGTAAAGAAGTAATCAAGTACAGTTAGCTGTGCAAAGGGAGCAAGCTATAGAATTATATTTGAAGAAGGAGACGAGCTAGAGCTACCAGATGAACTAGCTGAATTAAGCTAGTTCAAGCGAAATTTTTTATGATTATGTAATATATACGAAAAAATTTAATAAAAACCTTAACTATTTCCTTCGAAATCCGTATAATAAATCAAACAGTGCGAAAATTGTCCATTTTTCTATTGATAAATTGCGTGAATTTTTTAAATTGTATTGACGTAGAGAACGATAATTTGTACACTGTGTACATTCAATTGTTTTTTGGAGGAATACATTATTTTAAAAGGTTAGGATTTGATAGATATGATCGTATGTAAATTTGGTGGAACATCTGTAGCAAGTGCAGAACAAATTCAAAAAGTAGCAAACATTGTAAAATCTAATCCGGCGCGCAAAATCGTAGCCGTTTCAGCACCGGGAAAACGTTCTGGTGATGATATAAAAGTAACTGATTTATTAATTGATTTAGCGAATGCGGCATTGAAAAATGAAAATACAGAAGAAAAATTACAGACAGTAGTTAACCGTTTCAAGTCAATAGCAGATGGTTTACAGCTGGATAATACTATTTGTGACGTAATTGCTGAAGACCTACGTGAACGTGTGCTTGGTGATGTTTCGAACGAAGAATTATTTATTGATAGCTTAAAAGCAGCTGGAGAAGATAACAACGCCAAGCTTATCGCTGCATATTTTAACTCTATCGGTATGCCTGCACGTTATGTAAGTCCAAAAGAAGGTTTGGTTGTCAATGATCTACCTGAGCGTACGTTCGCATTACCTGAAGCATATTCAAATTTAGCGCCTTTAAAAGATACAAAAGAAGTTATTGTTTTCCCGGGTTTCTTCGGTTACACTAAAGCGGGCATATTGCGTACGTTTGATCGCGGTGGCTCGGATATTACAGGCTCTATTTTAGCAGCAGCTATTGAAGCGGAGCTTTATGAAAACTTTACGGATGTGGATTGTGTATTTTCCGCGAATCCGAAAGTCGTGAATGATCCAGTTGAAATTAAAGAAATTACGTATCGCGAAATGCGCGAATTATCCTATGCAGGTTTTTCTGTTTTCCATGATGAAGCATTAATGCCTGTTTATAAGATTGGGGTGCCGGTTAACATAAAAAATACAAATAATCCATCAGCCCCAGGTACTCGAATTGTACCGAGTCGTCCAGCTACAGGTCGCCCGGTAACAGGTATCTCGGCAGACAGTGGCTTTTCAACGTTATATGTGTCAAAATATTTAATGAACCGTGAAGTAGGGTTCGGTCGTAAACTTCTACAAATTTTAGAAGATGAGAATATTTCTTATGAGCATACTCCATCTGGTTTAGATGATATTTCTGTTATTATGCGATCTAATCAACTAACACCAGAAAATGAAGCGCGTATATTGACGCGTGTAAAAAATGAATTGCAAGCAGATGATGTCCAAATACGTCATGGTTTCTCAATGATTGTTATTGTTGGGGAAGGTATGCGTAATAACACAGGTCTTGCGGCACGTGCAGCAACAGCGATTTCAAAAACTGGAGCAAATATTGAAATGATTAACCAAGGTTCGTCTGAAGTAAGTCTTGTATTCGGTGTACTACAAGAATATGAAAACCGAATTTTACAAGCGTTATATGGAGAATTTTTTGCACAAGTGCAAGCATGAGTGGACAATATACGATAGTTTTATCAAAAACCATTTATAAAATTATCTAAACATAAAATGGAGCTGTCCCACTAAGCTATGAATTCATAGCTTAGGAGGCAGCTCTTTCATTTTATCGTGTGACTTTCACAATGGATGATTTTAATGTTTTCTAACAATACTATAAGGAATAGAGTTTTCTTTTATGCAGTAATGCTGTAAAATCGAGTGCGTACATAGATAGGAGGGCATAATTTTGAAAAGTTTTTCAATGGGGATGATTTTGTCTGTTATAGGGATTTTATTTGTCTGTTTAACAATTATGGACATATTACCAGCATCAACAAAATCAATGAAAGTTGTTTTTGTCGGTATTGGTTGGGTTTTTATTATTGCCGGATCAATTATTCGATTTAAAAATTTAAAACAAAAGCAATAAGAAAAATATCAAGAAAATGAATGTTGCAAACTACAAAGTTATGATACAATTTCAAAGAAAATAAATAATTTCAGTACGATGAAGTTGTTATTCTATACTATACAAAAAATTCAGAAGGTTCAAATTTGCAGTGTATTCATAATTAAAGAATGAACAGTACAAATTCTTCTTAGTAAGAATTTGTTTTTTTATTTGCCTCTATTCGTAAAAAGGGTTTTCCCGTTTTATAGAAGCTTCGGGCTACTACGTATAGGCGGTGATGTGGATAATCGACCTATTCCATTAAATATTTTAGGAGGTGAGTAGATGACGATAGTACGGAAAGACAATATTAAAATAATGGATCAGTATGTTGCGATTCAAACAGAAACTCCGATGAAAGTCGTATCCTCTGCAATGCATAATCCAGGCTTTGGCTTTTATACGCATCTGCTAAATCGCTCAGTGCCGATAACTTACGATGAACGAAAACCACATCAAGAGTTACAAAGCTTTTTGCAATTAGAGGGCTATCCTATTACCAATACCGTTGCGATGATGACAGCAGTTAATGCACGTTTTGCGACGATACGAGAATTTACATATGAGGGTATTCATCTTGTCGTGATGATTACAGCGGGACTAGGAAATGCAGTCGATATTACGCGTGCATTTCATCGACAAGAGCAGTATCACGCAGGAACCATTAATACTTGGGTACTGATTAATGGAAAACTATCAGATGAGGCATTGTTTCAAGCGATGATTTCAACAACAGAGGCAAAAGTTAAGGCACTTATAGATGAAAATATTACGGACCCTACAACGGGTACGCAAGCAACTGGTACGTCAACTGATAGCTTGCTAATTGCGTCTACAGAAGAGGGCGATTTCCATCAATATGCTGGCCCTATTACAATGTTAGGGAAAATTATTGGCCATGGTGTTTATGAAACGATGCGAGAGGCCATTCAAAAATATAAAAAAGAGAAGGAGGCGAATCCTCTATGATTTCATTAGTAATCGCCTGTATTATTGGCATACTATTTGATTTAGTTGTCGGGGACCCTCCAAAAATGCCACATCCTGTACGCTGGATAGGTAAGCTTATTCAAGCGCAAACCGCATTGTGGAATAAGGGCAATATGCGAAAGGTACGTGGCATGGTCATGGCGCTTGCTGTAGTAGGTACGACGATGTTTGTAGTCACAGTTATTTTAATACTCAGCTATCAAGTGAGCATAGTGTTTGGTATTCTAGTAGAGGGATTATTAATAGGTATTGGTTTGGCTCAACGCAGCTTAAAGGAAGCAGCATTAGCTGTTTATGAATCGCTCGTAAAGGGTGATTTTGCACAAGCACGTGTGAAGTTATCGTGGATTGTCGGACGAGATACCGAGCAACTTGATGAGGATGAAATTGTTCGTGGCGTTGTAGAAACCGTGTCTGAAAATACAAGTGATGGCGTAACTGCGCCGCTCTTTTATGCATTTTTATTTGGTGCCATTGGCTTATGGGGTTATAAGGCGGTAAATACACTGGACTCGATGATTGGCTATAAAAATGAAAAATACAAAGATTTTGGTATGTTTGCAGCAAAGCTTGATGATGTATTGAATTTTATTCCAAGTCGTTTAACAGGATTATTGATGGTACTTGGAACAAAAAATGAAACATCTGTAACGCTTGGCAAACGATTAAGACGTTGGGCACAGGATGCAAAAAAACACCCAAGTCCAAACAGTGGTTATTTGGAAGCAGCAACAGCGGTACAGCTAGGGGTTCAACTAGGTGGAAAAAATACATATCAAGGAATGGCATCATACAGAGCGACAATGGGTGAAAAATTAGTACCGTTAACGAAGGAGCATATTGCAACTTCTATTATTCATATGCGTGTAGCTACATTGCTCTTTACGCTCGTTATGTTAGCAATGGAGGTGTTAATTTTTGCAATTACCTAATCATGGAGCAAATCCGCAAAATGTCTATCAACAGCTCGGGCTAACTATGCCTACAGAAGTTTATGATTTTAGTGAAAACGTAAATGCTGCAGGGCCGCCTACATTTGTTGAGGCACGTTGGCGCACATTTTATCCATTAATTCAACGTTATCCAGATCCAGATGGAGAGCCTTTTTTAACAAAGGTGGCTCAATTTCATCATATTGAAAAAGATTCTATCGTTTTAGGTAATGGGGCATCAGAGTTATTTAGTGTTTTAGCAAGACGCTATGCAAATAAGCGTGTACTTGTCGTGCATCCGACATTTTCTGAATACGAAAGAACATTAAAAGCAGCAGGGGCGGACGTCGTGTCGATTGTTGTCGAGGACTTTGTTCAATATACATTACCGATGGAGCTTCTTTATCAAGAAATGGTCACTGCAGATGCATTATATATTTGTACACCTAATAATCCAACAGGTGTATTACCAAAGAAAGAGGAACTGCTACGCTTAATAGCTTATGGAGCGGAAGTAGATTGTGAGCTCGTTTTTGATGAAGCATTTATCGACTGGGTCAGTGAAACACATTCGTTAATTGACTATGTTGCTAATAATGCGCATGTAATTGTCGTTCGATCTATGACGAAAATGTATGCAATACCTGGATTAAGACTAGGTTATTTAATAGCGAATAAAACTATTATTTGTGAGTTAAAAGCAATGCTATCTCATTGGAATCTCAATGCATTTGCGCTCGTTATTGGAGCAGGTTGTTTGGATGAATATGAATACTGTCAACAAGCAATTAATTATGCAACGAAGCAAAGGGAATGGTTACAGCAGTTTTTAACAGAAAATGGATGCTTGGTGACGAATAGTGTTACGAATTATGTTTGTTTTTCATTGCCGAAAAATATGCAAGCAGATACATTTTTTAGTTATTGTTTAGCTGAAGGAGTTGTGCTGCGTCATACAAAGAACTTTATCGGGTTAAATGGGGCATGGTTCCGCATCGGAATAAAGGATGTAACGGCGATGACCTATTTACAAAACTGTTTACAAGCGTGGTTTAATGCAAATAAGGGGTGAGAAAAGTGACGACTTTTTATCTAGTTCGACATGGGGAAACAGTATGGAATAAAGAGCATCGATTACAAGGGTGGTTAGACTCACCTTTGTCAGAAATGGGCATTTTGCATGCCCAAAAACTTGCAGAACAATTAAAAGATATTCCGTTTGCAGTTGCGTATAGTAGTACCAGTGACCGTGCGAAAGAAACAGCGCGCTATTTAACTGCTGGTCGGACGCTTGCGATTCACTACGAGGACGACTTACGTGAGATTTTTTTAGGAAATTGGCAAGGGCAAACTATTGAGGATATTATGGAAACAAATCGATTTGACTATGAGCTGTATAAGAATTATCCAGCACAATTCGTCGCGACGCATACTGAAAGTTTTGGTGCAGTGACAGAACGCGCCATGTATACGTTAAAAAATATTGCGAAAATCTATCCACATGAACATATTTTAATTGTGTCACATGCTGTTACGATTAAATGCATTATAAATGCAATATTAGGTCGTGGCATTGATCAGCTATGGTCTGCACCATACATCGAAGGAACTAGTGTAACGATTGTAGACCGATTAGAAGAAAGTTGGCATATCAAGGTAATTGGTAGTACACAACATTTACAATAGAGAGGTGAGAACAGTGCCGCTAATTTTTATTTCAGGTGGTGTCCGCAGTGGTAAGTCTCACTTTGCCGAAAAAGCAGCTGTTTTACACTACCAAAATAATTATTTATTGAATAAACGACTTATTTATATAGCTTCTGGTGTTGCAATGGACATTGAAATGGAAAAACGGATAGCTCGACACCAGTCTGATCGACTAAAACAAGCGATTGCGTGGCATACGATTGAAGCCCCATATGAAATACAGAATGTTTTCAATAATTTAGTTGATGGCGATGTCGTACTTTGGGACTGTGTAACGACTTGGCTGACAAATGCCTTTTATGAGGGGTTTGATCGTGGCACACCTTGTGTGGAAAAGCCAGGTTGTTTAGAAGAAAAGCTGAGAATTATGAAAAGTTCAGTGCAAACGTTACTTGACAAAAGGGTGACGCTTTTTGTCGTTTCCAATGAACTTTTTGATGAGCCTCCATATGTTAATGAAGAGGTCGAATTGTACCGACAAATGCTCTGTAGCTTACATCAATGGTTCGTTTCTGTCGCACATGAGGCATATGAGATAAATTATGGTATCGTAAAGAAATGGAAATAAGTGAGTTATTATATGGAAGTATAAAGCAGCAAATAACTTAGTTAAGAAATTTCTATATTAATTTGTTACAAGATAATTGAAGATAACTTAAAAGAAAGAAGGCAAGGCAATGAAAACTATTTGGCATAGCATATTGCTCGCATTTCAATTTTTTACGGTTTTGCCTGTACATAAAGAGATTCCTCTATCTAAAAAAACAATTACGGGAATGTTCTCCTTTTTACCATGGATTGGTGCGCTTATGGGAGCTGTCGTTGCAGCGACAATCTTTAGTTTAACAGAATGGACATCTAGTAGTGATGTTCTATTAACATTTTTGATTGTCGGACTGTTTGCGTTTTTTACAGGGGGCTTGCATTTAGACGGCTTTATCGATATGGGTGATGCCTACTTTTCGTATCGAGATCGTGAAAAGCGTCTTGAAATTTTGGATGACCCACGGGTAGGCGCATTCGGTGTTTTGTCTGTCTTATTTCTAGTGTTAGGAAAATTCGTTGTCCTTCATGAGCTTTTTGTACAGAACAAACTATCATTGTGGATGCTCGTTTTCATACCTTTATTGACACGTGTGGGGATGAGCTTCTATTTTCTATCTTTAAAGTGCTCAAAGGAAAAAGGTTTAGCCTATTTTTTTAAAACACAACTGAACCATCGTGTATTGGCCAGTTTAATGATAATGACGCTTGTATTTGCAAGTTGTTGCGTATTTTTTGTAGTAGGCTTTTCAAGTTTACCATTCGTGCTCATTGCTGTTCTTGTCACTGCCTTTTTATTGTTTCGTCAATTTACAGTGCGCAATTTTGGCGGTGTATCAGGTGACTTGCTTGGAGCATCAATTGAAGGAATGGAGGTTGTGCTATGGGTGACATTGTTACTGTTCGTTTAATGAGGCATGCACCAACTAAAGAAAACTTGGAAAAGCGTTATATTGGCTGGACAGATTCTCCATTAGCAAATGCTGCAGCGCTTCCTATACTTAATGAAGCTGTAAAAAAGGTATATGGCAGTGATTTGCGACGGTGTCAAGAAACGGCTTCTCGTTATTTTCCAGATGCTAGCTATATTGCAGATGCAAGATTTCGGGAGTCTAATTTTGGTGATTTTGAATGTAAAACATATGATGAATTAAAGTCGGACATACGTTACTGTACGTGGCTAGATGACCCGACTAGTATATCACCACCAAACGGAGAACATTTTGAGTTGTTTTGTGATCGGGTGATTGCTGGATTTTTAGCATTGCCAAAAGATGAACGCGATTACTATCTCGTCGTGCACGGTGGGGTTGTACGAGCGTTACTTGTAGCATTTGCGCCACAGCAAAAGTCTTTTTGGTCGTATCAAGTACCGCATGATCGGGTATTTACGTTAACATTTTCCAAAGCGGCTTGGAAGGAGGGAGCAAGATGCATGTCTTTATCGGAGGGGCCTATAACGGGAAAACCGCCTATGTGACTCAATTGCTTGAGGAACAGAAAGTGGCGTTGATAAATGGGGTTATTCCACAGGTTGCACCTGCATGTGATGCGCTAATTATTAAAAACCTTGAACACTGGCTGATAAAGCAAAATCTTGAGGAAGATGAAGTGATTGTCAAAAATATTATGGCGAAGCTTAAAATTCTTGAAGAAAGCTGTCAGTTATATATTATTGTAACCGATATGGGACGTGGTGTAGTGCCAATGGAAAAACAGACACGGCTATTGCGTGACACTTGTGGTCGTTTGTATCAGGCGTTATTTGCAGAAGCAAAACAAGTTGACCGCATTTGGTATGGCATTGCAGAACGTATAAAATAATCAAAAGATTAGAGACAATTCCCAAGAGGGGCATTCACTATTTTTAGAAAAGGGGAAATGGAATGGATCGACAAAAATTAATGAATATAACACTAACTGCCATGGTGGCGGCGATTTGTGCTGTTGGAGCAGTCATTAAAATCCCGTCATTTGTATCAACGGCGGCATTAGACTCAGCACCAGCATTTTTGAGTATTGTGTTCTTATCACCTGTTTTAGCAGGAGTGGCAGGGTTAATCGGTCATGTTATTACAGCGATGACTTCTGGTTTTCCATATGGACCCTTGCATATTATTATTGCTATTGAAATGTTTATTGTCGTGTGGATATTTGGTGTAATGCATAAAAGAGGCATGCATTTTTGGAAATGGCCAGTAGCACTTTTACTAAATGGTGTCATTGCACCAATCCCTTTTTATTTCATTATAAGCCCAGCGTTTTTCTGGGGTTCATTAGCTAGTATTTTTATGGCAACAGTCATCAATCTTATTATTGTCGCTATTGTCATGCCGATTCTCTCGAAAGTGTTTGTCCGTAAGGAGGGGCGCGTGAATTGAGAAATGCAGTAAAAGTAGGGGAACTTATTGCCACAACCGACAATGCAGCAGCGATTGGTGAAAAACCACAAGATGTCGTATTTGCCCCCGATAAGTTAACAGCATATTTAACAGCGCGTGTTACTTTTTTAGAGCAGCTTGCAGCTGGAGCGATACCAATGCACATAATTCTCGCTAACTTTTCGGGTGATACCTCATGGACACGCTATGTCGCAGGCATTGGACAAGTTTTTGGAGAAGTAGGGCTATGCTGTCCTCCAATAGAGGGGAGTTCAGAATCCAATATGCCTACATTGCAATCGGGATTATCTATTACAATGCTAGGTGAAGTACAAAAAAGATTACCGTTTGATCGTGATCATCTGAGTTGGTACACATACGGGCTACCACTCGTAGGCATAGAAGTACTTGAACAACCCGAAGATGTTGCTCAGCTCCAGCCAATATTTCGTGCATGGCGTGAAGAAATTGTGCAACAAGTTTGGCCGGTAGGGTCGCAAGGACTACAAGCAGAATTTTCACGACTTTTTGGTCATCACCAAGTAAAAAGTTCGCTGGATACCGAAAAATCAGCTGGACCTTGTGCAGTTATATTATTAGGTATCAACCCCGAAAAAGAGCAATTAGCGCAAAAATTGTTTACACGAAATTTTGAGAAGTGCCAGTCACTCAAACAATTCTGAAAACTCGTAGTCGGTTAGTTTTAATTTGGAAGTTAAAATCGATGAAGTCTACTGCGGGTAAGCACAAAATGTAAAGCCGCAACCCGAACAGTAACGAGGGTTGCGGCATACAATGTGCTTCGCATAAAGTGAAGTGGATTTTTAAGCTACAGAAGCCTGTTTGAGTATACTTTATACAAATATTTTTAAGTTCTGCGCATATAAGCACGGACCGTTATTGGTGCGAAAATTGCTACAATAACTGCAGCACCGATAAGGGACGCACTTAAATCCCAACCGACTGTTCCATTATTAGTTAGTTCTCTAACTGCTGTGACTAGATGCGATATAGGATTGATCTTCACAAACCATTGCAAGAAGTTCGGTAATGTTTCAGCTGGTACAAAAGCGTTCGACAGAAACGTCAGCGGAAATAAAACGAGCATTGAAATCCCCTGTACACTGGAAGCAGTTCGTGCAATTACACCAAAGAAGGCAAAAATCCAACTCATAGCCCAAGCACAAACAATGACAAGAAGACCTGCTAGCACAACAAAACCTAAACCACCTTCTGGACGATATCCCATGATATAACCCATTGAAAAGGTTAAGACAGTTGCGATTGTATATCGAATCGTATCAGCTAATAACGCACCAGCCAATGGTGCAATACGTGCAATCGGTAAAGATTTAAACCTGTCAAAAACTCCTTTATCCATATCTTCTCGTAATTGAACACCAGTAACGATTGAGGTCGTAATAACTGTTTGAACTAGAATACCAGGAATAATAACTGGTAAATAACTTTGGACGTCACCAGAGATGGCACCACCAAAAATATACGTAAACATTAAAGTGAAAATAATAGGCTGTAGTGTTACATCAAACAATTGCTCAGGTGTGCGTCTAATTTTCAAAATGCCGCGATAAGCCATTGTTAATGAATTATTTATTGATTGACGTAAGCTCGTTCTGTTGGGTAGCTGACGTCCGCTATGTTGTTTTATTATTGAATTTTTCATCGTTTTGCATCTCCTACCTCATTAGCCTCTGAAAAAGCATTGTCCTGAACACCATGGCCAGTAATCGTTAGAAATACCTCATCTAAAGTTGGCTTTTGCACACTCATTTCGTCTAATAAGATTCCTTTTTGTCTAAGCGCAATAAGTAAATCTGTAACGAGGTCCGCATTCGTCATTGGAGCGGTTATCTTTCCGATATTAGAAGTTATCGTTGAAGGAACTTTTAGTACATGTTCAATTATTTGACGAGCATCACTAATATCGTTTGGATTTTGAATACTTAAATGCAGTGATGAAGTACCGACTGACGCTTTTAGTTCATCGACCGTTCCTTCAGCAACTACTCGACCATGATCAATAACAGCTATTCTGTCCGCAAGTTCATCGGCTTCTTGAAGGTACTGGGTTGTTAAAAGTACGGTTGAGCCCATATCTACCAATCGACGAATGGTATCCCACATTTGATTACGTGTTCGTGGATCTAATCCAGTCGTCGGTTCATCTAAGAAAATTAATGGAGGCTGAGCAATGAGACTTGCAGCTAAATCTAATCTTCGACGCATACCTCCAGAGAAATTTTTTAGTGGACGTTTTGCAGCATCTGTTAAACCAAATTCTTCTAACAGTTCAGCAGCTTTTTTTCGTGCATCAGCTCGCCCTAGTCCAAGTAGTCGAGAGAAGATAATTAAATTTTCTGTAGCACTAAGCGACTCATCTACTGAAGCATATTGACCTGTCACCCCGATCAATTGACGAACAATATGTGGTTCCTTCACCACATCATAGCCGAAGATACGTGTTGAACCAGCATCCGCGCGTAAAAGGGTTGCGAGCATTCTAATTGTTGTTGTTTTGCCTGCCCCATTTGGACCAAGCACACCGTATATACTGCCAGCGCGTACGTTTAAATCTACACTGTCAACAGCACGATGATCGCCAAAATTTTTAACTAAACCCTTTGCCTCAATGGCCCATTCTGGATTGCGCAATATTCCTTCTCGGTTGTTCATTTCTTTCAAAATTATTCCTCCTTACATACTCTTCATAAATGTTGCATTGTAATGAATTTTCATAGCAAATGACTTTCTTTTCTAGCTATCATTTTAGAAAAATGTTCATAAACGGATAATACAATAAATTTATGAACTGAATATTAACTGAGAAATAATATTGAGGATGAATTAATTTTGTTGTTTCTATTTTCATAAAAAATATATTAGCAAAGCTATTAAATTCAAAATTGTTTGAGTGCCTGGCACTTAGGAATGATTTTCAGTTATAATGAATATCGAATGTGATTTACACGGAACGGAGACGAAAGAATGCAGGCAGTTAGACAGTTAGGGCACTTTTTAGGGCCCTATAAATTTTTTACATTGATTGCACCAATTTTAATGGTGCTTGAGGTAACGATGGATTTAATCCAACCAACTATTATGCAACATATGATTGATACGGGAATTGCGAATAATGACAATCCGTATGTATTTAAAATGTTTTTATTTATGCTTATGAGTGCCGTCCTTGGATTAGTAGGGGGGCTTGGATGCTCAATTTATAGCTCCAAAGCAGCCATTCACTTTGCCTCAGATGTACGTCAGTCATTATATGAGAAAATGATGACGTATTCGGCAAAGGAAAGGGATGCGTTTACTACTGGAAAGCTAATTACGATTTTAACAAGTGATGTGGAAAGCATCCAACGTGCGTTTATGATGACGCTACGTATTTTTGTACGTGGACCGTTATTATTTATTGGTGCGGTTGTCATCGTATTTGTGACGGCTCGCGAGTTATTTTCAATATTGCTCGTGATTGTGCCGATTTTAATCATCGCAATGTATTTTTTCACTAAGTATTCAGGTGTTTTATATCGTAAAGTACAAGAGGCGATTGACGGCGTTAATACTAAGCTACAGGAGAATTTAGCAGGTATTCGTGTAGTAAAGGCTTTTCGTCGTGAAAAGCATCAAGTAGAGCAATTCGCGGGACTTAATGACACACTTACGAAACGTTTTATTACAGCAGAACAAATTGTCGGTGTACTCGTACCATTTACAATGTTTGTCGTGAACCTCGGAATTGTTGCTGCACTTTGGCTTGGTGCTATTAAAGTTGAAGCAGGCACGTTGCAAGTCGGTGTAATACTTGCTTTTATTAACTATTTAACGATTATTTTAAATGGGCTTATGTCTTCTAGTATGGTCTTAATGCAAATTGCTCGTGCACTTCCATCTGGAGAGCGTATTGTCGACGTTCTAAACAAGGAAGTAGCGGTGCAAGAAGCAGCGCAGCCGATTACTTCGTCAATTCAAGGAACAATCGACTTTCAAAATGTGAGCTACCGTTACTATGAAACGTCAGAAGATGTGCTGAAAAATATTACTTTTTCTGGAAAGGCGGGTCAAACCGTAGGGCTAATTGGTAAAACGGGTAGTGGGAAATCAACACTTGTAAAGCTATTACCGCGTCTTTTTGACCCGACTAGTGGTACTATTCTGCTGGATGGCAAGCCGCTCAATCAATATGCATTACACACGCTACGTGAACATATCGGCTTTACCTCTCAAAAAGCCTTACTTTTTTCTGGACCAATCGAAAAAAATATACGCCTTGGTAAGGAAGAAGCGACAAATGAGGAATTACAGCAGGCACTGGATGCAGCCTGTGCATCTGAATTTGTTGATAAGCTTGAACAAGGACTGGCGCATGAGCTATCACAGGGTGCAACGAATCTATCGGGTGGCCAAAAGCAACGATTAGCACTGACACGGGCATTTGTAAGAAAGCCAGCAATATTAGTTTTAGACGATACAACCTCCGCCCTTGATAGTGCATCTGAAAAGCATGTACAGCAAGCAATTAGCGAACATTTTCAAGAAACAACAACATTTATCGTCGCGTCGAAAATTACTTCCATCCAACAGGCAAATCTTATTTTAGTGTTAGAGGATGGCCAAATTGTTGGCCAAGGTACGCATCAGCAATTATTACAAAGTAACCAACCTTACCAAGCAATCTACGCTTCACAGCAAAAGGCTGGTGAACAACAATGAGTCAAAATCAACCAAAGCAAATGAATTTTGGACGTGGGCCACGTATGGGTGGACCTGCTGAAAAGGCAAAAAACCAAAAAAACACAATATTACGTGTATGGCAATATGTCAGCCAACAAAAAGTAGGGCTGTTCTTTTCGATATTTTTCGTCATCGCCTCTACATTTTTAAGCTTGGCAGGACCTTATTTGATCGGACATATTGTTGATGATTATATTATGAAAAAACAAGTCGCTGGTACGATTCGACTTGGTATTGTGCTAGCCTGTATTTTTACGGTAGCATCGATTTTCACTTGGCTACAAACATATGTCATGATTCAAGTGGCGATGAAGACAATACGTACATTACGCCTTGAACTATTTAAAAAACTTCAAACATTAACACTGAAATTTTTCGATCAACGTGCACTTGGTGATTTAATGAGCCGTGTAACGAATGATATTGATAACTTAAATACAGCATTAGCACAAAGTGTGACGCAAATCGTATCTTCCATTTTAACAGTAATCGGTGTTAGCATTGCGATGTTCTCGCTTAGCTGGCAGTTAGCCATTGTGACACTAATTATTATTCCTTTAATTGTTTTCACAACAAAGCAAATTGTCAAACGTAGTAGTAAAAACTATGCGGCTCGTCAACGTGATTTAGGAAAACTGAATGGAACGATTGAAGAAATGATTACGGGAGCGGAAGTACTTACACTTTTCGGTAAAGAACAGCAAACGATTGAATCTTTCCGTAAACAAAATAACAACCTACGCGACTCAGCACAACGCGCAGAAATTACTTCAGGCTTATTAGGACCAATCAATAACTTTATGAATAACTTAGGGCTAGCAGTCGTAATCGGTACTGGGGCATTTTTAGCGGTGAAAGGGGTAGTGACCGTCGGGATAATCGCGGCATTTGTCACATACACGCGTCAATTTTTCCGTCCGTTGAATCAGCTGTCGAATTTATTGAATACTTTCCAATCGGCGATTGCGGGGGCAGAACGAGTATTTGAAATTTTAGACGAACCATCGGAAGTAGCGGATAAAAAGGATGCAATTGATAGTCGAAGCTTAAAAGGGGAAGTCGCATTTCAAAACGTCTCCTTTAGCTATTTGCCAAATCAGCCAATACTAAAAAATATTAATTTTCATGCTAAGGCAGGAGACACCATTGCACTTGTTGGTCCAACTGGCTCAGGGAAAACGACAATTATTAACCTACTAACACGTTTTTATGATGTGGATGCAGGTGAGATTCTTATTGATGGTCATAATATTGAGGACTATAAAATGGCAACAATTCGTAAGCGCGTTGGTGTTGTGTTACAAGATACTTATTTATTTACTGGTACTATTCGCGAAAATATTCGCTTTGGTAAGCTAGATGCTTCTGATGCAGAGGTGGAGGAAGCCGCTAAAATTGCGAATGCGCATAATTTTATTAAATACTTACCAGCGCAATATGATACAGCTGTACAGGCGGGTGGAGCTAATTTAAGTCAAGGGCAACGACAGCTGATAGCTATTGCTCGTGCCATTTTAGAAAATGCTGATATTTTAATATTGGATGAAGCGACATCTAGCGTAGATACGCAAACAGAGGTCGATATTCAAAAAGGATTACAGCATTTAATGCGTGGTCGTACTAGCTTTGTGATTGCACACCGTCTGAAAACAATTGAAAACGCCGATCAAATTTTAGTTATTCAACAAGGCGAAATTGTTGAGCAAGGTAACCATCAGCAACTTATGCAAAAACAAGGAATATACAGAAACCTACAGCAAAAGCTACTTTTAGAAAAAGATGAGCTAAGCTTATAAAACATTTAAAGTTTCATGAGAAAATATTTATTTTTTCATGAAACTTTTTCCATTGTCTGATTGTCTAACTACAAATTGTGTTGCACGTTACATTTTGAAAAAATAAAAATATTTTTCTGTTATAAGGTTTGCACAATTGCAATCACGAAGCTTCATGGATGGGGGGCGAGCAAAGTGATAAAAGCGCAGAAGGATGCTTGTTTATCAAAAGCGATGACACAGTATGGCGATTACTTAGTGCGCGTGTGCTATACATATGTACAAAACTGGGCAGTAGCCGAAGATTTAGTGCAAGATACATTTGTAAAATATTATGAAAAAATGGACCAGTTTCGAGAAGAAGCATCTGTAAAAACGTATTTATATCGTATTGCTATTAATCATTGTCATAATTATTTATCTAGTTGGCGTTATAAAAAAATACAAGTAATTGATTATTGGAATAAATTAACTGGAAATGAAATGAATCCAGTTATTCAAGTGCTTGCAAATGAGTCCGATAGTATGTTAATTGCTGCCATTGAAAAGCTACCTACAAAATACAAGGATGTCTTATTATTATTCCACTTTGCAGAATTATCGTTAAATGAAGTTGCTGAAGCGTTAAAGATGAAAGAAAATACAGTTAAGACAAGGTTAAGAAGGGCACGTCAATTAATTGGCCTGACATTACAAGAGGAGGGGTTTGAATATGGATCAGATTCGTAATGCTATTAATACTGTCTATAAAGAAGGTACGTTTTCAATGGACAATCAAACAAAAACCTTTCGAAAAATCCATCAGCTAAGAAAAAGCTCCCTAACCCCTGTTTTATTAACGGTATTCTTAACAGTAAGTCTGGTTATAGGACTAGATGTGCTTTTATTTAAAATCGAACAAATAACACCCGATATGCCTGTAATATCTGGCTCTGCATTGTACACTGAAAAATCTGGGAAGGAAAAAGACTATACAGTTCTCCAGCAACCTTGGATGATGGTTGGGGTAGTAGCAATTGCTATTTCAGGTTGCTTTGCACTCTATGCGCTACGTAAAAAGTGGCTATGGTGGTTGTTGCTTTGTGCAATCATTATAATAACAATTGTTGGAAATATGTCTGAACGCATTGGCTATCGCTATTATGTAGCAAATGAAGCCGATATCGTAAATACTTTGCAATCAGGGGTATGGCCCATAGGAAATACCGATGATTTACGTCTATTTGACACGATTACCATCAATCAATATCGTATGAGTTATTTTTCTACACCTAGTATGCAAGGCATTGCTTTTTTCAAGCATGATAGTAAAGGTTATAAATTGGATCACTTTTTTTTGAACTCGGACGACACAATGCAAGTTATGGCGGTACCGAACATTCAATATATTGTAATTCCGCTTGTGAAGCAAAATACCATTAAGAAGTTAATCATAAACATCAATGACGAACAGATTGAATTGGCTGTAAATGCTAATCGTGCACAACTAGTTGCAGTACCTTACCACTCGAATGTCGATTTATCAGCCGTCACAATACGAGCTGTTCACCAAAACGGTACTGTTGACGATTTATATGAACAAACAGACATTTATATTGCGCCAGACAGTGAATAGCTAAACATTTACTGAACCCTTCTTCTTGAACACTGCAAAAGTGACAAGATGAAGGGTTCAACTTTTGCGAGTAGCAGCATATAGATGGATGGGAATGAAAAAGCAGATAGCTACGTCTTAGGTCTTAGTCGAAGTTAAAGCTAAAGGTCGTTTTTATATTTCCTAATTCAGATAAAATGGATTTAATGGAAGAATATATAGTGGGAGGAAATAAAAGTGAAAAAATTTTTATGCTTTGCTTTAATGGTTAGCGCTTCGTTAATAGTTTTAACTGGTTGTTCTTCTTTTGTTCCCGAGAAAGAAAAAGAAGATACTTTTTCGGTTAAAAAGGATGATGCGAAGAAGTTAGATGTAGAAATTAATCTTGGTGTCGGTGAAATGACGGTTGCAAAAGGTGCAACGGAATGGATGGAAGGAAGCGCTCAATATAACATAAAAAAATTAGCGCCAAAAGTACACTACAAACAACGCGGGAAAACCGGTGATTTAGTCATTGAGCATAAAGGATCTACTAAAGTTAGAATTGGCAATATAAAAAACGTTTGGGATATCGAACTGAATGAAGATATACCGATGGATCTTTCTGTGGAGACAGGTGCATCAAAAGCAAGGCTCGATTTAAGAGGTCTAAAGCTTGAAAACTTAGATATTGAAACGGGTGTAGGAGATCTATACGTTGATCTAGGTGGTGAATGGAAAGAAAGCTTTGAAACGAATATTGAAACGGGTGTTGGTCAAACTACGGTTATTTTACCTTCAAAAGTCGGCGTAAAAATTACAACTGAAAAAGGAATTGGCTCCATCAATCTTGAGGGCTTTATTGCTAAAGGGAAAGGGGTTTATGTCAATGAAGCGTATGAACAAGCAGACGTTATACTAGACATAAACTCTGAAATTGGCGTAGGCGATATTACATTTAAACTGGATAAATAAGTACTTTCTATATTTCTTTAAAATTGTGCGTCAAATACATCAGGTAAATTGTATTTGACGCTTATTTTGTGTTAGCTTAAAAGAAGCAACAGAGATTGAAGGAGCGAACGTATTGAGAACTTTTACATATAAGCAACCCGCATCGATTGAATCGACAGAGTTAGTTCAAATAGTGAATGAGGAAGGGAACATATCTTCAAATGTACAACGGATTTACTCTAATGGGCTGAAAAAGGCTTTTGACCGTATGATGGATTATCGGTATTTTGTACAATTCGATGTAAGCGCGGTGGATGGGCAACGTCTTTTCACATGTAAAAAAATATCCCGACGGGGGCGTGTTCATTTTAAAGGGAAGGATATTGTAACAGGCAAAGATTATATGATTGCCTATGATGGCTGGCAAATTATGATTCCTGATTTAATCATAACAGATGGTCAATATAAAATAATGCTGAATAAGGAAATGGAGGACTGGTCACTGTTTACATTGAATGAACAGCCGATTGCACGATGGCAAGCAGTTTATCAAGAAACACATTTTGACATTACGCTTCAAATTGAAGAAACTAGCCCGATTCAGCACGAAGCTTTTTTTATTGCAATAGGACAGGCTGTGTTATTTGTCGGTGCATAGTATGTTAAATGATAAAACTGCCGTTGATTTTCGCTACTGGCGTATGCTTTCCAACTTAGCACACAATCTGTAATGTATGTCGAAACCCGCTCCAGTCAGTATAATTGTTTGAGTGCCTGGCACTTACCCGTGGCACCTACTGCATCAAAGGTGAACTTGATGCCTTTTATCTATATTGTGTACAGCTCTCATTATGGGAGCTGTTTTTTTATTGAATGTCGGGGTTAATCATAGGAAATTCACTGTTATAATGTTAAATATAGTATAAACTGTATTCGCTAGTTTCGAGGTTCTAAATTGAAAATTTGAACACAAACAAATGTGTGAAAGAAAAAGAGTTTTAGGTAAATTTTCTTGAGGAGAGAGTGGAATGAAGAAAAAGCCGATTTACGTTGAGATTGATATGCAAGCATCAATTGAAGATGCATGGAAATATACTCAAAATCCGAAGCTCCATGAGCAGTGGGATTTGCGTTTTACTAAAATTACATATGAAGATAAAAAGTTTCCGAATGAACCACAACGCTTTACCTATGAAACGAAGGTTATGCCTGGTTTAACAGTAAGTGGTTGGGGAGAAAGCAAAGGGGAGCATATGAAAAAAGATGGTACGAAAATTTCTTCTTTGCATTTTGGGACTCCCCAGAAAATATCGCCAATCGCAGAGGGAAAAGGATACTGGAGGTATATCCCTAAAGAGCAAGGCGTAACATTTTTAACGCAATATGATTATGAGGTGCGTTATGGGAAACTTGGTAAACTATTAGATTTTACGTTTCGTCCACTAATGGGGTGGGCAACAGCACTCAGCTTTGACGTATTAAAAAGATGGTTAGAGAAGGGAGAAAAACCAAGTACCCAATATGTTCGCTTCTTTTTAACCATGCTTATTAGTATATCCTTTTGCATTGTTTGGCTGTACCATGGCCTTGTACCAAAAGTGATGATTCAGCATCCTGAAGAAATAATGATGGTAAAGGAATCACTTTCCATTTTGAATGGTGCCACAACAACGAGAAGTGACGCCAATCTAAATAATGAGACTTTTCTAGTTTTTTGTATTGGTATTGCAGAAATGATTTTTGCGCTTTGCTGGTTATTACCGAGAGGGAAGCGGATGCTCTTTCGGTTACAAATTATTTTGTTTCCATTATTAACGCTCGGCGCAGTACTTGTAAATACAAATATTGCGATGGCGCCATTTAATCCAGTGACCTTTAATGGCGCATTATGGGTACTCTCCATTGTTGGGTTTATTCTTAGTAAAGATTTACCTAGTGCGAAAAGTTGTAAACGAAAGCGAGGGGAAAATGGATGACTATTTACCAAACATTATTAGGTGAGGATTTTAAAAAACTTCATCCGAAACTGCAACAACGCTATGCATTACCATTAAATCAAACTTTTTATGCAAAAGGTGTTATGCATAGCATAGAATCAGGTGCAAAATGGATGCGTCCTTTTTATATGGTTGCTGCAAGGTTTAAGTTTTTATTTCCCGAATCCGGAAAGCATATCCCATTTACAATAAGCAATACTTGTCGCCAATTACCTAATGGAGAACTAGAAGTAAAATGGGAACGAACTTTTTTTATGACTAAAAAAACAAGGCATTTTGATGCAAGAATGACGGTAGATCCGGTCAAAAAAGTTGTAAAGGATTATTTGGGCTCACCAGCTCTTTTCTATTCCGACTTATTGTTTTCTGTAACACAAGAGGGAAAATTAGTAATACGGTCTGGCGCACAGCGTTTTGTTATGTCTAAACTAGAATGTAAAATTCCTAAAATGTTAGAAGGGCATGTAATCGTCGAGGAAGGCTATGATGATAACAGAAATGTTTTTACAATTCATGTATATATTCATAATCCACTTTTAGGGAGGTTAATGATGTATGCTGGCGAATTTACGCAAACATCTCTTTAGTCCTGTGTTATTAATTGGTTGGGTACTCATAATCATCTGCTACCTGTTTAGTAAGCAACCCGATTATTTGATTTTGCTTACATTTGCTCAACTTGTATTAGTCCCTGCTATGTTAAAAATGGTTGTAGCTTTCGATAAAAAAGGTCATGTAATTATAATTGCGATGATGCTTGCTGTAACACTATTACATTGGTTAGCTGATAGTGAGTTAGCAATTTACTTAGCTGTTGTGTATGTTCTTTATACAGCGTTTATTGCACTACAGGGTTTGACACGATTTTTACAGCGTGGTTTTACGAATACCGCTGAAATCGCCATAGATATTGGGCTCATATATATATTTATTGGAGGACTATGGTTTTTTGCTTATATTGCGGAGATTGATACAGGATTTTCGCCGTTAATTACGTGGTTAACTGCAATCCACTTTCATTATTCTGCATGTTTATTAGCTATTTCTATTGGTTTGTTTGGAAGGATACATAAAAATAAAGGATACAATATCGTCGTTTTGATTTTATTGACAGGTCCACTGCTTGTTGCACTCGGAATTACGTTTTCAACAATCATTGAAATTGTGTCAGTTGCGCTTTACATAGGTGCTATCTATTGGCTGTTTACACTTTCGTTGAAGACAAGTTTGCCTAGAAGACAGGGTCTCTTGTTGCGGATTTCTTATGGTTCATTATGTTTGACAATATTATGGTCCTTACTTTACGCATTTGGTAATTTTACTGGCATAATTCTTGTCAGTATACCTGATATGCTAACATTTCATGGCTTAGTGAATTGCTTGCTGTTTGGATTAGTCGGCGTAATCGCATGGGGCTTAGAAGTCCCGAAATCTACCCATCAACCATTTACTTTTCCAGTAAGTCGTATACGGGGAAAATTACATACAACAGGAGATGCCCATGCAGGTTTAGTTGATGCACTTCAAGAATTTGTAGATACGCGTAAGCTTCCTCAAGTCATTCCTCATTTTTATGAACAAACGAACTGTTATCGACTAAATGCTTCCGTACAATGGCGGGCATGGTTTAAACCACTAGCGTTTATCTATCAAGGCATAAGCCGTTGGATGCAGCAGCTTAATTTACCTTTGACAAGCAAGCAAGTAGAGATGAATGGCATTATTGTCAAAGTAGATGATCGACAAGATGGTCGACATGCCCCACGTGCATGGATTCGAAAAATCGATGAGCAAACAACTTTTGTGGCCATATATTCACAACATACGACAGCTCAAACAACGTATATGAATATTGCATTACCTCTTCCTTTTTCAACAATGATAGGTATTTTATATGTATATGAAAAAGATGGGGAATTACATATAACAAGCTCCCGAGGAGGGGATGCAGGCATCTATTTAGCAATGAAACACTATGTATTTAGACTGCCTTTAAATGAGCATTTTACTATTAGTGCTAAAAATGAGACAACATTATCTGCTGTTCATACGATGCGCATTTTTGGACTGCCTTTTTTACGTATAGATTATCAGATCGAAGAAAAATAAGACGACCCATAAATCTCCCATTTCATTTTGAAAACGAAATGGGAGATTTAATTTTGTAGCTATAATACCATCGAAAACGGGTGAAAAGTCTTAGTATTATCCCTCATTTATAATCCAATAGGGAAAACAATTTGTAAAAAGGATGCTGAAAAACACAAAGAAACTACTAATTTATTCAATTTTATATAAGAAAAATTCTAAAATCATCCTGAAACAAAAGAAAAATGGTAGATTACTAATATTGTGCAATAGAGTTAAAATTTCTTGATTGTAAGCAAAGATTTTTTTCGGTTTAAAAAAGTTTTATATTATATTTCATTAGCAAAGTGAAGGGGATTAAAATATGACTTTAAAAAAGGGGAGATTGAATAATGCACTTTAAATCTATTGGCAAAAGAATTGTTTTTGCATTTAGTATTGTAGTAGCAGTAATTGTTTTTTATATTAGTTTTAATTTTTACGAAATATCGCAAAGTAATAATGCAACTGAACAAATTGTAAATGAGGAATTACAATTATTAATTACAGATTATGAGTTAGCATCAACTATTGGATTACGGATTGCGGCAGCACGTGGATATGTGTTGTCTGGTAATGAAAAATATAAAAATATTTATAGTGAAAACGTAGAGAGAGCACTTAAAAATGAAAAAATACGATTATCTATTTCGGAATCGTCGGAATTTAACAAGTATTCGGAAATGGCGAAAGAATGGAGTAGCTATGTCCAAAAAGAAGTATTTGATGTATATGATCAAGGAAATATGGAATTAGCTGTACATAATTTAGCGGCAATGGATACGAAAGCTACGGAAATTCGTGAAGGATATGAAGGCTTAGCGGAACAACGTAAACAATCCATTAATGCAGTTGGAGATTCACTAATTACTTCGGGGGAACGGAAGCAAACTGCGAGTATTATCGTTGGAATACTTATAGTCGTCATTGCAATTATTACAGCGCTAATTAGTGCTCGTCTTATTTCTAAACCAATTATTTTGATTACTAAACGCATGCAGCGCATTACAGAAGGTGTTTTAAGTGAGCCTGCTCTAATTGTAAAAACAAAGGATGAAATAGGCCAATTAACAGAAGCAACAAACACTATGTCTCAAATCTTAAATGATTTGTTAAAACATATTCAATCGGTATCAAATGAAGTTGCTACACATAGTGAAGAACTAATGCAATCAGCTACAGAGGTCAAAGATGGTACAGAGCAAATCGTTGATACGGTTGCAGAAATAGCGAGTGGAACAGAAGTGCAAGCGAGTAATGCTTCTGATGTTGCGACAAGTATGACGGACTTTTCAACGAAAGTAACAGATGTCAATCAAAGTAGTAAAGACGTCTATCAGTTCTCTGAATCCGTGATGAGGTTAACAGAAGAGGGCAAAGAGCTTATGGAAGCTTCTACACAGCAAATGATGGCGATTGACTTTATTGTGAAGGATTCGGTTGAAAAGGTAGATGAGTTAAATAAACAAACGCAGGAAATCTCTAAAATTATAGCAGTTATTCAAGAAATAGCTGCGCAAACTAATTTATTGGCACTAAACGCTGCAATTGAAGCGGCACGTGCTGGGGAGCATGGTAAGGGCTTTGCCGTCGTAGCGGATGAAGTTCGAAAACTTGCTGAACAAGTATCTGCATCAATTAATGAAATCACTAATATTATAAAAATAATTCAAGATGATTCAATGACTGTAACAACATCATTAGAAAAAGGTTATGGAGAGGTTGCAAAAGGTACTACACAAATAGTTTCCACAAATGAGACATTTAGTGATATTGCAAATGCTGTTTACTCCATGTCATCTAGCATCGTTCACATGTCTACTAAGCTAGAAGAGGTTGTACAAAGTACGATGGATATTAATAAATCAGTTGATGAAATTGCTGCTGTTTCAGAGCAATCAGCAGCAGGTATTCAAGAAACTTCTGCGACGATAGAACAAGCCGCAAGCTCTATGGACGAAATTAAAAATAGTTCAAGTAATTTAGCGGTAATGGCAGAAAATTTAAATGACCTAGTTGGTAAATTTAAATTATAAAAATTATTAAACCTATCTGATTTCATACTTTCATCACAATTAGACGATATACTATTGTAATGGAAGGTGGAGTAAAATTGAGAAAATATATACTATTAATATTAATGAGTGCACTTCTTATGGCGCCTGCAGTAGCCTCTGCGCATACGATGGATAAAAGTATGCTTTATACAGATGTTTCTGCAACTTCAGCGAATATAGAAGAAATCATGGTCCTTCAAAGTATGGGGCTTATTGGTTATAACGGTGTCGACATGGCATTGAACCCATCTGAAAACTTATCCCGTAAAGATTTTGCAGCCTGGATAGGAGCATTTTTCGGTCTTGAAGGTTCAACGGTGGAAGAACTTGCCCAAGCAGCGAAAAATGAAGAATATGTATCTTCTTTAGAAGGAGACATTACATATAAAGAAATTAATACAGCATTATTGCATAATAAATATGAATTTGAAAAACCAGATGCAACGTTGACAAAAGAGGAGTATATTACCTTTTTATCTGAAAACTTAGATATGGATATGGGTGGCCATACTTTACTTCAAATGGGTGGTTTTTCTTATGGCCCAACTGGAACAATTGAAGATGTCGTAACAGGAGATAACATGGGCGTTATCATTGAAGGCAAAACGTATATGCTATCAGGTCATCCTCGTATTTTTGCTGATTCAACAGACCCTGAAAGCTGGATTGGTCAGAACTTAGAAAAATCTATTTTGACGACGAGCGGTGGTCACCATCATGGACATGAAGAAGAACAGTCATCAAATACACCGACATTACAATATATTCAAATTGCTTCGACTACACAACAAACAACCGAAGATACAACAAATAAGTATGAAGGAACTGCAACACCACGTGAAGAGCTGAAAAAGAACGAAGGAAATGACACAACTTCAACAAGCTCAATATGGATTGTTGCAATCATTGCATTAGTTGCAGTAATCATAGCAATTTTCTTCATTAAACGAAAAAAATAATTGAGAGAAAAACCAGTAATAAGCGAATTAATCGCATTATTGCTGGTTTTTATTTTTTAAAATTTACTTTTGAAGCATTAGAAATAGCGGTTAATTCAGTAACTACTTCTTATGAAATTTATAGGCATCCATTAGGCACTTCCAAGTGAATTGTAAATTATTTGTACAAAATTGTATAACAGGAAGTTCAATAGGTATATAAATAGGATGTAAAGGATTGATTAAAGGTAGTGAGCTAAGGAAAATCGTAAAAGATAGGTGGTAAGTGGATGGCAACGCTTGTTGTAAAAAAAAGTTTAATGCACCGTTATCAAAGTATTAACCAAGCGCTAGAGGAAGCTAAAGTAGGTGACTTTATAGAAATAAGAGATGGCATTTACGAAGAAAGTATTGAGGTTTCAAAAAGGTTAACACTTTATGGTAAGGGCGATGTCACGATTAAAGGCGGCGTATTTATTCGCTATCAAACACATGTAGAAATGCGGAATCTTCGTTTTAGTCAGGGACAGGGAATTTATATTAAAGGTGATTTACAGCTTGAAAACTGCGTAATTGAGCAACAAATGGTAAGTACGCAAGTAACAGTTAACTTTGGAAGTCTAATGATGAAAAATGTCGATATTATAGCAAGCCCTTCCAATCAATTTGGACTACGAATTGATAATGGGTCTAGCGTAATGCTTTCGGAGTCTTCGATACAACAACATGCCAAGGCACAAATCATCGTGCAAAATAGTGAAATTTCAATGACAAAATGTTTGTTGTTAGAGGGTGCGACGAATGGAATCTTTGCCATACGGAATGTCAAAATGTCGATAGAGGATTGTGAAATTCACGGACACGAAAAAACACAAATTGTTGCAGCTTCATGCACAATTAATATGATAAATACAGTAATTCATGGAGGAAAAGATCTAGGAATTCAAGTATTTAGTGGTTCTAAATTAACAATGGATCATTGTGAGATAAAACATCATATAGGAACAAATGTAGTTGTCCATGAAAGTGAAATTGTTGCGACAGATAGTATCATTGCAAATGGTCAAAGTAACGGATTTTATATAGGTGAAAAATCAAAAGCTATCATCTATGATTGTCTGTTATTTGAACATGTAAAGCCACAGTTGTTTATTGAAAATAGTAAAGCTGAGGTTCGAAAATGTCATGTGAGAAAAGGTAGTACAACAGGTGTCACTATTTTTAACGAAGCTGATGTCATAATGACGGAATGTGATATACATCACCATACACAATTTCATGTGATTGTAGACGCAAGTGGACTTGTAGCCGATCAATGCATTATACATTCTGGACAGACGGGCGGAATTTATGGCAATGACCATGCGAAGATTACACTGAAAAATTCACACATACAGAATTTTGAAAGCCATCATATTTATATAAATAATGCACGTCTTTTTGCGAATAATTGTACTTTTAAACACATTATAGGTAATGGTATTACATGTATTGATGCAATTGTTGAAGTGGTAGACAGTCAATTTTTGCACTGTCAGCAAAGCCCTTATTCAATTTTTTGGTCTGATAAGTCAATGGGACGCATCCAAAATTGCGCAATCGATGAAACCGAACGAACATTTTTAGCAATGACCAATCAATCCCTCCTTGAAATCGTCAACATAAGTTTACCTCATGTCAAAACAGCAGCAATTGTTCAGGAACAAAGCCAGCTATATATACGTGGGCAATTTAACGACGGCAAATGTCAAAAAGATAGCTCCTCAAAAATCACACGTCCAAATTTACAGCCCGTAACGACTGAAAACATACAGCGGCTCGTTGAGAAGTACAGTACATCCAACATTAGCAAGGGGGAACAATGAAAAAAGTGTAACACAAGTAGTTTCGAAATTTTGAAATTACTTTTTTTATGTGAATACCCAAAAATAGTCCTTCATATAGAGCAATATAGATTATTATAGCTTTCAAAAATACAAAAGAAGAAAACACTTTAATTATTTGGACGGTACGAGTGTAAATACTTGAAGATTACTTTTAATTCATGCAAAATATTGACAAAGATTACTGGATTTCGACATAAAAAAATTTCTTTTTAAAGTGTGAAAAATGTTCCATTGTTATTGCTCAATGGAGTATTATGTTAGAAAACCTTGTTAATTTATTGGAATTGAAGAATAAAGTATTTGTAATATTATATACAATATAATAATGAGTGCATTAATAGAAGAATATGTTATTAGAAAATTTAGTTTTTAGATTGATTAATTCGTGTGTTATATCCTATAATTAGTAAAAATGGTTCATTAATAATAATGCTTGTCTTCTGTACTAGAACTTTGGATAATGTTTTTGGAATAGTGAATTATTTTTGGAATATGAAATGGGGTGAGAAAAGATGTTTGGGCTTTCGAAAGAAGAAATTATGTTGATGCTTAAGAAGGTTGAATTGGCAGATAACCAAAAAAGTGCAATAGCTGATATATTTCATCAAAATAATCTGTTAATTGAGCAACAGCTAGCATTTATTATCCATCTAGTAATAGATGAGCGCGAACGAAATACTTCAAACAATACATATTTAAATTAATGCAGTGTGATTTTGTCGAAGGAATGCAAAAAATGTCCTGACAAATCCATAGAACAATTTGTCAATATTAAGTGAACTCATATATATATTAAGTAATAAAAATCACAGTGGTATAAAACTGTGATTTTTTCTTTTTTAAGAAATGGAAAATATTGAAACTTTTATGATGGATAAACGTAAAAGATATTAAGGAAAACATATATGGGATGGAGATGATAATGAAAACCAATTGCTCTTGCTCATTATGCAAAACGATTATTTTCAATAACAATCGTAAATGTCTGTGTCAAAGCATCAAATTGTACTATTGTTAGATAGAATTAATTTCCTTTTTTAACGTAGAGACACCTATCATTTATATTAAAAATGAATCATTTCTAAGACAATTTCTTTTTAATTCACACGCAAATTCACAAATAAAGGATACTAGTCAAGTCGTTGGAAAACTTTCGTAGTAAAGGAGCTTACTTAGATTGACTATTTTACAAAGACTTATTGAACAGGCGAAGCGTCCAAGAGGGTTGATAGGCTCAGTAATGCTACATATTATGAATGTAGCTCATAGTGGAATAAATAATTGGTTAATCCAGAGTGGTGCAATTCAAAATGGAGATACTGTTTTAGATATTGGATGTGGTGGTGGAAGAACGATCCAAGCATTATCCAAAATCAATCGCAATGGAAAGATTTATGGAATCGACTTTTCTGAACAAGCGATAAGAAATACTATGAAAGTAAATCAGTTAGATGTAGCTAGTGGTAAAGTAATTGTAAAACAGGCAAGTGTTTCTAATATCCCATATCCAGAAGCTTTTTTTGATAAAATAACAGCATGCCAAACACATTATTTTTGGGGAGATTTAGCAAACGATGTTAAAGAAGTATTTAGGGTTTTAAAACAAGGTGGTCAGTTTATTATCATTTCAGAAATATACAAAATCAATTATCATAGGAAGGACTATAAAACCAATATAGAGCTAAGGCAGCTATTCGACAGTGTAGGTTTTCAATCGGTGAGCATACAAGAACATACAAAAAATGGCTGGCTCTATATAGTAGGCACTAAATAACCGAAAAAAATTAAAATGGAGGTTGAATAGATGAAAAGATGTGAATGGGTGAAGTTAGACGAGCCTCTGTATGTAGATTATCATGACAAGGAATGGGGGGTACCAGTTTATGACGATCAACACTTATTTGAGATGCTTTGTCTAGAAGGAGCACAGGCCGGACTTAGCTGGTGGACGATTTTACAAAAAAGAGAGGGCTACCGTGAGGCTTTTGACAAATTTGATGCCTCCAAAATCGTCACATATACAGAAGATAAGTTAGCTGAGCTTAAAGAAGATCAGCGTATCGTTCGCAATAAACTTAAAATAGCCAGTGTCGTAACGAACGCGCAAGCTTTTTTGAAAATACAACAACAACATAAATCATTTTCTGATTACATATGGTCCTTTGTCGATCATCAGCCTATTGTCAACAATTGGGCAACTATAGCTGAAGTACCCGCGACAACAGAGCTAAGTGAACGAATGAGCAAACAGTTAAAAAAAGATGGTTTTAAATTCGTTGGAAGTACAATTTGTTATTCATTTATGCAAGCAGTAGGTATGGTCAATGATCATATTGTTGATTGCGGTTGTCGTCAATGATAATTGCAGAGTGTTAGTAAAAGAAAAAAGCGTGTATCATCGTCCAAGAAGAAAGCGCCTTCAACAACAACTCTAAAGCTGAAGTATGGCACTTGAAAAGTGACTTAAATGAAGGTGTATTGCTCGTCTGCTTTAAAAAAATAACGAAATACAGCTAGACAATTGGTATGTTTTCGTATATAATAAAATTAATAAAAAGATTTCTTGATTTAAAATATTGAATTCACCTATTACAAAAAGTAATCGTGTTTTTCGGTACTTTTTATAATAGGTGAATTTTTTTTTGAAGAAATTGTTTATTAATTTATTTTTTTGGAGGTTTCGTATATGAAACAAGGTACAGTTAAATGGTTTAACGCAGAAAAAGGTTTTGGATTTATCGAAGTTGAAGGTGAAGCAGACGTATTCGCTCACTTCTCAGCGATTCAAGGTGAAGGTTTCAAATCACTTGACGAAGGTCAAAAAGTTGAATTTGAAGTGGAAGACGGTAACCGCGGACCACAAGCTAAAAACATCGTTAAACTTTAATTAATAATTGCAATTGCAAAAGAGGCATCCTTCGGGAGTGCCTCTTTTTTTGTGCTGTAGAAACATCCGCTATACAGAGAAATGTTCATGTAGGATGGTTAATGTTATTTTCATGCCATGTTAAAAGCATCAGCCTGTAAATAATGTAGACGCCAATGTAAGCACCCGATACTAAAAATAATGGATTTAAAAAAATGGCATGGATTGTTGTCATAAATACTGCATTATCCACAATGATTTGGTAGATGGAGGTAGATGCAATGCCTCCAAATACGAGCATAGCAAAAACTGCTAGAACGTTAAACAAAAGGCGTACGATTTTGCTTTTCTTTTGAAGTAAAAGCATTACGAAAGGAACAATTATGCTTGATACTACCAATAACATTTTCAATCAATCACTTCCTTTACCTAATTATGACCACAGACATTTAGACATAAACATTCGCTGTATTAAACATTCCCATTCTATTACATGGAAAACAGCATTTAAGTAATAAGAAGTGTTAAATAATTGATAATGGGGTAATAAAGAATAAGTGAGAGGCGTATAAGGGGTATCACCCGTATAAGTAAAATTAGAAATTTATATGCGAATATAGGATGGCTATGCCTTACAAAACATAGAATGATTTATGTACCAACATGGTAAACATGAGCAATCAACCTGATGATGAGAAAGTAAAGAAATTAAGGGGAGAAATGAAAATAAAAGTTAATCGTTTTTTACACACGAAGAGGAAGGTGTATAAAATGGAGAATAAATCAGTTGTAAAAAGTGGAATAGGGTTTGGCTCAGTTCTAGCCATTACAATTTCATGGAGTGTCAATCATTCAATAATTTGGGCTATTATACACGGTTGTTTTAGTTGGTTATATGTAATTTATTATGCATTAACAAGATAAGGTACGTTTAAACAAATATAAATGACAGACTATGCATATTGTAGCTAATCATATACTTTGCCGTTTTGGCATACATAACTAAGTGTTGCTTTGAACCTAGTGAAACTTCAAGCATCAGTATTAGAAAAAGGGATGATACTATCCATATACGCAACATGAAAATAAATTGGATTATTGTAGAAAGGTTGATAGGATGACACATCAAGTTACTGCTACGAGCAATATTGATTTTTGTGCAACTGGTGTTGATGAAGTATTGCAAAATGTTGCTTATATTTTATCTACATTTGTCATGTCTTACCCAGAAAAAAGGGTGAGAGATAAGAAAAAGGAGATGGAAGTACCCTTTCAAATAGCAAAGAGACGGAATACCGCACGTATTATTGACAGTATCCAACGTTTTGAACCGCGTGCAGTTGTAATCGATGTAGACTATTTAGGAGATGTATTTATAGGAAAGCTAGAACCAATTGTAAAAGTAATAGTAAATGGATAACGGAGCTTTGCAACTGTAATGAAATTAAATGGTCAATGGTTTATATAGAAAGCATCTGCTTGACAATAATGGATAAATTAATGATTGGTTAACGCAGCAGACATTGTCTGAGCAAACTGAAAAGTATTTTAGATTGCAAGCAGATGCTTATTAAGAGTTAGTTGATCGCTAGTTTATGATTACACAGTTGCAATACGTCTAATTGCGTCAATTTTCTCGCAATCGATAATAATTGGTTCGAATGCTGCTCCATTTTCAACAAAATATGCACAGCAATTTCTGTTATCTAATTTTAAAAATACAACTCCAAGGAAGCTACCCCCACCAGATAAATAAACATCAACTGTAGTTCCTAACTCAAAGCATTTTAATAAATGACAAATACAGCCTTTACAGTGATGGTGATCATCTTTGCATTCATCTTTTTCTTCTTTCCAGCAATGTTTCTCTTCTTTACAATCACAATGATGCTGCTTATGTTTCCAGTCATCATATTTATGACAGCATGCTTTCTCCTTATGTTCTTGGTCATGTTTACCACAGCAACATTTCTTTTCAAATGTGCTATAATCCCAATTCATATGTTTGAAATATCTATTATCTTCCATTCTATTATCTCCCTTTTGTTAGTTTGTTGTGTAATGCGAGCGCCAGCGTTACATTTATATACTATGAATTGAAATGCAATTGACTTGGTAAAATGTCCATCAAATAGATTTAAAATTAAATGTTATTTCAAAAAAATAAATTGGTATGTATACCTAAAAGAAACAGATAGTATAAAAAAATAGGTTAGATAACATAGTCTAAAAATAAATGGGTGATAAGTATGCTCCATTAACACAAACTAAAACGAGAACGAAGTATGAAGTTATACCTCTGTAATTAACTTCATATAACTACTACGACCGCTAATTCCTCATATATCAAATTTCTTCTTTAAAAGCGATTTCTTTAAGGTTTCGTATTTTATTGATAAAGGAGAGCTAGAGTGGGTGCATAAAAGACTAAAAAGAGGCCTTTTTTTTATAGTGATTGTTTTGATCGTCTTATTAGCAATTTATATAAAAAATCAAATGCCTTCAACTGTCCAAATTACTCAATATAATTCTTCACAAACAAAAAATGCTGAGGACATAGCACAAAAATTACAAAGTACTCAATTAACAAAAAAAATAATTATGGCGTTACGCGCTGAAGGCTATCAACCTGATAGTACGATTGAATATTTAATTGACTCTTCGGACAATCAAATTATTACTATACATTTACATGATTTAGAGAAATTAGATAGTAGCACAGAAAGTAAAATTCAAAAAATAGTAACTGGTATTGCCGAAAAAAATAACTTTAATTTGTTTATTGTAGATGTTCAACTTACAAATATAGATTGAATTTTTTTGTATATGCAAGAAGGTCTAATCCTAAAAGACAAAATAGATAGTTGTATCTATCTTAATTTGAAAAATATTGTAAAATTATTATAGTTTATACTTCCCTTTATTGGTATATTAAGTATGTTGAAAGAAATATTGGGAGGATTTAGTGATGAAGAAGTTTGTATTAATGGCTGTACTATCTTTAGTAGCAATTATGGCAGCAGCATGTGGAAATGAAGTAAGTAAGAGCGGTAACACCTCTTTACCATCGAGTGAAACAAAGAAGGAAGAATCATCACCTGAAAAAGAATCTGAAATCAAAGACGAAGCTAAAAAGGATGAAATAGAACAAGAAGCAGCTGCTCCGGTTGTAACGGTTAATTATGCTAGAAACTATTTAGAAGATATTCCTAGTCTTACAGAAGAACAATTAACATTGGATAAGCAATCATATAATTTTATTTCAACAAATGCAGATTTGTTCCCTGCATTATCAAAAGATGCAATTCAAAAGACGAAAAAGCTTGCAGATGATAAAATCACTTCCAAGCATTTAAATAAAAATGTAAAGCCGTATTTAGAGCAAATGGTAACTTTTGCAGGCGATATCATTCAGATTCAAGAGGAGACATTAGATGATGGAACACCTGTATCAATCATTCTAATTGAAGATATGGATTTTAATGCTATATTTGCAATTGGTTATCATTCAACAGAATTCCTTGAGGGAGATTTTGTTGAAATTTGGGGGTTACCATTAGGTCCATATAATTATGAAAATATTGATGGTGGCACTACGTTAGCTCAAGCGATCGCAACATCCTATATCGAATAGTAAACAACTGGGCACACTCTTAGAGATGTGCCCATTGTTATGCGAAAGTAAATCAAAACGACCTATGCTATAATCGCTAGGAAAGAGGTGATTATATTGAATATATTAGTTTTTGGGGCTACCGGTCGTGTAGGTAGTCACATTGTTTCATTGGCATTAAAAGAAGGCCATCACGTAATAGCATTAGTTCGTACGCCAAGTAAAATGAACATAACCGATGAAAATTTACATGTTAAGCAAGGGAATGTCTTAAACATTGAAGATATTGCATCTGTTATGGCTAATGCAGATGTTGTCATTAGTGCACTAAATACTGATGGTACAAAAACATTGACAGAAAGTTTACCTCTAATTATACAAGAGATGAAAAAGAGAAATTTATATCGAATCATTACTGTTGGAACAGCAGGAATATTACAAAGCCGTCTAACGCCCAGTTTACTACGATATCAATCCAGTGAATCGAAAAGAAAGACAACAAGAGCAGCCCAAGAACACCACAATGTATTGAAGATATTAGAACAATCTGATATGGAATGGACGATTGTTTGCCCTACATATTTACCCGATGGACATTATACTGGTAATTATCGCGTAGAACGAGATTTCTTACCTGAGGGTGGAACTGAAATCTCAGTAGCTGATACTGCGGAATTTACCTACCAACAAATTCAATGTACAAAATTTGTGAAATCTCGGGTAGGCATAGCTTACTAAAAGAAAAATATGATGTTTTTTAAGCGGCTGTATAAATTTAAAACACACTAGTTTTAACAATAATTTGTTAAAGCTAGTGTGTTTTTTTACAAAATTAGTTGACTAACATTTAAAAAGTTAAATAAAAAAGGCTACCTTCGATAGAAAGTAGCCCCAAAACAGGAGAGTTTTTTGTAAAAGCTGATTATGCTTTACATTACTATTCATATGCTATGGAAGCTATTTTTGACTAGCCGTCCGCCTGAAAACTATAAAAATACAATTATTTTATCCATTATTATATTTTTACTCTAGCAACAGATAAATTAAAGAGTTTTTCCCTGTTGAAAAGGCTTTAATTTATAGAGGAAGTATATCGTTGACAATATGTATACAAATGTATACAATGAAGTTGTTATTAAATGTATACGTTTGTATACACAAGGAGGATATAAAATGAGAAGAGAAGAATTTAAAGAGTATAAAAGAGAAGGACATCATCGTGGTGAGCGATACAGAGGAAAGGATAGTTCTTCGCATCATCGAGGACCGAAAACATTCCGTCGAGGCAGAGCTGTAGCCTTTTTAGAGACAATGAATGTAAAGCGTGCAACGATTAAACAGCAATTAGAACAACCTGAGTATCAATCAATTCAACAAATTTTAGTTGGAGAATTAAAAGCAATGGATATGGTCATTAATGAATTTATCCAATTATTTGAAATTCAAGAAAATGAAACAATGGATATGATTAGTGAAGAGGAAAATATTGAAAATAAAGAATCTATGCCGAATGAGGCGGAAGGTAAAGAGATAAATGAAACAAATTAATCACTATATCGATTCAACTTTTTATCATCAAGATCCACTATTGGAGGATGTTATTTCATCTATTGAAGAAAATGGCATGCCGTCAATCTCAGTTTCACCCTCTTCCGGTAAATTTTTATCAATGCTTGTATCCATCTCCGGTGCAAAAAAAATTTTAGAAATAGGTGCACTTGGAGGATATAGTGGAATATGTCTAGCTAGGGGCTTTGGTAGTGCTGGGAATTTAACTTCCCTTGAATTAGAAGAAAAATATGCAACGTTAGCAGCGAGTAACTTATCTAAAGCAGGATTTAGTCAGCAAGTGAGCTATATGACTGGACCAGCTTTACAAAGTCTTGCAACATTAGCAGAAGATAAAAAACGATTTGACTTTTTCTTTATTGATGCAGATAAAGATAATTATGAAAACTACTTGAACTATTGTCTTTCTCTTGCAGAAGAGGGGGCATTAATCGTTACAGATAACGTACTTGCTGGTGGCAGTGTAGCAGATCCGAGTGCAAAAAATAAACGTTATACAGAAATTATGAAGAAATTTAATGAAACAGTGGCTAATCACCCACAATTAGAATCGATCCTTATTCCAATTGGTGATGGCATCACAATTTCAAAAGTGAAAATAAAAGAATGAGTATAAAAGGAAAAAATGCCTCGAGAGTTAAACTCTCGAGGTATTTTTTCCTTTTAGAAATTAATCGTTGCATCTTTATCTAGATCATGCGCTTTTCAAACAGAAAAAGGCTGTAGCAAAAGTACAATGCTACAGCTTAAAAGAAAAATGTTGTTTAGGGAGATTCATGGCTTTAAATTTATTATGGCACAGTTGTCGTAATTTTATACTTCATATGACAGCTAATAATTCTAATTAAAAAGCATTTTTTTAAGAAATCAACAAATAATAAAGTACTAAATATTTTTCTCTGGGAAGTGAAGATTTTTGAAGAAGTTTATGCTGTTAATCATGCCTATTTGCATTTTGGTGGTATCTGTTTTTTTTGTGAGCAAAAGTTTCTCTGCAGATAAAGGAAGGAAGTATTATGAAGAAGCAGGGCAAATATTATGGGAAATTAAAACGAATGAAAAAATTATAGCGTTGACCTTTGATGATGGTCCTCATAAAAAATACACGCCTGAGATATTAGATATATTAGCTAAATATCAGGCAAAATCAACATTTTTTATCGTAGGAGAAAATGCAGAAAAGAACTCAGAAGTTGTTCAACGAATGTATGAAGATGGGCATGAATTAGCCATTCACACATATACTCATCCGTTAAGAACGACTGTTCCGAATTTACTTAAGGAAATTAAACAAACACACGATACGATCTACGGTATTACTGGATATACGCCGACTTTATTCCGTCCTGTAGAAGGTCAATATACAGATGGAATGATCGAAGCTGTTGCAAAAGAAGGATATAAAGTTGTAATGTGGTCTTGGCATCAAGATACAATGGATTGGAAAAGTCCTGGCGTTAATAAAATTGTAAATACTGTATTAAAAGGAGCTAAAGAAGGAAATATCGTTCTTTTTCATGATGGCGGAGGAGATCGGGGACAAACCGTTAAAGCTTTAGAAAAAATACTACCTGAACTTGAAAAGCAAGGATACAAATTTGTCACGGTATCTGAATTACTTGAAGTGCAAAAGGCAAATAGAAAATTGGACGAAAATAAATAAAAGATATAGTTCCAAAATTGTAAGAACTAAAACGAACACCTCGATTAGTGTCACTATACAAGTGACTACTTTTCGAGGTTTTACTGTTCAAGCGTGATTATTATATATTATAGTAATTAATGGAATAAATAAAAATTTTTTATAGGGAAGAGGGAAAATAAATGAAGCAAGCTTTAGTAGTTATCGATGCTCAACAAGAATTAATTGATGGTAATAACGAAGAACAAGAAGTGTTTAAGAAAGATAGATTAATTGCAAATATTAATTTTGTTATTCAAGAAGCATTAACAGAGAATGCTTTTATTATCTTTGTTAGAGATAAAGATGTTGCAAATGGACAAGGGGCTGGGTTTCAAGTTCATAATGAAATTAACATTCCAACAAATAGAGCAATATTTATAGATAAAAAAGCGACGAATGCTTTTTATCAAACTGACTTGCTTCAATATTTAAAAGATAAGAAAGTGGATCATTTAGTCATTATGGGCTGTAAAACAGAACATTGTATCGATACAGCAGTGAGGGCAGCTACAGTGCTAACGTTCGATGTCACTCTAGTTGCAGATGGTCATTCAACAACTGATTCAAAGTCACTTTCCGCAGAGCAAATTATTGCGCATCACAATGAAACGCTGCACGGTCATTATAATGTTGATAATTTTGCTGTTGTTAGAAACGCCCAAGATTATGTATTCAAACCTAACCACAATCAATATCGTGCAGAGAATTAGGCATTCGAATGTCTAAAAATAAAGAAGAGCACAAAAATGTGCTCTCCAATTACTAACGACGATGTTCTACAAGGTCTATTGCTCCTAACACGATATGTGCTAAACCAAATCCAAAGACTGTGTTTGCAATCATTTTGTTAGAGCCACTTTTTTGCTTTAAGGCATAGCCAGCAGCCGTAACAGCAGAACCTAAAATAGTTGGGATTAAACCTTCTCGAATATTATTCATCAACAATCCCTCCATCGTAGTTAATTGGCGTAATGACACCATTATTACTATTTACGAATATGCATGATGCTATACTTGTCCAATGTTGTTTTAGTGAAAAGCGCATTCGCAAATGAGTAAAGAAATTTTGATAAGCAACCAATGCAATTATAAAGCTACGCATTCATTTCCTTTATCATCTAAAAAAGAACAAATAAAAAGGGTCACTTGGGGGAAGTGACCCTTGGAGTTAATAGGAGTTTAAAACGGTAACACACATTCCATTACTTTACTTTGAATGTCAGTAATTTATGAACGCAGTACCGACAATAATTAAAAGAATAAAGAGAACAACAATTAACGCGAAAGCTGATCCGTTGCCGTTGCCGCCGCCGTAGTAATTGTCACCGGAGTTACAACCACCGCCATAGTTACAGCCACCACCGTAACTACCGCCCATGCTATATCCACCATAAAAATTATTGTTCCAATTACCTGCATTTCCGTAGTATCCCATGAAACATTCCTCCTTCCTTCAATTTATAATATGTTCATTGTAGAAATGCGGAGGGGTATTTATCCCAATTTTCATATTCTGTTTTAGAAATGTTTTTAGTAATACAATAAAATTTGGTATTGAATAGGTAAAAAAAGATTTGCCTAATAAAAAAAGCTGTAGCTCAGAAAGAAGCTACAGCTCAATATTGGTTACCATTTTGGTTTGTCAGTACAAGTATTATAACACACATTTTTATTATGGCATAGAATTGCTATGCAGAGTGGACAACTGTATAGAGTACTCGCCTTCAGTTGTATTGCATATTGTTTTATTCGCAAATAAATGATGTTCATGTAAAGCTTGCGTCTACAATGAAATTACAGCGTTACAATATAAATCGTTGATGGATAAACTGTAAGATCCTAAGCTACGCTAATTCCAAACGCATTGTATGGTTCATATCTTGAAATCCTTGTTTTTCGTATAAAGTAATTGCACCTATATTTTCCGTTAAAACGTTCAACTCCATGTAATCTAACTGCCGATTTTTTGCCCATTTTTTCGCTTCAGATAGCAAAGCGGAACCGATACCTTGATTTTGATAGTGGCTTCCAACAATAATATCTACGATAAATGCGTATTTATGTTCAACTATACATGAATATGGAGGAGTCGTAGTTTCTTGTATTAGCAAGAAGTCAACTGTTCGGTTATCTATATCCGCTATTAAAATATCTGAATCTTTATTATTAATCGTATTCTGTACAAATGTCACATCTTGTTTTGCAGGTTTTATATACTTCGGTTGTAAGTTGGACATTTCAGTAAATAGCTCTTGATATAAGCATTCAATTTCATCAATTTCATTTAATGTAGCGATTTTTATTTGCACTGTAATGCCTCCATTACGTTTATTTTAAGTTATTCTAATATCTTACAATATTAGAAAGTTTTAATATATAGTTTGTGTTTTCTCGTGTAGTAAGTGCTTTAAATATAAAATGAGGGAGGAGAAAACGCTAGTGGATAGAAGCGGAGAGATTTTTACAAGATAGATTACTAATCATAAAATATTTTTTTATGTTCGTTTTTTCTGTATTTTTGTTAACGTTCATCGATTACGTAATTGAATATGCTAGAAATGGAGGCTGTTATTGACGAAATCAAACGATGTACTTTATGAAAAATAAAGTATGTTTTGTGCCTTCAGCTATCACCTGTGTGGGTTTTAAATAATGGGGAAGTAGGTGATATTCTGGAAACAAATACGCTTTGGTCATCGTTGGTAGGTGGTATGACTGCATTAATTGCATATCTAATTGGCGGTGTAGATGAATTGGTAACATCTTTAACAATTTTAATGGCTATCGATTTGACATTAGGAGTAATGGTTGGTTGGATAATAAAAGATATTGATTCTCGTAAAACGTTTAAAGGGCTTTTGAAAAAAACAGCCATGATTTTAATGGTCATAGCAGCTGTGCAATTGGACAATGCTACAGAAAGCGGAGATTTTATGCGAAATGCTATGATTTTATTTTTAATAGGAATGGAAGGCATTAGCATCATCGAAAACTTAGGTAAGTTAGGAATTCGTGTTCCGAAGTTTTTAGCTAATGCTTTTGCACAGTTAAAAAAGGATAACGATGATAAAAAGGATGATGAATAGTAACTGTAAAGTAAAGTTGCGAATCCACAATAATATTAATAAAAAAAGATAACCCACACAGGAAATGATAACAAATTATCAAACAAGACCAGAGCAAAAGAAATAATAGTCAACACCTCTCAGCCTTTGGAAAGAATTAATTTGACACAAACTTAACATGTGGTGAAAATAATTCCTCAAATCAGTGACATTGAGGTTATCTTGACACCATTATGGCAATTTACTTTTAAATAATAGAGTAGTGAAAAATGCATGATGGACAAGTAAATATTGATAAAAATAAAAAAAGAGTCACATCTAACTAGGTGTGGCTTTTTGTAATGCATTTAATGATTATAGAAGAAGGAAAGTTGATGATGTAGAAAATCCGAAAAGGTTATTTATTTAAATCGGGGGACATTGATGACGAAAGAGGAGTTGCCAAAAAACTGCTTTATGATGATGCCCTAATTTTTTACATCAACAAGCCTACTCAAGCTTATAAGGAAGAGGTGGTACTATGCAATTGACTGACGGTTCCTGGATATTTGAAACTGAAGAGATAGATGCAGCTGTTATGAACTTAGAACGAGAAGGTTACGAGAGAGAGATGCTAAATGCATTTGCTCGTTATGCATACTTACGCTATAAGCGAATAAGAGACTATGTGAATCCACGTAAGTGTAAATACATGCTAATTGATAAAGTGCGAGAACAATTAAAGTCACCTGCCAAACTACGAAGAGTTTGTAGCTTAGTAGAAATGACGGAAGAGGAAGTGCAATACATTATTGCATTTGTCAAAAAGCATTTGAAATATGTAAAATAGACAAATTCATTAAATATGCTACAGAATAACAGCTGTGTCCTGTTTAATGGACGCTTACAGTTCATGAAAGAATGGGATTACTAGATTCTAAGTACAAGCGATCGGAGTAAAAGGTAAAAAGAAAGTGAGTAACGACCTTGCATAAGTTGAAATTTTAAATAACCTTTCTACCTATCCAGTGAGCTGTTAAAACTATAGGGAAAAATAAAAGCCCAAAAGGTAAACTAATCAAAATCATTTTCCAAGTAATGATTCCTTGAAAAAACAACGATCTATATAAAAGAACGCTATATGGAATAATAATAATTACTGATGTAACAGTACCAGGGGTAATAGACCGAAAAAAGATTGTTTGCCCAATGTGTGTAAATGCATGGATAAAAAATACTGATGAAACTACGATGAAAAAATAAAGGTTCATCGTTAAGCCATTGTATAAATATAGATTAACAGCAATTGTGGCTCCACTTACAAATAAAAAAACAATGATGACTGCTACAGCAAATTGAGCTGTAGTCATTGAAAATTGTTTTACTATTCGATCAGCTAATTTTGGTGGCAATCGTTTATATAACTTGTTTTTATTGTTATGTAACCATTTTTCAACCATTATAATCTCTTCAAAATCGTGAACAATGAAAAAAATAGGAAATAACCATATTAGTGTTTGAATGTTTAGCCAAAATTCCATATTGTAACTCCACTACTTTCTTGTAAATTTGTTTTAAGAAATTAAATAGGGTCACTGGACCAGAGTGACCCTAACCAACAAATCAGGAGGTGCAAAGCTAAATTAGCTTTACACTACTATTACTATGTCGAAATAGTTATGATAGCTAGCTATTAGCCTGTAAACTAGATAAAAAATAAAAGTTTTTCTTAAAAATATCCTCTTAGCTTCTTCCTAATAAATTCATTCTTTCTAATTAAAATAATTAAAGGATGTTTCCGCTTGTTTTATATAATTAAAAGCCTTTAACAAACTCCATTAATTAAAACTCGAAGCGATATAGTATATGAGTCACTTAAATGAATAAGTATATTTGATAGGAAAATAGTATAATGTAGGTGTTGTATAATAAGCCTATGTTCTTGCAATATTGTCGAACTTAATAATCAAATTTACCATTCATGATTGTCAGAAAATATCAATATAGCATATAATAAATAAAAAATATAAAATAAGAGGTGAACTTATGGGGAAACCAGTAGATTACAATCTATTTCCGGCCTATCAAAACACACTTGATGACAGACTTAATGAGCGTAAAGAAGAATATAAAGAAGAGTTAGAAAAAGCGAAAATCGGTGGATATCTTCTAGACTTTGAAAAAATATCTGAAGTAGTACCGCAATAAATAGAAAGCATCTCACTTTGAGTGAGGTGCTTTATTTATTTGAACAAACGTGGGAAATCACTGTTTCGTATTCAACAGCTATTCCTTTCATTTATTGTTTCCAATATTAAAAATTTCATATAAATCATCTAGAAATTTCTCCAGATGAAAACTACGAGAGTTACCTTCTATTACTATGGGTATAATAACGAATAATCCTAAAATAAATATATAAGCTAAAATTACTTTAAATAATTTTGCATTATGTTCATTATAAACTGGTGCTTCTTCAACATCAGATGCTCTTTCTGTCACAAAAGTTGAATTTTGATAAACAATCTCTTCATTTACCTCTTCGTTAATTGTATTGCAATACTCACATTTATATAGAATTAAACCATCTTCAATTATTTTTTTAAAAGAGTTATTTGCCAAGCAATTTGGGCAATTGCGCAATCTTAATACACACCTTCCTATTAACATCTATTTACTATTTTAGGTAAGATAACATTAAATGTACATATTAATATGACATTACCATATTTGAGTGACAGAATTTTTGCAAATTAACGATTTAGAAGGAAGACTTGGCTGTTGTTATTTAAAGAAGTTAATACTTAGTGAATTTCGATTATGCACTACAAAATAAAATAATTAATGTAAATATAAAGCTATTGTTATAGAATGGTAAAAATACTATTTTCGAAAGTAGCGTGAAGAAATGTTTCCAATATTAAATACTGATCGTTTAGTGTTAAGAGAATTGACAGATAAAGATGCGCAAGCGATATTAAACTGCTTCTCTAATCCAGACGTTTTACGCCATTATGGACAAAAGCCATTAACAAGCATAGAACAAGTGAATCAGATCATCCAAAATTTCGCTAATAATTTCAAGGAAAAACGAGGCATTAAATGGGGTATTGAAGTGCAAGGGCAAGAGGGGATTATCGGAACTATTGGCTTTCAAGAGTGGTCGACAGAGCATAAAAAAGCGGATATTAGTTACGCACTATTTCCCGAAAGTTGGGGGAAGGGCTATGCCAAGGAAGCTGTAGATAAAGTTATTTCATATGGTTTTCAAGAGATGGATTTAATGCGTATCGGAGCCATAGTGTTTACTGAAAATGATGCATCCAACAAGCTATTAGAAAAATTAGGGTTTGAAAAAGAAGGGGTTTTAAGAAACTTTATGCATCAAAATGATATGCCATATGATACGAATATTTATTCTTTAATTAAGTAAATACTATTATAAAATTCAATGTAACGACCAGCGAAGTGAATATAGCGAGCTGGTCTTTTATTATTTTGTTATTTTTTTTATTAAGGAACTATCAAAAATCTGAAAATTTAGTTAACTGTATTGTTTTTTTTATTTTGATAGTATATAATGTTCGCAAAAAAAATAAAGAAAGGAAACGTAGTTTATGTGTAAGAAAAAGGTAAAAAATTTGTCCGCAGGGTTAGTTCTGGTCAGTGCTTTAACGTTTTCAGCAGTAGTTCCTGTTTCTGCTGCTACAATTAGAAGCTACGTATAGCGGAAACTTTGTAACAGCTTGGGAACGGTATGCTACAGGATCGGATGGGTTATCTGCCATAACGTATGGTTATAACACACGGTTTATTAATGAAGATTATGTTTGGGCAAACCATGCGTCGAATGAGCATTATGCGTCTTTATTTAATGGTGAATGGCATACAGGTTCAAGTCAACCTGCTTCAAGACTATCAAAAGTAGAAGTACGTCATAGAGATAGTGATACTTATATATATCGTTGTAATTGGTAATCTAGTTTGACTACTAAAGCGGGTTAACACTAGGTTAACTCGCTTTTGCTGTCTATAAGTAATCTATTCCATAACAGGGTGATTGCGGTGAAAAAAGCAAAGTATATTTTTAGTTTAATACTATTTAGTATAGGGTTCACTTTTATCGGAGAGACATACGTATGGCATTTAGTTAGCTTTGAAACGAAATATGATTACGTTACGATGTATAAAAATGGAGTAATGTCTATCCATATTCCTCAAGAAGAGATGTTAAAGGATATTACAACAGCAGCTAAGGAAGAAAATTTAGAGGTTTTTGTGGTGGATAGAAAAATTTCCACTGTTTATTCTGAAAATATAAATATATATGCGACAGAAGGAACCGCAAATTATTTAAAGGAAAGTTCTTCAGTACAACCTGGTCATTATCAAAGCATCTTTTTAGGGGATATCCAATTTGAGGTATTACCAATCGCCACTATTCCAGATGTCAATAAGTTTGAAAAATATTATTTGATTGGGGATAAAGAAAACCAGATTCGTTTTAAGCAAAAACTGATTGATAAGTATGCAGGAAAGTTTCCACAGGAGGGATATAGTGCCTTTAATAGTGCCTTCAATATTAGCATTACTTGGGTTATTATATTAGGTCTTTTACTTTTAATAACTTTCTACGAAGTGGCTCAAATGAGGAAAGAAGTAGCGTTAAGAGTTATTTCTGGAGAAAGATTGCAACATATTATTTTTCGAAATGTTATCGCAGATACACTGTTTTTTATTTGTACATATTTAGTGCTAATACTATTATTTTTACAGTTTACAAATGCAAATTATCATTTTAGTATTTCCCTTTTAATGTTTGCGGTTTTTGTTGTATTCAACGTATGTACCTTTTTCACACTTTTTTTAGGTGATTATAAAAAAGATATGAAATCAAAAGATAGTGTCAAAAAAGTTTTGCAGTTAAGTTATGTATACAAAATTATTACTATTTGTATAACGGTGATACTGGCTGCGGGATGTCTAACGCTAATTGATGAAGGGCTAAAATTTTATAAACAAAAATCCTTTTTTGAAAATGCTAAAGATTATTCTTATGTAAATATAAATGTTGAAGACGGTGAAGTGACACAACAATTAAGGTTTGATTTTTATAAAGAGAATCTTGCAATGAATAACACCCTTTCTTTAGTAGATTTACACACTAGAGACTTAGGTTCTCCATATGTTTTTGCTGATAGCGGTACGCTTGAATATTTACATAATAAAATAAGCGAATTAAATACTGCTTCGCTCGAACAAAAAGTGTATTTTTTAGTTCCAGAAAAATATAATTCTAAAAGTGTTCAAACGGAAATAATAAAAATATGGGAAACGTACTATCCACACCCTTATGAATTTAATATTATTGCCTATAAAAAACAACTAGATATTATAGCAATAGATAAAGGTTTTAATATTAGTAGTAAAATAGTGAAGAATCCAATCATTTTATTCAACAATATGGATACAAATGCGCTTAACCCTTACTGGAATGTTTTTATATTTGGAACATCCATGTATAAAATTCAGGACTACGAGTGGGAACAATTTATTGAAAACAACCATTTAAGTCTTTCTAAGGCAAATAATTTCAAGACAAATGTTTATGAGCATTATATTCATCAATGGAATATTTATAAAAAAGGGATAGTTATAGGTTGCGTTTTACTCATTATTTTATTAATTTTAGAAGCCATCATTATTAAAACCATTTTAAACTACGAATATAGTATCAATGCAGTTGAAATTGCATTGAAAAAAATAATGGGTTATGGCTTATTTGAAAGATATAAAAAATTATTTTTAACAACCATTATTTTTGGCGGTATTGCAGGAAAGGCTGCTTTTATAATTGGGCATTTCCTTGAGTGGAGTTCGAAACTATACTTAATCACTGGTGGGTTTTCAGTTGTGTTATTAGAACTTTGCTTTGTTTTCTATTATATACGAATAACAGAAAATAGAAGCATACAATCAATTCTTAAAGGTGGATCCGTTAAATGATCGAAATCAAGAATTTAAGTAAATCTTTTGGAAATCGAGAATTATTTAAAGATTTTAGTTTAACTATTCAAGATGGAGAGTTTATTGTATTTTCAGGGCCAAGTGGATGTGGTAAAACAACACTTTTAAATATGATTGGTGCGATTGAACAGATAGATAGTGGCAAAATTTTAGTTGATAAGATGGATATTAGTCAAAAAAAAAATCAATTAAATTATTTTGGCCATAAGGTGGGATTTCTTTTTCAGAACTTCGCTTTAATCGAAGATAAAACCGTAAGCTATAATTTGAAAATGATTAAACAAAAAAATCGTTCAAGTATTAGTCTTGAAGAAGCGTTAAACTCTGTAGGGTTATTAAATAAACTAAATGATAAGATTTATACGCTATCTGGTGGGGAGCAGCAAAGAATTGCACTAGCACGGTTAATGATAAAAAAATGCGATATTATTTTGGCAGATGAACCGACAGGCTCATTAGATAAAGCAAATGCGGATGTAGTATTAAATATATTAAAAAATATGAATGAAGATGGAAAGACGATTATTTTAGTTACGCACGATGAAGACATTAAAAAAAGAGGAGAGCGGATTGTTGAAATATGAGAAAAAAGAAAAAAATAATCATTGTTTTAGCAACTATACTTTCTATGTTTATTGTCTACAATCTATTGTGGTATGCCTGGATGAATGTTAAGTATTCTAAATATACAGGAGACTTAGACGAATTTATACCCAATCGTAGTTATATATTATCGCAAAATGCTTATCTTTATAATGTGAAATTGCCAGATTATTTATCGTTAGTGGGTAATTTAGCTGTTTCAACAGATGATAATAAATATGCATTAATCATATGGCCATCATTCATAGGAGACAATAAATATGGTATTCAAATTACAGATGAAAATAAGCAAACTTACTCTATTATGATTAATAGGGATCTGAGCGTTATCGATGATGTTCATGAAGAAATAATTGACAATAACAAAGAACAGGTTGAAACATTATTTAAGAAAGCGCAAGATATGTGGGGGGAAATATAATTTATATAAGATTAGGGGATGGCTTTGCTAGTAGCAGAACAAGGTTACATAAACTTACAGAGACTGAGCGCTTCAAAATAATAGTAAAACTCGCATTTTGATTATTTGATGGCAAAATGCGAGTTTTTCTTTGTAGGATCATAAAGCCATTTTTTAGCAACATTGTAGTAGGAAAAGTTTAGCTTATGCATTATTTATTTTTTAAGGAAAATTATACATGTATATCTAGTAGGGATTTTTAATTTACTATATAATTTCCTTAAATCTCATTTTAAAATGACAGAAGGGGAAGTATGATGCAAATAGAAGAGCTCAAAGTGAGAATAAAAAGTGAACCATCTACATTTATTTCTTATTTGGAAAAACTAATTAAAACAAACAAATTTGATGATGGTGAAGTGTTGGAAATTGCAATACTAATCATTAAATACGGTTCTGATAAATTGTCAGATGAACAATGGGCTATCTTTCTAGGAAATGGTATATTATGTGATAAATATATTGATCAATGTGATAGCTGTTCTGAACAAATGCCATGGTCAAATATGTATAGTGCTATTTTTATTAATCAAGATTATCTTTGTGCTAACTGTCGATACATGGAAAATAAAATTAAAGTCTAATATATAATCCTTTAATAGTGTTAGTTGTACCCTTCGATGAGAACCCAAGTAGCAATTGAACTCGGAAGAAGGGCATGATGTTTGTTGTTTTCATATTACCTATTCAAATCCTACTTGGATTAATTAATCAAGATTTTAGCAATTTTATACGACTTTTATGCCTAACAATGAAGCAAACCCAACTGCTTGTTCAGAGGATACTTCACAACCTTTCAAACTTTCCAATGTAACATTTAACCTTTCAAATCTACACGTGCTAATATCAATTCCTTTTAATGATGTTTGAGAAAAATCAACATCATTGAGATCACATTGATTAAACAAGACCTTATTAAATTTGCATTCAAAATAATTGGCACCTTGTAGAGTTGAATTATTAAAAGTAACCTGTTTTAAACGAGTATCTGAAAAGTCACATAAATTTGCTATGCAATTTTCAAAAGATACATTTCCTACATTAGCTTCTGCTAAATTCAAACCTAATAATTTACAGTTTTCAAATTTGACTCTGTGAATTAGTCCTTCACTAAAGCTCGCATTCGATAAATCACAGCTTTCAAAAATGACATCGGTCAAATCAATTTTTCTAAAAGTTACATCTATGAATCTTACATTTTTAAAGAGAACTTTTGAAAGTATAAGTCTTTCAATACACTCATTATCAATGACGGTGTTAGAGATTACACAATTCGATAAGAACGGATCTTCTTCATAAAAAATATCTTGAAAATTTGCTTTTTCTAAAGTTAAAGGTAATTTTGGTGATTCCATTTTAAATGTTTTTGCCACAATAGCACACCTTTCAAATGTAATTATTTATATAGAATAATAAAAAATACATTATTATATAAGACTTTATTTTTTAGTGATTGTGTGGACAAGAAAATCTGTCATCCTAGATTTGTTCAAGAGATACAATGAAGGGGGTTATATTGAATGATTCAGAATAGGAAGAGTGTGCGTTCATTTACAATAAAAGGGTGATGATTATGAATTCCAATTTTAACTTTACTAACTTTCCAATGTTTGAAACAGAACGGTTTATTTTACGCCAAGCGCTAGAAAATGATTGTCATGATCTTTTTGATTTGTATTCAGATGAGCAAGTGACTAGATATACTCCGCTAACACCATTTAAGTCTATTGATGATGCGAAGAATGAGTTGAATTGGTACGATAAGATTTTACGAGAACAGACTGGTTTTAGATGGATAATTGAAGATGTGGAGTCTAAAAAAGTAATTGGTACTTGTGGATTTTTGAATTATGAAAGAGAACATAATCGTATTGAAATCGGCTATGATTTAGATCCTAGCTATTGGGGGAAGGGCGTAATGAAAGAGGCGTTAAGTTGTATTATTTCTTTTGCCTTTTTGACGATGAAAATTAATAAAATTGAAGCGAAAGTTGAACCAGAAAATCAATCATCAATTAGATTGTTAGAAAAATTAAATTTTTATAAAGAAGGTGTTTTAAGACAACATGAATTTGAGAATGGAAAATATGTTGACCTTGCGATTTTTTCTATATTAAGAAGGGAATATCAATAATTTTTTTATAAAGTTATGTGTAATCCAAAGTATATCTTTACAGTGAAATGCTTTTTAAGCATGGATATGTTTGTGCTATCATTTTAATTAATTTATATTAATATCGAAACTTACAATGAGTAGCCGTTTATCTGGGAGATTTTCAGATAAACGGCTATTTTGCATAAATCACTTGAACTTTTTTCAATAAAAATATGTAATCGTATAATTTCTTACTGATAAATTTCGAAATATGCCATTAACGACTTTCAAACTACTGGTATTGCTGATTTGATAAAAGGTGTAAAAATTTTTTGAAGGTATAAAAGAGGTATTTTCTTCTGCCTTAGGTTTATTTTTGCTCGAAAAAACGTTGACAAATAATATTCCGATAATTTAGAATTCAATTATTGATAAATGATAATCAATTCTCATTTTTAAAGAGGTGTAATTATGAGTGCAGAAAAAACATTAGAAATTATTGATTTATTTAATTACGAAACAAGAGAATTATCAGTGCAGCAAATAGCAATATTATTAAACAGCCCACAAAGTTCTGTTTATAGGCATTTGAAAATTCTAAAAGAAAAAGGATTTGTTGTAGAAACAAGTCTAGGAAATTATAAGTTAGGCTATCGTTTTCTACAGCTAGCCAAATATGTGAAGAGCGATATTAATTTATCCTCCATTGCATTTCCTATTATGAAAAATCTATCTACCAAATTAGGTGAAACGATTATTTTAACGATTCCTACTGAATACTCGGCAGTCTGTTTAGAGGTTGTTACGCCAGATAAAGCAATAAAAGTAGCATCTGAGCAGGGGAAGATACTGCCGTTACATGCAGGTGCTTCTACAAAAACATTACTGGCTTATATGCCAGAAGATACATTAGAGCAATTAAACAAGCGAGGATTGCTACATAAATATACAGAAACAACTATAACCTCTGTCAAAGAAATTCAGGAAGATATTCAGATTACTAGAGAGAAAGGGTATTCGTATTCTGATTCTGAAGTAGATGAAGGGGTAATCGCATATGGGGTACCAATTCATGATATGGATAACAATTTAATCGCAGCTTTAAGTATAGCTGGACCTTCAGAACGAATGAAGGAAGCTGATGAGCAAAAAATAATTGAACAACTATTTAATGCAAAAGAAGAAATTCAACATTATTTTTAGTACACAAAGGGGATGGGAAAATGAATCAATATGAAGTAGTTATTCAAGGTCAATTAGTTTTACCTGAGCAGGTAGTAGAAGGAGAAATCGGCGTTCAAAATGGGAAAATCGTAGCAATCTCGGAGGGGATCGGAAACCTTCAAGCAACTACTATAGTAAATGCGCAAGGAAAATATGTTTTTCCAGGTTTAATTGATGCTCATGTACATTGCTTTAGTAACCCGGATGAAGGTTTTGAAGTAACAAGCGCAGCGGCAGCGGCAGGAGGGGTTACCACATTCCTTGATATGCCATATGATTTACCAAATCCTATTAACAATGTAGACATATTTAAGGAAAAAATTGAGCGCTTAAATGAGCAATCAATCGTAGATATTTGTTTATGGGGTACAATTTCGAAATATGACGGTATAGAACAAATTAAGCCATTAGCAGAAGCTGGGGCAGTAGCATTTAAAATGTCTACATTCGAGACAGATGCCTATCGCTTTCCACGTATACCAGACTACGAAATTATGAAAGCGATGGAACAACTTCGGGAATATGATTTAGTCGCGGCGTTCCATGCAGAAAACGATGAAATCATTGCTGATCTGATTGAAGACTATCAAAAGGCTGGGAAGGTATACCCAAAAGCACATATGGAGACTCGTCCACCTTATACAGAAACGTCTGCTGTATTAAAACTTATGGAGTTCGCCCATTGGACAGATTCAAAGCTTCATATTGTTCATGTAAGTCACCCACGTACGTTGGAATTAATCAAACTGTTTAAAGAGCAAGGTACGAAAGTAACATCAGAAACTTGTTACACTTACTTACTATTAAACTGTGATGATTTAGATAAATATGGTCCGAAAGCAAAAAATAATCCACCATTACGCTATCAAGAAGATGTGGATGGCTTATGGGAGAAACTAAAAACAAATGATCTTGATTTTGTTACATCGGACCACGCACCTTGGTCATGGGCACATAAAGAAAAAGGAAAAGATAATATTTTCCTAGCTGCATCCGGTATGCCTGGTTTAGATATTATGGGGTCATTAATGTTTGAAAGTATGGTAGTAGACAAAGGATTTTCACCTGTGCATTTTGCAAAAGCAATGGCTCAAAATCCTGCAGATATTTATGGCATACCAAATAAAGGGCGTATTGCAGAAGGATTTGATGCAGATTTTGCAATTATTGATCCGGAAGTTGTTTGGACAATAGACGAAAATCAATTCCATTCTTATTCGAAAATTTCACCATTCCATGGACAAAAGGTAAACGGAAAAGTTGTGCATACGATTGTTCGTGGCGAAACCGTTTATGATGGCGAGAAAGTGACAAAAGAGCCAGGATTCGGCGCATTTGTTCCAGGTAAGGCATTTAAACAATAATTGAGGTGTAGGGATGTCAATTCAACATTTTGAAGATGCATTAAAGCATTTATTACAAGTTGATTGGGACATGTTACCTGCAAAAACTAAAGAGCGTGTTGAATGGATCTATTTAGACACTTTTATGGTAGCGGCTTATGGCATGCAAGCTGCTACAGAAGTGTCACAGCTGATAATAGAGCAGCCCGAAGGAAATATTCCTTTAGTTGGGCAGGCACTAGCCAGACAGCCACATGATTTTTTAGTTCTAACAGGAACAGCTATTGTTAGCTTTGAACTAGATGAGGGAAACCAATTTGCAAAAGGTCATCCTGCAGCCCATATATTTGGTCCACTATATGTCGCTGCTTATGAAGAAAATAATTTAGGTAAAGATGTGTTACGTGCTTTTATGATAGGTTATGAAATAAGTGCACGCTTAGGAAATGCGAGTAAGCTAGATGACAACGCACATCCACATGGCACATGGGGTATTGTTGGAGGTGCTGTTGCTGCAGCTATATTAAAAGGATTTACAGATGATGAAATCATAGAAGTGGCCAAGTTAGCAGCAACGTTTCCATTAGTTACTTCATGGCAGGCCGCAATACAAGGTCGAACAGCTCGAAATTTATATGTTGGTTTAGCCAATCAAATTTCATATCAAATGCTAGGCTTTATGAAAGCTGGTTTTTCAAGCCATTTAAGTGTAGTGGATCATGTTTGGGGACATTTATTACCAGTATCAATAGACTATTCGTTATTTAATCAAAAAGAAGATGAACCATATCTTATTGATCAAAACTATTTTAAATTATATCCAACTTGTCGATTTACACATTCAGCAATTGATGCGGCAAGGGGTTGTTTGGAGCAACTGAGTTCTAGCACAGCAGCAATTACAAAAGTAGAAGTATCAACATACTCACTAGCTGCACGTTTAACAAATAAAGATCCCGAAACAGTATTAGCATCCAAATTTTCTATACCTTATGCGGTTGCGGCGGTGCTTCTGAATAAAAGCTTATATACGCATTATCAAGTAAATGTAGATGATGAAGTCCGTGCTTTAATAGAAAAAATAGAAGTCACTGAAGATGTAGAACTTACAGGGATGTTACCAACGAGTCGCCCTTCAAAGATAAAAATTACGCTTGCGGATAATCATGTAATCGAGGAAACAGCTTTAGATGGTAAGGGGAATTTTAAAGAACCACTTCCGAAGTTAGAATTGCAACTTAAATATACTGAATTATTTGAAAAAAATAGTATGTCGAATGTACAAAAATTTGTGGATACAGTACAACAACTTGAAAAATTCAGATTTAGAGACTATATCGCACAAGTAAGTGAGGTGAGGGAATGTATCAAATTAATTTAAAGCGCTTACAAGAAAACTTTGAAGAACTGGCAACTCACTTCAATACGGGAGAGGCAGGGTTTAATCGACTTGCTTTTTCACTTGAGGAAAAAGGTGCTTTAGAGTGGCTAAAGCGTAAGCTAAATGCAATTCAAGTAAGCGTAAAAGAAGATGCTGTTGGTAATGTTTTTGGGAAGTTAGGAGCTAACAACCTGCCTTCCATTAGTTTTGGGTCCCATTTAGATACTGTAAGAAATGGTGGCTTATACGATGGGGCATTAGGCGTATTAGCGGGGCTAGAATGTTTGCAGACATTCGTTGAAAATGGTTATAAACCAACTAAACCATTAGAACTAATTGCTTTTGTAGCGGAAGAGGCCAACCCATTAGGCGGCACATTTGGCAGTCGCGCTTTAGCGGGCATGTTAGATGATAGTTATACAGATGAAAAATTGAAAATAGCAAATTTGACACGTGCACAATGTGAGAAGGCAGTTCGTTCTCAAAGTGAGTTTGAAGCATTTCTTGAACTTCATATCGAGCAAGGTTTTGTTCTTGATGAAAAAGGGACAAAAATTGGTGTAGCCACGGCGATTGCTGGCATATTGCGAATTTTTGTTCATATTAAGGGAGATGCCCGTCACGCAGGGACAACACCTATGCATCGTCGAAATGATGCATTACTTCAGGCAGCATCTTTAGTTCAATTTGTAAATAATGTGGCAAAAATGCAAGAAAGTAATTTAGTCGCAACAGTTGGTGAATTCAATGTTTTCCCGAATTTAGCTAGTGTCGTCCCAGGTGCTGTTGAATGTATGATTGAAATTCGTGGGGATCTTTGGGAAGAGATAGAGTCGGTAGAAAATATGATTTCAAACTGGTGTGAACAGCATATTGACGCATCATTACGAAGAGATGTTGTCAAATATCCAAATGCTTTGGATGCAAGTATTCAACAAGCGATTACGAATGTATGTGAAGAAAATGAAGTGAGTTATACGCAAATGTTAAGTGGTGCAAATCATGATACGAAATCGATGGCTACATTATCGAAAGCTGGCCTATTTTTTATCCCGAGTAAGGACGGTATAAGTCATCACCCTGATGAGTATTCATCGTGGGAGGATATAGAAATCGGAACAAATATTTTACTTAAAACGCTAGTATTTTTATCAAAATAAAACAATAGGGGTTGGATTTATGAAAAAATGGTTTTTAGTAATTTTGGCAGTTGCTACATTTGTGTTAGGGGCATGTGGGGAAAAACAGGAAGCTTCAACACAAACGGCTTTAGAGCGTGTAGAGAAAGCTGGCAAATTAGTTGTTGGAACAACAGGGAATTACCGACCATTTTCATACATGGATAAAAGCAATAAACTAACAGGTTATGATATTGAATGGGCGACAATTATTGCAGATGAATTAGGACTAGAGCTAGAATTTGTAACCGGACAATTTTCTGGATTAATACCGGGTTTAGTAGCAGGTAAATTCGATGTTGTATTATCAGGCGCAAATGCAACTGAAGAACGAAAAAAATCAGTTGATTTCTCTGAATTTTATGCAAAGGATGGAGCAGTAGCGGTAGTGAAAAAAGGAACTACGGGAGTCAGTGGCATTGAGGATATGGAAGGCAAAATTGTTGGGGTAAATGCAGGTTCTGCTTTTGAGGAAGTTGTTAAAAAAATTGGTGGTTATAAAGATTTAAAAACATATCCAGGTGCTGCAGAGAGCTTTGCTGATTTAATCGCAGGCCGTGTTGACTTTGTAGCAATTGGTCTACCAGCAGCAGCAGAGTATATAAATAATTCTACGACAGGTAGTGAAATTGAAATAATCGGTCAACCTTTTGATGAAAAAGACATTGCAGTAGCGATTGCTAAAGATTCGGATGATTTATTGGAAGCTATTAATAAAGTGATTCAAAAGAAAAAAGAGGATGGTACATTTGATGATCTAGCTATGAAATATTTTGGTCAAACCTTTCAGTAATTAACAAGATTACGAGATGAATTTAATAAAGAGGGATGTGATATAGATGAATTTTGATGTAATTTCAAATGCCATGCCGTACTTTTTAGAAGGTGCATGGGTTACATTGAAGGTCTCTATTCTAGCAATTATTCTAGGAACAGTTTTAGGCTTTATTTTGTGCCTATGTAAGATGTCAAATATCCGTATATTAAAGTATATTGCATCTGTATATATTTGGCTATTTAGGGGTTTGCCACTATTAATAATTTTATTCTTATTCTACTATGCAACTCCGTTTGATATAAAGTTAAGTGCATTTTCCGCAGCATTGTTAGCAATGTCATTAAACTCTGCCGCATATAAGGCAGAAATTATTCGTTCAGGTATGATGGCTATCAACAAAGGTCAGGTTGAAGCGGCCGAAGCAATTGGGATGACGCCTGTTCAAATTATGTTTCGAATTAAAATACCTCAAATGGTGCGTCTAATTATCCCACCATATATCAATAACTCTGTTGTTTTATTAAAGGAATCAGCGCAAATTTCGGTTATTACAGTACCAGATTTAATGTTAAATGCTCAAACACAGTATAGTAGTACATACCTTCCATATGAAACATTAGGTGTGGCAGCAATATTATACTTAGTTATGACAAGCTCATTAATGCTACTACAATCATGGACAGAGAAAAAATTAAAAGTAGCAAATAACAATAAGTAAGGAGGTAACCCATGGAAATATTAGAATTAAATAATATTAATAAATATTTTGGAGATAAGCATGCTCTTAAAAATATTAATTTATCGATTAATCAAGGTGAAGTTATTTCTTTAATTGGTCCAAGTGGTTCGGGGAAGTCCACTCTACTACGTTGTGTAAATTTTCTAGAAGTGCCTTCTGAAGGTGTTGTTAAATTTGAGAATCAGCCAATTAAGTATAAAGTGAATCGTTCAAGTCAACTAACATTAGGATCTAAAATAAAAATGAGTAAAGTACGTGAAAACATAGGTATGGTTTTCCAACACTTTAATTTGTGGAAGCATAAAACAGTGCTTGAAAATATAATTGAAGGTCCAATACAAGTAAAGAAAATAAAACGTGAAGAAGCTATTAAAATTGCTGAAAAGCTTTTAGAGCGAGTTGGACTAGCAGATAAACGTGACGATCACCCTAGTGATTTATCGGGTGGCCAACAACAACGCATTGCAATTGCACGAGCGTTAGCAATGGATCCACATGTAATGTTATTTGATGAAGCTACATCTGCACTTGACCCAGAAATGGTGAATGAGGTTTTGCAAATTATGAAAAGCCTTGCAGAGAGTGGGATGACGATGATTATTGTAACCCATGAAATGGAATTTGCACGCAAAGTATCAGATCGTGTTGTATTTATGGAACAAGGTGCAATTGTAGAAGTCGGGACGCCAGACCAAATTTTTGGAGAGAAAGCAAACCCCCGTATTACACAGTTTTTAAACAGTATGCATCCAACTATATAATTTCTTTAGGAGGAATAGACGTTATATTCCTCCCTATTTCCTGTTTATCACCAAAAGTAAGAGTTGAAATTTCGTTAGGGGCATATCTAAATTAAAAGGATGATGCAGTACAGGATGGATGTACTATAGGAAGCATATATCCCGATACAGAAATTAATCTCAAGGTTTGATTGGTGAATCTGTAATGTAGAAGAGAGGAAAAGAAATGGATATTCAAACAAAATTATTACAAGACTATACAAATAATCAATATCCTCTAAATATGAGAAGAATAGCAGAGCGTTTACATATGCTAGGCCAAATTGGTATGACTAAAAACGGAGGGTCAAACCGAGTTGCACATTCCCTAGAAGATGAAAAAGGACGCTTTCTTATAAAAGAATGGATGGAGCAAATTGATTTAGAGTTTTTCACAGATGAGCAAGGGAATCAATTTGGTATATGGCATGGGGAAAATCCTGAACTACCAGTCTTTATGATGGGATCGCATACAGATACTGTACCGAACGGAGGGCATTTTGATGGTGCACTTGGTGTCATTATAGGATTAGAGGTGATTCATTTTTTACAGCAACATCATATCCAACCAAGAAGATCTTTAGTAATTAGTAACTTTAGCGATGAGGAAGGTGTTTTATCTGGAGAAGGTTTAACTGGGAGCAACTATTTTTTAGCAGCTGCTGAACAAGGTAAACATATGATAGCTTTGCCTAAAGATTATTTTGAAGTACATATCGAGCAAGGGAAGGTTCTGGAACATCATAATCTAGCAGTTGGCATTGTGGAATCTATTGTCGCACTAACGAATTTGCAAGTTACATTTAAAGGAAAAGCAGATCATGCAGGAACAACACCTATGTTTCTGCGTAAAGACCCAATATTAGCTGCGAGTGAATGGATTTTAAAAGTAAATCATTTAACACGCTCATTTGATCAACATGCTGTTGCAACAGCAGGAAGAACATTAATAGTACCAAATGCAACAAATGTGATTCCTGAGGAAGTACAAGTATTTATTGATATACGTCTTGCGCAAACTGAAAGGCTTAAACAATTAGTTGTGATATTGCAAAAAACAGCACAAGAGATCGCCAAAACGCACCAAATAGAGATTGAAATGAATAACCCTGTTATAACTAACGGTGCGCAGATGAATGCTAATTTATGTAACCAACTACATGCGATTTGTGAGGATTTAAACATACCTGTAATGAATTTATTGAGTGGTGCAGCCCATGATGCACTTGTACTTGCTCAAAAAATTCAAGCCACGATGCTATTTATTAGGAGTCAAGATGGTATAAGTCACCATCCTGATGAATGGTCAAACTTAGATGATATAGAATATGCTTTTACTATAGCTTTGCATTTTGTAAGAAAACAAATTGTATAATGACACAACAGTACGAGATGGTTATAACGAAGTGCAAGTTGTAAGGATTGCCGATGAGGTAGTATTTTGTTTTCTACAACATTTTTCCTTTTATAGATTATTTGTATTTTACGTTCCAATATTATATTCTATCGTAATACATAAATTTGGAAATGATGTGATTGACGTGAATAGTATAGAAAGAGCAAATAAAAGAAAAGTAAAGGCTATACGAATTTTGGATGAATTACAATTAATTCAAAAATGGAGTACTGTGGGAAACTGTTTTTTGGTGGGGGCAACAGCTTACGATTTAATAGTGTCACTTGATATTGATATAGAAACATTTAGTGAAGAAATTAATCCAGACAAAATTATGAAAGAATTAGTTTCACTGATTAATAATAAAAACGTTTTGGAACTAAAATATAAAAATTATATTGAATCAGACTTTAAAGGCTTTTACTTTAAAATCATTTATCTTGATAATGAAGAAGAGTGGAATATAGATATGTGGCTTTTTTCAAATGACCGTCAAGGCGCTCTCTCTAGAGATTTAGTGCCTTTAATGAAAAAAGCCTTATCCGAAACAACTAGAAAAGCGATTCTAGAAATTAAAGAAGCTTTACTAGAAGATAATTTAAATTATTCATCAATTTTTATTTATCAAGCTGTATTAGATTATGGAGTGAGCAATGTCACTGATTTTTTAGCATGGTCGAAAAATCATGATACGAATCATCTTATTCAATGGAAACCTCAATGAAGTCCGATGATGTAAAAATGGGATAAGTGGCTTTCCATTTAGAAAGAGCGACTCCAACCAGCACCTTAAGTCAGTAATATCATAGAGTGGGTAATTTAATTATCCAATTATTCTGCGACTTTATATGGACATATTTGGGTAGTTTTACTTCGTATTTAGAACAAAGCTTTATAGTAACATTAGGTATATAAAGATATAGGAGGTTTTATATGCCTGATTTAATGCTTGTCCTATTTTTATTTAACCTTTCTTTATTTTTTTTGCATGAAATGGATGCTATAAGGCGCTCTGAATGGCGATTGTTTATTGTACTAAAAGATATGGAAGATGCTAAGGCTTATAAAGTATTTACATTGATTCACCTATTTCTTTACGTAATTATCCTTTCCTTACTTTTCAGTGAGTATCAAACAATTACTTTTTGGGTCCTTGATGCATTCTTTATCATTCATGGAATTTTGCACTTATTTTTTGAACGGCACCCTCGAAACGACTTTAAAAATTCGTTTTCAAGATCGATTATTTATTCTATGGGGATTCTTGCTATAATTCATTTATTATTTTTAATTTAGATTTAAGTCATATCTAATAAGATGTGGCTTTTTTATCTGGTCGTACGTCTCCAAATTATGTATATTCATGTAAAGGAGGAATAAAAATTGAAGAAAAAATTAATAGTACCATTTTTATTATTGCTAGGTATGCTTCTAACAGCATGTAGTCAAGATAAGGAAAAAGAGGGTGGAGCTGAAAAAGATGTTGCTGCTGTAAACTCAACTGAAAATACAGCGGATGGAGAGCCACTAAAAGTTGATAAAGGAGTTTTAAATGTTGAAGTAACAATACCAGGCACTTTTTTTGAAGGTCAAGATATTGAAAAAGTTATAGCTGAAGCGAAAAATGATGGAATCAAGGAAGTTATAAAAAATGAAGATGGTTCTATTACTTATAAAATGTCTAAAGCAGAGCATAAAAAAATGATGAAGGAATTAGAAGAAGGGATTATTAAATCAGTAGAGGAAATTAAAACGAGTGAAGATTTTACCTCTATTAAAGATGTAAGTTATAATAAAACATTTTCAGAATTTACATTGTCAGTCAACAAAGAAGAATTTGAAAATAGCCTTGATACAATTGCTTCTTTCGGACTCGCAATTACAGGTATGTATTATCAGTTATTTAATGGAGTAGATCCAGAAAAATATAAGGTGACAGTCATTTTCAAAGATGAATCGAATGGTGAAGTGATTAATACAATTGTTTATCCAGATGATTTAAACGAGAAAAATTAATATATTGGTAAAGAACAACACTCCAAATATAAACCAGAATGAATTCTACGTTTGTAGAATTATTCTGGTTTTATTTTGTTAAACTAAATGCTTTTCTAATTACTGTAGAAAAGGACAGTTTAGTTTGAATTACAAATGGTTCCTGTTTTTATGCCAGTAGGTCCATTAAATCCTGGTATTGTATCAACTACCGTATTTGTTGCAATATCTATTACTGACACGGTATTGTCAGCCTGATTTGTAACATATGCAAATTTTCCATCTGGCAAGATTGTGACTTGGTCTGGAGATAAACCAACAGGGATTGTTGCAATGACTAGATTTGTAGCGGTACTTATGACTGATACAGTATTAATACCTTTATTTACAATGTAAATAAGTGTGCCATCAGGAGTTATTGCTGTTCCAACAGGCCCTGTTCCAACAGGGATTGTATCAACTACAGTATTAGTCACGGCATTAATTACAGAAACAGTGCTACTATTTTCATTTGTGACATAAGCAAATTGACCATTAGGTGTGAAAACGATTGATCTAGGGCGAATTCCAACAGGTATTGTAGCAACTACAGTATTTGTAGTGGTATTAATAACTGAAACTGCATTCGAATTTTCATCTGCTACGTAGGCAAAAGCCCCATTTGGCGTGAACGCAATACCTTGAGGTTGAAGCCCTACTGGAATCGTCGCTGTTACAGTATTAGTCGCTGTATTTATGACAGATACAGTGTTTGATCCGTGATTGGATACATATGCAAGTGCTCCATTTGGTGAAATCGCCACACCAAGCGGATTAACTCCAACCGGAATAGTAGCAACTACCATATTTGTTGCAGTATCAAAAACTGTTACATTATTTGAGAAGAGTGCAGGAACATAACCAAATTCGCCATTTGGTGAAATCGCGACTTCGAGAGGAGCACTTCCTACTGGAATGGAAGCGACAATAGTATTAGTTGCTGTATCGATGACTGACACTCTATTATCGGGAGTTTCTAATTGACCAGCGTCTGTAACATATACGAGATAGTTACAGCTTGGTTGTACAGGTAAATATGGTGGTTTACAACTACAATTACAACAAAAACCGCAGCAGTGACATTGACAACTAGGATTTGTTTTAAACTTAAACTTTTTAAAATTTTTAGGTTCCTTTTCCACACTGAACCTCCTTCTAATCGTATATGGTTAGAATATGTACACTAAACTATATCCTTTGTATGTTGTCCTATACAAAATATTTCTTATATGTGGAAAGTCTGTATTTACTTATGTTTCTAAAATTGATTTATTTTTAAATCGTTAGGCGTTCAAGAGTAGGTGGAGGGGATTTAAACTGAATAGGAAGATGCTTAGAAAAATTAGATTTTTTTGATGGTCATTTCCATTAAATAATTATTTTCATTATTAATTTTTTTTACCTTTGAAAATCCACATTTTTCATAACATCGAATTGCTCTTTCATTCGATATTTCAGGGTCTAAAATTATGATTTCGACGTCAGTCGTTTTCAAAATAAAATCAATAAATTTACTAACCATTATTGTCCCATAGCCTTTATTAAACAGATTAGGAATACCGATAAATTGGTCTATTCCATAAATCACTTGATTTTCGAGATAACCGAAATCTTTTTGCTCATGTATTTGTATTGGATAATGTTGCATGTATCCTATAGGTAGATCGTCTAACTCAACAATAAAAGGAGAAACAGTGCTTTCACCACGTACTCTTGGTTCATACTTTTTCCTCACTTCTTCAATTGTATAGGGTGAATTAATATCTCCATAAAATTCTAATACTTCTTTTGTACTTAACCAATGAGTCATTAAACGATAATCATTAGCTGTCATTTTCCTAATGTTTATTTTGTTTGTAATCAAGATTTGTTTCCTCCTTTAAATTTTTTATTAAAATTAAACCACTACATAATAATTCTGTGATTACGCCATTTTGGATCAGTATACGAATTTACGAGCTGAGCGACACGTTAGGAAAAATTAGGTTCTTTTAAATAAAACTATAAAACCTCACCTAAACGTGAGGTTTTAATATATTTTGACTTGTTCAGCAAAAAGTAATGAGAGATTTTATAAGAATAGAAGAAATTAGTTTTAATTATTATACTGCGCAAATATAACAACGTGGTAATGCTTGTAAGTCAAGGAACAAGTGAAAAGTTGATTTAAATTATAGGTTGAATTTTCCAAAATAGACAGTCAAAATGAAGATTAATACATGATTGATTTTCTTGTTATTTTGAATACCTACCTAATAATTATTATAGGACTGTAATTCATACAATAATTACTTTTATAAAGTTTTTAGCTTGGAGAAATAAGGGGGATGAAGATGGAAAATGTGAATATTTATGAAATCATTGGCGTTTCGATTGACCCTATTTATGAGGCGCTAAATCAGCTTAGTGAAAATGAAGAAATCCTTATCGGAAAATATACCATTCGAAAAACAGCTAAATTTTTCGAAATTGAAAATAAAAACTTGCATGAATGCTTCAAAGAAAAAGAAAATTGCTATCAATTTTTAAGCAATTTGCTCATGGCAAAATAAAAAAGCTACGGTTATGAGTATAGTAGCTTTAAGGTAATAATATGATTGTATTCTAATTTACTAAAATAACCAAATATTGTATAATTTTATTAATGATTTCATATAGTTAGGGGGATTATTATTGGATATCGAGTTTATTAACAGCAAGATTTCAGAACACTTATTAAGTGGTACATCTGAAGTAAGTTTGTTTTTAATTGAAAAGATTAAAACTCATGATGCTTTAGATTATTTTTCATTTAAACCATCTTTAAGTCGGTCTTTGCAATTAGATATTGTAAAGGTTATCCAACCAACTATTGATAAATTAGTGGGAAAAGAGCAAGTTGAATTTAATGAAAATGGTCGACCAAATGGTGTCGTTGAATACTGTGAGCCTTCATATATAGGGATTACATATGATAATTTATTTAAAAGCTTACAAAAACCAGGTGAATTGCTGAATGAAGGTACCCAAAAAGATTTATACTGTATAAAAATTGAAATAGAAATGGGGAAATTTGCTTATATTTTAAATCGTATTCCTCAACTTAAGAAGTTTACGAAAGGTCTATGGGGAACATTGGCGGACTCTACATTTAGAAAATTCTCAGATTCATTTATAGGAATTGAACCTGGATTTGATTTACTTATTTTTGAAGACGAAGTGCTTGTAATTAATAATATAGCGATGCAAAGAATTTTCGATTTAAAAACAAAGTATGTTCAGAATACTAATTCTGTATTAACAGTCTTTGAAGAAACGAATAAGTTAGAAGGATTTGAACAGTTTAAAAATGATAGTATTGAGGATGGTAATATTGTAAAAAGAGTTTCAAGATTGATGACAAGGCCTGAAAGAATGACGAGGTTTGTTGACAATTTTGATAAAGTAGAAGAAATCATTATGGAATTTGACTTAAATATCGAATTAAACGAAGAAAAAACGAAAATAAAATATACTGATAAAAAACAATTAAACGATATAGTCAAGTTACTTAACGACGCTTATTATAAAACTGTATTAACAGGAGAAAGAGGAAGCGATGACCTAAGGTAATTTAAGAAAGGGTGGGGGAAAATTGACAAATCTTTTTAAATTGTTTTTATTCATATCGTCCTACTCTCCATTGTATCTAATTGTAGCTCTTTCAATATACCCCTATGATCGTTTTAGCATCAATTCAATTATTCAAGATAAAGTAACGCTTACAGTGTATATTATTTTAATCGTATTATTTATCCTTTCATTTTTACCTATTTTGTATATAAAGAAATGTGAATTAAACAGCACAATTGTAGGTGAGCGTGTATCGAAGAAAAATGAAGAAATTTTAAGTTACTTAGTGACATATATAGTACCTTTATTGGCAATCGACATCACAGAAAAAAGTACATTGGTTACGAACGGAATATTGTTTATGTTAATTGGCTATTTATATGTTAAGTCTAATTTAATACATGTTAATATAACGTTTTTACTGTTTGGATGGAATACCTATGAGGATGAGCTTGGCCGAGTCTTAATTTCGAAGGAGAATCCAGACTATTTTAATAGAATGAAAATTAGTGGACACAATTTACATGTTAGAAAATTGGCAAACAATATTTATTTGCATAGAGCCTAATTTCTGAAACAAACCTTTATAAAACGCCTATTGCTGCACTGCAAAAGGCGTTTTTTATTATTCAACGAGGTAAAGAACAGAAAGCTGCCACTGGAGAGCAAATAAAATAGAAACTCAGAAAAAGCCACCCCATTTAAATGAAGTGGCTGATTTTGTATAGTTGTTTGGATTTATTTTTAATTATTGTTGTGATTGAAATATTTGATCATTTATAAAAGCCTTTTTAGAAAAATAGTTCATTTTCATTGGGCTCTCTATTATTTTCAGCCATAAAGCATTTTCTAGGGAAGAGGAATTAGGACAGTACATACAGAAAAAGAGGGAATAGGATTAAAAAATTTTTACATAAATTTCTCTAAATCGGACGGTATAGGAAATTGTTTTATTGAAAAAAAGAGATGAAAGTATAGATTTCTTAAAAAAGGAAAGTGTATTAACTGGAGGTGATGATGATGACGAAAGATAAGAGAAATAAGAAGGATGTAGAAAGAGAAGAATTTGGAAATGATTTAAGTCCAGATGATTTAGATGTTCGTGAAGATAATGATCTTACAAAAGAACAATTTAAGAATGCGAATGAGAAGAATGAAAAACAAGAAGAAAATCAGTAAATACTAAATGTATAAAACCCCAGGTATTGAAGTGAAGTGACCCCTAAAAGGTAGACACGGTTATTTCAGTTAGGCAGTATGAGTAAACTGAGTTCGGTATTGTACTGGACTAAAAACTGCACCTCCAATTGTTAGATGTGTCTAACAATGGGGGTGCAGTTCAGTGTACTGGGGTTTTATTGTCGCTTATAAATTATTTTTTGATTTAATTATAGATTCTATTTACTGTTCTATATATTGAATTGTAAAAAGCGCATCAAATTTGATGCTCTAATATCAATGTTCTTACCCATTATTTATTAATTAACGGGAAATTGCTCAGAGTTAATTCGTGTGTTCAGATAACTTTATAAATTCCTCTGGGGTAATGTGTTTTACCTTATAAGATATTACTGCTTTATCTGAAATCACTTTATGTTTTGTTGCAGCTTCACCAGGGGGGATTCGAAAAGTAATGTTAATTAGTTTATACGGAGGATTATGTGCATTTTCAAAAGTAATAACTCTTAAAGTAACGTCATAAAAGTCATTTTGTCTATTTCTTTCAATTTTTTCGATTCTTCCAGCAGTAAATAATTCATTATCACCGTATGAAGTCATTGTTTCAAGTATTGATTGGCCTAATTCGCGCAAAAAGGCTAATTCTATTACACTCGGGGGTTTATCTTGAGGGAAATATTCTGTATCGGATTCAGCAAAAGCATAATTAGTGACTAAGAAACACATTAATACTAACGAAATGATTATTCTTTTTCTCATATTCAATTCCTTTCTGCATTCGCCCTTGTTATTTGCAGATTAAAGAAGTTTTATGTATAGGAATTTTAAGCAAATAAAACAACGTGTTAATGATGGAGCATAATTGACCAATTCGGATATCTTTTTATATTTGATGTTTGCTATAGCTGTTCGAAAATCAATACCTTTGACAATTTTTGATGAGGTCTAACTCATTAGCATGAGGGCAAATGATATTAATTCAGTTGATAATTACCCCTATTTATTGTTTATTTTGATATAATTACCATTATGTAAATGAATCCTTATAGAAAAGCAAAATGAAAATATAAAAATTTACACGAATGTGTTTGTCGAGAAGAATCAAAAAGGAAGCGGCTAAAATGTTTATTAGGTGGAATCAAACTAAAAAGTCTCAAACAAAAGAATGCCTATATCTTATTGATTGATATAGGCGAAGTTTAAAATTATTCTGTTTTTAGAAGTGAATAAATATTTATATCTATAAAACTTTCATTAGAATTTTCGTATTGTCTAACTTGGTCTTCGAACGTGAAATTAAGTTTTTGTAACACCCTAATAGAATTTACATTTGCAGGCTCCACTTTTGCTTCAATTTTATTTAATTTTAAACTTTCGAAAGCGTAATTCAGTAGTGCCTTTATACCTTCTGGCGCAAATCCCATGCCCCAATAGGCTTTCGCAATATCATAACCGATTTCTGCCTTGTTATTTTCAAAGTCTATAAAATTGAATCCACACGTTCCTATTATTTCGCTGGATTTTTTTTCAATCATGCTGAACCGAATTGCTTCATTAGCCTGAGCCAATTCCTCAAGAAGTTCTATCATTTCTTTTGCTTGCGCTTCATGTGTAAAGCTAGCAATGTTCATATATTTCGTCACATCTGGATCAGACCAAATTTTAAATAAGCTATATGAGTCTGAAATTTCCATTCTTCTTAAATGTAATCTTTGGGTGTTTAGTTCTTTTATCAATTTTTGTACCTCCAATATTTTTAATCAGTTAGATAAAAAATATTGCCATCTGCGCATAGTTCAGTCCCTTCAAAGTTGTATAGTCTAATGATACCAAGAGGAGCAAAATAAAGGAATCTTAAAACTTTTAACACTTTTTGATTAATGAAAAAGAGAGTGTAGTAAATTAAGTTAATTAATTTATATTAAATATTTTAGGAGGAATAAAATTGAAGTGAATTTTTCCATTAATAATTCTTTTACTATTAGTTTTATCTGTATATCATTTTAAAGATAAGATAATTGTTTCAGGTGATGTTTCACAACAATATATAGAGCAATTTTTTAATAATGAAGAAATTTATGATACAGCGCATAAAAAATATGGGGTGTATAGCATGGGTGTAGATCAGAATGATAAATTATTACTTGTAAGTATGAGTGTATCTAATAAAGAATACAAGCAAGATGTAGAAAAATATTTTGAACAACAACTAAATATCCATCGTTTAAATGATTACAATATCGAAGTGTATTTATATGAAAATGGGTATAAATAATTTATTTAAATAATGGGTTTAATTACAAAATTAAAAGGTGGATAAAAGAACAGTATATAGTAAAAAATCAAAATTAAAACTATTTCTAAATTTGAAATCAATATTAGCAAAAATTTTCTAATTATGTGTTGAATATGCTAAGAGGCGATCTTATCATAAATAATTACATAGCAAGTTGATATTACTGTAAGAATCTTAAAAGCATTTATTTAATTTATGACAATGAACTAGAACTATAAAGGGGAATACGTATGATAAAATATCCATTTTTAGAAGTGGGGGCAACAATTGGCGTTACAGCACCTTCATCGGGGGTACCCAGTGAGCTGCATGATTTATTGAAAACAGCATGCATTCGTATGGAAAAGGAAGGATATAAAGTCCTTTGTGGAGAAACTGCTTGGACACAAGAGAAAGCAAAATCTGCTTCAGCTAAGAAGCGTGCCGAAGAGTTTAATAACATGATCATTAATGATGAAATCCATATTATTATTCCTCCTTGGGGAGGAGAATTACTTATTGAGACACTCGAATATATTAATTTCGGAAATATTCCAACTAAATGGGTATTAGGTTACTCAGATATCAGTCTTTTATTATTGGCTATTACATTAGAAACAGGTATAGCTACCGCACATGGAACGAATCTAATAGATTTAAGAGGAGAGTATTCTGATGACACGACAGCAATGTGGCAGTCGGTTTTAGCTCTAAAAAAAGGTGAATCAATCGTACAACATTCTTCAGACCAATATCAAAAGGATTGGCATTTTGATAAGCCTACACCATATGTTTTTAATTTTACTGAGAAAACAAACTGGAAAACTACTGCAGATAAACCTGTTAAAATACATGGGCGTTTACTAGGGGGTTGTATTGATTCGATTAGACATTTAATTGGAACAAGATTTGGTGAAATACAGAAATTTTCAGAAACTTTTATTAAAGGGGAATCTGTTATATGGTACTTTGAAAACTGTGAGTTATCTACTACCGATTTGCGTAGGACATTTGTACAAATGAGATTAGCTGGATGGTTTAATAATTGTTCAGGGATAATGTTTGGTAGAAGTAATGCTGAAACCTCTGTTGAAAATTATACAGTCGAAGATGTGTATGAGGAGCTTGCTAAGGAGCTTGAAGTCCCGATTATATACGACATCGATTGTGGTCATTTACCGCCACAAATAACATTAATCAACGGAGCATTTGCAGAAGTGCAAACGTATAACGGTAAAGGAACTATTTTGCAACACTTTATTTAAATATAAAATGTAAAGCAACATCTAAAAACGTATTTAATATGCGGGTAAGGATACTATTATCAATTAAATATACCTTACTGACTTTAGGAATGTAATCTATACAAGGGTCACCCTGGGATAGGAGCGACCCTTTAGAAACAAATCAGGAGGAAGTTTGCTTAACACTATTATTTATATGCAATGTTAACTTGGATTTTATAGTTAATTGCCTTTCGAAAAAAAAAATATTAAAGAGCTTTAAAGATTTTGGGAAATCTTTCTTTCAATAGTATTACTCAAACAAAGTACCTACTACTACAAGGTACATTTTCGCTAACAAAAACCAGCAAGGTAAAAAATACCGAGCTGGTTTTAAGTGTGCAAATATAACTTTTAATCTTTTAGACTGAATGATGACTAACTTTTAGTAATTCCCACTCGCTCCGTAAAATGCCCATTTTAATTGCATCATAGTATTTTCCATTAACCATTCGTGCGTCTCTAATTTTTGCCTCTAATTGCATCCCCAATTTATCTGCTACTCGCATCATTCTTTCATTGCCGGACCAAGTAGACATACCTAAGCGATGAAGAGTAGTATTTTCAAAAAGATAGTCAATCCATAAGCTATAAGCCTCAGAACCGTAGCCACCATTCCAGTAATCTGAATTATATGTAACAATCCCTGTTTCAAGCCAATTCGTATTTTTGTCAACCCAATAAGCTCCGACAACACCTATAAATTGGTCATTTACTGCCATGACTAATGTATTTGGGACACCTTCAAATAACTCTTCCTCATTGGCCCATTCCTTTAAAAATTCTGTTTTAGTCATTTGTTTTTCTGGAATATACGGTCCATTCCATTTCTTAGCGGCTTGTGTTTTATCAACATATTTCCAATAATAAATTTCTTCTAAATCTGCAATTGTAGCTGTACGTAACGAAACTCTTATTCCTCTTTTGTGAATCATGATCATTCTCCCTTTATCGCCTATAAAAACACTAATTTTATAATAACATACATATATGCATAAATTGTCAAAAGCAAACTGGACTTTACTTCAAAAAATGAAGCTTAGTGTTATACTTGTCTGATTTTAGAGGAGATCCATTCTTTATGTCGAATTAGTACATAAATGGAGGGATACTATTGTTAACCAAAATTAGAAAAGTTAAGTTTGAAAAAGAAAGAAAAAATCCTATGTATAATGTTGTTATGGAATGTCCAGATGGGAAGGAACTTTTTGTTAAGTTTGATTATACTTATGCTACAAAAAATTTTTGGCCATTGGAAGTAAATTATAATAAAAAAAATTATGGCGCAAAGCTCGCATGGTATACAAGAGAAGTTGAAAATATGACGGTTGAATTGTTCCTAGAAACTATTGCAAACAAAATAAATAAAAAATATAACTTCGTACTACAGAATTAATAATAGGAAATTTTATTTTAGGTCCTTCAAAAATTGTTGTGAAAGGTCTTTGTGCACTTTAGGAACAATTGTGTTAGCTTTGAGAGGAAAAGTTTGATAAAAATATTCCAATTTTATAGATTTTTTTTATGATTAAGTTGGAGGGGATATTAGATGTTTAGTAATACAGCGAATATGTTTAAGCAAACTACAAATCTTATAAATGCATTGAATAAGCTAAAACAAAACCTATCTTTTGTAAAATCAAATGTAAATAATGATAAAACGCTAGTTATCTATTTTTTAAGTAATGCGTATAGTGACTTTAATTTATTTAAAACGATCTATTTATCTGTAACGCCTGGCGATCAAAAAATCGAAACATTTTTACAAGAATTTGAAAAGTTTTTTGTAGATGCAAATAAATATTTAGTATTTATTACTGAAGATAGTATCGAAGATAAACTTCATAAAGAAGTGGTATTATCAATAAATGAATTAGAAAGATATTTGTTAAATCAGTTAGATATGTATAGATAATTTCATACACACTTTTGACATTCCTTATAGTAGGAGTGTCTTTTTATTTAAAAAGCAAACTTTTCCCTCTCATTACAAGTGTAGCAGGGGGAGGGCATAAGAAAGAGCTTAGTGGAAAGAAGGAACTGGTAGAGAAGGTGATTTAAAATTAAAAAGAGCTGCCCTAAAAAAGAACAGCTACTTAAAAATTTATTTGACAGCCTTTAAAAAAGCCTTCCCTTTGTTATAGATAAATCGTTCCCACTTAGCTAATAGCCCATTTCCATTCTCACCATTGTCTAATGCTAAAGCGTGATTTTTATGGAATTCTTTTACCCGTTTATTATGTTCTTTTTGCCATTGATGTAAAGGATTATGTTTCATTTTTTAGCCTCCTTTTAGTTATTTAATTATATGGTTAGTATGGATAAATTAAAAGCAATAAATATTTAATCAATAGAAAATATAATTGGTAGTTTTGCGTAATGAATATATGAAAGAAATTGTGCAATAACAAAAAAAGCATTGCAATATGCAACGCTAAGATCGATGGATTTCAGACAACTTTGCTATGCTAAAAACAAAAGATATCAAACCGCCAATCAAAAAAATATACGCTACTAATATTGACATAGCTTCTAAGTTGTTTGTAAAGATTCTATATGCCCCTAAAGCAAATAATGCCAAACTACTTACTGAGCTAAGTAATATTCTACTCTTATCAGTCAATAAAACACCTCCTAATATTGGGATTGTTAATTTGTTAACAATACAGTGAAGTAGAGAAGCTTACACAATATGTTTTTTCTTTTCATCTTTGTTTTACGAAATAACAATGATGCCATGAATAAAAAAATTGTTAGCCATAAGGAAAAGAGAAAGTATTCCAGCGAACTCGTTATTATTTTTGAAATAATCCCAAACGGATAAAAATCAGAAAATTGTCCCGAAGTAAGCAATATAAATGTATTTTTCGAATTTTGTAAAATAAAATCCCTCTAAATGTAATTTATGTAAATAATAACATATAAAAGCCGTGAAATAAAATAGTAACGTAATGATTATATATTTTCGCTTTATTAATAATCCCTTTGTTAATACTAGCATTTGTATACAGTATATTGGATAATTACAGGAACATAGGAGGTATGAAATTTGAATATTAAACGAATAGATCATATAGGTGTAATCGTAAACGATCTCTCTGCCGCTAAAAAGTTTTTTATCGATTTTGGGCTTGAGGTGAAAGCAGAATGGGATATGGAAGGAGAGTTAATGGGATATGCAGTTGGGCTTAATGACGCTAAAGTAGCGTGTGTTGGTTTGGGAACATCAGACGGTCCAACATGGATAGAGCTAATCAAATTTTATTCGCCATCAGATGATACAGATATTCAGCAACCCTTTGCAAATACACTAGGTATCCGCCATATAGCATTTACTGTTGAAGATATTGAAGCAGTTGTCGCCAAATTGAAAAAGAATGGGTCCGAAATCTTTAGTGAGATACAGCAGTATGAAGAAAGTTATAAATTATGCTATGTTCGTGGTCCAGAGGGAATTATTTTGGAGTTGGCTGAGGAAATCAAGTAAGCATGTTAATTAAAATGAAGATGTAACTCTTTGTTACTTAGTGGTGGATATTTGTACTGTTAAGATGTTAAACCTAAAGCGGTGCAACACTTCAGAGCAAGAAATTAGACATTGGTAAGTGAACTATAATAAAAGGCAAGTAGATACTTAGTGTAATTATTATCGTCAGTAATCATATATAATAGTGACAAAAGCCTATGACTAAAGTTATAATTCTTTTGGGGAAATAAGTAGAAATATTACTGACGGATCGCCGTATGTGATGAAAATCACCTGTACGGTGAAGGCTCGTTATAAAACCTAAAAAGAAATGGTATAAGACGAGAATAGCTTGTTAGCAGCACCAACTTTAATAACGGATTCTACAAATAACTACCTAGACAATGTATTGGAAATTAGCTTCTCTTCTAATAGTGCTTGGGAATCTAAATTAAGTTCCATATCAATTAGTACGGACGGAGGAGTAAATTTTATTCCTTTAAATTTTATTTCTTCATGGGTTAGTCCAGGAAAAATCACAATTCCTAAAGGCATGCCTTCAGGTTTGTTGATTTTCAAGTTTCATGCTACCGGCTATGAAGATGCTGTTGTTAGTCAAACTGTACTTAAACCATTAGCCGAAGTTAGAATAAAAACAAAAGACGCTAGTATTGTACAAGTGGACAACTCAATTGGATTTATAACAGTTAAATCGACAGCAACAGTCGCTGAAATTAAAGCAGCAATTGAATCTTACAATGGCTCCGCACAAAGTTATATGTTCAGAAAAAATATCGGTGATGATAATTTCGACTATACAGAATCAAATACGATATCAGAGATCTATGTATCATGGTTGGACATTATCTCTGAAGATGGTTCGTCAAAAGGGCAATATTTAATAAATGTTATTAAATGAACAAAATGAGAACGTCCATTATGGCGTTCTTTTCTTTTTGCACATTTGTTTCAGTTTGTTTAGTGAAGAGCTTGATACATGAAATAAGGAAAGAAAGTCGTTACAAACTAATTTTTTAAACGATAGAACTATTTTAGAGGGGAGTATATATTAGATGTGAGAATGATTGAGCCAAAAATGACCTATAATCTTGGACAAGTTATTTTGCTAACACTGTACCTGCCTGAAATCACATAGGGAACATGGCATGACGAGCGATGAGGTTGACGAAACGCATGGGATGCCTATGCGTATTTTGACATATAGTAATAATCAAGTGAAAGCGATGGGTGTAAAATGGAAGGTGCAATAGGCGGCTGAATACAGTCAGAATAACGTGTAGTATGTAAAGTATGGTTATAGGGTTACGGGAGAGTGGGATAAGAGAGAAAATTGGTTCTAATATAGAAACATTTAGATATTGAGATTGCATTCAATCTAACAGGTTATTCAAGTATTTACTTTTTAGGATTCACTTCAGAGGCCGCTGGTGGAGTGTTATATACTACTTTCCCTAGTTACATTATAGTACGAAGTTAGTAAAGATAAATACCAATCGTGAGTATTAGATTTTCGAATGAACTCGATAAATAATAACAATTATATTTCTAGTAAAAGAAAGGTTAGTGTTGAAAGCTAAAGGTGTTTTAAAAAGAATTACTATAGGTATTGTTAGCTCACTTTTTATCTCTAGTGTAGCTAATAGATTAGCAGGAAGTCATATAAGCTATAGCTACTGAGGAGATAGTCGTATTTATATATTTTATCCATGGCCATCAAAGACGTTGACAGCTTATATATTTCTTTCAGAGATCCTATTCTACTATGAAATCTGCTATTTTCCCATCTAGATTTTTAATCATCAACATCGAATTTTCCTGAATGATTCCTGTATCTACGAAACCAAATGAAACGTATAATGATCTAGCTATGATATTACTTGTTCGATAAAAGAGGGCTACATATTCTGCTTCCCCATATGGCATGGTTTCAATATCCATCAACATTTTTTCAAATGCAATTTTGCCATATCCCTTTCCCTGATAACTCTTTTCAATCATAATATGCCAAATAAAATAGCACTTCTTCCCGTAAAAACCTTCATTTTCAAATGATTCATGATCCAGCGTATCGTAAATATACATCAAAAATCCGACCGCAATTCCATCAGCATAAATGGCAATGGGAGTCGCAGGTATCCCATCTGCGTTCAACATATGAGCGTCTGCAAAGCTTCTGAGGTTAGTAGTTTCTATAAAGTCTTTCTGGTTTTCTCCAACTTCAAGCGCAATTACTTCATCTATGTTATCCCCGGATATTTTTCGAAATTCAATCATTTTTTTATCTCCTCTCCTAAGACAAGCTACTCCTATACATACCTAAAATATTTCAAATAACCTTTCCATAATTCTTAAAATAGAGTACACAAAATATTCAATAATGCTAACTTTTTCCACTATGATTTCTAATCCATATTACTGTCAAAATCCATCTTATTTAGGCAATTGTATCATATATATTTACAAATTATAGTGTTTTATTACAAATTATAGGTTTTCGTTACAATTGATCATTCTCGCTTGGCGTAAAAGAAGGAAAGGGTTTAATTTATTTCCAATCGAACAATGAATATGAAGATGAGTCCGGTTATTACCATTTTCTTCAGGAAGCGGAGAAAAGTGACGCGCTATTTCAAAGATGTCCTGGGTATTAAATGAGTGAAACGTTCTTCAAATACACAATGAACCTCTTGATTTACAGAAATTTCGGGTATTTGTGCAAGTGCTTCTTCGATTATTGTACAAGGTGATTATCGTGATATGGAAGCGATGAAACAATTGTTTATAAACAAACAACCCGAATATGTAAACCTATAAACAAAAACGAAAAAGTCAGCGAAGCGTTAAAGCTGATGATGGATGCACAATAAGCAGTAAATTGCAGAAGGTGAGTGAGGCTATCGATGTAACTGATTAAATGTAATTGATCAGATTGAAGAGGAATTAGTCGATGAACAATAATCTTGCCTATAAGTAAAACTTGTCGTTTCTTGCGCTTACCCGGGAAATTATTTTGCGTATGTGGGCTAGGTCAGTAATTGAAGGAGGGGGGATTGTATTAAAAGCAACCTCACCTAAATGGTGAGGTTATAATTTATGGCAATGCAATAAAGATTTGATTATTGCTTCACCCATTGATTTGCAAAAGGAGAGTGGGGTATCCATTTTGCACTTGTAGCCATAATGTTATTTCCTGCTTGGTCAGTAATGGTATTTTTTAATATAACGGCATCATGAATGTGAACTGTACTCATATTCACAAGTATTTGGTGGCTATTAGTATTGTAAATAGCTGAATATAAAAAGTTTATACCCGTAACTGTAATCTGAGCGGCAACATCGGCTCCGTTTTGAACTGGAACACCACCAATATAAGCTTGTTCGCCAATATCAAATGTAAATTGAAGATCATGAATATGGGTAACAGCTACTATAGGCGCTATTGTATCGCTATTCTCGTCTTATCCTTCTCAGTTTTATAACGAGCTTTCACCGTACAGGCGACTTTCATCGCATACGGCGATCCGTCAGCGATAGATGCTAAAACTTATTTCCCCGCGGTTAATAATAAATCAATTTACGTAAGGGCTGTACTGACGAATGTTAATGGTGTTGTTAATACAATAAAAATAACAGTAAGCCTTTGCTTGCGTTTAGTGTGTTACTGAACAATAGGAGGATTAAACGAAAATAGAGAGATTAAAATATCTCTCTATAATTCAACTATATATTAATATTACTTATTTCTTTCAAGTACTTCGATACGCTTTTCTAATTTTTTAATCTTCATGTCATTAAGTACGGCAATGACTGTCGCTGCTATGGCGAAGGTGAAGACTACGTAAGTAACACCAAGCATTAGCATACCTCCTAATTTTTGTGAATTTAATTGTAACATAAAAAGCGGTTGCAGACGCTACAGCTTGAATTGGAAAAACGATATATATAATTTAAGGTTAACTTAATAAGAAAGCCTTTAACGAAGCGTACAAACAAGTAAAATCTTCATGCGTAACTGTGCCATTCTTGAACTACGGGGATTGGAGAAAACAATTTACTGTTGATGGGTGAATAATTAAGGTTTTCAAAAAAAGTGAAATAAATCACCTCAATAGTATTTCTTTAAAGATAATTCCAGTATTGGATATTTATGTTAAAATTGGATTAGGTAAATAAATAATTCGAGGTGCCAATTTGAAAACATATAAAAGATATCTAATTCCCATATGGGCTGTCTTATTTGTTGTGTATTTATTTATATTGTTTATTTATCAAATTTCTCTATATGAAAAGCCTACTATTATATTTACAGTCATTTATATTTGTACTTCAACTATGATCAGTTTATTTGTAATAGGTGTAAAATCGAATAATAAAAAGTTAACAAATTTTATATCTATTCTAGCTATTATGCTTCTCTTCTTTTGTTCGATAGGTGTGGCTGGCTATTTTAATCATCATAAACATGATGATTTCCAGAAGAAAGAGATTTTATTAACGGGTGCATCGAAGGCATTCCAATCACTTAATATAAAAAGTGAAAATATAGTATCTGTTGAGGTTGGAGAATATACAAAAAAAGATGGTTTTCCTTTTAGATATAAAGTGAAAGTCGTAAGTTCTGACTCTGAAAAACCTTATTATTTCGAATGCTCAGATGATAAATGTGAAACGATGAGAAGGTATACATATCGAGTAGAAGATTAAAGGGAAGTTGGATTGTTTTTAAGGTATTTGTGTTCCTAATATACAAATTCCTTTTATTTTGTTTAAAAACTATTGAAGGTTATGCGACTAAGTAAAAAGATTAACTGTTTATAAAAAAAGTTACATCGTTTATCCATTTGGATGGTATAATTTTACGTATATTTAATTTAGAAGGAAGTGAATTCATGAGAGATTTAGAAAAAATCAAACTCGTGAAGCCACCATTTCCCAAGCTACGATGTTTTTCTTTCAAACCTATAATTATCTAGGAGAGGATTATTTTGAAGAAAAACATCGGAAACAAAACACCAAGCTTATTATTATTGATTGTTTTAGTAGGCTTCCCACAAATTAGTGAAACAATTTTTAGCCCATCATTACCTTCTATTGCAGAAGTGTTTGAAACTTCTATGAGTGATGCACAGCTTACGATGAGTGTATACTTTATCGCATTTGCCTTCGGAGTATTTTTCTTTGGCCGTCTATCCGACAAAATTGGTCGTCGGAAGGCAATGCTTTATGGGCTGTTTTTATATTTTGTTGGTAACGTACTTTGTTTAGTAGCAAATGAAATGGCAGTTTTATTAGTCGCACGCTTTATTCAAGCGTTTGGTGCGAGTGTCGGCTCTGTCGTAACACAAACGATTTTACGCGAAAGTTTTTCTGGTGTTGAGCGGCATAAACTGTTTGCTCAAATTTCAGCTGCCCTTGCCTTCACACCTGCCATTGGCCCATTAATCGGTGGTTTTACCGATTATTATTTTGGCTTTAAAGTCGTATTTTTCGTGTTAGTTGCTATGAGCATTATTGTATTTTGCTATGCGTATATACGCTTACCTGAAACAGCGCTAACAACAATTGAAATGAAGCCTATACTACCAATAGCGAAGCGCATGATTACAAATGCGCGTCTATGGCGCTACGGCGTATTAATTGGCGGTATTAACGGTGTATTATTTAGCTATTATACCGAAGCACCATTTATTTTTACGCAATACTTTACACTAACAAGTGCGGTATATGGTTTTTTAGGTATTATCGTTGCGCTCGCTTCTATTGCAGGTGCGATGCTTTCTAAACGACTTGTTAGCCAGACAAAACCTGAGAAGATTATCGTACAAGGGTTAGTCATGATGCTCATCGGTACATTGCTCGCTACATCGGTGCATTTTTTACCGATTGTATTACAAATGCCAACTATGATTGTTAGTGTGTTCATTATTTTATTTGGTACAGGTACCGCTTTACCAAACTGTTTAAGCTTAGCGCTCGTTGACTTTCAAGACGTCATTGGTTCTGCGGGTGCGATATTTAGCTTAGGTTATTATTTACTGGTCAGCGCTATAATTTATGGTATGAGTATTTTCCATAATGGAACAGTTTTAGCGATGCCACTATATTTTTTAGTAATAGGAATTGTTATGCTTTTAATAAGCGTACCCTTACTTAATAAAAAGCTGTGAATTCTCACGTTACGTTATAGGGACCACGTTTGAACTTTATTTTAAAGCTACTCTAATCGTTCCATTATATTAAAAAATTATCAATTATATAAAAGCATTCTCTTTTGAACTGCCCCGTAAAAGTTAGACACCAATCTAACTTTTACGGGGGTTTTTTATGGTAAAAGTAAGAGCTGCATTTTCACTCCAAATGGTGTAGTATAGCAAACTAGAACAAGAAATTGATAGTCAAATTCAAGCAACAATTATGAATTTCAGTCAAAGGAATGAAGTGAATTAATAATGTTGTAAATATAATAGATATTGTTATGTTGTTTTCTATCCTAAATAATCAAAAAGATAGTTCATGGAGAGGATGATTAGATGAGTAAAGACTTTATTATTTTTGGAGCAAGTCAAGGGCTTGGTGACGCCTTTGTAAAGGGTCTACCCATAGAGGGAGATACTGTATGGATGGTGTCAAGAACACGACCAGAAAGTTTGGATATTAATGATGGTGTAAATCGCAAATGGCTCTCCATAGATTTATCAAGTCAACAACAAATCTCTGCTTTAAAGGAAACATTAAAAGACATTGCAATAGATGTATTAATATATAATGTTGGCGTATGGGAAAAGCGTGGTTTCGAAGATGACTATACATTTGATAAGGATGAAATTGAATATATTTCCAACTTAATCAATATAAATCTAACTTCTACTATTACGTATATTCAAGCGCTTCTACCAAACTTAAGACAAGCTAAAAATGGAAAAGTCATTTTAATTGGTTCAACGGCAGGCTTAGAACATACAAATAGTTCACAGGTTTCATTTGTTGCATCTAAATTCGGCTTACGAGGCATTACAAATGCTCTACGTGAACATTTGAGAGGAGATAAAATTCCTGTCACTTGTATTAATCCAGGGGAGCTAGCAGCAGAAGTACCTTATGAAGAAGGTGCAGAAAAGGCAATTGATTTATATGAAGGTACACGTATACCTGTACAAGATATTGTTTCTATTGTGCAATGTGTGATTAATTTATCACCAGTTTCATGTGTTAAGGAAATTATTATCCCTTCAATAACAGACTTAAATGCTTAATCGTTTCAAAATAAGTAAATTTAATTACTAATATAATAGATTTTAAGCCTTTTACAATCGTCTATGGAGGACTTTTATTATGCAAAAAGGATCTGTTCAATAAAAACTGATACACTTGTATGAGGCTCTATGCAAGGGCGCTAGTTTCGTTGGATATCAAAAGCTCTAAGGTTTTGGAGAATTAATTCAAAGGAATTCACTGCCGTTGCCATACGATTTACATGGTGAATGGAAAGTTCATTAGAGTATCCACGAGGTAGCCCCGTAACGGTGCTATACATGAACTACGAGGATTAGAGAAAACGATTTAGAGAAAATAAAGTTTAAATTAAAAGCGTTAGTTTTCTTAGAGCTAATCATCTTTATTGTGTATATATGTCGGGATTTTTTGTGTAATACTTTAAAATGAGGTAAAATAAACCATATCAACATGTTAAAAGACACGAAAAATTATTTAATAGGAGGTAGAGTATATGAATGATAATAAGAAGAATGGGAAATTACAAATCTTAGCAATAGTTTTAATAATATCACTATTAGTTGTGGCATTTGTTACTTTTTTCTTAGGTCATTACATGGTCGGTTCAATTTTATTTGTAATCTTTATTATTATTTTGAATGCTATGAGTAGTTGGTCGAGAATGAAAAATACAGAGTACATTCATTTTAAGAATCATAAAAATAATGACAGATGGTAATTAAACCTAGTTTAGCCTATTGTACTTTTTCCTGTTACATATTAATTTACTCATACTTTATTACAAATCTACAGAAGCCATTCATTTTGAATGGCTTCTTATTGTGTCTTTTCTCTTCGCTTATATAGTGGATTAGGTCTAACTTGTTGAGTTCTTCACAAGAGGATTTGGATGTGCTTGGAGAAGGACAGCCCCCGATTTGAAGAAGTTAATTTAAGTAGTAAACATAATAGAAATCAAATATATATGGGCACAGTGGCAGTGATCATTGGCATTGTTGTGTTTTTCATTTTAAATAAAAGAAAAAGGTTGAATTAGTGATTGGTTAAATAGTAATTCAGAAAGAATTTTTGAACATTGCGATTTATGTTGATGATTTTGGTACTTCTCCCATTGCTGTATATGGTAGTGACTTCTTGCTTTATATGGCATGGAGACATATAGCTCTACTTGCAATTATTACTTAATCTCTGAAATTTAAGTTATTTAGTAAATAGAGAAAATTATCGTTATTCTTCTGAAGACTTATTCCATTATCGGGCGCTTTCTCGGAAAACTAGGAAAGTGTCTTACGCTTTATAGGAAATTGTGTTATTGAACGCTGCATTCATTAGAGGAGGTATTATTATGGAAATATACTGGGCAAACGGACAATATCAAGAAGATAAACGGATTTTTGATTCTCAGTTTGAAGTTTATGAATGGACAGACTCATTATATCAAGATTTCTCAAATTGCTTTTTGAGAAAAGAAAATATCGGTTATGCAACTCCTGATGCAAAGGTGATTGATTGTTTAACGGAATTAATACCACAATGGGCGGTATACACGAATGTAAATGTTACAATGCATAGAGATAAGATTGAGATAGACGGTAAGGATATGTATAGAATTTGGATTACTTATAGTAGATAAAGTTATTCCACAATTGGGCGTGATTCTGTAATAAGAATCAACGCTCGTTTTCAATAAAGGGCCATTTAATTGAATAAAGGAGATTGTGAAGAAAAGTACTTAAAGTAAAGGGGCAGTTTAGAAAGAGAAGGAAATAATGAATGGGTTAGAGAAATCAATTGTATCCGAGGAGGGGAAGTTAATGAGTAAAAATTTACAAGCTTTTTCTATTGTGTTCTTGGGAATATGTATTGTTTTAGGTTCATGGCTAATTTCCAAATCTTTAATAACTAACCATGTAGTTATTGATGAATCTAATAACGAACAAAATAGATATGATTTTATCACCATAGCATCCGACTACTTTGTCATTTTCGATAAACAAAAAGGGGAGTATTGGATGAAAATAGGTTCTTCTGATTGGGAAAAACAACTATCTTTTTCTAATTTAGCAGAATAGCGTGTTCAACAATCGGATCATATTGTTGAAAAACACCTCTTATTATTTAAAATTGGTAAATTTAGTTATAATTTATTAGGAGGTATAAATTGTGAAAATTCAATTATTTAGTGGAGAAAATGATGAGTTGGTGGATTTACTTTGCACAAACGATTGGAAATATCATATGAATCCCCAGTTAGAAAAAGGAGCTATTCAAAGGGCTGTAGAAAATGGTTATTATGCTGATGGAAGAAAGACATTTTGGATTATTCTAGATAACCGAAAGGTCGGAATAGTAATTATTGAGGACATTGAAGATTCAATCCCTTTGTTTGATATTCGTATTACTGAAGGAGCAAGAGGTAAAAATATTGGCACACAATCTTTGCTATGGGTAAAAGATTATTTATTCGGTGAAAAAGAAAAGATTAGAATTGAAGGGTACACTAGGGCTGATAATTTAGCAATGCGAAAATGTTTTTCGAAAGCTGGATTTGTAAAGGAAGGCTACTTAAGAAACGCGTGGGAAAATGAAGACGGGACAATTTCAGATACTGTATTATAAAGAAAATAAAATTACACAAACAAAGATAGATGTATTACCATATTAAAATTACATAAGTCAGTGTATTTTTAATTGGTACCTCAACTTCAACTACCATAGGCTTTAGATAAACATTCGGGTGCAGTACCTTCTGTAATAAGAATCAGCGCTCGTTTTCATTAAAAAGGTCATATTGTTAAAGGCTGCATTGAGATAATGAACTGGAGGGAGGGGTTAGTGAAAAATACATTTAGGAAATATTTTACAAATGTTGTGTGTTCAATGTTAAAATAAAAGTGAATAGTCTGTATGGAGGGAGAAAGCCATGTTATGGGTTGCAATCACCATCTATATACTTTTAATAATTAGTTCTTTTATTCTCGAAAAATTAGTGAAACGGAAATTTAATCTTGCAAAGGATATTAAATATAATAAAAGGTTCTCTAAAAATCAAACTTTAATAGAAAATTTAATGTTGATTATATTTTTTATTGGTTTATTTATGTCTAATATTACTGTTTTTGAAAAAAATATCTATCGTCCATTAAATCCAATCCCTACTTATTTGTGGTTATCGCTATATTTATTTGTATTATTTGGATTTAGAGGATATGTGGCAAAAAGAGTTGATACAGATTCGAGAGTATATTACATCCATTTCGTTTTCTCTGTGTGGTTTCCAATTATAATCATAATAGCCTATCGTGCTACCAAAATTTTACTATAACCTATTTATTAATTAAACAGCAGGGACTTTTGTTAAAGTTATTGAAATAAACCAGCTATAGAAACTCCTTTAGTATTCAACGATCGGGCGCGATTCTGTAATAAGAATTAGCGCTCGTTTTCATGAACGGGCCCAAGTTATTAGATAACAACCTTGTGTTAAATTTTACCTAATTTTGATTTAGTAGCCTATATAAAATCTCGTTGATAAGAAAAATAAAAAACAGATAGGACAGTATCAATAAATAATACTAGTTCTACCTGTTTCATTAATCAAACTTTTCTTACCTCGAACTATACTGAATATTAAGCTACTTTTTTTGCCTGTAATAAACTCAGATAATCAATATAAAAATAATTAACGAAAATGGCATAAGACGATGTGTTATAAATGAGAGCCCACAATTGATATTGACAATCGTTAGCATTGGTTCAAAATAACCTGTAGCCTCCATCGTATTCATATAGTATTATGCTGTTTCGTTTTCATGTCAGTTGGGAAGTCACCATCGACAAACATAAAAATGCCTGATTCAATCATAATCAAACTAAGTACGAAACATATATAGTCTGGGTCAGTTCGTTATAGAGTTTCCTTTTTTTACAATTATTTTACGCCTGGCACCCAACCAACATTACGTTTCATCATGTTCATTAGCGGCTCTGGAATGTTATTATCACGACTCATATCCATTTCAGTAATAACTGGTTCACCAGCCGCTACTTTTTCTACCCAGTGTGGTTCAATTAATAGCTCGCGACCAAGTGCAAGTAAATCAGCACCTGTTTCCATCGCTTCTTTCGCATCTTCTGGTGAATAAATAGAACCAACGCCTATGAACGGTACACGACCGTCAATCACGCGTTTTAAAATTTTAATACGATTTTCTTTTTCACCGCTATATCGACGCGCTTCTGCACGGAAATCACCTAATGAAATGTGTAAGTAATTGAGCTTTTCGTCTGCTAAACGATCTACAAGTTTAACGGTTTCATCTAGAGTGATACCGTCTTCTTCAGGTTCTTCTGGGCTAAAACGATAACCAACGATAAATTGGTCATCAGCATATTGCACTTTTGCACGGTTTATACTATCGATAATATTTAATAAGAATGTCATACGCTTTTCAACAGTTCCACCGTAACGGTCTGAACGTTTATTTGTAAGGCCAGAGAAGAATTGTTGTAATAAATACGTATTGGCACCGTGAATTTCCACACCATCAAATCCTGCTTCAATTGCACGACGTGTCGTTTCACCAAATGCTAAGACTATTTCCTCGATTTCTTCTACCGTTAATGCACGAGCCACACCGCCATCTGCTGCAATGGTTTCACTTGCGCTTACGACATCACCGTTTGGCACAAGGTCACGTACTGCTTGGCGTCCACCATGATAAATTTGTAAAATTGCTTTTGCGCCACCATCATGTATCGCATCAGCAATACGTTTTAAGCTCGGAATATATTCATCACTATGCGCAGAGATTTGACCTGGGAAGCCTTTCCCATTAGGAATTACGTAAGCACATGCTGTAATGACCATACCGACGCCAGATGAGCGCTCACGGTAATATGTAATTTCCGCTTCTGATACGGTATCATCAGCATTAGCTGAGTAAGTTGTCATTGGCGCCATCACGTAACGATTACGAATTGTGACGCCGTTATTAAAAGTAAATGGTGCTAAATAAGTTATCATGTTATTCACTCCTTCTAAAACAAGAGTAAATTTATCGGATTTAAAAGTCAAAGATTGCGCTTTACTACTATATTTTATTTGCTGGATTATTATAAAAAAAGCAATAGAACATAGGGGGACGGACCAAATTAGAAGGCCGAAAAGACGTATGAGCATCGATAATCTAAGATATATTATCAAACGCATATCAAACCGAGCTGGATTCCCTATAAACTACTCCATAAGCTTTAGTTCAATAAAGATCATCTTATAGATAAAACTTTTATAAAAGCCCCCCTGTACGTATCTCCTTTTGGATTTTTGCCCAGTAATCGCATTTTTATTGGATATTTATGTTAATATTGATATATATCTGGTATTGAAATCTATATGAAATAATTCCTGACAAATTGACTGGAGGAATAAAAATGCAAGGCTTTAAACGTTACTGCTCATTTGAATGGTTATTTGAGATGACTAATATAAGTTTTAAAGGATAGTAAAAGGAACAAAGTTTTCTTATTCAAATACAAAGGAGAGTGATAAAGAGATATGAAATCATATTCACATAAACCCGAAGTTTACGAATGCCCATTTTGTCGGGTAGTATCAGGTAAAGAAAAAACAAATAAGGGAACGAAACAAAGAGACATTATTTATCATAATAAACATGTAACAGCATTTATCGCAAGCAAGTGGTGGCCTAATAACATGGGGCATGTTCTCGTTGTTCCTAACGAACATTTTGAGAATATATATGAGCTTCCAGCAGAAGTAGCAGCTGAAATTCATCGTGCTGCTCAATTGACAGCGTTTGCGATGAAGAATACATATGGTTGTGATGGAGTTTCTACTCGACAACATAATGAACCTGCTGGAAATCAAGATGTGTGGCATTATCATCTTCACGTGTATCCAAGATATGAAAACGATAACCTATACCTAACCAAAGGTTACTACACTGACCCAGATGAACGTCCTTTCTATGCAGATAAGTTGCGTTCGTGGATAAGTGAAAACTATTGTAGTACCAACAATAGGTGAAATTTATTGTTATACCGTAATCGGGCGCGATTCTGTAATAAGAATCAGCGCTCGATTTCATTAAAGGGCAAGATTGTAGAATAACACCTTTTCATGAATGATTACTAAAGGACGCTTTGGGACTTTTATTATTTAACAAACTGAGTAATTATTTCAAAGGGAGGAAGAACTTTATAGTTAAAGTTAACGTTATAATATTAAGTTATATAAGAGGAGAAATTATGGGATTATGGTATTTCCTGATATTATTTGTAGGATTATTTTTAGTGATTAAGGGGCTACTTGGGAAAAAAAGATTAAGCTCAGTACTTATTGGATTATTATGTATTTCGTTCTCAATATTTATGTTTTCTCCAGGAAGTGATGAAATCATTTCGAGATTACTCAATTTGAATCAGAGTGTAAGTAGAATATTTATAAGTATTTTCAATTAGGAAGATTTCATTTGAGTACTTGCTCCACAATCAAGCGATTGTAGAATAATATCGCTATTTTTCTAATCCAAAAACATTAACCTATGAGTTATATTACAACCATTTAATTTACGAGGTGTATTTAATTGCTGCCAATTCAAACTGAAGAAATACCAAGTGAAATAAAAGAATATCTTTTTAACATAGATTCTATTAAATTTCCGCGACAAGGTTACGGTTCCGATGTTGGATTAATTGAAAATAATCAAGGATTTTATGCACTCAAAAGGACAAAGGGTCAGGTAAATTGTTCTTTGTTAAATCGAGAAGTAAAAGTTATAAACTGCTTAACTAATGAAACAAATTTACCTATCCCAAAGGTGAAGATATTCGTTGAAAAAAAATTCAAGAATGAATCCTGGGCTCTTGTAGAGTTTATAGAAGGCGAAACTGTAAGAACAGCTTTATATAACGAAAAAAATAATGAGAAACGACAAGAAATAATATTTAACTTTGGTAATCTATTGAGGCAAATCCATTCAACCCCTTGTCCAAATGAATTAATTGGTGAAAGACCTTGGCTAGATCAAATGTTATGTAATGCAGAACTTAATTTTAAAAAGAACAATGAGGATGGAACAAAAAAATTATTAGAAAAAATTAAATCAATTAAGCCGAATGAATTTAAACAAACACTTATACATGGAGATTATACAATTGATAATATTTTAGTCAACAAAGGAGTCATTACAGGCGTAATCGATTGGGGTGGAGGAGCATACGGAGACCCGAGATATGATGTATCTTTAGCTATTAGGCCTAAACTCAATGCCTTTGAAAATGAAACAGATAAACAAACTTTTTTTGAGGGATATGGGGGAAAAATAATTGATGATATTTTGTATGATTATTTTGTAAAAGGGTTATATGAATTTTTTTAAAAATACCAATACCGTTCTTCCACAATCGGTCGCAATTCGAGAGTAGAGGTTGCACTTCTTCTTTAAGAATCTTGCCATTTAGTCGAATAAAATAAAAGAATTAAATTGAACGTGCTGTTTGGGAAGAAAAGAAAATAACCTTGGGGTGGTTTAATGAAAAAATTCGCATTCGTAATACTATTTGTGCTGTTACTAGTAAGTTGTTCTCAAAAGGAACTTGTTAAAGAGGACAAATTACAATTTGAAATCCAAAATGTTAATAAACAGGAACTAGAATTATTGGTTAATCGTGCAAGTAACTTTACTAAACAAGAAATTGAACTGTATTATGCAGTTATTGTTTTAAATTATCAAATACTAAATGGTAATAAGTTTCACAATTTAACTGTAAAGCATGACTTTGATTGGGATGCATTTATGAGTGAAATTGAATTAAATTATGGACCCAAGTATATGAATGGTGAGGGTAGATCAAGTAATTTTAAAAATGGCAGCTTTAAGCAGGATTCCGAGCGCTTTATTTTTTATGCCAAGGATTTTTCAAGCGAGCAGTTACAAAGTATTTTTGAAACATATAAGATAAACATTTCGTGGCAGCAGAATGCTGATGGTAAAATTGTTGAAGAGACGATTCGAATTGGTGATTTCTTACAAGATAAACGCTGAGTTATTCTATCGCTACAAGTACTGAATAAAGAACATTAGCCCTGTTTTATCCTGGATAGATATTCAACAATTATTCTAAAGTAAATAAAGTCCCCAAAGCGCCGTTTGGTAGCAATCAATAATACTCTATAAAAATCTCAAAGCCTCTTTTTATTTGTTTTAATCTAAAGCTTGATATTATTTAATTAAACTATTTAAATATCTAAACAAGCCACTCATTATGAAAACAATAACTAGTTTATTTTGAGCAGAAAGCGATAAGAGTTTCTACTGAGCAATAATCGTTATCAAAAAATGCTTTGGAAGGGTTTGTGCTAGACTACTAAACAAACTTGATAAAATAGATAATTGACACACACATAAGGGTGAAAATATGAACACTATTTTAAAACAATTAACTGAAATTGAAGATGAATTAAGAAAGCCATTTCCTACTGAAGATATTAATAAAATAAGTGAAGATTTTCGAACAGAATTTTTGGATTTATCTGATGAGGATGAGGTGGATTTCTATGAGGATTTTCGATTCTACTGTTCAAACATAGCAGGAACATTAAGTTATGTTTTAGAAGGAAAGACAAATCAAATTCCAACAGGACAAATTGACATGCTGTATAAGTCTTTTTTTGAATACTATAATCCATATGAATTTCTTGAAGACCTGATAGCAAACTATAAGGAATGTAAAATCCATGAGCAAGCAAGAAAATTGTTATTAAAGCTGTTATCAAATAACCATTATCCGTTAAAACAACAGAGTCTTTACACAAAAATAAATCTGAATCTGAATTTTGAGAAATGAACTTGGAATTTATACACCAAAATTTAATATAACGTTCCAAATCAAAGTTTGTACGTACACCAAAAAGTCACGAATGTTGTTAAATCAACGTTTGTGACTTTTCTTGTGACATTTTTTATTCAGCTTTTTATGCAGAGAGCATCTGGTTCTATGAAAAGAAGCAACTCATTTTGACTGGCTAAACCTGTTTTCCTTGACCATTAATATTTCTAAGAAATTATTCCTTTGTAAAATATTTAGGATCAATTTTATCTATAACTGAAACAAAATTATAGAGATCCATTATTAATTTCTCATTTGTTGTTAGATCGGTTTGGTTATTGATAAGAGCTATCCACTCTTTTTCTAACACATCAATATGTTTACCGTAAACCTCATCTATCTTTTTAGCCAAATCCTTATCATTGTATATCTGTTCAAATTTTTCTATTCCATAAGTATCAATTAAATATGAAATAAAAGAAGAAGAATGAATATAGCTCATTTTCATAAGGGCGTTCTTCTCATATTCATTTGTAAATTTAGGACGAAAATAGGAATGGGCATAATTCGTATCTATTAACTTGCTAATAGGTATTAATTTATTTGAATCTATAAAATGCTTCATGATTTGATGAGAATGAATTGTAGTATTTCCGTATTTTTGTTCCATATAATCAGCAAAACCTTCTTGTGTAAAATAACCACTACTTGTATCAAAATTATTTCCATAACCGAGTATAGAATGTGTCATTTCATGGACAAGTGGATATCGATCATCCTTAATGTCATATAGCAGGATTTCCTTTGCAAAGCCCCATGAATTTTGATTTCCTTCATTGAGAAATATCTGAATTCTGTCAGATGGAACATATGTAGTATGGATTGAATTTTTTATTACTTCATATGCAGCAAGTATTTCTTCCTTAATTGTTTCTACCTTTTCTTGGGGAATCTGAATATTATTAATAACCTCAAAGGTTATTTTACCATCCGGTGTAGTGACAATATTTTCTTCACTTTTTTCTTGTTCTTTAGGAACAACTGGAGCTTGAGTACAGGCTGTTAATAGGAATACTAATATAAGGATATAGCCTCTAAACTTAATCATATTTACCTCCATAAAAATAGTATTTTCTAGTTTATACGGAAATAAAATGTAAAAGTTTCATTTTTTAGAATATTTAAGGAATATATCAACACACAACCGAAAATCCACAATTATAGAGACGAGTAATTGGGGAATCTTTAACGGATCACCATATACTACTTACCAAGCAACGGGAGCAATCCATTCAGAGAGAATAAATTGAGGGATGTTTAAATAAAAAAAGAGTATTAATCTTTTGGATTAACACTCTTTTTTGTTCGTGCAATATATTATGGTTTGGATTGAGTATTCCACTCTTTAAAGTAATCTAAAAGGTCAGCATGAAACTCCATATCTGTATTTAAGATTTCACAGCCATTATCATCATAAAGATGGAAAATACATTTCGTATTAGTATTCACTAAAAAAACATCAGGAGCATAAATACTATGTTTTCTTTTTAGTCGAGGATTTTGAGATAAAAAGTCCTCATGAATACATGTTTTTAGCAGTAATTCTAATTTTAAATCCAAGACTTTACAATATAATTCCATTTGTTGAACTGAAATCTTATCTTCATCGAATAGCCAAGTATATTCTTGGAGTAATAATGAATACTTTTTCTTTTGATTCTTTACATATCTTTTAAAAAAGTTTGGATTTACTGTATTTTTTGTTTCATCAGGGTATGAATTTACAACAACAATGACATCATCAGTTTTTTTAAACAACAAACCCACAATTTCAGATACTTGTTTATACTCTATATGAAATCTAGGTAAATAATTTTTATCATAATTTTGATGATTATCATTACCTAACTCAACATGAATACCTGTATCCCAATTATGATAAAAATCTGGCGATAATGCTAATCCATTATAATGTTCTTCCATAAATTTTTTTAATTGCATATAGAGTCACCTTATTTCCACATTATTTTATTATTCATCAATGACGTTACCATTCTTATCTAGTGAAGCTGTTCTTTCACTAGCACCTTTTTTCCATGCCTTTTTCTCACCATTATAGCCTATATGACCTGCTGTATCAGCTTTATTCTGTTGTGAACTATCGTTATATGAATAAGCCAGTGTTTATTAGCAGCGAACTAACTTTTGACGAGATTCTTGTTCAAATGGATGAAGGTCTCGGTACACGCTTTTATCAAATGTGTAAGCAGTTTTTTATTCATATCGATAAGGATTTAGGGTTGAACTACAGATTAAAGTGAGGGGCGCCAAGCTCCTTGATTGGAGGGAGAATGGATGAAGAATGATTATAAACAGATTTTAGCTAAGGTTCGTGAGGCGAGATGTGAGTGGGAACTAAACAAACTCATGAATGAGCTTGACGAATTCAACAAACAAAATTACAAAGCTACTGCTATCGATATCGCTTTGGAAACTGGTGACCGCAGGGCTTTTAATAAATTGGTGGTGTGTGAAACAAATGACTAAAAATTTCACATGGTATGCACCAAATGCAGAGCTGCTGAAATGCCCTGTGCCTGGCTGTCATCACATTGGGACCATCATTACGAAAAAGCATTGCTGGCTAGTGCATGGCATGACGAGAGATGAAGTTGGTAAAAAGTATGGAAAGCCTAAACGCATTTTGACATATAGCGAGAATCAAATTAAAGCGAGGGGTGCGGAATGGGTGAACAATACTTAATTGATCAGATGGTGTTACACACTAGCCTCTACAAAAAATATCAGTACAAAGAAAACGAGATAGGGTTTTATCAGAACCTTGAAGCTTTACGCGTGCTGAAAGGGCTTAACACACAGGACGAGGCTTTGAATTATATTGCATTTACTGGAGGATTGAAGGCTACATGAGATTGTGTAATGTTACGAATAACTCGTGTCTTAAAGAATATGTACAGAATTTTCTGGTTAAATTCTGTTCTTTCGCTTCTTACCAGTATCAACACCTATTTCAAAAATAAAGAGGACCATAAGAAAGAAAAATACAATTTTCATAATAGGGTTAGCCGTCCAAAAGCCTAAATAATACAGGAAAACAAGGATGATTGATAATAGAGTTTTAACAATCTTTAGAGTCATCCTAAAACCTCCTAACATTTGGAATTACTGATTATAAAATAATAACATAGTTAGGATATTTATAGAACATTGTATTGATCCATTTACTGCACAATTTGAGGATTAAGCGAAAAAATGTGCAATAACAGGAGGTGATTGTTTGAAGCGAGTTTTAAATTATGTGGGTTCTAAATGGAATCTGGCTAGATGGATAGTAAACCAAATGCCCGAGCATGAGGTGTATCTTGAGCCATTCTTCGGTAGTGGTGCTGTCTTATTCAATAAGCAACCTGCACGTATCGAAACAATAAATGATTTAGATGGCAATATCGTCAATCTATTCAAAGTCATACGCGACCAGCCTGGACAACTGGCTCAACAAATTCAACTTATGCCCTATTCAAGGCAAGAATACAACGAATCATTTACAGCATTGAAGGATGAATTAAATGCATTAGAAAGAGCAAGGGTATTCTTAGTTCGTTGTTGGATGTCTAGAGGAGGAAAAACAAGTGCTCTTATAGGGTGGCGTCACAATGTAGACTCGAAAATATTTAGTGCCTTACCTGATTGGCGTAAGCTACCAGCTATCGTTTTAGAAGCAACGGAGCGATTAAAACATGTCCAAATTGAAAATTTAGATGCTACAACTCTGATACGCAGATAAAACAAAGAGGATTGTTTGATATACAGTGATCCACCGTATTTATTAAGCACACGTACAAAACGACACTATGCTTATGAAATGACGAATGAACAACATGAAACGTTATTGCGAGCTTTAAATAAACATCGGGGTTTTGCCATGATTAGTGGCTACAAAAACGATATGTACAATGATATTTTACAAGGTTGGACAAGAATTTCGAAAGTGGCCACAACCGAAGCTGCGAAAGAAAAATGCGAAAGTTTGTGGCTCAATCCTCAAATAATTGAGCGTGGGTATATACAACAATCGTTTTTTGAGAAGGTGTAGGAGGGAAGATATGAATGATCTGAAGAATATTTAGAGTATTTAATAATTTATTAGTAAATGATAGTTTCGTCAGTTTGTAACTGTTTAATAGATTTTAAGTCTAATCTATTAAACAAATAGTGAGAGGTCTGAGATCTAATGAAAAAAATGTTTATAGTATTCGTTTTGTTGTTTCTTGTCGGATGTAATAATGAAGAGAAGAAAACTTTTGAGTTTGCAGGTGAAATTCAAAAAATAATTGTGATTGGACAAGGTACCAATACCAAGTTAGATAAACAAGAAGTTGAAAATGCTGCTGAAATAAAACTTTTTGAAGATGCAATGCAAGATGCCACTATATCATCACAGCCTCATACAGATGAAGGTCCTTTATATAAGCTTGAAGTGATATACGATGATAACTCGAAAGAAACCATTGATATATGGTATTACGCGAGTGCAAATACAGGAAGCTTTTATATGAATGATAGGTATTCTTTGAATGAAGAAGCCGTTCCAGCATTAATTGAACTTTTGGAGTCTTATAAAGACGAAAAATGATTTACTGAACAAAATGAGGAAATTAAGAAGAAAGAGCGATTATAATATCGCTCTAAAAAACTCATAAAACCCCATATTCATTGGTATTGCCCAAACGAAGAAACCAAGTAGGGCAATTGGGCCAATAAAGAAATTATATATCTTTTTCGGCAAGATTTTTCCGAATAACGTTTTGTAGATTGCTACGCAAACTACCATTACCACCGGCAGTAAAATCATTGGCGGTATAAAAAACAAAAGACTTCCACCAAGTGATATATCTGAAAATATGTCCATTGAATTACCTCGTTATGTATTTTATGTAAATTGTACCATAAATAAGCTGCAGCGTAGTCACTCGCTACAGCTAAAAATTGGTTATTCCACTTGAGCCTTTTCAAAAGCATTATACCACAGCTTAAGGGGGCTAACCTGATGGGCAAACAAGGGCAAATTAAAGTAACGAAAGAGAATTTACTGCAGTGGATTAAGAATTATCATTGGATGGTTGCGACTATTGAAGAAGCACGAAAGACAGTTGTACAGGTTGATAACAGTAGTTACATTGGTGCAAAAATAGCAATGTACGGTATTGAGGCAATATTACCAAAGGCAAGCGGAGGTACTAGTGATCCGGTGTATACAGAAGTACAACGTCGTGTATATTCACTAAATTATCGTATTAAAGAATATGAGCAAAAGATTGCAGAGGTGCAGAATCGTATTCCGTTAGTGCATGGGGATAGAGAGATTGAAGTGCTGCATAGACTGCTAGATGGTGAAAGTATGCGCGCTATTGGTAAACACATGAGTTTGTCTAGTACGACAATATTTAGAGTTAGAAATAATATTTTGAGTCAGATGATGAAGTAGCCTTTTTGGCTACTTTTTTTAATAACATTTGTTCAACAAAAGGGTCATTTAATTGAATAATACTTCTAAATTAAAAATGGGGTTTTGTGTTAATCTTGATGCGAGTTTGTGAAACAAGGTACTAAAGCTAACGGGGCAGTTTAGTATAATAAGGACTTAATTTTTTTATAATGAATACCTTGCATTATATAGTAATGTGTATTATAACTAATTAAGGAGGTGGGTAAATTTGGAAGTGAATAAAGAGGTTTTAAAAGGTCATATTGATACATTAATTCTCTCATTACTACATAGCAGAGACATGTATGGGTATGAGTTAGCTAAATTAGTTCGAGAAAAAAGTAATGAACAGTTTGAATTGAAAGAAGGTACGCTTTATTTGTCTTTAAAGCGATTAGAAAAAAATAAATGGATTGAATCTTACTGGGGCGATGAACAAGGACCAGGGGGAAGGAGAAAATACTATAAACTCACACCTTTAGGTGAAGAAGGCTTTGAAGTAAAACGCAATGAATGGAATTATGTTAAAAAACTAATGGATTTATTTATCGAAGGGGGAGAAAAAGGGTGAAACAAATAGAATCATATGTTGATGAAGTTTATCGTAGTGCCGGTGGGAACAAGAAAGAAATCGAAGAATTAAAAGCAGAGATGAAAAATCATTTAATAGAGGCTGTTCATGAGTTGAAATCCGAGGGGAAATCAGAAAAAGAAGCTATCAACATAGCAATTGAAAGATTTGGTGGAGAACAAGAATTGCGTTCTGTTGTGAGACAATTATTTAATGCACAAAAAGTATTTGCTAAATGGATGCTTTATCTTGCGATAGGTGTGTTTCTTTTTACTGTCACTGCATTTGGAATAATAATGTTTATCGAAGAAGAAAATGCTAACGAAAATTCGACTGTAGCGACTGATATTTTTAGTGTGTTAAAAGGGAAAGCGGCAATTTCAAAAGATATGGAAGAAGAAATAAAAAGTTTGGTTCAAGAGGCTGATCAAATTTCGAAGGTTGAAATTTATAATGTAAGTGATGTTGCAAATAACAATTTGATATTCGATTATGTTAGGGATGCAAAACCAGATTATCGATATGAACAAAAAGTGTGGAATCCTACATGGCTTAAAGCGAATTTCTTCCCTTACGGAAACGGTGATGGGAAACAGTGGTATGTTGATATGGAAACAAGACATATTGGCGACTTGATGGCTATAATTTTGTTTTCTGGAATTGCGATATACCTTACCCTCTTTACAATATGGGCAATAATTAATGCTTATCATTATAAACGATTAAATGTTGGCTGGATATTTGTATTTGCGTTATTCAATGTTATTGGATATCTGATTTATTATATTTCTGGTAAAAGAGAATCAGTTGTATGAATTTAAAGTAACGGGGTGCTTTAGTTCAATAACGATCTTCAACAATCCGGCGCGATTGTGGAACAAATGTAACATACGTAACAAAAAGAACAAATGTAAAACATGTACGATAGTTTGTGATAGAAAATTTGTATTGTAAAATCGGAGGTAGGTCGGTGCGGAATTGTTTTCCTCCCTTGGTATTTATGAAATCCCGAATATTAGGGAAAGACCGACCGACGACCGACCCGCGCTTGGCAGACTAGTTCTTAGCACGACTTACATGGCCGTCCTATATTTTTTAAGAGATAAAGTGTCTTAAATAATATAGAAGGCTAAAAATTGGAATAAGGAGTGGTTATTATGTGAACTTCGTCCACTTTCCATTTTATTCTGTCAAACTTAATAAACGTGCACGGAAATGCACGAACACAATTCACTTGCAATAATAACGTGGTGTAGCTCTACCACGTTGCTAGAAGTGAGCTAACTCGACATTTTTATCATAAAATTAAAGCTTTCATCTTAGGATGAAGGCTTTTTATATCAAATTAATATTATAGAAAACATTTATTTTATATGTGATAATTATTAATAATACATCATTTTTTGTAGGAGTTGATATAATACAGTGTTTTTGTATCAAATTTTAAAAGAAATGTTGGAAAATCTCTATTACATTACTAGTATAGGATTGTTTGCAGGGATTGTTGTTGCTAGTCGTCAATTAAAGATAATGAAAGCCGATATTCAAGCTAAAAATAAAAGAGCATCTGTTGAAAAAAGTATTGAATATTTACATTGGTTCGCAACTGAATTTATTCCCCAATTTGAAGATTATCAAAATAAATTGTCGGGCAAAAGAATAAATATATATCCAAATATTAAGAATAGGGCATTCACTTTCAATAGTGAGATTAATCTTAAAAGCCCCAATGTAGTCGAAAGTATCAAGCACAAAAATAATTGTGGTGCAACAACACTAATTAATCAACTAGAGTTCTTTAGTGCTGCAATGATGAGTGGGTTAGCTGATGAAGAACTTGCTTTTAATCCATTAGCAGATGCATTTTGTCGATTTGTTGAATTGAATTATGATGTATATTGTGATGCAAGAAATGGGGTTAGGGAAACATTATTTACGCACACAATAGAATTATACATAATGTGGAAAGAAAGACTGGAATCCTTACATTTGCAAAAAGAAAAACAAGTAATTGAAGAAAAGATGTCTAAAATAAAACACAAAAGCATAAAAATATTAGGGAATGAATAATTGTATAAAAGGAGAGATAAAAATGGATGTAATTATTTTTCCAGGCGTCGTAAATCAAGAAAGATTAAAAAATTCAACGATTGCAAAAAAAGAATCAGAAAGTGTTTCAAGTTCAAAATTACTAAGTGAGGCATTTAAAGCGCTGAATACATATAAGATTAAATCTTTAGATAAATAGCCATAATTTATAAAGGTCACACCTAACGAGGTGTGGCTTTTTATTTTGCTTTGGAAACTGCATTAAACAGCCAAAACGCTTAGTGATGAGAGGGTAGAGTTTGGTGTGATTTTGAGGACAACAAAATCAGAATGAGGTGATTAACATGCTCTATGTATTGCAGTGTGAAGATTGTAAACGACCGACTCCGGTTGTTTGTAGAAAATATGGGCATACACTAGTTAGCCAATGAATCGGTTAAATAGACTGTTCCAAACAAATGCGTATGTGGCGACAGAATTAAAGCAATGATTTATTAGGGCTTTGAATAGCGCGTATTGCTGTTTAATGGGTGCGTGCTTTTTAGAGTGAAATATTTATGGTATTATATTCCTATTTGATTTATGATTAAATGGGAGATGATATTGATGGAAAATATTTTTATTGGCACTATAGTTGTATTATCAGTTGTAGTATTATTACTATTTAATAACCAGAGAAAGTTAATGCGAATGCATGAAGATGAAAAAAATGAAATCCGGAAGAATACAGAAAACATTTTAAATGAAAGTCAAAAAGAAATATCGGCTACAGTCACAGAAAACTATAATATGTTAAAAAAAGAAAATAATCACGAATTACAGAAACTAAAAAAAGATTACGATACTGAACTAACTAATATGAAAAAATATATCGGGAATCTAGAAAAATTTTCGCGTAACCGTGGAGAAATACTTGCTCATGAAATATTAATGGACTTGAAAAGTAATTTACTAGAAGAGGGGATTATCAATCGTAATGAAATGATAATTATGGGTAACGTATTTATTCCGTTTCGTTATAAAGATAATGAAGATCTGAAATCTAGACAGATTGATCATCTTATTCTATTGCCACAAGGTATTTATATAATTGAAACAAAGTATTGGAAAGGTAAAATTCTTCAAGGTATTTCAAAAAAAAATGCAGATAATTTATCTATTTTGTTGGATAATCTATTCCCAGGGATTAAGGATGATATGGAAAAAACTTTAATTTTGAATCCAATAAAAGAGAATGAAGGAAGCAATGAATTTAGAGTAATTTCATATGATAATCCGGTAAATCAAGTTAGACAGACTGCGGTCAAATTAAATCAATATATTAAAGAAAAAATTAATAAAAACATTGGTATTAATTCATTAGTTTACTTCGGATATTACCAAGATAAAAATAACTTTGTTGAAATTTATGGTAAGCAACAAGGGAACTTCCCTACACTAATTTGCAAAGGTGAAAAAGAATTAAAAGATATTCTTCGTGAAAAAATTGAAAAATGCGAAAGAAAGTATAATGTTGAAGAATTGTTGGAAATTCAAGAATTATTAAATGAATATAATAGAATTAGCTAAGCGTCCTTTAAGGATGCTTTTTTATTTCGAAAAGCAACTAGCATAATGGTTTGATTACAAAACAAACAAATGACGATGGAGGTGGTGGATATGAACAATGGCTAGACCGAAAAACCCAGAACGTTCAGAAGCGTTTCAAATGTGGCTCGATAGCAAAGGGCAAATGCTGTTAAAGGATATTGCCAAACAACTACAATTATCCGATTCTCAAATTCGAAAGTGGAAGAACCAAGATAAATGGGATGACCGATTTAAAAGGTAACATTACTAAATCCAATAGTAACGTTACTAAACGAAGTCGAGGGGCCCCTGCTGGTAATTCCAATGCTAAGGGGCACGGCGCACCTAAGCAAAATCAGAATGCAACAACGCATGGTTTCTTTGCGAAGTTTCTACCTGAAGAAACGCTTGAAATCATGGAATCAATGAACGAACGTTCTCCAGCCGACCTAATCTGGGACCAAATACAAATCCAGTATGCTGCTATTATTAGAGCTCAACGTATTATGCATGTTGAATCAAAAGACGAAATCATAAAAGAGCTCAAGCGAGAGAAGGTGCAAGGTGGTAAAAATCCATCGCACGAAACAGAATATAACTTCCAATTCGCATGGGAACGACAGGCGCAACTACTCACTGCTCAATCAAGGGCAATCGGGGAGTTGCGTTCTTCAATTCGTCAGTTTGTGGAGATGGCAGATATGGATGATGAACGTCGATTGAAGTTAGAGCAAATGCAGTTGAATATTAATAAGACGAAGTTGGAGATTGAAAAGCTTGGTTCTAGTCAACAAAATGAACCTATAGAAATTCAAATTGTCAGCAAAAAAAAGCAACCTTAATTGGCTGCTTTTTTGTCGTTTTGTTCAATACCAAGAGCCTCTTTAAGGGAAGCTTGAAGTATCTGTGAAAAGTTTAAACCGGCATCTTCAGCTGCATCTCGTAACCAGCGTGGAAGTGTACAGTTTTTAGTTACTGCTTTGTTTACAGACTCATTACGAAATGGGGGCATGTAAACGTCAATAAAGATAATTCGATCTGATTCTGCATGCAAAACGATATCTGCAGGATTTGATGGATTGGGCAGAGAAGTTTCATTTTCTTCTAATTCAAGGATACGAAAAGCTAACATATCTTTCGCTTCTTGGATACCTTCTTTAATATCGTCAGCTAAAATAGCTGTTCCAGCAAAGTCAGGGAAATACATTCCTAAACCACCATCGGCTGCAGTCTCAACAACGACTGGGTAAATAAAATGATTGGCGTAGCTCAATATTAATACCTCCTTTTTTTAAATACTATTATGTTACTTTTGGACATTGAGGTAAGGCAATATAGAGAAAGGCAAGTTAAGGCAAGGCAATAGATGTAAGCAGAGAGGGGTTAGAATTTAACCCCTGAAGTCTGCTCAATACTTTTAAGTGTGCCTACCGGAATCAATCGACCATCAGCTTTTACGCTTATATCAGCAAATCTTGTTGGGTCATCTTTATGTATGTATCTCTGATGACTGCCAGGACCCTTATGAGTAGGAGATTTGATGAATCCTTCTTTTTTGAGTCTTTTTAGTGCTTCTCTTATGGTCACTTGCTTTCCCATTACCTTACCTCCTTTCTAATATCATTATAACACGCATAAATAACGCGTGTCTATTTTGGAGTGTGAAAATACGCGTGTTTTTTATGCGTGTAATATTAAGGGAGTTGAGTAAAATGACAAAGCCTACAAGCAGGTGAAAGCTATTCTGAAATGGCGCACAGGATTGAGAACGCTATGGGGTGGACCAAGAAGAAAGCCATCCTTGTTGCACGTACAGAAGGTGGCCGAGTGCGATCACTTGCCGATTTAGCCGTAGAAGAAAAGGCTAGTAAAACCGTTCGGCTAACAAAGATATGGATGTCCTCCCTTGATACGAGAGTTCGCAAATCACATAGAAAGCTAGATGGGCAAACAGCGGATAAAGACGGCTATTATCACTACGGTAAGTGGAAATCAAAAGCGCCAAGACTATGGGGCGTTGCTTCCATGGATATTCAGTGCCGTTGCCATTCGATTTACATGGTAAACGGTAAACTACCTGAATACAGACGCGGCAAAGACTATATGGATGATACGTACCAAAAGAAATTAGCAGCTCGTATAGATGCTTACATGGAAGACTTGGGACTACCGTATAAACAGGCGTTTAATAAAGCTTACAAAGAAGTGAAGCCACCAAGTGTGACAGTACCTTATGTGAGTTATAACGAGTGGAGAAAGAAGTTTAGCGCCGAAAGGTAGCATGTTATGAACATCTAGTGCTAAAAGCAGATGTAATTTTAAAAAAATTATTAAAGGAGCAGAAAAATGGAATATAAATCAATAAATGAAATGTCAGTTGATGAAATACTCCACCAACAATTAGTATTGTTAGCGGAGCGTTCTCAATCAGCGCTTGATGAGGAACTAGCTCGATTGACAAATTCAATGATAGAAATCGCAAATTACTTAGAATGAGAATTTTTTCCCTTTTTTAATTTAGTATACGAGGTTTATAGAATACATTTGTTTGTATAAGCATCATTAATTTAATTCTTGAATTAAAGCATGATAAAAATCGCCTCGTTAGTTTTTCTTAGAGGTGATTTCGTTATTGGTTATATGTGTTAAAATTGAATTGGTTTGGAAGTTTTGATTAAATTTTATTCAACAATCGGGCCAGATTGTGGAGTAACAATCTATTAAGAAATGTTACTTAACGACGATTTCGGTGCATTTTAAAAAGTGGTAAAATTTTCTTGATAGAGTTAATCAATGGTTTAATGAAAAAGAAATAAAATCATTATTATTTAAATTCTTTTTGCGTATGCAAACTATCGAGGAAAGGTTGCTGAAAGAAAATGAAATCAATACTCAAAATACTTATGAATCCAATAGCTAATCTGAACGAAGAGTTGAAACAAATGATGCCTCTTTCGATTGCACTTGGACATGAAAACGATGTATTTGTCCTACTGAAGGAAGAGCGAATTCCACTAATCGATGGTTGTTTCCCTGCAACCGTTACGGAACAAAGCTATAGATATCAAGTCATTCATCTAAAAGATGGACAAAAGAAAGTACTAGATTTGCCGAAAGAGACATGGAATTATCATTACATACAGCCGATTGATGACGGACAATTTCTGCTTGTATGCGCACGGTCGTATTACCATGATGCGCAAAACATTGAAGAAAATGCACGTGTCTATGATGAGAATGGTCGTTTCATCCGATCATTTTGTTTAGGGGATGGTATTGGGCATGTGTACGTAACAAAGAATCAAGAGATTTGGACAGGGTACTTTGATGAAGGCGTTTTCGGCAATTACGGCTGGAAGGATCCGGTTGGCCGCAGCGGGCTAGTTGGCTGGGACGCCTCGGGTGCTAAATTGGATTCGCTTGAAGAAGATAAGGAATATTTTATTTTTGAGTGTTTGGCGTTGAATGGTGTAGCAGATGGAGGAATTTGGTTTTTCTTTAGCCTAGATTCGAAGATTGGCGTACGGAAAGAAGGTCTCACATCGTATTATTCACCCGAAGATATTTATTTTCAGGCGTTTGCGGTGAACGGGGAGACGATCGTTGCATACCGAGGCAGAGGAGAACGTACACTCTTTGAGTTACATCGTGAAGGTAATGAATATAAGACTGTCCGTAAAATCGAGCTGACGAGGCCGGATGGTAAGCCTTTCGAACCGCAATTAGTGAATAACCGTGAGAGTAAGTTGCTGTTTTTGGACGGGGATGAGCTGTATATGTATGAAGTGAAATCCGGTGTGTGACGGTAGGTGATAAGGAATATAGATTTAGTATCACTCAGTAAAAGAGACGATTTATTGCTTAAAAACAGCAGTGCAACTATTTTGGCTCTTCGCATTTGTGAGCTACTATTGAATAAGCACTTCTGTCTAAGTTCATTAAAACGTTATAAAGTATACAAAATCATTCAAATTAACTTTCCCAAATAAAAGTTTTGGACACAGAAGACCAAACTATAACAATAGGACGCGATTCTATAATAAGGATCAGCGCTCGTTTTCATTAAAGGGCCATTTAGTAATATTTTATAGGTGGGGACAAAATGAAGAAACCAATTGTGAACCTTAGTGATTATAATCTTAATTGGGAAAAAGAATTTGAATATGAGAAAAAAAGAATTATCGATGTTTTAGGTGATAAAGTTGTTGGGATTGAACATATTGGAAGCATTTCTATAAAGGGATTGGAAGCGAAGCCAATAATAGATATTATTTTGGGCATACAAGATTTAGGTGAGGTATCCAACTTTGTTATTCCTCTCAGTGAAATTGAATTTGAATATATCCATAAACCTGAGTTTAAAGATAGAATGTTTTTTAGGAAGGGTTTATGGGGAAAGGGTACTTGTCATCTGCATATCTGTGAAATTAACAGCAGTGAGTGGATTGAAAAATTAATGTTTCGAGATTATCTTAGGTTACACCCCCATGTGGCCAAAGAGTATGCTTCATTAAAAAAAGAACTTGCTTCTAAATATAAGTTCGATAGACCAACATATACAAAGAAGAAAGAACCGTTTATTAAAAAGATTTTCGAAATAGCTATGAAAGAAATGTACGCTAAATAAAAATCTCTTATTAAAGTAACCGGTGCTTAACTTCAATAAGAAGTAAAGATTTTTTATTACTAACGTAGCAGATTAATATAAGAACCAAACGACGCTTTGGGAATTTAATATTGACAAAATTTTCTAAATTTAATATGATTTAAATCAATATATAAGTCAATGATTGGAAGTATTAGGGAACAACTATTGTATAGAGAGCTGTTGGATGGTGCAAAACAGTCAATAAATTTCCGAACTCGTCCATGAGTATTTATACTGAACTAAAGTAAGTATAAACGGCAGCTACCGTTATAGCTTAAGTGGATTAATATGAATTAATCAATTAGAGTGGTACCGCGAATATAACTTCGTCTCTTTATTGAGGCGAGGTTTTTTTATTTTTAGGAGGGTAAGCCATGAAACTATTGTGAGAGAAGTTAAAAAAGTGAGCGAATATTTTGAATGTAAAAGGTTATTACAATAATGTTTACAGCTATAATTATTAACTTTAAATGTATAAATCGAAAGGAGAGAAATTTTATGAACGATTGTTTTATTTGTAATAAACACGCTGGAAATATTCAAACATCAGGAGTGATGATTTACGAAGACGAATATGTTTTTGTTGGACATATTGATAGAAATGGTAATCCAAACTATCTTGGTCATATTATGATTGATTTAAAAAGACACGCTCCCACACTTGCTGATATGACGATGGATGAAGCAAAAGCGTTTGGCGTTATTATGGCTCGAATTAGTAAAGCTCTAACGGAGTCAGAAAATGCTGAACACATCTATTCATTTGTTTCAGGAAATTCAGTTCCACATCTTCATATGCATCTAGTAGCTCGCTATCCAAATACGCCAAAAGAATACTGGGGACCATCCGAAGTTTACGATTGGAAAGATGCTCCTATGGGCGATAATAATGCTGTTATTGAACTTTGTAATCGTCTTAAAACGTATCTAGAGGGTAATCCATATGAATAATATTACTAAAGATTTTAGTTGGGTTGGTAGCCAAGAAGATTTCGTTGATAAACCAAGCGTTCTTCAACTTAATCATATTTTAGTTGGACGTTATGGTGGTAATTCTAATGTAGGGCAATATAAGAATGAAGATGGTTGTTTAGTTTGGTATAATATCAAAGAAAATTGGGAGTTCGTGATTCTACTTGATGCACATAATACAGCAGAGAGTGCTAAAATTATTTTAGAGCAGTTCATTAAAGAAAAAAGTGCTATCAAAAATTTATTGTCCTTACCTGTAAATTCACAATTTTTCAATATGATAGAAGATAAGATTTTAAGTATGTTTCAATCGGCGGATTTCCTATCTATTTGTCGGAAAATCAAGGGAGAAACAGCTTGCTTAATTGTAGTCAGGAAAGATAAATATGTATGGTGGTTTTCGGTTGGAGATTGTATTCTTTGTTTGTTTCATCCACAATTAGCTGCACTAGGTCAATACCAATTAAATCAAAGACAATTTTATGAATGGATAGGACAGGTCAATACTTTTGAACAAGAAGTTCCTTGCTATACAGTCGGAAGAAGGGAATTAAGAAATGGAGAAAATCATTTATTCCTTACAAGCGATGGATTAACGGAGTGCCCGAATGAACCCTATGCAAACGCGATAGATATTTATAATGCAGTTAATAACCTAGATGATGAGCGTAGTATTTGGAAAATGTTAAGTGACATCCAAGATAATAATGTTAGAGACAGTACAACAATTATTTCATGGAAGATAAATATTTCGAAGACTGCCACAATCCCTAGTAATTAGTAGAATATATTAATTAGTATGCAAAATAAATCTAAATAACGTTCCAAATCAAAGTTTGGACGTACACCAAAAAGTCACGAATGTTGTTAAATCAACGTTTGTGACTTTTCTTGTGACATTTTTTATTCAGAGAGCAATTTGACTGGCTAAGTATTATTAATTTTCATGTTTTAAAATTTCCCAAATATCACGTAATCTCTGAACTGCCTCTTCTTTCGAATAAGGAAGTTCTTTGTAAAACTTCTGTAGTTCTGGACTGTTAGAAAAAGCTTGAAAGTCTGCATCTTCTTCTTGAGGAGCAAGCTTTTGTTTTTCTGTTCGACCTAGAAGGTAATCTATTGAAACATCAAAAGCTTAGCGATATTACTTAAAGTGTCAATAGGAGGCATTTTTGTACCATTTTCATAAGCTGTATAAGTAGTTCTTGCAACACCTATTTCTTTAGCAACAAATGATTGGGTATATTCAGGCTTTGATTTCTTTATATTTTCACTTTGCCTAAATATGTGGAAGAAGAACGAAAGGTTGCACTGACACATTTACTTAAAGAACATGGAGTGAAAATGAGTGCTGCTAAAGCGAATACTCGCTTAATTGAATTGGGATTACTCGAAATTAAGGAGCGACCTTCGTCTAATGGTAGTGTTAAAGAATTTAAGTCTTTAACAGAACAAGGACTCTATTATGGTTCTAATGCTATTAGCCCCCATAATCCAAAGGAAACGCAACCGTTGTATTTCCCATCTAAATTTGGTGAGTTACTATCGTTGTTGCTAGGAAATGCAATAGAGGTATCTTAAATGTTTGAAAATAAAAAAATCACAATCTAAGCGCCAACTTAGACTGTGAAATAAAATTCGAGTGACATCCACCATCAAAAACTAACAATAGTAAATGTTACTCCCAGGAGGGAGAATCATGCAAATTCCAAGTGAAAGCTGTTTACAAGCGATGATCCATTATTCAGAGTTTTATAATCTGACACCACCACTTACAAATGATTTTCGCGATTGGAGCAAAAGTGTGGTGAATGAAATGGGTGACAGAGAAATACACTTACTTTATTTGGCGGTGAATGCTGCATTAAATAAAGGGCTTGGTTGTCAAAAGTTAATGACTATAATGTTTCATGAACTTCAAAGACGTAAATTGGAAATAGATTTTTACGTAACTTAAAATTAAGTCAAACACTCTCATGTGAGGGTGTTTTTCTATTGAAAATTCAAATTTTTTTTGCTGAGAATATTGTCGAATCTTCCCTGATTATTTATATTTATTTTGAGATGAATTTTTTATAAAGGGAGGAATTTTTTTATGAAAAAGGCATTTAAGTTTGGTTGTGGTGGTATTGAGCTTTAATTCTATTAAGAGTCATTGTCACTTCTTTTGGCGGCAATGATACCAATGAATTGGCGGATAAAGAAAAAGCTCCTGCTACGTATTCAACTAGTAATAAAGATAGTGAGGAAAAATCTGAATCGAGTGCCGAAGAAAATGGACATGTTGGAATTGGTGAAGAGCTTATTGTAGGTAAAGTTGCATTTAAAGTAAATTCAATTGAAGAAGTGAATGAAATTAGTGCATCTGATGGGTTTATGAAGTATGAACCTGATGCAGCCGGGGCTGTGTTTTTAACTGTTAATGTGACTGTTCGTAATGATGGAACAGAAATGATTAACACTGATTCAAGTTTCTTTAAATTAATTTCTAGTAATGGAGCTGAATATTCTTCTTCAACAGTAATCGTAGCTGATGATAAATACTTTACATATGAAGGAATCAATCCTGGGCTTGCTTTAACTGGTAATGTAGTGTTTGAAGTTCCACCAGGATTAGTGGGCCTCAATTTACAAGTACAGACCGGATTCTGGGGTACTGAAACAGGAATAATAAATCTAAATTAAGCGTTTATAAAAGTCACTTATTGAGTAGCGGGTTCTGGATTCGAGTACAAAACTTTAACAAACACTATAAAAGGGGTATCAAATCGAAATGATTTAGATGCCTCTTTTTTATTGATATAAATCGGTTTTTTAACAATTTTCATACGAATTGGTATATCCAATCGCATTAATAAAGCTACATTATAGAAAGTTCTATAACGATGCGAATACAAAACCTTTTTTTCGCTCGAATTAGTTAACGTCAGGATATAAATGGCAAGGAACTATATTAAACTAACGGGGCAGTTTAGTTGAATAAGAATTTATAGTCAAATATTACATAATAGAAGTTTGGAGGTATTATGGAATCACTCATTTATGCTTTGTTTGGATTTTTAGTTTGTATGTGTATTGGTTCGATACTTAATATACTGCTTAAGACGACTCAACAACGAGATTGACTTATCACATACTTGTAAAGTAATGAACAAACCAAATAAATTATAAATAGAAATATTTAAAAATTGATGTAGAAACATCCTATTGAAACAGCAATAAAAATTATGGCAAATAATAAACTATTCCACAGGCCTAGCATAATAAAAGGAGAAGTACTTTTATCTCCGTCTTTCTTGAGACCTGTGAATGTTCGCCAGGTTATTATTAGCTGCCAAATACCTATTAATAAAAAAATGAATCCAAATAAATATCTCATATAATCACCTCCTTTATATAAAAATACCACGCTCGGAAAGCGTTATCAACAAAATTGGAATATAATGAAAAAATGTTTTATATTGTAAATAGTGAATTAAGTTTAGGTTTAGCAATAATAGTAGTACCACTATTAAATTTATCCACTGCAACTTTTTTGGATGAAGACTAACAGATGTTTACTAAGCTAAACAGGTGGCTTTAGTTAAATTTTGAAAACTTTATTGCACAGGCTGTGAAGGAGGGGATTATTAATGCTTCACATTTGAAGGATTTACAAAGTGGAACCATGACAACTGATCGTTTGATTGGTTTGTATATTACGATTCAGCAACGTAGAGCAACAAAATAAACGGAAAAAGTCCAGAATCATTTAATCTGAGTCTGGGCTTTTATATATTGGCTGTTTTCTGATTGTTGCTATTCGAATAATGGAGCAGGTAATGGAAGGTGGTAGCGGTGAAAAGCAACAATCCAGCATTTGTTATGATTGATGGACGAATTTAATCCCTTCAATAGAACATCCTATGATAAAAAGGTGGGATGATTAATGGCAACTAGGGTTTTATTATTAATACTATTTATTAGTTTTAATTTTTCAATAGGCGTTTCTGCTGACGGCCCACTTAAAGCTGCTTTCATACGAGACCACCAGCTTTGGATAAAAGAGGGTGATAAGGAACTACAGCTTACGACAGGTCAGTATGTATCCTCTCCAAAGTGGTCAAAAGACGGTCAATTTATTGCCTATTTAGCAGGTAAGGAAGAGGATGGAAAAACGAATTTATATATTTATGATGTGAAGAAAAAGGAAAGTTATAAGCCGTATCCTATAATTGAAGCAAATGAAATCAAATGGTCGCCAACATCCAATCAACTAGCTTACAATTCGGGAGGTATCCTAAACGTTACAAAAACCGAAAATGGGCGACCACAAGGTTTTGAAAATGTATCTCTAGGTGTTAGTGATTTTGAATGGTTCCCCGATGGAAAAGCGTTTATCGTTTCATCTCAATCTAATTTACTTCCTACTGGATGGGAACCTGTTCGTCTTTTTAAAGTGCCCTTAGATGCCAATCTCGATACGAATAAAATAAAGCCCTTTTACACCATTCAAACAAATACAACGGACTTATTCGCTATTGATGCTGACTATTTAACGTTTAGTCCTGATGGGAGCTGGATTAGTTTTCTATTAACACCCACAGCGTCTTGGTCCAATGATAGCAATACATTATCAGTACTTTCATCAGTAGGTGATCAATTTCAAGTGATAGGAAAAATGCTTGGGTATGAAAATTGGATAAAGTGGGCTCCATCAAAAAATCAACTAGCCTACATATCGGGTGAAGGAAGATTTTTTGTTGAAAACAAAGATACAACCGTTACCGAGATCCCTACAGCGAATAAACAAAAGGACTATACACCTAAAGGATATGTAGACCTAGATTTGGAATGGCTTTCTCTAGATGAAATAATTGTTGCTCGGGCAAAAGAAAACAAAGCATGGAAATTGGGACCAGTTCCAACTATGTATACAGCGCTATATGTAATTAATCTTGAATCAGGAGAACAAAGGCAGATTACATTTCCAAAGAACAATAAAATAGATAATACTCCTCAAGTAGTTGGTTCAAGGATTACTTGGTATCGAACAGCTAAAAAAGAAAACCAAGGAGATGTATGGATTAAAGATAGAATAGATGGTCTAGAATATCGGTGGTTAATAAACGTAGACACTGCACCAACTTTTTTCTATAGTAAGTAACTGAAACATCCGCAGATTCTACACTTCTTTATTCTAGTAAAAGAGAGCATTAGTTGAATATTCGGTCCAAAAGGCAGATTTAATCTACAAAACGTGTAGAAAAAATTCTGTCTTTTTGTTCTGATATTTCTTGAAATGAAAAACTTTCGTCCCAATTTTTAGGTGTAAAACAACCCCCAACCAACCCCCTGTCGTTACACAAAAAAAGTCACGAAAGTCACGGAAAAGTCACATTTCTCCCGAAAACATGTGATTTTCGGCGAAAACAAGTTTTTGTACATTCGTAAGAAACCTTGCTATAATGGGCTTTGTGATTACATATGAAAGAGGGTAAAAGCATGAACGCTTACGACGAATATATGAAACAGGTAGTGAAGCCGATGCGTGAAGAGTTGGTGGAGGCTGGATTTAGTGAATTGACAACGGCTGATGCTGTAAATGAATTTATGGCGGAGGCGAAGGGGACTTCTTTAGTTGTTATCAACTCGGTATGTGGATGTGCGGCTGGGTTAGCTCGGCCAGCAGCACGTGAAGCGGTAGGTAAGGTAAAACCGGATAATCTTGTAACAGTATTTGCTGGGCAAGATCCTGAAGCTACTGCTGCTATGCGTGGTTTCTTTGAGGATGTGCCACCAAGCTCGCCATCAATGGCTATTTTAAAAGATGGGGAATTGGCTTATTTTATTCCACGTGAACAAATTGAAGGTTTTCCAGTGGAGCAAATTACAGCGCATTTAACAGGCGTTTTAGAGCAAACATGCGAGAAATAAAAACGATTGTGACTACAGCGGGCAGACCAGACGACTTGTCGATGGTGCTCGCTGATTTTGCGTGTGACACGTTACATGTATCGTTTGTGGCTCGTAATAAGCGTTCAATTCGCAAAATCTCCGAGGAAATGCAGGCAAATGTTATTGTTGCAGGAAAAAATCGCTATGAATATTATGCATTTGGGGCAGAAGAGCCTTTTTTCTTTCATCCCAATTCAGCAGCATTTCGTTTAAAGCGAGTGGCACGCGGAGAAATTGAGCCGTTTTTAGAGGCCGTACAGCTAGAAAAAAGTGACACGGTATTGGATTGCACGCTAGGCTTAGGTGCAGATGCGATGTTAGCTGCTTTCATTGTTGGGGATTCTGGGCGAGTAGTTGGGCTAGAGGCAGATCCTAATGTGGCGTTTATTGTGGCACACGGGATGGACACATATGATACATCCGAGCTTCCTTTAACCGCATGTATGCGACAAATCGAAGTTGTACAGGCAGAAGCTATAGCATATTTAAAATTACAGCCTGACAATGCATTTGATGTCGTCTATATGGATCCGATGTTCGAAGAAATTATAGAGGAATCGAATAATTTTCAAGCACTTCGCACGGCTGGAGCACATATAACATTAACCGATGAATGGGTAACAGAAGCGAAACGAGTTGCAAAAAAACGAGTTGTTTTAAAGGCTCACTTTCGGTCGACATGGTTTGAAAAATATCATTTTTCAAGATTGACACGTTTAACTTCAAAATTTCATTATGGCGTTATTTTGAAGCAATAAGTCCATAATTCGCTTAAGTTATACTTTCAGGAACAGACTGATTTTAATGTCTGTTCCTTTTTTCTTGACAAAAATCACATCTTTACAAAAGAAAAACAATCACTTGAAAATATTATTATAATTTGAGTTAACTTTTAACTAAAAATAAGTTTACACAAATGAATTTTAGCGCTATTATAATTCACATACAAAGAAACCGGTTTTTTTGCATAAATTTTTTATAAGGTGAGGTTTTTTATATGACAACTAAAGAAATGGTATATGCGGCACTTTTTGCAGCATTAATAGCGGCACTAGGATTAATTCCTCCAATTTCAGTAGGTTTTATTCCAGTACCGATAACAGCACAAACTTTAGGTGTAATGTTAGCAGGAGGTTTTTTAGGAAAGAAAACAGGGGCAATTAGTCTCGTACTGTTTATTGTTTTAGTAGCTTTAGGTTTACCTTTGTTATCTGGTGGACGAGGGGGCTTTTCGGTATTAGTTGGTCCATCAGCAGGCTATATTTTTAGCTGGCCGATTGCAGCTTTTCTAATTGGCTATGCAACTGAAAAAATATGGTCTTCTATTAAAACTTGGAAATTATTAATTATTAATTTTGTATTTGGTGTATTACTAGTTAGTTTAATTGGAGCACCAGTTATGGCATTGATTACACAAACGTCTATTTGGGCTGGTTTAGTAGGAGCGTTAGTGTATTTACCAGGTGATTGTATAAAGGCAATTATCGCGGCAATTATTGTCTTGCAATTAAGGGCAGTTAGTCCAATAGAACAAAAGCTAAATAGTGAAGTAGAATAAGATATTTTTAAAGGTGTGTGAAGAAATGAACATCATCGAACCCATTATCGAACATGCAGTTCGTCAGCCAAAGGGAATTGCGCTAATTCATGAGGAACGGTCTTATACATACGAACAATTAGTAAGTGCCATGAAAAAAATTGCAAAAGGCATTCAATGTAATGGACTTGAGCACGAAAAAATTGCGATTTTATCTAGCAATCGAATCGAATTTGTGGAAGTTTTTTTAGGGATTATGTATGCGGGTTGTGTGCCGATTTTACTTGATCCAAAGTGGAGTTTACATGAAATTGGGTTGGTGCTGAAACAAGCACAGCCGAGGATGATTTTTCTTGAGTGTATGTATGAGGAAAATTTGCATGTTTTCGAACAAATAGACACGTATGTATTTTCGGACAAGCAAATAGCTTCTTATGATGAATGGTTTTCTACTTTAACAGAAGAAGCTACGGTTAATAAAGCGAAAGACCCTTTATTTATAGGCTTTACCTCTGGGACGACTGGCATGCCAAAGGGTTACGAACGAACACACAATTCTTGGCTGAAAAGTTTTATTGCAACAAAAGAAGCATTCCTGTTAAATACTTTAGAAAATTTTCTAGCACCAGGACCATTCGTTCAGTCACTGTCATTATTTGCGCTAATGCAAAGCTTATATTTTGGTGGGACGTTTTATATTATGACCGCTTTTGAGGAAAAAAAGGTAGTTAAGTATTGCAGGGAAGTGCCTAATATGATTTTATTTCTTGTGCCAACAATGATTGAAAAGCTACTTAGGTTAGATAGTTTGCAAGAAATGCATGCACAAGCAATCATTTCTTCTGGAGCTAAATGGTCAGAACAATCGAAAACACGGGCGAAAAAGGTATTTGGCACAACAAAGTTATTTGAATTCTACGGCTCTTCTGAAGCGAGTTATATTAGTTATTTAGATGTCCATCAAACGATGCAAGAACATATAGTTGGAAAACCTTTTCGTGGTGTAGAGATTTCCATTCGAGATAAAGAACAACGTGAAGTAACAAATGGTGAAGTTGGATTACTCTATGTTCGTAGTGAAATGATGTTCACTCGTTATTTTCTATTACCCGAAGAAACAAATGCAGTATTTCATGAAGGCTGGTTAAAAACAGGAGATTATATGAGGCAAGACGATTCCGGAGCATTGTATTTAATTGGTCGAGCCAAAAACATGCTGATTACTGGTGGCTTAAATGTGTATCCAGAGGAAGTGGAAACTGTGCTAAAACGAAATGGTGCAATTGATGACATGATAATAGTTGGTGTGCCAGATGATTACTGGGGGGAACGGCTTGTTGCCTGTATTAAATGGCAAGATGATCGAACGCTTTCACTAGAAGAAATTCAGCAATTTGGCGCTCAGTTTTTAGCAAGTTATAAGATACCGAAACAATTAGTAACAGTGCAGAAGCTCATCTTTACAAGCAGCGGAAAAATAGCTCGTAAAGCCATGAAAGATTGGTTAATGGAGGAATTGTCATGAGAGACGCAGTAATTGTGATGGCAAAACGAACACCAATTGGCAAAATGGGGGGGCAGCTAGCCACACTGGAACCAGAGCATCTAGTAGCCCCATTAATAAGAGAAATAATAAAAGAAACTGCATTACCAAGCGATTGTATTGATGATGTCATTTTAGGAAATGTTGTCGGGCCAGGAGGAAATTTGGCCAGACTTGCTGCTTTAGAAGCAGATTTACCTTTTTCTATTCCAGGGGTTACCATTGACCGTCAATGTGGCTCAGGGCTAGAAGCAATTAATATGGCTGCCAGATTTGTTCAAAGTGGAGCAGGAGACGTTTATTTAGCTGGTGGTGTAGAAAGTACAAGTCGTGCGCCTTGGAAAATGAAAAAGCCGAGTACATTAATGGCTATGCCGCAAGTTTATTCACGTGCCCCGTTTACCCCACAGCGTTATGGCGATCCTGACATGGGTATAGCAGCTGAAAATGTAGCGATGAAATTTTCGATTTCACGACAAGCACAAGACCATTACGCATACAAAAGCCATCAAAAAGCGATTCAAGCAAGGAATTTAAATCGTTTTGCCGAAGAAATAGTGCCTCTACATGTAAATGATGGATGGGTAACTATAGATGAGTGTCCAAGAGAGAATACAAGTGTCGACAAGCTTCAATCATTAAGACCTGTATTTTTAGATAATGGTACGGTCACTGCAGGAAATGCATGCCCGCTAAATGATGGCGCGGCACTGGTTTTAGTCATGTCTTTAGAAAAATGCCGTCAATTACAATTACAGCCGATACTCCGCATTGTCGATACACAGGCTGCAGGTGTCGATCCAAATTATTTAGGGATAGGTCCAGTTCCAGCTGTACAAAAACTATTGAATAGGCAACAACTGAACGTAGAAGATATTGACATTGTTGAATTTAATGAAGCTTTTGCTTCACAGGTGCTCGCTTCAATCCAAACATTACAAATTCCTGAAGATAAGGTTAATCGAGCTGGTGGGGCAATTGCCATTGGTCATCCGTACGGCGCATCAGGTGCTATTTTAATCACGCGATTATTTTATGAAATGAAATATCAACCATATAAAAGAGGGCTTGCAACACTAGGAATTGGTGGTGGAATGGGGCTTGCAACGCTTGTGGAGGCAGTTCGATGAGATTAACAAAAAAAATAACCGTAACAGCTGAGTGGATACAGCGCTATGCTAAAAGTATAGAGGCCCCGTTACAATATCTTCATGGCAAACTCATTGCCCCTGCGACCATGCCCATTGTATTTTGGCAACAATTTGATCGAGCAATTTTTAATAATCAAAAGCCAGTTCTCCACGGGTCGCAGCAATTTTTTTATCATTTGCCAATTCAAGAAGGAATGGTATTACATTGTGAATTAGCGTTAAGTCATAAAGAGCATAAACAAGGAAAACAAGGACCAATGACTTTTTATACTTATACTTTAAACTGTTTCGAACAAGGAACAGAAATTGTGCAATTAAAAACAGTTTTGATCCACGTAGGTGCTGACATATGAAAAAAACAGTTACTGCAAAACAGGTCTACTATTATGCACAAGTATCGAAAGATGATGCCCCAATCCATGTTAATGCTGAGGCAGCGAAGGAAGCGGGCTTCGAACGCCCGATTGTGCACGGTATGTATTTAATGGGGCTTGCTCAATCATTGTATATTAAAGAACATCCGTTAAAATGGGTCGTTCGCTATAATATGCGGTTCCAAAAACCACTTCTAATAGATGAAGAAGTGACGTTTCGATTTATTGAAAAGCACAATACGATAGAAGTATCCTTATTGACCAACAACAACGACTTAATTGCTATAGGATTTTTTGTTGTGAAGGAGTTGAGATAATGAAGAAGGTCGCACTTATTACAGGGGCAACAAGGGGGATTGGTCGCAGTACGGCTATTCATCTAGCTAATAATCAATACAGTGTCGTTGTAAATGGCACGAACCAGCAGTTAATTGATGAAGTCGTCCAACAAATCCGTGCTGAAGGAAATAGGGCAGTTGGGTATTGTGCGGATATTGCTGATGTTGAAGCGGTGTCTAAGATGATTGAAGCTGTGATGGTAGAGTTTGGACAAATAGATGTTTTCATTCATAATGCTGGCAATTTACGAGATGAAAAATGTATGCGAATGACAACTGAGCAATGGCAAGATGTCATCAATGTCCATTTACATGGCGCTTTTTACTGTATTTCATGCGTACTGCCTCATTTACTCGAAAGAGGAGGCGATATTTTATTGATGACGTCAACAGCTGGACTAATGGGCTCCAAAGGCCAACTCAATTATAGTGCGGCGAAAGCGGGCATTCTTGGAATGACGTGGACATTGGCGGAAGAATTGAAGCCATTTAATATTCGTGTAAATGCCATTTCACCTGCTGCGTTAACGGATATGACGAAACCTGTGATTGATTTTATATCAAAAAAATATGCCCAACGCAATGAACCGTTTCCTGATTATTGGAAGGTGGGGACTCCAGAGGATATTGCCCACTTTATCGGTACATTATTAACACAGCAAGATGCAAATCTAACGGGAGAAATATTTGGAGTAAATGGTACAACGGTTACGAAATGGACGAGACCACAGCAAAGCATTTCTGCCAGTAGTCCAGAGCGTTTTTTCGCCATGTACGATGAGCAAAAGGGAAGTGTTTAAATGCTAGTATTTGAGCATGTCAATTTTTATCACAAAAAGAGTGCACCGATTTTAAAAGATATTCATTTTACCATACAGGCTGGTGAATTTGTATCAATTGTCGGCAAAAATGGATGTGGCAAATCAACACTTGCAAAATTAATGAATGGCTTATACCTTCCGAAAAACGGGGTTGTACGATTTCAACATTTGGAGACAAGTAATGCTGTAGATTTAAAAGAAATTCGACAGAAAATAGGTTTTATTTTTCAGAATCCTGAAGATCAATTTATTACAACAAGCGTTCGAGATGAAATTATTTTTGGGCTTGAAAATATTCGTTTACCAAAGGAAGAAATGGCTCAGCGTGTTCAATGGGCTAGCAAAGCAGTTGACATGGAAACCTATTTAGATTGCATGCCACATGAATTATCCGGTGGGCAAAAGCAACGTGTTGCGATTGCGGCAATTTTAGCTATGCGTCCACAATGCATTATTTTTGATGAGGCCACGTCAATGTTAGATCCAATAGGAAGAGAACAAGTATTAACCCTCATGCACTCACTGCATCAAGCTGGTTTAACGATTGTCCACATCACACACCATATGGATGAAGTAATGCAAACAAATCGTGTGCTTTTACTTGATAACGGTCAAATTTGCTTCGATGGACATCCGATAGCTCTATTTGAAACAATCAATGTAAGAGATTTTTCCTTAGTGGAGCCTATCGCTGTCAAAATTCATCAATTAGCAAATGAAGCATGGTCATTAACACCGGACTGGGAAGGAGCAATTCGTTTACTATGGGATACGAGCTCAAAAACGTAACAGTTGAATATGATAATCAAACAGCTTTAAAAAATATTTCGTGTTCCATAGCAGATGGTAAATGGGTTGCGATTATTGGAAAAACTGGAGCAGGTAAGTCAACCTTTGTTCAATTATTTAAGGGATTAGTAGATTTTATAGGGGAATATAGACTACATAATAACCTTATTACGCTAAATGGAAAAGGGCAAAAAAAAGATTTACAGGAAATTGGCTATGTCTTTCAATATCCAGAGCACCAGTTTTTTGAAACGACAGTTTATAAGGAACTAGCGTTTGGATTAAAACAAATAGGACAATCCGAAAAAGAAATACGAGCTAGTATTTCTGCAATTCTTCCGAAAGTAGGTTTAGATGAAACCATTTTGACGCTTGCTCCTTTTCAACTAAGTGGGGGACAAAAACGTCGTGTAGCGATAGCATCTATTATATTAATGCAGCCAAAGTTACTTATTTTGGATGAACCTACGGCTGGGCTTGACCCAATTAGTAAGTCAACGTTACTAGATTTTTTGAAGGAATGGCAATTAGAAACGAATCATACCGTTCTGTTTGTTACCCATCAAATGCAAGATGTCGCTGAGTACGCTGATGAAGTCATTGTTCTACATGAAGGAGAAGTACAAGCACACTTAAATACCAATCAATTGTTTTTACAGCAGGCCCATATAGTAACAAGAGCAGGACTAACAATGCCGGAACAACTACAATTATTAAAAGTTGTGGAACAATTACTTGGGGAGAAAATAGCAGTAGCGAACTGTAAGGAGCAAACCATCTTCAATGCTGTTAAGCCATATTTACAGTTTAGGGGGAAGCTTGATGCGTAGTTCTATTATAATTGGACAGTATGTCGACAAGAAGTCCATTTTCCATCGATTAGACCCTCGCATTAAAATTATCAGTATTTTTATGTTGATGTTAAGCTTCTTATTATTAGATACAGCGACGAGCTATGTAATTGCCACTTTTTTTGTGTTTACACTATTAATTGTTTCTAAAGTTCCGTTTGTTGTGATTTTAAAAGGTGTGAAGCCATTACTCTTTATCTTATCCTTTACATTTGTTTATCATCTGCTCTTTACTAAAGGACATGTATTATGGTCAATGGGAATCATCACATTTACGATTGAAGGAATTGAAGCGGGCATTCGGTTTGTCTGGCGTATTTTGCTCCTTGTTTTATTAGCTTCATTATTGACCCTTACAACGAAGCCACTTATTTTAGCTAAAGGTTTAGAAAAATTGCTAAAACCGTTATCGAAGCTCCGTGTACCGATTGAACAATTTTCACTAATGATTGTTATTGCCATTCGATTTATTCCAACTGTTTTAGAGGAGTTAAATCGAATTATACTAGCACAAAAATCAAGAGGGTTTGACATTAAATCATTACCGTTTATGAAGCGTATTTTTGCGTATATTCCAATTGTTATACCGTTGCTGTTTACAACTATACAACGGGCAGATCAATTAAGTGATGCCATAGATGCTAGAGGATATGGCGATGGTAAAAATCGCACGAGCTATATTGAACTCCACTATGAGAAAAAAGATATAATAGCAATGCTCGTAACAGTTTTGTTCGTATTTGTATTAATTTTTATTAAATGGAGTGGAATTTAAAATGGAGATTTTCGGTCCAGTAATTGATGATGAAACGAGATGCATACATTATCATACAGAAAAAGATATTATCGCGATAAAGTTTGCATGTTGCGAGCGCTATTATCCGTGCTATAAGTGTCATGAGGAACATGCCCAGCATGCCATAAAACGCTGGCAGCAATCACAATTTCATACAAGGGCGATACTTTGTGGAAATTGTAAACATGAAATGACGATTCATGTTTATATGCAGTCATCATCTTGTCCGCAATGCAAGTCGACTTTTAATGCACGTTGTGCCAATCATTATCCTATTTATTTTGAAATGTAAGTTGAAGAGACTAAGTGTGAGAAGCGATATAGATACAGTGTTTTACTTTTTAAATACTTTATGTTATAATAAGACTCGTGCTATTTTGGGTAGCAACATTCAGTAATCTGGCATTCTGCTTTTTGTTTTTTAGGATACTTATTCACACTGGCGCATGCTTTGGGGCTGCAAGGACGCAAAAGAAGGTTGGGTTTGCGTTGCTTAAGTTAGAGGGCACACAGTGGAATTTTACCGCGGTGATGAAACGAAAACGTTTCCAAATAATATTCCCCAGATGATTGGGTTGAGACTTTACAATTTACAGAAATGTTACCTATTAAATACTAAAGGGGTAGCTTCGCAAACGCGAAGCTACCCCTTGTCCAATTTTTTTGATAATATTAACAGTAATAATAAATTTCTGCCATTTAGCACCTACTTTTTTAGAAAAGTTAGGTGCATTTTTCGCTTTATTTTCCTAAATAACGACAAAAAACGACAAACTATCTCTGGATTATATTACCGTTTACTATTGTGGGAAAATAAGTAATAATGAAGTACAGAGTTTTTTAAAAAATCAAATATATGCTATTTTGATTGAAAAATTCTGAAAAATGATTGAAGTGAGGGTGGCATATGAAACAAGTAAATGAGGTATCAATACCTGTATTGGACCAATTAACAGATGTAGCTCAGCAACAACAGAAAAGCTTGGAGGTATTTGTAACACTATATTCCCACGAAAGGTTATTAGTGCGCTTAGCGGCTTCTTCTTACGAGGATCAGTATTGGCTGTATGGAGATTGTTTAATCGGTGCATTAACAAATAATTATGATAAGTCTTCTACAGGAATTACATTGTGTGCCAAAAAAATGGCCAACAAAGATAGCATCATACAGCATGCTTTCAAAGAAATTTGCTCGGTGAATGTACCAGAGGATGGTATTGAATTTGTTAGCGATGAATTAGAAATTACAACAAGTGATGAAAATCAAATTCATATTAGAATGCCTGCACAATTAGGACACATAACAACATACATAGAAATAAAGATTAACCTTTTTGATAGAATAGCAATGGCTCCAAAAACGATAGCGCTTCAGACGATACTAGATAATTCGCCAATTGAGTTATTGGCTTATCCAACAGAGCTCATGATTGCACATAAATTTAACTTATTATATCAATACCCAGCATGCGAACAAGCAATGAAAGAATATTATGATGTATACTTATTAGCAAGTACACAGAATTTTGAAGGTCGAGTTTTACAAGAGGCTATATCAGATACATTTGACCGACATAAAACAACACTAGAAAAATATCCATCAATGTTCTCTAAACAACTTTATTTAGACGCTACTAACAACAAGAGATGGCAACAATTAGTTAATCAACAGACGTTACCATTCGATAAAGTGCAAAAACTTGTTCATCAATTGTTAGTGCCAATTTATGAGGAAGTAATAGTAGAGAATGAATTTTTTGAAAATTGGGATTACAAACTAGGTGATTGGCAATAAGAAAATGAAAAATCCGCGAGCTCTAATAAAGTTCGCGGATTTTTGTGAAAAAATATGAATTAGTCCGTGAAGCATAAAGAAGTTAAGTAACCTAACATTAATAAAAGACCAATACCCATTACAATTGACATACTTTGTACCTCCTTTTAAAAAACGACACATTTATACATAAATTATTGTACAATGAAATATAGAAATATGAAACCTTTTATTGGTTGGAACGTATTATATTATAAGTAGAATTACCAATTTGTACATAAAAAAGAAGGTGTTAATTAATGAAAAAGTGGGTTCAAAAAAGTATCGTAATTATGGTTGCGTTTTTAACATTTGGATTAATTACGCCAACACATGAAATTTGGGATGCATTCGATCATAATCCATCAAATCGTGCTTCCATTGGTCCATCACCTGGGACAAGCACTGCACTAGCAGCTGAACCAGAAGCAATAGCAGAAGAAGCGACCGAAATACAGCAAGATGCGATTGACTATGGTGCGTTACTTGTCGATGCAGCGAAAGAGCAGTCATATGTGAAGTTTGGGACAAAAATTGGTCCTAAAATTAGCAATGAATTTGACTCCATTATCTTCCCGAAAATGGAAGAAGCAATTGCGATGACCGTTGCAAATGTAGAAGACGGATCACTGGCAAATCTCACAATTACAGAAAAACCAAGTGGTAACTACGGAGAGAAAATCTTTAATATCGTTAATAACGAAACAGGAGATGATTTAATCCGCTTCCACGTACGCACTGAAAAGCGTCCGCAAGAAGGCTATTACTATAACTTCCACTACCACAGTGCCGAAGACAACTTTATGGCTCATAACAATCTTGGTGATATTTATTGGGAAAAAAACACACCACCGAAGTGGTTGTCATAGCATACCCGAAACACTCGTATTGAATACGAGTGTTTTTTTTTGCGTGGAAACCATGATATATCAAGATTTTTAGTAAATTCTTAAGGAAGAAATTATTAATGTTATTGCAGATAGGGAGTGTAGTAAAAAGCATGTACCTCAATTAGCACCCCAAATACATCATTTTCAATTTCCAATTAAAAGAGGACATTCTCCTGTTAAAAACAGACAGTCAAGGCAAGTAAGTTGGATTTTATTTGGTCAATCAAATACGAACAAAGCATACTGCACTGCTGTGGAAGATTATATTTTAACTACATATGCAGATGAAAAAAGTTCCGTAAATATTTCAGTAGAGAATAAATTAGAGAGTTAACATTCGTATTAACATTCGTCAGTATTGACCTTACTTAAATTCATATACAATTAACGAGGGGAAATAATTTTTTTAAAAATCTATTGCTGACAGATCGCCGTATGCGATGAAAGTCGCCTGTACGGTGAAGGCTCGCTATAAAATCTTGAGATAGAGAAAAGATATAAGACGAGAATAGCCAACCAAATGTAAGTATTTCGGCACCATATAATGATGGAGGAACTATACCTGGTAATTTCATTATGTCTACAAATGTGAACTTGACAGTTGCGATACCAGGACAAAACGGTACAGTTGCTACTTATAGTAACCCTAGAAGTAATAACACAAGTATAGCAACTGCAACAATTATAGGACCAAATCCATCAGGACATGTATATTTAGATGTGAAAAAAGTTGGTTCAGGTCCAGTTAAGATTACTTTTGACTATACAGGTAGTAATGGAGCAACTGGGACAATGACCTGGACATTTAATTTTCAATAAAATTTACGTTAAAGTTCCAGTTAAGAATATACAATTTTTCGAAAGTATTTATAGAAACGAGAGATTTTCTAATGAATATCACAATGCTAAATTAAGGGAGCTTATCAAATAACTCTTTTTGTGGATGTTGATGGAGTTGGTACTCAATCTAGTCCATCAGTTTCTGTAACAATTAATTTAATTGTACTGAAGAAACATGTAGACCTCACCATTTTGGTGAGGTCCTTTTTATACATTCGTCGCATATTGTTCAGTAACACACTAAACAACAAGCAATGATTTAGATATTATTTTATTAAAATTAAGAGCAGATACCATAAAAGATTAAGATTTCTTTACCTAGTCTAAATTGTAGTGATTTAATTTTACAAATAATTGTTGTGCTTACTTCTCTCTTTCCATTTATTAAAGAGCTCACTGTCTACGAGGATTAATTCCATACCTAATGCTTTTGCGTATTTAGCCAAGGTTATAGAAGAAGGAATTGAGTTAAAAGTTTCCATTTTCGAAACAACACTTTTGGATAAACCACTTCTTGCTATCACTTCATCTTGACTAATATTTTTTTCTATTCTCATATTTAACAAATTAAATGCTAACTTAGTTAACTGTTTTTCTTCTTCAGAAAGTAGTGTATGATCCATAATTTCATAATACCGCATAAAAATTTTAGGTATTATTCTTGGTGAATAATTTTCCACTTCTACACCTCATTCTTCTTTTCATATATAGTTTGCGGTTTAAACTATATGATTATATTGTGGAATCTACATGAAAGATAGAATTCACATTTTGGAAATAAATAATCAATTAAAAAGGAAACTTCTCCCTTTGTGTAGGAGAGAAAGAATCCTTTACTAGGATAATATACAATATAAAGTAAAACCATCCACCTAATGTATTAATCGAGAAGGTTTTAATAAGGACCTAAAAATCAAAATAATTACAAATATTAGTATATTAGAAATATCGTAAATCGACTGAAATAGGGTGGTAATTGGGTAGGTAATATTGATTGCATGAATTTTAAAGTGAAAACTAATTAGGAATGCCAAAGTGTTACAAGTTAGAAGGAGAAGTAACAGAAAAATGAGAATTCAATTAATTGTGGAAGTCATTAATTATCTAACCGGGATAGTGGTGAGTTTGAGTTAGTTGTTACTTAGTACCAAATGTAGATGCTGAAGAGTACCAATTGTATCCAAAATGTTTCTTTAAAAAAAGTGATGAAGAAAGCTTATTGAACTAACCGAGCAGAAGAATAGAGGTCTTGACAACCTTCATGTCGAAAAGAATGTATAACCGCGTAAAATAGAAGGAGAGATACTTTGAAAGAAATTAGGGAAGCAACAAAAGAGGAAATGATAGACATTTATAAGATGGGCTATGATGTTTGGGGAGATAATCTCCCATTTGAAGAATATATAACTATGTGCCAGTCTTCCAAGAAGTATAAAAAGGGAAAGTGGTACGTTCTTGAAGCCACAGAAACAAAGCAACTATTAAGCTCTCTCATCGTTTACGAACTAAATCTTTCTGAAAACCAAATTGTAAAAGGGATTGGTTCAATCGCCACCCCTTTATATTTAAGAAAAAAAGGATATGCTTCTTTATTGGTCAAAGAAACAATAATTAAACTTGAACAGGAAGAAAACTGTAACAACTTTTTCCTATATAGTGATATTGGGATAGAATTTTATAAAGGATTAGGTTTTATTGTACTACCGAATGATAGTCAAAAATATAATGACAGCGTTTGTATGTATTACTCAAAAGATAATGATATCGACTCCATATCACTTGATATCCCCGATTACTTTTAAAGCACAACCTTATTGCCTTTTTTATGGCTTAAAAAGGCTTTGGCAGCGGGGTAGCCAAAGTGTTAGTTGAAAGAGCTTAACAAGGCTTTTAATCTTAATAAATTTGTAATCTAGACAGATTATCAAGGGAAATATTGAGAAAATATTCATTAGAAAAGTGAGGGAAAGCCATGAATATTTCGTATAAATTGATGTCTTCATTAAGCTTTGAAGAAGCACATGTCCTATTTAATCGTGGATTTGAAGGCTATTTAGTGCCGATGAATTTATCTTTTGATACATTCTTAAGTCGATTTGCAAATGATGGATATTCTCCGGCATTATCTATCGTTGCATATGATGGAAAAGACCCAATTGGCTTTGTGCTCCAAGGAATTAGAGAAGTGAAAGGTCAAAAGATTTCTTGGAATGGTGGAACAGGTATTATTCCAGAATACAGGGGTAAGAAATTGGGCTATTCCTTGATGGAGGAAGCGGAAAAAATTTTAAAAGAACATAAAGTTTCAGTAGCAACTTTAGAGGCGCTGTCAGAAAATAAGCCAGCTATATCTTTATATGAAAAGTGTGGTTACAAAGTAGAGGACGATTTATTCTTTTTACGTGCAAATAAAATTTTAAATAGTAATTTACCAAATCTTGACGGCTATGAAATTATAAGAATGCCAGCTACCCAAACTATTGGATCAGATTTATTTCCAACAATCGTCCCTTGGCAAACGGATGCTAGTAATACGCCAAAACTAGGTGGAGAAGCTGTGATAATTTCGAAGAATGGAGAAGTGCAGGCAGCTTGTCTTATTCGAAAAAAATGTGTGTTTGGCAATAAGACAGAAAACATTACTTTATTTCAGGTGAAGGAAAATGGAAATGAAGATGCGCTAAATAAACTCCTCGCATACGCTTTAGAATATGACCAAGCTATCAATCGTACAACTTATAACTTCTTAAAAGGAAATGGCCGTGTAGTTTCTTCTTTACTGGAAAGTGGTTTTGAAAATACTTCTATATCACAAGTTTTTATGACAAAAATCTTCTGAAATATTCGATCGATTATAATCGTCAAAATTACCTATTCGAGCATGGACGGACACAACCAATTTCAATTGTCACATGGCAGCAACCATATAAGTCGTCTAGCGTAGGACGTAGCAGTAAGTCCAACTGCTAATCTGTATGATGCTGCCACACATAAATAAGGCAGGAGCAATCGTTCGGAAGCTCTGGATCCTATTGTGAATAATAAGATAATCCGCACTTTTGATTATTTTAGAGATGATTCTGCAAAGGCACTTGAACTAAAAGCTAGAAACACTACTAAAATTAAACTTGAAATGAACGATAAAAGTAATTTCATATATAGTTCCTCCTTTAATAAAAACTAATTCTCTCCTTATCTTAATATTATTTATTATTAGACATTAAATTTTATTTTTCCTCTAATTCTATTGTATTATTTTTATCAGGGGAAAACATATTATTTAAGAGAGGTGTAGTCATGGAAAACAAAAAACGCAATGTACGCAATGATGATAATAATTGGATTCCAGAAAGAAATATAGTGAAAGGATTTACTTTCAAAGGATTCCTAATTTTTATCATTATATTAATTATCGGATCGCTTGTTAATTATTTTTTAAAACAATAATTTTTTGATTATACATTTACATCTTTTTACTCTTATAAAGATTGTTTTTACCACTAATGCAACAGTGCTATTAAAACCTTGTATGTAATGAATAGGCAGCACTAAACTGTAAAATTGTTTAAATCCCTCGTATAAATTGGAAACTATCTATAAAATTTACAAAAAATATGATATACTGATTTTGTTTTACAAAAATCAAAGAGGAGGGGAAGTAACATCTACAAGGTGTGATATGTATGAGCAAATTGAAACAAAGTTTTGGAAAATTAAATAAAATTGATATGTTTTCTCCGTATTTCTTTTTGCCATTTATTTTACTGTTATATTTTTTTATCAGTTTATTTGATTGGCATAAATTTGAACAATTCGGTATACATGTATCTATATGGCCAGCTGTAATATTAGCTGTTATTTGTTATTACATAGGTGTATTGATAATTGATAAACTTGAGTGGACAATTCCATCGTTCGGACTGTCGTTCTTAGGGAAATATGTGATCCATTTTATAGTTGCCTTGACATTGCTTGGGCTAGGCTCCTATTTAATGATGATTTTTAGTGGCAACTTAGGGATTACGGACGAAGCAAATCGCCGTAATTTAGATCCAAAGTTAAACTTCTTTAGCCAATTATTATGGTTTGGTGTGTTATTGCTCTTGTCCTATAAAATGATTTTGGAAAAGACGATGACATGGAAAAAGGCAATCGTATATGGTTCAATTTTTGCAGTTGTCATGTTTTTATTTTTATTAATGGGCTACCGTACGCCACTTATCATTATGTTATTTACTGGCATCATTATTTTCCACTATGTTGTAAAAAGAGTGAAATTAACATGGTTTTTAACCGCATTGGTCGTAATTGGTGTAGCATTCTCGTTGTTTGGATTTATACGTGTCCTTACAGAAGATACGTCACAGGAATTCAATAAGCGTGAGCAACCCGATGTAGAATTAACTGCTGAGGAAAGAGATAAACTATTAACGGCTGAACAAAAAGTAAACTTAGTACCGAAATGGGTTCGAGCATTAAATGCTGAAGCTGTCACAAGTCATATCGTTTTAAGTACGATAATTGAATACACAAAAGAAGAAGATTACTTAAAAGGTGAAATTCATAAAGGAATATTTAGTACAATTTTACCTGGTGAACAAATTTCACCTCGCATGAGGGTTACAGAGGTCGTCAACTCGATTACGAGCGAACGTGGTGTAAATGTTACACGTGAACAGCGAACAACTACCCCAACATTTATAGGTCAATTGTTTTTAGATGGGGGTTATTTATTAGTTGCAATTGGCTTCCTATTATATGGTGTCTTAATTTCTTTAATTTATAATAAAGTAAAGCAAAATGGTATTCGCAGTTTCCACACTGTCGTTTACGCATTTACAATTACCGTGTTTACCGTTTCAATGCATACAGGTTTACTCGATTTAATCTTTGTTCTTATGCTTGGCTTCGTTATTATCGCATCTTCCATTATAACAACCGATAAGCGCATGCTTGATTTATAAAATATAGGCAAACTATCCTTTAAAGTTAAGGCAACTGCTTTTAAGGATGGTTTTTTTGTGGGGAAAGTTTGCCAGATTGTATTAACAACATACAAAATACAGCCTTCCCTAAAGTAGGGAAGGCTGTTTATGATCAAGTAATACGCTCAAAAAACGTAATTGTTTTATTCATATCTGTTACATGTTGATTACACGTATCGCTGTCAGCACAAATGTAATTACTATGGTTCGTATAAGTGCCCACGACATTCCCTTTGATGGAAGTTGTAAATAGTCCAACATCAGCGTGACGATTACAAATTGCGCATATACCACGAACCGTATTATTTGCAAAAGTGCCTTTAATTGCTTTTAGCTTATCGTCTTGCTCAAGAATGACATATTTACGATGTGTACCAAGATCATCCCACGCGAAATAACAAATTTGTTGAAAATCTAATCGTTCTAGATTTGGCAACTTTAGCTTTTTTTCTTTTTTAAACAAGCTTTTTATAGTGCTTGCTGTAATTGGCTTAAATGGGATGACATATAACTTCAGGTCTTGTAAATACGATTCACCTGCTGCACGCTCTGTTACTGAATAAATGGGCTCAATCAGTTGGGCTTCTGAATTTGTCATGACAACATTTTCAGAAATCTCTTTTTGGACAAGGCCACGCACAGTTTGAATGACATTTGTATCTTTTGAAGTAGCTATTGTTTGTAAAATTTTATTCATTTGTTGACCAAGTAAATTATAGTTTGCAACCGTTAAAAACGGCTGAATTGCTTGTTTTTCCATGTGAAATCACTCCTGTAAATTAGGCTTTTGTATTTGCGGCCTAAAGAGATCATCCATTTGTGGAGTTAACCTAGACCTCTTCGACCTGTAGATAGGCGGGTCTAGAGCAGGCATTACAATAGAATGCGACCATTTCGATTCCTCCTTGTAAAGAGAACTATTATTATTTTAACATTTTAAGGCAATGAAATAAAGAAAGAGGTGGCGTTTTTCTAAAATAAAAAAGGACTGTGCTAAGCAGCCCTATAACCGTGCATTATTGGATTTATGACACCATAGACATAATAAATTTCCCTGAAAGCATGAAAATTGCATAGACGAGTAATGCACCTATAACAGCAATGCTAGGCTTATACCAGTTTGTTAATAGGAAGGCGAGTACAGTGAAAAGTAACATGCCTACTGCTCCAAAAACTGTATTTTGTAAAACGCTATGAAAGGTGTCTGCTTTCATATTTTTCATTTGCATACCCATATTAATGAGCGTCAGAATTGGCAAGGCAGTAATAATGCCCGATAAAAATAAATATTTTGACTGACTTAAAAGCAAAGCAAGCACCATAATGGCTCCACCGACAAAAAAATACACTAAATATAACACGCGTAACCCTCAATTTCGTATTCTCTTCTAGATTTAGTAGTGTAATGATACTGCACATAGTACATGCTTACAAGAGCCTATCAGTGTTAGTAGAAAAAAGTTATTAAATAAAGGAATCAATTTGAAATAACTAGCGATTTTCAGCGCTGAGGTGAAAAAGATTTTACGACTACTTACGTTTAAGGTTCTTAATGATTATTGTTGTTCGATTCCAATTTCGTTAAAAACAATAAATAACGACAATAGAACGATAGCTAAAATTTATCGTATATTCATAGTATTCTCTTTTAATATATCGCTAAGTACGATATAATCGTTATTGACGATATATTAAAGGAGTATAAAATATATGATACAAGATATTAACCATTATTTCACAAATATTTTTTATCATCTCCATACAACACATGAAGATGTGATTTCCCATCAAAGTGTGCGTATTTTACAGATGATTCAAAAGGAAGATGAAGTGACAGTCCGCGATATTGCAACGTTGCTTAATATTTCACAAAATACAGCTTCAGAGCATATAAAAAAGCTTGAGCGTCTTAGCTGGGTTGAGAAGATTCGAGCAATCGAAGATCAACGCAAAGTTAAGCTCTATCTAACGGATGCAGGGCGAATTGTTTTAAAGAAAAATACGGAATTAGACGATAATAAGCTTAAGCAAGCACTGAACCTATTAACCGAAAAAGAACAACAAAGTGTTTTGGAAGCATTTCGGCTATTAAGTGAGGTGTCGAAATGATGTATACACTCGTAAAAATTATTAGTTCCGCAGCAATTATCGCTATAGTGACAGAAGTTGCAAGAAGATTTCCTACATACGGTGGTGTGATTGCCGCGTTACCACTTGTCAGTATTTTGAGTATTATTTGGCTAACAGTTCAAAGTGAACCAAATGAGCATATTCAGCGCTTTATGGTAGGGGTTATCGTTGGGCTTCCAGCAACGATGGTCATGCTTTTTGTGATGTATATGGCGATGAAATCATCTATCCATATTGTTTTTGCTATAGCGCTAGGAGTAGCATCATGGACAATCTGCTTAGGTATTCAGAAAGCAATTGCTGGAGTATTTCATATATCAATTTAAAGTAGGTGAAGTTAAATGTCAGTTATCAATATTTCACAAGTGAATAAAAAGGATGTCATCGAGTTTTTTCAAACGCATTGGGGAACTACAGAAATGGTTATTTCCAGTGGGATTTATGATTGTAGTAAGTTAGAAGGCTTTGCTTTTATTAACGATAATAAAAAAATCGCAGGTCTAGTAACATACGTAATTCGTGAGGATGAATGTGAAATTATTTCTCTCGATAGTATGGAAGAGGGAAAAGGTATCGGGACATTACTTGTACAAGCAGTAGAAGAGTATGCATGGCAACACCGCTGTACAGTTGTTTCACTCATTACAACGAATGATAATTTACATGCATTAAAATTTTACCAAAAGCGTGGCTATTACCTCGTAGAAATTTTACAAAATGCAGTAGAACGTGCAAGAGCAGTGAAACCTGAGATTCCACTAATAGGCAATGACGGAATTCCTATTCGTGATGAAATACGTTTGCAAAAACTATCTGCCTCGTTTTGAGACAGATGGTTTTTTGCATTTGAATCGATAGCCACTATGGTGAAATATATTCCGCTGCCTATCATTTCTCGCTATAATTGTGTTGAAGATTGAAAGTGAGGAATCCAATGAAAAAAATATTATTTATCCTATTCTTTAGTGTGCTAGTAGTGGGAGCGGCATTTGTGATTTATTTGAAAAGTAATCCGCCACTTGTTATCAATGGGTATACAAGCGCTGATGGTAACCCTACTATCCGTTTAATCGAAATTGAAAATAAAGGTATAAGAGAGCTACAGTTACAAACGATTCTTGTCGATGAAAAATTACCGGAAAGTGCAAAGCTTATTGTCAGCAAATCAGAACCATTTGAAACAGATACAAAAATTGAAAACAACCCAAACATGTCATTTCATAAATTAACGCAAGTAAGTATTTTTCCAAGTCAATACATAGACAGACAGGCGATTGGTAAACAACCGCAACATTATGCAATACAAGTAAATGCTACAACGATTCAAAAAGTTACAATTCAATATAACTATTTGAAAATACCATTTACATTAACAGCGGTGCTTCAACCAAATAACGAGCAAAAAAATGATGCCAATTAAAATAGTTAAAAAACGAAACAGTCCTCATTTATGCAAAACTAAATTATTTGTCATATCGTTTATGCCGATGTCATTTCATAAGATTGTTTGATGAAAAAATCCCTTTTTTCCTAAATCATGGTAATCTAATGGTAATAGTTATCGCGATGATAGGAGGGGTCTAATGGAATTAGTAATAGTTGGTGTCGTGCTTGTACTTAGTATTTTAGGTACCATTTTAGTTGTTGTTAAGAAGCAGTCTAAAGGTGATGTAATGCTCCAGGTTGAAGCAATATGTGAAGGAAAGAATGAATTGGACCAGGCCGTTATGAAGATATACTTTACGTTTTCAATCGGAAAACTTGCCAGTCGTAGTAAAGAAATTATCGGTAGTATTGATTGGTCAGAAGGATGGATGCCAGTCAGCTACAATTTGAAAGAACATGGAAGCTATAGGGAAGACCGAATCCCTACATTGATAGAAGACAAATACACTACTTTTGATATAGATGCGACGAATGCAATTGATAGTCAAGGTAGTGGTGAGGGCTATATTGTTCTTGTATTAGAAAAACCGACGCATACAATGCTGTCTAGAGCAGGTGTAATGCTAGTCGTAACGGCTAACTTAGTGTCCTATCAATTGTCAGAATCTATAAGCTGGCATAATGAAGTAGTGGTCAACCATTATTAACTCATAAAGGATAGAACTAACGATAAATGCGCAATCCCATAACAAAAAAATTTTCAGAAAAAATGTATGCGTTTTACACACAGTGATATCAATAAAAAGGGCATAGTTGTTAATGTAAAAATTAATTTTCAAATATTGACAAGTATTTAGATGTCCGATATAGTAAATACCAATTTCATGAAACAATGAAAATAGCTATGACAAGGACAAGAGAATTGATGAACGATTCACAGAGAGGGAAGCCTAGCTGAAAACTTCCTAATGCCGCATCATTTTTTACTACCTTTGAGCAGTGCTTGGAAACATGCACCGTAATTGCGACGTTACAGCAAAGTCAATGAGCTGCTAGTGCAACTAGTGGGAATTTGGGTGGAACCACGGGTAAATTACACATACTCGTCCCTATTTTGGGACGGATATGTGTTTTTTTTATTTTCTAGTAAAGGAGAAAAGAACATGTCAAATCAAGTATTAAACATTCAGTTTCCAGATGGAAAACAACAAGTATTTACAAAAGGTGTTACACTAACCGACATTGCACAGGCGATTAGCCCCGCACTGCGCAAAAAAGCAATTGTAGGAAGTGTGAACGGAACCATCACTGATTTGACGCGCCCTATATTGGCAGATGCCCAAATCAATCTATTTGATGCTAGCTCACGCGAGGGAATCGAGGTTATTCGTCATTCAACTGCTCATTTATTAGCACAAGCTATTAAACGAATATTTCCAGATGTGCAGTTTGGGGTAGGGCCTGTCATTGAAAATGGGTTTTATTATGATATCGATTTAGCACAATCCCTTGTACCAACAGACTTACAAAAAATAGAAAAAATGATGAAACGAATTGTTCAAGAAAATATTGAAATACATCGAAAGATAGTATCGCGAGAAGAAGCTAAACAGTTGTTTCAGCATGATAAATTAAAGTTGGAATTACTAGCTGATATTCCCGAAGAAGATATAATTACAGTTTATGAGCAAGGTGATTTTTATGATTTATGTCGCGGGCCGCATGTATCGTCAACAGGTAAATTGCAACACTTTCAATTAATGCAAGTTTCTGGAGCGTATTGGCGTGGCGATAGCCAAAATAAAATGCTTCAGCGCATTTATGGTGTTTCATTTGCTACAAAAGAAGAATTACAAGATTACTTTGTATTTTTAGAAGAAGCAGAAAAACGCAATCATCGTAAATTAGGAAAAGAACTTGAATTATTTATGTTTTCCGAAGAAGCACCAGGCATGCCGTTCTATTTAGCAAATGGTCAAATTATTCGAAATGAATTAGAATCCTTTTTACGAAATCTTCAAACGAAGTATGACTATCAAGAGGTTCGTACACCATTTATGATGAACCAGCGTCTATGGGAACAATCGGGACATTGGGACCACTATAAAGACAATATGTATTTTACACAAGTAGATGCTCAAAGCTTCGCATTAAAGCCGATGAATTGTCCTGGACATATGTTGATTTTCAAAAATGCAAGACATTCATACCGTGATTTGCCGATTCGTATGGCAGAATTTGGGCAAGTTCATCGACATGAATTTAGCGGTGCATTAAATGGTCTATTACGTGTACGAACATTTTGCCAAGACGATGCCCATATTTTTGTCACACCAGAACAAATAGAGGATGAAATTAATTTAGCGCTGAAGATCATTGATCACACGTATCAAGTATTTGGCTTCCAATATGAAATTGAATTATCGACACGTCCTGCTGATTTTATGGGGGATGTTCAGCTTTGGGATAAAGCAGAAAGAGCATTGGAAAATGTTTTAAATAATGCAGGATATGCTTATAGAATAAACGAAGGCGACGGCGCATTTTACGGACCTAAAATTGACATTCACATAAAAGATGCTATTAAACGCAGTCACCAATGTGCAACAATTCAACTAGATTTCCAACTGCCTGAGAAATTCGATTTAACATATTTAAACGAACAAAACGAAAAAGTAAGACCTGTCGTTATCCATCGTGCTGTTTTTGGCTCAATTGACCGCTTTTTAGGCATTTTAATTGAACATTTTGGCGGCGCATTTCCAACTTGGTTAGCACCACAACAAGTAATTGTGCTAGGCGTTGCTACTATCCATCAAGAATATGTCCAACAGGTTGTACATGCACTTGAAAAAGAACAAATACGAGTCCGAGTTGATAACCGTCAGGAGAAGCTCGGGAAAAAAATAAGAGATGCACAGATGAAGAAAACACCATATATTCTAGTATTGGGCGATAAAGAGCGCGACAATCAAAGTGTAACTGTACGCAAATTTGGTCATCAAGAGTTAAATGAAAAAACATTGCAGCAGTTTGTTGATGAAATCAAACAAGAAATTTTACAAAAAGCGTTACCTACTAGTTAATAATAGAGAAAAGCCTGGTTGGATAGTTCAATCAGGCTTTTTCTCATTACAAATAAAAGTAAATTATTTATTATAAATTGCAAAGATTATGCTTCTAGTAATGGTTATTCAAGCATAGTATATAGTAAATGTACTTTATAGGATCAAAGCGGTTTATCAGCTTTTAGTATTGGTGAATACGTACTACTACCTAATAGTATATTATTCGTTTCTGCATCGACCACTATATATTTATGAAATTCTTCTTGTTCGTTTTGGCGATATGAGGCTAAAAAATATACTTGTCTGTTTGGATGAATCATAATGTGATCTGAGAGATCTAATTTTCTACTGTTGTCATTTGTTTGCATAGTAAACATTTTATGAGTGTCAGGCACTTCTTTAAATAGAATTTTTTGGCGAACGTTAAACGATGAATCTTTATACTCTTCATAGATGGATTTATCTAATTGCTTATAAAATTCGTCTTCAACAAGAAATGATTGAAAGTGATTACTAGGGTATTGAAGCGTAGTGTCAGATGTTGTGATAGGTTCACATATAGTAGTTGTCGACTCTTTTGGTAAAGTCTCTGTGTGTGAAAATAAATTAGAAATAACGACCAAGGTTAAAAACAGTACTTGCATAATTTGGCCTCCTATAATTAGTGTTATAGGTAGATTTCCCAATTTTTTGTTATGTATACGTTTTACTACAGTAACATATTGAAAACTAAGGAATATCGAAAGGACATTTTAACAAGTAATTAGACTGAGCGAAAAACCAGCCAAGTAAACAAAACATTATTTCTGACTGGTTTTATCGAAAATGGGATTATATTATAAAATTTATTTATAAATACTCCTCCTTTATATTAGGATGCTTGTTTTAAATATTTATTTAGTAAAACATCAAGTTCTTGGCTATAATCTACTACGGCGGGGTGTGTAAATCCTAAATCTTTTGCCTTTTTATACATAATTCTCCTTTTAATCTCAATTTCAAACTTCAAGAATTGTTTAAGCAATAAATGTACCAACTTATTCTCCTCCTAATTTTTTTCCGCATATTCTTGATTTTAAATTCCAATGACTTTGATTCAGCTTTTTCATTGTATATCACTTAAAACAAAAAAAATGTCACATTGTGTATCGAAATTGAAATTCGTAATTTAGTCACAAATTAGTCTAAGTATCTATAAAAATAATGTGAATTCTAGTGAAAATTTTTTACCCTTTTATTTGATTAATAAGTTATGTATTAGCGGATTGACAGTGTTTTTTCTTTAAAAAATGGTTAGAATAAAACTTTTTACGTTTGTGTCTTTTTTACTATAGAGAATAATCTATCTAACTAGAATCGTTAATGAGAAACGTTACAATATTTCATTTCTTGTCGCAATTTATCAAATTCTATTATTTGCTGTTTAATTATTAGGAATAATTCTTTTTCTTAAAATTCCTTGACATATATATACTTTTTTTCTAAATGATTAAAAAGTGAAGTCAATATACGGTACATTATAAATGAGTAACGCACACATTCATTATGTTGAATGTGTGCGCTTTTTTAACTAAGTGGGGGCCACTCTTCACGTAATAGGCCGAATAAGATAATATCGTGAAATTTACCGAAGCGGAAAATTTCATTACGAAGGGTGCCTTCTTTTGTAAATCCACATTTTTCATAGGAACGTATCGCGCCTACATTAAAGCTGAACACTTGTAGTTTAATTTTGTTTATTGCAATGTAGTCGAAGATGAACGTGATGAGCGTCTGCATAGCATCAGTTCCTAATCCTTTACCTTGCCATTTTTCACTCAAAGATATGCCTACTAAACATGTACTATTAATCCAGTTAATAGAATATACACCACATGAACCAATAAGCTGTTGCGTCGTCTTTTCAAAAATACCAAAGAAAAATTCTTCCTTTTTTCCACTAATACTTTGAAAGAAAGAAGAATGGTCTTCTACTGTATGTGGGAATGGAATTTCATCATTAGCAAGTAATAAAGTATGTTGTTCACTCTCTACCTTTATAAACTCTTCTAAATCAGAAGATGCCATTTGCTTCAAAATAATCGATTGTCCATTAAGAAAATCTTTAAAATATTGTTCCATGTAAATTCTCCCTTGTACAAGGGTTGCAGTGTAAGTTAACATCCCTTTGAAATTAGTTTGTTCCAAACATTTCTACTGCTTTTAGCGCAATCATAGTCGCATCTCCTTTAAATTGAATAGTATAATAATAGCATAGTTTGGAATTTAAAGTAAATAAATGAAAAAATAACATGATAGTGTGTGATTAGTTAGTAAATTTTAAACTTTGATAATCTGCTATTAATTTCTAAAATATGTTAAAATTATTTGTGAGTAAATGGAAGAAGGGATAATATGCGACTAAAATTTTATGATACATCCGATCGTTCATTAATTGAGCAATATACGTTAACTAAAGAGCAGCTTCGCTATACAATGTCTCCTCAGGCAAGTATTGAATTAGTTAAAACTGATAAAAGTCGACATGCAGTGTTAGCGATAAAAGAAGGGAAGCTCGTTACTTTTTTTGTTCTTCATGAAAAGGAAGGGGTAAAACCTTACACTGGAAATAATCAAGCTTTATTAATTCGTGCATTTTCAACGGATGTCAATGAACAAGGTAAGGGGTATGCAACTGAAGCATTACAATTATTGCCCTCGTTTGTGCAACAACATTTTCCTACTATAAATGAACTAGTTTTAGGTGTGAATTTTCCTAATATCGCAGCACAGGCTCTTTATAAAAAATGTGGCTTTGTAGATGAAGGCGTCAATGCAGCAGGGATTAACGATGAGTTGAAAGTAATGAGTTATTATTTATAATCTGACAAATGAAATAAGGGTGATTGAAATGATGCCAGTAATAGAGGCAAGTATAGAGCATATTGATGACCTATGTACAATGGATAAAGAAGTGATAGGGGAATATTCAAGAAAGGATATGATAATAAAAGCAATTGAAGAAAAGCGATGCCTTATTCAAAGAACGCACAGCGGTATTGCAGGATTTTTAATTTTTACGACTAATTTTTTTGAATGTAGTTTTATTTCATTGATCATTGTAAAACCTTCTGAACGAAGAAAAGGGGTGGCTTCATCACTACTAGCTAGTTTTATCAGTATGGCACCAACACCCAAAATTTTCTCCTCTACAAATCATTCAAATTTGCAAATGCAAAAAGTATTTGAAGTGGCTGGATTTAATAGAAGTGGCTATATTGAAAACTTGGATGATGGTGATCCCGAAATCATTTATTTTAAATCAAAAGTGATTGAAATTGGGAAGTAATTGTTTAAGTGCCTGTCACTTACCATATACATCTTATAAGTAAAAATCCACATTGCTTTCCGCGGCACAGTGTAAGCCGCAGAAGTCTACGTGGATTTTTACTTGGAGATTTCAGAATTGTTTGAGTGCCTGTCACGTTTTAATGCTTTTTTGCTTTTACTAATAAAAAGGAAGGTTTCCTTAATTCTTTTTTTAATTTTGGAAGAGCTTGTATTGCTTCGTTAGAAGGGATAGGTTCTTCAATTTTCTCGATAGTGAGTCCATGCGCAATTAGTGTATTGAGTATAGTTGATAGCGTTCGATGATACTTTATAACACCTTCCACTAACCAGGTTTGCTCCCTTAAGCCTTCCGCTTGATAATCATCAATTGCATAATGACATAAATCATCATCCTCATCGCAAATCCAATTATCCGTATCTTTGCGTGCTGTGACAATCGGGTGTTCTATTGAAAAAATGACTACACCATCATTACGAAGCAATGACGATACTTTAGCAATGACTGCATTAAAATCTTCTATATAATGTAGAGCGAGAGAGCTTGTAATACAATCAAAGCTATTTGCAGGTGCATTAAATTCCTCAAATGATTGTAAACAATAAGAAATGTTTGGGCGCGCATGCAATGTTTTAGCAACAGCAAGCATATTTTTCGACACATCTATCGCTGTTACATGCCTCGCTTTGTTCTCAATACAATACGTTGCAAATTCCCCCATACCACAGCCAATATCAAGTAACTGTAAATCATGTAGATCGGGTAGTAATGCTTTAAATGCTGGCTGCTCAAGTAATTGATTGTAATTGAATGGTGATGTTCGTAATTGTCGGTATTGCTTAAAGAAATTTGGATTATCATAAATATTTTGTTGCATGTAAAACCTCCGATTTATTTTACATAACGTTATGTTTCATTTGCGCATGATTATTTTCTCATACAGCCAAAGAAAGAAATAGACTTATAATATAATTTTTGGTAATATGTAGATAGAGGCATGTCTGCTTTCATAAAAACCAACTTTTTGCGTAAGTGAAAAGTTGGTTTTTTTTTGAAATCCTATAATAAGGAGATGTTGTTTTGGCAAAATAATTAGTGTTGAAAACTACATTATGCATATACCTCCTTACAACTATTGTTCATCTATTTTTACTGACGCTTTCAAATGGGCGAAGTTTGATAGGCTTCACAATGATTATCCCGCTCCTCTCAGCAATTCTTATTCAAAAAATAGGTGCTAGTCTACCTATTGTATATTCGTTATCCTGTTTGTATTCCTTTGCTTCTTCTTGTATCGTCACATCTTTGTAACATATACCTTTAATAGTAAAAATTTACAGAGAGAAGAAGGCACTTAATGTAACGGGTTACGTTCTTTTTATGGAGAGGCATTCACAGCTTCTACCAAAAAAGGATGTTGGAGGTCGTTATGTTGGGAACTGAAAAGATATTAAGTATGAGTGGGTATTCGTTATTTGCAGCTTTTATTTTACTGTTAATTGCCATTTTACCGTTTGGACTTGCAGTAAAATCATCAGGACATACGTTTAAGAGACTTGGCCTTATACTTACATATTCCGCCTTTGTCTTACAATTATGCTATTTTATTTTAAGATGGTTTGCAGTAAAACACGCACCTGTTAGTAATATGTACGAGTTTATGACGTTTTTTGGCATTATGCTAACGGCAAGCTTCCTCATTATTCATTATTTGTATAAGCAAATTGTTGTAGGGTTGTTTGTCATACCTGTAGTATTAATGATTCTCGGTTATGGAAGCGTTTTTACAAATGAAGTTACACCACTTGTACCTTCATTACAAAGTAATTGGTTAACAATTCATGTTATGACAGTTGCTTTTTCCAGTGCTATTTTATCTATCTCATTTGCAACGGGGATAATTTATTTACTAAAAACGTTGGATGTTCAAAAACGATCACTTAGTACGATTATGTTAGAATTTGTCATGTACTGTTTGCTTGTTGTCATTGGCTTTAGCGGCGTATCGACTGCTTTTACTATAATGAAGGATGACGTACATCTTCAATTTGAGAATACACAAGGCAAGGAAGAACAGGTTGTCTATACGATGACACCACTTATAGTCAATGCCGGAGCGTTAAAGGAAAATGGAGATTCTACAGGATTATTGAAAGTACCTCAAACTATAGACGCAAAAAAGTTAAATTCGATCGTTTGGGCATTTATTGTGGGAACCATTTTATATGGTATCATACGTATTCTCTTTAGAAAGTCGATTATTGTGTTATTAAAGCCGCTGACAAAACGTGTTCAGCCTGCATTAATGGACGAAATTTCTTATAGAGCCGTTGTGATAGGCTACCCATTGTTTGCTTTAGGTGGTTTATTGTTTGCAATGATATGGGCACAAATTGCCTGGGGAAGATATTGGGGTTGGGATCCGAAAGAAGTTTGGGCACTTATTACATTTTTATTTTATGCTGCTTTTTTACATCTGCGTCTTTCCAAGGGATGGGAAGGGGAGAAGACTGCATGGTTATCTATAACTGGCTTTGGCATTATCGTTTTTAATCAAGTATTCGTTAACTTGGTGATTGCGGGTCTCCATTCTTACGCGTAGAGAAATAATGATAAATGAAAAGAGACATCCATAAAGGATGTCTCTTGGAGTTTGAACTGTTAATTCTTGAAAAAGAATTAAAGTTTTACAACGTTTGTAGCTTGAGGGCCACGGTTACCTTCTTCAACGCCGAATTCTACTTTTTGTCCTTCTTCAAGTGTTTTGAAACCTTCAGATTGGATTGCAGAGAAGTGTACGAATACATCGTTTCCACCTTCTACTTCGATGAAGCCAAAACCTTTTTCTGCGTTAAACCATTTTACTGTACCTTGAGTCATTTAAAAAACCTCCAAAAATAAATTCAACAATCATATTCCTTCATTCTGTATTAAATAAACACATAATCATAAGATCGCAAGAACACGTTACTATTGAATACGTGGTTTCATTGTTTACGATGAAGTAATTTAATTATTACTTTCATTATATAACAGATTCATACATTTATCCAGCAAATGCCGTTTTTTAGTAAGAAAAAATTACATAATATTGTTTCTAAGTATAATGATTGACCCATTTACTGAAAGAAAAGAGGTATAAACAACCTATTTTGTTAATAAAAAGCGATAAATTGAATTGATTTTATACCATTATCACATTTGAAGAAACTATGTAAACTTATACAAAATTTTTAAGTTGCGCTTATGACATTAGTCAATCCATGCTTTTTCTTTTGCAACAATTACTGCCTCAGCACGTGATTCCACTTGCAATCTTACAAAGAGTTTAGATAAATAATTTTCCACTGTACGTTGGGTAACCCCAATTGCAGAGGCGATGGCTTTATTTGTACAACCTTGTGCTACGAGCTGCAAAATTTCTTGTTCCTTATGACTTAGTAATACTTCTTGTTTTGCATTGGAACGATTCGAGTGCTGTTTAACAAAGTCCAAAAAATCAGCCGATAACAAAATTTCCCCGCGCAAAGTAGCTTGGATTGTTTGAATAACTTGTTCTTTCGTAGCAAGCTTTGATAAAAGTCCATCCACTTTTTTTTCAACGAGTAGCTCGTAATAATCGGACAACTCATAGCCTGTATAAAGTATTATCAATGCTTCAGGTTGTATTTTCTTAATCATTTCAGCAAGTTGAATGCCATTTATCGGTTTCATATTAATATCAATTAAAAAGAGCTGGAAAGTTTGAGTCTCCATTCTGGAAGCGACATTAGCACTTTCTTGCTCTGTTTCAATATGGACATTTTCTAAGTCTTGTAATAATGTTTTCGTTCCGTCTAAAACGACAGGATGATCATCTACAATCAATATATCAATCATTTGTATGGTTCCTCACATTCCTCTTGAATTTGAATAAAAACATGCATGCCATCATTTGGTTTGGAGGTAATGGTCATTTCTCCGTTAAACGCTCGAACACGTTCTCGAATTCCATTAATGCCCATAGAAGCGGATGATTGCATTAAATCTTCAATATTACAGCCGATACCATTATCGTCGTATTGGAGAACAAAACCATTGTTAATCGCAAGTAGTTTTAGTGAAACCTTCGATGCATCAGCGTGTTTAATTGCATTATTGAGCAGTTCTTGAACTAGGCGATAGACGACTAAATGTAAAGTTACATCTTGAAACTGAACTCGGTCAATTTGAGTATTCAATAGAAAGTTAGCTCGAATTTTTACTTTTTGTACAAGTTTTTTTAAAGCCATTTCTAAACCAAAAGTATCGAGTAATGGGGGACTTAGATTTTCACAATACTCCCGTAAATCTTTAGTGGCATTAATAAGCTGCTCCCGAATGTCTAACACTTTTTTTTCTTCAATAATAGGAGAGCTTGCTATAACATCTAATTCCCTCGCCAAATGGAGCTGCTCCTGTAAAATAGTGTCATGTAACTCCTGTGCAAGTATACTTTTTTCTTTCTCAATAATATTCCATAATAATTTATCGAGCCAGGGAAGTTGGGTGTTATTCGTGTCTTTCATGTGCTGAATATCGCGTACTAAATCTTCAATATGCTTTAAATTGTCGATAAACATAGAGACATATAAAGCAAGTAACTCCAACCAAAGTAACTCTTCTTTTTGTAATGTGTGTCTTATCCGAATAAGAATCTTTTCATCCACTGTATCATGGATAAGTAGTTGTGTCATTTGGTTCTCAATTTGGATGCCGCCTTGGGGAAATTGAACATCCTCGGTTATTGTTTCAAGGGTAAATGCTGTAGTACCAAGTTTTTCGGTAATTTCATTTTTAAGTTTATTAAGTAATTCCTGTTGATTTTTTGCATTTCCAATGCGATTAACAGCCGCATATAAATTATGTACATAATCACCAGATGACGAAAATATAATTTTTCGATGTTTAAAATCAAGTTGCTCTTTTACATAGAAGCTTGTAATAAAGCCTAAGAAAAGAACGATAAAAACAACAATTAGCATTGCAATTGTAAGTTGTTCAAATAACAATATTGCTAAAAACGTAGTTATAATTAGTGAGATAAAAAAGGCAAGTGATGAATAATAGCGAAAACGAGATAACTGGTACTCAATATCAAACAATCGTTCATTTAACTGAATGAAAATAAAGGAAAAAGGAATAAATAAAATAAATAAAACACTTATTTCAGGCTGAATGATTGCTTTGTTAACTAAAATTTCAGGTACAACAAATAATAGTAAAAAAGGTAAAAAAGGTATAATACATGAAATGGCAATTAATCGTATTTTCGCTAACCGTGTTCGTAAATAGCTAGTGAGTAATATAAAAATAGCGTATAAAATGAGTAATGCAAATAAACCAAGCGTAACATTAGGCGTGATATCCTTAAATTGTGGCACAAATAATTCAATGACATAACAAGATGGAATGATGACTAAAGGAATAAAATAGAGCCACCTAGTATCTAAGTATGACCATTTTATGTGTAAATAATGGAAATACTGTTGTAAAAAGTGAATAATTAATACTAAGCATAAGACGATACAAATTCCATTGACAATCATGCCTACTACATTCCCTCGACTTGAAGCACCTGTGCTTGTGTAAGCTAACGAACATGTTAAAAGAAATAGTATTAGTAATTTTGTTATGAAATTATCTTTATTATGTTTCCATAAGTAGAAAGCAACACAAAAACAAAGGATGAAATAAAACATCGGAAAAACGATATGTGTATAAAACTCTTCAGGAAGATCACGGTGTTTTACTTCAATTGTATGTACTGTACTGTCTGCTTTTAATATCGACAACTCATTTGCACTGGCGACGTAAGAATCTCGTTGGGACGATACATAACCTTTCGTAGAATGTTGATCGATGGTCAGAATGGTGTCTCCTTGTTCAATATTCTGTTGTTGTGCCCAACCTATATAATAAGGATCAATGACGACAGGGAGCTCACTAGACGTATCGACTAAAATGTTAATAAAAGGGGCACGAATTGCAATAACAAGTACATAAATGCCAATAAGTAAGTAGGTGATAAAAATACTAGAAGTCAATTTGTGCATAATATATCCTCTTTATTTTTCATAATCATTATGAAAATGCCTCGTTTCATCAATAAGTATCTACTATATTATCCATAATTTTAGGTTTTTTTGGAATACCGAAACAAGGGGTTTCGGAAAACCACTATCATTTTTTCGGAATAACGAAATAGTCTTTTCGGTAAAAGCTGTGATAATGTGAATCTAGCTTATGAGAAGGAAAGGGGAGCCTGCATGAAAAGAAGTGTGCTAACACTAATCCTATTTTTCCTAGTCGCCATCTCTATGTATCCGATGACAGCAATCGCTAAAACTATTGTTAAAAATCCTGTTGAAGTGGATATCTGCATCATAGGAAGTGACAATCATTTTGTTTATAAGATTCCTAAACAGTTACATAACAATATGCAATATAATGAGATGAAAAATGATATAGAAGCCTCCTTAGCTAGTCATTGGAAAGTGGAAAGTGCTCATTTTGAAACAAATCAATCTGATGTATTTTATACATTTTTTATCGGGGATTTATTTCAAGAGAAACAAGATGGTCAATTGAAATTATCAATCCCCTATCGCACATTAGTAGGGATGTTTAGTGAAGATGAGGCTATACAATTGCGTATTATGGCAAGTAAATTAGCAAATTGGCAAGTAAATGCTAAAGAATGGTCAACATTTGGATTTGACCAGCCACTAACATTTTTGAGTGAGCGAGAATACATCTATAATGGTGCAGTTAACGAACTGTTACAGCAGCGAGTTGCGCATTTCGATGGGGCAATTGCAAAACAACAAATGATCTTACGTAGTATTATGTATTTTAGCTTTATTATCGTTCAAATTTTTACATGCTTGATTTTATCTAAACGTTTAAAAAAGCGAATTATTCAGCATCCAGAAAATATGCATCAATTTAGAAAGCTAAACTATTTATATCAACTCATTCCGTTATTAATTATCATTGCACAAATTGCTTTTTTAGTGATGTCTGGATTACTAACAGCATTTGGACTCTTTTTTAGCCCTGGCATTGATTTATTATTTATTGTTGGGCCTATTCTTGTATCAATTATATTGTTACCGATTTTTTTCGTTGCAACAGAAAATGAAATTTCTAAAGAATTACACGATAAAACGTTGGGTTCAAACATGTAATGGACCTTTAAAAAAAGGACAAAACGAAATTATTGCAGTTTCTAATGTAGATGTTGAATTGTAGTTTGTTTTTGTATTTGGGCGTCCATTTACCAACATTAGATGGTATAATGTTCAACAGCATATTTGAAGGAGCTGGTGACAAATTGACGCATCCAGAAACTGCGTATTTAAATTTACTACAACATATATTAGAAAATGGTGTGAAAAGGGACGACCGTACCGGAACAGGTACATATAGCGTCTTTGGCTATCAAATGCGCTTTGATTTAAGTAAGGGTTTTCCACTTTTAACGACAAAGCGAGTACCATTTAAACTTGTAGCAAGCGAGCTTCTTTGGTTTATTAAAGGTGATACTAATATTCGCTACTTATTACAAAATAATAATCATATATGGGACGAATGGGCTTTTAAAAAATGGGTAGAATCCGATGAATATCGTGGCCCTAATATGACTGATTTCGGTCGTCGTTGTCTAACGGACGAAGCGTTTAATGCGTTATATCAAGCTGAGCTGACATCGTTTTGTGACCGCATTGTTAATGATGATGATTTTGCAAAGAAATACGGTGATCTTGGCAATGTCTATGGCAAGCAATGGCGTAATTGGACAACATCGAATGGGGAAAGTCTTGATCAATTACAAGACGTTATCCACCAAATTAAACATAATCCAGATTCACGTCGCATTATTGTGAATGCTTGGAACCCAGAAGATGTCATTAATGCAGGTGCAAAGGGGAGTAAAGCTGCTTTGCCACCTTGTCATGTAATGTTCCAATTTTATGTAGCAGAAGGTAAGTTAAGCTGTCAATTAATGCAAAGAAGCCTTGATACGTTGCTCGGGTGTCCATTCAATATTGCATCTTATGCATTACTAACACATTTAATTGCCCATGAATGTGGACTTGAAGTTGGCGAATTTATTCACAGTATTGGCGATGCGCATATTTATGCAAATCACATAGAGCAAGTGAAAGAACAGCTCTCTCGTGAGCCACGGGAACTACCAACCTTGAAAATAAACTCAGATAAAACGTCAATTTTCGAAATAGAACTTGAAGATCTTTCCATCGAGGGCTACAACCCACATCCAGCAATTAAAGCACCAATTGCGGTATAAAAGAAGAGAGCAGCAACCAAAATGGTTGCTGCTCTTTTGATTAGAAATACTAAAATAAGCAATCTGTTTTTAAGAAATAGGAAAGAAGTCGGATGGTTAAGTAATGGCACGTCTATTATAGTGTTAATGGTATTAATAGGAATATTTTCTAATAAAATGTTTAGGGGTGGCTGTGTTGAAAGAAAGATTGTTGCTTCAAACACCAAGAAATGCGAAATTTCTTCGGTTGAAGGAAAATATACAAGGAGAAGCTTCGTTGCTTAGAAAGCAACAGGTTCAACACGATAGTCCACATATATCAACTACATTATCGCAAGAACAAATAGTGAAAATGATGCAAATTGTTGAGGAAATTCGGCTTCATGGTTATAAATAAACAGTTAAAATGTAAGCGTCTTCTATATGCGTTATGTTATATACATAAAATTTCAAGTAGACAAGTATGAAAAAACTTGTTTTTCTAAAACTATTTAGTAATAGAAAGAAAGTGTATCAAATTAATAAGAAATGACTTCTCCGTTTTTATCATAAAAAGTAAAAATTGCAGGAAACGTATTTTCTGCATTAGGAGGTAGTTTAAATGTTTTCATAAATGGTGCGGATGTATCAACTTCAATTTCTTTTTCAAAATTCATTAAGTTTGTCAATTTAATTTTGGCAACATTGCTGTCTAATTCGTGTACATATAGTGTGCCATAATTGCCTTTATTTGTTTTATATTGTCGATAGGTTTCCGAGGGATCTGTTGCTAAATAAATAAATTTAAGTTTACCATTCCAACCTTTATTAAAACGTGCATGACCATATTTACTATCGTTAATTTTCAATTGTACTAACCACATATTTGTTTCTTCTATTCGTTCAAAATGCATTATTTGTATGCTACTGTCGATAAATTCCTCTATAAAATCTTTCACTGTCGTTTCGGATGACTTTAGATGATAGTCTTTATAATAAGCATTTCCGTAAATGAACACTCCTAATAATAGGAATGGTGAAAATAAGCATATTACTAATGGTAATATTTTGATTTTCATACTAAATATCCTCCTTTTTTATAGAAAATACTTTTACTGATTTTTTTTAAAATTTATCATTAAATTAAGAAAAAAAACAAGGAGGAAACCATTATGATTTAATTAAAAATTTCACTTTTTTAGTATAGGGATTCAACTAAATAGTAATAAATAAATGCTATAAAAATAAGCACCTTCTAAGCTATAATGGCAAAGGAGGTGTTTTTATATGAATGTGTTTTTTATTGAAACGATTTCAGGGATGGAACTTTTACATATAGTGTCACATGATGTCGCTGGCATACTTGCAGCTGCGCAAGGGGAGAGCGTAACGTTTCCTGTTGGCCATTTTAAATATGAGTTTCATAACTTAGATTTTTATGAAGAAAATGGGCAAATCCAACAAGAGCTCGTTATTTATGTGTCCAAAATATAAGATTAAAGTTGTGTGTTCACATAATGCATTTCTTAACATGTATTGTGTACATTTAAATTGAACAGGCTAAGGTAAGAGCAAAAAACTTGTGATTATCTCGACCTGTAACTATAATAGTTACAACAGGTGGTGATTCATATGGTGAACAGTCGATTTTCGGTCGCAATCCATATACTTTCGCTCATTGCAACAACATCTGATAAAAGTCAGCTAACATCGGATTATATTGCTGGTAGTGTGAATACAAATCCAGTAGTCGTGCGACGTATGATTGGCGTATTAAAAAGAGCTGGTTTGTTAACATCGCAGTCAGGAATTGCGGGTTATGGGCTCGTTATTGAACCAAAGGATTTGTCTTTATTGACCATCTATCGTGCGATTGAAGGACCAGAGCAACTTTTTGCAATTCATGATGAGCCAAATCCAGCATGTGCGGTTGGTCGAAAAATTCAGCACACGTTAGAAGCCGTTTATATAGATGTTTGGCATGCAATGGAAAAACAGTTACAAGCACAAACTTTACAAGATGTGCTAGATCAACTTCGTTAATGTAAAACGAGGTCGGTCTTACTGTGATTAACCTGTAACTAAAATGGTTACAATTATATTGAGGAGGAATTTAAAATGAAAATAGGCGTTATTGGAGCAACAGGGAAAGCGGGACAAAAAATAGTTGAGGAAGCATTGCAACGTGGCCATGAAGTTACTGCCATCGTTCGTTCAGCTTCTAAAGTAACAGAAGACATTAAAGTGATTGAGAAGGATGTATTGGAATTAACACAAGAGGACATGAAGGATTTTGATGTTGTTGTTAATGCATTTGGAGCGCCTTTCGGACAAGAGGAGTTACATGTGAGAGTAGGACGTCATTTGATTGCTATTTTCAAAGGCATTGCAACAAAATTATTTGTTGTCGGTGGCGCAGGAAGTTTATTTGTTGATCCAGAGAAAACAGTTCGTGTTATGGATACACCAGATTTTCCGGAAATGTTCTTTGCTACTGCAAAAAATCAAGGTGAAAACTTAACGGATTTACAAGCATCAAGTATTACGTGGACATTTTTAAGTCCTTCTGCAATGTTTGATCCAGAAGGTCCACGAACAGGGCACTATACTACAGGAAATGATCATCTACTCGTAAATGCGTCGGGTGAAAGTTACGTCAGCTACAGTGATTTTGCCATTGCCGTTTTAGATGAAATTGAAAATCCACAAAATATTAATAAACGTTTTACTGTTTCTTCAACGAAATAATAATGCTACCGAGCGTGCGAATTGCGCTCGGTTTTTGTTGATTATCGTCAAAATTGAAAAAAACTTTCGAATTATGTTGAACTGACTGTTTACAAGACGGCATTTATTAGCTACTATCAGTGTGAGTATTACTTCAAAGGAGACGACAATAATGTCCACACAACGTATAGAAAAAGATTTTTTAGGTGAACGAGTATTACCAGCAGAAGCTTATTATGGGATTCAAACGCTTCGCGCAACAGAAAACTTCCCGATTACAGGTTACACAATTCATCCAGCCCTTATAAAAGCAATGGGAATAGTTAAGAAAGCTGCTGCACTAGGTAATATGGAAGTACACCTATTATCAAAAGAGATTGGAGAGGCAATTGTCGAGGCTGCACAAGAAGTCATCGATGGTAAATGGGATGCAGAGTTTCTTGTAGACCCAATCCAAGGTGGTGCAGGCACTTCTATTAATATGAATGCTAACGAAGTTATTGCGAACCGTGCACTTGAAATTTTGGGTAAAACAAAAGGTGAATACCAAACGATTAGCCCAAATAGTCATGTTAATATGTCACAATCAACAAATGATGCCTTCCCAACAGCTATTCATATCGCTGTTTTAAATTTAATAGATGAACTTCTTGTTACAATGGAAAATATGCAAGCTGTATTCCATCAAAAAGCAGAGCAATTTGCCCATGTCATTAAAATGGGACGTACGCATTTACAAGATGCGGTACCGATTCGCTTAGGACAAGAGTTTGAAGCATATTGCCGTGTAATTAACCGTGATATTGTCCGTATTCGACAAACACGTCCAAACTTATATGATGTAAACATGGGTGCAACTGCTGTTGGTACAGGGTTAAATGCATTCCCAGATTACATTAAATCTGTAGATGAGCATCTTGCTGACATTTCTGGCTTGCCATTAAAAGGTGCTACACATTTAGTAGATGCTACGCAAAATACAGATGCATATACTGAAGTGTCCGGTGCACTTAAAATTAGTATGATTAATATGTCTAAAATTGCGAATGACTTACGTTTAATGGCATCTGGTCCACGTGCAGGTTTAGGTGAAATCATTTTACCAGCACGCCAACCTGGGTCTTCAATTATGCCTGGTAAAGTTAACCCTGTTATGCCAGAGGTGCTTAACCAAGTAGCATTCCAAGTAATTGGTAATGACCATACGATTTCTTTAGCATCTGAAGCTGGTCAATTAGAGTTAAACGTTATGGAACCTGTGCTTGTCTTTAACTTAATTCAATCTATTAGCATTATGAATAATGTTTTCCGTGCATTTACAGAAAACTGCTTAAAAGATATTGAAGCAAATGAAGAGCGCATGAAAGAATATGTAGAGAAAAGTGTTGGTGTCCTAACTGCAGTGAACCCACATATTGGCTATGAAGTAGCAGCACGTCTTGCGCGTGAAGCGATTCTTTCAGGACGTTCAATTCGTGAGCTTTGTATTGAATCGGGTGTTTTAACGAAAGAACAATTAGATTTAATTTTAGATCCATATGAAATGACACACCCAGGTATCGCTGGTTCTAGTATGATGAAATTAAAATAATTTTTTAAAAGTACTTTGCAATTGTTTAGTACTTAGATTGTCGACAGAAGGCATTAGGAGTAAACTCTTAATGCTTTTTGTCTTTTTTAATTCTTTTGAAAGGCATTAAAAAGAGTGTCTTTTACAAACGCGTATGTAGAAATTAAATGCCCTTGTCTTTTTTATTCTTTTCCACTAAATAAAAAGTAGGCGTTTTTCTGTGAATATTAGGATAAATCAACTATAATAATGGTATTATAGTAATATTATAGTTGGGGGAATTTAGTATGAGTTTGCGAAGAAAAAGTATTATCGGTTTTTCTGTTTTAAATTTAATTATGATTGTTGTTTTAATTATTGATTTGGCAAATTTAACATCATTAGCTTGGCTTTCAACAATTTTAACAATCGTTGGTATCTCGATTACTTTGTCTTATATGTTCTATGTCAAATATAAAGTAATTCTACCGATTAACCAATTGTCAAATGCTGCGAAAGCGATTACAGCAGGGGAATTTGATACTATTACAATTGCCACACATGATGATAGTGAGATATCAGAGTTAGCTAAAGCCTTTCTTGAGATGAAAGAACAACTTCATACTATGACGCAAACAATTGCGAACAGCTCGACAGATTTATCTGCAAGCATAGAGGAACTTTCAGCAAGTACAAATGAAATTACGATAGCTGTAAAAGAGGTTGACCATCAAATGGAGAAAACGTCAACTGGACTAAAACAAGCTGCACAATCTGCTAATGAAAGTGCTATTGCGATGCAACAAACGGTGGACGGAATTGAACATATTACAACTGCAACACAAGGTGTTTACGACCATGCTAAAGAAGCGAATGATATAGCAGGAAACGGAGCAGAAATATTGCATGTAGCAAAAAAACAGATGGAATTTATTTCATCTTCTACAGATAAAACGAGTGGATTAATGCAACAATTAACAAATAAAATGACAGATATTAAAGCCATGACAGAAATGATTACAACGATTACCGATCAAACGAATTTACTTGCATTGAATGCTGCGATAGAAGCTGCACGTGCTGGTGAGCATGGTAAAGGCTTTGCTGTAGTTGCAGAGGAAGTTCGTCATTTAGCAGAGCAATCCAAACATTCTGCTACGCAAATTGTTGACCTAGTAGTTGGCATTGAAAGTGATACGAAGCAAGTAGCAGTAGCTGTTGAGGAAGATTTAAAAAATGTCCAACAAGGTGTTTATGTTATTGATGAGGCGACAAAATCGTTTGGTAACATTTCCAATCATGTGAGCCAAATGACTAATCAACTCGAAGATATTTCGACTACTGCAAAACATTTGTCGGGAAGTGCAAATGAGGTAGCCACATTAGTAACCAATATAGCGGGTGGCATGGATAGATTATCTAACTATACGGAAGCTGTGTTACAATCTATGGATGAGCAAACGGCCTCTATGCAAGCAGTCAATCAAGTTTCCCAGGAGTTAACGATTCAGGCTGATGACTTGCAAAAGGTGACAAATCGATTTCAAGTAATTTAACTTTAACAAGAGGGATATATACAGTCAGTTAAATGCTTCTTTAAAATAAAATAATAATTTTTTTAATATAATTTTTTAATGTTTCTATGTACGAACATAGCAGGCTATTTCGCAAAAGTAATTTATTTTTGTGAAATAGTCTCTTTTTTTTACTTTTTATTCAGAAAACTTGTAAGTTCACAGACAAATAAAAATGTTGAATTTTTTAATATAGTTTCTTATAATGGACTAACTGTTACCTCTTCTAACACAATTCAACTATTGCAACCCGCATTCGCCGGGTCAACAAGTCATTTCTATAACCTTCGCAAATCCCAGCGAAATCATAAATTATATGAAAAAACAAACTGTATGTAAAACTAAATTGTAAGAAAATTGAAAGACTGAATTATATCGAGAATCATTATAGAAAGATAATTCTGAATTTTGGAAAGAGAGAGATTGGATTGAAGCTATCACAAGTAGAACAAGAAAAACTACTCCTCCATGTGGCAGGAGAACTTGCGCTGAAAAGAAAAGCGCGTGGGTTAAAACTGAATTATCCAGAGGCTGTAGCACTTATTAGTAGTTTTATTATGGAAGGTGCTAGAGATGGAAAAACAGTTGCACAATTAATGAGTGAAGCGAAACATGTTCTAACTGCAGAGGATGTTATGGAAGGTGTGGGTGACATGATTTCCGATGTGCAAGTAGAGTGTACATTCCCAGACGGAACAAAGCTTGTTACTGTACACCGTCCAATTCAGTAAAGGAGGAATTGATGATGATTCCTGGAGAAATCAGACCAAAAAATGATGTTATCGAAATAAATGTAGGAAGAGCAACAAAAAAAGTACTTGTTTCGAATACGGGAGACCGTCCGATACAAGTTGGCTCCCATTTTCATTTTATTGAAGTCAATAGATTTCTAGAGTTTAACCGAGAAGATGCGATCGGAATGCATCTTCATATACCATCAGGCACAGCAGTTCGATTTGAACCTGGGGAAGAAAAAGAAGTGGAGCTTGTTGAGTTTGGTGGCAAACAGCATGTTTTTGGATTGAACAAGCTAACGGAAGGCTCTACTCATCATAAGGATGAAATATTAGATAAGGCAATTGAAGGTGGCTTTAAAGGAGCGGAAGAAAAATGAAGGTAACACATGAAGCTTACGCGAAAATGTTTGGTCCAACAGTAGGAGATAAGGTTCGGCTGGCCGATACAGATTTATGGATTGAAATCGAGAAGGACTATACAACGTACGGGGATGAAGGCGTATTTGGTGGTGGTAAATCATTGCGTGTCTCTATGGGACAAAACGGAAAGAATACGCGAAATGAAGGAGTGCTGGACACCGTAATAACGAACGTCATTATCATTGATTATACGGGTATTGTGAAAGCGGATATCGGTATAAAAGATGGGCGTATTATTGGCATTGGCAAAGCAGGCAATCCGAACAGTATGGACGGCGTCGACCAAGATATGATTATTGGCGTTGGCACAGAGGTTTATGCAGGTGAAGGTCTTATCGCTACGGCTGGGGCTATCGACACGCATATTCATTTCATTAGTCCGGATCAAGTGGAAACAGCATTATTAGCGGGGACAACAACCTTTATTGGTGGAGGTACAGGGCCTGCAGCTGGTTCTAAGGCGACAAGCTTAACTGCTGGTGAATGGCATCTACATCGCATGCTACAAGCTGTAGAAGGTTTTCCAATAAACGTTGGATTACTTGGCAAAGGTAGTGCATCTGATCCTGAACCAATTATTGAGCAAGTTCGTGCTGGGGCAATTGGTATGAAAATACATGAGGACTGGGGTGCAACACCCGCAGCACTTGATCAAAGTTTAACAGTTGCTGATGAGTATGATATTCAGGTGGCGTTACATTCAGATACATTAAATGAAGCTGGGTTCGTAGAAGATACGATTAATGCTATTGATGGTCGTGTTATTCATATTTTCCATACGGAAGGTGCAGGTGGTGGACATGCACCAGACCAATTAGTAATGGCATCATTACCTAATATATTGCCAGCATCTACTAATCCAACAAAACCGTTTACAACGAATACGATTGATGAGCATTTAGATATGTTAATGGTCTGTCATCATTTGAAGCATGATGTACCAGAAGACGTGGCGTTTGCCGATTCTCGAATTCGACCAGAAACGATTGCTGCAGAAGATATTATGCAAGATTTAGGGATTTTAAGTATTATGTCATCTGATTCACAAGCGATGGGTCGTGTTGGTGAAGTGACAATACGAACGTTCCAAACGGCAGACAAAATGAAGAAACAGCGTGGTGCTTTACCGCAAGATGAAGGGAAAGATCACGATAATTACCGCGTCAAGCGCTATATGGCTAAGCTCAATATTAACCCAGCAATAGCACATGGAATTAGCCATGAAGTAGGCTCACTAGAAGAAGGCAAGCTAGCGGACATCGTACTTTGGGATCCAGCGTTCTTTGGCGTCAAAGCGGAAGTTGTTATAAAAAGTGGTATTGCAGTTTACGGTATTACTGGTGATCCAAACGCATCAATTCCTACACCGCAGCCTATGAAAGGACGTCGGACGTTTGGCTTTTATGGACAAGGCCCTCAAAATTGTGGCATGACATTTTTACCAAACATTGCAGTAGAGGAAGGGTTACCGGAAAAATTAGGTTTAAAACGTATGATAGGGACAGTGAAAAATTGCCGAAATATTAGTAAGGCTGATATGAAGCTTAATAGTGCTACACCGAAAATTGATGTTAATCCTGAAACATACGAAGTGAAAATTGATGGTGAATTAGCTACATGTGAACCAGTTGATGTTTTGCCAATGGCACAACGATATTTCTTATTTTAAGAAAAAAATAGAGAGTGTGTAACAGTAACAGAGGTACAGTCAAAAAATCGATAAAGAGGTGCAACATAGATGTTAATTGAAAAAATTATCGGCAATATTGCGAATGAAGAAGAACATTCACATAAAACAACAGAGTGGATAGAGCTTGAGTGGGAAGAATTAAGCAAACGTATCCTTCGAACAGAGACAGATAAAGGCACGGATATTGCTTTACGTTTAGAAGGTGACGAGCCATTACAATATGGTGACTTATTATTTGAGGATGATAGCCGTCGCATTGCGATTCGTACAAAACTCGAACCAGTTATCGTCATTTCACCGAAAGATATGTATCAGATGGGGAAATCTGCATTTGAATTAGGCAATCGCCATACACCTTGCTTAATTGAACATAATGAAATTATCGTACGAGCTGATCATACGATTAACCCATTATTAGATGAAATAGGAGTGAACTATGAAACGACAGAACGACGTTTTAAACAACCATTCAAATACCGCGGACACGCTCACTGATTTTTCGTTATTGCGCCTATTACAAATCCATGATTCTGCATTTCCAATAGGCTCTTATACGCATTCATATGGGATGGAAACGTATATTCAGGAAGATGTTATTCGCACAAAGGAACAATTAATAGATTATTGTAAATCGTATTTATTTCATAATTTAGTGAATGGTGACGCCTTAATTATTCAGGATGCGTTCCATGCAGCAAAAGTAAGAGATTGTGCTCGCCTTACAGAGTTAGACGAACTTTGCGGGGCTATCAAGCTAGCAAAAGAATCGAGAGATGCTAGTCTCAATGTTGGCAAGCAATTTATCCGAACAGTGGCACCTATTATGGACAGCCCTTTATTAATGCAATGGCAAGAAAAGATAGCCAAAGAAGAAGTGCAAGGCCATTACGCAGTACTTTATGCGATTTATAGTGAAGCACTTGGTGTAGATGTCTATCATGCAGTGATGACTTATATGTATGCATCCATTAGCGGATTAGTACAAAATGCTGTTCGCGCTGTGCCGTTCGGTCAAAATACAGGTGTACAAGCATTAAATAAACTTCTTGTCTTTATAGAGGAAGCTTCGGAAAAGGTCATGACCTTAACGATAGATGACCTCTCTAATAATGCTTTAGGTATTGAACTAGCATCGATGAAACATGAATTTTTATTTTCAAGATTATTTATTTCATAGAAAGAGAGTGGATATAAATGACGCCAATTCGAATTGGTATAGGAGGCCCAGTTGGTTCTGGGAAAACATCTTTAGTAGATCAATTAACACGTGCAATGCATGAAAAATACAATGTGGCAGTAATCACAAATGATATTTATACAAGAGAGGATGCCCAGTATTTAATTACAAATGGTGTTCTAGAAGAGAATCGTATTATCGGAGTAGAAACAGGTGGATGCCCGCATACAGCTATTCGTGAGGATGCATCGATGAACTTCTCTGCCATTGATGACTTGAACAAACGCTTTGAAGATTTAGATATTATTTTCATTGAAAGTGGTGGGGATAATTTATCGGCTACATTTAGCCCAGAACTTGTTCATGGCTATATTTACGTAATTGATGTGGCTGAAGGACAGGATATACCTCGTAAAGGTGGACCTGCATTAACACGTTCGGATTTACTGCTAATCAACAAAACGTCACTGGCACCGCATGTTGGTGTAGACCTAGAGATCATGGATCAGGATGTAAAAAAAATGCGTGCTGGACGTCCATATATTTTTGCAGACGTTCGTTCACAAACAAATGTCGACAAGGTTGTTGAATGGATTCAGCATCACATGTTACTTGAAGGCGCCGAAGCAGCTGACGTGAATGCTTAATCAAGGAAAAGTAAATCATTATGGCAAATTAGAGATGGCATTTGAGCCAAGAAGGGGCTATACACGACTTGTTCATGTATATCAGCAACCGCCATTGAAGGCAAGCCGAGAATTGTATACTGATAATAAGCCAACTGCCACAGTTTTTATCATGGAATCATCTGGTGGCATGGTAGCTGGTGATCGAAATGAAATCTCTGTAAAGCTTGCACCAGATAGTCAAGTAAAATTAAAACAACAATCCGCTCTAAAAATTTATCCTTCTCACAATGGTGAACGATGCACACAGGAAATTACGGTGGAAATTGCAGAAGGGGCAAGATTAGAATGGCTACCTGAGGTTACCATTCCTTTTGAACAAGCGAAATTTCAAGTGGATACAACGATTCGCATGGCAAAAAGCTCTACATTAATATGGGGTGAAATTATTGCACCAGGTCGAGAAATGCGAGGAGAAATCTTTGATTATCAATCCTTCCAATCCAAATACAAAATCTTTGTTGAGGAAGCTCTAATTGCATTTGATTCATTCCATTTTAAACCTCAGGAAATGAACCTATCTACGATTGGTCTGTTAGAGAGGGCATATTATATCGGTTCGTTATGGATTGTATCTCCACAAGTTGAGAATCTCAATATTCGAGAATTACAGGAAATGATCCAACAGGAGAGTTCCATTCAGGCAAGTGTTACAAAACTAACAGATCATGCAATCCATTGTAGATGGCTTTCAAAAGAGCAGCGAACACTCCACAAAGAAATCAATCGCATGTTTGAACATGTGGCAACAATACTTTAAATTTCTGTGGTGATGAAGGAGATAGAGAATTGAAAAAGTTTTCAGTATTTATTTTATTATTCATACTTAGTCTTGCTGGCTGTAGTAATGAGTCTAGTCAAGGCGAGGAAAAACAGCCATCCGCTGCTTCCTCTTCAAAAGCAAATGAGCTTATTTATGCATCTGAATCCGAATTTGCAGGGTTAAATCCAATTTTAGAGGAAACGAATTTAGATGCATTACTTTTTAGAGGTCTTATGCGTTTTGATGAACATAATGTACCAGTATATGATATTGCCAAAAGCGTTGACATATCGGATGACCTGTTAACTTATACGATCATGATTCGTGATGATGTGACATTTCATGATGGGCAAGTGTTAACAGTAGATGATGTAATGTTTACTATTAACAGTATTCTTGATGATGCGAATGGGTCTTATTTAAAGTCAGATTTTATCCATGTTAAAGCGATGCAAAAAGTAAATGACACAACGATGACAATCGAATTGGATGAACCATTTACGCCGATGTTAGATAAGTTAACAGTGCCAATTTTGCCGAAGCATGTCTTTGAAGGTCAAGAGATGAGAACGGCTACGTTTAACCAAGAACCTATTGGAGCTGGACCTTATATGGTGGAGCAATGGGATAAAGGGACAAGCTTAACGCTTAAAGCATATCCATCTTTCTTCGGAACAAAAGCATCCATTGAAAAAGTCATTTTTAAATTTATTCCGGATAGTAATGTTCGTGCATTACAACTAAAATCGGGTGAGGTAGATATTGCCTTACTTGATCCGAATCAGGTTGAAGAACTTTCAAAAGTAGAGCAGTTAAAAATGTATGAAGTTGAATCAGCAGATTATCGTGGCGTGTTATTTAATATGAAGTATCCACTTTGGAAGGATGTCAATGTTCGAAAAGCGATAAGCTACGGTACAGATCGAGCTGGCATCGTCAAAGGTATTTTACATGGTTATGGTACAGAAGCGTATTCGCCGCTACAAAAGCATGCCTATGTAAACGAAAATATTGAACATTATACTTTTGATGTTGAAAAAGCAAATGAATTATTAGAAAAATCAGGCTGGATATTAGCAGATGATGGATTCCGCTATAAAGACGGTAACAAACTCGCCTTTACTATTACGGCACCGATTACAGATACAGTTCGTGTCAATATGGCCAATTATGTCGCGCAAGGCTATAAAGAAATAGGGGCAGATGTTGAAGTAGCAGCACTTGATTGGAGCAATATCGTTATTGAAGAAACACAAGCGTTTATGGTTGGTTGGGGAAGTCCATATGATGCCGACCACCATACGTACAGTTTATTCTATTCTGACGAATCTAGCGTAACAAGTGCTGGCTACAATTATGGTAGCTATGCAAATGCGAAAGTAGATGCTTTGCTAGAAGAAGGAAGAACAACTGTCGATCCTGAAAAACGCAAGGAAGTCTATAAGGCATTACAAGAGGAGCTAGCAGAAGATCCACCGTTCGCTTATTTTGCCTATGTTGATGCTGTTTATGGCATTAATAAAAATATTAGTGGTGTTAAAGAGCGTATTTTAGGTCATCACGGCGCCGGCTTCTTATGGAATGTCGAGGAGTGGAAATGGAATGATCGCTAAGTGGATCGGGAAGCGAGTGATAATGGGGACAATTGTCCTCATTATCGTGAGCTTCCTCTCTTTTTTCATTATGCATGCTGCACCTGGCAATCCGGCGGCGGCTTATTATGGAGGCAATGCTCAAACATTAACAGTAGCTGAGCAAGAACGAATTGAAAAAGCGTTTGGCTTAGATAGGCCAGTTCTTCTTCAATATGGCACTTGGCTAGGTGAAGCGGTAAAAGGGAATTTGGGCTATTCTGCAAAAGAAGGTAGACCAGTAATAACGATTTTATTAGAGCGTTTACCCAACACATTACAGCTGGTGGCACTCACGTTATTCATCGTTATAATTGTCTCTACTTGGCTAGGATTACGGGCAGGAATGAAAGAAGGTTCTTTATTGGATCGAGGATTATCCATCTTTAGTATTGCAAGTTCTGCGATTCCTCCATTTTGGCTAGGTATTGTCTGTATTATAATATTTTCGCTACAGCTTGGTTGGTTTCCTTCTTCAGGTATGAATGATGTGCGTGGCAATGGAGGTTGGCTTGATCGTTTAAACCATATTGTGCTCCCTTTAATCGTTTTAGTAATTTCTCATGTGGGCATATTCGCACGTTTTTTACAGGATAGTGTTAAGGCAGAGAATCGTAGTTATTATGTCCAAGTTGCGCGTGCAAATGGAGTACCAGACCGACAAATAAGAAACCTCATACTACGGAATTCTGTTATTCCGTATATCAATTATATGGGTGTGACGATTCCTTCATTCTTTGGTGGTTCCATAGTAGTTGAAACACTCTTTGGCTGGTCAGGTTTAGGATCACTGCTAGTGAAATCAGTGATGGTAAAGGATTTTCCTGTACTTATGGGAGCCATTCTGATTATTGGTGTTGTGGTGGTCATTTGCTTATTTGTAATCGACGTTTTAATGATTTGCATCAACCCTAGATTGAGAAGAGGGAAAATAGTATGAGAAAACGACGGAAGATGCCACTATTTTGGCTTGCACTTCTTTGCATAATTTTAGGAACAACCATCTTCTCCTCACTGTTGGCACCTTTTGAACCAAATGCAATGGATATGAATCAGATTTATGAAGCACCTAATCTTACACATTTACTCGGTACAGATCAGCTAGGCAGAGATGTTTTATCACGAATACTTGTGGGGGGAAAAGTGACACTTTTCATCGCCATTGTGTCAGTCGTAATTTCTAGCATTGTAGGCATTATTTACGGTGGTATAAGCGGTTTTGTTGGTGGTGCCGTCGATGTAATAATGATGCGCATTTTGGAGGCATTTTTAACGATTCCATCCTTGGTCATTGTGCTTGCCCTGCAAGCAATTATGCAAGGAAGTGTTTGGCGAATGGCCATGATTATCGGATTCACAGGCTGGTTTGTTACAGCTCGAATCGTGCGCTCAGAGTTTATTCGTTTAAAGGAAATGGAATTTGTTCAAATGGCTAAAATGTTCCGTACCCCATTGTGGAAAATATTATTTAGTCATTTATTACGTAATAGTTTGCCAGCCATCTTTGTCGTGACGATATTTAATTTTGCTGGTGCGATTTTTACCGAAGTGTCTTTAAGCTTTTTAGGCATCGGTGTGCCGCCAGCCATCCCGTCATGGGGGACGATGCTGTACACAGCGCAAAATGATTTACTCGTTGGTGCTTGGTGGATCGGCCTTTTTCCTGGGTTTATGATTTTTGTGACGATATTATGTGTGCAAGCAATCGGGAGCACTTTCAAACAAGGAGGAGAACGATCACATGTTTAAAATCGACAATTTAACTGTTCGAGTGAACGATAAAAATCTCATCCACAATATCTCGTTAACTGTGCCAAAAGGCCAAATTACAGCAGTTATTGGTGAAAGTGGGAGTGGGAAAAGCACAACCGTATCAGCTATTTTAGGAATGCTCCCGCCACAAGCTGAGACGACAGGGGCAGTGTACTTTAATGGGAAAAATATAATGGCGATGTCAAAAAAAGATAGGTTACTGTTACGGACAAAGCATATCTTTACTATTTTTCAAGATGCTACAAATAGCTTTTCTCCTACCCAAAAAATGAAACAACAATTGTATATGTTTACTGCCTTACGAATGGGCGAGGAGAAAGAGATGTTTCTGCCAAAAATGACCGCTATCTTAAAGGAATTAAATTTGACCGAAGATGTATTAGATTGCTATCCATTTGAGTTGTCAGGGGGTATGCTGCAACGTTGTATGCTTGCCTGTGCATTGTATAATAAGCCAGACATTTTGATAGCTGATGAACCAACTTCTGCACTAGATATGTTGCATCAACAACACTTTATTACATTACTAAAAAATCTACATGCTCAACTGGGAACAACTATTATATTGATTACCCATGATTTAGGGGTTGCAGTTTCACTAGCGGATACGATTGTTGTGATGAAAAATGGAGAGATTGTCGAGAAGGGGCAAGCGACAGAAATTTTTGAGCAACCAAAACATCCGTATACAAAACGGCTTGTCACAAATCATTTTTAGGAGGTGTTTTAGTTGCTTCGGGTAGAAAACGTAAATAAAAGCTATCGAACAGGGCAGCAAGTGTTAGCAAATATAAACCTTACTGTAGGAGAAGGCGAAATCGTCGGACTTGTAGGAGAAAGTGGAAGCGGTAAAAGTACTTTAGCCAAAGTCATTATGCAGCTAGAATCACCTGATAAAGGGACCGTAATTTTTCAAAATCAACAAATCACAAAGAACAATCGGAAGTCCTTTTATGAAAAGTGCCAAATTATATTCCAAAATGCTAGTAATGCTTTAAACCCTATGTGGACGGTTAAGGAACTATTAAGGGAGCCATTGCAGCATCAAAAATTCGTGACGGACACCTATTTACAAACGATGCTTGAGAAGGTCAAGTTATCAAACGATGTATTACAATCTCTGCCCTCTGAACTTAGTGGTGGGGAGAAGCAAAGAGTAAATTTATTACGCTCTATTCTAGTTGAACCGAAATTGATAGTATGTGATGAAATTGTTTCTAGCCTAGATCGTCTAATTCAGCGGGAAATTATCGATTTATTAATTTCGTTAAATAAAGAAAGAAACATGGCTATTTTATTTATTTCTCATGATTTAAAAGCAGTTTCATATTTAAGTGAACGGATTTATGTAATGAAAGCTGGCGAAATTGTCGATGAACAGTACAAGGAACAAGGTGCATTTAATTTCACCGATAGCTATGCTCAAAAGCTATTTCAAGCGATGGAAAGTGAATGATATTTGAAAATAATTAGCTTTGATTTGGATGGAAAAATATCTTTTTTACGAATGTACTCAAAACTATATTAATCTGTAAGTCCAAATAGATACCTTGTACTGTTCATTGACATTGAAATTCCATTACTTTACAATGTGATTTAATAGTATACTAGCGATACTATACATTTTATTACAACTGAATAGCGTGTAGTAATAGGTGTAAATTGCGTGCAATTTACTGAAAAGGGAAGTCGGTGCAAGTCCGACACTGTCCCGCAACTGTAAATGTGAGCGTCTTTTCAAATACCACTGTCAAATGATGGGAAGGTGAAAAGAAGCGATGACCATAAGTCAGGAGACCTGCCTGTTACAAGTACACACCAATAACCTACGAGGAATAGGAGGTGGCATGTTGACAAAACAGAATGTTCTGTTCGTCACAGTACGTCAAACGATAAAAACCAAAGGATATAAAGGGATACGGCATCGAGCCAAATCTCTCCCATTGGTGCAATGTTTGATGTTACTGGATGAATGATAATGATTAGCCGTAACGACGGATTTCCTCTTATTTAGCAGGAAATCCGTCTTTTTATGTAATCGAAACATTTGTTTTGAAAATATGTACGAAAAGAGGTGCACGTATGACGAAAATTCATGTTTGTACAACACAGGAAAAGCAATATGGAGATATGAAGATTTGTAAACTGCCGCGCATTGAAGTTGCCAAGCAGCCAAAAACGAGAATGGTCATTGAAGCACTTGTTGATCAGTTTTTAGCAACAGGACTTATTCGGAACGAACGTTTATTTAATCAAATTTTCTATAACAAAGGCATCATTTGGATTCAAAATGAGGTATATGAAGGGTGCCTTTTTGCTAAAGCAAGTGTAGCGGATGAGCTGAAAACAAAAAAGAATGCCTTTATGATGTACATGCCAACAAATCCAATCGTATATGAGGTAAATGGTGAGCCGTATCATTTAATAACACGTATTGATTCGATTCGAGCTAAACCAAATTTAGATAGGCTTGATTTAGAGCCAAAGCCCATCTTAAGTGCTGCAAGAGTCAATGATTTACTATGCTCGATGGTTATGCGTTTCTATCACACCTATTTAGAAGAGTTGTCGTTAGTCGTTCATACAAATCAAGATAGTAATAAAATAGTACATTTAATAAAGTATGTAGAGTGTGAATACGCTCAATTTCTTCAAAGTGTGAAAGAATTAAATGACTATCATTTAAATTGGCATCCAAGAGGCAATGGTCATCAATTATTGCTTCAATTAATTGAGCAATTACAAATTTTAAAGAGTAAACCAGGTTCGGTTCTTGTTGATTTTTCGAATAGTAATGGTTACGTAATTGTGGAATCAGCGAATAACTTTGTTGCGAAAGCGAAAAAAGCTTTATAAGATTAATATAAAAGGCATCGAGATGTTTTCGATGCCTTCTGTCATTTTTTATGGATAACTTTTGAAATCGCCATAAAAACTAGCTGAATCGCCGATAAAAGTCGCTGAATCGCCGATAAAACCATTCAAATCGGCAATAAAACTTGCTAAATAACCGATAAATCATCCCCCAATCGCTGTTATGCTTTGGAAAATGCGGTTTCTCGGATAATTACAAGCAATGCATGGCTTCTTTTGCCTCATACCAAGGAACTGAATAGCCCTTTCCTTTCGCACAAAAAATACTTGATGATGTATAGTCGGGATCTGCCTGTTTATTGTAATTGATTTGCGCAATTATTTCTTCACTATTATGGCATTTATCATAGCCATCAAATTGTAACGATATTGACCCTTTGCCGTTTGTATAAGCAGCGAAAGTAGTACTATAATGCATAAATGTTGCAACAGGAACACGTCCTGTTAATGTTACTTGTTCCTCTGTTAATAGAGGGTCATCAAAAGTCCCATCTGCTTGCTGGATATCGTTCATCATACGACCGATAAAATCATTCGATGCTTTCAATTTAAAGCGATAATATGGTTCAAGCAATATATTTTCGGCTTGCTCCAGCCCTTGTCGAAGTGCACGGAAAGTTGCTTCGCGAAAATCGCCACCCTCTGTATGCTTGATATGAGCACGTCCCGTCAAAAGGGTGAAGCATACATCTGTCACTGGGGAGCCTGTTAAAACACCGTGATGCTCTCGTTCAAATAGATGTTTTTCAATTAGTCGTTGGTTTCCAACTGATAAATCATCAGCATGACAAGCGTTAACAAAAGTGTTACCAGTTCCACGAATATTAGGCTCCATTAACAGGTGTACCTCAGCATAATGCTTTAAAGGCTCGAAATGACCGTATCCTGTTACAGTTGTTACGATTGATTCCATATATAAGATTTTTGGCTCACCAAAAGTAACAGAAAGTGAAAAGCGATTTTTTAACACTTCAGCAAGTACTTCAAGTTGAATAACACCCATAATATGTACATGGATTTCTTGGAATTTCTCATGCCAAACGACTCGTAACGATGGTTCCTCCGCTTCAAGTAAACGGAATACTTGTAAAACTTCTTTTATATGCTGTTGTCCATCATACTGTACTTTAGCTTGTAACGTAGGCACAAGCTCATATGGCTGAGGAGGTATTGTATTACCTAAAATATCACCGACTTTTGCTAGACTAAGCCCTTTAACCGCGAAAATTTCTCCTGCTTGCACTTCTTGTGTTGTGTCAAAATGGCTGCCATTATATAAACGAATTTCAGTTATTTTTTCAGTCACATCACCAAATGTAAAGTCTTGGCGTGTATGTAAAGTTCCTTGCAATGCTTTGATAAACGTTAACCGTTGAGTTCCATCATGGCGAATTTTAAATACCTCTCCTTGAAACGGTGCTTGATGGTCGAATCGAGTCTCCGTAAGTAGAGGGAGCTGTGATAAAAATTCTTTTATTCCAATATCCTTTAATGCCGCACCAGTAAAGCAAGGAAATGCTTGCTCTTGTTTAATCAACTTTTGCAACTGTAATAGGCATGTTTGTGCATCGAGATTTTCTGTCAAATAGGCATCGAGTAGTTGTTCATCACGTTCAGCTAGCCATTCAGCAATGTGGCTCTGGACATAATCTGTACGCAATGGGTCTTCTATTAAAAGTACGTCCTTCGAACATTCCTTTCGAAGCTGCTTCATAACGGCATCTACATCAGCGCCTTCACGATCTATCTTATTAATAAAGAAGAAGGTTGGTACGTTGTATTGCCTTAGCAATTGCCACACGGTTTCAGTATGTCCTTGTACACCCTCTACTGCGCTTACGATAATAATGGCGTAATCCATTACACGAATTGCGCGTTCCATCTCTGGTGAAAAGTCGACATGCCCAGGAGTATCAATTAGTGTGTATGTATCATCCCCAATTTGCATCCGTCCTTGTTCAGCAAAAATGGTAATACCACGAGCTTGTTCGATAGTATGATTATCTAAAAAAGTATCTTGGTGATCGACTCTTCCACGCGTTTGAATACTGTTCGTATGGAATAGTAGTTGTTCACAAAAGGTTGTCTTTCCTGCATCGACATGTGCGAGCACACCAATCGTTTTATACATAAAAAATCCTCATTTCTATTTTTCCTATATTCCTATTGTAACAGATAGTGCTTAAAAACATTTCGAGTAGAATAGTTCTCGTTTATGTTTGAATAGTAGTCAATTATTCATAATTATTAGTTATGGATTTTTTTGTGTGATTGAAAACAAAAATTACTTCTGCTAGGCTATTTTTATAACTTAATACTTCTATATATTGGTGCAAATGGTTTCTATCATTTGCTTAAAAGGGAAATCGGTGTAAATCCGATGCTGTCCCGCAACTGTAAATGGGGAGTTTATACAACACAGTCACTGTAGTTTAACTATGGGAAGACGTATAAACGTTGAACCTAAGCCAGGATACCTGCCAATATATATTATTTTACTTAACACCACGAGGATGGGAATAGTGATTGGTTGAATAACCATTGTTTTTTCACTATGCCGCCCTCTTGGAAACAAGAGGGTTTTTTGTGTCCATTTTGATGTGCAGTAGTTTAAGCAGGAACCGTAGCAAACAGCAATTCATGCTTTTACCAGGAAATGAAGCGTCAAGAAGTGCTCGTAATCAATAGCAAAGAAGTCATTGATTTCTTACTATAAAGATGAAAAATTACAAACTAAAGGAGAAACAAACATGAACAAATGGAAAGGCATGTGGCTAGTTCTTGCAATGGCATTATTGAGCATTTTAGGCGCTTGTAGTGCAAAAGATGATTCAGAATCAGCTGCACAAAGTGAAAACATTGAACCAGCACAAGCAGAGGCAAAAGAAGTAACAATTGATAATAACGATACGACACAAGTTTATACAGAAGCTCCTAAAAAGGCGATTAGCTTAAATCAGCACGTTACAGAAATAATGCTAGCATTAGGTTTAGAAGATTCAATGGTTGGTACTGCTTATTTAGATGATAAAATTTATGAACCTTTACAAGCAGCTTACGATAAAGTACCAGTGATAGCGGAGCAGTATCCGACAAAAGAACAAGTAATTGATAGTGAAGCGGATTTTTTATACGCTGGGTGGAAAAGTGGCTTTAGCGAAAAGGGTGTTGGTACACCAGAAGAGTTAGAAGCACTTGGTATTCACACCTATTTACATACTTCTTCAAGTATTACAAAACCAACGTTAGAGGATATATTTACGGATATCCGTAATATTGCAAAAATATTCCGTGTTGAAGACCGCGGAGAGGCATTAATTGAACAGATGACAAAGGATGTTGATGCTGTTCGCGCAAAGTTACCACAAGGTGAAAAAGAATTACGTGTTCTAGTTTTCGATAGTGGGGACAAGGAAGTCTTTACAGCGGCACAAAACTTTATGGATGAACTTGTCACAGTTGCTGGCGGTAAAAACATTTTTGGCGATGTTGAATCGGGCTGGACAACGGTATCAAAAGAAGAAACAGTTGAACGTAACCCTGAAGTCATTGTCGTAATTGATTATGGTTCCCAAACAGCAGAAGACAAAATTAAATTCCTAAAAAGTGATCCGGCATTAAAAGAAACAGATGCTGTGAAAAATGAACGCTTTGTCATTTTACCACTTTCAGCAGCTTCAGAAGGGGTTCGTGCTGCAGAGGCTATTGAAATTTTAGCAAAAGGTTTTTATCCTGAAAACTTTTAAATAACAATCGAAAGAGCTAGCTACTTGCTAGCTCTTTTTCATAAGGAGAACAAACAATGAATGCCTTTCGTTCAAATACACCAGATCGAACATTTGAAAAACTAAATACAAATGGAAATTTTACACGCCTTGCAGTAAGTCAAGGTATTATCAATAAGCATTATACACCAGCTCAATTTCAAAAAATTGCTGAGGTTGTAGGTGATAGCGGCGCAATTAAATACTCGGCTTCCTATAGTATCCTTTTGTCCGTCCCAACTATAAACGTGAATGAAATTATCAATGAGCTTCAAGAAGCAGGCTTATATATTGCAAAGCAAGGTCCTATCGTTGCGATAAAAGCATGTGATTTTTGTGATGGGGACAAAATGGAGGCTGCCGAAATAACCGAACACCTATACGAAGCATTACATGAAGAAACTGTGCCTTCTAGACTACGGTTAAATATTAATGGCTGTGCATCGGCTTGCTATAATGCTGTATATGATGATATTGGGCTTGTTTATCAAAAGGATAGCTTCGATGTTTACTTAGGTGCCGTGCCGATGGGGGCCAATGCAAAGGCGGGTACACTATTTGCTAAAAGAGTTTCAGTACAAAAAATAGAAAGCTTTCTACAACAAATTATCAGGCATTATCAGAAACACGCTCGCCCAAATGAACCTTTCCATAAATTTTATCGTAGAACAAATAGCGCTGAATTTTGGCAAGCATTAAAGAAAGAGTGATTCTCCTTCATTGATTTCTGCCTTTGGAGTCGTGTCGTTTTAAACAACTGATAAAAGGAAAGAGCTGGCTAGAGCTAGCTCTTTTTTAATGGAAACAATAGATGACTAGGTAGGGGTATAGATGTTAAAAATAATGTCTTTAAAGAAGTAGTTTTAGCCTGATACGCTAGGTAAAGTTGGGTTAAAATATTAAAAATTAGGGAATGATAAGGACGAAAATCTAAATGTAGGGGGGATGGAATGACCATCATAAACAATCATAAAAATACACTAGTTTATGTAAGCCGGAATTTATTGTCAGGGTTTCTATTTGGGATAGGCCTAGTAGCTTTTATAGATGAGACTATTTTTCATCAATTATTTCGCTGGCATCATTTTTATGATAAGTCTACAACGGATATTGGTTTAATTTCTGATGGTATATTCCATGCAATTAGTTGGTTTGCTACTATTGCAGGATTGTTTTTACTTGCAGATATTCGTCGTAAAAGTGGGTTTTGGTTGAAGAGATGGGTTGGTGGCATGTTACTAGGTGCAGGAGGTTTCCAATTATATGATGGCATCATTCAACATAAGCTAATGCGAATACACCAGATTAGGTATGTAGAAAATGTTATCGTATACGATGTAATTTGGAATGTACTTGCTGCAATTATTCTCATAATCGGACTTTATCTTGCTGTTCTTACTAGCAATAAAAATCTTCAAGCAGAGGCTACCACTAATGAACGCTGACCATCACCAAATATTAGAGGGTGGTCCTAGTCATGATGGTTTTGGAATCATTCATCCTCAACTAGTTTTTTTAATTTTGTTTATTACCATATTAATTTTGTATATTATTGCTACTGTAATTACAAATCGTAATTATAAAACATGGCCATTTTATCGTATAGTAAGTTTTGTTTTTGGAATTTTATTGGCGATTAGTGCTGTTGTAGGTCCTTTAGCAAATCGTGCTTCTATAGATTTTACAGCACACATGTTTAGCCATTTACTTTTGGGTATGCTAGCACCGTTATTCATTGTACTTGCAGCGCCTATGACATTAATACTTAGAACTTTAAGCACCCCATTAGCTAGGGGGCTTTCGAAAATTTTAAGAAGTTGGCTAGCACGTATACTTATTCATCCACTAGTCACTAGCTTTCTAAATATAGGTGGACTTTGGATATTGTACACTACTAACCTATATTCATTAATGCACGACAATAGTCTAATACATGTAATTGTCCATTTACATGTATTCATTGCAGGCTATTTGTTTACTGTTTCTATCATTTATTTTGATCCTGTATATCATAGGAAATCCTTTATTTACAGAGCAATAGTTTTAATTATTGCATTAGCAGGACATGGAATATTATCAAAGTATATTTATGCTCATCCTCCTAAAGGTGTTCCGATAGAACAAGCAGAAATCGGAAGTATGGTTATGTACTATGGTGGAGATATAATTGATGCCATAATAATTTTTACACTTTGCTTGCAATGGTATAAGGCAGCAAGACCACGAGACCGTGAACTGCAAACAACTAAGGGAACATTAAAAATTAATTAAAGAAAGAGTGACGCATATAGAGTCACGCTCAGACTGTAAACAAACTATTTTTGGCGAGGTCAGATGCTAAAAAATAGTTTGTTTCTTGCTTTATAGCGAATTTTTCCAACAACATGTATACATCGTGTTTTCTATGCTACAATTTCCTATAAGTGTGGAAGGAAGGTGTTTTATGAAAATATCCGTTTATGTTGCAAGTGCATTTAGCAAGGATCATAAAGGCGGAAATAAAGCAGGAGTAGTATTTATGGAGAATACATTGTCCACTACTCAAAAAATGGCAATAGCCAAACAACTGGGCTATGCGGAAACTGCATTTATAGCAGAATCTGAAATTGCGGATTATAAAATTGAGTATTTTACACCAAAAGAAGAAGTTGATTTATGTGGTCATGCCACAATTGGCTCTTTCGCGATTCTGATGCATTTAAATAAACTTTTCAAGAATCGCTATACGATTGAAACGAACAGCGGTGTTCTTGCTATAACTATAAAAGATGACATGATATTTATGGAACAAAACAAACCGATATTCTATGATGTTGTATCTCCAAACGAGTTCATCGACTGTTTTGACATTCAAGCTATAGACAATAAATACCCAATTCAAATTGTCTCCACGGGCTTAAAGGATATTTTAATTCCTATAAAAAGCGAAACACAATTACATGCACTGCAACCTAATTTTGGAAAAATTAAAGAAATTAGCAAGTATTATAATGTTGTCGGGATGCATCTGTTTACTTTTAATGACAATCGAATTATATGCAGAAATTTTGCTCCACTATACGACATCAATGAAGAAGCAGCGACTGGAACTTCCAACGGTGCATTAGCTTGCTACCTTTATGAACATCACTACTTGCAAAAAGAAGTCTATGTATTTGAACAAGGTTATTCTTTACACTCGCCTTCAGAAATATTAGTTAAATTAGCAACGAATAGCAAGAATGATATAGATAAAGTTTATGTTGGCGGCAAAGGCTATTACTGTGAAACTAAGTGTTTAAATGTAGAAAATATTGAGTGAAAAAATAACGAATAAAAAGGTTGAGAAAATAATTTCTCAACCTCAGTCTGTAGACAAAGTATCTGATTATTCGATACTTTGTCTTTTTCTTGGTTAAAACGGAGGAGATATTGATAAGTATGTTGATGTCTATTTTATTTATGAATTAGTAGTGTATAGTCACTCTTTTTAGCTTAGCTTTTGAATAAAACAACTTTTAAGTTATTGAATTCAAGATGGTCACGCGGTACGCGAAAATCCTTTGGTAAACCGTATTCCTTTTTTATATTAGTATATATTAACTGACTAATAACCTTACGCAAAAAACCGGTTATTATATTGCGAGTTTTCAGTTCGTTTAATAAAATAAAAATATAAACGACGGGTTAAATACTATCATAATGGTTCATTACCATAACTTAGGGTTGTCCTCCATTTCCGCTGGGCGTTTTCATGAGCATCCAGATTTCACTCCAACAGCTAACATTCTAAAATCCATTTTCTTTTTTATAAAATGTTACTCTAGCCTTTTGATGAGCCATAATAATGGTATTTTACCTAATAAAATATCGAAAGGAGCTAAGATTAGATGAAAAAAATAGGTTCGTCTTTTGTTGCAATGTCAGTTTTAGTTTCTTCACTCTTCTTTGGGGGAGGTACAAAAGTTTTTGCAACGACAGGAAAAGAGTCATCTTTGACAGATAAAGAACTTTTAAATGCTGGTGAACAGTTAGAATCTTATATTTATTATGAGGACGGAAAACCGTTTGTTAATATTGAAAAAGTAAAATTAGATGGCTTAGCAGAGGAATATATTGAAATTAGTTTGATGGTGAATCGCATTAGTAAGAGTTATGCTAACTATCAAGCAAACACTACAATGAGTACTAGAAAAGGGTTACCTATTTGGGGGAATTGGTGTGGCCCTGGACATGGTTCTGGCCCTCCACAAGATGTATTAGATAGGGGTTGTCAAATGCATGATATGTGCTATGAAGATAAAGGGTATTTTAGCTGTTCATGTGATTGGGAGCTTGTTGCTTATATAGATAGAAATTTTCATAGAATGGGACTCAAAGAAAAACTATTTGCTTCTGCGATAAAAATATATTTTAATAACAATTTATGTAATCCGTTGAAATAAGGAATGGTTAAAATGGTGAAAGCTTTAGCTGTAAGTACGATTATTATTTCTTTATTACTTTGGGTACCAAATATTGTGTTTCAAAAAGCTTCAACTTTATGGATTTTCACGTTTGTATTATCAGGCATAGGTATTGTCTTAGCCGTATGCGCTAAATCTAAAATTTTAATTATAGGGAATATCATCACATTCTTTAGTTTTTTTATCCTCATGTTTTTAGGTTATATTTTCGTTTTTTTAACAAAGTAATGGAAACTTGATTCAAAAAAATAGTAGACAAAGTTGGAAAATTCGACTTTGTCTACAGTCTGAGAGTGACTTTCTGAGAGTCGCTCTTTTTTAGCTTAATTTTTCAATAAAAACAACTTTTAAGTAATTGAATTCAGGATGCTCACGCGGCACACGGAAATCTTTTGGTAAACCATATTCTTCAACGATTTTATAGCGAGTATTCGTTTCTTTAAACGCTTGGTCAATAAAACCTTTAAACTTTTTCATGCCAAAGCTTGCATTGTTTGTAGAGGCAACAATAATACCATTCTTTTCAGTAATAGCGATTGTATCCATCAATAATTTAGGATAGTCCTTTGCTGTTGAAAACGTCATTTGCTTTGTGCGCGCAAAGCTAGGCGGATCTAATACGACAAGGTCGAATTTCAACTGATGACGCTGTGCATATTTGAAATAATGAAATACATCCATTACTTTAATGTCCTGTGCTTCATAGTCAATATTGTTGACACTAAATTGCTCGATTGTTTTGGCTAAACTACGTTTGGCTACATCAACACTTGTAGTTTTCGTGGCGCCACCAAGTGCTGCTGCTACTGAGAAAGCACCTGTATAAGAAAATGTATTTAACACGGTTTTATGTTGAGAATAGCGTTCACGAATGGCAAGTCGCACTTCACGTTGGTCGAGGAAAATACCAGTCATGGCACCATCATTTAAATGAACAGCATAGTTCATACCATTTTCCTTCACGATAAGTGGGAATTCACCAGGTGTACCCATAACAAAATCGTCCTGTTCAATATATTGCCCTTTACTATCAAAACGTTTTTTCTCATAAATTGCTTTAAAGTTGACTATTTCTGAAAGTGCCTCATAAATGGCTTCTTTAAATGAATAAATACCTGCACTATACCAGCTCACCATATAGTAACCTTCAAAGAAATCGATTGTCATGCCCCCAATTCCATCACCTTCGCCGTTAAAAGCACGAAATGCCGTAGTATTAGGGTTATTGAAAAATGCTTCACGATTTTGTAGCGCCTTGCTTATTTTTTTCGCAAAAAACGCGTTGTCAATTTCTTCATTAGCATCCGTAGTTAACAGCCAGCCGATGCCTTTATTTTGGATACCATAATAGCCAGTGCCGATAAAGCGATTATGAATATCTAATAGACGAAGTACTGCACCTTCTTCAGTAGGCAGTTTTCGAGTATCGACTGCTTCCTTTAAGATTAGTGGGTAGCCTTTTTTTAATGGGCTTGCATATTGATTATTAATTTGTAATGCAATCGTTTGTGTCATGTTGTCATCCTTTAAAAAACATTTTGCTCTATTATCGCATTGTTTAGTAGCATTACACAAACTTATTTGACGAATGTCGCAATTTTTTCAGCTGTTTCAATTGTAGCAGCTTCGAAAAACTCCATTTTACTGAAATAACTATGAATCAAACCCGCCATTTGGACATGTTCCACATACACGCCTGCATCCGCTAATTTTTTAGCGTAAGCAAGTCCTTCATCGTAAAGTACATCTGCTTCAGCAGCGATAATTATTGTTTTTGGAAGTACGCCAAAATTTTCAATTTGCAAAGGTGAAACGAGTGGGTTTTTAAAATGATTTGGCTTTGTATAATGCTCAGCAAACCATTGCATACCTTGCTTATCTAAACCAAAATGTTCTCCGTAAGCACTATAAGAAGCAGTCGTAAAATCAAGATTTACTACAGGGTAAATAAGTGCTTGTGAAGTAATAGTGGGTCCATCAAACATCGCTGCTAAGTAAGAAACTACCGTTGCGAGGTTACCACCAGCACTATCACCAGCGACCGTTATTCGGGTGTTATCACCACCGAACGCCGCAATATTGTCAAATACCCACAGTAACCCATCATATGCGTCGTTTAATGGGATAGGGAAGGGATATTCAGGTGCCAAGCGATAATCTACTGATACGACAATGGCATGCGCTCTATCAGCTAATAACTGACAACCGGCATCCGCTGACCCTAAATCGCCAAATACCCATCCACCACCATGATAATAAATAATAACCGGTAAATTTTTTGTGTGTTCCGGAATGTAAAGGCGAATAGTAATCTCTTGTCCATCTCGCATAGATATTTTTCGATCCTCTATCGATGCGAGGTGAGGCGTATGGACAGATTGCCAAGCTGGAACTGCACGCATAACTCTTGCTTCCTGTGGTGTCATTTCATAATAATGTGGTTTTAAATCCGTAGCTTGAATATAGCAAACGGCCTCTTTTGTTAAACGTGTCATAACATCATCCTTTAGAAATTTTTATTGTTATCTCTTATTATAAACTATTCTTATAAATTTACTATGATTTAACGTCGAAGAAGTAATTTATTTTAATAATGAGCAGAAATATTCCGATAGTAAAGTAAAATTATGTTTATAATAGGATGAATGATATAACTTGGAGGGTAATTATGATTTCATTAATAGTAGCGCATGATAATAATAATGTCATTGGATATGAAAACGGTATGCCTTGGCATTTACCTGGGGATTTACAATATTTTAAGGAAAAAACGATGGGTAAACCAATGATAATGGGACGTAAAACATTTGAGTCGATTGGTAGACCGCTACCAGGGCGACGCAACATTGTCATTACGCGTGATGCCAACTATCGTGCTGAAGGGGCAGAAATAGTGACGAGTCTCGACGAAGCACTGTCATTAGCGGGTGATGTACCTGAAATCATGATCATCGGTGGCGAACAAATTTTTAGATTATCAATGGACATAACAGATCGAATATATGCTACAAAAATTAATCATTCCTTTAAAGGGGATACATTTTTCCCACAATATGAAGATGACTTTGTGCTAGTCTCGTCACAACAACCAGTAACTGCACCAGAAGGTTACACATTTCAATATCAAATTTTTGAACGCAAAAACTAATTGAATTTTGGGGAGTTTGCCACTTAGTGGACGTTCTCAGAAGCTGTAGTCTAAATTATGAGAAAAAGCACACGGATTAGCTTATGCCGTAGTGCTTTTCTTGTTTAACGATACATATTTTTAGTTAAAAAACTTCATTATTATAAATAAAGATACACACAGGCATACATTGAGCCACATCCAGCTAACACAAAGAGGTGCCAAATTGTATGATTATATGGGAGGCTGCGCCAAGCGTAAAATATAGCGCCAAATGTATAGAAAAGACCGCCAGCTAATAAAAAGGCAAAGCCGTTACTTCCTAAGAAAAAATAAATCGGCTTAATGGCAAAGATAATAAGCCAGCCCATACCAATATAGAAAATAAGGGATAGTATTTCAAAACGATTAATAAAAAAGCATTTAAATACAACGCCTAGTAAGGCAAGTGCCCAAATGATACATAATAAAGTAATTCCTAATGTGCCGCCGATAGCAATCAATAAAAACGGTGTATAGGTCCCAGCAATTAAAATGTATATAGAAGAATGGTCAAGAATAGCGAAAAAATATTTGTATTTTTCAGGCATGCTGTGGAGTAATGTTGACATAAGAAACAAGATGATGACAGAAGCACCAAAAATACTAAAAGTTGTAATATACAATGCACTTCCGTTTTGGACGGCAGTTAATATTAAAATAACAAGTGCTGGAATACTTGCAAGTAAGCCTATACCGTGAGTAATGGCATTCCACAATTCTTCCTTCCATGTTTTATAGTCAAATGAATCCACCATTATAAACACTCCCTTCGTTGTCTATTTACTATAGCCCAATAATGTGCGTCTTACTATTTACATTTGTCACATATTTACTTATCTAAAATGTCATGTCGAATTTTAGAGGAAATTGTTAGACAAATTTATTGAAAAAAGGCTATAGTAGCGAAGGAAGTGGGAATGAAAAAGACTTGAAATAGACACTTGAGATGACAAATGTCATGTTTACATATGGAAACATTAGTCTATATAATAATTTCAATGATGTTAAAGGATGTGTCGAAGTGGGACGAATTCATATTGTAACGGACTCAACTTGTGATTTAACAAAAGAAGAAGTAGAGCAACACGGTATACATATAGTACCGTTAACAATTCAAATTGATGGGAAAACATATATAGATGGTGTAGATTTAGAGCCACAACCTTTTTTAGGCTTAATGAAAAATGCGAAAGAATTGCCGAAAAGTTCGCAGCCTGCACCAGGGAAGTTTAAAGAACTATATGACGAGCTTGGCAAAGATGGCGACCAAATACTTTCTATTCATATGACTGGTGGAATGAGTGGGACTGTTGAATCAGCACGACAAGCTGCACAAATGACAGATGCAGATGTAACGGTCATTGATTCTCGTTTTATCGCAATTGGCCTTGCTATTCAATTAAGAGAGGCTATTAAAATGCGTGATGCAGGAGCGACTGTTGAAGAAATCGTCACTCGTTTATACAAGGTGCGTGACAATACACATTTATATGTAATCGTTGACACACTTGAAAATTTAATTAAAGGCGGCCGCATTGGTAAAGGAACAGGATTTATCGGTTCTTTGCTTAACATTAAAGTCATTGCGAACCTAGAAGGTGGAGCATATAACCCGGTATCAAAAGTTCGTAGTCATAAACAGGTAGTGAACTACTTATTCAAACAATTCCAAGCAGATACTGCTGGTAAAACAGTTAAGGCTGTAGGTATTTCACATGCTGACGGTTTGACAACAATGGGCGCTCCATTAAAAGAGCTAGTTGAAGGAACAGGCTTTAATGATGTTGAAATCGCTTTTACGTCACCGATTATTTCTACACATACTGGACCAGGTGCAATAGGTTTTATCTATTTTTCAGAATAATTGACAAGAGCTGCTACATAAGTAATTGTAGTAGCTTTTTAACGCTTTATGTGGCTAGTTGTAAAAATCGTATACAGGTAATGTGATAATTATGCTTGCATTTTCTTGATAAACTGAAGCATCGTCACTTTTCATTGTAGCGACAACTAATTATAATAGAACTAACAGTAAATGATGGAAGGTGGTCAAATGGGCAGCTGGCGAATTATTTTGTCATGTTTGATCGTCTTAGTACTAAGTGGTTGTGCAATATCAATAGATGAACCGAATGCACCTGCAGATAAAGAAAGTGAGCAGGCAGAGACGGAGCAAGATATGAGACAGGATGAGCAACAAGCAGAAGAGGAGGCAAAACCTTCTAGTAATGTATTGACGCAAATTTTTGAACATTTTTTTGAACCTTCAGAAGAGAATTTACGGCAAATTGATGATGATAACGCAAAACAACTACATTACTTGGCACTTGGAGATTCACTAACAGATGGTGTCGGGGATGAGTATGGTCAAGACGGTTATGTTGGAAGATTAGCAGATTCGATGCTAGCTTGGACTTCGATTTCAGAAGTGGATGTTGATAATCGAGGAAAAAGGGGAAGACGGAGTGATCAGCTATTAAAATTAATCAAAAAAGGGCATTATGATGAAGAGTTACAACAAGCACAGTTTATTTCATTAACTATGGGTGGAAATGATGTAATGAAAGTAGTCAAACAGGATCTGTTTAATTTAAAACGAGATGCGTTTGATAAGGAATTATTAACCTATGAGGATCGTTACGGTAAAATTATTGATAATATAAGGGCAAAAAATCCAACCGTGCCTTTATTACTCATTGGATTTTATAATCCTTTCTCGATTGTCACAAATGAGGCAAATGAATTTGATACAATTATTACAGAATGGAATAATGTCATTAAAAAAATTGCAAGTAAAGATTCAAATGCTTGCTATGTCTCAGTTGAAGACTTGTTCGATTCAAATCAAGAACTGGTCTATCATACAGATTTTTTCCATCCTAATGCAAAAGGCTATGATAAAATGACTGAGCGAATATTAGCAGCAATGGAGCAATGTAAAATGGAACAAAAAATTAATAAGGAAATAGGCTTCGAGGAGTGACTAAATGAATAAATGGAAATTCGCATTTTTTGCGTTAGCAGGTATGGTTCTTCTTTCAATCCTCCTCGTCGTTTATTTAGCAACGAAACCAGTAGATGGATATGATTTAGCAAAGAGCTCAGACAGTGATACTGAAATAACAGGAAATGTACTAGTTGTCCAAACGACTACGAAAGAGTTAGAGTCAATTACGAAGAAATATTTAAAAGACAGTGCAAAAGGCTCGCCACTCCCATTAGATTTTTCCATTGGGGATGATATTGAGTTACGTAGCAAATTAACTGTTTTTTATACAGAAATTCCAATTTCAATGAATTTTGAGCCTATTGTCGATGATAAGGGTAATATTATTTTAAAGCAAACAGGGATGAATGTGGGGTTATTAAATATTCCACCGGAGACGACAATGAAAATTATGAGAGATTCGGTGGATTTCCCTTCGTGGATTACTGTTAATCCGAATAAGGCTGAAATTTATATTGACTTATCGCGAGTGAATATTGCATCAGGGTCTCGTGTACGTGCAAAGGAATTAGACTTACCAAACGATAAAATCTTATTAGAAATCATCGTCCCTGGAGAATAAGGAGTGAATATAAATGGCAATGAAAAAGGCAACATTCGCAGGTGGCTGTTTTTGGTGTATGGTCAAGCCATTCGATGAAACACCTGGCATTGAAGCTATAGTTTCTGGTTACACTGGTGGACATGTTGAAAATCCAACCTATGAACAAGTCTGTTCGGAAACGACAGGCCACGTAGAAGCGGTTCAAATTACGTTTGATGATGATATTTATTCATACGAGCAATTATTAGCTACATTTTGGACGTTAATTGATCCAACAGATGCAGGTGGACAATTTTATGATCGTGGACAATCCTACACTACTGCCATTTTCTATCATGATGAAGAACAACATGAATTAGCTGAACGTTCAAAGGCAGATTTACAGGCATCAGGTAAATTTGATAAGCCAATTGCTGTAAAAATTTTACCTGCAAGTACATTTTATGCTGCTGAGGACTACCATCAATTTTATTATAAAAAAAACCCAATGCATTATGAACGCTATGCAGTGGGATCTGGGCGAAAAGCATTTCAAGAACTACACTGGGGGCATAGAAAATGAATAAAGAACAACGATTAAAAGAACTAACAGATATCCAGTACTATGTAACTCAGGAAAATGGTACTGAGCCACCGTTTCGCAATGAATATGATCAACATTTTGAAGAAGGCATTTATGTAGATATCGTTTCAGGCAAGCCATTATTTAGCTCGCATGATAAATTCAACGCAGGCTGTGGTTGGCCAGCTTTCTCAAAGCCGATTGCACAAGAACAAGTTATAGAGCATTTTGATACATCCCATGGCATGCGCCGTGTTGAAGTACGAAGCAAGGACGCGGATTCTCATTTAGGACATGTCTTCCCAGATGGTCCAGCAGAGTTAGGTGGCTTACGTTATTGCATCAACTCTGCATCACTTCGTTTTATCCCGAAAGCTGATTTAGAAAAAGAAGGCTACGCTGAATATTTATCATTATTTAAATAATAAAAAAGTACGTAAGCGCGTTACGGTAAACCTAGGTAATCGCCAATAGAAGCCTGTAAATCGCCGGTTAGACAGAAAAAATCGCCGTTTAAAGTCTGTGAAACGCCGGTAAACTATCGGAAATGCTTGCCGTAGCGGACAACGGTCACTGCAAAAAAGTGTTAGATTGTTTGTAGTCAATCTAACACTTTTTCTTATTTGTCCCAACCTCGTTTTGAAGAGAAACTTTGCTAATAAAAAAGAATGCCTCTGCGGAGACATTCTTTTTTTGTTAAATTTTAAACGCACCGACGACATTGCGTAAACTATCTGCTTGGTGGGCTAGTTCCGTAGCGGCTGCATTAATTTCCTGCATGGATGCAGAACCTTGTGTAGCAGCAGCAGCAGACATCACCGTATTGGAAGCGGTTTGTTCAGCATAAGCGTTAATATGCACAAAATCATTTGCTACAGCATTACTATAATCAAGTGTTTGCGCTATTTTATCAACCATTGTAGCAATAATTGTAGTCGTTTCTTTCGTTTGCATTAGGATGTTGGACAATGACTGGTTTGTTTCATTCGTCACTTCGACTCCTCGAATAACTGATGTTACACCTTCATGATTTTGTGTAATAATTGATGCGACTTCATCTTGGATGGACGTCACAATCGTTGTTACTTCTTTAGCAGCCGTTTGTGATTGCTCAGCGAGTTTGCGCACTTCATCTGCTACAACTGCAAAGCCACGGCCATGTTCACCAGCACGTGCAGCTTCAATTGCGGCATTCAATGCAAGTAAATTTGTTTGCTCTGAGATGGCTGTAATGGTACCAATTATAGATGTTATATCTGCTGATTTTCGACCAAGTGCCTCAACTGTTGTAGAGGTAGAAGCAATCGTTTCTTCAATAGATTGCATAACTAATGTAGATTGATGAACTGATCGACTACCTTCATCAGCGGCTTGTTGCATGGCCAATGATGCACGTTGAACAGCATTCGCCTGCTCATTTAATTGATGCATAGAATGATCTAAATCACTCATTTTTTGTTGGGCACTATTCATACTATTGATTGTATTTTCACTATCACTTGCTATATCTGCACTTGCATCCGCTATATTTTGGATTGTACGGGCATTCTCATCTGCTAATGTCATCAACTCCTGGCTACTGCTTGAGACGTGATCAGCGAGTTCGCTAACACGTTTAATAAGGTTTGAAATTGAAATGATAAGGGTATTCGTAGAGTTAGCAATAATAGAAAATTCATCGTTATTACGTACATGGACACGTCTTGTTAAATCACCACCAGCTTGGGCAATATCAAGAATAGAGTGGTTAATAGCATGCGTATTGTTTTTTAATGATTTAAATAACATAATGCCAAAAATAACGATTGCTATAAGACCGATAATTGAAATAATTAAAAACGTACTGTTTGACAAAGTAACCTGCTTATTCAACGTATTAAGTTTAGCTTTATTGGATTTATCCATTACATTGTTGATGGATTCAATATTTTGATCAATATGCAATTTCATCGTTTCGCCTGTACCTTCGATCATTAGCTTTCGAGCTTGTTCAAGCCCAAGCTCATCACGCATCGTCATGACCTTTTTCGAGTACTCAAGGTAATTTTTATAATATTGACCGATTGCTTGTATATGTCCAAGCTCAACTTGGCGGTCTGCAAATTTTTGTTGTAAAGCAGCTATTTTTTTATTGATAGAATCGATTTTCATTTTGTAAGAAGTAGAATAACTACCATTTCCCGTAATTATATAGGCTTGTTCTAAGTTTGTTAATCTAGCAATTTCATAGGCTAGCTGATTAACGGTAAGTTGCTCCTGTACATTCTTCTCAGTAAAATCTTTCATTTGCTGTTGAAGATTCGTTATATTGTTGTACGACAATATACCCATTGCGGCGGTAATAAAAATAAGAAGAGAGAAAATAATAAGTACTTTGCCGCGAATTAAATGATAAAAACGTTGTCGTTTTTCTGTAGTAGGAGGGAGATTATGCCTACTAACGTTAGAATCAATAGCTTTCTTTCTTTTAAAAAAGCTAGAATCTAAGAGAGACGGGCGTTTTCTCGTTGGTTTACTTGATTTTTTCTTGTTTTTCATCGCCATCACCTTCCTAATTTTTGCAGTATTGTCTACAATTCTATCGCATAATACTAAAAATTTCTATCTTAAATTCACAAAATTTTCATTTTTCAGATAAAAAAGCGTAATATTTTTGCATGACAAAAGTCTAGTAAGGTGAAAAAGACTTTTCGCATTTTCCTTACTAGGAAAAATTACTTAAATAAAAATATGGGCCATTTTATGACGAAATGTATTTTTTTTGATAAACTAGCGGAAAGTAAAAATGACAAGAGGAGGGCACTTTTCAGTTATGAAAAAGAGCTTTTATTTATATGTATTAACATTTCGAGGAGGAGATTGGTCGGATGCTAAAGTTCGCTTTGCCGAAGAAGTATTTCATGAACATAACTTTCCTAAACAAAGCATAGATTTTGATGAGCTATCTACATATATCGAAACATATGCAACAGATAACTTAACGACAGAAGTATTTGATGAATTATGGGATTTATATATTGAACAAGGTAGATAATATCGGAATACTCTAATTATTCTTTCTTTTAGAGTTGCTAGACGTCTAGCATTGCGTAAATACGTGAAACAAAGTATTATTTATAATGATAACTGACAGAAAAGAGGGATTGCAGTATGAGTATTCATATTAATGCAAAAAAAGGCGAAATCGCTGACACTATTTTACTTCCGGGAGATCCACTACGTGCAAAATACATTGCCGAAACATTTTTAGAAGATGTTACTTGCTATAACGAAGTCCGCAATATGTTTGGTTATACAGGTACGTATAAAGGTAAACGTATTTCTGTACAAGGTACTGGTATGGGTGTGCCTTCCATTTCTATTTACGCAACAGAATTAATGCAAGAATATGATGTACAAAAATTAATTCGTGTAGGTACTTGTGGTGCAATTCAAAAAGATGTAAAAGTACGTGACGTTATTTTAGCTCAAGGTGCAACAACTGATTCTCGTATGAATCAAATTATTTGGGGTAACAACATTGACTTTGCACCGATCGCAAACTTTGACTTATTATTAAAAGCGTATAATGCTGGGAAAGAAGCAGGTTTAAGCCTTCAAGTTGGTAACATCTTCACAGCTGACTTGTTCTACTCAGATGAGCACCAAAATGAAAAGCTTGCTAAATATGGTGTATTAGCAGTTGAAATGGAATCTGCAGCACTTTACACATTAGCAGCGAAATTTGGCCGTCAAGCTCTTTCTGTCTTAACAGTAAGTGACCACATTATTACAGGCGAAGTAACAACGTCTGAAGAACGTCAAACAACATTCAACGACATGATCGTTGTTGCTTTAGAAGCTGCTATTCAAGAATAATTGATATAGCAAGGGTTTAAAGCAAGCATAAAACAATAAGAATAAGAGCAACCGACTAAAAAGTGACCATTTTACAAAATGGAATCGAAAAGTCGGTTGCTTTTTTTCTTTAAATGGATGGGTGCTATAGGGGACAAAAAGGAGACCATTTACAAGATGACATAGAACAAGTTACTTGCCTTTATTTTATTAAGGGTTTGTTATATATCCTTTCTTTACGATCGAGCAATTAGCAATTTATTTATTTTTTAAACCAGTTTTGAGTTTGAAATCTTCATAAAATCGAAGAAAGATAGATAAATAACATGGGAAAAAATATTGTCTTTGTTGTATTACTAGTTATGATAGTTAAAGTGATTTGTATGTAAAATATTGTATAATGAGCTACGTAATTAGAGAATAGGAGTTGGTTTGTTGTCTAAAAAAATAAATGTTCGGTTTGGCATCTGTTTTATTTTTGTAATGCTTTTAATAGGCTGTATAAATAAAGTTCCGAATAAGTTTGATTTAAAACAACTCACTAGGATAGATATTGAAGAGGTTAAGGCAGATGGAAGCTATGGAGAATCTGTAATGATTACTGAAGAAAAAACAATGGAGACCATAAGAAAAATATTTAAACAAATTAAATGGGAACCAAATGTAGAATTTAAAATGGCTAGAGAAAAAGATGTAAAGGCAACACTATTTTATAAGTATGATAAAAATATGCCTGAACGATTATTTGAATATCAGATTTGGTTCGATCAAAATAATGATACAGCAACAATTATTAGCAATAATGAAAAAGAAGGCTATGGAAATTTAAATAAAGAAAATGCTCAGGCATTAGAAAATATTTTACTAAACAAGTAAAAGAGTAGGGAATCTCTACTCTTTTATTTGTGATTTTTTAAATTTGAATTCTATTTAACCTAGAGGTGCCAGAAAATGTGGTGCTTGAAGAAACTTTATATACCAGATATTTTTTCTATCTCGAAAAAGCTTATTCAGATTTAATCATGTGTCCAAAAATAGATAAAATTGAAGGAATAGATGGCGATACAAGAAGAAATATCGCTCATGCAAGTGCGATAAATTATAGTGCACATCATGGTGGCGCTCCCTATGATAGAATCCATATGACATTGATGGATACTCCAGAAAATGGTGTTAAAATAAATAAAGTTACAATAGAAAAGGTTATTTTGGAAAAAGAAAGTGCTAAACAATATAGAAGGGAGTGTTAAAGCATGTTGTTGAACTCAAATTGAGATAATAAAGTTGTTAAAAAATCCTTCTTTCACTCACTTGAAAGATCTCAATAAACTTTCATTTTCTGATATGTAGTGTTGATTGTATGTGACATGGGCATCTAACTGTGCAGCATAGTAGAAGAAGGGGAAATTGGAAGCAATGTAGAATATAAGGATTAATACAGAGCCAATGGTTTTACCCCGGTACAACGAGACGGGGGACGGTATTATCAGAAAAAAGTCCTTTTAAGGGACACTACGATTTCATCATGTTGTATCCCTTGAAAGAAGCGAAAGGAGTGGATTTACGAATGAAAGAACCATCTGAACTGCTCATTGAACTGCTTGGCCATCCGTATAATCCCAGGAATGTTCAAGCTTTACTGCAATCATTCGGTGTCAAGAGAATGCCATCCCCGAACAGCTATTTTAAAGACGATATTATTTGGTCTGTGAAAACATCGATACGCATCGATATTTATCGTGCACCAAAAATAAATGATCTGACTGGACTCAAATATACAAATCAAGATGAATGGATCATTGGCGCCCTCCATTTTCTTGCGCCAGGGTCGGATGATAGAATTAAAGCTCCGTTTTCTGGAAAGCTTCCAAAGGGAATTACGATGAGCTCAACACCAGACCAGACGATAAAGGCATATGGTCAACCTGAAATGGATGAAGAATGTAGGTGGTCTGGATTTTCCGGTCGTATTTTGGCATGGCGCAAGCAGGGCGTAAATCTCGTAATTGAATATGCGGACAGTGAAATCGGTAGCGTAATGAGAAGCTACACGGTCTGTCTAATTGGCTGCATAGGCGCATGGCGAGGCGATAATCCAGAGGTCTTTGCACCCTGATTAACTGTCATCCGTATCCGTGGCGATGACAACCTTTCTCGTTCTCAAATGAATGGCTAACATAGAGATAATATCGCAGCGATATGATAAGCAGAAGAAGAGAAAGCTGTCTTTTTTCATAGCGGAACTATATAAAAATGTTGGAAAGAAAATGATTTTTTAACAGTTGAGGAAAACAATAACTACTTCATTTGCTCTTTTTAATGCATTTGAAACAAAATTTAAATAGAATCATCAGTGACTAAGAGGGCTTATTTGATAGGCGTCTTGGCCTTTTTTATGCTAAAAATACAACGACTAATAAAGATATATTGTAAAAAATTAAAGGCTACAGCCGTTATTGATGAGCAATGGTCCGTCCTTGTATACGTGTTATAATTAAAAAAATCTTGTTTCTCGCAAGATGTATTTTAATGAAAATTTCGGGCGGTGAATTCATTTTCCTCTCAATCACCGCAACCATCCATAATAAAACGGTCACGCAAAGCATTCGACATAAAAAACGAAAATACGGGAACATTCTTCCCTCGTTTGGAGTGATATTATGTTTATTACTATATGTGATGTATTAAAAATGGAGGGGTATGAAGACGTAAAAGTGATTGCTGGCGATTCCGGTTTGAACCGCAGAGTTGAAAACGTGTATTTTATGGAAGTACCCGACATTTACGCATATATCGATCAAAATGGATTACTGCTTACCACATTGTATCCTATTGCGGATAAACCGGAGCATATTCAAACATTGATTCCAAAATTGGCAGAAATGAATCTTGCAGGAATTGCAATTAAGCCAGGAAGATATGTCGCTGAAATTCCCGAAATTATGGTGGAGCAAGCTAATGAGCTCGGGATTCCGTTAATGCAGCTCCCAGATGGTGCAAACTTATCAACACTTGCCAATCAGGTACTGACAAAGTTTTTAGATGTAAAGACATCTCTGTTGGAATTCCGCAATAAGATGCACCAGCAATTGCTAGAGCTATTATTGGAAGGCACTGATGTAAGCAAGTTCGTTCTTTCTCTTGCGAATCTCGTTAACGCCCCTATCTTGCTTCTAAACAATGATTTTGAATATGTTCGGTCTTCTATACAAAAAGAAAATGAAATATTAATTCATCGTAAGCCATATAATTCGGACTCGAGCTACAGCGCGTTTTCCGTTCAAGTGGGTAATGCCTTTTATGAAAAAAATGACATTTTTATTCAGTGCATTTACGCTGGAGGCAACGAGTATGGCTTTTTAGTCGTTTTATTGGATAAAGAAAAAAATCTGACAGAGGACATGATTATTGCCATCGAACAGGCATCCTTTATAATTGCTTTTTTATTTCAAACAGAGCAAACATTGCTTCAAAAAGAAAGGAATCATTTAAGCAGTTTTGTCAGGGACATTTTTCATAATCAATATTCCTCTCAAACCGAAATGATCGAAAAAGCGAAAGTGTTTAAATGGAACTTGCAATTCCCATTTGTCTTGGTGAGCATCAAAACAAATGAGAAAGAAAGCGAAAAGAAATTAGCAATATTCCACAAAATGCTCGATTCAGGTTTGATTGAAAGGTCTGCTTCAAAAATTGTTGATGTTCCAATAGAAAATTGCAAGGTTCTTTATATTAATGACTCGTTAGTTTGTTTTATTAGTCTCGTTTCAGAAAATAATGTTCGACAAAAACTCCAAAATCTAGGGGATGTGATTCTTTCACTGTTTGAGAAGTACGGTAATCTTGGAGTCAGCATTTCCGATACAGTGCACCGTTTTAACCAGATTAAAGAGTATTACGACAATTCAACATTAGTATTTCAAGTGTATAAAGAAAACTTACAAAAACAATCCTATGTTCATTTTTATGGTGATATCGGCTTGTTCCGCCTTTTTCATTACGTTGAGAATCTTTTCATCCTAGAAGATTTCGTAATGGAGAAATTAGGTAAAGTGTTCGAATATGACAAAAAGAAAAATACTAACCTTATAGAAACCCTCAGGTACTACATTAAAAACAATACAAATATGCAAAAAACATCAGAGGATATGTTTGTTCATTATAATACGATGCGCTATCGGATAAATAAGCTGAAAGAACTTGGAATAGACGGTGAGGACGGATTTGAATTAACAGAAATTGCATTGGCCTACCAATTGCATCAATACTTGCAACTGAAAAAAGGGTAAGGGTGGGGGAACTCCCAACGGTCGTTACTTTAGACATTGTCTACAAGACAATGTCTTTTTTTTGTTAAAAAGACGTTCCACTTCGTAGAAAGTTGCCAATTAAAAGTGAAATAAATATCAACTTCTTACAATGATTAAACCGCTTTCAAGTGCTATTATTTAGGTATTAAAGGATGGAGGTAATCAATATTCAGCCGCCATAGAAACAAGATTCAAGTAATAGGTTTCTGTTTACACTTTGGGATACAAGGAGTGTTTAAAATGCGTGACTATCTTTTGTCTTTAGCAGGTGGTTTGATTGTAGGCATTTTATTTTCATTAGTTAAGTTGCCGTTACCTGCCCCTCCGTTAGTTGGAATATTTGGAATGGTAGGTATATTTTTAGGAGGTGTACTAATGGATTCTCTTTTCAAAGCTCTTAAAGAAAAGAGAAAGGTGAGTACATAAAAAAATTAAAAGTGTATGATTGGTCGCTATGTTTTTTGATAAATACATCCCACATAAAAAGGAGCAAGTAAGATGTTGCAGATCGTTCTGTCTTTAATTGGAGGTTTACTAGTAGGCATATTGTTCAAATTCATTAAGCTGCCAGTTCCGGCGCCTCCTCTTATCGGAATTGTCGGGGTAATAGGAATCTTTCTTGGCGCAGAGTTAGTAAACGCTGTCCTTCATCTTTTCTAAAGAAGACATTAAATCCTCCTTCCTTTATTGTATAACCGGTTAAAAGAATAGTATCAGTTATTAACGTATGGAAGTTTGTGTATATCTCAAAATAATGAATTATAGTTTTTTCTGTATTTTATTCAGTTCAACAAAAAGAATCTTTGTAAAAGGATTGCGGGTAGTATCCAAGATCTATCTATTTTAAATTACATTTGAGAGGGAGATTTACATGAGTAAAGTATATGCAATAGATGCGAAACCTTATAGTTTTGAATTTGAGTTAGAAAAAACTGCCCTAATTATCATTGATATGCAGCGTGACTTTTGTGCACCTGGCGGATTTGGCGAGAAACTGGGGAATGATATTACGCTAACACGCGCCATCATTCCTACCACTCAGACAGTACTGGAAGTTGCACGTGAGAAAGGCTTGATGGTGATTTATACCCGCGAAGGGCATCGACTAGACTTATCGGATTGCCCACCAAGCAAACTGAAACGCGGCAGCAAGCAAGGTGCAGGCATCGGTGATGAAGGCCCAATGGGAAGAATTCTTATCCGAGGTGAATATGGTCATGATATTGTGGATGAGCTAAAGCCGGTTGAAGGCGAGATTGTTATTGACAAACCTGGGAAAGGCGCTTTCTATCAAACAGACCTTGAAGTGATTTTGAAAAATAAAGGCATTACACATTTGCTTGTCGCTGGCGTAACGACACATGTCTGTGTTCAAACAACAATTCGTGAAGCGAATGACCGTGGATTTGAATGCTTACTGCTCGAAGATTGCTCTGCGGCATTTGATCCAAGAGACCATGAAGATTCCATACACATGATTAACCAGCAAGGCGGCATCTTTGGTTGGACAGCATCTTCTCAGAATCTGCTTGTTTCACTAGGTAAATAAGGAAAGCAACTTTCCACCACATAAATCCATGTAATTTTCTATTGTTGAATAAAGCTTTTTGAGGGCATGCTCTATTCCCATGTCCATAGCATGCCCCTATATACCTCTCAAACTCATTCTGCCCCATGATGATAAGTAAGAAGTCCGAAAATATCTATTATTGTTGTAGATAGGGAGAACAATTATCGGTCGTTTGCTGAAATTGTCAATCTTGAAAATTTGGTGATATCAATGGTTAGAACTTATACAAGTAAAATCAATCAAATGGACGGCCGTCTGCTTGAATGGTTACGCCACCAACCGATTGGCGAACAAATCGGAGCAATCCACAGTATTTTTGATAAGGTGGTCAATTTCATAACCAATGACGGCACTTTGCTATTTTCTTTGGCAAAGAATGAGGTGATTCAATCACCAGGAATGATGAAAACCTTAGAAAATGATCTTTTTTCTGAGATGTGTTCAACTTTAAAGTCGACTAAAGAAATTTATTTAGTAGATTATAATCTCTTGAATATTAGCGATTGGCAATGGGATTTTTCAAATGCTGCGCTTTGGAACAGAGGTATTAAGCCGCGCTGGCAAGCTAAGCACGAGCCAACTTGTTACCACTTGTCGCAATTGAACCATTTCATTCTAAACAACGGAGCAACGGCAGGGATTTTTCCGGCATGGAAAAGTTTCACTTATCCAGATTGGGAAGTTCCTATTGCCACACGGAAGGATTTCTACTTTTCCTCTTTCTTGGATGGGTTAAATCAGCTAAATCAGGAAATAAAGGCAGATAAGCTCGATACGTTTTTATTAAAGTTTGCCGGTCTTGGGATCGGGCTGACGCCAGCAGGCGATGATTTTCTAACAGGGCTGCTGGCAACTTGGAAGTATTTTGAAGCCCCTCTATACAAGAAAGTTGAAAGTTGCAGCGCCGAGTGGCTACAGAAGTTGAAAGGAAGAACAACCACTGTTAGCTATTTTATGTTAAAGCAATGCTTGGAGGGGCAGCTTAATGAAGCCTTGCTAGATGTATTGGACAACATGGATAGTAATCCAATTCCTCATTTACAGCGAGTGTTAAAAATTGGATCTACCTCTGGGACGGATATGTTGACTGGTGTCAGTGTGGCATACCAACAGCTTATAGATCATAAGGAGGAAATACATAATGGCATCTAAAGTATTGATAGAAAGGAACGCCTATCATGATTCGGTAACGCTAATGTCACTGTCCAGCAAAATGAATAGTATCGAGGGTGTCGAACAAGCAGTTATCTCGATGGCGACCCAAATGAACAAAGATTTGCTGGCAAACATTGGACTGCTGACAGATGAGGCAAAAGAAGCAACAGCAAATGATTTGATTATTGCCTTGATTACAGATACAGATGAGCGTGCAGAGGAAGTGATGGAGCTCATCTATACGGAATTAACAGCTAAGAAGGAAAAGAAAGGGAAAGAAAATAATCATACAGCGAAAACTATAAATTCAGCATTGAATCTTATGCCGGGAGCTAATATGGCAATTATCTCTGTTCCTGGGAAATATGCTGCACGCGAAGCGAATCAAGCATTAAAGAAAGGCATGCACGTCATGCTTTTCAGTGACAATGTTAGTATCGAAGATGAAAAAGTGTTGAAGGGAAAAGGTAGAGACAATGGGTTATTCGTCATGGGGCCAGATTGCGGTACAGCAATTATTAATCGCACCGGACTTTGCTTTGCGAATAAAGTAAGCGAAGGAGGCATTGGTTTAGTCGCAGCCTCCGGTACTGGGCTACAAGAAGTGACAGTGCAAATCGACCGCCTCGGGTTTGGCATTACACAAGCGATTGGCACAGGGGGGCGCGATCTCGATGAATCAATCGGCGGTATTATGATGCTTCAAGGGCTTAAAGCATTGGAGAACGATGAGAATACGAAGGTCATCACATTAATTTCCAAGCCGCCTGCCCCAAGTGTTCAGGACAAAATTCTTGCAGCAGTGAAAAAATGTAATAAACCAATAGTGGTCTGCTTCCTGGATGGAGACGCAAAAGCAGTAGAGGCAGCAGGAGCAACTTTTTCACCAACATTAATTGATGCTGCCCGCAAGTCTGTTAAATTGCTTGATCCACAATCAGTAATTGAAACTGAAATTACGGATGGTGTGGAAAGATGGATCACTGCAGAAAAAGCAAAATTAAAGGATTCTCAACAGGACATTCGCGGATTATTTTGCGGCGGTACGCTGACGGCAGAAGCATTGTCAATTATCCGATCTACAGGAAAAACTGTCAAAAGCAATGTAGCAAAGAAAGTGGAAGAGAAACTTAGCGATATTACCTATAGTGTAGGCCATACGTTGCTAGATATGGGGGATGACGAATTTACAAAGGGGAAACCTCATCCAATGATAGAGCCCTCACTTAGAAATGAAAGAATTCTTCAAGAAGCAAAAGACCCAAAAACGGCTGTCTTATTATTGGACTTTGAATTGGGATTTGGAGCTCATGATGATCCAGTAGGTGTGACGCTAGATACGATTAAATTAGCAAGGGATGAGGCCGCACAGGCAGGAAGGTACTTGCCGGTCGTTGCCTATATTTGCGGAACTTTCAAAGATAAGCAAGATTATCAGCAGCAGCAAAAAAAACTTCAATCTGTTGGTGTTTATGTGGTTGACAGCAATGAAATGGCAACGAGAATTGCAGCAATGCTTGTGCAAAAGGAGGTCAATTAAATTGAGTACGCTAAATGAGCTTTTTAATCAGCCATTACGTGTGATTAACATCGGAACGTCCAAATTTAAAGAAGATTTAGACCTGCAGGGCATCGAAACAATACAAGTTGACTGGCAGCCCCCAGCAGGAGGCAATATACAACTACTCAAAGCATTAGATTTCTTTCAGGACAATGAAAAGGTGGAAAAGGCAAACCAGGAAGCCATTCAACGCATTAAGGATGCCCATCCTTTCTTAATCGATATTGAGCGGGCTATCGATGTCATTCCAAGTATGCACAGCAAAAAAATACTGCACTCTGGACCTCCTATCGCCTGGGAAAACATGGCTGGTCCAATGCAAGGTGCAATTATCGGAGCGCTCATTTTCGAAGGAATGGCAGCGAACGAGGAAGAAGCGAAAGCATTAATTAATGCTGGAGAAATTGAATTTGGCTCATGCAATGAGCATTTAACAGTTGGGCCAATGGCGGGTATCGTCTCCCCATCCATGCCAGTACATGTCATTGAAAACAGAACACATGGAAACAGAGCATATTGTTCGATTAATGAAGGTCTAGGCAAGGTATTGCGTTTTGGTGCTTTTTCCAGCGAAGTAATTGATCGGCTAAAGTGGCTGCGCGATGTTTTTGCCCCTGCGTTGAAAAAGGCGCTTGTGCCAACAGGTGGAATTGATTTGAAATCCATTACTGCTCAAGCTCTTCATATGGGGGATGAATGCCATAACCGCAATAAGGCGGCAACAAGTCTTTTCTACCGGGAGATTGCTGATTATTTCATGCAAATCGAAATCGAGACTGACACATTACGAGAGGTCTTGCATTTTATCCAAAACAATGAACACTATTTCTTAAATCTGTCCATGCCAGCATGTAAAGCTGCACTTGATGCAGGACATGGTGTTCCATATTCCACTGTTGTCACAACAATGGCCAGAAATGGTGTGGAATTTGGCATTTGCATTAGTGGGCTAAGTGAAAAGGAATGGTTTACAGCACCTGCAAACTTTATCAAAGGTTTATTTTTCCCAGGGTATTCTGAGGAGGAGGCAACTCGGGATTTAGGAGATAGTGCCATTACAGAGACGATGGGAATTGGCGGGTTTGCGATGGGCGGTTCCCCTGCAATTGTTCAATTTGTTGGAGGCGAGGTAAAAGACGCAATTCAATATAGCGAGCAAATGTATGAAATTACGGTAAGTGAAAATAGCAATTATTCCATTCCAACTTTAAACTTTCGCGGAGCTGCCTTTGGAATTGATGTTAAAAAAGTAATTGAAACGAACATTCTTCCAGTCATTAATACAGGTATAGCACATAAAGTAGCTGGAATCGGGCAAATTGGCGCGGGTATCGTCCATCCTCCTATGGCATGCTTCGAAAAAGGCTTCCTTCGTTTCTATGAAGTTTATGGAGAGGGCGCTGTAAATGAGTAGAATCTTAATAGCGCTTGGAGGAAACGCTCTTGGTTCTACGCCCCAGGAACAGCAGCAATTAGTACACGGTGCGGCAAAACCGATTGTCGATTTAATTGAACAAGGCCATGATGTAGTTATTGCCCATGGAAACGGGCCGCAAGTCGGTTCTATTAATCTTGCATTTGAAAAAAGCTCGAAGGAACATGTAAGCATTTCCAGCATGCCATTTGCTGAGTGCGTGGCAATGAGCCAAGGGTATATAGGTTACCATTTGCAAAATGCAATCCAAGAAGAACTGTTAAAGCGCTCCATCAATAAATCAGTCGCAACGATTGTCAGTCAGGTGGTGGTTGATAAGAACGATCAAGCCTTTCAAAATCCTACAAAACAGATTGGTTCCTTTTATTCAAAAGAAGAGGCACAAAGATTAATGGCTGAAACAGGTGACATTTATATTGAAGATTCTGGCCGCGGCTATCGCCGGGTTATTCCATCGCCTGTTCCTATTAAAATCGTTGAAAAAGATATTATTAACGACTTGGTGAATGCAGGCCGCATTGTGATTGCTGTTGGTGGCGGAGGTATTCCGGTAGTCGAGGAAAACAACCATTCCTTAATCGGCGTGGAAGCGGTCATTGACAAAGATTTGGCAAGTAGATGCTTAGCTGATGAGTTGAATGCAGACTTTTTGTTCATTTTGACAGCCGTCGAAAAAATCGCGATCAACTTTGGTAAGCCGAATCAGCAAAACCTTGATCATTTATCTGTTGACGAGGCTGAAAAATTGATTAGAGAAGGACATTTTGCACCTGGAAGTATGCTTCCTAAAGTCCAGGCAGCTATTTCATTCGTCAGAGGCAAGCAAGGCAGAAAGTCGATAATCACCTCGCTAGATAAAGCAAAGGATGCAATCCTTGGAAGGACAGGTACCGTTATTTTCGACTAAACGAGTATCGCACGGACATGAAAATATCATATAAGGAGTGATTGGAATGACCGAAAAAAAGACGAAGGTGAAAATTGGTGATGAATTAAAGTGGAATACATTTATAGAGCACCGCAAAGTCCATCACCATGAGCTCCTAAGTGCCAAAGAGGCGGATGAACTAGGTGTAAGTGTCAGCTCTGTCTTAAGAGAACGCATTGAGGTGGGCGGAGCCGTACTGCCCCATTATCACGACGTGGCTGAAGTGATTCATATTACAAAAGGAAAAGTAAAACTCCTACAAAACGGTGAATGGAAGTCTTATAAAGAAGGTGACACATTCCTAGTTCCAAAAGGAGTCGTTCACTCTGTTGCTAATGACGATGTCGAACCTACCGAACAGATAAGCATCTTCATACCGGTTCACGAAGGAATCCATAACGAAAATTTCACATCACATATGGTAGATGTAGAAATATGGTAGATGTAGAAAATTAAATTCATCAATACCAAAAAGGGCAATCCACAAAAATAGTCGGGATTGCTCTTTTGTTGTAACGTGCACGGCGATTGGCTAAACGGTGAAAATATTAAATTAATAGAAAAAATAGTAAGGATTTTTTGCATCTGAAAGGTTTGATTTTATAGTTCCCACGTATCCGGTAATTAAATATTCTCGCCAATAGAATTTCACAAAACCATTTACATATCCATTTGTTCGCTGGAGAATCCAATTTCAATTCCTTCTAAAATACTCTTTGCCTTGTCAACTAAAGTCGCTTTCATATAAAACTCCTCATTTCTTACATTATTAGAAAGCCTCTAAATATATAATAATCTATTCTAAAATAGATTCACCGTCAACTGTAAAAACCTTGGATTAGAAAACTCATTAATTAGGGTTTTACAAGCCAAGGTATCCTTTTGTTAAAGAAAAAACCGCTCATTACCATGCTTTTACTAGCGTTTATAGTCACGCTTTTCTAGCTTCAATTAACACGTTCTTATCAAATATAATGGCTAATTTATCCTTTGAGCCAAAACAAGGTCAACTGGAAATTGAGGTATGCTTTTCTAATTACATTTGTAATTTCTCATATAAGGCAATACAACCATAATTAATCTAAAAAATTGTAACTATATATTACCGTTTTTTTATGTATTAATCATTGATAAAATAAATTCTTGATATTTATGGACAGAATATCAAAAATATATAATTTTTTAGGAGAGTAATGTAAGTGAAGGAATTTTGGAAAAAATGGTTAAGTTGTAGCGTTGTACTTGCGCTCTTTATAGCGTATATTCCATTTGGGAATTTTACGCTACACGCAGACGCAAAAAACAACAAAGAAGAAAATAAGCATGAACAAAAAAAGCCAACTGAATTAGTTGATTTGCGAACGGAGAATGCAAAAACGTTTGATAATATGGATGGGACGTATACCGCAGAGATTGCACAAGAGCCTATTCACTTTCAAAATGAACAAGGTAAATGGGAAGACATTGATAATGATTTAGTTGAAACACAGAATGGTCAAACAGTGAAGAATAAGGCGAATGACTTCTCTATAGAGATTGATAAAGCTACTAGTTCTTCACAACAAAACATCACGATTACTGATGAAACGAGTAAAATCGATTTTGGCCTAGTTTCAGCTCAACATAAGAAGTCAAATAAAACAGAACCAGTTCGAAATACAGAAGGTCTTGTACAAGACAATACAATAAAATACCCGAATATTTTAGAGGATACTGATGTCATTTACACAGTAGGTTCTGATCGAGTAAAAGAAGATATTGTTTATCGTGAAAAGCCTACGGGTGGTTTTCCGCAGAAACTAACTTATAAAGTAAATGTGACTGGATTAACAGTCGAACAAGTTAACCAAACCATTTATTTAAAGGATGCCACTACCAATACTCCTTTATATTTAATTGAAGCACCGTACATGTATGATAGCTATAAACCTGAAGGATACCAAAGTGTTGATGAAATACAATCAGTTCCTGAAGAAGCAAAATCATATTTATTAAAATTAAGTTATGAAGTAATTGGACAAGATTTATTTGTTTACTTAGCACCAGATGCTACTTGGTTAAATAGTGAGGATCGTGTATACCCAATAACGATTGATCCTGCGATTGTGCGCCTACAAACTTCAGCAAACATGGAAGATACGACAATCCGTAGCTCTGCACCTACACAAACTGGTGGAAATGACTTTGAACTAGGTGTAGGGACTGCAGTAGGGGGCAATACGGTTAGGAGCTTATTAAAATTTGATTTAAGTGCTGTACCTTCAAGTACAACAATCGTATCTGCTGATCTAAATCTATGGTTTTCATCGACAAATAATAATTCACCTATTGCCATTAATTTGCACAATGTAACAAGCACATGGGAAGAAAATCAAGCTTCTTGGACCTATGCCAAAACAACTCCATACACAACATGGAAAACTGCAGGTGGAGATTTCTCAAGTAATAAACTTAGTACGGTAAAGGATATTGGCACACCACCAACATCAATAGCAGACGCAATGGTTAACTGGAAGGTTCCACTTAATGTTGTACAAGGATGGATTAATAATCCATCTACAAACTACGGTTTGTTATTGAAGGGTGATAATGAAGCCACACAAATTTATAAAAAGTTTGCTAGTAGTGAACAATCAACTTTAAATAAATACAAACCACAACTAGTAGTCACGTATAAAACAACTGCAAGACTAGGTCTAGAAGATTACTGGGATTATGATTCACGACCATTGGTGAATGGTACAAATTATGTAAACTTAACAACAAATAATAATATTTTACAATATGAAGATATGTTTATTTTAGGGCGTGCTGATGCAAGCTTAACTTTTACTAGAACTTACAATAATAAGGACTATGAACAATCAGCTTTTGGTTATGGCTGGAGCTTTACTGGTGATGAGAAGATTTTCATTAATACAGGAAGTCAAGGTAATCAACTGCAGTATAAGGATGCCGATGGTACAATTCATGTTTTCACTTATGATACACCAACAAACCAGTATAAAGGTGACTACGGTAATTACGACAAAATAAAGAAAAATACAGAAGATACATTTACTCTTTACGATTTATACGGCAACCAAACAATTTTTAAAGTTCGTGAGTCCACAACTGATACAGATGTAAAGGTTGCTTATATTACGACTCAAATAGATCGTAATAATAATAAAATTAATTATGTTTATGATAGTAGTAATAAATTGACAGAGATTGCAACGGATTTAGGTAAGGATGTCTTAAATAAAAAACTTCAGTTTGGTTATGATAAAGATGGCTTAATTAGCACAATGACTTATGGTGACCAACAAATTACGTATCGATATACTACAGATGGCTATTTACAATATGTAGATGTGTTGAAAGACCGCAAGGATAACAAAATTTCAAAAACTACAACACAATTTATGTACACGAATAAATTTCTAACGACAATTGTTGATGCAAATGAAAAACGAACAAAATTCGAATACAATGGTGCAGATTTAAAATATGTGTACGAACCAACTGAAGATACTGTAAATCAACCGAAAACAGAATATTCATTGGATCGAGCAACGGGCGTTGCAACAATTACCGACCCAGAACAAGGTGTAACAAGATATTTTGTTAACAATAATTATGTTGTAGAAAAAATCATTTCTCCTTCTGGGGAGGAGAGAACGTATAAACTCGATCAAAACTACAACCTTTTGCAAGAAACAGAGACTATTGATGGTGTTTCTAAAGTTTTGCAGACGAATGAATATGATGTTAACGGTAATCTATTAAATACAACGGATGCGGAAAACAACAAGCAATCGTATACGTATACTGCATTCCAAAATGTTGAGACGCATACGGATTCGGGAAATAAGGTAAGTAAGTATTGGTATGATAAAGGGAATTTAACAAAGTCAGAAATACCATCTACTTCAGGTATTGCTACGACTAATTATAAATACGACAACTTTGGTGATTTAGAATGGATGGAGACATCCGATGGGGTTAGGGAAAATTACGCAACAAATTATAAGGATTCCCAAAAAGTCATTACCCATACGGATGCATTTACTAACATGACAACTACTGTGCAGGATTTGTCTGGCAACATTTTATCATCTAAAGACGGCAAGCTAAATGAAACAAAGTATCAATATAATTTGAAAAATGAACTAGAAACCGTAACCGATGCAAATCAGCAGAAAACTGCCTATGAATATGATGGAAATGGCAATTTAAATAAGATAACGAATGCAAAAGGTTTTACGACAACATTTGAATTTAATGGTAAAAATCAAATTACGAAAGAAACAAATCCCAATAATAATACAACTTCTTATCAATATGATGAAAATGGTGAGTTAGTCCTGCTTCAAACAGCTAATAAAAATCGTATTGAATATAAAATTGACCAAGAAGCTCCTAGTTCAACAGTTGTTATTAATGGAAAAGTAGTGTGGCGTTATACAAAAGATGGGGACGATCAGCTAATTTATGGAGAAAATGAATCTACTTTAAAACGAATTAGCTACTATGAAAATGGATTATTAAAATCAATCGATAAAGGGGATATTGACGGGGATATTAGCTACGAATATTTAGGTAATGAATATTTATCAAAACTGTCATTCCCAGGGTTTAAACGATATAATACATTAGAATATGAACCAGACGATGCTTATAATACTAAGCAGATAAAGTTAAACGACAAACCACTTGCAACATTTACTTATGACAATGTTACCGGACAATTAAAAGAAACTAATTTCACAAACGGTAGCAAATTATCAAAAGTTTATCAAAAAGGCCGTTTACAAGAAGAGACATTATCGTTAGATAGTTTATCTGAATGGAATAAGTTCACATATGAGTATGATGCAAACAACAATATTAATAACATTGTTAATAAAGTAAATTACACTTATGATGCCTTAAACCAATTAACGCAAGAGACATATATTGATGGTCCACAAATGGACTATAAGTATGATGAGGTTGGAAATCGTCTTACAAAAAGCGTGAAAAATGCAGGGGAAACAGAATCTACAACGTACCAATATAATGATGCAAATCAATTATCGTATGTAAACAATCAGCAATACTTGTACGATCTAGATGGAAACTTAACAAGTGATGGAAAGTATACGTATGAATGGAATGCATTTGATCAGCTGACGAAAGTAAAGAGTAATACTGGCACTATTGTTGCCGAATATGGCTACGATGAAAAAGGAAGAAGAATCTATAGTAAAGATAGTAATGGACCTATTTACTATGCTTATGATGGAGATAGCAATCGCGTTCTTTATGAAAAGGATAAAAGCTCCTACGCAGTTAAAAGTTATGTTTACGATGATAACGGTCACCCACTCACAATGATTTACAAAGGCGAAACTTATCATTACCTTACAAACTATCGTGGTGATGTACTAGGGATGACAGATGCAAGTGGTAAGCTTGTAGCATCGTACACATATGACGCTTGGGGTAACATTTTAACGCAAAGTGGTACAGATGATATGGACTCTATTAACCCATACCGCTATGCTGGTTATCGTTATGATGAAGATACAAAGTTATATTATTTAATGGCACGTTACTATAATCCAGATACTGGTGTTTTCTTATCATTAGATCCTGTGCGTGGGGATACAATGAATCCCTTAACGCTGAATGGATACAATTATGCGAATAATAATCCAATAATAAACATCGACCCGGATGGCGAATATTGGAAAAATGCTTGGTGGAATAAAAAGGGGTTTTTATCTAAAACAATAAATGCTGTAATATTTCTTGCAGCAGCAGCAGTAGGCGGAAGCGCAACAAAAATATTAGGAAGCTATGCTAAAAAACAATTAAGTAAAGCTAAGCGCATTGTGTTTGCTAATTCCATAAAAAAAACACTAATTAGGAGAGGTGTATCTGCAAATATTGCTGCTTATATTGTTTCTGCGGTAACCTTTGCTGCTAATCTTGCTGGATTTTATTTCGACCCAGGCACAAACATTTTCAATTATTTAGATCGAAGAGATAAGTATCCTAAGAATGGTTATTTCAATGGTTTCTAACAACATTAGGAATGAGGGGAGTAAAGAGTGAAAAATCAATTAATAAGAGTGTCTTTGTATAGTATATTTATACTAATATTATTATTTTTAAATAAATTAAATTTTTTATTGTTAGCTAGTTTATATTTTATATTTATGTCACTAGAATTTATTTTTAGTTTAAAGGATTATAAGATTGATAATAAGTATATAGTTTTAGGGTATCGAACCCTCTTTATTCTAATAACAATAATTGTGATTTTTAATAGGGAAAATATTATAAGATAATAATGTGAAGTAAAAAGGGAAGTGATTTTGGGACTTCTTAATTTACCGTATTTAACCATTATTACAACCGTTTATTTTCAATTCTTTATGAAACACTTTTTAAGTGAACTGGGATAGCATGCTATGTCCATTTCCTTGAAAAGTGCTTTTTTATTCTTGAGGAAAGGGGAGGGAGAAAGAACCCGACAAATGGATGATAAGAGTTATTACAGTGACGAATGCAGGGGTTTATCTGGACCTATTTATTATGTATGCTTATGATGGAGATGCAATCGCAGTCCTTTATGAAAAGGATAAAACCTCTTAAGCAATAAAAAGTTACGTTTATGATGACAATGGGCATCCACTAACAATAATTTACGAAGGCGTGTCTTATATCGATATAATGAAGATGCAAAATTATATTACTTAATGGCCCGTTACTATAATCCAGTGATGAATGTGGATCCAGATGGAGAGTTCAGTATTCGAACATCAGTCTTGATAACTGCAATTGATTTATTGGTTTCAACAATACCTGGATTATATGGGATAAACAAACTTATTCAAGCTGGAAAACCTAAAAAAATGGTTTTTAATTTGTTAAAGGGGAAACAGAATACTCTTAAATTGAAATTGAAAAAATATTTTACTCAATTAGGTGCAAAAATGAATGTAGCAATAGCTCAATCAGGAGTAATTGTAAATGGATTGATGACTGTTTTTAGTACTTCCGTAGGTGGTATTGTGGTATGGGTAGTTAAGCGCTATTTCTTCCAATCAGTATTATAAAAAAGCAAAGAGATATGGTAGTTGGGGCCATTAGTGAAATATGATTATATTGACTTCGGTATAAGAAAATAAGAAAGAGGCACACACATGCTCGAATTTTTCCAAATAGTTTTTTTAAAATCGATTATAGCAGTTACCATAATCATATTGGTTTTGTTAATTTTTGAAAATAAAAGAACAATAAAATTTATTAGAAATGATATCAATAAAACATTAAAAAACTTTAATATTATTATTATATTGTCCATAATAATTTGTGCTTTAAATATAAAATTAAGTATTATTTATTTAGAAATTAATGTTCTGTTTCTACTAAACATTATGATAGTTCTGATTAATTTTAAATTCAATAAGTTGAATAAATTTGGGGTGATAACTTTAATTGGAACATTTCTAGCTTTAACAATTATACGATTTATTTATCAAAATCAATGAGTAGTTAATACCATCAACCCATATTGTTATGCAGGGTATCGTTAATTTTTTACGTCAAAGAGGTTTCAAAGTATAAAAATAAAAAAGAGGAATATCAGAACAGAATGTTTCAGTAAATAAAGGAGCAAATCATGAAAAAATTAGTTGATGAGGATGCTGGATCAGATGGGGTTTATATCCATACCCCTAACAATAATGATAACAACTTCCCGCTTAAGTTAGAAGATATAAAGTGGGATTGTACTATTCCAAAACAATACATGGATTTAATAAATCTAAATGAGTATAATGTAGGGCATTATACTGGAGAATCGAATAGTTACTTTATAATTCAATCAAAAAATCATGGGGTAAGATTATAGTATTTTATTGAACCTAAATTATCAATAAGAATTGTGGGGATTGTATTATACTTGTTCTCACGCACGGATAGTTTGATTTATATATAAGAATATATGAGATTAAGTAAGTATCAGGTATCTTTGCAATCATTTATAACCGAAAAAAGTCGAATTTTGTAACATTCTTCTCTATAATGAAAAGTAACACCTGTTAAACTAGAAAGGATGCTTTTTATGACACGTATTTTAGCCATTAGTGATATACATGGGGAATTAGAACTTTTAGAAGAATTATTAATAAAGGTAAAGTTTGATGCTACACAAGATAAACTATTTTTGCTCGGGGATTATATTGATCGGGGACCTGCTTCATGTGGTGTGTTGAATATAGTTGCTGAGCTACAAGCCACTGGGGCACGTGTGCTACTGGGAAATCATGAGGCACTTATGCTAAAAGCATGTCGTTTAGGGACTCCAAAAGCTTGGAATCATTGGGCTGTAGTCAATGGCGGGGATGCGACACTTGCTAGCTATGGCTATCATATGGAAGATTTTGAAGATGCTATTCTTACTAATACATTACCTAGTTACATTCAAACATTACCGAAGCTCGAAGAACATTTACAGCTTATAGAAACTTTTGAAACGTATATAGAGTTAGAAGATGCAATTTTTGTCCATGGTGGTGTTGTGCCGGGCGTAGCGTTAGCGGACACAGACCCCTTACGACTTTTATGGGTTCGAGAGGAATTTCATACTGGTTATAAAGGCGAGAAAACGGTGATTTTTGGGCACACACAAACATATGAGCTACATCAAGACCCAACAAATTACGATGTTTATTTTGGTGACAATAATATTATTGGTATTGATGGCGGTGCTGTATTTGGAGGGCGACTTCACGCACTCGAATGGCCGAATCGTCAAATTATATCTGTTGAAAGTAAAAATCCAACAAGGTTAGAGTAACTTGTTGGATTTTTTTCGGTTTTACCTATATAACAGTTAACTTATAAACTTGGAAGTGGCTATTCAGCAAAGCTGTTGTATAAAATACATTCTGGATACTCTGAAAATTAGGGTGAGTAAAATCAACACGTTTAATGGACTTATACTTAGCTACAAACTTAGACAGAGAATTAAATGTTGAGCAAATCGAAATTACAAAGCACAGCGCTGCCCTTCAATGGGCGCACAAAGCCAATAAAAAAACTACCTGTTTTTTATAGGTGGTTTTTATTTATGATTTAATTAGATTTGTATCTATCTTCTAACATAACGAGGTCCATCTTTACTTTGCGTTATTCGTTCTACAAAATTTAAGTCATTTTCTCAATTCGGTACTATCAAAACATAGAGCAGATGATTCCCGCACTAAATTTATTCTCCTTTAATTTACAATTCGAAATTTTATTCCTACCGTCAAGTTAGAAATTCATATGCGCACTTTACCTATATATCTCAGCAATGTTAATAAGGATGTACATCGGATTGACAATCCTTTTTCTTTATGTTAACTTTACCAACATACCAATCATCCTACAAATTTAAGGAGGCGTAATTATGATTCAAAAAACAAACAGAATGAACCTAGTAGAACAGGTTGCTTCTCAAATAGAGCAGTTAATTGAATCTGGAAGCTGGCAAGTAGGGGAAAGAATTCCTCCTGAAATGGAATTGATGGAAAAGTTTGATGTCAGCCGTAATACACTTCGCGAAGCAATTCGTGCCTTAGTACATGCAGGATTACTTGAAACGAAACAGGGCAGTGGAACAACCGTACGCTCTGCCAATTCTCTTGGAGCAGCACTTAAACGTTATGTAAAAAAATCAGCATTGCTTGAAATCCTTGATGTGCGCTTAGCTTTAGAGAAACAGGCTGCCCAGTTGGCTGCTGAACATAGAACAGAAGCGGATTTAGCAAAACTTGAATCATATATTCAAGATTCGCTTCAAGCTGCTGAAAAGAGTAATCGAGAACACTTTATAGAATTAGATATTAGTTTTCATAAAGCGGTTGTAGTGGCTTCTAACAATCAGCTCTTAATTGATTTATACGAGCCACTGTTAGAAATCATCTATTCGTTTGTGGAAGATTTAATGACAATGAATGCGCCTTTTAAATTTGAAGAAGAACTTCACATTGAGTTATATACAGCCATTCGTAGTCAGGATAAAGTAGCTGCTGCAACCTATGTTGAAAACTATATGGAGGCATTAAGAAAAGTAATTGTTAAATTGATGGAGGAATAACAACATGAATAAGGAAGCCTTATCATCCACATTAAATAAAAATACAAGAAATAGTTGGTTATTACTGATTGGTATAATCTTAGTGGGGTCTAATTTAAGAGTGCCTTTAACTTCTGCCGGCTCACTTATACCTTTGATACGAGATGATCTTGGTATCAGTAATGCTCTTATAGGAACGATTACAACAGTACCTTTACTTGCCTTTGCACTGCTTTCACCGTTTGCTCCAAAAATAGCAAATCGGATTGGCATGGAATTAACGATTACTTTAGCCCTTATATTACTTATAATTGGTATTGTAATTCGCTCATTTTCAGGAATTTTCTCTTTATTTTCTGGTACTATTTTAATTGGGGTTGCAATTGCAATGGGTAATGTACTTATTCCAGGGATTGTAAAAATGAATTTTCCACAAAAAATAGGTTTGATGACTGGAATATACGCTATATTCATGAATCTTTTCGGTGCGCTTGGTTCAGGGGTAAGTGTCCCTATTGCTTCTATTGGCAATTTTGGATGGCAAGGGGCGCTTGGCATATGGGGAGTATTGACAATCATCTCTTTATTGCTGTGGCTACCACAACTTAGTAAACGACAAAAAGGTGAGAAAGTACAAGTCAATGTAAAAAACAAAAAAGGTAGTTTGTGGCGTTCTCCACTTGCTTGGAAGATAACAATATTTATGGGTGGACAATCACTAATGTTTTATACTTTAATCACATGGTTACCAGATATTTTAAATATGAAAGGGTATAACTCAAATACTGCTGGTTGGATGGTTTTTCTAATGCAGTTTGCACTCATCCCTGTAACGTTCATTGTCCCAGTACTAGCGGAAAAAATGAAAAATCAAGTTGGTCTAAGTATCACAACAACAATCTTATTTATCATTGGATTTGCAGGGCTACTGCAAGGAAGTTCTGTGCTAGTTCCTTTCTGCGCTATCATTCTTGGAATTGCAGGGGGGAGTGCCTTCAGCCTATCCATGATGTTCTTCACACTAAGAACAAGTGATGGAAAAGAAGCAGCAGAAATGTCAGGAATGGCTCAGTCTTTCGGTTACCTTTTAGCGGCAGTTGGACCAGTGTTGGTTGGCACACTGCATGATATAACAGGTGGATGGTCAATCCCTCTTATTTTACTCATTTGTATTTCATTCGTTCTGTTAATTGTTGGTATAGGAGCAGGAAAAGAAGGATATGTTACAAACGATTTAGATCAACATCATACTATGTTGAAGTAGTAATCCTGACACGAACATTTGGTGTTGGAATTAGCTGTGAAATTATTGCAAATAAATTAAAGAACAGTGATTTTTCCATTTGAAAATAATAGTTTAATTGACTCGGGTATATCATTATTTTTCTATCGATAGAAAGGAGTATGTATTTTGGTCAAATTAATCATTAAAATACTTATTACGCTATTTGGTGCGATTGTAATTATTACAGATTTAAAAGAAAATACCGCATGGTTATTTAGCTTTTGGATTGTACTCGCTTTGTATATGATTTTCGAAGGATTTTTTTCTAAAAAGAAAAATTTGCAATGATATTTATAGTGAACTTAAAAAGGTGTAGGATTTGATTTACAAATGTTTTAAAAGCCTTCCACATAATCTGTGGAGGGCTTTTCTTATTTAAATTGGAAGGAGTGAAAGGCAAACAGATATATTATCGTATTAGTCGCTTATTTTGTTGGCTGGTTTGACCATTATTATTTCGTTTTCCTGATGCTCCTATAAGAATTCGTTTTTATTCTTTTTTCAAATAACTTTGATTAGTAAGGCATTTTCGATGGAATTTTGGTTTTTTACTTTAAAGGAATTAATAATAAATCACATATTGGATAGCTTAACAATAGTATCAATTAATTTTAACAACGAGGAGGATTTCGATTGGCTGATTACAATAACCTTAATAGCCCAAAATTTAAAAGAAAATCGAAACCAAAGTTGAAAAAAGAAGAAATTACTGTTGTTGACACGAGTTCCGCCCGAAAGGCTGTTATAGCAACTGCTGTTGGTAATGGAATGGAATGGTTTGATTTTGGAATTTACTCTTATTTAGCTGCTACAATTGGACAAGTATTTTTTCCTGAAGTAAGTGGTCCTATGCAATTAGTATTTTCTTTTGCGACGTTTGCTGTTGCCTTTATTGCTCGACCTATTGGAGGTATTTTTTTTGGGATGCTTGGGGACCGTTTAGGCCGTAAAAAAGTCTTAGCTATTACCTTAGTCATGATGGCACTAGCGACATTGAGTATTGGCTTAATTCCAGCTCATTCATCCATAGGGTATACTGCCACAGTACTTTTACTCATTGCACGTTTAGTTCAAGGATTTTCATCGGGTGGAGAATATTCGGGTGCTATGACGTTTATTGCCGAGTCCACGCCAGATAAGAAAAGAGGGTTTATGTCAAGTGGTCTTGAGGTTGGAACCTTAGTTGGCTATATCGCAGGAGCTAGTCTTGTTACTTTACTTACTTATATTTTAGGGGAGCAAACAATGTTAGATTGGGGTTGGCGAATTCCATTTTTCTTATCAGCCCCTATTGGTTTAATTGGCTTTTATTTGCGAAATAATTTAGAAGAAACACCTGCTTTTGAAGCAATGAAAGAAAAAAAATCAGAAGATGATAATCATATATCTGTAAAAAATATTTTACAATTTCATTGGAGAGCAATAGTTGTCGGAATGTTTGTTGTTTTCTTTTACATTGTTGTAAACTATATCGTTTTATCTTATATGCCATCTCATTTAACGGCTGTTCTTGGATATGGAGAAGCAGAAGGGCTTTTATTAATTGTCATTGTAATGGTTATTATGATTCCAATTGTACTATTAATGGGGTATTTTAGTGACCGCATAGGAGCGAAAAAGATTATTCAAGGGGGGTTAATTGGACTAATCTTTTTAAGTATACCTTCGTTTAATTTGATTGGTAGCGGAAACACATTACATGTATTTTGGGGGTTATTGATTCTAGCAGTATTTTCAGCTTCTTTTCAAGGAACAATGCCAGCACTATTGCCCTCCTTATTTTTTACAAATGTAAGGAATGGGGCTTTGGCGATAACATTTAATATTTCTGCGTCATTGTTCGGTGGTACAACACCTTTACTTGTATCATGGTTAATTAGTAAAACGATGAATGAAATGGTACCTGCCTACTATGTTATATTTGCATCTGTTGTCGGGATTATCGTTGTAAGTATCTTTCTAAAAGATACTTCAGGCATGGCACTTCGAGGTTCCCCGCCAGCTGTTGAAGAGAAAGCTGAAATAAAAGAGATTTTAGAAGATCCCGAAGAAGCATTATGGTGGCACGAAGAAAAGAAAGAGATTGAAGGGCGAATTGAGGATCGCTTGGAAGGTGAAAAGTGAAATTAGGCAACATATTGGAGGTTGTAGAGGCTGCTATGCAAGAGTAGCTAATAGAGCAAGGGTTATAAAAACGCTAAAATAAGAAAAAAGCAACCGACTAAAAGCGACCATTTTATAAAATGGCATTGAAGAAGTCGATTGCTTTTTCTTTACATTTAATCTTTCGGTTAAGTATTAGAAAATTTATTGTCTAGGTGGAATTGCTTATTAGTTCTTCTATAAAGTCTTCTATGCTCGAAAATTGTTACCTAACTTGTTACCAAGAGCAAAGTAATGACGGAAATTATAAATAAGTGGGCTCCATTTATTTGGATCAATATGATTTTCTTCAATAATAATTTCCTCATGTGCATGTACGTGTATTGCTTGTGTTTCGACAATGGCAAAATGAGGAGAATAGTCTGGGATACGTATGTGTTTAACCTTTGCCTCAATTTGAATGGGACATTCCATAATCCGAGTAGGTTTTACTAAAGTAGCCTTAATAGGCGTTAATCCACTAATATCATATTTCTCTTTTTTATAAGTATAGCCATTTTGCTTTTTATATTCAGGAACTGGATTTTTCCCTGTAAAAGGGGCTAACTGTTCAACATTCTCCCAAAGTGAGGGGTCTGGTATATTAATGACACATTCAGGATGTCGTTCTAAATTTTCAATTGCCTTCCCACCAATGCCAACACCTAATACAATATAGTCTCCTAATGCCCAAGAAGATGATAAAGGGCTAATATTTACTGTTCCATCCTCATTCAAAGTACTTAGTAAAATTACAGGGAATCCATAATATAAAATTTTAGGATTAATATTTTTTGTATGCTGGATGGTTTTTTGCTTTATTATTTTCATTTTCATTTTCATTCCTCCTACTAATTATTCTTATTTTCAAAATTCATTGTAAAATATTTATATTTCGAGAAGTATCGAAGTGTCGATTACATATGAAATTTTCTTTAACATTAGAGAATGTTGTTGTGCCTTTTTATAAACTATCGAATAGAGCTAAAATTAACTAGAAATATATTACAATAAAAGTGTGATATGAAACTATAAAGGAGAATGACAATGCCTGTTTATAATAAGTTAGTAAGAGATCAGATTTTAGAAATTATTGAAGCAGATGGTTTAAAGTATAATGCAAGAATTTTAGAACCACAGGATCTTCTAGTAGAAGTAAAAGCAAAAATGTTGGAAGAAGCGAAAGAGTTTCATGAGGCAAATAACGTTCAAGAGAGTGTTGAAGAATTAGCCGATCTTTTAGAACTAATACATACAGCTATCCATGCGTTAGGTGTAAGTTATGAAGAATTAGAAGCGATTCGTGAGCAGAAGAAGGCTAAACGTGGGGGATTTGAGAAGGCAATTTATTTAATTGATGTAGAGGATAGATGAAAATTGGAACTATTTGTCTAGCCCAAACGTCTAAATGCTAATTAAATGGAAATTGTAAGCATGAAGAGGGGGTTTTATAGTGATTGGTTTACTTAATATTGGCAGTTTAGTGATTGGTATCATTGCATGGCTACTCCCTGTCGTTGGACTTATGCAATCTAAAAAGAACGACTTTAAAATATGGGGATTGCTTTCTAGTTTGAGTTTGAGTGCTTGTGCTATTTCTCTTATTTTTCAAATGTACTATCAATACCATCTCGTTAATATTGAGGATTGGAGTGCGCTTATGGACACAACAGGAGGTGTCATTTTTGCTGCAACAGTTCTTCTTGGCGTAACTGTCATTTTGAATATTTTAACGCTAATTGTATTTCGTAAAAGATTGCAAACTGCTAACTAGAAGTGCGAAAGGGTATGATTAATTGTTAAAAACCTACGACACTTTTGTTAATTTTTGTTTTAGCAGTCGATTTGCTTATTTTTCAATTAAGTATAAATCATTATTATTTTGCATTTCTTAAATATTCAGGAATACCAATCCCAGCAATGATAACGGTCATTGCAATTTTTTTGTTCGTTAGATCTTTTAATATTAGTACTTTTGAGTTAATTGCGATATCTATTATTGCATTTCTAATCCTCGTAGTAATTATTTTCGTTCATTCTATTAAGGATTTTACTATTGACTCTGTTACATCACCATCTGGAAAAGAAACATTGACAATCGAACATCGAAATGCCACATTAGGAGAAACTACCCATATATACAACTTTTATCGCAACACCACTTTTCCTGGAGTGATAAAGAAGATAAACAAAGATAAGGTAACAATAATAACACATGAAAGTAGTTCCACTCCTGACGATCTAGATGTACTCGGAATAGATAATGTCCAATGGTTAAAGGGCGAAGGGGTTATTTTTAATTCAAGTTATGCTAAAACAAAAGTGGATTTTTTTGGACATTAATTTCATTGAAAACGAAGGAAAGCGATTGTGCGAATTAGGGCAATCGCTTCTTTTACAATCATCGCATATATATACTAAGTTCGTGAAAGTGGCACATTAACTTGCTTATTAAAAGTATTCCACTTGTATAAGATGTGCATGAAAGCCATTTATGCATTGAACCTGAGAAGGTTGAGCACAGAAATTGATTGAAGGGAGCAGAAAAGATGAAAAAATCGTATACGAAGTTTCAAAAGATAAAAATTATTTTTGGTGTTGTACTTTTACTGCTTGCACTACTTAGTTTTAGATATGCTCATCTTACGAATATCGTTATGACAATAGTAGCTATAATAATGCTAGTGACTAAAATACAAGATTTAAAAAAAGGCAAAAAAACAATCTCGGACTTTTTGCTAATTGGTTTATGGATATTATTAACCATCGCAATGTTCCTAACCACTGTTATGGAAATTATTAATTTTTAGGTTATAGAACACAATCCTTCACTTACATCAGAAGTAAGAAAGGATAGTGTTCATTTTTTTGGAGAAAATATACTTAAATATAATTTAGGAGCGATAAAAATGGCGAAAAATATACTGCTTTCATTGTTTTTCGTAAATATTTTCCTATATGGAACAATTAATAAATCAGTTTATGCAAATTTAAATGATCGTCCTCAACCGATAGAGCAATTTCTTCCTGAAATAGGATACAAAACTATTGAAGCTGCAATAAAAGATTTTGAACAATATTTTAATCAAGAACTTAAACTGCCACTTCGGGTTCCACCAATAACCTTTACACATCAGTTTGGACGGTTTAATTCTGATCATCATTTAGAAGTAATGATGATAAGTGATGAATGTCCTCAAAACCATTATAAAATTGATATTCGACCTATTGAGCAAAAAATCAACTTTGAAAAGTATATGTCAAATGTTTTCAAATTGGAAAATGGTAATAATGCACTTTATATTGATAATCCGAAAATTGGATTTAATTTATTAGTTATCGAAAGAGATAATTGGCAATACGTGTTTAGTATTGATAGAGATGTGGCAGATAAAGTAACAGCTGAAACGCTTGTTCAAATAGCAAATACGATAGACTATTGATAACATGTTCTCTATTATGTGGTGAGCTAGTAAGAAATTAAGTTGCTTAAAATCTTGTGAATGGTATCCACTTTAAAAACTGCTTCTTTTGCGGTCTTTTTGAAAAAAGCATTACTTCACTAAATTCGTCCATACTACAAATAATCATTGTTTTTATTTGAATAGGAGATATGTTGGTGAAGAAAATATTGCTAATTTCAATGCTGTCACTCGTGGTTGCGAATGCTTTATCGCTTGTTGTTCACGCGAATGAGCAACAAGAAGAAGATTTCATGCAAATTGTTAAGGCATTTATGCCGTCGAACTCTTCACTTATCAATCCCAATATGCCTGTCTCCACAAAGTCCATTCAATTTTATGATTTTAACAACGATGGGCAGAAAGAAATCATTTTTACGTTTGAAATAAAAGCAAAAGATCAACCTGCTCCTTCCCATTTCGGCGCAATTGTTCTTAAAAAGGACCAGAACGGATGGCATAAAGTGTGGGAAACAATAACGGAAGGTGTAAGTTTGGACTTTTCTGGTTTGATAGACATTACAGGTGATGGCATAAAAGAGTATTTATTCAGTGTTACAATCGGTGCAGCAATCGGAAGTGAACTTGAAGTTTTCCAATGGGGTAATCATTCATTAAAAAAGATTGCAGAAATTCCTTATAATAAAATGGATGTTGTAAATGAAAAACAAAAAGTGACTATAGCAATTTGGCAACTTTACATTGGTGATAGCTATTTAGTGGATGTCCTAAAATGGAATGGCGAAAAGTTAGTTTATGATGAAGCTTCCTATTCGAAATACTATCCGAACATCGAAAAATTTTATCACGATAAAATTTCACAAATGGATGCTTGGTATTATTGGTATTGCCTCGCAAATGCCCAAATGAAGGCAAAAAAATTAGATGAGGCGAATCGTTCTATCCAAAAGGGAATTGAATTAGCTAAAAAATCTGCTGTGCACGAAGCAGTCCAATACTTTAATGATTTAATAAAAAAGTTAAGGAACAAGAAAAAATAATCGATTCATTCTAAAGCGCGTACCATAGATGGAACGCGCCTCTTTTTTGCAAATGAATCAAAGTGATCAAAGGGGAGTTCAAAATTTTATGCACTAAAGCAAGACAATCTTGCGCGAGGGATAGCGATAGCCATTAATTGCCATTTTTTTTAGAATAAAACGCGAACCAAATAAAATACAAAGTGGTAACAGCTGAAAGACCTAATGAAGCATATCGATTTTGTTCATAAGGCAAAATTATAAAAAGTGCTATGGCAATGATTATTGCGGGGAAAACCGTGTAAAACCAAACCTTTACAGCTTTATTTTTAAATGAAACTTCAAACCTCTCCATGCAATCACCTCTTCAAAAAAATTATTGATGCCCAAATTTCCCGATTAAGAAGGACAGCTACTATAATGAAAATCCAAACCTTTAAATGTTTCATTAAAGACAGTTGGATGAATAATACATGAATACAAAACGCTATTCACTATCCATATTGAAAACGATACTGTAAGAAATATTGAGTTTTGTATAAACCCACGATTCAAAGATTTTTTCTATGGTCATTTTCGTTTCTTCGTTATTCATCGTTCGTCAATTCCTAATTGTGCAAAAGTAAATGTCTCTTGTATTCTTTCTTCATATTTAGTATTTACAGCAAAAGTGACTGTTCGGCTCATTTTGAGTATCCTCCATTATGTATGTAATACACTGGACTTACTTCTAGCTAATTCTGTCCTATATGCAAGTCCAGTATAAAAAGTAGAATCATTGTTTTATCATTTCGCTCTTTAAGGCTTCTTCATTACTATTTTGTTTCTTTTGGATACATAAAATAATTAGTGCTTGTACAGTCATCGCAAGTACGATAAAAATTAAATGCGTATTTTGATAGAACCATTTAGAAATGAAATAAAATATAGGTGCCGATGATAAATAGGAGATATATTGATTTTTAGTTGCAATAAAAACGATTGTTGCCATACAAGAAGTAACCAATAAAATTTCTACAATAACACCGATAGAACTACTGTCTAAGTAGTATTGTAAATCGTTCATATAGGACATGCCAGGTTCACCTCACTTTGTTACAAAGAAATATTTACAAAAATTGTAACATAAAAAAGTCTTATATGGAAGCTAATTGGAAAAATGGTAGTGATTGAAATATGTGTCATCAGCATGATTGTAAGATTGATTTTCACCTTTTCACATTGCTTAATTGACCAAATTTCTATTTTGTCCTCTTCTGAAATATATAACTGTATATAATGATGAATTGGAGAATTTAATGAGAATGCACCAAGATATTGTTCATTCAACAAAAAATCCAAACCTCTAGCTATAGAGGTTTGGATGAATGCTTCATTACGGATTTTCACAATTCACTATGGGAGCTTTAATTATGTAAATGGGTTAGATGCATGGCTAAAGATATTTGACGATCAATGCTTGTATTTTATTTCAAATATTTTTTTATATGTTTTAATTCAGCTATTAAATAATCGATTTGCTTTTGCATATTTTCTGTCTGTTTTGTTTGGTTCGGTAAGTCTTGTGAACTTTGGTTGCTTGCTTTTTTTAATGATTCTAAAGTGAGCCCCGCGGCAATTGTTTGAATGCCATCTCCTAATGTTGAAATGGACGTCCCTATATAGGCAAGCTTTGCAGCGTAAATATCGAGTGAATCCGTAGATTGGTTTGAATTGTTTTGATTGTTGTTCATTGTAAAGCCCTCCCTAATTCCTTTTAATTCTCGGTTATCTTATGACTATCTTATGCGCCCGAGACAAAAAAGGGGAATGGATATCATGCTTTCTTGAGACATTCTGTTAAATAGTATGCTGAAGGGCATTTTAAAGAGCAACACTTGCAGATGATTTTCGTTCATGTCAATTTCGGAAAAAATGATGTTCTGTAACAAAACCACCTTTGGAATGACGCAACAATAAATCAAAAGGTGAGATGCAATAGCTTTAGGCGTTTTACGTAATAGAGTGGATATAAAAACACAACTGAACTTGGCAATAGCGCATACTATAGAATTAAACATCATTTCATATGGATGTTACTAATGGCAAGTGACGAGACTAGAGCAATAAGTTAAACAATAATGCTCGTTATTTGGACCGATTACAATTTAAGTAGTCGGTTTTCTAATGAATCACTATAAAGATATGAAATGTATTTTAATAGGAGGGGGGTAATCGCGTGGTATCAATAAGACAAAAATTAGTATCCGCAAATCAAGCAGCCAAGATTACGAATGGGAAAAACAATGCAAAAAAATATATTGTTGTCCATGAAACCGATAATACGAGCGTAGGAGCAGATGCAGATGCCCATGCTAGACTACAAATTAATGGTAATAGCAGAGCGGCAAGCTGGCATTGGCAAGTAGATGATCATGAGGCAGTACAATCTTTTGAGCACTATTGGGAATGCTGGGGAGCGGGAACTTATATAGGAAATACGCAAGGAATTCAGGTTGAAATATGTGTAAATAGTGATGGCAATTTTAATAAGGCTGTAGAAAATGCAGCAGCTTTAATAGCAAAAATCATGAAAGATGAAAATATATCAATCCAAAATGTCGTTCAGCATCATTATTTCAGTGGCAAAAACTGTCCGAGAAATATACGTGCGGGGAAAGTCTCCTGGACTAATTTTTTGAAAATGATTACAAGTATTGATACGCCACAGCCCGAAAAACCACCAACCGAGTCAATGAAGTACCGTATTATCACTGGAACATATAGTAATCGTAATGCAGCTGTCAGCGTAGTAGATATAATGCAGAAACGTTTTGGCTGGGTTGCTTATATTGAACAGGATGGCGCGCAATATCGTGTGAAAACTGGAACATTTACAGGGCTATCTGCTGCCAAAAGTGCAGAAAATAAAATAAAAACAGCTAAATTAGCACTAGTAACATATATTGTAGAAGCTTAATTACTATAAAACAAAATCTATGAGTATTTTAGTTGACTGCATATAGGAAATGAGTAAAATAGAAAAGCAGTACTATTATATACTTTAAACTTAGCAGCTAAGAGCATAGATGTGCCTCAGGAAGGTATCTGAGGCGCTTTTTATTTATAAATTGCAAATAGAAAGCTTTTTTAGAGATGCTGTTCTATTCAGAGAAAATTGTCTAGGAAAAACGACGTTTTTAAGGTGCAATTTTATGAAGTTAATAGAGGGACAAGAGCTGTCATGAAATTTTGACACGCTTTTTCTTTTCGTCTTCTCTATAACCTGTTAAGATGGTAATAGTGTGACAACAAGTTAGTGTATATGAGAGTGGTGACAATCAAGATGGATGAACAGAAAAAAGATGGTTTAGAACAACAGCAAGAGCAAACACAGCAAGTAGAGGTAAAACCAGCGGGACAATTTATTCAGATGAAACCGTTTAAATTTATTATGCTGATGTTCTTTACAATCTTAATTACCGCAGGCTTAACAATTTTTGCGTTAACATTCGGTGAAAAGAAAGTAGTAGAAGTAAAAGTTCCGATAGAACGTGCGGAATTTACAAAATTATACGAAGCATTTGATATGCTAAAAGACAAATACTACAAAGATATTGATGATGAAAAAGTAGTGGATGGTGCTATTAACGGCATGTTTGATGCATTAGAAGATCCATATTCTGATTTCATGGTGAAAGATGAAGCAGAACAGTTTAACTCTGGATTATCTTCAAGCTTCCAGGGAATTGGCGCTGAAATTCAAGAACGTAATGGTTTTATTACTGTTGTGTCACCTATTAAAAATTCACCTGCTGAAAAAGCGGGATTATTGCCAAAAGACATCATTTTAACTGTTGACGGCAAAAGTATACAAGGATTTAGCGCTTCTGAAGCAGTTGCACTAATTCGTGGTGAAAAAGGTACTCCTGTTAAACTAACTGTGAAACGCGGAGAAAATGCTGAGCCAATTCAAATGACGATTGTTCGGGATGATATTCCTGTTGAAACGGTGTATGGTGAAATGCTAGATGGAGATATTGCGCATATTCAAATTACATCGTTTAGTGAAGAAACAGCAAAAGAGCTAGAAAAAATACTTGCTGAATACGAAGGAAAAGGCATGAAAGGGATTGTCCTTGATTTACGCCAAAATCCTGGTGGGTATTTAAATGCAGCAGTTGAAATTTCTAATTTATTTGTGCCAGAAGGTAAACCGATTGTGCAAGTGCAACAAAAAGATGAGGAGCCTGAAATTACGAATGCTGCAGCAGGAAAAAAATACAATTTACCTGTAACTGTATTAGTTGATAATGGAAGTGCTTCTGCATCAGAAATTTTAGCTGCCGCTTTAAAAGAGTCAGTTGGTGCTAAAATTGTTGGTGAAACTTCTTTCGGTAAAGGGACAGTACAAAATGTTACGCCGTTAAAAGATGGTTCTAATTTAAAATTCACTACTGGTAAATGGTTAACACCAAACGGTAACTGGATCAATGAAAAAGGTATTGAACCAGATGTAAAAGTTGCTTATCCTGCATATGCTTCTTTACCAATTATAGATCCAACGATTGAAATGAAAGACGGCTTGCAATCAGACGCAATAAAAGTGGCTGAAGAAATGCTTGAGGTGCTAGGATATGAGCCTGGTAAAGCTGACGGTATCTTTGACCAGTTTACAGAGCGTGCGGTGAAAAAACTGCAAGCTGACAATAAGCTTGAAGAAACAGGTATTTTATCGAACGAAACAACTTATGCATTAATGGATGCGTTACGTGCAAAAATGAAATCAGAAGATCCTCAACTTTTAAAAGCAAAAGAACTGATTTCTGATGCTAAAGATGAAACTGAGAAAAAAACTAACTAACACAGTAGCTGTCGCACAAGTCGTCTCGTACGGCCTATGCGACGGCTTTTTTTATAGGAGGAATGATTGTGAAGGACGTATATTTATTTAGTGGGTTTCTAGGAAGCGGTAAGACTTCGATGCTGACAGATGTAATTCGTCAACTAAAAGAAAAGGGATTAAAGCCAGCTGTTATTATGAATGAGCTTGGTAAGCTGCCATTTGACTCACAAGCAGTGGAAGAGGATGTTCCTCTTAAAGAGATGCTAGAAGGCTGTATTTGTTGTTCAGGTGCTGAAAAAACAGAGGCTCAAATTCAATCTCTACTATTAGATAGTGAATTTGATGTGCTAATTATCGAAACTACTGGTGCTGCTCATCCTGTAGAAGCATTGGATGCTGTCTATTCTCCCATTTTTGCCGAGCAGTTAAATGTAAAGGGTATTGTCACAGTTGCAGACTCTAAGCTATGGTTAGATCGTGAAACATTAACACCACAAGTTCGTACATTATTTATGGAACAAATACGCCATGCGCATTTATTACTGGCCAACAAAACGGATTTACTAAGCGAAGCGGAGCAAGCTAAAGTAGTTTATGAGCTACAAGGTTTTAATCCACATGCTTTTATTTTGCAAACTACTAATGGACGTGTACCATTACATTTACTTGAAAGTTTAACGGCTACGGTGCAAATCGATAAACAAAATATTATTAAAGCACCTATATCATCAATGCATTTAGGCTCTCGTTTAGTGGAGTTCGACGGTGTTCACTTTACACAGGAGCAATTTGAGGATTGGGTAAGAACATTGCCAGATTCGGTTTATCGGATGAAGGGCTACGTTCCAATCGAAGGTGTTAAAAATCCAATGCTGTTCCAATATGCCTATGGAATGGTGCAATGGCTTCCAGAATACATTAAAATGCCAGCGAAGCTTGTTTTAATAGGTGAAAATATTGGGCGTGTTAATGTAATTGGTGTTGATTAAATTAAGCTGAAAATAGGTTTTAAGAGTATTTCTGCGCGTGCACCTACTAGATAGCGTCAAGCTATCCAGTAGATCCGAGCAGAATTTTTTTATTTTATCTAAGATTTTATAAAATGTTATTCCTACATTTAATGGATTGCTACAATAATATACTGTTCTTTTTAAAAAAACATAGTCTATAAATAGCTTCATTTTGAGTATTGTCAACCCTATATAAAACGTAAGTATTGCATAGCATGGTGAAACTTGCTAAAAATTATAACAAAAAAACCCCTGTTTAACGTAAACTACTTTTCTATTGGAGAAGCTAGCAGATGTTGGGAACATTTTTAATAGAATCGTACTTTACGATAGGTTGCAGAGAGGAGAGATTGCAAAATGAAAAAAACACTTACTGCAATTTGTGCAACATTTCTTTTAGCAGCTCCAATTCAGTTGGCTTCTGCTGCTTCTAATACTACAGAGGGGAACACAGCAAATCAGACTACAAACTGTAAAGTTTACTATAATAATAATTGGTCAAATCACAAGTGGGTTGTAACTAAACCACATACGACAACACCATCTAAAGATACTCAAACAAATCAACAAACAAATCAACAAAATAATACAACTACGACACCACCGACTACTTCTACACCGACGACAACAACATCGGATGTGAATGCTTTTGAACAAGAGGTAGTTAAATTAACGAATGCTGAGCGTACAAAAGCTGGTTTAAAAGCATTACAAACAGATGATAAATTAATGGCTGCTGCTCGAGAAAAATCTCAAGATATGCAATCGAAAAAGTATTTCTCACATACTAGCCCAACTTTCGGTTCACCATTTGATCGTATGAAAGCTTTAGGTATTACTTATAAGAGTGCCGGTGAAAATATCGCTCAAGGTCAACGTACACCTCAAGAGGTAGTACAAGCTTGGATGGATTCACCAGGTCACCGCGCTAATATTTTAAATGCTAATTACACACATATTGGTGTTGGTTATGTGAAGTCTGGAAACTACTGGACACAACAATTTATTCAAAAATAATAATGTCAATGTTTACGAGAAACTAAACAATGCAATAATGGGATGTCCAATAAGTCTTTAAGACTTATTGGGCGTCTTTTTATGTTGAAAAGAACAGAAAACTGAACAATTAAAAAGAAGACATAGCAGTTTGAGAAAAGCCTTTTTTGCCTATACTTCCAAGTATAGGAGGCGTTTTATGGATAAAGTGGAATTAATGATGAAAAGCCTACAAAAAGCATTTAATCATTCGTCTGATTTTACAGTGAGACAAGTAGACTGGCGAGAAGGAACGTCTGCTATTTTATGCTTTTATTCCTCGCTCGTAGATGCAAAAGAAGTGCAAAGAGTACTCGATACTATTTATGCACGTTTAGATACAAACAAGCCCTTTTGGAGTGAAACGTTAATAACCACACTTGAGCCATTTTCTCTACCACTAGCTATTGAGCACATTTGTAATGGCGAAACACTAATTGTTATACCTGAATCTGGTGAAATGCTTTCTCTTACTGTTGTGAACCAAGTACAACGAAATCCTGACGAGCCTAATAATGAGCATGTTCTTCGAGGATCACATGAGGGTCTTGTCGAGGGCCTCGAAACAAATCTAGCATTATTACGGAAACGAATTCATAATCCAGCGCTTGTAGTTAAATCTTTTTCAATCGGTAAAGAGACAAATACGAAAGCGTATTACTTATATATTGATGGGGTCATAAAGCCTGAAACTTTGGATGAGATTGAAAAACGTATTGACGCCATTAACATTGAATATTTTTATAGTGTTGGCCAATTAAGTGATGAGTTAGAGGATTCTGTTTGGTCGCCTTTTCCACAATTACTAAATACGGAGAGACCTGATCGCGTTGTGGCTAATTTAGTAGAAGGTAAAGTCGTATTGTTAACGAATATTTCTCCAACTGCCTTAATAGCACCTGTAACGTTTTTTTCCTTTTATCAATCGCCTGACGATTATAATGGTCGTGTGTTGGTTGGTTCCTTTTATCGGATAGTCCGGTTAATGTCTTTTCTTGCAGCTGTTTTCTTACCTGCATTTTATATTGCGATTATCAGTTTTCACTTTGAAGTACTTCCTTTAGAGTTGAGTAATCAAGTAAAGAGTGACGTAAATGAAATACCTTATCGACCGTTAATCGAGGCTCTTATTTTAGAAATTATTATGGAGCTCATTCGAGAATCCAGTATACGATTGCCACAATCAGTAGGTCAGACAATAGGCATCGTGGGAGGATTAGTAATAGGGGATGCTATTGTAAGTGCTGGCTTAGTATCAAATTTAATGGTGATAGTAGTCGCTTTAACCGCAATTTCAAGCTATGTAGTACCTTCCGTAGAGCTAAATACATCAATTCGTATGCTTCGATTTCCATTTATGTTGCTCGCCTCATTATTTGGTTTTTTCGGTATTGTCATTGGCGTTGTTGTGTTATTGATTCACTTGATTAATTTAAGTTCTTTGAAACAACCATACTTTGCTCCAATTGTGCCATTTCAGCCAAAGGAATTATACAAAGTGTTTGTACGAGGGCCGTATTTCAAACCAACTGTCCAAGTCACAACGTTTAGTCCTCCGAAGGATAACAGTGTAAAGAATGGTGATACACCTTGAATTTTTCCCTATCTAAAGGACAATTTTTTTTACTATTATTTTTTATTGAAACAGGATTTATTTATATATCCTTTCAAACGCCATTAATTAGTGAAAGTAGAAATATGGCTTGGGTGCTATTTATCGTAGCAGCAATATGGCATTATTTTTTATTAATATTTTTTGAACGTTATTATCGTTATTTTTATTTGAATACATTTTTTCAATGGGTCTATAAAATTTACTGGTTTTTAATGCTGGCGTCATTTATAGCCTATATGGAATTTGTATTAGCATCATGGGTTTTACCTCAAACACCCGAATGGATTGTCATCTTTTTTATTGTGGCACTATCGTTATATGCCAATTTAAGTCGACCAGAAACAGTAATCAATATTGGTGTGATGCTTATTCCGCTCGTATTTATTTTTATCATTTTTTTAATGCTAGCGGTACCAGATCTCACTTGGACAAACTTATTTCCGCTTGATTTTACTAATAAAAAAGAAATCATTCAGGGCTTTATTCATGGAGCATTTGCATTTATGGGCGCAGAAATGTTTTTAATATTTCGCCCCTTTTTACAAAAGGAGTTAACTTTAAAGGGCAAGCCGATATTCATATATCAGCTTGTAATTTTTGTATTTTATTTAATCTCAGTGCTTTTTTCTCAAATGTTTTTTACTATTGAGGAAATTAAACTAGTGCCAGAGCCGATTATTTATATTTTAAAATCGCAAGAAGTGACATTTGTGAAGCGACTTGATATTTTCTTTGTGTATATTTGGTTATCTTGGTCAATCGTTACTGTAATGATTGTGAATTTTACCTTTAGAATCATCCATTTTGTAAAAGAAAGAAAACGACCTAAGTTGCAAATTATTGTTTATCATGTGTTGCTAGCGATTGTCCCGCTTTTTTTTGTTAAATTTAGAGTGATTGAATTTATGAAAAGTTCCTTCCATTATATATTTTTAATTTTTACCTTTCTATTGCCTATACTCATTATTTTTTGGAATAAATGGAGGGGGAAAGAGTGCATCGAAAAGGGATAATATTACTGTTGATTGTATTCCTCGCTGGTTGTTGGGATGAGCGTTTATATAAAAACTCGTCAGTTGTGTCACTCGTTGGAGTTGAAGGGAAAGTAGGAGAATATAAAGGATATTACGCTTACCCTAAGTTAATCGATAACAAAAGCAAAATAATGGTAATAGAAGCGGAAGGTATTTCTCCACGCGATATCCGTAATAAAGCGGACATGAAAGTGGAACAAACATTAGATTTGTCTGAATTAGCGACACTTCTCATTTCAAGTGATACTGTAAAAGAACCTCTTTATGATATTTTAGATATTTATTTTCGTGATCCTCAAAATCCGATATCTATTAAAGTTGCGTTGACTGAAGGGGATGTAAAGCCTTTTATTGAGTTAACTAAGGAAGTAACAGACAATGCAGGGGGGTACTATCAGCGCTTTATTGAAAGTACTGAGAAAAATACAATTTACCCCAAACTTGATTTACAAATGATTGGCTCGACGCTGTTTGATGATGCAATAGATATATCAATCCCCTATATAAAAATGAATGAAGAAAAAAATATAGCAGATGCAGCAGGGGTTGCTTTGTTTTCTGGTCAGGTATTTACAGGGAAAATCTTAAATCCTAAACAATCGTTAAGTATGCTTTTATTAATGGATGAAGCAAGTCAACATGCACGTATTGAATATATGATGAATTTAAATGATAAGGAAATACCTGTCACTTCAGAGGTCATTCATTTAAAAAGAAAATGGATAATCAACGAAGCCATGGGAAAAATAACAATGGACTATAAAATCGATTTAGAAATTGATGAGTTTTCAAAGAATCATTTGTATAAGAAGGATACGTTAGAAGCGCTAGAAGATAATTTTCAACAAAGAATTCAAGCTGACTTTGAGGAAGTGCTTCAAATACTACAAGAACAGAAGTCAGATACGTTAGCGATAGGTCGATATATTCGTGCCTATCATCCAAAAATGCTTAAGGATGACTGGCACGAACAATTTGCATCACTTACATTAGAGCCGAAAGTGAAAGTTTCGATTATTCGTACAGGGATTCTCCGATAGTAAGGACTTTAGTCTTTGATACAGAAAACAACGCAAAAATGTTCATATTCAACATTTTTGCGTTGTATTTATCATAAAACGAATCTTTTTTGTACGAGCAGTAGGCGTATTAATAATGTAATAGCTCCAGCAGATAGGCCAGCTACAAGCCCAAGCCAATATCCAACTGGCCCGAAGTCAGTATAGTTAGCTAGTAAATAACCTGTAGGTAATCCGATAATCCAATAGGAAATAATCGCCATAATGAATGTTATCGTTACATCTTTGTATCCTCTTAAAGCTCCTTGTACTGGAGCTTGAATAGAATCTGATAGCTGGAAAATGGCAGCAAATACTAAAAATTGTTGTGCATATTTTAAAACTAACTGATCCGTTGAATACATTGTCGCGATTTGTTCGCGTAGTAAGTAAAGAATACAAGCTGAAAAAAAGCTAAATACAATGGCAGTCCCAACGCATAAATAACTATAAATTTTTGCATCACGTAGTCGACCAGCGCCAATTTCGAAACCTACTAAAATCGTAACACCCATTGAAATACTAAGAGGAACCATATATAACAACGATGTAAAGTTAATTGCGATTTGATGTGCAGCAATAATTTCAGTACTAAAGCTACTCATCATCATCGTTACGGCAGAAAATATACTTGTTTCCGCAAATAAGGAGATGCCGATTGGCACACCAATAACTAAAATCTCTTTCCAGCTTAACCATTCCAGCTTAGGCCATTCTCGGAATATATGAAAGTGTTCAAAAGGCACCCGCTTGGCTACTATCCAAACGGTAATAAAGAAAAGTAACCAGTAAGTAATAGCGGTAGCGACACCAGCACCAACACCACCAAGCTCCGGCGCACCGAATTTGCCGAAAATGAAAATGTAATTTAATAAAATATTAATAGGTGTTGCAAGTAGCGTTATAATCATTGTTACACGTGTTTGACCTAACGCATCGATAAAGCAACGTAGGACAAAAAATAAAAAAAGTGGTATAAGTCCAACGCACATTGCATGAATATAGGATTTGGCAATGTTATGTACTGCTTCTTCTAATTGCATATTTCCAAGTATCCAATCGAGCCCGAAAAATAATAAAATAAATATTATGGCAGAAAGAACAAGTGCAACATATAAGCCTTGCTGTACAGCCTTTTTAGCAGCGTGTTCTTTCTTTGCTCCAACGAGTTGGGACACAATCGGCGTGATCGCTAATAGAATACCAGAAAGTCCCGTATAAATAGGCATCCAAATGGATGAGCCTATTGAAACCCCAGCTAAATCGGCTGTTCCGTAGCGGCTAGACATTAAAATATCGAAAAAAGAGATAAGATAAATAGCTACTTGGGTGACTAAAATCGGCACAATGATTTTTAAAATTAAAGCATACTTTTGTTTTAACGTTTTAGTTTGATCCATAGTGAGTAACTTCCTTTATAAGCATAATGAATTAGTATAGCATAGAGTAGACATAATATGACTGAAAAATTAAAAGCTTCATCTATATCTTTTCCTTCGCATATAGTAAAATAAAAGACTGTAAACAAAAAGTAGCGGTTGGCTACAATGGCTTTTAAGGAATAGGAGAATTTACGTGAAACAACTTACAATCATTTTAACCGGTGGTGGGACAGCAGGCCATGTATCACTTAACCAAGCGATATTACCTTCTTTACTTGAACTAGGTTATGATGTCCACTATATTGGTTCAGAGCAAGGTATTGAAAAAGAATTAATAGGCGAGGCATTTCCTAAAGTCCCTTTCTATGGGATAGCAAGCGGGAAATTGCGTCGTTATTTCTCTATGAAAAACTTTACAGATCCTTTTAAAGTGCTTGCTGGGATTATGCAAGCGTTTAGTATTATAAAAAAAGTGAAGCCAGAGGTCATCTTTTCGAAAGGTGGTTTTGTCTCTGTACCTGTAGTAATGGCAGCTAAATTGGCTGGTGTACCAGTCGTTATACATGAATCCGATGTTACGCCTGGCTTGGCAAATAAAATTGCCCTACCTTTTGCTTCTCATATTTTCACTATTTTTGAAGAAACGCTACAGCATTTACCAAATGAAAAAGCAACATGTACTGGTTCCATTATTCGTGAAGAATTATTTAATGGTGACAAAGCAAAAGGTCTTTCGTTCTGTGGTTTTACAGCAGCTAAACCCGTTCTTTTAGTTATGGGTGGAAGCCTTGGCTCTGTAGTGTTAAATGACGCATTACGCCATAATTTACCTGAGTTACTTCAAACATTCCAAGTCATTCATTTATGTGGAAAAGGGAATAAAGATGAAAGCTTCGAATCAATGCCTGGCTACAAACAATTTGACTACGTGACAACTGAATTACCTGATTTGCTGCATGCAGCCGATTTTGTCGTTTCACGTGCAGGATCTAATTCTATTTTTGAATTTTTAGCACTTCATAAACCAATGTTATTAATTCCTCTTTCTGCACAAAAAAGTCGTGGCGATCAAATTTTGAATGCAAACTTATTCAAAAAACAAGGATATGCCGAAGTATTGCAAGAAGAGGAACTAACGAAGGAATCTTTCATAAAATCGGTATATACATTAACCGAGCGAAAATCCGAAATGACAGCTACGATGGCAAAAACCCAAAGACCGAAAACGCCAGATGAGATGGCGAAGTTAATATTACAATATAAAAAATAAAAAGCAATGTGTGCTGTTATGATAAACAGTACACATTGCTTTTTTGATTGTTTCTATTACATTGCTTGTTCTTCGCCTTCTTGTGTTTGATTGGCAGTTGTCAGATAGAACAAGTCACGTGGGATTTTATATAAATTAAATTGTGCCTCTCCACTATTAACTTGTGCTAATAATGTAGGGTGACTATCATTTGCATCTACAACATAAGGTAACTTTAATGCGGCACGCTGTGATTTAATATTTTCTACTCGAATACGAAGGAAAACCGTATTGAAATTATAATCAAAAAATAATTCATTCAAAAAAAGCATTTTTGCCTTTTGGTTGTAACCTTGCCCTTGATAGGGGAGTCCTATCCACGTTCCGAGGAAGCCCGCACCGTCCTCAACATCATGAATGCTAATGGTGCCGATTGGTTGCCCCCAATCATCGGTAATTGTCCTTGAGATAGCGAGCCCTCTCGCTTCTTCTTCGATTAGTTGCTTGGTCATAAACCAGTATTCATCCGCCGATTTGGCTTTTTGACGGACGAAGGGAAAAACAGATGGATGCGATAATAGCTCATAAAGCTCTGTACATTCATGAAGGTCTCGATGTTTAAGCATACGAAACGCCTCCTTTACAAGGGTAGTCAAAACAATTCCGTTAAAGCATAAAGAATAAAACTAAAATTCGTACTGGAATTAAAAACCCAAAGAACTAGACGTTATAACTATGATATCCATAATCTCCCGCAGTCTTACTGATTTTGCGACCATACCGAAAAATGGCTAGTTTTATTGATATAATATAACAAGTCTACTGCTTGGTGCAATCAATTTGCTCTTTTAAACAAAAAATAAGTTTAATTGTCAGTTAATTCAGAATAATAGAGAAAAAACACCTTTTGCATTCTTATGTTATATATGGATAAAAAGTCTATTATAGTATTATATTACATCAAAATGGCGAAAATGGTATTACCTTAGTATCGTTTTCTTGATTTTTTAGTAAAATTTCATCAAATTTTTCTCCAAAAAGGATAGAATCTTTCTTAATTCAAGAAAGTTAAACGAATGTATATATGGTATAATATTAGTGTAATTTTTATGTTATAAATAAATACCATTTATAACGAATTTATATATATGTGACTTTATAATGGAGAGTGACATTATGGAATATCTTTTAAGCGAAAAACTTTTCAATCAACTATTTATTGGAGAAGATTTCGTCTATTTAATGAAAAAAGTAGGAGACGATTATCAATATGTTCGCTTAAATCAGGCTGCCCAAGTTCTGGTATCTACTAATGCCCTTGGGAAAATGCTGTCTGCTGTTACTTCTCGTCGGAATTTTGTCATTATTCAAGAAAATTATCACCGAGCTATTGAACAGCATCAACAAATCGATTATGTGGATTATGCTTATGTTAAATCAGAAGTTAGAAAATATGAGACCTCTGTCCGGCCAATAAAAGACGGGGATGATTATTATATTTTAGCTATTACAAAAGAAATTCTATATGACAGAAGTATTGAAGATAAATTTTTATTTATGCGATCAATGTTCGATCATGCTTATTTTTCAACAGTCATTTTATCTGCAGAAGGTACTATATATGAAGTAAATACAAGCTTCATAGAAGATTTTAATTTAGATAATGATATGGTGAAACATCAGCCGTTCATTGACTTACCTATTATCCCTCATGAGGAAATTGAGAAAATACAAAACTATTTACAAAGGGCTGCAATGGGCGAAAATATTGGTGAAAAGCTGATTAAGCTTCATACATTGGATAAACAGGAGCGCATGTATTTAGTATCGTTGTCACCAGTAATGCAAGGTGATAACTCCTTTGCTATTTTTCTTATCATGCAAGATTTTACACAATTTACCGAGCAAAAGGCAGAGCTGCGTTCAAAAACCCATGGTCTCGAAGTGTTTAAGGCGGCTTTAAATTTCGCAACTTCTATTGCTATTTTAGATAACGAAGGCACGATTATGGAAGTTAATGATTTATTTTTAAATGCTTCGGGATTTACAGCTGAAGAGCTAATTGGTCAACCTTATAATCTTATCGAGCCACGTAATAATAAAAAAGGAGTTTTTCAAACAATCAACGAATCCCTTGTATTGGGGGAGGTTTGGAGAGGGGAGCTGTGCTATCGCACCAAATATCATGCAGACTATTGGGTAGAGGCAGCCATTGTGCCATTGAAAAATGAATTTGGCAAAGTGGAACAATATTTATCCATTAACTATGATATTACGGACAAGAAGAGAATGTTAACGGAATTGAAAAATATTGAGCGTACTTTCCGATTAATTACTGAAAATACAAATGATTTAATTGTCATCATCAATGAGGATGGCATTATTATTTATGCTTCACCGTCCTATAGGATGTATTTAGGCTATGAGATTGTTGAGTTACAGGGACAGTTTTACAATAGTATAATCGAGGAGCAAAGTAAGCCAGCGTGGCAAGCATTTCTAAATGATTTTACTGCTAAGTCGGACACGCAGTTTGAACTTTTGCTTAAGTCAAAGGATGGTACGCCTGTTTGGACTGAAGGAAATGTAACGGTAGTGCATGATACAGAACGCGAAACAATTTCCCAAATAATAATGGTTTCACGTGAAATTACTCATCGAAAAGAACGAGAAAATGATTTGCTATATTTAGCCTATCACGATAGCCTAACGCAGTTACCGAATCGAAGGTTTTTATTGAAAGAATTCCCTAAACTACTTTCGGACGCACATGCAAAAGGTACTTGTATTGCAATGCTTTATATAGATGGAGATGACTTTAAGGATGTAAATGATCGTTATGGGCATGATATGGGTGATGATTTTATCCGTAATTTCGGTAATGTGCTAATAACATCTGTACGTAGTCATGATTTAGTCATCCGAATGGGTGGAGATGAATTTATCATTATTTTAACGGGTTTAACGCGGAATCCAGATGAAAGACAAGTTCAGATAATGCATATTATTAACCGTATTCGCAATGAATTGAAAAATGGATGGACTATAGAAAAGTATTTCTTTGCACCTACTGCATCTATTGGGATTGCTTATTATCCTGACCACGCAACAACTCTTGAGTCGCTAATGGATCTAGCAGACCAAGCTTTATATAAAGCGAAGGAATGCGGAAAAAATAATTTATTTATTACTGGACCACTATAAAAAAAGTCTGTACAAACGAGTATTTACTTGTGGTACAGGCTTTTTAATTGATGTTATGCTAGTACTATAATAAAGATGATGTTTATATTTTGAAATTAGAAGGTGATCAGATGCCTAAAAAAATACTTTTAGTAGAAGATGAGAAGCATATTGCCCGATTTGTAGAACTAGAGTTACAACATGAGGGCTATAATGTAAACGTTGCCTTTGATGGACGAGAAGGGCTAGCATTTGCCACAACTGAAGATTATGATGTGCTATTACTCGATGTGATGTTACCTAGTATTAATGGAATTGAAATTTGTCGCAGGGTTCGTACTCAATCCCAGGTACCGATAATTTTACTTACCGCTAGAGACGCAGTAATGGATAGAGTTGCTGGTTTAGATGCTGGGGCTGATGATTACATAGTGAAGCCATTTGCAATCGAAGAATTGCTTGCACGTATACGAACTATTTTGCGCCGTGTAGAGCCTAACGAAAAAATAGGAGGGGACACACTTCAATTTCGGGATATTGAAATTGACATTGATGCATACGAGGTATTGGTTCAAGGTAAAAAACTTGATCTGACTAAAACCGAATATGATTTGTTAAAGCTATTAATAGAACAAAAAAATCGTGTATGTACACGTGAGCTAATTCTAACTTCTGTTTGGGGATATGATGCTGATATCGAGACAAATGTCGTTGATGTATATATTCGCCATTTACGGACAAAACTACCCGGTAATTCAAATGCCTATATTGAGACTGTTCGTGGAGTAGGATACGTGATGCGCGAATGAAAAAAATAAAGGAATACTTAAGTAATCTATCATTACAAAGAAAATGGATGTTAACATCTAGTGCAGTTATTTTTATAAGTTATGCGATTATTTGTATAGTCGTATATGTATCACTGCATACTTGGCTTTTAAATGATGAAGGAAGTAAAGTGAAACGAACAAGAGATGATGTCGTTTCATTCTTAGAGTCACAAGGGCCAAACATCTCGATACAACAAATTCAGCAAAATACGGGATTATTGAAATCAATTGTCGATCGTGACCAAACTGTCCGACTATTTAATAATGATGGTATTGAAATTTTACGTATTAATAATGCCTCACAAGCTGCACCGCTTTCTTCGATGGGGTCAATTGTCCAGACGACTATTGACAAAAAGGATGCGTATGTTGTGAACGAACCGTTACAACTTGGTTTTTTTCAAGTATATATTCAAGTGATACATCCGTTAACACGTTTTGAATCATTAATGCGTTATTTGTTGACTGCTATGCTCATTGCAGGAGTTGGCGCATTATTACTTTCAGGTTCCATTGGGTATTATTTAGCAAATTATTTAACGAAGCCACTTCATGCATTACGTGCATCAATGAAAACAGTAATGGATCAAGGTTTTAATGAACCAATTCAGCTATCCTATACATCAAATGATGAAATTGGCGACTTGTTAAAAATGTACAATGCAATGATGAATGAACTGCAAATATCATTTGCTCAACAGCAACAATTTGTCGCAGATGCTTCCCATGAATTACGGACACCGATTCAGGCGATAGAGGGACATCTCTCATTATTGAAACGCTGGGGCAAAGACGATCCTGCTATTCTTGAAGAGTCTATAGACACATCACTGACGGAAATTACACGAATGCGTAAAATGATTGAAGAGTTACTGGAGCTTGCTCGACGGGAAGAAAAAGATGAGATGAGTGAAGCAAACCCAATAGATGTAATTAAAAGTGTGATAGAAGAAATGGCGCTATTATACCCAACAGCAAAAATAACGCTGTCGAAAAATGGTGAAATAGGGGCGGTTTTTATAACGTCTAATGCACTTAGTCAAATAGTTCGCAACATAGTAGAAAATGCGATTCGTTATTGTGAAAAAGTTCCGGAAGTAAATATTTCCCTTTCGATACAGGAAGATGAAATGCAAATTCAAATCGCTGATAACGGTATTGGTATAGCTGAAAATAATTTACCATATATTTTTGATCGTTTTTATCGTGTTGATGAGGCAAGAAATCGCCAAATTGGCGGTACAGGCTTAGGTCTCAGTATCTCTAAAATGTTACTTGAAAAATACAATGCTTCGATAGAAGTCAAGAGTGAAGAAAATGTTGGAACCGTTTTCTTGTTGAGGATACCGCTAAAATATTAAAGAAAATGCGCGGTTTATTTAAGATTTTTAGCCTTCGGGAAAAAAATTGCTTAATTTGCTAAAAAGTGTTGTATTTTTTGTGAAGAGTAGTAAGATTGAGATGGAAAAAACGTTCTTTAAAATATGGATAACTTGTGTCAAACATCCTTTAAAAGAACGGGATAATATTATATAATTAATTGTAATTTAATTAATGGAACTGCCGATAGGCAAAATTTGGAGGTCATTTTTCATGTCGAACAACGTTACAACTGTAAGTTCTCCATGGTCAGCTTTCTCTGGTCCTAACTTAGGATATGTGATGGAGCAATACGACTTATTCTTACAGTCTCCTGAAGAAGTAGAACCGGAGTTAGTATCATTATTCCAACAATTTGGTGCACCAGTAGAAGTAGAAGGTGAAGTAGCTGTAGTAAGTGGTTCAGCAGCTCCTGCTGGCGATTATAAAAAGGTATTGGCAGCTGTTAAATTAGCTGATGCAATTCGTTCTAAAGGGCATTTAGCTGCAGATATTTATCCTTTGAAAAATCGTGCACTTCAAACAGCACAAATTGAAGAAAGTGCGTTCAACTTAAGTCCTGCGGATTTAGCAGAAATACCTGCTGCTATCTTCTTCAAAGATGTGCCAGCGGGCGTGAAAAATGGTAAGGATGCTATTGACTATTTGAAATCTGTCTATACAGATAAAGTAGCTTTTGAATATGAGCATGTGGTAGCAACTGAAGAACGTGAATGGATTCAAGCACAAATTGAATCTGGTTCTTTAAAACAAGCACTAACTTCAGATGAAAAAAAAGCGTTATTAAATCGTTTAACACGTGTTGAAAACTTTGAAAAATTTATTCACAAAACATTTGTTGGTCAAAAACGTTTCTCTGGAGAAGGTTTAGATACTCAAATTGTCCTTTTTGATGAAATTTTAAAAACAGTAGAAGCAAACAATGTTGAAAATGTTCGTATAGGAATGGCGCACCGTGGCCGTCTAAATGTACTAACACATATTTTAAATAAACCATATGACATGATGTTCTCAGATTTTGCACATGTTTCAAACGATTTATTTATGCCAGAGCATGGTCGACTTGAAATTACAAAAGGTTGGACTGGCGACGTGAAATACCACATGGGTGCTTCATATACTCGTGAATCAGGCATGAACGTAAAACTAGCTTATAACCCTTCTCACTTAGAAGTTGGAAACCCAGTTGTATTAGGTTCTACTCGTGCAACACAAGATGATACATCAAAACCAGGGCAAGCTGTGCATAATCCAGCAAAAGGCTTAGGTATTCTTGTACATGGTGATGCTGCATTCCCTGGTCAAGGTATTGTTACAGAAGTGTTAAACTATTCGAAAACAGAAGGTTTCTCAACAGGTGGGACAATTCATATCATTGCAAATAACATGATTGGTTTCACTACAGAGCTTCAAGACTCACGTTCATCTGTCTATTCTTCTGACCCAGCAAAAGGTTATGAAGTACCAGTTGTTCATGTGAACGCAGACAGCCCAGAAGCTGTTTCTCAAGTAGGTCGTTTTGCAGCAAGCTACCGTCAAAAATTCGGTAAAGATATTGTTGTTGACTTAATTGGTTACCGTCGACATGGTCATAATGAAACAGATGACCCAACTGTAACAAATCCAGAAACATACAAACTTGTTTCGAAACATGAGACAATTCGTGCATTATACGGAGCGCAGTTAGTAGCAGAAGGATTAGTTACTGCTGATGAAGTTGCGGCACTTGATTCAGCTATTTATGCTGAGATGCAGGTTGCTTACGATCACGTTAAAGAAATGGCAGAAAAAGATGAACATAAACATTTAGAAATGCCAGAAGAATTAAAAATTAATTTCCCACAAATCGATACAGCAGTAGGTGCTGAGCGTTTAGAAACGATTAACGAAGAACTACTTGTGTTTGAACAAAACTTCGAGCCACAAAAGAAATTAGGCAAAATTTTAGAAAAACGTCGTGATGCATTTGCATCTGCAAAAATTGATTGGGGTCATGCTGAAACATTAGCATACGCAACAATAATTCAAGATGGCACTCCAGTACGATTTACTGGTCAAGATGCTCAACGTGGTACATTCTCACAACGTCATTTAGTGTTACATGACAAAAATAACGGTAACGTATTTACACCACTTCACCACATTTCTGGTGCAAGCGCTTCATTTACAGTACACAACTCACCATTGACAGAAGCTGGGGTTGTTGGCTTTGAATACGGTTACAATTTAGAAAAAGGTAACGTACTTTCAGTATGGGAAGCGCAATTTGGTGACTTCGCGAACATGGCTCAAGTGATGTTTGATAACTTCATTTCAGGGGCACGTTCTAAGTGGGGTCAAAAATCTGGCTTCGTCATTCTTTTACCTCACGGTTATGAAGGGCAAGGTCCTGAACACTCTTCAAGCCGTATGGAGCGCTATTTACAAATGTCTGCTGAAAATAACTGGTTTGTTGCAAACTGCTCGAATGCAGGGAACTACTACCACTTATTACGTCGTCAAGCAGCATTGTTGGAAACAGAAGGTGTGCGTCCATTAGTGGTTGTATCACCAAAATCGTTACTTCGTCATCCATTAGCTGCAGCAAATGCTGAACAATTAGCAAATGGCTCATTCCAAGAAGTAATCGAGCAACCAGGTTTAGGTTCAAAAACTAAATCTGTTGAACGAATTGTATTAGGTACGGGTAAAGTAATGATTGACTTAGCAGACCGCGTGAAAGATGGAGAAGGCTTCGATCACTTACACATTGTTCGTGTAGAGCAACTTTACCCATTCCCAACAGCGCAAGTTGCTGATATTATTGCTAAGTATCCTAACGCTAAAGAAATCGTATGGGTACAAGAAGAACCTAAAAACCAAGGTACTTGGAATTACGCATTGGAAACATTATATGAACTATCTGAAGGCAAAAAGCTTCGTTATGTAGGTCGTCCTGCAATGAGCTCAACTTCAGAAGGTGATGCAGATTCTCATAAAGCAGCTCAATCAGCTCTAATTGAAGAAGCAGTTGCTGAAACGGTAAAAGTAAACTAAATATATTATTATTACTGGAAGCTGGGCTACATGCCTAAGGCGGTAGCCCTTTTATGTGCATGATACGCATGCACGTTAATCAAAGGAGGAAATGAAAGTGGCTGAAATTAAAGTCCCTGAATTAGCAGAATCGATTACAGAAGGTAGTATTGCACAGTGGGTTAAAAAAGTGGGAGACCGCGTGGAAAAAGGTGAATTCATCGTTGAACTTGAAACAGATAAAGTAAATGCTGAAATCATTTCTGAAGAAGCTGGGGTGTTAACACAAATTTTAGCTGAAGAAGGCGATACTGTTCTTGTAGGTCAAGTAATCGCAGTTGTAGAAGCGGGCGAAGGGGCAGCACCTGCACCAGCAGCCGCACCAGTTGCGGAAGCTCCAACACCAGCGGCTCCTCAAGCAGTAGCTGCACCAACACCAGCAGCACCAGTTGTGGAAGAAACTTCTGGCGAGCGTGTAATTGCATCTCCTGCAGCACGTAAACTTGCTCGTGAAAAAGGTATTGATCTTGCAGCTGTATCTCCAGTTGATCCACAAGGTCGCGTACGTGTACAAGACGTTGCAGCTCACGGTACAGCACCTGTAGCAGCACCTCAAGCGACACCAGCAGCACCAAAAGCAGTAGTAGCTGTTGATGAGTCACGTGTTACAGTTGAAAAAATGAGCCGTCGTCGTCAAACAATTGCTAAACGTTTATTAGAAGTTAAGCAATCGACTGCTATGCTTACAACATTCAATGAAGTAGATATGACAAATGTTATGGCACTACGTTCTCGTAAAAAAGATCAATTCTTTGAGTCTACTGGCTCTAAGCTTGGTTTCATGTCATTCTTCACAAAAGCTGTTGTTGCGGCGCTTAAAAAATACCCTTATGTGAATGCTCAAATCGTTGGCGATGAAATTCACTTAAATAACTTCTTTGATATTGGTGTAGCTGTATCAACTGAAGAAGGTTTAGTAGTACCAGTTGTACGCGATGCTGACCGCAAAAACTTTGCTGAAATTGAAGATTCAATTGCAGACTTAGCTAAAAAAGCACGCGATAAAAAATTAGGTTTAGCTGATCTTCAAGGTGGTTCATTCACAATTACAAATGGTGGTGTATTCGGTTCATTAATGTCAACACCTATTATGAACGGTACACAAGCTGCTATTTTAGGAATGCACTCAATTAAAAAACGCCCTGTAGAAGTAAATGGCGAAGTAGAAATTCGTCCTATGATGTACTTAGCATTATCTTACGACCACCGTATTATCGATGGTAAAGATTCTGTAGGCTTCCTTAAAACAGTTAAAGAGTTACTTGAAAATCCAGAAGATTTATTATTAAATTCTTAATTCGATAAATTAAGTATTCAAACCCTGCAAACTTAACTGTTTAGCAGGGTTTTTCATTTAGATTGATTTACGCTATAATGAAATTTGCTTGATGGTCTTAATGGCCTTTATTTGACTGGGAAATCGATTCTTATGGTTTATAAATCTTGTTTTTTATAATAAAAATTTGTGAAATGATGACAAACATAGTTAATGTTATTCTACTTTATTTATGGATTTTAAAAGGATTATAGGCTAATTTTGTAATTAGTCAGAAAAATGATAAAACTATCTTGACGACTATGCTAGCTTTATAGTAATATCTATATATCATTTAAATAAACAAACCTCACTTTTGTTTTTTGTGAGGTAGAGGCGCGGTATTTATTAGTCCATTGCTGAGTATAAGCAAGCGAAGACGTAATGGAGAAGGAAATATCGCCGAAGTATAAAAGGAGCTCGTACTTTTATGCTGGGTCTGCAGTGAATAAGTGCAGGACTGTCCTAGTAAATTCAATTCCAGTTTACTAGGTTGTGCTATCTCGGAAACATGGAAATTATAGTGAGGATTTGGGCAACTGTCAATAAAAGGTAAGACCTAAGTTCAAAACTTAGGTCTTTTTTTGTACAGTTGCTTTATTTTTTTTACAGAAAAGGGGAGTTTTAGATGAAAAGAAAATGGTTGTTATTTATGTTAACAGCAATGACAGCAATCGTGTTAGCGGCTTGTGGTTCTGGTGACAAGGATGAAAAGACAACAGGTGATGGTTCAAAGGAAGAAACTGGTGGAGAGTTCCGCATTGGGATGGAAGCAGGTTATCCTCCATTTAACTGGACTCAGCAAGATGATGCAAACGGAGCAGTGAAAATTGCTGATAATGCAGAGTATGCAGGCGGTTACGATGTACAAATGGCGAAAAAAATCGCTGATGGCTTAGGTAAAAAATTAGTAGTAGTAAAAATGGAATGGGACGGTTTAGTACCTGCGCTTCAGTCAAAAAAAATCGATGCGATTGTAGCAGGGATGTCTCCAACAGAAGAACGTAAACAAACAATTGATTTCACTGAAAACTACTACACTTCTGATTTCGTAATGGTAATTAAAAAAGGTAGCAAATATGAAAATGCAAAATCAATTCAAGATTTTTCAGGTGCAAAAGTTACATCTCAGCTAAATACATCTAACTATAATGTTATCGATCAAATTAAAGGTGTAGAAAAGCAAACAGCGATGGAAAACTTCTCTGCAATGCGTGTAGCTCTAGAAGCTGGCAAAATTGATGGCTATGTAGCTGAACGTCCAGAAGGTATTTCGGCAGCAGCAGCTAATGACAAATTCACATTTGTATCTTTTGAAGAAGGATTTGATACAGATATTTCAAATACTTCAATTGCAGTTGGTTTACGTAAAGGTGATGCTAGTCTAGATAAAATTAATGAAATCTTAAAAGGTATTTCAGAAGATGATCGCCAAAAAATTATGGAAGAAGCTATTCTTCAACAACCTGCAGCTCAGTAATACAAAAAGAGATAGGGTTGTCCTTAACGAAAAAACAGCATACCGGAAATTTCAAGTATGCTGTTTTCTCTAAGTGAAAATTCACTTACAACATATAGAGAAGTTGATTTTTACTGATTGAAAGTCGTGACATTTTGCTAAGAGCGACTGGGACAGCCTTTATCATATTTAGTTTGTTCAGAGAGGCAGTCATTCTGAATAAAGTCATGTCTAAGAAGTGTGTCACATATTTTGAATAAAGCAAATGAATTCAAATGAAGAGATGATTTCACAAAAGGCATAATTGATATAAAGCAACAACACGTTGTTAGGAGGAACATCATGAGTTTAGAATGGATCATTTCTATTATAGAAAACAACTGGCAAATGTTTTTACGAGGAGCGTATTATACGTTACTCATTTCAACAATCAGTACAATTATTGGTGCATTCATCGGATTTTTTATTGGGATTATGCATACCATTCCAGTTCGTAAAAAAAGTATAAAACATTTTTTATTAAAATGTATTAATTTTATACTGACATGCTATGTTGAATTTTTCCGTGGTACACCAATGATTGTACAGGCAATGGTAGTATTTTACGGGCTAGATATTGCTTTTGGCATCGATATGCACTTTATTACTGCTGGTATTTTAGTCGTTTCACTGAATACGGGTGCGTATATGGCTGAAATCGTACGTGGTGGGATTGTCTCTATCGATAAAGGTCAATACGAAGCTGCTTCTGCGATTGGCATGGGGCATGTGCAAATTATGATGCATGTTGTATTACCGCAAGTTGCTCGTAACATCTTACCTGCAACAGGTAACCAACTCATTATGAATATTAAAGATACTGCCGTTTTAAGTGTAATTGGTGTAACGGAATTATTCTTTCAAACAAAATCGATTTCGGGTAATAACTTCCGTTATTTCGAATCGTTCTTTGTCGCATGTGTGCTTTACTTCATTATGACATTTACGGCTTCAAGAATTTTACTATATGTAGAAAAACGTCTTGACGGTCCGGATGCTTATCAAAAAGAACTGAAAGAAATTGACTAGGGGGAACGAACAAATGGCAATCATTCAAATAGAACATTTAAGTAAATCATTTGGTCGTAACCAAGTATTAAAAGATGTGAATTTTAAAGTAGAAAAAGGAGAGGTTGTATGTCTAATTGGTTCATCAGGATCCGGCAAGTCAACACTCCTTCGTTGCATTAATTTACTTGAAACACCAAATGGTGGGGAAATTATTTATAAAGGGGAAAATATTTTACACGCAAAACATAACGTTCAAGCTTATCGTACACATTTAGGAATGGTTTTCCAACAGTTTAATTTGTTTAACAATCACAATGTGCTAAAAAATTGTACAGTTGGACAGGTAAAAGTGTTAAAGCGATCAAAAGAAGAAGCTGAAAAAACAGCTTTAAAATATCTTAAAATCGTCGGGATGGATCAATATGTTAATGCAAAACCACGTCAACTTTCTGGTGGTCAAAAGCAACGTGTAGCCATTGCTCGTGCATTATCTATGAACCCAGATGTAATGCTTTTCGATGAGCCAACATCCGCTCTAGATCCAGAAATGGTTGGGGAAGTGTTAAAAGTAATGCGTGAATTAGCAGATGCGGGAAATACGATGCTGATCGTTACACATGAAATGGAATTTGCGAAGGAAGTTGCAGACCGTGTTGTGTTTATGGATAAAGGTGTAATTGTTGAGGAGGGGCCCCCTTCAAAGGTGCTAGTAGACCCGGAACACGAACGTACAAAAGAATTTTTAAAACGAACGCTGAAGTAAGTTTTATAGTATTTCAATTGTTTTCATATGTTTGTATAAAATAATGCCTAAAAAAGTGAGTCCAGAGCGAAGGACTCACTTTTGCTTATCGTATCCGCACGCAGCGGAAGTCAACAGCTTTTGCAATCATGTTAATAAAATGGAATTTATTTATTGATATGTTCAGTTGATTGGAGCGGAGGGCGACGACTCCTGCGGGAACGCACAATACGTAAGACGCAACAATCCGCGCTAGCGAGGGTTGCGGCTTACGGTGTGCCCGCGGAAAGCGTCCGCACGTAGCGGAAATCAACGGCAATAGACAACTATACTTATTTTCTAGAATTCCATTCTGCATATAAAATGAAGCAAATGGCAAATGCGACCGCGATGATAAAAAACCATTGTGGGACTCCACCGAAACTCATAACAACACCTCGAGTATAGATTTTATAGTATGAAATATGCAAACAATTCGTTATTAAGGACAAAATATAGACTTCTATAGTTTTTTCTCCACAAAAGAGCCAAAATCGTATAAAATAAACAATAGATGTTAGCTAATGGCTAGTAAAGAGAGGTAGAGAATTTATGTTACATTTAAAATGGAAAGATGCACCAACACTTCGTACAGTTACTTGCAAACATACGAACGCATCTAAATATTTAGTATCAAACGTATTAACAGTTGGGAAAGAATATGAAGTGAAAAATGAAACAGAAGAGTTCGTTTTCATTATCGACAACACTGGTAATATTGGTGGTTACTATAAAGAGTATTTCGCATAATAAGATAAAGGGGTGTCTCACATAATTGCTGAGACACCCCTTTATATAATTTAGCGCCCCATAATATTATTCCATCGTTTTTGATTGTTTCATGCCAGCTACATCCTGTTGTAGATGTTGTTTTTCCTTTTCGGTAGCTGTATGTAAAGCAAAAACATCTTGAATGGCCATTTTAAGCTCATGCTGTGTTTCTTTAAATTTCGTTACTTGTTGTTCAAAAGATGGGCTTGTAAATCGTTCATTTGTACGTGCTAATCGTTCTTCTAGCTGCGCATAATGATGATCCATATTCATTGAAAGCATCATTGCTAATTGATTTTTCCAAAGAGGTATAAGTGTGACGATTGAAAACTCGATCTTCTCAGCAAGTGTTTGATTGGCTTGTTGAATCATGCGTATTTGAGGTGCTGTTTGTAATGCTACCTGTTGTGAAACTTGTAAATCATATATACGCTGATCAAGACGTTCAAGTTGCGCCGTGAAATCATTGAGCTGTTGAATAGCGAGCGGTTGTTTAGTCGTTTGTACGATGCTGACTTTTGAAGGTAGCTCAACTTCAATAGCTTGGTGTTTTTTCATCTGTCCAGCTGCAATGGCAGTTGCTAGTTCTTCAAAAAATCCCCGATTATGTGTATATAATTGCTCTAGTAATTCAACGTCTCTTATTAGCTGTAGCTGTGCACGTTCGAGCTGGACACCTATTCGTTCAACCTGAATACTAATTCGTTCAAACTCAGTAAGGGTTTGTTTTACAGTTGGTTCTGTTTTACCGAACATTTTTTTAAAGAAGGAAGGTTTTTTTGGCTCTAGTGCAGCAGGGTCTACACGGTCTAATGTTTGCATTAATGAATCAAGCATCTGTCCAATCTTAGTGACATCCTTATCCTTTACTTGTGCAAGCATGCGATCTGCAAATTGAGAGACGGCGCGTTGAGAGTCTTGGCCTAAAGATAACACTGATTCAAAATTAGTTAGGTCAATTTGACTTGCATATAAAAGTGCTCGACTTTGAGCAAGAGGTGATAGCGTTTCATAGGTAGTCATTGCCTCTTGATTTGACGATCCTAAATAGGTTTGTACAAGAGGTGAGATTCCTGGCAACGATTCTAATGGAAAGATAGAATCTCTGTTAGCTGTCATTTTTCATCGCCTCGCCATTCCAGTTGTTCTTTCCTTCTTAAGTTGGAACGGTTTGCAAATTCAATTTCCATTTGAAGATGATCGATATCGTTTGAAAGTGCATCTTTCAAGTCAATTTGAAATGTAGAATTTAAATCCGATAACGTTTCGCGTGTTTTTGATAATGTCACTTGGATTTCTTTATCTTTGACAGGTTGCTTTGATAGCATTGTATACTTATCAGTCAATTCAACTGCAGAAGGGAGGTGCGCATAAAAAAACGGCTCCACATTGTAAAACTTTTGCGGATCAGTTTTTACAATTTTAACGATATTTTTTGAAATACGAGTCATTTCGAGTAATTGTTTAAAAGCAGAAACTGAACGTACGCGTAAATAGTTTTGACTTAATGTTTGAATATGCTTGTTTGCTGTTGAAAGCTGTAGTTCTATATGTTTGTACTCATCCTTCGAAATACCTGCTATGTGCATAACTTTTCTTTTTTGATTATGTTTTAGCAACGTTGTACTCGTTGCATATGTTCCAGCGAACAATAAACCACCAAGGAAGTATCCTGGATTTGCTGCAAACGCTGTAATAGAAACAGTTGATAGAGAAATTAAAAGGCTAGCGGTATGTCTAGAGAAAAACTGTCCTATACTGAGCATAGTTTCTTCCTCCTTGCTTTTCATTATGTCTATCATCTAATACGTAATAATCGACATAAAGTTTCATTATTAATAATTGTACTTATATTAATTTTACTGCTGTTTGCTAAGTTTCTCAATGAATACACCTGCGCAAAAGCTTCAAACTTGCCTAATGGTGTACTTATAACCTTTATAGTATGTTCGATTTATAAAAAGACCATTACCAATAGTCCGTTAATCTTATTTTTTTCTTGCGATTAAAGGGAAGTAGAAAAAAAGAAGCCAGACTTAAACAATGTCCGACTCCATACGTACATAACCTTTTAAATCGTCGTAAAGTTCTAAAGTAAATGAGTTAGAGTCTGCCTGAGGGCTAACACCCTTTTGAACAAATAGTAGAAATTCGTCAATTGCTTTTTTTGAACCTTCTACTTCTACTTCAATTTGCTCTTGTGCATTTAACTTGCAATACCCTTTTAAACCAAGCTCAATTGCTTTTTGTTTAATAAAAAAGCGATAGCCAGTCCCGTAAACATCTCCGAAAAATTTAATCAGCGCTCTTTTGTTCACGCTAAAACCTCCCAAAAGTAGTAGAGGGATAATCCCTCCAACTTACTGCATAACACGTTCTTTTTCCAAATAAGTAATTAGGTTATTAATAAAGAATAGAACTCGCTCTGAGGCTTCATCCACCTCTTTTAAATGGTCCTCAGCTTTTTTAATATTACCAGCTTTAAAGGCTTCTGCAGCTAGTTTGGCAGATTGGTGTACTCGTAAGTGATAGCCATCTAATTCACGATAATCCTGTAAATGGCCAAAGCGTTCAACAGTACGAGAAGCAGTGTACCATTTACCTAGGCGACATTCCGTATGTGAAGATACATCACTTGGCTGTACTTCTTCTAAACCAAGGAACATATTATAAATACGCCATTTCCATAAAATATGATCAGCTTTCGAAAGCTGTAATAGGGCAATTGAAGAAAGTTGGACATTATTATTCGAAATAATGTCATTACGGAAACGATTAATCTCTTTTCCTAATAAGTGAATATCGCTTGATGTATTAGAACTATAATTGCGAATATCATCTTGAAGGTCAGAAATTTCAATCATTCGGGCAGATACTTCATCAATTGCGGCAGCTTGCTCCTGCGAAATAGCAGCGGTATTTGTAACATCAAGATTAATGCCTTCAATTGCAGAAACAATGGCATTTAACAAAGGTAACGATTCTTTTGCCTCAATTGTTGCTTCTTTAATAATAGAAGTTGTTTCTGTAATAGAATGCGACACTTCATTTGAATAACTTTTTAAATGGTGAACATTTGTAGAAACCTCACTAAGAGCAGTAACGGTGCCTTCAGCCAGCTTACGTACTTCTTGGGCAACAACTGCGAACCCTTTACCATGTTCACCAGCACGAGCAGCTTCAATCGAAGCATTCAATGCTAGTAAATTTGTTTGATCTGCAATTTGGTTTATTAAAGTTACAACGTGTTCAATATCATTTACACGTTTTTGCAACTCAGTAAACGAGTCAACGATCGTTGTAAACGTTTCTTCTGTTTTGAAAATTTCTGATAAAGCATGTTCAATCGCATTTTTTCCTTTAACGGCATGGTCAACTGATTCCGTTGTTTTCTCTGATATATGAGAAGACATTCGGGCTACTTCATTGATCGATGCGGCAATTTCCTCAGTTGCAGCGGTAGATGATTGGATTTCCTCATTTTGTTTGTCTAAGCTATATACTAAATCTTTCATGTACATAATTTTCGCATTGACATCCATTAGTGAAGAAATTTCAGAGACAACGTTTTCAACAATACGCTCTGTTAATACTTCTACAAGTAATTCTTGGTCCACATTGACAGCTGATTGGAAAGATTTCATATACTCAAAAGCTTTGTTTGGTTTTAAACCAAAGTTATGTAAAATATATGTCGTAATATAAAAGGCAAATTGATTGAAAATAACGATTAATTTACCAGGTTCATATTGGTTTTTTCGAAACAAATTATAAAACTTAACTGTTTCATCAACATATTCATCATCACGAGTAGCTAAAAAGAATTGAGTTAAATATTGATTTATATTTTCTTCGCTAATCGTTTGTTGGGAGGAAGGTGAAATCTCACTTAAATAATTATTAAATATTGCATTCATAGAAGGGGTAATATCTTTCAATTTATAAAAGAGTGCTTTTAAATTTTCTTCATCTTGTGAATTAAAGTGATTAAAAGCTAATGTCTTATTGAATCGCCCTGTTGCACTTAAATTTGTTCCACGTTTTAATAATTCATCTAGTTCGGCCTTAGGTCGAATACTTGAAAACATAAAAAAAACCTCCAAATAAATAATGAATAATAAGGTAATAATAGCATATTGCAGGGTGTTTTAATAGACATTTCAGGAGCGTTTGCTAAAATTAGAATATCTTATTACAGCAAGGAATGTGGCAAATATGTATACAATACTTTACATGAAAGCTGATTATGAGCCTTGGTGGAAATTTGAAGGCTGGGAAGCTTTTATTCAAACGAAAGAAACGTTTGAAACAAAAGAACAATTTGAGCAAGCATTACAACGGAAATTAAATCATTTCCGATCAGCATATGAACATGAGGCGAGTAAGGAAGGTGGATATTGGGCATTTTGGTCTGAAGATGAAAGCTTTTACTGCGAGGCATGTGATGATGATGCACAAGTATATCATGGAATAATGGTATTTGAAGAACAAAGTTAAAGTAATTTTCAAATTAATTAAAAAAACAATTTTCTTTATTTGACAAAATTATGAATGGTGGTATACTTAACTTAACAATTTAATTGCTTCACCGGAAACATGGATTCACATATTACAAAAAGTGATCGCGTTAGTTCGGTACTCTTTGTAATATGTGAATTTTTTTAATTCGTTGAAGAAATTACATATTGTTCACTTTTATTTTTTTGGAGGTTTTTTTACATGAAACAAGGTACAGTAAAATGGTTTAACTCAGAAAAAGGTTTTGGATTCATCGAAGTTGAAGGCGAAAACGACGTATTCGTACACTTCTCAGCTATCCAAGGCGAAGGTTTCAAAACACTTGACGAAGGTCAAAAAGTGGAATTCGAAGTTGTAGATGGCAACCGCGGACCACAAGCTGCTAACGTAACTAAACTTTAATTCTCAGTAATTAAAATTACTTTCGTTAAAAAAAGCACCCTATAAATATAGGGTGCTTTTTTCTATACATTTCGGCAATTGCAACTTAGCAATTGCTGGTATATTACTATTGACTTACATTATAACAACTCCTTTTTTCCTACAGTTTCGATTAAATTTTTGAATTTTGGGTAATAGGTAAAGAGAGCAGGAGGAGGAAGATCAATGGAGGACTATCAAAACATTCCTAATGAGCAGGAGCAAAAAGATTTTTATCAAAAATTGCGAAAAAAATTGGAACAATTTCTTGTGTCAAAGACGGGGATGAAGCACAAATATGCTGATTATTTGTTGTTCGTTCCTGATATTTTTCATTTATTAGTTAAGATAGTAGCAGATCCTGCTATCGACTCGAAAAGTAAGTCATTAATTGGCGCTACAATTGCATATTTTATTTTCCCAATGGATTTTCTACCAGAAGGTATATTTGGCTTTGGAGGCTTTCTCGATGATATTATGCTGGCCACTTTTGTCCTCAATATGACAATCAATAAATTAGGGCCAGCAGTAATCGAAAAACATTGGACAGGGGATGAAAAATTGCTTGAGCTATTACAGAAAATCACTGAAACGAGCAATCAATACTTAAGTAAAATGCCTGTAAAATCAATATTTACTAAATATATTAAAAATAAATCTAAATAATAATATTATGTAAACTTGACTACTAACATGTAAGACCCCCAAAAAAAATGGGGGTTTTATTGTAATAATCGAGCTTTTAAATAAACATTTCAAAACTCGAACCTATCGTGGATTTTTTGTAATATAAAATTAAATTATAGTTTGACCTTAACCTCGGTCCCGTCTTGCGCTTTAACATCTACAAGTATAATGCCTTTATAATTTTTCAGTTCATTGACAATAGGTTTAAGTGTTTCTTTATCTATAAGTGGGATAGTAAAGTCTATTTTTTTTCTATCGAAGTGCTCTTTTGTCCATTTGTTTGCAATTTGCTGAACAAACTTTGAAAATAAGATAGAAATAAGGATATTTAAAATTGCATATGGAATTGGAATAGTAAAATTAAAGCCTTTTGTTTTCACTTTTACATGCATCATAAGCAAATCACTACTCAATAATGACTGAAACGGTATCCCCGTTTGCAGATTTAATATCAACAATTTGGCCATCTAATTCATTTTCGATTGCTTCAATTATAAGGTTGATATCTATATCTTTAACGTATTTTTCTGATTGGGGGATACTAGCTGCGATGCTGTGACCAGCCATTAATACTACTTTGACAAGTTTTATTGGTAAATTGACCATGACGTTATCATTTTCGGATGATACAACACGAACTTTTAATGTTTTATCTAAATATTTTGTTGTTTTTTCTAAAAAATTATTTCCTGTATCTTCCTTGTCTTTTAATGCTTGAATAAGTTCTGATCCCTTCTCTGCATCTAGCTTTCCTTCTTGTATCATTGTTAACACTCTTGCAATTTCCTCTTTCATAATAAGTTCCTCCTTATTCTTCTTTTAAGAGCTTTATGGCTTCTTCAGGTGTGATTTCGCCATTTTCCAACATAGTGACAATTTTTTTCTCGTCCACTTCATTTTTCTTCTTTTGTACATATCCAAGCGATGAGATGATTTCTGTTAACTTACCTCGAACAGTAGGGTACGAAATCCCTAATTCTTTTTCCACTTCTTTAATATTCCCTCTACATGTTAAAAACACTTCCACAAAATGAAGCTGGTCTTTTGATAGAGAGGCGAGCTTTGATAATTCAAATTCATTTTCGATCGTCGTGTGACAATGAGAGCAATGGAGCTTGGTAATTTTTAATGTTTTATTACAGACAGGACAATTCGTAATTACTTTATAAGCCATATTGAAATTTCCTTTCTTTAATTTAATTCGATTATACAATAAGGTATTAAGAAAATAAATAATAAAATTTAATTTATTTAATTTTATTATTAATAATTTTAATTTTAAGTTTAAGATAATTAATTATACCTTAAATAATTGTGTAGTTATTACTTAAAAAATTGAAGGGAACTTTTATATATGGGACCAGAGCGAAGAAATAAGTTTGACTGGACACCAAGTAGTGTCCTATAATTAAGGTCACCAATTGGTGTCCTATTTTAGGAGAGGATGATTTTGAACGATAAAGGTCAAGAACGTGATGTTTATGTAGCAGTCGCTGACCCAACAAGAAGGAAATTGCTACGTTTGCTATCAGAAGTAGAAGAATTACCTCTTCACGAATTAACAGCACAATTTCAAATGGGTCGGACTGCTGTTTCTAAACATTTGGCTATACTAAAAGAAGCTGGTTTAGTTTCAGATCGTAAAGTTGGTAGAGAAACAAGATATCGATTAAATGCTGCTCCTTTAAGTGAAATTAAGGATTGGGTAAGCCATTACGAAAAGTTTTGGAAAGAAAAAGCGTTACTTTTAAAAAATTTATTAGAGGAGGAATGAAAATGGCAGAATTGTCATTAGATTTTCAGTTCACAAGTTCAATCGAGAAAGTATGGAATGCATTAACGGATTCAGAAACACTTGCAAAATGGATAATGGAAAATGATTTTAAACCAGTTGTAGGACACCGTTTCCAGTTTCGTACACAACCGACAGAATGGTGGAATGGTATTATTGATGGGGAAGTGCTAATAGTTGAAGAACCATACAAATTATCTTATACGTTCGCAAGCGGTGAAGAGCATACGGTAACATGGACATTAAAAGAATTAGAAGATGGGAAGGTAAATCTTCATCTTGAGCAAACGGGTATTTCAAGTGCTCAAGCAGTAGAAGGTGCAAGATATGGCTGGTTAAATTGGTTTAACGGCTTTGAAAAAGTGTTGGAGGAATTATAAACCTAACGTCAAATCCTGTTGATTGTATGAAGTTAATGTATAAAAAAGCAAACGGCTAAATATGGAACAAAGCCGTTTGCTTTTTTTAATAATTTTTTGTGCTGACCATTTCCTTCACTAACATCAAGTTGAAGTCGCTGAATTGAAAAATAGAGAGGATATTACGATGAAAATAAATCATTTAATAGCAAATAATATTAACAATTTAAATGCTCTAATACCGGTAAATCAATCGCTAGGTATTGCTGGATTGTCTGGGTCTGGTAAAACAACATTTTGTCAAACAATTGGCGAAGAATCGAAAAAACGACTCGTATCCTTATTGCCGAAGGCTGAATATCAGTATTTATTTCCCAATATTATGGAAACGAACTTCAGTGCGATTAATATGGAAGACTTGCCACTTGTTCTTTTTCTAGGTAGATCATCCATTTCCTCCAATCCACGTTCAACTATTGGCACTCATACTGGCGTGTTTACAGAAATCCGTGTAACGCTAGCAGAAAAATATCAACTTTCTCCAGAGGTTTTTTCTTTTAACAATGTATTAGGATGGTGTCCTGATTGTAAAGGACGCGGGACAACTAAAAATGTTGAATGTAAAAAGTGTAAGGGCAAGCGTTTTAATCAAGAAGTTGAACAATATAAATTGGCTTTAAGGGACACAGAGCTCAGTATTTCCGATATCAATGACTTAAGCATTGAAACCATTCTCTCACAAGCGGAAGTTTTAAATATTAGTGAAGGGAAGCAACAAATCCTTCAAAATATTATCAATATGAATGTAGGCTATTTAACATTAAATCGAATAATGGGAACATTGTCAGGTGGAGAGTTAACACGCTTATACTTGGCCGAATTTATGGCGACTAGTGAAAATACAATTATTATTATCGATGAAATTTCTGTTGGCCTAGATCACGAAACACTTCTGACAATTTTAAAAGAAATTGAGCAATTAGGCTGCAAAAATCAAATTTGGCTCATTGATCATTCGGATACAGTGCTTGACATAACGGACGAGCAACTATTTTTTGGACCAGGTAGTGGAAAATATGGAGGGAAAATTGTTGAACAATCTCCACGCCCTAAACCAATTATTTGGGAACGAAATCATGCAATACCTGAAGAATACTACTCATTTCATGATCTTTACTGTCGTAATATTCAAATGGATCATATTGATATTCCTAAAAATAGACTTGTCACCTTTACTGGAGAGTCTGGATGTGGTAAATCGACACTCGTAAATGTATGTCTATCCAGTGATTTTCAAAAACGATATCCTAAAGATAAGTTAGTCATGGTGGGGCAAGATCGCAACCAATCGATTACGAGTCGTTCAACTGTTGCAACGTTTCTTGATATTAAAAGGAAGCTTACAAAATATAGTGACGATATTGATGATATTTTTCAGCGTTCAATTGAAGATATTATTGAGGAGTTGCCTACAGAGGATATTGCTTTTAAACGCCTAAATTTATTGATTAAATTAGGACTTGGTTATTTGACGTTGGAGAGAAAAACACAAACATTATCGACAGGAGAATTTCAATGTGTCCATCTTGTTTCGGAGCTATTTGCTAATACAAGAAATCCTCATACACTCTTTATTTTTGACGAGCCTTCAAAAGGACTATCACAAAATATTTTAAACCAATTCATTGATAGTATAAGGGGGATATTACAAGATGCATCTGTCTCCATTATCATGATTGAACATAATCCATATATGCTAGAAAGCTCTGATTTTATCGTTGATTTCGGTAAACGACAGCTAGCGCCTGTTACCCATCTTGATGTTGTCAGTTATGATGACTATCAACATAAACAAAGCCAAGCAGAGACAAAGACCGATTTGCATATAGCTTCGTCCATTAATCAACAAAATGGTATTGATTATGAAAAAGAGAATCCAATTGCTTATTTTAAAAATGCCGAAAACATCTATAAAGGTGGTATTTTAAAAAGTTTATCATCAATGGCTCGTTTAATTTATGGTGAATATGACTCTGAAACAATAGCTCCTGTGATCGCAATTGATTTAGAACGACACTTATATAGTCAATATACGTTTCTCTATGAAATTGGTGGATTAATCAATTATATTGTGGGAGCACATCCTTCAAACAAAGATACAAGTAGCTTCGATTTTTATTCGCAACATAATCATTGTCCTTGTTGCTCGGGGCGTCGTGTAATTGATAAATTTGATTTTGATATTGTTATTCAAGATAAAAATGCATCATTTTGGGATGGTTTATTGCACCCTGATGTGATGGCAATTTTGAAATTTTATAAATTCGATAAATTACAATTCATCTTTAATGAAATTAATAATGAGCTTGGTCAGGATATTAGTAAAAGTTTTAACGACATGTCGGAAGAAGAAAAGCATACTTTTTTATATGGTTATTGGGAAAAATCATTTTATGATAAAGTGGGCAAGGCATCAAGGACATGGGAAGGTTTTAATCATATAATTGGTAACTATATTGTTATTTCAAAATCCATTATAAAAGAGCAAATTAAAGAGTCGAAAACAAAAATAACATGTCCAATTTGTCAAGGAACCGTACTAAACCATCGTAAAAAGTTGAAATTTGGCGATACAGATATTCGGGAGATTATTCAACTGCCTATAGACGAAGTGATGAAAATCGTTGGAAAATTACCCGCATTAGAAAAAATAAAAGCTATCATTGGTGGTAATACGGTATTGACAGAAGATGTATCTCTTTTCCCAAGAGAAACACAAGTCGCATTGAAAATGTTAGAATTAGAGCTCGCAAGCTTTGCAAATTATGAAATGGTTTTACAAAACGCGTTGCCATTTTGGGACAATATTCGTGGAAATATTGAAACTATTAGCATGCAAAATCGAATGACTATTTGTGATTTTGCCAACATTACCGAGACGAGAGAAACCATTATTGATAAGTATTTCACCAATGGCAAATACAAAAAGCTAACCTATGTCTATGAAGCATTCGGTTACAAAAAAATTGTGACATCTATTAATAAAATAAAGGCAAGTCATCCATGTCCATTTTGCAAAGGGAAGAAAGTAATTTCGGAAGATGGTCTCCATGATGGCGTATATAAACTATCCGTTCCTTGTGTGAGTTGTTATGCAAGTGGCATCAATGATGAAGGGCGCCAGCAAGCCGTTGAAGGCATAGATGTGCAAACATGGCTAACTGGCATTGTAAGTGATGTAGTAGCGGAAAGTACACATGCCGTTGCAAATATCCCCATTTTTAATCGCACTCGAGAATTGAACAAACGAGATATGATGGCGATATACGAGTACCTTGAGCAAAATAATTAAACTTTTTTAGCTATATGTCAGCAAGCCTAGCAACTAGTTGTTCATCGCTAGCTGCTGGGCTTTCATTGTCGGTTGTTAATCTAATTTTACTTCATCATTCCGATAAAGAGAGGAAGCAACACTTCCATAGAAGGAGTGGGCTATTTAAAATTTTCACTTTGTGTATGCCCATATTGTAGGATGTACTCTTCTAACACATGTACAGGAATAAATAATCCTACTCGTCCATAAGGTTCCTTTTTCATCGTGGCAAAAATAATGCCGATTACCTCACCATCACTATTTAAAACAGGGCTACCACTATTGCCTTTGTACACAGGTGCTTGCATCATCATGACGGGTTCCTGCCAATCGTCAAGGTAAGTTTCTTTAAGTAATGTACCTTTATTAGCAATACCAGTGAAGGATAGTGGATTACCTATGAAATAAACAGACTCATTCTCTTGGTAACTAGGGTTATTTGCAAGAGTTAGTGAGGGTAGATTGGTACTAGTAACTTGCAAAAGTGCTAAATCAACTTCAGGAAAGCTTTGTAGTAACTGAGCTTCCATAAGCCCTTGTTCAGGAAATACAACGGACAATGTAAGGGCGTTTTCTACTACATGTGCATTCGTTACAATAAGACCTTCAGGAGAAATAACAAAGCCTGTACCTTTACTTGAGCCTGTAGAAACCTCTACAATCGCCTTTTTATACGTTTGAATATCTTCTTGTTGCGATAATTGACTTGAGACCTTTATAAATTCGATAGCAGGAATGGAGTAAATTTGAAAAATAAGCGCAAACGTATTAAAAAATAGTACGAACGCCATAACCCACATAATCCATTTCATAATTGGCTTTTGTTTTTTAGCCTTTTTACTATGGGTAAGTCGTTCTCTTTCCTCAGCTAGCGCTTTTTGTTGCTCTGCCAGTACAAGTTCGATAAACTCCTCTTCCGTTAGTTCTTCCCCAGTAGTGTGCTTATGTATGTCGCTCATAAATGCTACCTCCTTACTTAAGAAAAAGGCGCCATGCGAGACGCCTGTTCAGACATTTTATTCAATTTTTTGCAAAGTTGACGTAATGATAAATGATTCTCCGTTATTTGTTACCATTTCGTCTTTTGTACGGATTAGTCCCACACCTTTGGCAAAATATTTAGAAGTCGTCATGTTGTCCTTTGTTTTAATAAGTTCAATAACATCGTGGAAAGTGGTTAAGCCCGTGGGTATAGAAGCAGTAGTCGAAAGTATTTCCCACCCATTAAAACGGCTTCCAACTTCCAAAGGCTGTTGTAAAATGATTTCAATAACTGGAAAAGTTGCTATATCGTGTGCTGTTGGCAATGTTGGCGTTTCATCTACTGCTTCCATATAGACAAGTTCTATAGCAGATTTCGTAATACGATAGACTTTTAACAATGTGACGCCACCGTTATTTTCCACTTGAGCGATTGATGTTTCATCGATGTAGGTCGTTTGAAGTGTGTAACTAGCAAACTCGTTCCCTTCACCTTGAAAATAAGCAGTTGTTCCATCCGGTGGGAAATAGGAAGCGAGAACACTACTGAATGGTTGATTAGTTGCTTGTTCTTTATCGTTTTGCTCATCAGTATTAGTCGGATGGCTGGGCTGTGGATTTGTACTCGGATTAGTTGTACAGCCGACAAGTATTATTGCTAGAGAAAATAAGAATAAGATTCGAATACTATCAAACTCCTTTAGCAATTTTCTTTAAGTATACGTGAAAGGGCTCCTATATACGAATATTAAGAGAACCAGCTTTCTAACAACAAAATACGTTTATTCGTTGCATCTACTTTAATACGCAAGCCGATTGGCAATGGATGCAGTGGATGTGTGTGGCAACAATCCACCTCAGCTAAAATTGGTATAGGATTCCCATCCAGCTGTTCTAATAAAACATCATAAGGTTTTCGACCTGTGCCTTCATCATCATACTGCTCATGCTTACCTAAAATAATTGCTGCAATTTTGTCGAAGTAGCCATGTAACTTTAACATTGCAAAGTTTTTTTCCACTACAGCAATTGTTTTGGATGTATCCTCTAATAATAAAATATCGCCTTCCTTAATTTGAGGGAAGTAGGGGGTTCCAATAAAGCCATACATCGTATTGATATTCCCACCGATTAAACGACCTTCGGCACTACCTTGTTGAACTGTTATCCAAGAATTATCATGCTGCGTTTTTTCTGCTGTTTTTTCAAGCCAATTGATTCGATCATCTGTCCAAATAGGAGGAGTCGACATTTCATAAGGAATTGAAACAGTTTGCATAAAGAGATCGATAAAATATTGTTCTGTGTAATTCACAAATGGTGGGAATTCTCCAAATGTAGATGCAACAGAGGGTCCGTAAAATACTGGTACGCCGGTTTTAGCATAGACGGCAAGGAGAATTGCGGTCACATCCGATAAACCAACTAGTATTTTGGGGGATTGTTGAATCGCTTTATAATCTATATAAGGCAACATACTATTTGCATTTGTGCCACCCATTGTAGGTAAAATCATTTTCACTGTAGGGTCGTGTAATAGGTCATTGAGCTCCTGGGCGCGCTCCTTAGGTGTGCCAGAACGATAAATATCATTCATGCCAGTTAATGAACCTTCTTTAATTGTAAAGCCAAGTGCCTGTAACCGTGCCTTTCCTCGCTCATATCGGGCGCGGGCAATAACTGAAGCTGGTTTTGAAGGCGAGTAAATGCCAATTGTATCGCCTTTTTTTAATGGGGAAAACATAAAATACCTCTTTCTATTAGTTTAAGTTGTAGCCCATTATACATGATTTAACAAAAATATGGGCAAAGTCTTTAACTTGAGGAAAGAGAGGTGAAAATCTACTGAAATTTAGAACAATCGTAGTAAAGAGGAGAATAAATAATATTTTTATGTAAACTTAATAATAGAAACTTGCGATACAATAAGGATTTTACTATGATAATAAGGAGTTAAAATTTGGGGGGGCGATAATATGTATCGACAAGTAGACGATTTTCTAAGTGAATGGACAATTGCAACAGAAGGAACTGCTCAAGTACTGAAAGCAATGACTGATGAAACATTAGATCAAAGCATTGTTGAAGGTCATAATTCACTTGGCTGGTTAGGCTGGCATTTAGTTGGCGCGGCAGGCTATTTTAGTTATTTAGTAGGTTTAAAGGTGCCGATGATTCGCCAAGAAGATCCTGTTCCAGCTACAGCAGCTGAAATTGTAGCGACATATGAAAAGACAGCTAATAGTATTAAAGAGGAAGCTGCCAAGCTTTCAAATGAAGACTTACTGGAGGAAGTGAACGGTTTTAACGGACCAATCCCTCGAGGTGTATTATTACGCAAACTAATTGACCACCAAACACACCATCGTGGCCAAATGACTGTATTATTACGTCAAGCTGGCTTACCAGTACCAGGTGTACTTGGACCAACGAAAGAAATGCAAAAATAGTATCAGGCGGCAAATACATGATGTATTTGCCGTTTTTTTTTTAATGTTTATAATTAAAAACCTCCCCCAAGCGAGTGGGGGAGGTTTTTTTTAAGAATGGATTAGTTTAAGCCTTGGCTATCTTTCCACTCTAAAAACTCATCATATGTTAATTGTTTGTCTAAAATTGAACCATCTTCACGGATTTCAATGACACGGTTTGCAATCGTTTGAATGAACTGATGGTCATGAGAAGTGAAAATCATGGCACCTTTGAAGCGGATTAAGCCTTCATTTAGTGCTTGGATTGATTCAAGGTCAAGGTGGTTTGTTGGTTCATCTAGTAAAATAACATTGGCTGTTGCTAGCATCATTTTTGAAAGCATACAACGTACTTTTTCTCCCCCAGATAATACAGAAGGGGATTTTTTCACTTCTTCACCAGAGAATAGCATACGACCTAAGAAACCACGTAGGAAGCTTTCTGTTTCATCGTCAGGTGAATATTGACGAAGCCATTCTACTAATGATTTTTCTGAACCTTCAAAGTATTTATCATGATCGTTTTCGAAATAGCTTTGAGATGTTGTAACACCCCATTTAAATGTACCAGCATCAGCTTCTTTATCTTCCATTAAAATATCAAGAAGAGCTGTTTTAGCCATAGGGCTACCAAGTAAAACGATTTTATCATCTTTATTCATTGAGAAACGAATGTCTTTAAATAACGTTTGACCGTCTTGACTTGCTGTAAGACCATCAACTGTTAATACATCATTACCGATTTCGCGGCCGATTTGGAAGTTGATGAATGGATATTTACGGCTAGAAGGTCTAATGTCATCAAGCTCGATTTTATCCAACATTTTTTTACGTGATGTTGCTTGTTTTGACTTTGACGCATTGGCAGAGAAACGAGCGATAAACGCTTGTAATTCTTTAATTTTTTCTTCTTTTTTAGAATTTTGGTCTTGCGCCATTTTTTGTGCTAATTGTGAAGATTCATACCAGAAATCATAGTTACCCACATATAATTGGATTTTTGAGAAATCAAGATCCGCGATATGTGTACATACTTTGTTTAAGAAGTGACGGTCATGGGATACGACGATAACTGTATTTTCAAAGTTAATTAGGAATTCTTCTAACCATTGAATCGCTTTTAAGTCAAGGTGGTTGGTAGGCTCATCCAGTAATAATACATCTGGTTGACCGAATAATGCTTGTGCTAATAATACTTTGACTTTGTCAGAACCTTCAAGATCACCCATTAACATATAGTGAAGATCATCTGAGATGCCTAAACCGTTTAATAATGTTGCTGCTTCTGATTCAGCTTCCCAACCGTTTAGCTCCGCAAATTCACCTTCTAATTCAGCAGCACGCATGCCATCTTCATCAGAGAAATCTTCTTTTGCATAAATAGCATCTTTTTCATTTTTCACATCATACAGGCGTTTGTTACCCATAATAACAGTATCAAGCACTGTATGCTCATCGTATTCAAAGTGATTTTGTTTAAGGACAGATAAACGTTCGTCCTTACCCATTGATACATTTCCTTCTTGTGCTTCAATTTCACCAGAAAGAATTTTTAGGAATGTTGATTTTCCTGCCCCATTTGCCCCGATTAAACCGTAGCAATTTCCAGGGTTGAATTTTATATTTACGTCTTCAAATAGTTTACGATCGCCATAGCGAAGACCTACATTACTTACTTGAATCATGCAAGTTCCTCCTTTTTTCACAATGGCTTTAGTATATCATGAAATATGTTCCATAGTCTATAAACATTATGACATCAACGTTTACCGATAATAGTTCTTAGGTGTTTGAGGGGAAATTGAGAGTGGGATGAAGAAGTTGGAAATTAAGAGTGGTTTTTAAACGTTTTTAAGGGAAAGAACAGGTAAGTAAATGAAATTGATTTATCCCTAATTTATTACCTTTTAATATTTCATTGAAAGGAAGAAGTTAAATGTCAAGAAAAGTAAAAGAATTGGGAATGGATGATGTTGTTTTTAAGCCTAGCTTACAACCTAATCAATCGAAAGATAATACTACCAAACATAAATCCGATTCAATCCTAATCGATCAAGCACTTGTAATAGTAAATCGACAAATGCAATTACAAGGTCTAAGACATAAGACTTTGTTGACTTATAACCAGACGATGCAAAAATTTGTAGAGTTTTTAAATATTGAGACGGTGGATGATATTAATAAGGAAGGGTTTATGGAGTGGTTAGAATCACTCAGTCATTTAGACAAGTCGACTCAAGCTAATAGATTTAGATTTGTATCAGCTATATTAACGAGATTTTATGATAACGGTTGGATGCAAGGTAATAAATTTTGGAAGGACGTTAAAATTAAAGTTGATAGAAAAGTAAAAAAAGCAGCATACGAAAGTGAGTTAGAAATATTACTATCAGTGATCGACACTACCACATGGCTTGGTTGGCGAGATGTAACAGTTTTACTTCTACTATATAGAACGGGCATAAGAATTCACACATTAACAAGCTTAAAAGAAGAACATATAGATTTTAATAAAAAATTGTTGGTTCTTTCTGGGGACATCATGAAGAATGGACAGGTGTTGAAGATTCCCTTAGAAGATGAATTATTAATGTTGCTTGAACATTTGATTAGGCAAAATCATGAGGTTAGGAAACGTTATAAAGAGAAAAATGATTATGTTTTCATTACAAAAAGTGGAAAGCCGACTTTGAATGACTATTCTCATAACAATGCTATTTCAAAGCGTATAAACGCTTACTCTAAAAAATATTGACTTTCAATCTCACCACACAAAATACGGAGGTTATATGCGACTAACTTGGTACATAAAAAAGTACCTTTGGCAATTATTTCAAAGGTACTTGGTCATTCTTCGTATGAGGTAACTCAGCGATATATTGAAATTGATGCAGATGAAGTGGCTGATACTTTACGTAAATATTTATGATTTAAAAAGAGTCAGCAATTTGCTGAAGCTAACTCTAAGAAAAATTTTATTTAATTATTAGGTGAGTAGCTCATGTAGTTACTCACTTTTTTCTTGATGTATTGTAATGTTGGAAGTTGTATACCATTTAAGGGTAAAGTAAAATTAATCTATAAAAGTATAATATTATAAAAAATAGGGAGGAATGAATAATGGAAACGAAAGAACACATCTTACATTTGTTACTGCAAAAAGGATTTAATTTTAGATACTACGAGGATCAAAAATTACATTTCTATACTAAAGAAATTACAGAGCCTTCAATAGTCAAATGGTTCGCAAAAGAGAACAGCGATTTAGAAGAAGGTTATGATTTAACTAATGTTTCAATAACGATTGAAATTAAGGATAATTTCAAAAATGCTCAATATGTATTTATAAATGGGGAAGAAAAGGATTATCAATACGAAGATCTAGGAGAGTTTAAAGAAATGTTGGAGAAATTACCTAATCAAGTTGAGTTACGTTAAACAATATCAGCATTTTATAAATGAACAATTAGAAGGGAAGGTTTGATTAGGTGAATTTAAAAGAAAAAATTATGAATTTAAACGAGAATGACTTACAAAGGGTTTATGAAATTGCAAATAATAAGAACATTTATAGCGAGTTTCTAATGGATACATTTGAATTGGAAGGCAGTTTTACGAATTCACAACTTGAAGAAATAATAAAGGTCTGTAAGGAAGTTGCTGAGATGAAACAGCACACGTTAAACTAATTATTTATCTCAGGGGGATTGTCATGAAGACGGTGAGGAAAAGAAAAATATGCATGTTGAACAGAATGTAATATGACGCTAAATCAAGAAAAATAGTAGCAGAACATAATGATGGTAAAGAAAATTACTTTTGCTTATCTGATATTAAAAATCGTAATCTAAGGAATGAAGAGTTTAAGAAAACTATTAAATTAGCTATGGAAATGAGAGAAGGATAAGAGACTGATTTTTAATCAAAGAAGTCTTTTATAAAAATGATAGGGAGTTCTTTATGACTGATATCAAATTTGGAATTAATGATGATTACCTAAATCAGTTTCAAAAACATTCAACTGAAGGTTATATTACGTCGTACACTTTAGAAATAGACTTCTTCGATGAAGTTGAAGTGATCGGTGTTATGAATATAGTTTTTGACATAATTGGGTATGGAGTAGAGGGTTTTGATGGTGGAATAGAAATCTCATATCAAGTTATGTATTTTCAAGACTCAGTAAACAAAGAAGATTATCTAGATGATAACGAGGCATTCATTTATATTTTTTCGAACTATGGAAGCGATATAATGACGGTAGTTGACTTAGCTTATGATGCTTTAGATGATTTTTATACAAAAGGTATTCCATTGAGTCAATTTGCAATGCACTTCAAATAATATAAAACAGTGATTTTATAGGAGTAGTGAAGATGGATTTAAACAATATCATAAGTGAATTAAGAGAAGCTCACTATAGAATTTATAAGCATTCGGTAGAAAATAAACAGAATATAAATACCTTAGACCAGTCTTTAATATTTCTATCTAGCAATGCATTTTTGGAATTGAAATCATTGGTATTATTGGTCGAAAATAAAGCTTATCATGGCACTTATAGTTTATGTAGGAGCATGTTTATTTATATGAGATACATTTTAGAAAAAGATTCAATGAACAGAGCTGAAGACTTTCAATTATCAAATTTAAAATCTTGGATTGAGATATACGAAAAAACTAAAAAGATGTATCCAGAACAAATGCCACATATTGATAAAAACGAATTAAATGAATGTAAAAAACCATTTATTTCTTCTAAAGATAAATATAAGTGGTACTGTGCTAGTGGTACTAATTCAATTTCAAGGTTATTTAAATATTTTAAAGAAGATAAATATGGATATTATTACATGAAGTATAGTGGTGAAACACACGGTAATGATTCAATCACAAAATTCTTAGATACTTTTAAACTTAATGATGACAAAGAACAATATGATAATTCAGAGGTTGTGTACATTGCATTAGAGGCTTTTTGTGATATTTTAAAATCACTAATTGACCACTACAATCTCAAAGAGGTAGTTACATATTCTAATATTAATGAAGAATATACAGTAAAACTGTAGAACTATTATAAAATGGGGGAAATGATATGAAATACAAAGTAGATGGAGTAAAGTACACTGTTAGAATTGATAAGTTTTCATATCCATACTTCACAAAAAATGATTTAGATTTTCTATGGGGTAAACCAAATACGTTTTGGTACTATGTAGAAGAAACGATTGCATAAAACACATCTTTTATAAATTTTAAAGAAAACATTTTAAGAAGATCTGCAACATGAGGAGGAACATCTTTGATAGTATATACAGTTCAACCTGAGGTTCTTTATAAGAAAATGCGAGAGCAAGGTTATTTAGAAGGTGATAAAAAATTTGCTATGTTTCCAGAAGCCTACGAATGGATGATGAGACAAATGGAAAAGCGCATTTCTAATTGTGTTATGGAAAACTACCCAGTATGGTTATGGCAAAGAAAACCTAGTGGAAATGAAAAAGCGCTTGCAACAAAAGGTGAAAGATGGGTTATTTTAAAATTAGATATTCCAGAAGATAGAATTTTATGGTCATCCTTTGATGATTGGCATCTTATTTTAAATAATAATCCAATAACTTATAATGAAAAAGAATGGGATTCTTTTAATGAAAGAGGATTTGTTAAAGAAGAAGTTGAAAAAACTTGGGAACGTTTATTCGATTATGATTGGTTGGAAAGTAGATCGACTGAATGGGCAGGTAATTACAATGAACATTGGATGCAAGCTGTTACTCCACGTATTACTATGGATCAGGTAAAGAAAGTTACGAGATTTATAGGTAAAGGATAAATAGTTTAATTTTACATACTGTAACAAATCATTGTTATAAAGCTTATCTGGATGATTTATAAATAGATAATTACTTTACGCAAATACCTTTAGAATTATTAAAATCGCTAGATGCCATTGGTGTAATTGGATTTAGATTATTGTATTATTATGAATCATTCATCAACAGAGAAGATGTAACTAAACAATTTTGTTACCCTAGCTATGAGACTATCCAAGAGGACTTATATATAAGTAATTTTTCTGTAACGAAATATAATAAATTATTAGTAAAGAAAAACTAATTACTATTACAAAACACAAAGTAGAATTTGATCCATTTGGAGATAGTGGATAATCATTACAGTGTAAATTTACATATGATATTGATAGCAGAAAAAGGAACAATTTTCACGATTGGAATTTTACCTGAAAAGGTGAAATTTTGAATCGTATATACTGGTTATTAATGATTATTAAATATTCTTCGTTGCAGTAACAAGTAATAAGCGGAAGTGTTATTGAAATACCCTCAAAGGCTTATGATTCATTTGGAAGCACTTATCCTTTAGGGATATCTATTATGAAGCCAAATGCTGAACACTTTCCCTATTGGCGTTATTTTATAGGCGGTACATCTGATATTAAGGAATTGGTAGTTGTCACTACTCGCCTTAATGGAGGCGGAGTAATACAAGATGTGTACAGTTATAGTTATAATCCTATTAACAAGAATGTAGGATCACTTATAATATATACGCATAGATCATCAAAATCTTTAGCAGGGAATAAAGAATGGAATACATTCATTAAGATATACCCTGTAGTTGCGCCAACCGTATAGCTCAGTAAATTGACTTATGCTTAACTGGGTAAAAGTTATTTATTGCGATTAAATTTATGCAGAAAAAAAGGCTTCGGTTGCGGCAGATTTAGGTTTTAGTGTAATAATGGATGAATTTTACGAATAGTGTTATAAGAATGTAATCCAGCCATTATAAGGAGATTTTAAGCATTCTCAGTTGATGGTGCTTTTTATATTATAAACATTTGAGAGTTTATATTTATAGCTGCAGAATTAATCAAAAACGTATCATGGTAATTTCTCTGAAAGTATTCAAGAATATGAGTAGGGGGAATTGAAAAATGGAAGCATTAAAAGGTATAACTGATATTTTACAAAGTTTCACACCATTAACATTGGGTATTACATTGGTAGTTTATATAATTTTTGACTATATAAATAATCATAATGTTACTGAAATAGAAATTAAGCTCATGTCACCGAAAAGAAAATTTCTAATGCTATTTTCCAAAAATATAATACCGTCGATCATTATTTCTATAATAGGTATTTTAGTTAGTATTGATACTGTTTTGAAACAAATTGAAGAATTGAATTTGAAAGATTTAATGAGCTTAAATACATATTTATTAATTATTTTCATACTCTTTGTTGTCATTCTATTTGCAGTATCTTACTTCACTCAAATATTTTTTAGGGTCATCGAGTTTATTGTGGGTATCAATTATGATTACTTTATAGAGGATGAAAAAGGTACTTGGAGAATTATACGTACTAATAACCTGAATAAAGTAGTGGTAAGGTGTAAGGAGGAAATTAAGTTTATTGAAAATCCCTATGAACATGAATATGTAGAAAAAATAATTAGTTCTAAAAGGAAATTGGAATTGTACAAAAATGATAAAACGGTGAAAAATACATATAGTAGTTTGCTATTAGCAGCGTTAATTTTACTTATTGTATTTATTGGATTATTTTCAATGTCGAAAATTAGTTTTATAGCTTTTATGTTATTATCATTTTTGTGTATTACTTTAGTTATATCAGGATTAATTATCATTAATAGTAAATTAGATTATGACCGACAAATTGAGCAGGGGAATTAAATCCCTTTGCTCTTTTTTTATTTTGTTAGAAAAGAGAGGTGAAAAAATGGAAGCATTAGATTTCAACTTAATTAATCAAAGATTAGAGTCTCAATTTGGATGGGCTATTTTATGCCTTTTATTAGGTGGATTCATCTTGAAAAAGGTTTATCAGAAGAATGAGCAAAATGAAACAAGAATTATTACGCTATATGAAACGAATGAAAAGAAAGCACAGAAACGAGAAGATAATCTTATGGAACACTTAGAACGTAGTAATGAATCACATTAATAATTCTCTTCAATCTTTAGAGAAACGTGTTGAAAAAATTGAAGAAAAAACACCTTAAGGATGGTGAGATAAATGACATTTAACTTGATTTATGACACTCGAAACCGTACAAATTTAAATAAATTAGCAGATCATACAAAGATTGCAGCATATAAATGGTATCAATATTGTGTAGATAATCAGATTCAAGTATTGATTTATGAAACGATCAGAACATTCGAACAATAAAAGAAGAATGTAGATCATGGAGTACCCAAAACAATGAAATCATATCACTTAGTTGGACAGGCTTTAGACTTTATACCAGTGGATTCTAAGGGTAATGCTATTTGGAATGGATACAATACTAACAAGATTCAACAAGCCATTAAATACGCTAAATCAATTGGATTTGTAAGTGGTTATGATTGGGGTTGGGATAGTCCGCATTTACAATTTAATTACAAAGGTTATGGTACAGATACATTCGGTAAAATTAAAGATCATGGAGGGCTAACGATGAGCCAATACAATGAGTTGCTAGGTAAAATTAATGAATTAGAAGTTCAGTTAAAATTAAAAGTGAATATTAGGTCAGAATCACTTGTAGAAGCATCTCATAAAGTACCATGGGATTGGGTTATTAAAGAGGGAATTATTAAAGGTGATGGCAAGAGTATGAATCCTACTGGAGCATTAACACGTCAACAAATGGCTACGATGATTAAACGATACCTGATAAATTTGTTGCTAAATAGGATACATATTTAAGTTTGGGCATAGGACTATAACAATTGAAGTTGTAGTTCTATTTTTTACTTAACTTTTTAACAGATAAGGAGTTGGAATTAAGTGAAAAATCAGAAATTATATATTACCATGTCCAGACATTAAAAGGTAAACATTGACATTTTACGATTGATGTACTAAAATTTATTATATTCCACTTTGTTCACCTCCTTTCTAAATTTAAAAAGTAGGAAGGAAAAAGTCTACTGTGGAAGGTAGCGAAAGACTATGGCATTTGTCGTAGTCTTTTTTATTTTTGTCATAATAATATTTTGTATAAGAAGATTTAAAAAATTATCGCTTACATGATATTGATTTTTCAATTGAGCAAATGCTGCACTTTGAAGGAGAGACAGGTCCATATATTCAATACACGTATGCTCGTATTTTCTCAATTTTAGATAAAGCTGATGTTCAACTTGAGGAAATGACTTATCAATCATTAGGTGTCCAGGCATGGTCAGTCATTCTATTACTAGAACAATTTCCTCGAGTTGTTACAAATGCTTATGAACAAGCGGATCCGTCATTAGTTGCTAAATATGCATTACAATTAGCACGCGCCTTTAATAAATATTATGCTAATAATAAGATTTTATCGAATGATGATCTACAAAGTTCTCGTTTAACTTTATGTTATTGTGTAGCAATCATGCTAGAAGAATCGTTAGCACTTTTAGGCATTAGTGCACCAAAAAATATGTAATGTTGTTTGTATTATAATGCACAGCGTTATTTCCTTGAACTGAGCAATTTTATATGTAATTTACCGAAATATTGACGATATGCAGAAAAAATGGTAAAAATAATATAAGAAATCAGATGTCTGACAACGACGGAAGTTAATCAAGTGCTGGTTGAAAGAGAAATAATGAATTTGGCGTGAAGAAAGGTATTAATCGCATGAATAATAAACAATGGACGACTTCAATAGTATTTGCTGTTGTCAGTATATTTTTCGTTGCCCTCAATATGCGACCTGCTGTAACAGGGATTGGCCCCTTGTTTAATGTGTTAATAGAGTCGCTACAAGTATCCAATACACAAATGAGTTTACTGACATCCATTCCGGTGTTCTGTATGGGACTATTTGCACCACTGGCTGTCCCGCTACAAAGACGTCTTGGTACGAAGTCTGCTATTGCACTGCTTTTAACACTGCTTGCCCTAGCTAATGGATTACGATTGATAAAAGAAAGCTATGCATTGCTAGTCGTGACAAGTTTTGTAGCAGGATTTGCAATTGCTATTATCGGTCCGATGCTAAATGCATTTATTAAAGAAAAATTTCCTAGTCGATTTACTACAGTTGTTGGAGTATATTCTTTTGGCATCGGGACAGGTGCAACATTAAGTGCGGCATTAACGGTATCATTTTATAATGGCTTTCATAACAACTGGACAATTGCACTTGGTAGTTGGGCAGTACTTGCCGTATTCGCTCTTATTATTTGGTTGCTCGTTATTCAAAACAAGAAAGGTCAACTGTCTGTACAAGAGGAAAATATTACAAAGGAAGCAGCACGTAATCCGTGGAAAAACGGTCGAGCGTGGACGATTTTACTTTATTTTGGTCTGCAAACATCGCTATTTTTCTCAATGATGTCTTGGCTAACGCCAATGCTACAAGATAAAGGCTTCTCACTTGTTGCTGCTAGTTCCATGCTAACTTTTTTATCTATCGTACAAATGATAGGGAATATTGTCGTACCGTTGCTAATGGAAAAATGGTCAAGTCGCATTCATTGGCTTCTATCATTAGGCATTATGGGGGTCATCGGTTTTGCACTATTGTGGATAGGAATAGGATTAATGTTATGGGTAGCTGTCCTAATTATTGGGATAGTGCTTAGTGGATTGTTTCCAATCGGTTTATTATTACCATTGGATGAAGCACGTAACAATGAAGAAGCCAATAGCTGGTCATCAATGGTGCTGTCCGGGGGTTTTATGATGAGCGCCGTTATTCCGACGTTAATTGGTTATTGCTATGATTTAACGGGTAATCATTCGTTCACCTATACAATATTTTTAGTTTTAATGCTCGGTATTATTGGTACAACACTCGTATTAAAGAAAGAATAAATACATGACGGGCATGCTTGAATAATAGGGCATGTCTTTTTTTATAAATCATATTACAAAATGCATCCAGTAGTTCTCTCTTGATGCCTAAATTTTTCAGTTGTATAGAGTGGAGGGAGGCGACTCCTGCGGGAACAGCACAAAATGTAAGACGCAACAGACCGCGCGTTTGCGAGGGTTGAGGCTTACATTTTGCCCTCGGTAAGCGTCCGCCCGTAACGGAAATCAATTGCAGTTAAATGAAGGAGGAAGAATTCTGTTTTGTGTTGAAATCCTGCTTCAAAAGAACAAGACTACATATTTCGAGTTTTTGGTATTCCAGTAGAAAAACAGAATTAAATTCTGTTTTTCTTTTTTTATGGAGTATAAGGAAAATAAGTGAAAAAATCAGTTAGTTGTTACTATTATTTAAAATAGGTTTTTTCTCTTTTTTAATAGGAAGCGTTTGTTCTAAAGAAAAAAATCAATAATTATATTATGTAAACTTGAAACGAATGAAATCCTTGTTTATGATAGAATAGGAAAGAAGATGAGAAAGAAAGTACTGGTGAATGTATGCGAAACAAAATGCTAATCGTTGGAGCGGCAACCTTCCTATTAACTGGCTGTAGTGATCAGTCCGTTGCAGAAATGTTTAACAAGGAAAAGGCTGAAGTGAAATCGGAAAAGCCTGTGGAGAAGCAGGAGGAAAAGCTTGTTCCAGAGGTGAAGGTTGTAGGAGAGAACGGAATTGGTGCAGGCATTATAGTGAAAAAAGAGCCAAAGATGCTCTATATTGTAACGAATGGAGCACTCGTATCATCAAAGCCTACAGCGCTTGTGCAATTTAGTAACGATAAGCTTGTAGAAGCTGAAGTACGCTATATGTCGACAGCCTATAATATAGCCGTGCTACAAGTGAAATATAACGCTTCGGTTAACGTTCCAACAGTTTATAATGGGAATTTGGATAACCTAGCTGTGTATGTCGATGGTTTACCACACACAATCAAAAAATATAATGACAAAGTAGCTGCTTATTATATTGATGGAGAGGAAGCCTTACCACCAGGTAGCCCTGTGATGGAGGCCGAGAAAGGTCAAATCGTGGGTATTTATTTTAATCGGCAGCAACAAGGTGTTTCACAACCATACATATTGCCACTGAAGGATATTGTACAATTACTTGATGAATGGATTACTGACGGCATGAAGGCAAAAGATCGTTTGTCCCAATCAAAAAATCTATACACGTATAGTGAAGACGGGGACAAAGAAGCAGTACAACAAGCTATCGAGAAATATGGTAAGGATGTTTTTGCTTATAACGAGGACGAAGTAAAAATATTTATTGACACATTTCATGAACATCTAAAAGCAGCTGTTGCGATTAATGATGCAAGTGTAATGAAGACTGTCACTGGAGCAGATGATTTACAGAGCACGCTGAATGACATGGTTGCCTATTATGCGTCTAAGCAAGCAAAAATTCATTTTTCGAATACGACAATTAAACGTATAGAGAAAGTTGGGCAAAATATTGTTGTGCGCGCAAAAACGGAATATGTGCTGACCAATTCTGCTGGGCAGGAGGCACTGGCCAATTCCATCATGACATATGAAATTTTTAAAAATGATCAGGGCGAGTATAAGTTAATTCGTCTTACAGCAGAGGAGTGAGAAAAATATGGAGCAAGCAAAACAAATGCTACAGCACCACTTTGGGTACGATTCGTTTCGCACCGGACAAGCCCAAATTATTGAGCAAACGTTAAGTGGACAGTCGAGCCTATGTGTCATGCCAACAGGTGGGGGGAAATCGATTTGCTATCAAATTCCTGCCCTGATGCTTGATGGCTTAACGATTGTTATCTCACCGTTAATATCACTCATGCAGGATCAGGTAGAGTCGTTGCGAGCAGCAAATATACCAGCTGCTTATATTAATAGTACGTTATCTACACAGGAAGTAGATGAAACAATGCAGCTAGCGAGTGCAGGCTATTTAAAGCTTCTATATATTGCCCCTGAAAGATTAGAAAGTGCCTCCTTTTTACAGGCGTTATCACAATTATACGTTCCATTGCTAGCAGTCGATGAGGCTCACTGTATTTCACAATGGGGACATGATTTTAGACCAAGTTATCGTGCGATTCAAAAATTGTTTACACTGTGGCCACAAAAACCAACTGTTCTCGCATTAACTGCTACTGCGACACCTGCCGTTTGCGAGGATATCCGTCAATTATTAACGATTGATGAAGAGGCAACGCTTATTACTGGTTTTGAACGTGAAAACTTAGCTTTTACCGTATTAATCGGTGAAAATAAAGAACGATATATTAAAAATTATATTGAAAAAAATAAAACAGAAGTAGGTATTATTTACGCAGCGACACGTAAATCGGTCGATAGTTTGTATGAAATATTTGTTCGTGCTGGTGTATCGGTCGCAAAGTATCATGCAGGGCTATCAGAGGACATGCGCATGTCTGAGCAGGAACGTTTTTTAAAGGATGAAGCTCGTATTATGATCGCAACGAATGCGTTCGGGATGGGAATAGATAAAAGTAATGTTCGCTTTGTTATTCACTATCAAATGCCGCGCAATATGGAGAGCTACTATCAAGAAGCGGGGCGTGCAGGGCGTGATGGACTGCCAAGTGCCTGTATATTGCTTTATGCATCAGGAGATGTACAAACACAACGATTTTTAATAGAGCAAACACGTGATGAAGCACGAATTGCACAGGAATTAGAAAAATTACAAACAATGGTTGATTATTGTCATACAGAAGGTTGCCTTCAAAATGCGATATTAACGTATTTTGGTGAAGAACCAGGCGAACCTTGTAATCGTTGCAGTAATTGTAATGACAGCCGTGAAGTGAAAGATGTCACTGTAGATGCGCAAAAGGTTTTGGCTTGCGTCGTACGGATGGGGCAAAAATTCGGTAAAACAATGGTTGCACAAGTATTAATCGGCTCTAAAAATCAAAAGGTTCTTGAATTTGGATTTTCAAGACTTTCAACATATGGCATTTTAAAAGGTCAGTCTTCAAAGGAAGTTTCAAATTTTATTGAGTTTTTAATTGCGGAAGGGTTACTAGCTGTGAAGCATGGGACATTTCCAACGATTTATGTTTCAGAGGAAGGGAAATCTGTCCTGTTAGGCAGTCGAATAGTTATGCGAAAAGAAGCGGTTACTGTTCGAGTTCTTGCAGATAATGATCCGTTATTTGAACACTTACGATTATTACGAAAAGAGATTGCGGATGAAGAAAAGGTGCCACCATTCGTTGTGTTCTCTGACAAAACGTTGCGTGAGTTATGTGATAAAAAGCCGCTGGAGCTCGAGGGACTAAGACAGATTAGTGGTATAGGTGAAGTGAAATTTGAGAAATATGGTAAGCGTTTCTTTGAGGCAATGCAGTCATTTAACCTTACCTCAAAAATTAATGAGTAAAAGAAAAAGAATCCATTGTGTTTTTCACAATGGATTCTTTTCTTGTTGAAATGAAATAGAAGAGCCTCGCTACACTAAATCCGCTTATTTCTTCCAATGGTCTGCAATAAATTCATCACGCCCAGATATAGCGCGATCTTGCTTATAATGTTCTGATTCTTTTTTATAATAATCTTGATGGTAATCTTCAGCTGGATAAAAGTGTTGAGCATCACGAATAATGGTTACAATAGGTTTATCAAAGCGACCACTATTCGCAAGTTTTTCTTTCGATGCCTCTGCAATTCGTTTTTGTTCTTCTGAATAAGTAAAAATTGCAGTTGAGTATGACTCACCTCTGTCGTGAAATTGACCATAGGCATCTGTTGGATCAATTTGCATCCAATAAATATCAAGTAATTGTTCATAGCTAAATATCGACGAATCAAATTCGATTTCTACTACTTCTAAATGACCGGAGTTGCCCTTTTTAACATCTTCATATGTTGGATTTTCTAAATGGCCACCCATATAGCCAGATGTGACCTTATGTATGCCGTCCCACTCTACAAATGGCTTAACCATACACCAAAAACAGCCACCTGCAAACGTCGCTTTTTCAATCATGTTCATCATCCTTTCTACCGTGAAAATATTATAGCATTATTTTGCTCATAACTGGCAAATAGGGTGTAAAATAACGAATAGAGAGATGTTGATGAGGTTAGAAAGAAAAATGAAACTTTCCTTACTAGCAATCGTTACATTACTATAAAAAAATAGAGGAGTTATTTTGATATGGAAGAGCAAGACTATACAAGACGCTCGCAACGTCCAAAAAAACGTCGATTGCGTAAAGGGAGAGCATTGTTTACGTTCTTATTACTCTGTGTCATTGTAATTGCGGGATATAGCATTATGCAATATCGTAGTGGTTTACAATTAGCAACTGACACAAAGGTAGCACAAGAAGATTTTAGTGGGGACAAAATCAATAGTGATATTGAAAACTATTTATTATTAGGAATTGATACACGTGGTGAAGAAAAATCACGAACTGATACAATGATGGTATTATCTTGGAATAAGAAAACCAATGATGTCAAGCTTGTTTCATTTATGCGTGATATTTATGCAGACATTCCTGGCTACCAATCCTATAAACTAAATACCGCATACTATTTAGGTGGTGTTCAGCTATTAAAAGATACATTAACTAATATGTTTGGATTACCAATTCATCACTACGCACTTGTAGATTTTAAAAATTTTGAATCACTTGTTGATATTTTAGCACCAAATGGTGTGGAAATAGATGTTGAAAAAGATATGTCTGAAAAAATTGGCGTTACGCTTACTAAAGGTACTCATAACCTCAATGGGCAGGAATTACTAGGCTATGCAAGGTTCCGTCACGATGCGGAAGGAGATTTTGGTCGTGTTGCCCGCCAGCAAAAAGTAATTGAAGCATTAAAAAATGAAATATTAGCACCCCAAAATGTATTCAACTTACCAAAATTTATTGGTGCAGCCCAAGGCTATGTGACAACTGATTATTCATCTACAGGCGAAATACAACAAGTTTTAAAAATGGTGTCTAAAGGGAAAATATCAATAGAGAAAGCGACAGTCCCAATTGAAGGCAGCTATGATTTCCAAAACTTTAGCCATGCAGGGTCTGCGATTGTTATTGATGAACAGAAAAATAAAGAGTTTTTAAGTAAATTTTTAGGAATTTCTTTAGAGTGATGTTTCGCAAAAGCCAACATTATCCTGTAAAATATAGGTGAGCATTTGGATTGGGGTGTGAATATGAGAGAACAAAGACCAAAGGAGCATTCAAACTTTTTTTCGACGAAGTTTATCCGCTTTTTAGGTGGTAAAAATTTATTATTTACGTTGATTATTTTATTATTACTCGCATGTGTGATTTTTATGTTTGGAAAAGTTTCCTTCATATTTACCCCACTACAAGTATTATTTGAAGTTGTAATTTTACCAGGGGTGCTTGCCGTAATAGGATATTATTTATTACGACCATTATTAGGAATACTTGAAAAGTGGCGTATCCCTAGAGCTTGGGGCATCTTAATTTTGTATATCGGTGTCATTGGCGTCATTACGTTACTTGTCGTGCTAGTTTATCCTTTTTTACGTGATCAATTTACGAATTTAGCACAAGAATTCCCTGTGTATTTTATGGCACTAACCCAGAATATTGTGGAATACTTGAATAACTCACGCGTAAATGAGTATTTAGCCAATATGGATTTTAACTATGAAAAAGTAGTGATGAATTTCACTACAGACATTATCGAAACAGTAAAAGATACAGCAGCAAATTTAGCACAAGGTGTTGCTACGGGTATAACAGGATTTCTTTCAACCTTAACGGGCATTATTTTGTCGCTCGTTACAGTACCTTTTATTTTATTTTATTTACTGAAAGATGGAGAAAAACTACCGAGATTTGTCATGAAAATTTGCCCGCCGCGCATGCGCACAGGTTTACATGATGTTTTACACGATATGGACAAGCAAATTAGTTCTTACATACAAGGGCAAATTTTAGTTTCAATGTGTATTGGAGCAATGGTCACGATTGGCTTCTTAATTATCGGTATGAAATATGCATTGCTACTTGGCTTCCTAGCGATGATTACAAGTGTAGTACCATATTTAGGACCAGTCATAGCTATTACACCAGCAGCCATTATCGCGCTTGTTAATTCTCCATTCATGCTAGTGAAACTTGCCATCGTTTGGACAGTAGTACAGTTGATTGAAGGGAAGTTTATATCTCCACAAATTATGGGGAAATCATTAAGCATCCACCCAGTTTCCATTATTTTCGTATTATTAACAGCAGGTTCGCTATTTGGTGTACCAGGTGTTATTTTAGGGATTCCAGGCTATGCAATCTTTAAAGTCCTTGTAACACATTTATTTAAATTATTTAAGAAGCGATACAATCGATATGAGGATGAAGAAGTACAAAAATATGATGTATAAAAGAAACAGCTACTGCAATCATGCGGTAGCTGTTTTGTTAATTAATAAGAGAAAGAATAAAAGCATGTGAAATGGGAGTACCCTGTATCACATGCTTTTTGTATTGTTATTAAATTGAAACGTTTTTTAGACGATCTACTGCTTCTTGCAATACGTCCTTTGGCTGCACAAGTGCAAGTCGCAAGTAACCTTGTCCTGCTGTTCCAAAAACAGTTCCAGGTACTGTGACAACACCGATTTGCTCAATTAGCTTAAATGATAATTCGGTACAGTCAATATCGTACGGATATTTTGCCCAAACGAACATGCCACCATCTGAAGGCGCTGCATCCCAACCTAGTTCATGTAAGCCGTTCATTAGTGTTTTATGACGCTCTGAGAAAGTTGCACGCAAGTTCGCTGTAATTTCTTCTGCATTATCTAATGCTACTACAGCAGCATCTTGAATCGGTTCAAAAATACCGAAGTCTAAATTCGATTTAAGTTGCTTTAAGACAGCAATCATTTCGGCATTACCAGCAATATAAGCAATTCGCGTTCCAGCTAAGCTGAAGCTTTTTGAAAGCGAATTAATTTCCATCCCAACTTCTTTTGCACCAGGTGTTGCTAAAAAGCTAATAGGACCATCACCCGTAAAATAAAACTCTGAGTATGCTGCATCATGAAGCACAATTACGTTATATTTTTTAGCAAAAGCAATTACCTTTTCGAAATATGCAAGAGAAGGCATAGCAGGTACAGGATTTCCTGGTAAATTTAAAATAAGTAGTTTAGCCTTAAGTGCAATTTCTTCCGGCACTGCGTCTAAATCCGGTAAATAATCGTTTTCAGCTGTTTGAGGCATATAGTAAGATGTTGCACCAGCTAAATGTATGCCAGCATCGTAAGCGACGTATGCTGGATTCGTTGATAGTACGATGTCTCCTGGATCACAAAAGGCGATAGGTAAATGTACTAAACCTTCTTGAGAACCAATCGTTTGAATAATTTCATTAGTAGGATCTAAATCGACATTACTACGACGTTTATAGTAACGGCTTACCGCATCGTAAAAGCGTTGTGTTCCTGATAGCGTATAGCCATATGATTCTTCTAAGCTTGCTCGATACGATAAATGCTCACGAATTTTCGCATGAGGTGGAAGATCTGGGCTACCTAAGCTTAAATCGATTAAAGACATTCCTTTTTCTTGTTGTTGCTTTGCGAAACTCTTTAAATCTCCGAAAATTGCTGGGGTGAATAATGACATTTTTTTTGATGGTACGATTTTCAAAACTAGTACACTCCTTATAGTTGTATAACAGAATAATAGTAGTTCACATTTTAACATACTAAAGCACAGAAAGGGAAAGTTATTCTGAAAAAAGAATATATTCTATTAATGGAGAAGATGCTTGCATAGACTAGCGGAAAAATTTAAGCTAATATGAGAAAAGCTCGCGCATATGATAGCATCTGGCCCATATCAGCAAAAATAGAGTGATAATTCTGCTATTATTAAGCGAGGAAGGTGTGTGTGTGGATGAAGGTATGTTCGTTAAGTGGACCGAGTGGAACAGGGAAAAGTACTAGTGCTCTAGTTTTTGCACATAAAATAGGGGTAGAAGCAATAATTGATGATGGTTTACTAATTGTCAATGGAGTTAAAGTAGCGGGCATATCCGCGAAATTTGAAAAAAATACGATCACAGCTGTACGACGCGCGATTTTCACAGAGAAAACTCATCGTGAGGAAGTCATTAAAGCGCTCGATTCATACAGTGTTCAATCTATTTTAATCATCGGCACGTCTGATAAAATGACGAAAAATATTGCCCAGCGTTTAGCGCTAGGACCAATTGAAACATATTATTACGTCGAGGATATTCGTTCGCAAAAGGAAATTCAAAAAGCGAAATTTATTCGCCAGACACAAGGAAAGCATGTTATGCCAATACCATATCGCCAAGTTGAGCAAAATTTCTTTAAACGACTCATTCAAAAGGGGAAAGAGATTTTCACTCCGAAGCGCGAAAAAATCGGTGAAACAACAATTGTTCGACCAGATTTCCAACAAGAATATATTGAAATTGAAAAGCAAGTGTACGTTCAATTACTCACGTACTGTTGTAATCAGCAAGATATTGTGCAAAAGGTTGAGCAAATACAGTTTAGTCTTGGAGAACAGGCAAAGGCGACCATTTCATTGCAATTAAAAATGCCGATTGATTATTTATTACCACGTCGCTTATATCAATTACAAGAAGAAATACAACGTTCGTTCTTTCAACATTTTGGCTATGAACTAGATGTCATCAATCTTTATGTTCATGCCGCTTTGCATAAACGAAAATAAAATACAGGTACTCCATACGCGAAAAGGCGAGAGTACCTGTATTTTTATTTTGATGGTCGTGTAAATTGCGGTTGACGTTTTTCGACAAAAGCGCGACAGCCTTCTGTAAAATCATTGCCTACAAATGGTGTAGAACCTTGCCAAAGTGCTGGTACACTATCAATACATTCTTGTACAGATTTTTTTACAGCTAGTAATGATTCTGGTGACATACCAGCAACAAGCTTACCCATCCGAATCATAAATTTATTTATGTCCTTTTCAGCAACTAAGTAGTTGAGCATGCCAAGCTTAAATGCTTCTTCCGCTTTAAACATCCGACCAGTAAATACTAAATCCTTCGTTGTAGAAGGGCCGACAAGTTGGACAAGGCGCTGAGCGAATTTGTTGTTTAATGTAATGCCTAACTTGCCTACGGGAATACCTAATTTCGCTTTTTCAGAGCCGATGCGAATATCACAAGCTAATGCTAGCTCTAAACCAGCACCCATCGCCGGACCGTTAATAACACCAATAGTTGGAATTGGTAAACGTTCAATTGTTGAAATCGTTTTTTCCATATGTAAAAATGCTTCCTCTGCTTTTTCAAGTGAAATGGCGTTAAATTCTTTAATATCAGAGCCTGCCGTAAAGTTTTCACCTGATCCACGTAAAATAAGCACTTTATTTTTCGGATTATCCAACACTTTTAGGGCAATGTTAGCTAATTGATCCCACATATTTGCTGTTAGCGCATTTTTCGCCTGCGGTCGGTGAATCGTAATGATCGCAAGTCCAGCCGTTTCCTGATAAATAATTTTGGCATCTTCAGCTTCAAGACGAGTCGTTCTTACTTGCATAATTGAAAAGCCCCCTATATTCAGATAGTACTTATATTATATAACACAAAGGAGGGTAAACACTAAATAATACGAATTTTCATGTATTTTCAGCCTGTTATACAAAATTACAAACATTTTCAAGCGATTGTACTACAACAGAATATTGCTATTGTAATAAAGCAAAAGATATGAGAAACTACTATAGGAACATTTGTTTCTTTATTAAAAAAGGGACTTTTCCATAGAAGAAGCGGTAATCTATCACTTTATAACAGATTATCCGACACTAAAGTTATTAAAAAAAATAGACTACACGCTCAAAAAATATTATAAAATTAAATTAACTTACGCCCTATCTAATAAGGAGGAAGCAAAATGGTGACATTGAAGGAGGCATGGCAAAGCTATTTATTGCTTTTAGATTCATTAAAGAAAAGTGCTGCTACGAAAAAACAATACAATATTGATGGACAGCAATTTTTAGCTTTTGCTAGTGAGCAAAACGTTGAACATGTTGACAACGAATTCAAAGAATTAATATGTATATATAGTAATTATTTAAAAGAGAACTATCCAAATGTTAATACATTCAATCACAAAATCGCTTCACTTCGGAGTTTTGTAGACTTTGTTTTTTTGAGAGAATGGGCAGAACCGTTCGATTATGAAAGCATTTTACAGCCCAAAAAGAGAGGTAAGGATTCCCTAAAATTGCTTACGAAAGAGCAATTAATGAGCATTACAGAAGTATGGCCAACTTATTTTCAATACGCAAAAACACAAGAGCATGCTTGGTTAGCAAGAAGAAATGGCTGTATTGTTCAAATGTTTATCGAAACAGGTTGTAAGCCAGCAGAAATTGTTCGCATGAAATGGGCGCATCTTGACCTTGATAATTTACATATTTCTATTGCCAATCATAACGGTAAGAGAGAAATTAAGCTTTCAATTGTTTTAGTAGAAATGTTGTTGCATTATCAAGCTGCAATGGAGGAATTACATCAGAAAAATGTGGGGGAATGGCTTTGGGTAAGTGAGGCAAGCCAAACGAAAGCAATCACGACAAAAACAATAGAACGAATTTTCCAAACGATATCTAAAGATATTGGCACTAATGTGCGAGCAACGGATGTACGTTACACTGTGCTTCAAAAAGCGTTACAAAGCGAAAAAACAATAGAAACGATACAGCAAAACATGGGGTATGTTCGAAAATGGGTGTTAACGGAACGAGGAGAAAGATTTAAATAGACGTGCAGTAAAAGATGTTTTCACACGTTTCACTGCACGCTCTATTAAAAATGCGTTAAAGCTTTAACATTTACTTTGACTGTCAAATCATGCTTGCCGCCTGTATATACACCTTCGACGGGACTAATATCTGTATAGTCACGGCCAATGCATAAAATAATGTGATTTTCTAATACTTCTACATTATTTGTTGGGTCTAAACCAATCCAACCGATGCCAGGAATCATCACTTCAACCCAGGCATGTGTAGCACTATCACCGATGAGAGCTGAATTTTCATCGACATATAAATAGCCACTAACATAGCGAGCAGGTATTCCTTTAGCACGTAAAATCGCTAGCATAACATGTGTGAAATCTTGGCAAACACCTCGTTTTAAATCAAATGCCTGGCTTGCAGTTGTCATGACATTTGTTGCTGTTGGATCATATTCAAATGTCGAATATAAATACTGCATTAAATTAAGCGAAAACAGTACTGGATTTTCTGCGTGACCAATGGCATGAAAAACATCTTCTATCTGTGCATCAGTCATAAACGTAAAGCTCGTTGATTTTAAATAGGGCAAATAATGCTCATAAAATAGCTGGGAATGGAAAATCGTCTGCATCTCTGGTGAATATTGAATCCGATGAATAAATGGTGCTCGTTGAATACTGACGATAGAGGTTGTTTCAATTTCTAGTTCTTGGTGTTGCTCAGGAATATAAAATGTACCGACCGTGTTGCCCCAAATATCTGCATGCTCGCGCGTCAATGATGAGGGCGAAATAGCAATGCGATAGGACAGCAAGCGCTGACGCTCATCACTTCGAGGCTTTAAGCGGATTGTATTCAAGCTTTGATCGACTTCAGATTCATATTGAAAAATATTTGTATGTTGAATTTCAAATTTCATCGTGTCCGCTTCCTTTTGATTACTGACTTGCGTGTTGAAAAGGAGCTGTGAATTGTTCCTTTCAAGATTGTAGGCTGGGTTCATATAAGTGATAAATTGTCGAAAATGTATGACCAAAATCAATACATTGACACAATCTTTCCTCCATTGAAAATATTGCTTCCTCTAAGGAAGATGTCGATAAATCGATATTGTTTATAGCAATTAACAAAGCTCTTAACGGCGTGTTAAGTGCTAAAAATCGTTCTGTTAAATGGTCTTCTTCGATATGTGTAAATGCCTCTTCTAGTTTTTTGAGACAAACAATCACTGAGCGGGGAAAATGATCATCATGTAATAAATATTGTATAACATTTTGTAAATGTGTTTGATGATGCTTTCGCAGGTAGGGTTCTGTTGCTTTTGATAAATCGAGCAAAAATGTTCCGTCTGCTTCTTGTAAATCGCTAGCCATTAGTTTTTGTTGCTCTAGCATAATTAAAATCATTCGAATCATTTTTTCTGCACGTTCAAGCCATTTGCCAACTTGCATAAAATAAAAAGGCAAATCCCGTTCCATCGAGCCCTCAATTAATCCAGTAACCGTCAAGGATGTCTTACGAACATTGTGTAAAAAATAGTTTAAAGATATTAACGGAAAAGGGCGTTCTCGCACTGTGATCTCTTGCTGCATATATAAATAAAAGGCATTGTGTAATTCCCATAACTCAATAGGGATACTATCACGTGTAATGCGTGCATTTTCCCGAATAGCTCTTAATGTTGCATGTATAGCATTGCTATTGTTCTCCGAAAATAAAAGGTATTCAATAAGAGGATTGACACGAATGACTTCATAGTATGATATAAACTCTTCTTTCGATGCACAAATGTCTAATATTGCTTCCCAGTGATCAAGATATTCATTTTCCTTACCTGATTGCTCCAACATATTCAACAGCTGTACTTGTAATATATGTGCATTAGTTTCTGTTCGTTCACTATATCTTGCCATCCAATATAGTGCGTCTGCTACTCGACTTAGCATGTTGCAATTCCTCCTTTAATATCCACGTATCTTTTGCTCCACCACCTTGAGATGAATTAACGATTAACGAGCCTTCTTTAAGTGCAACACGCGATAAACCTCCGGGAAGTACAAAAATATCACCGCCGTTCATAACATAAACCCGTAAATCGACATGACAAGGATAAAATTTGCCATGCTGATATGATGGTGCACGTGATAGTTGAATAGTCGGTTGCGCAATGTATTGATTTGGATGTTTTACTATTTTTTCATAAAAACTTGCGATTTCCTCTTCACTTGCATGTGGTCCAATTAGCATATCGTAGCCACCTGAAGCACTTACATTTTTAATCACTAATTCTTTTAAATGGTCAAGAACCCATGCTCGTTGACTTTCATCTTCAAGATGATAGGTCGTCACATTTTCTAAAATCGGCTCCTCATTTAAATAATAACGAATCATATCGGGTACATAGGCATACATCGCTTTATCATCCGCAACACCATTGCCAACCGCATTCAAAATTGCGATATTGCCCGCTTTATAGGCTTCTATTAAATAGGGTACTCCTAGTAAAGAATCTTCTCGAAAGACAGTAGGATCTAGGAAATCATCATCAATACGGCGATAAATAATATCTATTTGCTCAAGACCATATATAGTCTTCATAAAAACTTTAAGATCTTGAACGATTAAATCTCGTCCTTCCACAAGCTGAATATTTAATTGTTGCGCTAAAAATACATGATCGTAATAGGCAGAATTATACATCCCCGCTGTTAAAAGCACTGCTTTCGGTTCTACATTTGCTTTTAAAGCTGTTGGCCGATGTGCAAGAAGGGCATTTTTCATAATTGTCATCTGTTTCTCAAGAGATTGGATTGTATGTTTTGAAAAGAACTCAGGATAAACTTCCTTCATTACATATCTGTTTTGAAAAACGTACGAAATGCCAGAAGGATTACGTAAATTATCTTCCAGTACACGATAAACACCATTTTCATCGCGAATTAAATCAATTCCAGCTAAAAAAATATGATTATTAATAGGCACTTGTACACCTAGCATTTCTGGATAATAAAATGAATTTTGTTCGATAAGGCTTTTTGGAATAATCCCGTCTTTAACAATTAGCTGTCGATTATAAACATCATGTAAAAAACAGTTTAAGGCTTTAACACGCTGTTTCATACCTGTTTCAATGATGTTCCATTGTTCATGTGGGATAATAATTGGGACAAAATCAAAAGGCATTGTCCGCTCCGTCCCACCCTGTGCACCATATACAGTAAATGTTATACCTTGTCTAAGAAAGCTTGATTGAGCTTGCTGGTATTTTTCTTCTAGCTGATCTTGTGAAAAAGCACTAAGCTTACGATGGAAAGAGCGATAATGTGGTTTCGGCTGATCACCATCTAACATTTCATCAAAAAAAGAACCTGAATCATACAATTTCATCATGTGAACCGCCTCCGAATTTAAGTAGTAGAAAAAACGTGTTACACTAATAGGAAATACATAAAAGGAGCTAGTAAAAATGACAAATATTAACTTAATGCAAGCTTATGAGTTAGACAAGCTATCAAAACTAAATTTATCTGACGAGAAGATTTTACAGACTTTACGAACTGGGGATGTGTCATCATGGCGTAACCTAGAACCAAAGTATGAATTTAACGAAACGTTGGCTCTTTATCAAGAAGGGGAACAAACATTTCTTGATGCCTATCACGGTAATTATCGAATTAAATATGTAACATTACCGGGCATTCAGCGTTTACTACATCTGCGTTTTCAATTAGAAGAAACAAAGAATTTCCAATTAGAAGATACAGGAATTAACAATTTATTTTGCGATGATGAAATTATTTTGAAAATTCAAAATATGTTATCTACTAATTGGAAGCTAACAAAGCAAAATGATGGTACATATAGTATTTTCGCCAAATAAATACAAATACCCAAAAATTTACACGCGCGTTATGAGACGAATCGACTCGCATCGTTACCCGACGTTTAATTTTTCGATTCGTCTCAGCGCATACTAGTATACTAGAGTTTAATATTCATTCGACGAACGCTTTATGCATAAAAAGTGAAACCTAATAAAAAAATAGTGAAAAAGCTAATTTTTTATTACGAAAAATATTTTCATCATTAGCTAATAAATTTCCTCGGGTTAGTGCTTAACATCCTATGAAAATTAATAGCTTCTTTTTATGAAGAAGAGGGGACACCCTAAGCTGCAATGTTCGCAATTCGAGTGATTCTTTAATGTCGATAATAAAAAAATAGTTGGCGGCTAACCGAGATGATTTCTATTACTTAGAAGTCATCTTTTTTTATTCCGAAGAAGAATATATGTTCTAATTGTTATAAATAGGCACTTTTTTATCAATAAAGTTCCCAAATTTATATTTGGGAACGTTTTTTCGTGGTAAAATAGAGAAAATAGAGGTGATTTTATGCAGAAGACTCAACTACCTAAAATAATGAAAGATTTCCTTGTCTACTTAACGACGATCAAAGGGAAATCGCAGCGCACTAGAAAAGAATACGAATACGATCTCACATTATTTTTTCGTTTCCACTTAGCAATGCAAAACGATATTGAGATAGCGCAATTAGAAAAAATTAATATTGCTACTATTACAATAGAAGAAATCCGTGATATTGCTTTGGAGGATCTCTACTTATTTATGGAATACTGCGAAGTGCAACGTCAAAATTCCGCTTCTGCTAGAGCACGGAAAGTAGCTACATTAAAATCGTTTTTCAAATACATTAAAGGAAAACGCCGTCTCATTGAAGAGAATCCAGCCGAAGAGTTAGAAACGCCGAAGATTGGGCGCAGAAAACCAATTTATATGAATATGGAAGAGGCAACACAGTTTATCGAGGGCATTCAAATACATCGCGCATCTCCACGCAATTATTGCATGATGATGTTTTTCTTAAATCTAGGTATACGAGTATCCGAGCTTTGCCAACTAAATACATCGTCAATACAAGGACGCTATTTGACTGTTATCGGAAAAGGCAATAAAGAACGGACAGTTTATTTGAATGATAGCTGCATCCAAGCACTAAAAAATTATGAACAAAGCGGAAAAGCGCCGTACAAAGGCGAAGGAGAAGAGCCCCTTTTCGTTTCACAAAAAGGAACACGTTTTACACGGCAAACAGTAGCCAAAATCGTTAAACAAATAAACAAACAATCGGGGCTACAAAAAGATCGGCTAACGCCTCATAAATTGCGTCATACATCCGCAACAATGATGTATAAAGCTGGCGCAGATATTCGAAGCTTACAACATATACTTGGGCACTCTAGTGTCGCTACAACCCAAATCTATACGCATATTGAGGACGAGCAATTACAGCATGTTCTAGAGAATAACCCATTCAATATTGTAGAGAATAGCTAATGTAAGAGAATACTTGCTAGATTAGTGCATATATAAAAAGTAGAACCTTAAATCGGAAAGGGGATATCGTATGATAGCATTATTGCTGGAACAACTAAGTGCAACAAGAGCGCAATTACTAAAGGAAATTACAATATACAATAATACACAATTTAATCAAAAACCTGATGAAAACAGTTGGAGTATCGCACAAATATGTCATCACTTAGTGCTAGTAGAAGCATCGACTATCAAGGCAATTACTTGGGGGTTATCCTCACAAGAAAATTCAGAACCAAAACGTCTAAATGTTCAGCTGATAAAAGATAGAACGAGGAAGCTTAAAGCGCCAAAAATTGTTGAACCTTCAGATGAACCATTTGAAATACAGCAAATATTGACATTACTAGATGATACGCGAGAACAATTCACTGCCTATCTGCAAGCGATTGAAGATCCATCTCTGCTAGCAAAAAAAGCCGTTCAACATCCTGCTTTTGGGAAATTACCACTCGACCAATGGATTGAGCAGGTGTATTTGCATGAACAACGACATATTGAACAAATCCATGAAAGGAAAGGTATTGTAAGTTAAAGTATAATAGGAGTTAACATGAAAAGAAGAAAGATCAAGTTGTATACGAAAAAAATCTTAACAGAACTTAGAAATACTATTTTATTTGAAGTAATCTGGAATATCATTTTATGGATTCCAAGATTAGTCATTCGGTTATTGAAACATCTATGGTAATACAAACAACTATAAGCCAGACTTCTCACACTTGAATTTTACTGAGAAATCGGGCTTTTTTTCATCATCCTACATGAATATCCTCTTGACGAACGATATAATCTGTTATATATTAAATAAAAATAAAAACAACTGTTATAAAACAGTTTGTACAGGAGGAATTTATGATGTCGAAATATCGTGATGGTTATGAGTTTTATTGTGAAATGTGTGAACGTTATGGTTTAGAGCCAATTTCATTCCGTTATTATGTTATCCAATTATCGCAAGAACAGCTTTCCGCTTATAATATGCAAGCGAAACAACTTGGAATATAAAACATTAGCTACAAAGGATGTGGTTAAAACGGACGCCAATGTGAATAGTTTATGAAAAGCCCAGCCATACTAAATTAGTAGACTGGGCTTTTATTGATATAAAAGAAATTTCAGAATTATTATTGACTTGAAAACATATCTGTTATATATTATTTATACAAATAAACAACTGTTATAGTACAAAGAAAAGAGGGAACGGAATGGCACAGTATAGAGAAGGTTACGAGTTATATTGTAAAAAATGCGAGCAATTTAATTTAGAGCCAGTTAATATTTATTACTATATTAATAAGTTATCGCAAGAACAATTAAAATATTTTAATGAAGCAGCACACGAAAGGAAGTTAGTCGTATGACAGACTATCGACAAGGCTATGAGTTTTACCGACAAGTATGTGACAAACACGAGTTAGAGCCAATTAATTTTCACTACTATATTTTAAACTTATCACAAGAGCAACTTGATGCTTATAATGAACAAGCGAAAATTGTAGGAGGTCATATAGCATATGATATCTCTTAACATGTAAAATGCCTTACTGCCCAGCTGCGACAGTAAGGCATTTTCACTTATAAATAAATTTAGGCTTTTGTCGTTAACAAGGTAAATAGTATTTCTATAGTTTAAACAGTAGTACAAATGTAATTATTGAAAATGGAAAAATGGTGAAACACGTGCGTTTAAAGTCATTCTTTTTTGTCTAATTTATAGAAATCTATTAAATTTGATATATGCAGATTGTATATTTGGGTTGAATTAACTGCTTTTCTAAGACTATAATATAATTACATAAAAAAGGGCCATCTACCACAACTTTATACCTCACTGTAATATAAAGAATAAGTACTAAACCCTCTTATTTTAACGAACGGAGAATGAAGATGATGAATATCACGCCTAGTAGTATTAATCAAGTTAACTACAGCCTGAAAGAATTACAAGATATTTTTTCAGCAATGAACAGTTCGATCATAGTCGCTATTACAGATCGGACAGGAAAAATTACCTTTGTTAATGATCATTTTTGTAAAATTTCTAAATATAAGCGTGAAGATTTAATTGGACAAGATCATCGTTTATTAAACTCGGGTTTCCATCCCAAATCATTTTTCAGAGAGATGTGGAAAACAATCGGAAAAGGTGACATGTGGAATGGTGAGGTGTGCAACCGTGCTAAAGATGGTAGTCTATACTGGGTGAAAACAACAATTATTCCTTTTCTCGATGATAATGACAAGCCTTATCAATATATTGCCATTAGAGTAGACATTACCGCACAAAAGGATATTAAAAAAATTACACATATTGCGTATCATGATGAATTAACAGGGTTACCAAACCGTCGTAAATTAGAACAACGTTTAGAAAATGAATTCCATCAATCTCGACGTACAGGAGATAAGTTTGCGTTATTTTTCATTGATGTGAATCGTTTTAAAAACATTAACGATGGACTTGGCCACATCATAGGCGATATGTTCCTAGTGGAAATGGCAAATCGATTACGCAATGTAGACTTCACATCCAATTCATTTTATCGTCATAACAGTGATGAATTCGTCATGATCTTAAATGATGTTTCACGTATCGAAGAAATGGCAAAAGAAATCATTGCTGTTTTCGATGACAGTTTCATCGTAGATGCATATGAATTTTATGCGAGTATTAGTATTGGTATTAGCATTTTCCCTGATCATGCTAATTCAATTGAAGATTTATTAAAAAATGCTGATATCGCCATGTATGCTGCAAAATCAACACGAGGTAATCAATATAAGCTTTATCGACATAATATGGATGAGGCAAATGATAAATGGTTATTACTTGAAACTAAACTTCATCAGGCATTAAAAAAGGATTTATTAGAGCTACATTATCAGCCTAAAATTGATTTAAAAACAGATCAAGTGGTAGGTATGGAAGCATTGCTTCGTTGGTATGATTCTGAATTAGGACAGATGCCACCAGATCGTTTCATCCCATTTGCGGAAGAATGTGGTCTTATAAATGATATTGGTATATGGGTATTACATAAAGCTTGTGCGCAAGTATGTGCATGGAACGAAACATTTCAATCAAATTTACGCGTAGCTGTCAATATTTCTCCTATCCATATTAGCACACCAGGTTTTGTTGAAATGGTACGCGATGTAATTGAAAAAACAAAAATTGACCCGCATTCATTAGAAATTGAAATTACCGAAATGAGTATGCTTGATTATACAGAAGAGTTGATAAATACGATTGAGCAGCTACGGGCATTAGGCATTACCATTGCATTAGATGATTTCGGAACAGGCTATTCATCATTAAATTATTTAAAAAAATTCCCTGTGGACGTATTAAAAATAGATCGGGCATTTGTGCGTGATATTGTGCCTGAGAAAACAGGGATAGCGATGATTTCTGCAATGATTTCATTGGCACATGCTTTAAACCTCAAAGTAGTAGCAGAAGGAGTCGAAGAAGAAGCTGAATTAAACGTTCTTCGTGAGCATGGCTGTGAGTTCGTCCAAGGCTATTATTTTAGCAAGCCGCTTTCAGTGGAAGACTTTACAACTAACATTTTAAATCAATCGCTAACAATTACATCTAGCTCCTAAGAGGGGCTAGTTTTTTTATCCTTTTTTAGTTTACATAATAAAATTATAAAAATATATTTACATTTTCCAAAAAATACATGGTACAATTTGTATATAAATACTCTGGAAAAGGAGGATTGGTCGTATGAGAAAGCATACTATTTTTGCATAGCAAAGGCTATTGCATATAATTTTTAAAATCAAATAGCCTTTGCTCTTCCTAAACGAACGATAATACATTTAGGAGTGCAAACATGAGCTATAAGAAAGCAAATAATCTGTTACCAGCAGAGTTAATCGCGTTAATTCAAAACTATGTAGATGGTGAATATATTTATATCCCGAGAAGACAAGATAGTAAAAAGAGTTGGGGGGCTGGCACTACTACAAGGAATGAATTAGATGTAAGGAACAATAATATTTATCAAGAATATCTCTCAGGCACCGATATGGAGACTTTAAGTGCAACATATTATTTGTCTTTAAAGAGTATTCAACGAATTATCCTAAAGGAAAAAAGAAAAAGAACAAACATATAAAAAGAAGCTATGTGGTTTTTACCACATGGCTTATTTTCTTTTATGAAACGAATATGAGGTATTTTCATTGAATGTCAGTCATTTATAATCGAATTAACAATATGAGCTGATAGGAGAAATAAATCATGTCTTTGTATATAACGAAAGAATTAAACGATCAAGCTAAACAAATAGTAAATAATGAGCTTTACAAATTTAATTTAAAGCATTTTCCAGTAGATTTAAGAGGCAATTACGAAGAAATTAATGTATTCCTTAAAGATGAAAATGACAATGTTCGTGGTGGTATTCTTGCTGAAGTATGTTGGAATTGGCTAGAGATTCACACGTTAATGATAGATGAGGACATACGAAAATCGGGATTTGGCACAAAATTATTACTAGAACTCGAGCATATGGCTTTAGCAAAGCAGTGCGATTTTATAAAGGTAGATACATTAAGTTTTCAAGCGTTAGAATTTTATGAAAAGCACGGTTATCAAATATTTGGGACGTTAGATAATGTAGGTAGAGACTTTAAGCATTACTATTTGAAAAAAGATTTAACTAAGAAATAAATGGAGGTTTAACAATGCACAATTTATTTACAATCGACTGTGGTGAAATTTTATTGAGAGAGTTTAGTAGTGAAGATGTCGATGGAATTTATAAGCTTACTTCACAACCAGAAGTATATGAGTTTTTGCCAGATTGGTGTTCTACGAGAGAACAACGATTAAACTGGATAATAAATGACGAAATACCTTCCAATAAAGCATTTTTATCTGCTATTCCTAATATCAATGGTCAAAATTATTTGAAACTAGCAATCATATTAAAGGAAACTGGGGAATTCATTGGTTTTTGCAATACCGGGCCAAAAGAAGAGCTAAGTGAACCAAATCAAGAAATTGCCTATGCTATGTCGAAACATTTCAGAAATCGTGGCTACACAACTAAAGCAGTAAAAGGTTTACTACATTTCTTATTTGAACAGACAAATATCGAACAACTGAATGCTATCGTTCAACCCCGCAATGTAAGTTCTTTGAAGGTGATTGAAAAATGTGGCTTTGTTTTTAAAGAAAATATAGAAATAGATGCTCTAATATATCGACATTACATATTGCATATAGAGGATTGGAAAAATAGAAAAGTTCATTAATTGTATCTAATAGTGCATGTGACTCTTAGTCACCAATTATTAGAGCTAATCGCATACCAAATTTACAATAATTATAATTAATGCTACTATTTATGTACCATTTAATATAACAATACAATAAGTAATACTACTATTAATTTGGATAAAACATAATGGGAGTAGCTGCCAATAACATATACCTATTTTAATATTTTTGTCTTTAAAATTACGTCAAAAATGATAATAGGAGAATAAATATGATTGAATTGAACACAGAAAGATTAAGAATACTTGCGCTAAATGCAGAAAGTCTAAGACTACTCATTGATAACCCAAAGAAGTTGGAACTTCAATTATCATTAAAGAAATCAGATAGCTTTTTAGATGCGGAACTTCAACAAGCGATGGAAATTCGACATGCTAAGTTGGTACGTGATAAGGAAAATTATATGTGGTATACCAATTGGTTAATTGTGTCGAAAAGTCAAAACTGTAGTGTTGGAGGAATCATGTTAAAAGGTCTTCCAAACGACTATGGTGAGGTAGTAGTAGGGTATTACACGTTGCCTGAATATCAAGGAAATGGCTATATGACAGAAACGATTAATTCTATGAAAAACTGGTTGTTAAGCAAGCCTAATGTGAAATTTGTTGTTGCTGATACTGAAAAAGATAATATCGCATCTCATAGAGTATTAGAAAAATCAGGTGCTGTACTTTATAAAGAAACTGCGGAATTATTGTATTGGAGATTTGGCTGAACATAATTTCTACTTACTTGCTAATCCTAAATTAGCTCTATGGTGGGAGAACGCAAATATTTTACCATAAGGGTTGAAAATGTATTTTAACATTAGTTAAACTAAAAAATTAAAGAGCCATCGTATTTACGATGGCTCTTTTTGTTATGAAAAAGTCAAAAAAATGCACATTTTAGTCTGAAATCGTACTATACGCTTCATTGTATTAATCCCTATCATTAAGCACATTTCGTGTCCTTCGATTAATTACGTTTAATATTGTAATATAGTTCTGAAAATCTTCCACTGTAAATTGCTCAAGATTCTTCAAATGGCTTCCGTACTCTTCTTCATCGAGCTTTTTATGATATTCATACACTAACTTTCCTTTTGATGTTAATTCGATAGTCAATTCTCGATAATTGTTAGGATTTCTATATTTAATTGCTAAATCCTTTTTGATAAGTTTATCGACCATTTGAGAAACAGCACTTTTTGTGCGATTCGTTATTTCCGCAATTTCAGAAGTATTTGTTTTTACTTTATCGCCAATTAAGTTCAGAGTATGTACTTCTATCATGTAAAGCTCATCATCAGTACCATATTTTCTTGGGATATTTTCGTATGAACTAATCAGCCTAGATGTCTCGTAAAGCGTTTCCATTAGTTCATAAAAAACTTTCTCCTTATCCATCACCCAGCCTCCTTTCAATAATTTATAGAGGATTATTATTTTATTCTAACATATTAGAAAATCTTATAATGAAAGTTACTTGCAAAACAAATAATTTTTAAAAAAATCTGAATTTTTATATTGACCATTTTACAGTTAAGGTGCTAAACTGAGAAAAATTAATTTTAAACGTTTAAAAAAATGTATTTAAACAGAATTATTTGTGAATTGTTAGAGGGGGGAGAAAGTATGCAATACAATTTTGATGAAGTGGTTCAGCGCCGAAATACGTATTCCTTAAAGTGGGACGGTGAGGAGTTAATCAAACAAATTGGTTATACAGAGAGATATGATCATGAAACGATTCCACTGTTTACAGCTGATATGGATTTACCAGTACCTCAACCATTGATAGAGGCGCTTCATAAAACCGTCGATCATCGTATTTTTGGATACTCTATTTTTCCAAACGAGTATTATGAAGCGATACAGCATTGGTTTAAAAAAAGACATAATTGGACGATTGAAAAAGATGAAATTGTTTTCAGTCCTGGAACTGTTCACGCATTAAATATCGCGGTAAGAGCATTAACTAAGCGCGGTGAAGGTATCATAATCCAACGTCCTGTTTACCCACCATTCACAGCTGCTATTGAAGGGAATGGCAGGGTTGTTCGTAATAATGCATTGATTCGAAACAGTGATGGCAATTACACCATTGATTTTGAAGATTTTGAAGCGAAAGCTCAAGAAGAGAACACTAAAATGTTTGTTCTTTGTAATCCACATAACCCGACAGGTAGAATTTTTACGAATGAAGAATTGAAAAGGCTTTCACATATTTGTGAAGAAAACAATGTCATCATTGTTGCGGATGAAATACATGGAGACTTGATTAGAAAAAATCAAACCTTTACACCATTAGCTAAAATTGCAAGTAATACAGACCATATTATTACTTGCACGGCCATCAACAAAACGTTTAATGTCGCTGGTCTACATTGTACGAATGTAATTATTTCAAATCCTGAAATTCGAAAGACCTTTAGCGAAAAAATGGGCATGCAGTTACCATCTCCATTTACAATTGCTGCTCTTATAGCTGTTTACAATGAAGGGGAGGAGTGGTTGGAACAATTAACCGAATATATTGACGACACAATGATCTATGTGAAAAGTTTTCTAGCTGAAAAACTGCCAACGGTGAAAGTCACTATACCTGAAGGAACTTACGTTATGTGGATGGACTTTAACGGATACGGTCTTTCAGCAAAAGAAGTTCATCATCGAATTTATAACAAAGCGAATGTACTGCTTGAAGATGGAGACTTGTTTGGAAAAGAAGGTGATGGATTCCAACGAATTTGCATTCCATCACCGAGACCACTTATTAAAGAAGCACTTGAAAGAATTGCTAAGGAATTTCAGGATATCGAAACAAACACTTAATTAGAAAGGTGAGAATAATTATGAAAACTTCCTATGAACTTGAAACGTTAAAATGGGCACAAGAAATAGAGGACTATGTAATTGGAATAAGACGAGATCTTCATAGACACCCCGAGATTGGTTTACACGAAGTAAGAACAATCAAAGTAGTAACAGAAGAGTTAAGCAAACTTGGGATTGATTATGAGATTGTCCCTGACGGTGGCATTATTGGCTTTATCGATGGAAATCAAGCTGGAAAAACTTTAATACTTAGGGCAGATTTAGATGCACTACCGATGAAAGAGGAAGCTACTAATTTAAAAATGAAAAAAGTAGTCGTTTCTAATACCGATGAAGCTGCTCATACTTGTGGTCATGATGGACATACCGCCATGCTATTAGGTGCTGCGAAAATCTTAAGTCAACATAAAGACAAAGTGAAAGGTAGAGTGCTACTCGCTTTTGAGCAAGGGGAAGAAATGGGCGGAGGCATTTTTAACCTTTTAAAGCGATTATGCGAAATTGGGGCAGACGGTGTTTGGGGCATCCATTTAAAATCTGATATGCCGACAGGAAAGATATCTGTTGAAGCAGGGCCGAGAATGGCAGCTTCGTTTAGTTTTAATGTTGTCATAAAAGGAAAAAGTGGTCATGGCTCACGACCAGATTTATCAGTTGCGCCATTAGATTGTTTTACAGACTTTTATAGTAATTTGAAAGCGATGCGATTAAGCTCTTTAGATCCGTACAAAACGATTACTTATTCAATCGGAACAATTAATTCGGGCACTGCAATAAATATTATCCCAGAAAGTTTACAGTTTTCAGGCACTGCAAGATATTTAGATTTTGAACAAGGTGCTCATGCTGCAAATGAATTTAAGAGAATACTAGAAAAGGTTTGTGAATTACATCATTGTACTTTTGAATTTATTACAGAGCCTAAGGAATGTGATTTAATTGTCAGCAACCAAAAAGATTGTGCTCAACTAGCCATAGCTGCAGTAGAAGGTGCAGTTGGGGTAAATGCTTTACATTCCACACCAGCGTGGATGGCTTCCGAATCATTTGCCTTTTACGAAAAGTATTTTCCTGGTGTCTTTGCATTCGTTGGGATACAAAATATAGAAAAAGGAATAGGGGCAGAACATCATAATGTTTATTTTGATATCGATGAAGATGCATTAAAGCTTGGTGTAGCGGCTACTGTTCAATACACAATCAATTTTTTAGATAATGAAAATCAAATAGAATTTACTCCTGACAAAAGAGATATTAAAAGTTTATTTGTTGAGAACGGTTTTGCGCAGTTAGTAAGACATTAAGCTACATTCAAAAATTGATTGAATAAAAGGAGATAGAAAAATGACACGAAAAAGACTTTGTTACTTACTATCGTTCATTGCATATTTTGGAATGCCTTTAGGAATCCCCTTTATTAGAAGTTCCGAACCTTACGTTCTAGGTCTTCCATTTCTGTTATTCTGGATGGTTTTATGGATTTTGTTAGGGACAGGCTTAATGCTAATAGTGCACCGATTAAACCCTAATGCTAGAGAGGAGTTAGAATAATATGATTATTTCAGTAGGAATCATTGCATTTTTCTTATGTGTTGCTTTACTTTTAGGTGTTATAGCGAGTAGAGGAAAAGATATGAGCCTAGAGCAATGGAGCGTTGGTGGCAGAGGATTTGGCTCAATTTTCATTTTTCTATTAATGGCCGGCGAAATATATACAACTAGTGCATTTTTAGGTATTAGTGGCTGGATGTACGGAAAAGGCGGCGCTGCATTTTACAATATTATGATGCTCAACTATGTTATTGCATATTGGTTAACACCTAAAATATGGGGTTATGGAAAGAAACATAAATTACTATCGCAATCTGACTTTTTTGAAAAAGCCTATAAAAGTAAAGCGCTTGGCATGCTTGTAGCTGTTGTAGGGTTAGCGGCTTTAATCCCTTATTTAATTATCCAACTAAAAGGTCTAGGCATTATTGTTTCTGAAGCTTCCTATGGTGCAATTGATCCGAAAATTACGATTTGGATTGGCACAATTGCTATGATTGTCTATGTAATGGTTTCCGGCATTCATGGCTCAGCTTGGACAGCGGTTATTAAAGATTTTCTTATTCTTGGTGTAGTGTTATTTTTAGGGATTTATTTACCTTTCCATTATTATGGGGGCATTCAACCAATGTGGGAGGCAATAGAGGTTGCTAATCCAGGGTTTTTATCACTGCCAGACTCAGGTTTGAGTGCATCATGGTATGTATCAACGATGATGTTGACTTCATTAGGGTTTTATATGTGGCCACATACATTTGTTGCTACATTTTCAGCGAAGAGCGGGAATGCCTTAAGGAAAAATGCGATTATGCTCCCTATTTATGCTTTATTTATCTTATTTGTTCTTTTTGCGGGAGCAGCAGCTATTTTACAAGTTCCAAATCTTTCAGGTGGGAATGTAGATTTAGCATTATTTAAAATTTCCACACAAACATTTAATCCAGTTATTGTTGGCTTTATTGGTGCAGCAGGGCTGTTAACTGCCATTGTGCCAGGTTCATTAATCTTAATGTCTGCAGCAACACTCTTTGCAAAAAATATTTTAAAACCGCTTCGACCTCAAACTACGGATCAGCAAATTGGAATCATTGCACGTTATACAGTTCCTGTGGTGGCATTGATTGCATTGTATTTTACGTTTAGTGGTGGAGGAGCTATTACATTATTATTCTTAATGGGTTATGGTCTCGTTACGCAATTTGCACCTGCCGTTGTTTTTAGCTTTTTTAAGAAAAATCCATTCACAGTACAAGGCGTATTTGCAGGGATTATAGTTGGTGTGGCGATAGTTGGTTGGCAGGCTGCTACTGGCACAAATTTAAGTAAACTGTTCCCAAGTTGGCCATCCTATTTGCAAGACATCAACATCGGTTTCCTTGCATTAGGTGTTAATATATTTGTAAGTTTAACAGTTAGCGCGTTTACGAGAAAGGGAATCGTTATGAATGATGAATCTTCCAACGAAAGTGCAGTAGAAAGTATTTCATAAGTATTATTTTCAGAAAATTATGAATATTATTTATAAATTAAAAGATAAACGGAGGCATTTCTAATGGAGAATAATAGTCTATACCAAAAATCATCTATTCGTAGATTACCTGAGCTTGCAAAACTAACACCTGAGACATTTAAAGCATTTGCTGAATTCGATAAATTAGCGCTTTCTGATGGCATAATTCCTAAAAAAACGAAGGAGTTAATTGCGATTGCAGCTGCGCATGTCACTGGTTGTCCTTATTGCATCGATGCTCATGTTACGAATGCAAAAAGATTAGAAATTTCTAAAGAAGAAATAGCAGAAGCGATAATGGTGGCCACTGCTTTAAAAGCTGGCTCTGCTATAGCGCATAGCTTAAATGCATTACAGGCATATGATGGAGAGAATAATGAAGATTTATATCAAAAATCAAATCTTGCTCGCTTTAAAGAACTGAATCAATTAAGCCCTGAAGCTTTTCGTGCATTTAATAAGTTTGATTTAGAAGCATTGAAGCCAGGACTTTTAAGTAAGAAAGACAAAGAGTTAATCGCTGTTGCGATTGCCCATATAACTGGTTGTGCATATTGTATTGAAATTCACGTCAAAAATGCGAAGAAGTTAGAAGTTTCCCGAGAAGAATTAGCAGAAGCTATTTTTGTTGCTACAGCGTTAAAAGCAGGATCAGCGCTTGCTCATAGTGTGAATGCACTTAATGCGTATGACTTGTAACAATAAACAATTAGAATAAGGATGGATTAGCAAATGACACAAATCATTTATACGGACATGGCACCGAAAGCGATTGGACCCTATTCTCAAGGGGTAATTGTAGGAGAGTTATTATTTTTATCAGGACAAATTCCTGTTGATCCAACATCTAATGACGTAGTAGAAAGCGAGATTATAACACAAACAAATCAAGTTATGAAAAATATAGCAGCTATTTTAGAATCTCAGCATCTTTCTATAAAGAATATTGTTAAAACGACAATTTTTTTAAAAGACATGCAACAATTTTCACTTGTAAACGAGGAATATAGCAGACATTTGGGAAATCATCGTCCTGCGAGATCCACTGTAGAGGTAAGTCGACTTCCAAAAGATGTCCTCGTAGAAATCGAAGTCATTGCAACATTTAAAAACTAAATGGAATTATTTTAAAACGATGAGACATTGCCTATCAATTTGAGGGAATGTCTCTTTTCGTTTTATTCTTTCAAGCCTGCTGCAAAAAAAGGACCATTGAGCGTAATGGTGGATAATATTTGAGCCATTTCTTGTGGTGTTTCTTTTCGATCTTCCAGCAACCATTGTTGAATAACGCCGATATGTGCTGAAGCGATATAAGAAACTAAGTATTCTCCTGGAACTAGTAATTTGGCGGGCTTTATTGGATTGTCAGTACTTTCAAATAACGTTTTCCACATAAAGTTTTTTAATTTTGTTTGAAAAGATAAATCTCCATTGGGGCCTAAAATCGCCTTCATAAATTTTCTATTGCGATCCAAAAATTCAAAAATTAATACGGCAATTTCAAGTGGTTGTAAGCTTGAATTTTTCGCATTTAAGCTTGCCATTAATTTTGCTATATTTTGCTTTGCGATATTTGATATTTCTAGCATAAATTCTTCTTGGTAGCGATTCATTAAATCGTACTTATCTTGATAATGTGCGTAAAATGTTCCTCTATTAATTTTGGCTTTTGTTGTAATGTCCTTAACTGTAATCGACTCAAAGCCTTTTTCTTCAATTAATGCTACAAATGCATCTTTAATGGACTCAATTGTACGAACTACACGTAAATCATTGTAATTTTCTTTCACATTCACTCCTCCTAAATTTTATCCGACATATTGCTGGAATGTGTTCTGTAAACGACATCAAGACCATTTTTGATCATTGAATGCATAAGATGTCGCACTTATAATTCAAGTTGTAATAAACAACAGGTTGTTCATTATTATAACTCAAAAGAGGAGAGGTAATGAAATGTTCAAAAATAAATTGGTTTGGTTTGCGCCCATTCTTGCATTAGTCGTTATTTTTGTTTTTTCGCTCACTTTATTTCCATCAGTGCAAGCAAAACCAAAAAATTTACCGATAGCGATTGTCAATGAAGACCAAGGGGTTGATATTCCGAATCAACCACATGTAAATTTAGGTGAAAGCATTATTGAAATGATTCAAAATTCAGTAGAAGCGGGGAAAGATGAAGAACCTGCAGTTAAGTGGGTTATTGTAAAAAGTAATGAAGATGTTCAAAAGGGATTAGATGAACAAAAATACTATGCAGCGCTTGTATTTCCGAAAGATTTTAGTGTCAAACAAGCATCTTTACAAACTGCAGAACCTACTTTACCCGAAGTTCATATATATATTAATCAAGGTATGAATATGGCAGCTTCAACGATAGCAGGGCAAGTTGTAAATGGGGTAGTTGATAATATCAACAATAATGTACGTACACAACTCTTTGCAGGATTTTCATCACATGGAGGAACTTTAACGGTAGAGCAGGCTTCGAATTTAGTCACACCCATTTCAAAAACCATTACGAATGTAAATGCAACGGGAGACCATAGTGCAAACGGCAATGCGCCTATTTCTTTGTTTCAACCATTATGGATGGCTATTATGGTAAGTGCAGCCATCGTCTATCTTGCAATCAGTAAAATAGCTATTACTACACGTAAAGAAAAGCTTTCTGTAATGATAGGTCAAATTATTATTGGGGCGATGGTAGCTTTCGTTGTAGGTTTCGGACTTACATGGATAGTAGACGGTATGGTAGGAATCGAAATTCCTTCATATATGGATACTTCCTTATTTTTAACTATTACCTCCTTTAGTTTTTTCTTATTAATAACAGCCGTAATTTCATGGCTTGGCATTCGAGGAATAGCTATTTTTGCACTAATGCTATTCTTTGGTGGACCACTGCTTGCATTAGCTCCTGAAATGATGTCTTCTTTTTATCAAAATTGGATATACCCATGGTTGCCAATGCGGTTTATGGTTGAAGGTTTACGAGAACTCTTTTTCTTTGACAAAGGTTTTTCTTGGAACAACGCCGTATCAGCCCTTGTATGGATTGGAGCAGTTAGTTTAATTGCTATTTTTGCATCCGTTTTAAAAACTAAAGCAGTGCGTTTGGAACAAGGAGTACAAGATTGAATAATCATTATATTTAAAAGTCAAATAGGGTTTCAGAGTGTAGACAAACGGCATCAAGTATAATTTCTTGATGCCGTTTGTCATTTTTTTAAACATTTAATAGATATAAATTAGAATCTCTTTTCAATGTGTTCTGTTGATTGAAGTGAAAGGCTAGCGACTCCTGCGGGAAAGAACATAATGTAAGACGCAACAGACCGCGCGTATAGCGAGGGGTGTGGCTTACGTTATGCCCGCGGAAAGCGCTAGCCCGTAACGGAAATCAACTGCAGGAGACGTCTTCTATTTTTTTGATTATATCTCATGTTTATACTTCTTCTCTCATTAGTCTCTTTGCCATCATCCATAACCACAAATTTTTCATTGCCTATTAAGTTGATTAAAGCGAAAGGCTAGCGACTCCTGCGGGAAAGCACAAAACGTAAGACGCAACAGACCGCGCGTTAGCGAGGGTTGTGGCTTACGTATGTGCCCGCGGAAAGCGCTAGCCTGTAGCGGAAATCAACTGCAGAAGTGTTTTCTTTTAAAGTAGATGCCATATAAATAAACACTATCAAAAAGATAAATATAGAATATTCTGTTAACTGGTGATAAAATTACAAGTATAAACATATAGTACAAGTTAAAAGTCATACTGTTCGTATTTTTTTCAAGGAGGTATTCATGATAAATAAAAATGATTACGAGAATGTTGCCTTTAACCAATTAGAAATGCTTCGAAATGAAATTAATAGAACGAAAATGAATAGAAATTTATTCAATAAAATTGATAACTATTATGTACTTTGTATTTATGAACAACAGAAAATTGCCAGCAATGATAACACGACCAAAGCTATTACATTGACTAAAAATGTAATCTCCAATTCTTTTGTTATTTGGGATCGTACCTATAAAGAGAGCGAACAATTATTCATGAATTTACGAATTTCTTCAAGAAATCGCGTAATTATTGAAATAGCAAAAAACATCGTTTCATTTTTACTGCAAAAATACGAGGACCAACTAAACGAATCACAGAAGCGAAAATCAACACATCGTAATGCACTTCAGCTTGAAAAATATGTCCTTCGTATGGAGCATATTATCAAAGCAAACACGTTTCTTGGAGAAGATACTGCATGGGAAGAGTTTTGCTCTTGGTTTCAAGTCTATTTAACAGAATGGGTACTTGAGGAGCTAGAAAGTTTAATTGGTTATGAAATGATGGATCAGATGAGCAATGAGGAATTAAATGAAGTATTTTATCAACAAATGACGAAAAACCTGTCATCAAATGATACGTTTATTTCAAAATATACAAACATAGTGAATAACTATATGACAGAATGGTTTCATAACATTATTGCATCAATGAAGCTAGCAGTTTTAACAGTAGAAGAAATTGAATCTATGTTGCAAATAACTGCATCTAAGAATCAGGATTCCCAGCCTCTTAGTAAAACTATCGCTTTTACATTAGGCGTAGAACATCATCTACATGTCATGAATAATGCCCCTTATCAATATGTGAGGGAAGCACTTTATAAAAATAGTTTTCAAAACATCGAAACTACACCATGGCCCACAACACCTTTATATAAAGGTAATTTAGAAGGAATTATTCAAATACGTCCATATCACACTACTGAGCACTCCTTCGCTACACAATTGTTGATAGAGAAAGCACATAATCAAGCGCAAAACTTAACAGATTTAGACGTAGATATGTTTGATGCATTATGTAGTATTTTTTTATCAAAAGCACGGTATACAGAAGATATCATTGAAATACACTTTACTGATTTATTGATGATTCGCGGCTTGAAACCAAAGTTAGGTGGTGAAGGGAGAAGAGGCGGTTATGAGCAGCAACAAAAGGACAAAGTTTTGCAATCGCTTACAAAAATTCAGAGCTTATGGCTCGAATTAAATAAAGCAACGGTCTATGAAAAAGGAAAAGCTGTTCAAACGCAGCTCCAAGGACGGACATTCCTTTTTGTCGATCATAATCGGAAAGAATATGATATCGCACAATTAGATAATCAAAAAACATTTACATTTACAGTTGATAAAGTTTTTACAAAGTATTTGTATGGATCTGGACGGCAAATTGCCCTTTTACCTATTCAAACGCTTCATTACAATCCGTACAGTCAAAAATGGGAAAAACGATTAGCGAGATATTTTAGTTGGCGATGGCGAACACAAGCAAGAAAGGGCGATTTCTTGCAGCCAAATAAAATTCGAACTTTACTAGAGGCAATTGGAGAAAATGTAAATGAACGCACACCATCCCGTACGAGAGACCGCTTAGAAAAAGCATTGGATCAATTGCTGGAAGATGGCGTACTATCTGCTTGGCATTATCATAAATGGGATGAAACAATTGCTAATAATAAAGGCTGGGTTCGGTTATGGTTAGATGCAACCATTCTTGTTGAACCACCTGAAATTATAAAAGAACAATATCGGTCTATTGAAAAAACAAAAAGTACAACTCATTATGCACTAGATTTCCAAGACAGTGCCCAACATAAAGCGAAAGGAGCCACAATTGGTAATCAATTAAGAGCGATACGCAAGCAATTTAATTTGTCTCTTTTACAAGTTTCAGAAGAACTTGAAATTTCACCTTCTTATATTAGTAATATAGAAAGAGGGGTTAAAACCCCCTCCGTCAAAATCCAAACTAATATAAGTCGCTGGTTGCAAAAGTTTATTTAAAAGAATATTTATAACTGCCTTCATATATCGAGCAAATACGATATAAAAGGGCAGTTTTTTTATTTGTCGCCACCTATCTGCTATTTTCATTTTTGCTCCTTTCACCATTTCTACGGCTTTTATCTTGTACATTGCTAATCATTTAAATGGCGTATATTTCGTTTTTTAGCTTTTATCCTTCCCATAAGTCGAGGTTATCGTGCGTAGATGTCGTGAGTAGTGTGTACACGAAATAAAACACAAATTTTTAAACCCTTGCTATAACTACGTTTTTCACATGTTTTTCTTTTTTTTACTCCCTAATAATTAAATCATTTTACATGTATTTATTTTCAGAATATTTAAAATGGGTTCGTTACAATAGACAACATAATCAATTGTTTTTCTATTATTGGAAACCGAGGTGAAATAATGAATAAAGAATTGAAAGCTTATGAATCGCTAGAACCATTGTTTAATCCAAAGTCTGTTGCAGTACTTGGTGCTTCCACAAATCCATATAAAATTGGATACATTCAATTGAAAGCGCTTATAGACGGCGGTTTTGCTGGAGACATTTATCCTATTAATCCGAAAGCTAGTGAAATAGAGGGCCTAACTTGCTATCCTTCAATCACAGCTGTCCCAGGGGATATAGATTTAGCAATATTTTGTGTCGGTGCGGAACAAATTCTGGACAATCTTAAGGCATGTGCGAAGAAGAATATAAAAGCAGCAATTATTTTCGCATCTGGATTCTCTGAAACTGGGGAAGAGGGTGTACTGTTACAACAGGAGTTAGCTAACATCGCAAAGGAAAATGGCATCCGAATCATAGGTCCAAACTGTGTTGGGTTAGTTAATACAACGAATGGAATGATTGGCACGTTTTCACCAGCTATTTTGGCAGTACCATTACATGAAGAAAAAGCTGTGGGCTACGTTTCGCAAAGTGGCGCATTTGGTGTATTAACGTATATGGCTGCAGCGCAAAATGGTTTAAGTTTTAATTATTTTGCAAGTGTTGGAAATGAAATGGAAACAGAATTTTCAGATGTAGTAGAATACATGATTCATGATCCAAAAACAAAAGTCATTACAGGCTATTTAGAAGGGGCTAAAGATACTAAGAAGCTTCGACGTTTAGCAAAGGAAGCACTTAATCGTAACAAGCCAATTGCATTGATGAAAACAGGCAAAAGTTCAGCCGGCAGCAGAGCAGCTGCTTCACATACAGGCTCGCTTGCGGGATCAGATTTAGTTTACGATGCATTTTTCAGGCAGAGCGGTATCGTTAGAGTCGATGATTATGAAGATATTATTACGTTTTCAAAGTTATTTTTATCTAATAGACTACCACAAGGGAAAAATACAGTGTTAATTACAAGTTCGGGTGGACGAGGTATTAACGAAGCAGATCGATGCGAAGGGCTAGGGTTAAATATTATTGCGCTAAGTGAAAAGACAAAGGCAGAAATTAAAAAGCATGTTCCATCTTACGCAAGTGCAATCAACCCAATTGACTTAACAGCTGCCGCTTCAGTAACGAATCCAGAATTATATATAGCGCCACTTCGAGCACTTGTAGCTGATCCAGAAGTTCATAATATTATCTTAACTGAATTTCCGTTGTACTGGGAAGCAGATAATCCATACTTACAGGAGTTTATCGATATATGTAAAAACTCAGATAAATTCGTCTTTATTACGACATTCCCATTAGAAGGCATGTCTGTCCCTAAAGGAAAGGATGAACTTGAGAAAAATGGCATTCCTGTCATTCCAGGTAATTTAAATCCAATCAAAGGCTTAGCAAAGCTTGTAGAATATAGCGAAAGTTATAGGAAACATCAACAAGCAACGGTCCAAGAAGAGGATTCCGCTAAGAAACGAATAGACATGTCACATGTAACTGGTTCGACATTAAGTGAAGCCCAAGCAACTGACATTTTAGATCTTTACGGGATTCCAACAACAAAACGTACTGTCGCTACGACGGCTGATGAAGCTGTTCAGTTTGCGAATAGGATTGGTTACCCAGTCGTGTTAAAAGTCGATTCAGCGGATATTCCACATAAAACCGAGGCAGATGCAATTCGACTAAATGTTCAATCAGCGAACGATGTAATGAAAGCGTTTACCGAAATTTATCACAATGCAAGAAAATACAAAGCAGATGCTCAAATCAACGGTATTTCTGTTCAGGAAATGCTTCCTGAAGGAACAGAGGTCATTATCGGCGCAACAAAGGATCCGAATTTCGGTCCAGTAGTCATGTTTGGCTTAGGCGGTATTTTTGTTGAAGTATTTAAAGATATTTCATTTAGAGTGGCGCCACTAACAAGGGCTGATGCCGTTGAAATGATTGAAGAAGTAAAAGGCAAAGCGCTTCTGACAGGGGCACGTGGAAAAGCGCATGGCGATATTGAAGCCATCATTGACGTGTTACTGAAGGTATCGAAGCTTGTCACTGAAAATGAAGAGATAATAGAAGAATTAGATATTAATCCTTTAATCGTCTATGAAGACGGCGTAAAAGCAGCAGATGCAATGATCGTCGTGCAGAAAGATGTGTTAGAAAAGTCAGTAGTCAGGGGGTAAGGATATGGAGCTAGATCAAAGCTTAATTGGTTTAACAGGACCACAATACGTTTTTGAAGTAGAAAAAAGGCACATTCGCCAATTTGCCGAAGCAATTGGTGATCCTAATCCATTATATGTGGATGAAGAATATGCAAAATCAACTATTTATGGCAGCATCATTGCACCACCAAGCTTTCCGGTCGCGATAGGAGCTGACAGTGGGCAAGGAATTAATTTGCCGTTAGATTTTAGTCGCATGCTGCATGGAGAGCAAGAGTTCATTTATCATCGTCCAATTCGCCCAGGTGATCGTTTGCACTGTCAAATGAAAGTGACTGACGTATATGAAAAAGAAGGAAAAAATGGGCCAATGCAGTTTTTAGTAATGGATACAGAAATGAAGGATGAAGAAGGCGAACTAGTTGTAATTAGTCGTACAAATATCATTTATCGTGCTGTAGCGAGTAGCAAAGCGTAAATAAGCTGTTGAACGAAGATACAGATGTCTTCGTTCAACTTTTAATCCATCACTAAAGGGGGAAAAAACATGCTTCAATTTAAAAATTTACATGAAGGACAAAAGCTCGAACCACTTTTGAAGCCTGCTGTTACAAAGGTACAGCTTGTGAAATATGCCGGTGCATCAGGGGATTTCAATCCGTTACATACAGATGATGCATTTGCGCAAAGTATTGGGATGCCGGGTGTTATTGCACATGGCATGCTTGTAATGGGCTTTCTTGGTCAGTACATGATGGACCTAGCAGGTACTTCAGCTGCACCGACTAATTTTAAAATGCGCTTTGGTGCGATGACAAGACCTGGTGATGAAATTACATGTTCTGCCATTGTCAAAAAAATTTATGAAAACGAAGCTAAACAATTCGTTGATTTAGAACTATATGCGGAAAAAGCTCCAGGAAAAGTAGTTGGATTTGGAGAAGCGACATTACAAATGATTTAACAAATGGAAACAAGGAGGTTGGCAATATGGCTACTATTAAAGATCGCTATGCCATTGTAGGCGTAGGAGAAAGTGAACGTTCGAAAAATTCAGGTACAACACCTTTACATTTAGCATTAGACGCTGCCCGTGCTGCGTTAAAAGATGCAGGTTTAGAAGCGAGAGAAATCGATGGCTTTATGAGCTACTCTGAAAATGATTCTTGTACATCCCATCAGTTAGCAACCTATTTAGGCGCGCGACCGAAATATGTTAAAGACATTATGGGAGGCGGAAGCAGTACAGAAATGTTAATTGCGGATGCCATCGGATTAATCGAAACAGGTCAAGTCAATACCGTGTTAATTTATCGTGCAATGAATGGCCGCTCTGGCGTTCGTATGGGCGGTGGTGGCTGGGATGTAAATATGCTTCAAGGGGCAATGGATGGCGGAAGTTTTTTCATTCCTTATGGGGCAGGTGGACCAGGTCAATGGTTCGGCTTATTCGCTACGCGTCATATGCAACAAACAGGACTTACACACGAACATTTAGGGCACGTCTGTGTGAGCTTTTATGAGCATGCACAACGAAACCCAAAAGCGTTCTTCTATGGTAAGCCATTATCAATGGAAGAGTATTTAAAGACACCATCTTTAAGTTATCCATTTAATAAACATGATTTTTGCTTAGAATCAGACGAGGCGAATGCCATTATCGTCACATCCGCTGAGAAAGCAAAGGATTGCAAGTCAAGACCTGTCTATATTATGGGCATTGAAGCGAGACGGACTGTATCACATGCGCATTACTGGACGAATTTAGATGAAGTAGCATCAGACTTCGTTGCACCTTCCCTTTATAAAAAAGCAGGGGTTACACCACAAGATATTCAAGTCGCTTCGATATACGATTGCTTTAGTTGGGTAGTACTGCGCCAATTAGAAGCATATGGCTTTGCTGCACGTGGCGAAGTAGGTGATTTCGTTGCAAGTGGCAATTTAAAAATGGGTGGCAAGCTTCCTACGAATACAGCAGGGGGCATGCTATCGGAAGGTTATACGCATGGCATGAACAATGTCCTTGAAATTGTTCGTCAAATTCGTCACGAGTATAAAGGTACTGATCGTCAAGTCGAAAATTGCGAAATAGGCATTTGTACTGGCTGGTCTGGCCCAGATATTGCGGGTGCAATGATTTTAAGAAACTAGGAGGGAAAATCATGAGTTATCAAAAACCAATTCCACTTAAAACACAAGACAATCAACCATATTGGGATGCAGCTGATCGGCATGAGCTAGTCCTACAAAAATGCGAAACATGTAATTCTTATAATCACCCACCTGGCCCAGCTTGTTCAAAATGCGGTTCCACAGAACTTAGCTGGGAAAGTCAAGGTTCGGCTATTACGGGAACTATCTATTCGTATGTTGTGTCGTATCGCCCGTTCCTACCGGGTTTCCAAGATGATTTACCAACGATTATTGTTGTCGTACAACTAGATAATTTAAAAGAAGTAAAAATAATTGGCAATGTGCTTGCATGTCCACCAGAGGAAGTAAAAATCGGCATGCCTGTAAAAATGACATGGCAGGATATTACGGAAGATCGAGCTCTTCCACAATGGATACAAGCATAACAGATTAATATCGTTTTAAAAGAAAGGAATGATTACATGGATTTTTCATTTACGAAAAAGGAAGAGCAATTTCGTCAAGAGTTAAGAACTTGGCTAGAAGCGAACTTACCAGATGGATGGTTACAAGGCGAAGTGCAATTAGATAAGGAATCAAAAGAATATGAGTTATTTTTACGAGATTGGCAAAAGAAACTATATGAAGGTGGTTGGGCAGCGATTGCGTGGCCTAAACAATATGGTGGGCGCAATGCAACGCTTATGGAGGAAATTGTCTATCAACAAGAGATGGTACGTGTCAAAGCACCACCGTTAATAAATTATGTAGGTCTGCATATGGTTGCACCGACATTGATGCAAATTGGTACGGAAGAACAAAAGGAAAAATATATCGAAAAAATTATTACAGGTGAAGAAGTTTGGTGCCAAGGTTATTCAGAGCCGAATGCAGGATCAGATGTAGCGGCTATTCAAACGACAGCTGTAAAAGATGGTGACCGTTGGATTATTAATGGGCAAAAGGTTTGGACGAGTTTCGGTCATGTAGCGGATCGCTGCTTTTTAATAACTAGAACGAGCCGACTAGAGAAAAAACATAAAGGTATTACAGTATTCCTTCTCGATATGCATCAGCCAGGGGTGGAAACACGACCAATCGTCTCAATGGATGGTCAAAAAGATTTTAATGAAGTGTATTTAAATGATGCCATTGCGTATGATGCAGAAATTATCGGTCAAGTAGATGAGGGCTGGAAGGTTATCATTGCTCTTCTAATGCATGAACGAACTGGAATTGGTGGTCAAGTATTTACGCTAGAGCAACAATTCAATGATCTAGTTGCGTTAGCTAAGGAATTGAATGATGAAGATGAGCCGCTTATTAAAAATCCATTCATTCGTAAAACAATGGTGGATTTATACACTCGTTCACGTGGGTCACTATTAAACTATTATCGAAATTTAACAAAGCAATTGAAAAATGGCCATCCTGGTGCAGAAAGCTCTATGGATAAACTACTTGTTAGTGAATTAACAAAAGAACTGTTTGCGCAAGCGATTTCGATGCAAGGCCATCATGGCGTCCTATGGAAAGAAAACGCATTAATGGATCGGTCCTATTGGCAGGACAATTATTTGTACTCTTTTGGTCAGACAATTGGCGGTGGAACAAGCGAAATACAAAAGAATACCATTGCTGAACGAATTCTAGGTTTACCAAAAGATATGGGTCGATAAAAAGCGGGGGTGTAAGATATGGATTTCTCTTTAAATCAAGAACAAGAAATGTTTCGAAACTATGTACGTAAATATTTAGATGATGTCGGACAAACAAAAGTAGCCCGTGAGTTTACAGAAGGCAATACAAGCTCATTTCAAGCACTGTATGCTGGATTAGCGGAACTTGGCTGTGCAAGTGTGAATGTGTCAGAAGAAAATGGTGGTATGGGGCTAGGTCAGTTAGATTTAGTACCTATTTTAGAAGAGACAGGTCGAGCATTGCTTCCAGGCTTATATTTAGAAACAAATGCTTTAGCGGTACCGTTATTGGAGAGATTTGGTACTGAAGACCAAAAAGCTAAATATTTATCAGCTATTGCTAGTGGTGAGCATACCTTTACTGTTGCATGGTTAGAGCCTAGCGGAAACTATAAGCCTTCAAATGTAAAATTAAGTGGCACATTGCAGGATGACGTTCTAACGTTGAATGGTGTGAAATCATTAGTTCCAGACGTTGAGCTTGCCAATAGCTTACTCGTTCTAGTGCGTACTTCTGAAGGGCAAGGAGCGGAAGGAATATCATTAGTAATCGTTGATTGTGATGATGTGTCACTACAAGTGCAACCGCAAAAAAACATGGATGAAACCCGTTTGCTTGCAGAAGTGACTTTTAATAATGTCCAAGTTTCAAGTCAGCAAATTCTTGGCACTATTGATCATGGGTGGGATGTTTTGCAAGAAGGTCTATTATCATTTAATGCAGCCCTTTGCTCATCGATTGTTGGAAGTATGGAAAAAATCGTTGAAACAGCCGTTGAATATGCGAATATTCGTGAACAGTTTAATCAACCGATTGGTAGATTCCAAGCGATTAAACACAGATTAGTCGATATGAAAATGGATTTAGAAACAGCTCGTTCGTTAGCCTATTATGCAAACTGGGCGATTGAAAGTGATGCTGCTGATAAAGTTGAAGCGGTTTCAAGTGCTCGCTTATTTGCTACCGAGGCATTTATAAAAGTCGCATCTCAAAGTATTCAAATTCATGGTGGGATTGGTTTTACTGAAGAAATTGATTGCCATCTATATGTGAAAAGAGCGCGTTTCTATGAAAATTATCTAGGAAGCACACAGCAATATTATGAGCAGGCAGCAGTTGCCTTAGGTTGGTAGTAGATTATCTTACGTCTTAAACATTGCAAAGGCACTATGCTGCAATGTTTAAGCAAATCTCATATTTGAAAGGGTGGGAAAGACATTGAAAACATTGAATAATTTGAAAGACTATCAAAATGTCATTAACGGGAAGGCAATTCCATCATCTTCAGGTAATAAAATGGATAGCTATGATCCGGCAACTGGTAAGGTGTGGGCAACCATTCCTTGTAGCACTGTCGAAGATGTTGAAGCAACGGTGACGGCTGCTCGTACTGCCCTTCCAGGTTGGTCAGCGCTTCCTGCTAGTGAAAGAGCAAATTATTTACGTCGTATTGGCGATATGATTGCACAATATGGCGATGAATTGGCTGAACTAGAAACGAAAGATAATGGTTGGGTTATTCGTGAAACAAAGTTCGGACTTATTCCTATCCTATCAAGTATGTGGTATGATGCCGCAGCGGCAGCTACTAATGTTGGGAGTAAAGGCGAAACCGCGCAACTTGGGCCAAATACTGTAGGATTTACAATGCGTGAACCTTATGGAGTCGTAGTAGGCATTATTCCTTGGAATTCAGCATTATGGACATTTACGGTGAAAGCAGCAGCGGCACTTGCTGGTGGCAACACGGTCATCATTAAACCATCGGAATTAGCAGCAGCTGCACCGCTCCGTTACGGAGAACTTATTCAAAGTATTTTACCACCAGGCGTTTTAAATGTTATTTCTGGTACAGGCGCTGAAGTGGGCGATGCGCTCGTTCGTCATCCAAACGTCAATAAAGTAAGCTTAACCGGTTCAGGGAAAACTGCGAAAGCAATCGCCGAGTCCACTGCGCAACATCCTAAATCAATGGTATTAGAATTAGGTGGCAAATCACCGAATATTGTTTTTGAAGATGCTGATTTAGCGAAAGCAGCAAATGGCGTCACAGTAAATGGTATTTTCACAGGCAATGCAGGACAGCTTTGTGTCGGCGGCTCACGAATCCTAATTCAACGATCTGTCTTAGATAAAATGATTGCTCTAATGAAAGAAGAAATAACAACACATATTCAATTGGGCAACACATTAGACATGCAGACGCCAATGGGACCAGTTGCCAATGAAATGCAATATAAAAAGGTTTGCTCCTATATTGAGCTAGGGCAACAAGAAGGTGGAGAAATCATCGTTGGCGGACGCTTCGGTGGTGCCAACTTGTTACCAGGTCAAGATGATTTAGCGGATGGCTATTGGATCGAACCGACCTTACTAAAAGTAGAAAGTAATAACTTGCAAGTTTGCCAAGAAGAAATTTTTGGGCCAGTTGCTGTCGTGATACCATTTGATACAGAAGAAGAGGCACTTGCCATTGCCAATGATACAGAATACGGATTAGGTGCCGGTGTTTGGACATCTGATTTAAATCGTGCACATCGAATGATTCGCTCTATCGAATCTGGAAATGTGTGGGTAAATACGTATCGCATCGTTGGAACTGAACTTCCATTCGGTGGACAAAAAGCGAGTGGCTTTGGTACAGACTCTGTACTCGAATTCACACGTGAAAAAACATGCTATATCCAAATTGGCTAACGTCTAACGACGGATAGACAGGTATGAAAATATAATCGTTAGGACAAGTAAACATGAAACGGGGAATAGTATGCCACAAGCAAAAAATGGACTATTTTATGGATGGTATATTGTTTTAACAAGCTTCTTGATTATGTTTTCGGCATTCTCCATTGTAAATTCTCTACACAGTTTATTTCTTGTGCCGGTAACAAGCGAATTAGGCATGACAAGAACGACTTTTTCAATTGTACTTTCCGTTGGAGGTCTTGGTGTTGCGATAGCTTCACCTTTTATGGGAAAGCTCCTTGCTAAAGGCAATATGAAGTTAATAATGTCTGTATGTGTTATTTTTGCAGGCTGTGGCTTTATGTTGTATTCCTTTGCGCAGTCGGCAATCTATTTTGCCATCATCGCTTTTTTTATAGGGGTATGTGTTGCTGGATTTTCCAATATTCCTATCTCCATTATGCTAACGAATTGGTTTTATGAGAAAAAGGGGCTAGCAATGGGATTGGCATTCGCTGGATCAGGTGTCGGGACGGCAGCACTTAGCCCTATTTTAACAACGTTAATTTCAAATTATGGTTGGAGAACAACTTATGTCATTGCAGGCGTACTAATTATCGTTATTTCATTGCCATTAATTTTATTTTTCACTAAGAAAAACCCTGCTGAAAAAGGGACGATGGCACTTGGTGCAGATCGTGTCCAAGAGGAGCAAGCGAATACGGCTCAATCGGGTTTAACGCTGGCTGAGGCAAAGAAATCAGGCGTGTTTTGGCTATTTATTTTCGGTGTCGTATGCTTTGCGCTTGTTGCAGGCGGGGTACAAATGCATATACCGGCTTATTTAATTGATATTGGCCATCCTGCGTTATTTGCTGGAACAATTTTCGGTCTGTTATCTTTATCAAATACTGTTGGAAAGCTAATTCTTGGAGCCATATTCGATAAATTTAGAACAACTGGCGGAATCCTATTTGTCGGTGTTTGTATGACAATAGCGATGGTGTCATTGCTAATGGCAAACGCTAAGAGCTTTGCATTTGTATTCGCGATCGCTTACGGATTTAGTATTGTCATTGCCACAATCGGCCCTCCGTTTATGACAGATGATTTGTTTGGCAAAAAAGATTTCGGTGCCATTTTTGGCTTCGTACAGGTATTCTTCGTTGCAACGAGCTCACTAGGCGTTATCGTTTCTGGTCTTATCTATGACCTTACAGAAAGCTACAAAGTGGCATGGATTATTTTTCTAGGTTTATTTATTCTTAGTATGCTTTGTATTTTAATCGCAAATAGTATGACAAAGAAAAAGCGCTCAAATGTTGAGGAAATTGTTATGGAAGAAAGTATTGAAGTTATTTAATATCGTTCGTATTTTTAAGAGAGTTTCCTCCAACAGGAAGCTCTCTTTTTGTTATGGCTTCATCAGCAACGTCAAGAGACTGATTGTAGCCTACTGCATTAAGTTAAAACTAATCAAATGAAAAAAGCAGAAATGGTGATCAATCCCCATTTCTACCTATCGATTAAGCAATTCGGCAAAGAGGAATCATAGAAAAAACCTATGATTATTATAGAAATTATAGAATTGATTGATAGGTGGTCGTTTTTTATAATTTTATATAAGCACTAATTATTGCGAATGGGGGAGGAACTACTGATGACAAACATTGCTGGTATTCATATACCTGACAGCCAATTGGCATTAGACGCACAGGATATTTTAAAGGAACATGGTTCACAATTGCTGTGGAATCATTCAAATCGAGTGTATTTGTTCGGTGCGCTACAGGGCGAAAAAGCAAAGAAAAAATATGATGGAGAGCTTCTATACGTAAGTGCCTTGTTTCATGATTTAGGCCTAACAAAGCATTATAGTAGCGAAGACAAACGCTTTGAGGTGGACGGTGCCAATGCAGCACGTCAATTTTTAGCCCATTATCAAATTGATGAAAATGCCATTCAGTTAGTATGGGATGCCATCGCCCTCCATACAACAATCGGAGTTGCTGAGCATAAAGAAAATGAAGTGGCATTGCTCTATGCAGGGGTAGGGCTCGATGTGATGGGAGAAGGCTATTATAATTTGACTGATGAAGAACGCAAAGCCATTATAAAAGCATTTCCACGGAATCAATTTAAAAAAGAAATTTTGCCAGCCTTTTTTGAAGGATTTAGACATAAGCCTGAAACAACATTTGGCAATATAAAATCGGATGTCTGTGCACTATATATTCCAGACTATAAACCTAAAAATTTTTGTGATTGCGTATTGCACTCACCTTGGTCTGAATAAATTAAGCGTAGATAAGGGGGATATATTGATGTTAAAACTTGCACAAAAGAAAATTCGACATGAAGCATTACAACATAAAATTGTATCAGCTCAAGAGGCCGCATCTTGGATAAAAGATGGCATGTTATTAGGGATGAGTGGCTTTACACGGGCGGGTGATGCAAAAATAGTACCACTAGCACTTGTAGAAAAAGCAAAAACGGAAAAATTCCAAGTGGACGTTTATACAGGAGCATCACTTGGTCCAGAGGTGGATCAACTGATGGCTGAAGCAGGGATTATTCGTAAGCGTGCACCTTATCAAGGTGATCCAGCTATTCGCCAACTAATAAATAGTGGAGAAGTATTGTATACAGATGCCCATGTATCGCATAATGCCGAATTAATTCGCCAAGGAATCGTTGGGCCGATTGATTATGCGATCATTGAGGCTACTGCGATTACTGAGGATGGCTTGCTTATACCGACTACCTCTGTAGGAAATTCTCCAATTATTTTACAAATGGCTAAAGAAATTATTATTGAACTAAACGTTTCGCATCCTGATGCACTGGAAGGTATTCATGATATCTATATACCAGATGTACAAGGGAAAAGGGAGCCAATCCCATTAACGCATGCAGGGGAGCGAATCGGAACAATCGGCATGCCAATAGATATGACAAAGGTACGTGGTATCGTGCTATCTGAACAAGCAGATGCGCCTTCTACAATTGTACAACCAGATGAAGAAACTGCTAATATGGCAGAGCATTTACTTAATTTTCTACGTGATGAAGTGAAAGCTGGCCGTTTAACAAAAACGTTAGCACCGCTCCAATCTGGTGTAGGATCGGTAGCAAATGCCGTTTTAAATGGGTTTTTAGAATCTGAATTCGAAGATTTAGAAATCTATTCGGAAGTATTGCAGGATGCGGTATTTGAGTTAATCGACGCAGGCAAAGTGAAATCTGCTTCTGGGACATCCATTACATTGTCAAAAGAACGTGGTGAGCAAGTATATAGTCAACTAGAAAACTATTTAGACTGTTTGATTTTACGACCTCAAGAAATATCGAATCATCCTGAAATTATCCGCCGTTTAGGTTTGATTTCGGTCAACACAGCACTTGAAGTTGATATTTATGGAAATGTAAATTCTACACATGTTTCTGGAACGAAGATGATGAATGGTTTAGGAGGTTCAGGTGATTTCGCACGCAATGCACGTTTAGGTATATTTGTAACGAAGTCCTATGCCAAGGGCGGTACTATTTCAAGTATTGTCCCGATGGTCTCTCATGTAGATCATACCGAGCATGACGTAGACGTTATTGTGACAGAGTTTGGTGTAGCGGATTTACGGGGCTTAGCACCAAAAGAACGTGTACCATTAATCATCAATCATTGTGCACATCCAGATTATCGTCCGCAATTATGGGCGTATTATCATGCTGCAGTAGAGAAAACAGGCAATCATCATACACCTCATTTACTTGAAGAAGCACTTTCATGGCATGTGCAACTTGCGAAAACAAAGACAATGAAAAAATAAAGCGAAAGATGGCTAAGTTTAGTACTTAGTCATTTTTTTCGTTAGCCCATAATATAAATCCACAGAACTTCACTTATTTACAGCGAAGTTTTGTGGATTTGTTTTGTTAAGAAGATTTTATTAATAGATGAATAAGATTTAGACTCTCTTTTGAAATAGAAAAACCAGCTTTTTTAAGTCCATTAATCATTAATTGAATGTAAGCTTTCGCTGCAAAATTAATGAATTTATCTTTTCTATATAATAGGACGATTTCACGTTCTAAGGGAGGATTGAATATTGTGCGCTTGCAAATCGTATTGGAATAATATTGGTCATAAAGTGTTTCTGAAATAATTGTTGCGCCAACATTTTGTTCAACTAAATTAAAAATGGCTTGAACACTCGCAGTTTCTATTTTTGGGTGGACATGAAGCTTTTCTTTACGCGCTACACGATCAATCAATTTCCTGCATTGATTGATTGCTGGAAACAAGATAAGTGGTGTCGTTAATACATCTTGAAAGGCGATTTTTTCAGACTCTATAGGATAATCACGATGTGCTACAAATAGCAGTTCTTCTGTAAACAGTGGAATCATGATAAGCTGCTCTTCTTCATAATCAAAATATTCTTGTTTATAGGAAATAGCAAAATCAATTTTATTGTCTTTAACCTGTTTTAATAAATCATCTGAACTATTAATACATACTTCTAAATCTGGGTAATCACGATGGTAGTCTGCTAAATAATTGGACACCAAATTTGTTAATTCACCAGGTAACGTACCAATTACTAATTTACCTGCTTTTAATTGTTTCAAGTCAATGATTTGATTGCTTGTATTATCGATGGCACGAAATATATGAATACATTGCTCATGCAATATTTTACCGGCTTCTGTAATCGCGATTTTTTTCCCTATACGATCAAAAAGTGGAATGCCAAGCTCCATTTCCAGTACTTTAATTTGTTGGCTTAGCGTTGGTTGAGAAATATTTAATTTTTCAGCAGCCTTTGTAAAATGAAGTTCATCACATAGTACTTTAAAGTATTCAAGCTGGCGTATTTCCATAGACGTACCTTCTTTATTTTTTTCTAATATTATAACATGCTTCAAATAGAGAATCTTACAATCTAGCGAATGACAACTTGGTTTTGATAATGCCAAAAGGCTTGTAAAAGATGGATTGTAATAGTAATTTTCAGCTTCGAAAGCCTACAAATCACGCATCTACAACCATCTTGTGAACCTAAAATTCCAGATTAAACGAGCGAATAGAACGTTTAGTATAAAGTGCTATCGGTTAACCTAATTGTATTAAAAAATACTTAAATGGAGGTGTGTAATGCTTGGATAATATGGCTAATTTGAATTTTCCTCCGTTAATGGTTGAGCTATTAGAAAAGTTTTCACCTTCCGATGACACAAACTTAAAGCCTTTACAAATAGAAGATAATACAGTATTTATCTTTTACTTAAAATCAGCAATAGATGGTGCTAAATTGCACGAAATGCTCATAAAGCCTTTTTTCGAAATGAAATCAAATAAAAGTTTTACATTCTATATTGAATCGTTACCGAACTTAACAAAAATGCAATGTGGGGAAGAGCTTCTAATCGAAATAACGAAGGGCTATGTACTATTAGCGATTAATGATGCTTTTTATTTGATTGATATTAAATTAGTCAATTCAATGGCTTTACAACAAACACTCATTGAGCCTACTGTATATGGACCTCAAACAGCATTAAGCGAGGATATTGAAACGAATTTAAACATCATTCGCCAGCGTTATCATGAACCAACATTAAAGTTTGACACGCATGCTTTAAAAGGAAAAAGTCACAAGACTTTAATCATTATGTATGATGAAAGAACAGTAAAGCAATCTGTTCTTCAAAATATTCAAGAAAAAATAGAAAATTTAGACGTCCCGCTTATTCAATCTACTGGAGAATTACAACTACACCTAAATGGCTCTAAATTTTCCCTTTTCCCCATTACCATTTTGACGGAGCGACCTGACCGTATTTCTTACAATCTGGCGGCAGGGAAAGTGGTAATTATGTTAAATGGGAGTCCTCAAGCTTTAATTGCTCCCGTTGTATTTTTTGACTTTATGACATCGATGGAAGATAACTACCATACTTACTGGATAACTACTTTTACATTAATTCTCCGGTATATTGGTTTATTTGTCTGTTTTGTATTACCTGCTATGTATGTTGCGATAACATCCTATACGCCAGACATACCAAGAACCGAATTGGCACTTACTGTTGCTGGGAGTCGAGTAGGCGTTCCATATCCGTCCTTTATCGAAGTAATATTTATGCTTATTTTTATGGAGTTTCTTACAGAGGCAAGCATACGATTGCCAAAGGCTATTAGTGCAACGGCTACGACAGTTGGTGGGCTAATTTTAGGGACTGCGGTTACTGAAGCTACATTAGCATCGAATATAATGATCATTATTGTTTCAGCTGTTGCCATTACAAGCTTTGTCATCCCGATTAGTGAGATGAGTTTTTCTATTCGAATTTGTAGGTATTTATTAGTCATCTATACTACGCTATTCGGTATGATGGGGTTAATTTTAGGATCTATATGGCTGCTAATGTTTTTAGTAAATAAACGGAGTTTTGGTGAGCCATATTTAAAAGTGTATTGGCGGTCAGATAGGAAGGAATTAGAGGTGCAATCAAAAAGATGAGCAGGTATCTATATTACTTTATACTTGTCACAATGGTTACAAATCTTATTGCATCAGTGCCCAGAATTTTAATGAGAGATAGTAAAGACGGCGTCATACTATCTATGATAATTGCAGTCATTTTCGGGGCTATTCTTACTATCATTGTCATTAATTTATTTAGTTACTTTCCAAATAAAAGCTTTCCAGAAATAATGAAGAAGAGTACGCCTAAATGGTTTTATTATCCCGTCTTATTCTACTTTGCCTGTTCATGGTTTGCAGCGGGGCTCATTACACTTACAACGTATGTCTTTATGTTTAATACATTTTTGTCCTATGAAACCTCTATAACCATTACGACACTTGCATTTTTATTGGTCATTTCTTTTGGCTTGTTCATAAAAGAAAAAAGTGTTCTTTATATGACTGAGCTAATATTAATCATTTTTTTACCAGTCATTATCTTTTTAATCATAAAAATATATACTGAACCAAAATTAGAATGGGACTTTGTCAAAATTGCATTTACGTACATCAATGATTATCCTAGCTATAATTCTTTTTCAGCATCTACGTATATTTTTATTGGCGCAGTGAACATCATTATTTTTAATAAATATATTAAAATAAAGAAAAAAGCCGGATTAAAGCAATTTGCCATATTAGGTATTGTAGGTGCCTTTACTTTATTTACAACTTATTTTATACCGATTGGATTTAACGGCTTCGAACAAATTGAAAATCTTACGTTTCCATGGATTACTACAAGTGATTCAGTACGTATGAAGTATTCACTTATTGAACGCGTTACGTTTCTTTTTGTCATTGTATTTATTGCGGTTGCCTTTATTAGCTTATTAATACATTGGTATGTGTCGTTAAAATTATTTGAAAGCATATTCCATTTTAAAAAATTGAAATGGAAAGAAACAAACCTCACACCTTTTTTAGTTGTACTTCTATTTGGGTTAATTGCATTAGCTACGACACGTGTCATAAATGAATTTGAATTAGTGAAATTATCAATGCTTTTTTATGATTTATTACCGTTATTTTACGGTGTGTTAATCGTTAGTTTACTAACTGCTAAACGGAGGCTCAAATTATAATGGCACATTTAAAATATTTTGCTATGATGGTTGTCGTTATGAGCTTTCTTACGGGCTGTGGATTTAAAGATATTGATAACCGAGTATTTGTTACAGGAATTGGAATTGATCCTTCCGAGAATGAGGAAGGGACGTATAGAGTCACTTTGAAATTAGCGATACCTGTTTCCATCAAATCAAAGAGTAATACTAGTTCAAGTTATCAGTTTTTAGTGCATGAGGGAGATAATATCGGAGAGATTATTCAAATTTTAGAGACTCATACAGATAAAGTTTTAGAGTTTGGACATGCAAAAGTTATTTTAATAAATGAAATACTGTTAGAAGAAAATTTAAAAAATTTTATGGATTATTTATTTAGAAGAGGGGATATCCAATCTATTGCATATATAGGTGCCGCTAGAGATTCTGCTGAAGAGGTGTTAAGAACTTTACCAAAAGGGGAATCTGTAGTAGCTTCTCCACTAACAAAGTTTTTTGGTGAAACAGGGAATGATAGTCCTTATGTCGTTTCTGTCTATTTATATGAAATTCGAAGGGATTTTCACAGTAAAGGGATAGATGCAATACTACCTATCGTTGAGACCAACAAATCAGGTACACAATTAATCGTAAATAAATTATTAGTAGTAGGCGATAAAGGGAAACCACTGGAACTGACGTCTAAATATACGCAAGCGTTTAATGCGCTTAAAAATAGCGTTCCTGGATATAGTTTTAGACTCGATAGCGAAGGTTACAAATTATTAATAAATATGACGACAACGAAAATGAAATACAACATCATACAAGAAAATGGACAACCGAAATCTATAAAGGTTAATGTTGAAATGTCTGGTACAATAAGTCAGTCAAATAAGACGTTATTAATGGATAAATTGGAAGACTATAATAAATTAGCTTCGAGAGAAATAAAACAGGAATTGGAAAAAATGTTTACTTCCTTTCAAGAAAAAGACCTCGATCCTTTTGGATTTGGACTGAGGTACCGAACAATGCAATTACATCAAAAGGGTACCATTAAAAAGTGGGAAAATGCTTATCCTGCATTACCATTTGATGTAACCGTAGACATCAATTTAAAAACTACAGGAACCATTGATTAATTTCTTTATAGGTTGTTATCTAGCACTTGTTAAGAACATGAACGATTAAATAATTTAAAGGGCCTTTCTAAATAGAAAGGCTTTTACATTTTATAAAAGCATATGTGTGGCAGAAGCGGAAGAACAATTTAAGGTATCTTTGCATAAGACATTCGTTCAAAGTCAGATGAAACAAAGATGTACCACAAGAAAAATTCTTCATCCATCGAAAAAGTAGACGAGCATCCTGAAAGAATAAGAAACAAAAGAGTTAATAACGAACATTTTTAAGGTAATTACATTTTAATGTTCGTATAAATTAATTGAAAATGCGCCTTGCTCATCAGCCGGACACTAGGCTAAATGTTTAAAACACGAACAATACATTGAATGCAAACTTAACATGGATGTTGAAATGTGGGAGCGGTATAAAATACATGAACGAATGGAATTTAATATTTTTGGGTCAGGATCGAATCAGCAGGGAAGAAATCAGTTGGAGGGGCTATTAACACCTGCATTGCAAAAAAGATGGTCACCTTTCACTAGCACTTTCATGGTGGGGGGGGATATGGTCAATATGGCATTTGCCATTATGGTTTATAGTTGGTTCAAATCAAACGAGCATGAATTTTCTTTGGTTTACACTTATTGCTTTAGCATTATCATTTTTAATGACAATCATTAATCAATACACGGTAAGTATTTTTCTCTGTATTATATTTCATGCTTTGGTCAATTCATTTTGGGAAGTGTATATTCCAAATTCAAATGTTTCGTCCGGGTTACTTACGCTTGTCTTTGCACTAATTATTTTTATTGCATTTGAAGTCTATCAAAAGAAGAATATAGCAAAACGTCATCATTTTCTTAATGGATAACAATCCATGAAGAAAATGATTTTATTTTAAAAGAGCGTTACTACACAACAATGTAGGAACGCTCTGATTGTATTTAATCGTATAAATTAGATGCGCCAGTGTCTATTTGGGCTTCAAAGTAACGGTTCCAAGGAAGACTTACATCTGAATCAGTTAATGTAGGAGCAGAATTAAAGAATACTAGACCTAAGCTTCTAGGCCCATTCATTTTTTCGATAACACGTCTGCCAGAAAAAGATTTAACAACCTCATTTTGTGCAGCTTGCATTTGAGTTAGCAGGTAATTATCAATAGCTTTTATTTGAGAAGATGACATTGTACTAGATTGTTCAGGCACACCACTTTTCATATTCCAAACATTACCTTTGTACGTATTAACAATTTCTTTTTTAACATTTTCTTGTCGATTCGCCTTGTAACCATAATCTTCGATAATTCGATCAATTGACAAAGAAGCAAAAGCTTTTGAAGCATCTCTCAGTTTAGTAGGATCTGTTTCATATTTCATAAAATTCATCCTTGAGCCTGCAGTACCTAAAGCAATACCCATACGATTTCCTAATGTATTCCAGGCAGAATACGCAAGCATACGAGAGGCATTTGTTCCCGCTAATATGTTGCTCATTATATAACTATCAGCATGATCACTATAAAAATCCAACACAACTGTAGGTATACTGTTTACCATATTGCTTTCAAAAGCAGAAACTAACGCACCGCGATAAATGGATGCAGGACTTAAAACTAGAAGACTGACATCAGCTGAATTTTTATCGGTTACATAAGTACCACCACTAATTTCAATTTGTTTCTTTAAAGTAGCGTGTACATTTTCATAACCGTATTCATCCTTAATGACCGTTGTTTTGCCGTCTGTTCCAAAATATTCAACATAGTATTTTAAAGATGGCTGATTGTAAAGCTCTTTCGTCATACGAGCTAATAAGTTTAGAGAAATACCGTCAATATCAGATACAATTCTTGATTTAGCGATCCCTAAGACGTTATTTTGTTGCCATGTAAGCCAATTAATCTCATTAGTTTGAATTGTATTTTCCAATGGATTTGAATCATCTACACCGAAAACGGCATAATCAATTTTACCAGCAGATGTTTTGTCAACGACTATTTTGTTTAAATCGAACTTTCTAGCTCTAGCTGCATAATATTTAGATTTTGTTGCTTCAGAAAGATTAGTAAATTGAATTTTTCCACCACCAGCTGGGTTATCTTTAACATAAGCAATATCATAGTTAGCTTTAACATTGGCGTGGCTTGAAGAATTAAGATTGCGAGGAATTTTCCCAAGTATACGTAAATTGTCATAATCTTTCTGTGTCAAACCCTCGTATTCTAGCGTGGACGCAAAACGCATTACAGAATCAAAAACATAAATAGGCTTGTTAGGGAAAGCTTTATCAATTTCATCAATAATATTTAAATTAGAAGTCCCTTGAGCAGTTGAGTACGCTGGTGAAAAGCTTCTAGATTCAACTAAACCACCAGAATGAATCATGTCAGCCGAAAAGATAAATCCGTCTGCTAAATGGTCATTATCTTTAATCCATTGAATAACAGCAGAAGCATCACCGCCATGTGACCCTGTACCTGTATAGTCTTCTTGTAAATTAGTAGCAATAATGTTTTTAGGTGGCATGATTAATTTAATACCAGCCGCGGCTGCTGCCTTTTTAACGGTATCTGTGTTCATAGGTCTGTCGTCCAAAGGCACAAGCATAACTGTTTTGTTTGGATTAGCTACTTCTGGAATAGCTGCTTCAGCCTTTGAGAAAGGAAGACTGGACAATATGAGTCCTGCTGCTAAAACGGAAACCATAATCTTTTTCATTTTATTTTTTTTCAAAATCAACTCTCCTTAGTTATTTTATTATAGAAACTAAGGACTGATATAAACCAATCCCTAGTTTTATAATCCAGTAGTTTAATATGAATATTGATCAATTTCAGCTAGTAATGATGAGCCTGATTGCCCTTCATTAGCTGTGATTCGGTCGAGTTGGTGTCTAGGAGAATCTTTAAAGGCTACGCCAAATTTAACGGTAGGTGCTAAATCAAACCCTACTTCTAAAGCTACTTTCTCAACAGTTGCATTAGTCTGACCGTATGGATAAGCAAGTGTTTGCGTATTTCCAATCCCTATGTTGTTTTTAATAGCATTATAGGAGGCTTGTAAATCTGCTTTAATACGAGCTTCATATTGTGTTTGTGTTTCATTGTAGTACGGTGCTGAAAGTAAACTTTGACTAGCGGGACCAGTAACTCCATCATGCTTTTTGTGAAGATCATGTGTATGGCTTTGGATATCAATTAGACCAGAATTTTTCATCATTTGAGCTTGATTCCAATCAAAATGCTTTAAAGAACCAGGAGTTTGTCCCATTTGACTTGAAACGACAAACATTGTTGCTTTCATCCCATACTGTTGAAGTATTGGGAAAGCTTCTGTGTAGTTATTTTCATAGCCATCATCAAATGTAATAATAATTGGCTTATCAACCCCTGAAGGTAAATTGCCAGTAGTTTTATATGTCAAATACTCATCAAACGAAATACCATCAAACCCTGCATTTTTTAAGGCAGCAATTTGCTCTGCAAATTGTGAAGTCGGCATCTCTGCTCCAGAACCAGTTCCAGTAGGTGCAGTTGAACTAATGCTGTGATACATAATAATCGGAAATTTAAAAGTATCATGCACAATACCTACAACATAGTTAGGTGAACCATCCCAATTCACTTCTGTATTATTAAAACCTTGAGAGAACGTTCTAGTTGGAACCATTGTTCTCCCACCTTTTATATAAGGGGCTTGTGGCAGTGTAAATGGAACACCATTTTTGTAAGCTGTTTTACTTCCAACAATTACTTTAATAACTGTTCCATCATTATCTGTAATTGTACTTTCCTTTGTTGTCCCGTTATATACAACTGTTGCCCCCATAGAGGGGATAATTTGCGAAATTGGAACCATAGTTGTTCCATTTAAAAGCTCTGGTGCAGAATCGGATGTAAAAGTAATTTGTTTACCATTTACATAAACATCTGGAGAAGAAGCAGTTCCTGCAAAAGCTTTTTCTGTAGATCCTAAAACACCAAAACTAATCGCTAAAGCAAGAGAAGAAGAAAAGATTTTTTTACTCATTCCTTTAATCCCTTTTTGGAAATCATTAGTTTTCAAAAGATTTTTCGGCATTATTTGTAGTACACTCCTTTTTTATCCATAATTTCCTATCTCGCTGGCATATACCCGTTAAAGGTGAAAGCCAAACCGAAATCCTTTTTCTTCACTCCTATTACACCCAAGAAAGGGGGTTATTAGTACTACTGTTAATAAGAACTATATTAATATTATTATATTATAATTTATATTTCACTATTTTTTTGTTACTTATAGAAATTACCTCATTTTAAATAAACTACCATTTTTCCTTATATAGTTGTATTCAGTAATTTCGAATGAAACTAATAAATTGTCGTCTAATAAAATGAGCAGGGATTAATGCTAATTATTTGCATATCAAAATTGTACATAAGTCCAAACCTCTTCAAAGCTGAAGTTCAGTTTATTGCAAAAAAGCCGCTTCCCTTTAAGGAAACGGCTTTATCGATGCCTATAAACTTTGTGATTGGAAAAATGAGTGTAAATTACAGTCATTTAACAAAAGCTAACTGTTGAAAAAGCATTTACTGCAGTAGAGAAGAACAAATTTGGGTAGTTTATAAGTGAAGGGGAAATTAATCCATTCTAATTTGCTTGGATTTGAAAATTATAATACAGAATGCTTTACAAAAAGGGGACCGTACATGGAAATTTTAATCTCAATATTATTTCTACTCGTTTTATTATTAGTTACAAATGTGCTCGCACATTATATTCCTTTCATTCCAATTGCTCTTATTCAAATAGCAGTTGGCATTGTCGTTGCTTTAGTAACAAAAGATTTCACCTTTGAGATTGAATCAGAATGGTTTTTACTATTGTTTATTGCTCCGTTACTTTATTATGATGGGGCACATTTTCCTCGTGAACAATTATGGAAAATGAGGTTACCTATTTTAGGTAACGCAATTGTTTTAGTATTATTAACTACTATCATTGGTGGTCTATTTGTGCACTGGATGATTCCTTCAATACCTTTAGCTGCTGCATTTGCATTAATGGCTATTTTATCGCCAACTGACCCAGTCGCGGTAAATGGTATCGCCAAAAGAGTCCACATTCCAGACCATATAATGAATTTGGTTCGTGGCGAATCTTTAATTAACGATGCATCGGGGTTAATTGCGTTTAAATATGCTGTTGCAGCAATTGTAACAGGGTATTTTTCAATGAAATCAGCAACAATTGACTTTATGTATATGTTCTTTGTAGGCGCACTTATTGGGATATTCGGTGCATTATTTCTGTTTTGGATACGCCTCCAATTACGGCGCATAGGAATTATAGATGTAACATTTTACGTACTGCTACAAGTACTAGCACCCTTTATTTTATTTTTTCTATCCGAAGAAGTATTTCACGCATCGGGTGTTATAGCTGTCGTTGCAGGAGGAATTATTGCAACCATTATTAAAGAAAAAGCAGTAAGTATTATTGCACAGGAACATTTAGTAACACAGCATTTTTGGTCAATGTTAACATTCACATTAAATGGAATTATTTTTATTTTACTAGGATTGATGCTACCTACTGCAACAAAACTTATACTCGTCAGTGAAGAAATTAACAATAGTGTGCTCATTTTATATGTATTGGTTATTGGTTTTCTGGTGTTAGGTATCCGCTTTATTTGGACGATGTTTTTCGATCTACTGGATAAAAAACTATTTAAAAGTGAAGATACTTTAACATTTAAAGATCATATCGTGACAACACTTGTTGGGGTTCGAGGAACAATCACGATGGTAGGGATTTTATCGATACCGTTACTAACCAATCAAGGGGAACTATTTCCTGAGCGGCAATTACTTCTCTTCTTAGCTGCTGGTGTCATTTTATTTACCTTGGTAATGGCTACTTTATTTTTACCTTTTTTAAACAAGCAGGAAGCACCACAACAATCCAATTTAATGAATGAAAAACGAAAGATGATTGAACATGCAATTCAAAGTATTCAACTTGAAACAGATGAGGAAAATGCTCCAGTTGCTTTAAGTTTAATAAATCAATATAACGCCATGCTATTAAATATTGAGCTAGAACAATCAGAGGCAGTACTTCAAACTTACAAGCAAAAAATACTGGAAGCTAGGAAAGTTGGGATGGAATTAGAAATATTTTATACACATCAATATATGACTGAGCACGGATTTAATCAAACAATCCAACATGAAATAAACTATATTCTTAAAGAAAGAAAAGATATGTTGAATAACCGTTCATTTACTTTATTAAAACGTCGTTTGCGTAATTTTTCACATGAACGCAAGTTGAGCAAACTACCTATCGATATTGTAGAACAAATAAATAATGTAAAAAAAGATTTAACGGATTATGTATCATCTTCAATTGTAAGGCATGTGCAAGAAACGAATGAACATTCTTTAGATATTGCGCAAAAAGTGGCGATGTACTATCGTCACCCACAATATGCTACTAATAAATTGGATTCTTCCAAACAGGAGGAACTAAAAGAATACTTAGCTTTAATAGCAATTGAAACACAACGAAGCCTTATAAATGAATGGTATCAAGCTGGAAATATTAATAATGAAGTGGCAAAAGAATTAAGAAGATTTGTTATTAATCTAGAAAGTGTTATTTTACTTGAAGAAGAAGAGTAGAACGTGAATGCATAGGTTCATTCTTCTTCGGAATAAATAGTTGTATTCAAGTTACAACACCAGCTATTATCAAAATCAAAAAACTGTGAAAGTGAAAATTTTTGCTTGTAAAGTGAAATGATTGATTATATTATTTATATTAAATAATTGCATAAGGCGACATGACTATGGACGTCATGTTAGCGAATTAACAAAGAAAATGTTTAAATGCAGCGCCTCCTAGCATCTTAGGAGCGCTGCATTTTTTATTTTATTTAGGAGTGAGAAGATGGATAAAAGAATTTACCTACTTGCGATTATTACTTTTATAGTAGGTCTAGTTGAATTAGTTATTGGAGGATTGCTTCCACTTATAGCTGAAGATTTGAATATTTCATATGGCCAAGTAGGATTGTTAATCTCAATGTTTTCGTTAAGTTTTGCAATATCAGGTCCCATTTTATTGTCTTTAACCTCAAAGATGGAGCGCAAAAGGTTATTTCTAATTGTCTTGTTCATTTTCTTTGTGACGAATATGATAATTGTGTTGAGTGATTTGTATGTTTTCCTTATGGCAGCAAGAATTTTATCTGCTATGTGCGCGTCGCTCCTTGTTTCCTTGTGCATCACAATCGCTTCTCAAATAAGCGATGATTCGCATACGGCAAGAGCAATTGGCCTTGTATTAATGGGGGTTAGTGCTTCTCTCGTTTTTGGAGTTCCGTTTAGTTTATGGTTGGGAAGCGAATTAGGTTGGCGAGCACCATTTTTATTTATTGCCATTTTGACATTGTTGCTTATGTTAATAGTATTTTTCGCATTGGGAAAAATTGAGCCAAATAAGAAATTGCCTTTGAAAGCACAAGTAAAAGCGATAAAGGATAGAAAAATTTTACTTATTCATTCAATCTCTATCGTGTTTTTCACGGGTCACATGACTCTATATGCTTATTTAACACCATTTCTACAGTCAACACTAAATCTATCAGAGAAATCTCTTAGCCTTATGTATTTAATCATTGGTTTATTCTCGATATTTGGAAGTTTATTAGGTGGTTATTTTACAGATCGTATTAGTGCAAAACGGACTATTATTTCAGTATTGTCCTTATTTACAATAACTATTATTGCGATACCACTACTGAAATTTTCCGTTGTTCTATTCATTGGGGCAATATTATTATGGAGTTTGCTAAGTTGGTCACTGCAACCTGCTATTCAAAGCTATATCGTTTCTTCTGCATCTTCTACATCCGATATCCATCAAAGCTTAAATAATTCTGGTGCTCATATTGGGATGGCTATAGGCTCCACAATAGGTGGAACTATTATAGACTCATATTATGTTGAATTAAATGCAATAATCGGTGGTACAATTACTTGCATCGCAATAGTCATCTCTATAATAACCTTTAAAATGCAAAGAAAATTAGGGTAATTGGAGTAGGTTAATCAAAAATACTATATACAGTCAATTTTTTGTACAATACTGGCAAGAAAAAAAGAATGTAATCATAAATAGGTTAAATTAAAACTAGTCCCCTAAAAATGGAGGCTAGTTTTATTTTTTATGGAATAAGCTAATTGTGCACTTTAGTTTAAGCAGACATTTCACTTTTACAATTGAATATATTTTGAATTAGAAAGCTAATATTTAATTGTGGGGGAGATTGTATGAACACTTCATAAGCTAAGAATAAAGAGGATTTAAAAATTTCCATCGTCATACCCGCCCTAATTTCCAGCAGAAAGTTTGATAAACATGGCGACTGGGTTTTACTTAGACGTCCGAAAATGATTCTAGCCTATCTTAAAGGAACAGACCAAAAATATGCGGATGAAGCATATTATGAAAATCAAGACAGATAAAAGGGAACAGCTTGTATAAAATCTATATAAATAAATTGGCACGTTAATCGAAGAAGGATTAACGCTTTTTTTGTTGAAGTTATCAAAAGAAATAAGTCTGGCAGATTGTTATACCTAACGATAAAGGAGGAGAGGAATAAATGGTTAAACATTTAATTATCGGCGACGTAACACAAGAACTAACTTCTACGCGTCGCATTTTGGAACGCTTGCCCGAGGAGCATATGTCATGGCGGCCACACGAAAAATCGATGACGCTCGGCGGGCTAGCCACACACCTGATCAACCTATTAAATTAGCAAATTGCAATATTTCAGTACCAGGACTTTGATCTTGCTACAGTACCGCTACGGCGAGAGGCTTTAGAAAAACGCTCTGACATTCTGGATGAGTTTGATATGAACGTCGGCAAGCTTGAAAAGTTACTGTCCGAATGCGACGATAAAACGCTTGGCGAAGAATGGACACTGCGCCATGGTGATTATATCATCCAACGAGAGCCAAGAGCGATTTCGTTCCGGACCTTTGGTATAAGCCATATGGTCCACCATCGTGCGCAGCTTGGGGTATACTTACGCCTACTCGATATTCCGGTGCCAGGTTTCTACGGCCCTTCAGCAGACGAGGAAGCCCAATGAATTTGTAGAATAGCTATTCAATAAAAGGTAGTCAAAAATAAAAATAAATACACCCCCTTATTGATGTAGTAAGGGGGTTAATAGCGTTGAATTTAGTATAATTAGATACCTTTCATCTGTTTTATTGTGTGTCAGCTCATGTTATAATGAGGAGCTTAAGATAATTAAGACTTTTTTATTTGAACGGATGCCAAAAGAAGCCTCCGCAGAACGATAAAGTATGGAGGTGTATGAGAATGAATAAACGTTGGACGATTGGTGAAATTAAAAAATTTGTTGAAAACAATTCGGAAAGTAAGTTGCTAACGACGGAGTATCTCGGATTTTCTCAAAAGTTACTATTCAAATGTGCATGTGGTAATAACTTTGAAAAAACATTTGCGAAATTTAAAAATAAAAACCAAACAAAATGTGAAGTATGCCAACCTATAAAGGAATCACGCTAAACGTAGTGCCGATTTTTATTTTAAAATAATTGTCGTTATTTTTATTAGTTTGATTTAAATCACCTTATTTCTATAGTTACTTTATAGATGAGGTGATTTTTTGGATATTTATTACTGAGTAGATTTTGATAGTTGATAATATTTGTGAAAAAGATATTCTTTATTAAACTAATGAGTTGAGTTAGTTCAATAATAAGAATTAACTTACCGGGTTGTTACTTATCAGGCAATGAGGAAGCATCAAAACATGTAAAATTCGATTTACCAAAAACAGGCGTATGTAGTATTAATCTTGTCAATCAAATACATGTTGTTAAAAAAGGACTATTAGTGCATGCTAACAGTCCTTTTAACTTAGTCTGTAGTTCAAAAGCTTTGAATAACTGAAGAAATAATTCAAAAAAACCGGCAAAATAATTGCGGTTTTAGGAACTTAAACTTATTTTGAATTATTTTCGTTTGCATAACGACCAGAAGCATATTTTTTGTTCGTTTCTGCTTGTTGATTTTGTTGTTTCACATGATTTACATCCGTTTCAGTCCCAAATTCCACATCCATTGATTTCATCGAGTTCGTTGAACCAGAAGCATATTTTTTCTTCGCTTCTGCTTGTTGATTTTGTTGTTTTACATGATTTACATCTGTCTTATATTGATTATTGTTAGCCATTGAAAATCACCTCCTGCAACTAGTCTGTACAGAAGATGATTTAGTATCCTTAATTTATTTTAGAAAAGGTTAACAAATCTCATTCAGGTAAAGTAACTTTGATAACTAAACGACGACCATCTAGATATAAGATATTTCACTTTATATAAAAATATAGCAATTTTTTGGGAAACTTGACTTATTTTTTATGAATTTATCTAAATATATTGTATTCATTTTAAATCTTTTTTAAAATGGAAGCGAATTCACATTTAAGTGCATGCACATTTGTTAATTAACATGAATTTCTTACTTTTAAGGAGGCATATTAATTATGAAAGCAGCAGTCGTAACAAAAGAAAAAAGTGTAAGTGTGGAAGAGAAACAACTTAGACCATTAAAACATGGTGAAGCATTAGTGCAAACAGAATTTTGTGGTGTATGTCATACAGATTTACACGTAAAAAATGCTGATTTTGGTGATGTAACAGGAATCGTTCTAGGACACGAAGGTATTGGTAAAGTTATTGAAGTAGCTGAAGGCGTTACTTCTCTAAAAGTTGGTGACCGTGTATCAATCGCTTGGATGTATGAAAGCTGCGGACACTGTGAATACTGCACGACAGGTCGCGAAACACTATGTCGTGACGTAAAAAATGCAGGTTACACAGTAGATGGCGCTATGGCTGAGCAAGTTATCGTATCAGCTGATTATGCTGTAAAAGTCCCTGATAATTTAGATCCAGCAGCCGCTTCTTCTGTAACTTGTGCAGGCGTTACAACTTACAAAGCTGTGAAAGTATCAAATATCCGTCCTGGGCAATGGATCGGGGTATTTGGTATTGGCGGTCTAGGTAACTTAGCTGTCCAATACGCTAAAAATGTTTACGGTGCAAAAGTAGTTGCATTCGATATAAATGATGATAAGTTAGCGTTTGCTAAAGAAGTAGGTGCAGACGTTGTCGTAAACTTATTAAATGAAGACCCAATTGCAAAAGCGAAAGAGCTGACAAATGGTAGAGGTTTAGATGCTTCAGTAATTACAGCTGTAGCTAAAACGCCATTCAACCAAGCGATTGATGTTGTAAAAGCTGGCGCACGCGTTGTCGCTGTTGGTTTACCTGTAGATACTATGGATTTGAATATTCCACGTTTAGTTCTAGACGGTATTCAAGTAATTGGCACATTAGTTGGAACACGTCAAGACTTACAAGAAGCATTCCAATTTGCAGCAGAAGGTAAAGTAGTACCGAAAGTAACATTACGTAAAATCGAAGAAATTAATGAAATTATGGAAGAAATGGAACAAGGTAAAATTACAGGCCGCATGGTTATTGACTTTACAAAATAAATGAATTGTTCATTGCAAGACAAGTGTAAATTAAATTTACACTTGTCTTTTTATTGTTATGGATATTTTATGTAAGGTAAGTAAGCTTGTAATCAGATAACACTACACACCAAATAATTTCGTTTACTTAAAATATATACCTTTGTCATATAAAAATCGTGATACTAATATTTTATGTTTAGTTGAAATCGAGAAAAATACATTAGGCTGTTAGTTCTTTATCAAATTATCTAACATGTAATTTTTTCACGACAATTTACCACGTAAAAACTATTTATATTTATTTACATTAGATATACCATTAAGTACTATTATGTTATACGATATATCGTATAACATAATAGTTTATAGAATGAAAGAAGGTTTGTAACCGATGGCATATAATGGGGGACCGATGACAGAAGCAATGTATTATGTATTACTAGCATTAATGCGCCCTAACCACGGGTATCAGCTAATGCATTCCATTACAGAAGTTTCGAATGGCCGATTAAAAATGGGACCGGGGACACTTTACGGTGTACTCTCCCGAATGCAAAAAGACGGTCTTATTTCATTAGCGGAAGATGATGGCAGAAGGAAGACCTATCAAATTACAACAGAAGGAGAGCAAGCGCTGCGTTTCGAGTACAGTCGATTAAAAGCGTTGATAAAAGATAGCCCCATTTTAGAGGAAGGTGATGAGCATGAATAAAATCGTCCGTAAACTTCGACCTAGTGATTATTGGCGCATCGGTGAACATGAATCTTGGTTTTCAGACATGGCAGCAATGGGGTTCCATCTAAAAAAGATGGGGTTACATTTCGCCCATTTTGGTAAAGGTGAACCGAAAAAAATGAGGTTCAGAATAGATGTATCCATAAATAAGAAGATTACGCCAGAACAAATACAGATGTATGAGGAAAGTGGATGGGATTATGTAACAAGCTATAATTTTTTTCACGTATATTCTTCACCCGTTGAACTCAACGCACCAGAACTACATACAGATCCCGCTGAGCAATCGCTATTCAACAAACTATTGTAACCGCCTTTATCGGATATACGACCTATAATGCGCTACAAGCAGCTTTTTCCATTCGTGCTTTGCGAAAAAATCTTATTGAAGGAAAACCGATTGATCATCATGCCCCTTGGAAAAAGCACTACCGATTAAATTCAACTTTAGCTTTCCTCATTACAGTAGTTATTGGATTGAGTGCAATACTTCCATTGTTACAGCTTGTAAAAGGGGAGACGAAAACATTGCCCAAAGAAAATGTAGATTTACCCATTGTCAGATTAGCAGATATCGAGAAAAATCCTGCATTAATTCGAGGAGAAACTTCATATATGAGAGATGGTGTTGATTGGGAAAACCGATATACATATAATTGGGGTCCATTAGCACCGGTGCAATATGATACAGATGAAAGTGGGATCGTTCCCGGAGAAATGTGGGAAGACGGGAGTGGTGAATATTCACCAAGTATTCATACGAAGGTTTATCAGTTGAGCATATCGGCTCTAACGGATAATCTGATCGCTGATTTAATAAAAAGATATAGGTATGGAGATAGTCATGAAGATTTTGTTGAAATAAATCATCCACAATTAGATCTATTGATTGTTCATGAGGAAGGGGCTTCAAAAGAAGTGTTTGCTTCTAATGGTAAAGCCGTTATATATGTTCGTTACTATGGATATGCAGAAATAAATTCAATAATAGAAAATCTAATAGAGAAGATTCATTTAATATCAGAATAAAAATTAATTCGACTTGTAGTAGACAGATTCAAACTCAATCTGGTCATAGCTCTAGCATTAGCAAATGCGGTTCTAAAGTAACGTCAAACAAGTTAGTTTGATGAAATCTTCAAAAAGGCTTAGCAGATTTTTCTAAGCCTTTTATTACTCTCTAGCTTCATTTCCATATTCTCAAGCATTTCATACATGGACAACATCCTCAATCGGCAAGTTCGCTTACATACGCTCTGGTTAGTGCTAACTCAGTATAGACCGCGTCTAGCTTGGCAAGATCAAATAAGGAATAGCCCAACTCAGCACTCTTTGTTTGTCCGCAATCTTGAATTTAAACCACATGTCACTTTTCATATTTGATTTGCCACGCCCCATTTGCACATTTTCTTTACTTTTTCGAACTTATTAAACTAAAGGCGTTCTCAAAAGAAATTTTCAAATTGAGTAAATATCTATTGCATATCAAAACATTAAATCATAATATAAGTATATAGTTATATACGGATAAATCACCTTTTTTTAACGAGGTGATTTAATTTAAACTAATATATAAGCAAATGATTATGTAAGGGGTGCAGATAATTGGAAAACACACTAATTGAAAAACAATTAAAAGCAGCAGCTGATTTGAACCGTATTAAATTACTTGCATGTATGAAAAATGGGGAGGTATGTGTATGTGATTTTGTGGATGTTTTAGGCATATCACAGCCAGCAGTTAGTCAGCATCTACGCAAATTAAAGGAGGCAGGCATTATTACGGAACGAAAAGTAGGGACTTGGAAACATTACCGTTTAGTAGAGGAACAAACGCCATTAATGAAGGGCATTTTAGAACAAATTCAGCCTTTAAACGGCTGCAACTGTAGCACAGATTGTAGCCATGTAGGGGGAACTGATAATGAGTAATGAATCTTTAACCAAACAGCTTTCTTTTCTAGATCGTTACCTTACCCTTTGGATATTTATTGCGATGGGTATTGGTGTTTTATTGAGTATTACGATGCCCAATATTGGTGAAGCACTAGAGTCCATGTCTATCGGTACAACATCGGTACCGATTGCTATAGGGTTAATTGTCATGATGTATCCGCCTTTAGCGAAAGTTAAGTATGAAGAAATGTGGCGAGTATTTAAGGATTGGAAGGTTCTTTTACTATCACTTTTTCAAAACTGGTTGCTCGGACCTTTTTTAATGTTCTTTTTAGCTATTATCTTTCTTCATGATTATCCAGAATATATGGCTGGACTCATTATGATTGGTTTAGCTCGTTGTATTGCCATGGTCATTGTATGGAATGATTTAGCACGTGGAGACCGTGAATATGTAGCTGGTCTAGTTGCCTTTAACTCTATCTTTCAAATTTTAACATATTCAATATTTGCTTACTTTTTCTTAAATGTATTACCTGGCTGGTTTGGTTTAGAGAATTTCCATGTCTCCATTTCCATGTGGGAGATTACAAAGAGCGTACTTATTTATTTAGGCATTCCATTTGCAGCAGGGTTCTTCTCTCGTTGGATAGGGATTAAGACGAAAGGGAAACAGTGGTATGAAGAAAAGTTCTTACCGAAGATTTCACCACTGACTTTAATTGCACTGCTGTTCACGATAGTGATGATGTTTGCCCTAAAGGGTGAGCAATTAGTCGAATTGCCACTTGATGTAGTTCGTATCGCAATTCCGTTATTTATATACTTTATTGTGATGTTTGCTGTTTCATTTTTCTCTTCACGTAAAGTTGGCGCATCTTATCCTGTTACAGCAGCTTTGTCTTTTACAGCCGCTAGTAACAATTTTGAGTTAGCTATCGCCGTAGCAGTTGGCGTGTTTGGCCTTCATAGTGGGGTGGCATTCGCTGCTGTTATTGGTCCACTTGTAGAAGTACCTGTTCTTATAGGACTTGTTTGGGTTGCCTTACGTTGGCAACAAAAATACTTTAAAACTAATAAATTATAAGGAGCAATCCTTATAAACTTTTAAATAAATGTATATCTATGCTATTTATATAAGGAAATGCTTATATAATAATAAAAGAGGAGAAGTTATTTATGAAATCAATAAAAGTAATCAATCAAAGTGGATCTTGTTGTACGCCTGCTACCGATATGGAGGTACAAAAAGGCATAAATAAATCCAATAATATTTTACCCATTGTAATAATTGGCGCAGGCCCAATTGGTTTAGCTACAGCAGCTCATCTAGTAGAACAAAAGCAATCATTTATTTTATTAGAGGCAGGACAGGAAATAGCACATAATATTCGTAGTTGGGGGCATGTTACGTTATTTTCTCCATGGCGATATAACATCAATAAAGCTGCAAAAGCTTTATTAGAGCATTCTGATTGGGTACAACCTAATTTAGATAAGTTACCTACGGGACATGAATTAATTGATCTGTATTTAAAACCTTTGGCAGAGTTAGGACAAATTAAGCCGAATATTCAATTAAACGCAAAAGTAGTAGGGATTTCACGACAATTTAATGACAAGATGAAGACAAAAGACCGAGTAAATCAATCCTTTAATGTTTATGTTGAAAAAGAGAACGACATCAAGGTCATAGAGGCGAGAGCTGTCATAGATGCGACAGGTACTTGGGGCAATCCAAACCCAGCAAATTCTACAGGAATATGGCTACAAAATGAAAAAGCATTAGCAAATCACATTGAGTATAGTATTCCAGATATAAAATCGAATTGTAAGAGATATGCCAATAAGAAGATTGCTGTTATTGGCGGTGGTCATTCAGCGATCAATACGTTATTGACACTTGCAGAATTACAAAAAGAAAATCCTTCAACAAAGTTAGTATGGATTTTGCGAAAAAATTCTGTAGAAGACGCTTATGGTGGCGAAGAGAAAGATGCATTAGCAGCACGAGGCGCACTCGGTTTCCGTATTCATGAATTAGTAGATACAGGTAAAGTTGAGGTAGTAACACCTTTCTATATTTCTCAGGTTAAAAAAGAAGAAAAAATTAATATTATTGGTACTTTAAAAGGTAAACAGAACGTATTAACAGGATTCGATGAGCTTATTGTCAATACAGGTAATCGACCTAATTTTTCAATAAACAGTGAACTGCGCCTATCTATTGATTCAGCCACTGAAAGTGTGCAAGCATTAGCACCACTAATTGACCCTAATGAGCATAGTTGTGGAACAGTAAGAGCACATGGAGAAGAAATACTAAGACAACCAGAAAAAGGCTTCTATATTGTCGGTGCAAAAAGCTATGGCCGCGCACCAACATTTTTAATGGCAACGGGCTATGAACAAGTCCGTTCAATAACATCTTACTTATCTGGCGATGAGGAAGCATCTAAACGTGTGGAATTGGATCTTCCGGAAACAGGCGTATGTAGTATTAATCTTGCCAATCAATCAAATACATGTTGTTAATGAATCGACTGTTAGCAAAAGTTTACAGTGTGTTGCAAATGAGGATGACTTAAATGAATTAGTCATTAAAAAGGACGCTTACTATGATGTAAGTGGATATACAAGTTATCCATTCATTTATGAAGTAAATTTTATCTATTCAGAATTGAGAGCAAAGCAATTACTGGCGTACCTCAAAGAAAATATTAAAAAAGGACAAATAGTAGAACTTTGGAGAGTATGGATTGGTCATGACGAGAATGAAATAAAAATACCGTACACTAGATGTTACTATGAAGAACTACCTCTAAATCATCTGGTACAAATATACAATTGGAACGATGGAAAATATAAAGAACAATATTGTATAGTTTTAGAACGATGATAATAGAAGAGCTCAAGTGATTTCTTCAAGTCTTTTTAACGTTTTATTGCTCATAGAAAGCATTTATTTCGCGCTGTGAGAGCGATTGAGATGGGTAAGAGTACGTAGAACTGAATCTCGATGCGTTTTATCGCGTTGTTATTATTGTTAAAATTAAGCATGAAATTAAAATTCTGCAAATAAACGCTGACATGAATCTACGGACAACCGAAAAGGCATTAAATTCTTGTCCAAATTCACATTCAAAAAAAACGAGACAAACTTGTTATATTTCAATAAGAAATAGTAGTTGATGGATAAGAACAATCGCAGTGGGATAAAATATTTGTGAACTTAAAAAGTTCAAATTTCAAGGATTGGGAGGACTAAATATGTCATCTGAAATGGGAGAAATACCTCGTACTGCTCGAGACATTAACGACGGAATTGTACATTTTGGTGGGCAAGCTGAGAGTGTTTTTAGTTCATTAGCTGAACAAGCACGACTTTCAATACAAAAGAAAGCAGACGACCTAGCTGCACAGTACCTTGATAATAAACCTAATCCAGACTATTATGAATGTGTTGAAAGTGTAGCAGAGGGAGTTTTGACAGCAGGGAACGAAATAAAGGCTAGCAGTGGTTCTTGGGGAGAATCGGTAGATGCAGCACTTGAGGCTGGGGTTGGAACTACCGCAGCAAAAATAGCTTGCAAAAGAATATCGATGGCTGAACATTAAGTTTAAAAAAGCGTAGGCGTAACATGCTTATGCTTTTTGCTATTTATTGATTTCTTTTATGCTCTCCGCATAGCAATAAATTTGCATAAAAAACGCAGCTAATAGATAGCCACGCTTGATAGTGTAATAAACGTTAACTCATCAAATTGTGAACGTGAGCTTCAATGGATTTAAGTTGATCTTTGTTAATTTTACTATGAGGTTGTGGTTGAAACCATTGAACTTCATTATCATGAAAGATTCCTCTATAGTCATTCCCCTCAATGTTTATTTTAAATTGAAAACGTTCGTGAATGTGACCTTCAAACAACGGTGTAATTACCTCAAAATTTTGTAGCATAATGACAATCTCCTTTCTTCTTTTTTGTTGAATTTTTAGTATTCCCTGAACTAATTTGCTTATGTCCTCATATTAGAAACGTAAAATTAAATAATAAGGCGAAAAAAATTAGAATTTCATAAGAGTAAAACAACAAAGTATATCTTTTAGTTCATAACTTAAAAGATACATACATATATGAAGATGTAGGAGCATTAATTATATCTTATTATACATTAAAGAGTAATAATGGTATTTTATAAATAGATAGACTTTTCACGCAATTAAAAAAAGTAGGAGGTTTCATTATGATATCTTTTTCTAAACCAGATGTAGAACAGTTTTTACGAACATTTTCGATTGGTGATTTTGCGGTTAGTCCAGATGAAAAACAACTAGTTTTCAGTACAAATTTAAGTGGCAAGTATAATTTATGGGCCATGAATTTACCAAATACGTTCCCGACGCAGCTTACTTTTATTGACCAAAGCTGTCATGGCCTTCTCTATGATAAACAAGGGCGATTCATCATTGCTGGTTTTGACCATAATGGGGACGAAAATACGCAATTTTATGGACTTCCACTTCAAGGTGGGACAATGAAGAAAATAATTTATGAAGAAGGAACTCGCAATGTTGGACCAATTTTATCAGAAGATGGGACCAAGCTTTATTATACTTCTTCGAAAGACAATCCAACGTATTTAAATGCATATGTCTATAACTTGGTGACTGATGAGGAAGAAACCGTTCTTGTCGGAAAAGATGCACCCACTTTTTTACTCGATTTTAGTCCGAATGAAGAGGTAGCCCTCTACTATAAACATTTTGCTAATACGTATACACTCCTATACGCCAAACGAGGAGAGGAACATATTCTTCTAACACCGCTAACAGATCAGCAACATACGGTCAGTGACGCAGTTTTTGTATCCGATGAGCTCATCTATTTATTAACGAATTACGATGCTGATTTTACGTATTTGGCTTCGTATAATTTAGAGACAAATGAGTTTGTAAAATTGAAAGATTTAGAGAATGAAAGCTTTACTACGTTGAAATATAACAAAGAAAATCATTGCCTGTATTTAATCAGTGAAAAAGGAGTAGAAGATCATTTATACATGCATGATTTGCTTTCGGATAATTGGGAAGAACTAGATTCACCATGCAGTGTCATTGAAAAACTGATAGTCACAAAATCCGGTAATTTGTATTTATTAGGAAGAGGAGCTACAAAGCCGCATAATATTTATCAACTGAAGGAAAATGGTTGGACATCTTTAACGGAATACACAGTTCCAGGTGTAGATCAAAGCGAATTAGTTGAACCAGATGTGATCACTTATTCTTCCTTTGATGGACTTGAAATAGAGTCCTTATTTTTCAAAGCTAAAAAGGAAAATGATAATGGTGAAATCATCTTTTGGCCACATGGTGGTCCGCAAGCTGCAGAGCGTAAATTTTTTAGAGCTTCCTTCCAATTCTTTTTAAATCATGGGTATAGCATCTTTGCTCCAAATTTCCGTGGTTCTACAGGCTATGGATTGGCTTTCATGAAAATGGTAGAAGGAGATTGGGGACACGGTCCACGTCTTGATAATGTAGCTGGACTCGACTGGCTCATAGAAAATGGATACGCGGAAAAAGGCAATATTTTATTGATGGGGGGAAGTTATGGAGGTTACATGGCGTTATTGCTTCACGGTAGACATGCTGATTATTTCAAAGCCGTAGTGGATATATTTGGTCCATCTGATTTGTTCTCATTTATCAACTCGGTTCCTGAAGACTGGAAGCCAGTTATGAATCAATGGGTAGGAAACCCTGAAAGAGACAAGCAAAAACTTATTGAATACTCACCATTAACGTATCTAGAAACTATGGTGAAACCAATGCTAGTTATCCAAGGAGCGAATGATCCACGTGTTGTGAAAGAGGAATCTGATCAAATCGTGCAAGCTTTAAAAGAAAAAGGTCGTGATGTCGAGTACATGCTTCTTGAAGACGAAGGACATGGGTTCTCTAAAAAAGAAAATGAAATTGCTGTTTATCAAAAAATCCTCTCATTTTTGAATCAATTCGTTGAATCTAAAGTGAAAGCGTAATGATGCGTTCATTGGAAAAAAGAATCCTCGACTGAGAAGATACAATGAGATTTAAAAAATCTTTCTTTAAGTAATGGTTGGAAGTTAATGAAAAAGACTAGGTTCTACAATCGTAGGACCTAGTCTCAATTGAAGTTTATTATTACTTAATATGTGAGCTAATAAGTATAAGTGTAATTCCAGTAAATAGGCAAATGATTCTCGTCACAGGAATTTTATCAGCTAGTCCAAATAATGCAATTGCAGTCGTTACGATTAAAACTGTTGGACCAACCAATGCAAGCATTGTATTAATATAGAAAGCTTTTTCTAAACTATTATACTTTAGCATTAAAAATCCAGCACTTACTTCAATACTCCCAGATAATACGCGTAAAATAACCATAGCAAGAATAGATTTTTCAATAATCGCCATCATCCTATCTTTATAAGTAATTTTCGCTTATATTTTAATTCCATCATTAGAAATAATTATAGACTTCTGTTTTAATGAAATATTAACATCAATATATGTATGATTCTAATCAAATAGAATCAGTTTTATATATCCATTTTCTGCTTTTAAAAATACATATAATAAAACCTAAAGATTTATGGGGATTTTAAAGTGATGAAGACCTACAAGTATATCAATTGAACAAAAAATATGTTTTCGAAAATTATATTTTCAGCTATTTTTGCAACAGCTAAAAAGTTGATAAGGAGTATTTCTCCTTATCAACTTTTTTCGTGTGCCGGGCATGTCTGCAATCTATCGAGTGCAAGTATTAAACCGAGCTTATTAGCAAAGGCATAAGGCGTTCGTGGTGACGCTAAATCTGAAGGGTTACATTTGGGAGCTTAAAAATACGATTTATTACTTTCAATAGTGCAAAATTTTACATAAAAAACGTGTTCTAAAATTTTCACTTCAAGTCATGTTACTGATTGTGAGTATATATATCTTTCCTTGGTGTTTACTCCAAGGTTTATAATTTAAACTGAATATACAAATTATACGAGGTGAATAGTTATGAATATTAAACAAGCTGCTGAAATGTTTGAATTAACAGTGGATACTTTACGTTACTATGAAAGAGTTGGCGTTATTCCGTCTGTTCATCGTAATGAGAACGGCTATCGCGATTATACTACGAGTGATTTGAACTGGATTTATTTAGCTAAAAATCTTCGTAATGCTGGGCTGTCAATTGAGTCTTTAATCGAGTTTGCGACTTTGGCTCAATTTCGAGAAATGCAAAATGTTGAAGAAGCTCAAAAACAAATATTGAGGGATCAATTGAAAGAGTTGGACGAAAAATTAGCTAAAATGAATCAAGTACGAGATTTACTGGTCTATAAAATTGAAACTTATGATGAACACATCGCTAAATTTAAGACTGGAGAAATGAATTCCGAAAACGTGGAAAAACTATGGGAGAGAAAAAGTGATTAAATCGCTTGCTATGGAGTCAACTCCAAAGTTTATAGTTAACAATGTAATCAAAAATAGTTGTTTGGAGGAATTTTGATGCAAACTGTTAAATTAAACAATGGAGTAGAGATACCAATTTTAGGATTTGGGACATTTCAAATTACTGACCCTATGCAAGCGGAAACTTCGGTAAAAGAAGCTATCAAGGCTGGCTACCGTCATATCGATACCGCGCAAAGCTATATGAATGAAGAAGCTGTAGGACGTGGAATTGCTAGTTCTGGCGTTTCGCGTGAAGAACTATTTATCACTACAAAAATATGGGTAGAAAATGTCAGCTCTGATGGTGTCAAGTCATCATTTGAGCGTTCTTTGAATCGTTTAGCCTTAGACTATGTTGATTTATTATTGATTCACCAACCATATAATGATGTTTATGGCGCCTGGCGTGCAATGGAAGAACTTCAGGAGTCAGGGAAAGTTCGTGCGATTGGTATTTCAAATTTTGCGGTAGATAGAGCTGTTGATTTAGCTGAATTTAACAAAGTAACTCCGCAAGTCAACCAAATTGAAATCAATCCTTTTCAGCAGCAAGTGAAAAATATTGATGCGTTAAAAGCAGAAGGCATAATGCCTGAAGCATGGGCGCCATTTGCTGAGGGGAAAAACGACATTTTCAATAATCCTATTTTAGTTAAAATTGGTGAAAAATACGGCAAATCAGTTGCACAAGTAATCACTCGCTGGTTAGTTGAACAAGATATTATTGTTTTAGCAAAATCGGTTAAACCAGAGCGAATTGTAGAAAATATTAATGTATTTGATTTTGAATTAACTGAGGAAGACAAGAAAGATATCGCGACATTAAACGAAGGAGAAAGCCAATTTTTCTCTCATGCTGATCCTGAAATGATTCGCTGGATGGCAAGCCGAAAAATCAATGTTTAATATTCTTTACATTATTGGCCATCACAAATAACTAAAAAAAAGAACCCATTTTGATTAATCTTTTTTTTCAAAATGAGTTCTTTTTGATTACAATAAATGCCATTTTGCATGAAGTTTTTAATTAAACTTTATTCCTAGGCAGGGGAGAAAGGAAGTATTTTATGCATTAAAATAAGCAAGCATTCGTTGGATCAATTTATAATTCGTCTGATTTCGATCGTAGATGGCACCAAAAGATAAGGAAAAATTAAAAGGATATCCGATTAACGGTATAGCCTTAATTCTGCCACTATCAATATATGGATCGTTTTCAATCATCATTTTGGAGACAATACTAACGCCTAGACCAGCTGCTACGGATTTTTTTATTACTTCCGGGTTATAAGAATGAAATATAGTGGATATTTGACTGTATCTTTCTTCAAATTCCTTCATTAAGTTTCTATAATAATGTTCTCCATATAAAATAAATGATTCACTTAGTACATCTTGCAATTGAATCTCAGAGTGTATCGCAAGAACTGATTTTGCTGAAACAAGAAGATAAAAATTACTTTGAAGTTTTAATGGATGAAAAATCAGCTGATTGTCTAACGATTGTGATTCGTTTGTTAATGTGATAAATCCAACATCTGCTTTTTTTTGCATGATTGCTTTAATCACATTATGATTTTCCATTTCTGAAATCGAGTAATGTACAAGTGGAAAATCTTTTTTGAAACTTACCAATGCATCTGGTAACAGGGTCATAAAAATGCTTGGAATAGTAGCGATTTCAACTTTTCCTGAAAAGGTTGCATTTTTGGATTGAATCTCCATTTTAAGTTGATTAGATTTTTGCAAAATATCCATTAACTTTGGAATAATCCACAGACCATCTTCGGTAGGTAATGTACCATTTCGAGAACGTTGAAATAATTGAATACCTAATTCCTTTTCAAGCATCGAAATGGACTGACTAATTGCTGATTGGGTGACATGCAATTGTTGTGATGCAATCGACATTGATTTATTCTCGACAATTGCTTTAACATACTCAAACTGTTCAAAATTCATTGGGGTCCTCCCATTAGTAAAACTAATACAAAACATCATTAAAGTTAATTATACATTAAATTAAATTAACTTTATAATAAATATCGTTATATTTTTAAATAGAAAGTGGGGAGGCAGAATTGGGTCGACCAAAAATTTGGACAAAAAATTTCTTATATCTTTGCGGTAGTAATTTTTTAATTGGTTTGATGTTTTATATGCTGGCGACAGTTTTTCCTTTATATGTGCAATCAGGAATGAATGGTAACCAACAACAAATGGGTTTAGTTATTACGATATATGTAATTGGTAGTGTAATAGCGCGTATTTTTTCAGGTTTATGGGTGGACCGCTTTGGTAATAAGAAAATAAGTATAATAGGATTTACTATATTTTTTATTGCTACGATATCCTATTTTGGTGTAATAAATGGGATCATTTTATTTTTATTTGTCCGTTTTATTCACGGAATGAGTTATGCAGTTGCTTCAACAGCAACAAACACAGCAGTAGTTTCTGTCTTACCACGTTCTCGTCAAGGTGAAGGAATTGGTTACTTTAGTATGTTTCTTAGTTTAGCCATGGTTGTTGGGCCATCAATTGGTCTACTTTTATGGGAAAGTGAAAATATTTATTTGCTATTAATTGTAGTTTCTATTCTTTCTGCAATTGCATTACTTTTAGTAACACGTGTCAAACTACCAGAAATGGTAAAACCAGTACCAACCGTAAAGAAAAAATTAAAATGGAATGATATTATAGAAATCAGAGCGTTGCCAATTTCTCTCGTGTCCTTTTTCTTATTTTTCTCCTATAGTTCATTATCAGGCTTTTTAGCATCTTATACGAAGGAAATTCATCAATCTTCTATAACTGGTTTATTTTTTATTGTCTTTGCCTTAATGATTGTTGTATTTCGCCCAGTAGTTGCTAAATTATTTGATCGCTTTAAGGAACATTATATATTTTATCCATCGATCATCGTTTTTACGATAGGTATGTTTTTGTTAAGTCAGGCTCATTCAGTAACGATTATTTTAATTGCAGGCACTCTTATGGGGCTTAGCTACGGTATTCTGTTCCCTTGCTTCCAAGGTCTTGCAATCAAACAATCGCCTGCTGTTAGAAGTGGGGCTGCTACTGCTACTTTCTTTTTACTAAATGATCTTGGATATGGTTTAGGCTCTTATTTCATGGGGTTCACAGCATCTATTAGCAGTTATCGAATAATGTATGTCTTTGCGGCTGTTATTTCATTTGTTTCATTAGTTATTTATTTGTTTTTATATCACTTCCCAGATAAAAAACATCAATCGGTTCAAACAGAAATTTAAAACCGTAATTTCGCGTCAATGGAGCTCGCAATTACAGGTGGGGAAGTTCGGTATCAAGAAGAAAGCTTACACAACGACTAAAGAATAGGGCGTTGTAAATATCCCTCCAAATATAAAGAACTAGCATGGTGTAGTAGGTTTGTAACTGGAGAAACAGAATGGCTAGAACCTTTATTTGATGAAAGGCACATAAATAATCAAACAATAAACGTATCGAATTTTTTATTTCGATACGTTTTTATGTTGATGTTCAATATAGATAGTGTAATAGGTAACAAAACTTTTTGATCTGGTGACAAGAGTTCTTGGCCATATACAGATATTATAGGTAATTGACAAGCCTTCCTCCTGGCCAAATAATTTTAGTTTACAGAATATAAATACTTTGCTCACACCTTTCTACTTATTGGATGCTTCTAATAATATATAAAGCTTTAACTGAAAGATTTCCAATCTTCCACAATCGGACGCACTTCTTTAGTAAAGAATGAGACTTTTTTAACAAAAGTATTTAAGCTAATGGGCAGGATTGTGAAATAAGTTCTTCTTTATAAAAACAAGAAAACCAATATTAGTGTGTAAAGAATGGAAATTCATGATGGGGGAATACTGTAGTTCTCTGTTGCAAATACAATTTAAAATAAAACCATATCAATACGGAGGTAAAAAATGAATGTCCTTGATTGTATCATTATAGGTGGAGGTCCTTCTGGCTTAAGTGCTAGCTTAACATTAGGAAGGGCCAGGAGAAACATTGCATTATTTGATGATGGAACAAATAGGAATAAAGTGACACAATCGTCACATGGATTTATTACTCGAGATGGGATAAAACCACAAGCATTTAAAGAACTCACGTTAAAAGAGGTGGAGAATTACCCGTCCGTATCTTATTTTACTGCAACAGTTACTGAAATTATTAAGGATATAGGTAATGAGCGATTTACTGTCAAAACATCTACTAGTCAGGAATTTGTTTCAGAAAAAATAATACTCGCCACTGGTATTCAAGAAATATTTACGATACCAAGTATCAAAAAGTTTTATGGAAAAAGTCTTTTTAGTTGTCCGTATTGTGATGGCTGGGAGCAAAAAGATAAGCCATTAGTGGTTATTGCAGAAAAAGAAGAGCATGTACTGCATCTGACTAAGTTAATTTATAATTGGTCGCAAGATTTAGTTGTCTTAACGAATGGAGTTCAATTATCTAATGAAGGTAAAATGGAGTTACAAATACACAATATCAAAATTATATCGGAAAAAATAAAAGACTTAATAGGTAATGACGGTTACTTACAAAAAATAGAGTTTGAATCAGGAGCAACAATTATAAGATCGGGTGGATTTGTTGCCCCATCTTATTATCGTCCAAATCAATTTGCTGAGAAGCTTGGCTGTGAAATTCATGAAAATGGAAAAGTTATAACAGATGGTGTTGGTAGAACATCCCAGAAAAATGTATATATTGCAGGGGAAACCGAAAGATCTAAACCATCCTCTTTAATGATTTCAGCTGCTAAAGGTAATAAAGCTGCGGTTTCAGTAAATACTGACCTAACGATGGAACGCTTCTGATTCGTCATAAGCCCTTTTGCTTCAACTAAATAGGTACTTAGCTAATATAATTACACATCAGCGCCAATGTGTTGCCACATATACTTCAAACATTGTGTTAGAGTTACTATAAGAAATTAAGAAGAACGGATTTTGATTTTAGAATTCGTTTTTTCTTTACTTTCTTCAAATTTAAAGACAATCCTGAACCATCGTACAGAGAGCAAGAATTTGGATTTAAATTGCTCAAACAAAATCTTGGAATTAATCAATCATAATCCTTTAACTATTAAAATGAATCTGAAGTTCGGTTAATTTTAAATATAGCGAGTGAAGTTTTTGCTACGTATGAAAGAAAGTAATTTGATTATTTTTGACACATCATTTAAACATTAAGTAGAGTATAAGCCATCGAGAGAGTGATTCTCGATGGCTTTTGGTTAAAGTCCTAAATTTGTTTATATATGAATTTTTTCGAAAATCCCAATTAATATTTGATGTGGATAATATCTCTTGTCTGATTAAATTGAAGTGCTGTAAATTTGAATCTACAGCACTTATTTAATTAGCACTTCTTTGAAGTTCAAGTGAGAGAAAGCTTGAACAGCGCTTTGGTAAACCTCAAGTGAAAGTAAAACATACACAAACGACGAAAAGAATATGAAATTGAAGTAATTTTAGAAATTGCATAAATATTTATACAGTTTCCTCTTTACTTTTAAATAATTATTTTGTAAGATAAAGCCAACTTCAAAAGTGGCCAGACCACTTTTGGATTCATTCAGTAAGAGACGCCATCATCTGAAGATGGTGGATTTTGTTTCTTTTTAGTAGGTATCCAAACACCTACTGAATGAAGATAAAGCCTTTGGATGCATTGTTTATCTGCGCGAAAGGAAAGCGACAGTAATAATTATTTTAAGGCGAATAGATTGACCGAGGAGTTGATCGTATGGATAAAAAAACCGAACAAAAGAAAGTGTTTTTAGATATCGTCCAACAATTACGACAACTTATTAAAATAGAAAAAATACAGGCTCGTGGCTGGTGAAAAGTCACCTTCCGAAAGAGTCCTTTCAGAACGTCTAGGTGTCGGGCGATCCTCTGTGAGAGAGGCATTGCGAAGTTTAGAGTTATTAGGTCTTATTGAAACGAGACATGGGGAAGGTACGTTTCTAGCTTCTACAAAAGCATCAGCTCGTAGAAATATTGTCGATGTTTATATTAGAAGATGAAAATCAAAAAGGATATCGAATTAACGCGACAAATTCATGGAAAGGAAGCCATTCGCGTTATAAGTTGTACAGAGACGCTGAGAACACTACCAGTGTGGGGTAGTTTTTTGTAAAGCTAGAGATAGAAAGTACGATTAATTGTCGGGATGTTTTACGAGAAATAATCATCACGGCAGGAAATCTTCTTTCACTAAAAGTCTGGTTTCAGTTAGCAGTTTATGCCGGTGACCGTTTAAATCGAAACTCAACAGAAGAAGAAAAATTAATCATTCAAACTATGTTGAAATCGATGCAGCTTGGCTATGAAAAAGAAGCAATAAAAGCTTACCAACAGTGGATGAATGCTGAACAAGGCATTTAGACAACAAAGGGGGAGTAAAACATGGTAATACGTAGCTTATTTAGTAAAAAGAAAGAGGACGGACAGGAAAAGAGATTTCCAGAAGGACTTATGACAAAATGTCCAGAATGCCGTCACATTCAGTTAACAAAGGAATTAGAAAAAAATCATAAAGTGTGTACAAAATGCGACCATCATTTCAAAATGACTGCACAGGAGCGCGTAGCATATCTCTTAGATGAAGGTTCATTTGTTTCAATGGATGATCATTTACAAACAAGTAATCCACTTAATTTCCCTGATTATGTAGAAAAAATTTCAGTGGCTAAACAACAAACGGGATTAAGCGAAGCTGTACTGACTGGGTTAGGTACTCTTGATGGAGAAGAAATTGTTGTAGCCATTATGGATTCTCATTTCCGTATGGGCTCAATGGGCTCCGTTGTAGGAGAAAAAATCACACGTGCCGTTGAAAAAGCTATTGAATTACGTGTACCGGTTATTATTTTTACTGCTAGTGGTGGAGCGCGCATGCAAGAAGGTATTCTATCATTAATGCAAATGGTAAAAACGAGTGTGGCATTAAAACGTCATAGTGAAGAAGGACTATTATTTATTTCAATTATGACGCATCCCACATACGGTGGCGTTTCAGCAAGCTTTGCCTCTGTTGGAGATATTAATATTGCAGAACCGCAAGCATTGATTGGCTTTGCTGGTCGCCGTGTCATTGAAGAAACATTAAGAGAAAAATTACCAAATGATTTCCAAAAGTCAGAGTTTTTACTAGCGCATGGTCAGCTTGATGCAGTTTTCCATCGGAAGGATTTACGAAATCAAGTAGCAATGCTCGTAAAAATGCATACAAAAGGCGGTGTGCAACATGTCTAAAAATTTCGCTTTTGAAGAACCAGTAGTACAATTACGAGAAAAAATTGATGAATTAAAAACGATTGCTACAGAGGCAGATGTAGATATGACAAGAGAAATCGAAAAGCTTGAAACACGTCTAACACAGCTAGAACAATCTATTTATGCCAATATGAAGCCATGGGATCGTGTACAGATTGCTAGACATCCAGAACGACCAACTACTTTACAATATATAGAGGCTATATGTGAAAACTTTATTGAGTTACATGGAGATCGTACTTTTGGTGATGATGCAGCTATTCTTGGAGGAATTGCTCTCTTTGAAGAACAGCCAGTAACAATTGTTGGACATCAACGAGGAAAATCAACGAAAGAAAATATTCGACGAAATTTTGGTATGCCACACCCTGAAGGATATCGTAAGGCATTACGTTTAATGAAGCAAGCTGAGAAATTTAAGCGCCCAATTATTTGTTTTATTGATACAAAAGGAGCCTATCCGGGTAAGGCAGCCGAGGAACGCGGCCCAAGTGAAGCCATTGCTAGAACTCTCTCTGAAATGGCGATTCTAACAGTACCAGTTATTAGTATTGTTATTGGGGAAGGTGGAAGTGGGGGTGCCATTGCGTTAGGGGTAGCTAATCGCGTCTTTATGTTAGAGAACTCAACGTATTCGGTTATCTCGCCTGAAGGAGCTGCATCGATCTTATGGCGAGATGGTAGCCTAGGGAAGCAAGCTGCAGAAGCCATGCGGATAACAGCACCTGACTTAAAAGAGCTCGACGTTATTGATGGAATAATCCCTGAAATAACTGGTGGAGCACACCGCAATGTTGCGAAGCAAGCATCTTATATAAAAGAATGTATAAGCGTCACACTAAAAGCATTGCATTCTCTAAATGGCGAACAATTAATTGAAGATCGCTATGAGAAATTCAGAAAGATTGGACAATATACAGAAGTTTAAATTCATTTTTAGGTTATTGGACATATGATGGAAGAAAAAAGATTTGTAATAAAGTTTGGTAAAAATAATTTCGCATTTAAATAAAACCCATTCATTTTGATCAAACTTCCAACCGTAAAAAGCCTTTTAGAGTTAATGCAGTACGGAAGTTTATTTTGAACCGGGATATGCGGAAAAAAATAAGAAGACACCAAAATCTAAACTTATTTGACATTAAGTAAAGTTTAGACTTTGGTGTCTTTAAAGTTTTTACTTTGATGTAAAAGGACATTTATCAGGCATATTTATTTAATACTATATACATTTTTCATTCACCTTATATTACCGTAAAACAGAGGCGACTTCATACTAAGTATAAAGATGTCGAAATGAATAGAGTGTACACTTTGTGTCCCAAACTGAGACATCTTTATGTCCTTGTACATGGAGTTAGAGGATATATTCAAGCCCTCCTCCTCGCCAAATAATTTTAGTTTACATAATATAAATTATAGGAAGTTACGTTTCATAGAAAAGTATACTTAGGATAGTGAGACAAAATTAAAATAAACTCAGATAATCGTTAAATCATCTGAGTTTATTCATCCTATTTAGTTAATGCCTTCATATCTGCTACGATTGTTTCAACAGGTACATTTGTAGCGCCGTCATAATCTTTCACGACAACTCCGTCAGCATTTACTAAATAAAAGCTCGACATATGTACAACTTGATCAGAATTCGGATCATTCTTTACTAATGAATTAAATGATTTTCGGGCAAATTGCTCAATATACTGTTGCTTATAGCCAGTTAGTAGCTGCCATTTGCTATCATCAATTACTGAATATGTTTTTAAATAATCTTTTAAAACATCTGGTGCATCTACTTCAGGATCTACACTAAATGCCACTATTTGATAATCTTTTACACCTTCATCCTTTAATGACTTCTGCACATCCGTCATATTATATGTCATCGGTGGACAAATCGAGTTGCAATTTGTAAATATGAACATGGCTAGCCACGGCTGTCCTTTTAAGCTCTCAAGGCTTACTTGCTCATTGTTTTGATTCGTAAATGAAAAATCCTCTACATCAATGCTCATTTCAGGTTCAAATTTATAACTGCCACAAGCTGCCAATATGGTGCTTAATACTAGTAACCCAACTAGCATGATCCTTTTCTTTCCCATCAAAATGTACACTTCCCTCCAATTTATCATCGTATTTTATTGTATAAATAATAAAATACAAATACAAGATAATGAACTTGAATCATTTCCTTCATTATGTCAAATGCCCTTAAACTGTATGTTTTTGGTATTCGAAGGCTAATTCCACACCTTTTATTCAGAAAATTTTCAAAAAAAATTCACAACATTTTTTTACTAATTTTCTTATTTCCCAATACGTCATTACGTTGTTATATAACAATATTTTTTTGCCATTCTTTTATTACTTACAATTTATACAAAAATAAGAAAAACATTAAATTTCTCTTTTGTGTTCATTTTTTCTCCTACATTCAATATTATTATCAATAAACTATTTCTAAAATACTATTTTACAAATAAAATGCGTTCTCTTTCTTACGGATAATTTCTATTAAATCCTTATTATTTCTACATTATTTCGACTATCTAAATTTAACTAAAAATTAAAAAAACTAAAAATTTAGTATTGCATTATAGGATTATACCTCATAAAATAAGTGAATATAACGACGAACAACAAAGAAATATGTCGTTTAAAACAGAAATATATAACTTTAGGGGGAATAATAATGGCTAACATTACTGGGAACAAAAACGTGCAATCAGTTGACTATAATGCAATTGAAGCTATGGAATCGTTCAACATTTTCGTGAAAAAGAAAAATACCTTCCTTTTCTCGATTACAGCAGGGTTTTTATTACTTTATATTCTATTGCCTATCCTTGCATTTCAGCCTGTACTACAACAAAAAATTATTGGCAGTATAACGGGCGTTTGGATCTACTCAGCAGGACTTTTCATCATGACAATTATTCTTTGTACAGCATATGTAAAAAAAGCTGCTTCATTCGATAAAGCTGCTGCTGCAGTTCTTGCAGAGTATCAAGCGAAAGGTGGAAAATAAATGAATTTAGTATCAGTAGGTTTCTTTTTAGGAATCGTAGGTTTAACATTAATCGTTACGTATATTGCAGCGAAACGCACTTCTTCTGCAAGCGATTTCTATACAGCAGGCGGTGGTCTGAAAGGATGGCAAAATGGTTTTGCAATTGCCGGTGATTACTTATCAGCAGCAGCATTTCTAGGCGTTTCTGGTGCTATTGCATTAACTGGTTTTGATGGCTTCTTTTTCTCTGTAGGTTATGTCGTTGCAAATTTAGTTCTATTATATGTAATAGCTGAACCAATGCGTAATCTAGGACGCTATACGTTGGCTGATATGTTAACAGCTCGCTTTAATGAAAAGCGTATTCGTGGTGTAGCTGCTACTGGAACAATTATTATCGTTATTCTCTATATGATTGCGCAATTAGTCGGTGCTGGAGCACTTATTAAGTTATTATTTGGCATTGAGTACTGGGTTGCGGTGCTAATCGTAGGAGTTATGATGACAACATATGTATTGTTTGGTGGTATGACGGCGACTTCTTGGGTACAAATTATTAAAGCTGGACTTTTACTATTTGGGACAGGTCTATTAGCAACACTTGTACTAATGAAATTTGATTTCTCATTAGTAAAGATGTTTGATACTATCTCTGCCGATCATGGCGATAAATTTTTAGTACCAGGTATGAAATACTCTAGCTCAATTGACTCTGTATCGATGATGATGGCACTTGTCTTAGGTACGTCAGGTTTGCCACATATATTAATGCGCTTCTTTACTGTGAAAGATGCGAAAACAGCTCGTTCTTCTATTTCTTGGACAACTTGGATTACGGCTATTTTCTTCTCGTTAACAATTTTCTTAGGCTTTGGTGCAATGCACTTTGTCGGTCTTGATAAAATCATCGCAGAAAGCAAGGCTGGTAATACTGCTGCTCCACTATTAGCTGAATTCCTTGGTGGTGATGTATTAATGTCATTCATCTGCGCTGTCGCTTTTGCGACAATTTTAGCGGTAGTCTCTGGTTTAGTATTAACAGGTGCATCTGCTATTTCTCATGATATATATGGTGAGATCATTAAAAACGGTAAATTAACTGAGAAACAACAAGTTGTAGCTGCTCGTACAGGCTCTATTTCTATTGCCATTGTTTCTATTATTCTTGCATTATTTGCTCAAAGCTTAAATGTTTCATTCTTAGTATCTTTTGCATTCTGTATCGGAGCTTCTGCTAACTTACCAGTTATTTTATACACAATTTACTGGAAAAAGTTCAATTCAACTGGTGCAGTTACTGCAATGGTAACAGGTTTAGTTTCCTGCTTAGTTTTAGGCGCAATGGGTCCGAATGTTTGGAGTCCAATAGAAGGCGCTGCACTCTTTGTTGGAAAGCCATTAGTGCCACTGGCAGTTCCTGCGATTATTACGATTCCGTTAGGCTTTATCGCTGGATACTTAGGTACAGTTCTTTCTGCAAGTAAAGTGTCTCAAGCTGAAGCAGATCGTATTTACAAAGAAATTCGTGTGAAAGCGAATACAGGTGTATCAGTTTCAGATATTTCTCATTAATAGACTTTTATCGTAATCTAACATCAATTATTAATAAAAAAACTCGACTTCAGTCGGGTTTTTTTATTTTTTTACTATAAAAATTCAAACATTTTACTTATTGAACAATACTATTTATTTTCCAAATTTAAGAAAATATCCATTTTCCACTAGAGAAATAGTGTTTATTTTTTCTGGAAAAAACGCATTTTTTCTCGGTTATTACATCCTCATTTTTGTCAAGAAGCTAGTAATATCCTTACTTCGTTGATTTATCTGAATATTCTAAAACCCTTTAATTTCTAGGCTTTGTCATGTATTTTCTGTTTCAAGACTATTTTTAAAGAAATTTTTTTTCCATAATTTTTCTGAAATGTATTGCAATTTTGTGAACTGTCTCATAAAATTAAGATGTGAATTCACAAAAGTAGCAAAATTCAGTATTTAAGCAGTAAAAATAAACACAAAATGGGGAATGTTTATGGCGAACAATCAAGCAAGCAAAAGCATTGTAATTGATTATGATGCAATTGCAAAACAAGAATCGTTTAAAGCACTTGTAAAAAAGAAGAACGCATTTCTTTGGTCAATCACTGTATTCTTCTTAGCAGCTTACCTGTTGCTTCCGATTCTTACATCTTACACAACAATCCTACACCAAAAAGCTTTTGGGGAAGTTACTTGGGTATGGATTTACGCAGCAGGATTATTCATTATGACTTGGTGCTTATGTCACTTATATGTTGCGAAAGCAAATAGCTATGACAAAGAAGCAAAAGCAATTATCGCTGAATATGAAAACGGAGGTGGCCGCCTATGAGCCCAATAGCAATATTCTTCTTCGTAGCAATCGTTGGTCTTACATTAATTATTACTTGGTGGGCATCTAAACGTACTTCTTCTGCGACTGACTTTTACACTGCAGGTGGCGGTTTAACTGGCTGGCAAAATGGACTAGCAATCGCTGGTGACTACTTATCAGCAGCTTCTTTCCTAGGTATCGCTGGTGCAGTTGCATTATTCGGTTTTGATGGATTCTTCTTCTCTATCGGTTATTTAGTAGCTTACTTAGTGGTGCTTTATATTGTAGCTGAACCATTACGTAACCTTGGTAAATTTACATTAGCTGACATGATTACAGCACGTTTTAACAGTTCAAAAGTTCGTGGTACAGCAGCATTAAGTACAATTACAATTGTTTTATTCTACATGATTGCACAACTAGTTGGTGCAGGCGCACTTATTCAATTACTTCTAGGAATCGACTATTGGGTTGCAGTATTAATCGTAGGTGTTATGATGACGACTTACGTTTTATTCGGCGGTATGACTGCAACTTCTTGGGTACAAATTATTAAAGCTTGTCTATTAATGTTAGGTACAGTCATTATTTCGTTTTTAGTGTTAAAAGAGTTCGGCTTCAGTATTACAAATATGTTCTCAGAAATGACTACTGCTACTGAAAGCGGTGCTGCATACTTAAATCCTGGTCTTAAGTATACAAACGGTATTGATACAATCTCGATGTTAATCGCACTTGTATTAGGTACTGCGGGTCTTCCACATATTTTAATGCGTTTCTTCACTGTAAAAGACGCAAAAACAGCTCGTTCTTCAGTAATTTGGGCTACTTGGATCGTAGGTATTTTCTATGTATTAACGATCTTCTTAGGATTCGGTGCAGCTGCATTCGTTGGTAAAGATAAAATTATTGCTGCTAACGCGGCTGGTAACATGGCTGCTCCACTTCTTGCAGAAGCACTTGGTGGCGACATTCTATTCTCATTCGTTTGTGCGGTAGCATTCGCAACAATCTTAGCGGTAGTAGCAGGTCTTGTACTTTCTGGTGCATCTGCCCTATCACATGATATTTATGGTCAAATCATTAAAAAAGGTAAAATTACAGAAAAAGAGCAAGTACTTGCTGCTCGTATCGGTTCTATTACTATCTCTATAGTTTCTATCCTTCTTGCTCTTGGTGCACAAACGCTAAACGTTGCGTTCTTAGTATCACTAGCATTCTGTATTGCAGGTTCTGCAAACTTACCAGTAATTATTTACACAATTTATTGGAAACGCTTTAATACTACTGGTGCAGTGACAGCGATGTTAACAGGTTTAATTTCTGCTTTAGTACTTGTAGCTGTATCACCAAACATTTGGAATCCAGTTGAAGGAAAAGCAATCTTCGTTGGTGAACCGTTAATTATGTTAACGAATCCAGCACTTATCTCTGTTCCACTTGGTTTCCTAGGTGGATTCATCGGAACTTTACTTTCTAAAGAATCTGATGATGCGAAATACCGCGAAGTTGATGTTAAAGCAAACACTGGTATTTCTGTGCAAGACGTATCTCACTAATATTATGACTAAAAACCTCGTAGGCATTGGCTTACGGGGTTTTACTTTTCTCTCCTTTTTCGGTAATATATTGGTAATATTATATGGAGGTATTATCATGGCACAATCTAAGGCTAAAAAGAAGCGTTTGCATTTAAAACGTACACAAGGTAAAGACGTTGAGAAAAAGCGTCAAACTTCCCCTTTCAGTACACATGAGCGCGTTACTAAAACGAAGCGTGCTACACTAGAACAAAATAGAACAAAGCATAGGAAACAGCCACATGTAGACGATTCGTCGTACTAGATGTGGCTGTTTTTGTCGTGTCTTTATAAATTATAAAATAACTTTGTATTTCGTGTTACAATTTTTGCCGCTTCTTGTGTTGTTAAGCCTTTAATAGTTGCAATAACTTCAATGGTTTTAGACATCATATACGGCGAAGTACGAGCTTTGTCAAATGGTCCTTCAAATGGCCAAGGACCATCCGTTTCAACCATCATGAGTTCCAATGGATATCTTTTAATCAATGCTTGAATTTCTGCTTCATAAACACAATCAGGTGTAATTGAAATATAATAGCCATTATGTATCATGCGCACAATCGCCTCTTCGCTTCCCTTAAACCAATGAAAATGTGCTTTCGTCACACCATGTTGCTCAAGTAAATCACATGCGATTAAAGCGTCTTCGTAAACAGCATGTAACACAATCGGTTTGTGAAGCTCTTTAGCCAATTTAATAAATTGTTCTAATAAATGTATATAAGGCTGCTCATCAATCTTCTGAGCTTGTCTGCGATAATAAGGTAACCCGACCTCTCCAACGGCAATCATCTCATTAGCATGAAGCCGTATCCAATCAAATAAAGCTTGTCTGTCCTCGTCACTTGGTAAAGATTGTTCAGGATGAAAACCATATGCTGCCTTAACCTTATCGTATGATTTCGTTAACTTCAGCGTTTTTTTACTCGATTGCAAGTCCATACTCACCGCAATGACATATTGTGCTTCTTCAAGTAGCAGAGGCACTTCTTCTTCCTTATACTGATCTAAATGAATATGTGCATCAATCAACATATGCATCGTCCTTTTCTTCTTTTAAGTAATGGAAAAGTTGTTGTTTTAATTGTGTAAATTGCGCACTATGGCGAATTTCCTCAGATCGTGGTCGTGCAAACGGAACTATTATTTCCTCCTTAATAGTAGCTGGACGTTTTGTTAAAACAATAATGCGATCTGCTAAAAATAACGCCTCTTCGATACTATGTGTAACAAACAGGATAGATTTTTTATGTTCCTCCCAAATCGATAACAGCCATGCTTGCATTTCTAATCTTGTAAACTCATCCAGCGCTGAAAACGGCTCATCTAAGCATAAAATTGGTTTCTCACTGACGATAGCTCGCAGAAATGATACACGTTGCTGCATGCCTCCTGATAAAGCATGAGGATAAGCATTTTCAAAAGAAGATAGGCCAACCTTTTCTAACCATTTTCTTGCAAGCTCTATATTAGGTCGATGCTGCAATTCTTCTACAATTGTGACATTTTCCAAAATTGTCCGCCACGGTAATAAGCAAGGTTGCTGTGGCATGTAACCAATAGTGCCTGTTTTTTGCTGAATGTCGTCTCCATTTAACAAAATAGCACCATGATTCAAAGGCGTTATACCTCCTATTAATTGAAAGAGAGTGCTTTTACCACTACCAGAGGGACCAATGATTGCCACAAATTCTCCTTCCTTTACTGTAAAGGATAAGTTTTTAACTACTTCAAGCGAGCCAAAGGATTTAGATATGTCTTGAATGTTCAGCATGTGATCCCCTCCCCTTTACAACTAGCTTTTCAACAAAACGAATAACGCCAAACAACAATAAACTTAACAATACAATCGCAAATATCGCCACAAATACACGATCCGTCCGAAACGATGATTGGGCAAGTGTCATATAAACACCAATCCCCTTTTTCGCACCAAGCCATTCCGCGATGACAGCCCCCATTACACTATATGTCGCTGCAATTTTTATACCAGAAAATATAGACGGATAGGCAAATGGCCATTCTAACTTCCAAAATGTTTGACCTTTTGTAGCACCTATCATTGCAAAATAATGCTTAAGCTCAGATGACGTTTGACGAAATCCATCCATTGCCGCAATAACGATAGGAAAAAAGCAAACGAGACAAATAATAATCAGCTTCGGTAACAGCCCAAAACCAAACCAAATAATTAATAAAGGTGCAAGGACAAGCACAGGCACATTTTGTGACACAATTAAAATCGGATACACAAATGCCCGTACCGTCGCTGAACGGTGTAATAATATCGCAACACTCAAGCCGAAAAATATACCAATAGCAAAGCCAAGTACCGCTAGCTGTATAGTAGCGAACACATGGGGCATGAACGTCTTATAAGAGTGAACACCCTCAGTAACGATGGCACTCGGCGCTGGTAATAGCCAATGTGGGATGTCAGCCAAACGGATAACGACTTCCCAAATAACTAACAGGAAGGCGATAAAAATAATCGACCTTCCTTTCGTTACTACTTGTTTCATCCTCGATACTTCTCCGTCAACGTCCCCATTGTAATGCCAGTTGGTTGATATAAAATTTTCACTTGCGTAATAACATTAATAGCACCCAATTCAATCATTTTTTTATTCATCTCTTCTATAATTTGGAGTAAGGTAGACAGTTCACCTTCCATTGTCGTTTCTAGTGGTTGCACTTCATAGCGCACACCTGAAGCATCAATGATCGCAATCGCCGCATCAACGAATGGAATCACATCCTCGTATTTTTCTGTTTTAGGTATAATTTGTACACTAATTAATGAATTAGCCATTTATTTTGCCCCTTTCTTTGGTAAGAAATCATTTGTAAAAGCTTGATCTGCATGAAATTCGCCTTCTAATACGTTGTTCTTTGTCATCCAGTCCGCATAGTTTTCCCAAACTGCTAATTTTTGTTCGCCCCATTGCGCCGCATCATCTTGATACTTGTTTGCTAACCATTCCTGACTTTTATGCACAAGTGCTTTATCTAAATCAGGTACCGCTTCAAGCAATATATCCGCTGCTTCACTAGGATGCTCAATAGCATACTCATAACCTTTTGTAGTAGCTGCAACAAATGCCTTTACCACATCAGGATTATCCTTAATCATCTTTTCATTCGTTGCAAGTACAGGTGTATAATAATCAAGTTGCTCACTATAGTCTGTTAAATACTGCATATTTAATTTTTCTCCACGAAGCTCCGCCTCAATACCTGTCCAAGCATAATAGATCCAAGCAAAATCTATATCCTTCTGCATCATTGTGAAAAAGTCTAAGTCTCCTGCATTCACGATATCTAATTTCTTTATATCAGCATTTTCTTTTTGCATTAGAGATTGTAAAACAGCTTGTTCTATTGGGCTTCCCCAACCACCATACGTTTTGTCTTCGTAATCTTTTGGTGACGTAATGCCTTTTGAAGCATCTGATGCAAAGCCAGATGTATTATGCTGAATAATTGCTGCAATCGATACAAGAGGCACGTCTTGAACACGTGCTTGCGTTATACCTTCCTGGTAGCTAACGCCAAACTGAGCTTTGCCTGATGCAACAAGTTGATCTGCCCCCGCATCACCAGGTAATAAAATGTCTACGTCTAAACCTTGCTCCTCAAAGTAGCCAAGCTTTTTCGCAACATAAAGTCCTGTATGATTCGTATTAGGTGTCCAGTCCAGTACAACGGATACCTTTTTCAATGTGCTTGTTTCCTCTTTGTCCTCTTTTTCGCTACAACCAACTAATGTTAATAATGCAGCAACAAGAACGAAAAACCACTTTTTCATGCTGTGTCCTCCAAGTCTAGTAGTTTGAAAGTGTTCACGATTGAATGTTTTCACCAGAAAAGGTATTCTCAGGCCATTTGCATCGCTTCTAATAGATTACTCCTAGTTTTAGGAGGAATAATGAATCCTAAACAAAAAAACGCCTAGGAGTTATCCCAGACGTTTGCAAACGGTATCAAAAAATAGTATACGAATATTTTTGAATAGATGTTCCCTACGCTGGTACGAGCCAAATCAGGTTCAAAGGGTCAGCATCTAAACGGACGCAATCTCAGCTGGCAACTTCCAGCCCCCCTACATTCTTAACTTATGAACTTTTCGTTGATTATTATACCCATATCTATCGTAAAATGACAAGCTAGTATTTTCGTAATTGATAAAAATGAGCTTCTATTGGACTATACAAGTATTCTGCAACATGACTTTTGCAAATAGAATATGCATGGAATTTGGAACATCAAAAATTCTCCAATACGAAACAGTTAATCTTTTGCAAAACCAACAAGTTAAAAAAGAGTTATTCTCCATACAACACGATATAACTTCCATCGCCCTTTGAAAAGATAGTTGCTATGTGTCATTTAGTTATAATTGAAATTAAACTAATTATAGAAAACATTTTTTCTTCGTGATTTTTGAGAGTTTGTGCTTTATTCAAAGTGTCAGGAGTGAGTTGATGAAAAAGCTTTTAAAAATTACCGTAGTATTTCTTGTTTTACTCGGAGCAGCTGGCTATGCTGTATGGCATTTAGGGACAAATATCGCTTCCGAAAAAATAATTGAAAAAGTGAAATCTAATTTAGATGACGAAAATTTAGAAGAAGTTAAATCTTATATCGAGAACGATTCGAAGGTTCAAGAAATTGTAAGCGAGGCAGCAACTACAAATCCGGATACTCTTCCCTTCCAAACTAAGGAAGAAGCGACACGTGTGTTAATTAAAAAAGTGGGCGTTAATCGTTTACTTGAAATTCAGGAACAAGCGCAAAACGGTTCAATTAGTAAGGATGAAGTATTATCCGAAATTGAAGGTAAACTGTCTGAAGATGAAATTTCTGCTTTAAAATATGTTTTATATAAGGAATTGAATAAATAAAACTAGCCATTTGAAAATTTCAATTAAAGATACAGAGACAAAGATTCATATAAAAATTTTCAATACAGCTAAGCACCACATTCGTGTTAGTGGATATATTAAAACAGGCTCGAGTCCTATTAAGTGAAATCGAGTCCTTTTTTCTATTATTTTTCTATTGTTGCTAGTTAAACTTAAGCGCACGATTGTTATATAATTTAAGCATTTACAACGTTAAACATAAAGATGTTATCAAATAAGATTTTGAGAAGCATTCAATTAGAGCCGTTGCAATTACTAAAGTTTTAATGTTGCGCATAACTTATAGTGACTTGAGTACCTTTTTCGTTAGATTGGATTGTACTCTGTAGTTCAAGCATTCGGCAAATATCTTCGATGATTCGTAGGCCAGTACCCTTTTCCTCCACATTAAACCCAACCCCATTATCCTTAAATATAATTGAGTTTTTTTGCAAAGTGATTTCCAATGTATCGCACACTGCATGGCGCAAAATATTTTGGAAGATATTATCAAATAATCTGTGCAACCAAATTTCATTACTCTTCCAATGGCATTTAGTTGAGGAATCGTTTAACACAATAGAGATTTGGTTAACTTTATATAAAAAATTCCACTTTAAAATGATGGTATTGATAAGTTTTGGAACATCTACTTTTTCCATGATTATATAGGAATTATCAACACGAGATAAGCGCTCAAAGTCATATTCATTGGATAACTTTGAAATATAGTTTATTTGTTCGTTTAAAGAATTGAAAATATCCTGATGTTGTGAAAAATCATTTTCGATTGTGTAAAGTTGTAAGCGCATAGCTGTTAAAGGTGTATTAATATCGTGGCGCAACTGAGTTAAAAGTTCTAGTTTCATTTGCTCTTGTTGCATTATTTCAATTTCCTTCGATATCGTCCGGTCAATGAGAAGGTTTACTGCATTGGTTAAATCCCCTAATTCATCATCTCGAGAGTAAGGAATCTTTTGAAGTCTCTTCTTGTCGTTACTCGCCAACTCCATAATGGTTTGGTTTAATTCATTAATTCGTTTAATTAATGAATTAATGGATTTGGAGAATAAAATAGCCAAAGTAATAAAACAGACGATAAATAACCCTAGCATAATTGGATAGGCTTTTGACTCAAAAAAATGTGTTTCTGTATCATTTGAAAAATGATTGTAAATTACCGTTACGATTACATTAATTACTACAATCGAAAGAGGAACACTGAATATAACCGACAATAGCAATAGTTGATATTTCTTTTTTAGTTTCATTGTTTAACACGGGTATTCATACGATAACCTTCTCCATATACATTTTGAATAATCACACCATCTGTATCCGCAATCTTGTTGCGGACCTTTTTAATATACACGTTAATTAAATTAGGATTACGATCTTCTAGCTGCCAAAGATAATCAATGAATTGTTCTTTAGATAAAATAAAATCTGCGTTTTCATAGAGGTAAAAGAATATTTTCTTTTCAAAGGCTGTAAATTCGACTTCTTTATTATTCTGATTATTAACGACACGCATATGAGTAACATCAATGGATAAATGCTGTATTTGTTTGTGAATTCCGTAAGAAGCAATTAATTTATTTTTTATTCGTATTAATAATTCCCTTGGATCAAATGGCTTCACCATGTAATCTTCTCCAATTTCAAGCCCTCTTAATTTACTATCAATGTCACTTCTAGCAGTTAAAAATATTATAGGAATATTATGCCCTAACTGATTAATTCGCATTGAAATCTGATACCCGTCCTCTCCAGGTAGCATAATATCCATAATAACAATGTCCACTTGCTTTATAACTGTATATAAAGATGCTCCATTTTCTAACCAGATTACTTTATAACCTTCTTTTTGAAGTATATTCTCCAATAAACTTCCAATCATTTTATCATCTTCTACAAGTAAAATTGTAAACAACATTTTTGTCTCTTCCTCACTATTTTTCAGCCATTTCTTGCAAGAACTTTTGGGTTTCTTCATAAATTTCAGTTGGATGGTACAAGTAAATACTGTGCTTGCTTTTTATTTGAATAACACTTGAAACTTCTAACTTCTTTGCGAAATCTTGATAGTCTTTTAGTGATGCTTTAGCAGCTTCAGAATTTTTATCAAGGTACGCATCAATAAATAAAATAGGGGTTGTTTTTGGAATAGATAATGCGGTAGACTTTTTGCTATTTTTTACGGAATGTAGCATTTCTTGTTCCATATCATTGTTGATTCCCTGTTTATTTGATACTGCTTTAAATATATCTTTTTCTTGTGAAGTCAGAAAATCTTTCTCTAAGACGGCATCGTTATATGCTAAAATCGGAAACACTCTTTGGAATCCTAATTCACTTAATATAGTTCCTGCCTTCATAAAAGCCTTTTCTACGAAACCTACCGGATGTTTTATATATTGAGAAGGTAAACCAATATCTAACGCCACAATCGCTTTAACTTCTTTCGGATATTTCTGCGCCCAATAGATAGCTTCGATTCCTGAAATAGAGTGTGGGACTAAAATATAAGGGGGCTTATTGCCACTTTTAAATAGTGCCTCCCTCGTTTGTTCTAATATTACATCTATATCTCGATTGTCGTTAAATTCATCACTATACCCATATCCTGCTCTTTCCACAACGGCAATTTTATTTTCTTTTGAAAAATGACGATACAAGCTTTTTAATTCATAAATAGGTGCTGCTACTGCTGAGCCAGCCATAAATACAAATGTATCTGCATTCTGACCTTCAGAATAAATGTTAATCTTCTTCCCATTAAAATCGATTAACTTGCCCGTATTATTCTCTAGTAACAATGTCTCTTTATTCTCTTTGAACTTATGGAAGCTAAATACAGAACCGATAAGCACAATCAATAAAGTGAAGAAACTTATCGAAAACCACTTCATCATTTTTTTCATTTTCTACTTGCCCCTTTCAATTATAAATACAAGGTTAAAGTAGAAAAATATAATTCTTATAAACTTTTGATAAATTTTTGAATGGTAATATCGACTGACTAAAGTTCGTGCACACATTAAAAAGTCACGAATGTTTTTAAATCAACGATTCGTGACTTTCCTTATGAGATTTTTATAGGTGTATACAGCAAGGTGTTTTCACTCGCTAACCCTAAAAAATGTTTTTCAACTAAATGGATCCTTTAACGAAACCGTTCGCTGATTCTTGAGATTACGCCCGTTTATTGTATTTCAAGTTTATAATTTCTACCAATTGGCTGCTAACCTGAGTACATTTAAAAATAAAATAACGCCTAGTTACTAATTACATTAAAAATTTTCTGTTGAGCATCTTTGGCTTCAGGGATTGGCATGACAGCAAACACATGAATCATTTTGGGATATACATAGGAAAAAGTCTTTATCAAAAAAGCCCAGTTCTCTGATAGAACATGGGCAAAGTAATTTGTTATTCTTCTTTTTTCGTTTTTACTACATGAGAAATGGCACCATCTGTAGCGATATCGACTTTAAAGGAGCCGTTTGAATGACGATCAGCGCGAGTTAACGCTTTGACATCAATGATTTCTTGCACGCCCTTATCTGTTTCAACAATAACCTGTTCCTCATCACTAGCCTTTACTACCGCAACAATTCGGTGTGGATTTGCTTTTAATTCTGTTAACACTTTTAAACCACGTTTTGCGCGACTAGCTATATCGACTTCTGCGACATTCATCTTTTTCACGGCACCACGTTGTGTAACAATGACAACATACTCCGTGTCAGACGGTTTTAATATTGTAACACCAACCAATGCTTCCCCATCTTTTAATGTAATACCTTTCACACCACCAGTTTTAACGCCAGTGACAGGCAGCTCTTCAATCGGGAAGCGAATAGCATATGCAGTATCTGTGATTAATAACAATTCGGCATCATCTGATACAATGTCCGCAAGTATCATTTCATCACCCGATTTCACATTCATCGTTTTAATCGGTTTAGAATAACGTGTAACGGCGTAATCAGCTAATGGTGAACGTTTGATTTGCCCTTCTTTTGTAGCCGTTAAAATATATGTGTTAGCCTGTTCAAACGAGTCAAAACCATAAACAGCAATAATGGTTTCGTCTTCACCCGTTGGCACAATACTTGATATATGTTGACCAAGATCCTTCCAACGAATATCCGGCAATTCATGCACAGGCTGATAAATATAATTTCCACGATTAGTGAACAGCAGTACATGATGCTGTGTATTTAACGTTGCCTCATACAGTAAATAATCCGAATCTTTCATCGCAAAATCTTGCCCATTGGACGCTGCGTGAGAACGAGTAGATGTACGCTTAATATAGCCATCTTTTGTCACTGTAACCACAACTTCTTCACTTGGCACAAGGACATCTAGCGTAATTTTAATTTCCTCAATTTCTTGTTCGATTTTCGAGCGACGTGGCTCAGAAAAACGTTTTTTAATGTCGAGCAATTCTTGTTTTATGACACGAATAAGCTTAGCCTCACTATGCAAAATACCTTCTAGCTTTGCAATTAGTGCATTTAATTCATCTTGTTCATGACGTAGCTCTGTAATATCCGTATTTGTTAAACGGTATAATTGTAAGCTCACAATGGCCTCAGATTGAACTTCAGTAAAGTCATACTTCACCTGTAAATTCGTTTTCGCATCACGCTTATCATTCGATGAACGAATCGTCGCAATCACTTCATCTAAAATAGAAAGTGCTTTAATCAAACCATCAACAATATGCGAACGGTCTTTCGCCTTTTGCAAATCATAAATCGAGCGGTTTGTCACCACTTCCTTTTGATGGGTTATGTACGCATCAAGTAGCAGTGGCAAGGTCATCATCGTAGGACGACGGTTATGGATAGCAATCATATTAAAATTGTAGGCTACTTGTAAATCAGTAGTTTTGAATAAGTAATTTAAAATTCCTTTTCCTGGCACATCTTTTTTTAGCTCAACTACGACGCGCAATCCTGTACGATCGGATTCATCACGAATTTCAGCAATGCCTTCAAGTCGTTTATCGACACGTTGTTCATCAATTTTCTTAACAAGATTCGCCTTATTTACATCATACGGTAATTCCGTAATAACGATTTGCTCTTTCCCGCCTTTTAATGGTTCAATAGCTGCTTGAGCACGCACAATAATTTTGCCGCGCCCTGTTTCATAAGCTTTTTTAATGCCATCTACACCTTGGATAATCCCTCCTGTTGGGAAGTCAGGGCCTTTAATAACCGTCATGAGCTCATCAACAGTAGCATTCGGTTGATCTAAACGCATTAAAACCGCATCTAACACCTCATTAAGTGCGTGAGGTGGAATATCCGTCGCATAACCAGCAGAAATCCCTGTCGAGCCGTTTACAAGCAAATTCGGGAAGCGAGCAGGTAATACAGTTGGTTCCATATCCTGATCATCAAAGTTCGGCACAAACTCCACCGTTTTTTTCCCTATATCACGTAGCATTTCAGCAGCAATTGCTGACAATCTTGCTTCTGTGTAACGCATCGCAGCTGGAGGGTCACCGTCAACGGAACCATTATTACCATGCATTTCAATCAACATATGGCGAGCCTTCCAATCCTGACTCATGCGCACCATTGCTTCATATACCGAACTATCACCATGTGGATGGTAGTTACCGATAACATTTCCGACTGTTTTTGCAGACTTACGGAACGGTTTTTCATTTGTATTTCCTTCTGTATACATCGCAAATAAAATACGACGTTGTACAGGTTTAAGACCGTCGCGCGCATCTGGCAACGCTCGGTCTTGAATTATATATTTACTATAGCGACCAAAGCGGTCACCCATTACTTCTTCTAAAGGTAAATCTTGAAACTTTTCCGTACTACTCATGCTTGGTCCTCCTCTTGTTGGATGAATTCATTGTCTAAAATATTTGAATCATCCTCCATGCCGAAGTCTACATTTGCTTCGATCCATTTACGGCGCGGCTCTACTTTATCGCCCATTAACGTCGTCACACGACGCTCTGCACGTGCGCCATCCTCAATCGTTACACGAATTAAAGTACGTGTGTCAGGGTTCATCGTTGTATCCCACAGCTGATCTGCATTCATCTCACCAAGACCTTTATAGCGTTGCAGAATATAGCCTTTTCCGACCTTTTTAATGGCTTTTTGTAAATCGTTTTCGGTCCAAGCATACTCAATGACCTCTTTTTTACCCACACCTCTAGATACTTTATAAAGCGGTGGTAATGCGATAAATACTTTACCTGACTCAATTAATGGGCGCATGTAACGATAGAAGAACGTTAATAGTAGCACCTGAATATGCGCCCCATCCGTATCAGCATCGGTCATAATGACGACTTTATCGTAAGCAGAATCTTCTACTGAGAAATCCGCTCCTACCCCTGCACCAATGGCATGAATAATCGTTGAAATCTCCTCGTTTTTCATAATATCTTGGAGCTTCGCTTTTTCTGTATTGATGACTTTACCACGTAACGGTAAAATTGCCTGGAATGTACGGTCTCGCCCTTGTTTTGCTGAACCGCCGGCAGAGTCACCTTCGACTAGATATAATTCATTTTTCGCTGCATTACGAGATTGTGCAGGTGTTAGCTTTCCTGAAAGAATCGTACTACCTTTTTTGTTTTTCTTCCCATTACGAGCATCCTCACGCGCTTTACGTGCCGCTTCACGAACTTGTTGTGCACGAATCGCTTTTCGAACAAGGGAAGCTGATAGCTCCGCATTCTCTTCAAGGACATATAAAACTTGCTCTGAAACAACGCTATCTACTGCAGAACGCGCCTCACTCGTACCAAGCTTACCTTTCGTTTGGCCTTCAAATTGTAATAAATGCTCTGGAATACGAACAGAGATAATCGCCGCTAAACCTTCACGTATATCTGTCCCTTCAAGATTTTTATCTTTATCTTTCAATAGACCAATTTTACGTGCATATTCATTGAAAACTCGCGTCAACGCAGATTTAGCACCTGTTTCATGTGTGCCGCCATCACGTGTACGAACGTTGTTAACAAACGATAAAATCGTTTCTGAATAGCCGTCGTTGAATTGGAAGGCAAATTCAACCTCGATATCATCTTGTTCACCCTCTACATATTTCACAGGATGAAGAACATCTTTTTCCTCATTCAAATACGCAACGAAAGCTTCAATGCCGTTTTCATAAAAGAAAACATCACCTTTGCCTTCCTCGCGTTGATCAATTAACTCAATTTTTAATCCTTTTAATAAAAATGCAGACTCACGTAAACGTTCTGCAAGCGTATCATAATTGAATTTTGTGACTGAAAAGATTGTGTCGTCTGGTAGGAAATGGACAAGTGTTCCTGTTTGTTTTGTTTGACCAATTTCTTCAAGTGTCGTTGCAGGGTGTCCACCGTTTTCAAAACGCTGCTTATACTTTTTGCCATCACGATGTATCGTTACTTCTAAAAATGTCGATAAAGCATTGACAACGGAAGAACCAACACCGTGTAAGCCACCACTCGTTTTATAGCCGCCTTGCCCAAATTTACCGCCTGCATGTAATACAGTGAAAATAATTTCAGGGGTAGGCTTGCCCATTTTATGCATACCTGTTGGCATCCCTCGTCCAAAGTCTCGAACACTTAAGCTTTGATCTTTATGAATAGTGACAATGATATGAGAACCAAAGCCAGCTAGTGCTTCATCCACCGCATTATCCACGATTTCATATACAAGGTGATGAAGTCCTCTGCCGTCTGTGGAACCGATATACATGCCGGGTCGCTTTCGTACCGCTTCTAATCCTTCTAATACTTGAATGGCGTCATCATTATAGACGCTTGGTGACTGTTTATTCGCCAAAAGATTCCCCTCCAAAAAACAAACGCATGTTCTGATTACGTTCTCATCCTAATAATAATAGCATTTCCTGTCAATAGCTAGTGACAGATATATATATTTTTGTTTACGCTATGGCGTAATGTCTTCTATGAATTTTGTTAAGCGACCAATCAAAGTCAGTTAACGGACATAAATAACTGCAACTGCCTGGAGCTTACTGCAATGACCACTATACAAAATCCACAACTATCGTCATAGGCTCTATCTTCATTCAGCCAGCAATAAACGCCAACTTCATGCTTACACTCAGCTTACCAAAACGTGATGAATAGGTGTTTTCTGTTGAATGATGATTTTTTATAGCTTCACATAGAAATTCAAGATAGACTTCTATTCTACCAAAGGAATGTGTGATTGACAAAATTGCCATTTTACCTATATTTTTAAGAAAGGGCTTAGGTATGGATACTATAATAGTGTCCTACAACCTAACATAAGCTAACATAAGCCTGTGACTTTTGAAATCATGGTGAAATATTTTCCTTTTGTATTGAATTCAAGGCCCATGATGAAATCTCCTTCATATCATTGTAGATTAAAGAGAAAAAGTGTAAAATACTTGTTACAAACTATTAGTACCAAGTGTTATTATTTGGATGAAAGGAGTCCACCTATGTTAAACGGACTTATTATTTTATGTGCCTATCTTATCGGCTCTATACCTTCTGGGTTATGGATTGGCAAAATATTTTACAAAACAGATATTCGCGAGCATGGTAGTGGCAATTTAGGTGCTACCAACACCTTCCGTATATTAGGAAAAAAAGCAGGTTTAGTTGTTACAATCATGGATATTTTAAAAGGAACAGCTGCTGTGTTATTAGTGACACTCCCTGTGTTCTCTGATGCCACGATTCATGGACTTATTTTAGGGCTTGTTGCGGTTATTGGTCATATGTTTCCTATTTTTGCAAGCTTCCGTGGCGGAAAAGCTGTTGCCACATCAGCTGGCGTCCTACTAGGCTATTCTTGGCCACTATTCATATTACTATTCATCGCATTTATCGTAACGTTAAAACTTACGAAAATTGTCAGCCTAACATCGATGATTGCTGCACTAGTTGCATTAATCTATTCGATTATTTATTTTTTTGTGACAGGCGATTTCGCATTAGCTATATTAGTAGCATTTTTATTTATTTTTATTGTTTATCGTCACCGAGCAAATATTACGCGCATTAAAAATGGTACTGAACCAAAAGTGAAATGGCTTTAACATGAAAGGAGTTCACACATGAATATTGCACTGACAGATGAAGCGCTTCAATGGTTTAAAAACGAAATGGAAGTCGAAACAGGTGATACAATCCGGTTTTATGCAAGATATGGTGGTTCAAGCCCTTTCCATGAAGGATTTTCTCTTGGGATGACTCGCGAAGAACCTCTCGAAATAGGCGTTCAAACTGTAATTGATGGTGTGACCTACTATATCGATGAGAAAGATTTATGGTTTTTTAACGATTATAACTTACACATTGACGTTGACAAACAACTTTACGAATTAAAATATGACTATTTAAAATAACACAGTGTTTCCTTTCACTAATATGAAAGGAAACACTTTTTTCATTTTGTGCAATAACAATCTTTAGTTTGCACTATTTGGTTTAGCTCTTCATAAAATTGACCATCCTCTAACTAGTCAATCTATACTTTGAGGAGGAAACATAATGCCAGTTTCAGAAAACAACAATACCTCCCAACAGCAAAATCCTTCTACGAATTTACTGCACACTTCTCTTTCAGAAAATATTTATACGATTAAAGAAGCGCTTGGTAATAGCAACGATGTAATTATTCGTGAAATTACACTTAATAAATTAAATAACCAATCCATCGCTCTAATTAACATTGATGGTATATCCGATAAAAATGTAATTACAGACTTTATATTAGAAGATTTGATGCTTGAAATTGACAATGGACCTGACAATAAAGTAACCAACATAAACGACTATATAAAAAAGCAATGCTTAGCGGTAGGTGGTGCAAAAGATATTGTAGATTTTACCGCATTTTTTGCCTCCATTCTAAATGGTGAAACAGTCATTGTATTAGATGGACAATCGGTTGCGATTGCGACAGACACTAAAAGCGCAAAAGATAGAGCTGTCACTGAGCCACAAACAGAGTCCGTGATTAGAGGTCCAAGAGAGTCTTTTACTGAAACATTGCGTACAAATACGGCACTGATCCGTCGAAAAATTAAAAGCCCTGACCTTTGGATAAAATCTCGAATTATTGGTGATGTAACGCAAACAGACGTAGTTGTTATGTATATAAACGGTATTGCCAATGACAAAATTGTCCAGGAAGTGCTAGACCGTTTAGATAATATTGTCATTGATGGCGTATTAGAAACCGGCTATATAGAGGATTTTATTCAAGACTCTAAATTCTCTTTATTTCCGATGATTTATAATACGGAGCGACCGGATGTCGTTGCAGCAGAATTGTTAGAAGGTAAAATCGCCATATTAGTAGATGGGACACCCCTTGTACTAACCGTCCCTGTAATATTTACATCTTTTTTACAGGCAGCAGAAGATTATTACCAAAATTGGATTATTAGTTCATTAATCCGACTTTTACGTTTTTTTGGTATTTGTCTTGCATTAGTAATGCCATCCCTCTATGTAGCCATTACTACCTTTCATCAAGAAATGCTGCCAACGGCAATGCTTATTAGTATCGCTTCACAGCGAGAAGGTGTGCCCTTCCCTGCTGTAGTAGAAGCACTGATTATGGAGATTGCCTTTGAAATTTTGCGTGAAGCAGGTTTACGAATGCCTAGAACGATTGGTCCAGCAGTTTCAATTGTGGGGACATTAGTAATTGGTCAAGCAGCCGTGGAAGCGGGCGTAGTATCAGCTGTAATGGTCATTATTGTTGCATTAACAGCCATTTGTAGCTTTTTGTTTCCTTCCTATGGCTTATCAAACACGATCCGTGTTCTACGTTTCCCATTGATGATTTTAGCCGCGATGTTTGGTTTATTTGGCGTTATGTTTGGCATTATGATAATCATTCTTCACTTATGTAGTTTACGTTCATTTGGCGTTCCATATATGAGTCCTTTTGGGCCACTCATTATAAAAGATCAAAAAGATGCGATGATCTTGTTCCCACGTAGAGATTTACGCACTAGACCGAGGTTGTTCAGTCAAAAAAATAAAGTAAGAGAACAACGATATCATGCAGAAAAAAAAAGAAATTAACATTAATGTGTAAATGAGGAATACGTCATGTCAAAAATGAAGATGATTTTCCTATTGTTAATCCTCACTTTATTATTAAGTGGTTGCTGGAGTAAGCGCGAGTTAAACGAATTAGCAATTGTCGTTGCACTCGGCATAGATAAAATAGACGATGAATATGAAGTTTCTATCCAAGTCGTGGATACTAGTGAAATTTCCTCTAAGCAACCTTCTAGTGGACGATCACCTGTCGTCACCTACCATGCAAAGGGAAAAAGTGTGTTTGAAGCAATTCGAAGAATGACGACATTAACACCACGGAGACCTTATTTTTCTCATTTGCAAATGGTAGTTATCGGTGAAAAATTAGCTGAAGTAGGAATAAACGAACCACTCGACTTTATTGCCAGAGATCATGAATTTCGAAACGACTTTGATGTCATTATATCGCATGGTTCAACAGCAAAAGAAGTACTAAATGTGTTAACACCAATTGAAAAAATGCCAGCCAATAAATTGTTAAATTCCATTAAGGTATCCGAAAAAGCTTGGGGTTCAACCTTATCTGTTACTACAGACGAATTACTTAACACCCTTAGTAGCAAAGAAAAAAGTGCTGTTTTAACAGCAGTTGAAATACAAGGTGATACTAAATTAGGAATAGACCAAACAAATGTCGAAAGAATTAAAACACCTGTTATTTTAAAATATGCTGGTATAGCGGTTTTTAAAGAAGATAGATTGGAAGGAATGTTATCAGAAGAGGAAAGCATTTCCTTTAATTTCTTAAATAATAAAATCGGTAGTACGATCGTAGTACTCGCCTGCCCAAACAAGGGAGACTTATCTACCGAGATTACACAATCGAAAGCGAAAATTAAAGGAGCTTTTGAAAAAGGGGTTCCTAAAATTTCTATCAAAATTGATGTAACCCAAAATATAGGCGAAGTAAATTGCGCAATTAATTTAACACAAAACAAAACCATTCGTTACATTAATAAAAAGACAGCAGAACAAATAAAAGAACAAACGAAAAAAACGCTCGATATAATTCAAAAAAATTACAAGTTGGATATATTAGGATTTGGAGAAGCACTCAATCGGGAAGATCCGAAAAAATGGAAAGAAATTCAAAAAGAATGGTCTACAATATATCCTGAGGTAGCTGTCGACATCAAAGTCAATATCATTACCCAAGGATTAGGCACGATTCAAAATTCATTATTGTACAGTTCAAAGGAGTAGTAGCCCAACTATGTTTATTACAATTGTTTTATTGTTTGCTTCTTTGATCATTGCCTTTAGTGTCATTCCCTCTTTAATGAAAAAGGGCGAAAAAAAAACCATTATCGTCTTTTCTATCATATTAACGATTGGTACTGCACTAAATATCGCCATTGGCTTAAAGAAGAACATTCCCAGTCCTTTAGATTTCATTACATTTATTTTTACGCCTATTAGAAAATTATTACTCACACTTTTTCAATAAGAAAATGAAATGAGAGGGTAGTGTACGATGGAAAAACAACTCATTAGCGCCAGACAATTTACAGTCATTACCCTTCTCTATTCAATTGGGACAGCCATATTAATTGTGCCGGCAAGTATTACAAAAGAACTTAAACAGGATGCTTGGATGGGTGCGGCTATTGGTGTACTTTTAAGCTTTTTATTAGTAAAGCTATTTGTTTCCTTAGGAAATCAAACCCCAAACCTTACATTTGTAGAAGCAAACGGAAAAATTTTCGGTAAATTCATCGGTGTATTGACATCACTTTGTTTTATGTCTTTGACCTTCTTTTCAGCAGGCGAATTACTATATTTTATCGGGATTTTTATGCAAACCGAAGTGATGCCTGAAACTCCTACTCTGTCCTTTGCTGTATTATTTACAATTATTATCGTTTTCGCCTCGTATTTAGGGATTGAAGTTTTTGCTCGTTCGGTGGAAATATTGTTTCCGATATTTTTATTAATTTTTATTATTTTTATTACTTGTATTTCCCCACAAATCAATATTGAAAATATAATGCCAGTCTATGAAACAGAACCAAAATCATTATTAGTCGGTGTACTTACCTTTATGAGTCTTTTTTCATTCCCGCTTGTTGTGTTGCTTATGTTTTTCCCTTCTGCAGTCAATGTGACAAAATCGGCTCAAAAAGGATTTTATATCGGCACACTGTTTGGAGGAATCGTATTAATCCTCATTATTGCCCTTTCAACACTCGTTCTTGGTCCGACTAATACATCAAGTAAAACATTTCCAAGCTATGCGCTCGCTCAAAGAATTTCAATAGGCAATTTTTTTCAGCGTGTTGAAATTATTATGGCTGTTATGTGGATTATATCTATTTATATCCGAACTTTTATTTATTTTCATGCAACGGTAATTGGCTTAGGACAAATACTGAAAATAAAAGATCCTCGGCCACTCATTTTACCACTCGGGATGTGTATGATTGCACTGGCTCAAATTGCTCATCCAAATATTGTGCATTCAAATAATTATAATCAGAAGATTTGGCCATTGTATTCGTCGGTTTTAGCCGTTTTATTACCATTGTTCTTACTAGTAGTCGCTAAAATTCGAAAAATTAAAAAGGCTGAAACCGAACAAAGCACCACAGATAAACAGCAAGATTCGAAGGCACAACAGGAGCCAAAAGAACAACAAGATTCAAATGCACAGCAAGACCCGAAGGCACAACAGGAGCCAAAAGAACAACAAGATTCAAAAACACAACAAGATTCGAAGACACAGCAAGAGCCAAACAAACCAAACTCAACCGAATCTCAATAAGGTAAAACAAAAACCTCCATTTCTCACTTTTTACAATTGAGAAATGGAGGTTTTTTATAACTGTATAATGTCAGTTAATAGTTTTGAATTAAATATGGTATTCAATTTCATCAACAAAGTCCCATTCGTACGGTGTTTCTTGGTATACATAATAGTTGAGCCAATTCGAAAATAGTAAATGCGTATGTGCTCGCCAAGTATTAATCGGCTCATTAGAAGGATCATTATGCGGGAAATAGTTAACAGGAATTGCAATATCAATTCCTTTTTCAACATCACGGTAATATTCATCAGCTAATGTTGTCGCGTCGTATTCTAAGTGACCTGTAATCATTATGTTCTTATTATCCTTTGACTGCACGATAAAGACGCCAGCATCTTCTGAATAGGACAGTAAACGTAAATCTGGGTGCTTACGTACTTCATCAATGGAAACCGATGTATAGCGTGAATGTGGCGCTGTAAATAAGTCACTAAAGCCACGCACTAGATCGACTGTTAAATCGGTAATGACATGTGAATATACACCAGAACATTTTTCCGGCAGTTCAAATTTACCGATACCGTAATGGTGATACAGTGCAGCTTGTGCACCCCAACATATATGCATTACGGACGTAACATTTTTCACAGACCAATCCATTATTTCTGAGATTTCTTCCCAATAATTCACTTCTTCAAATGCCATTTTTTCAACAGGTGCCCCTGTAATAATCATACCGTCAAAGCGACGATGGCGAATCTCTTTAAACGTCGAATAAAATAGCTGTAAATGTGATTTACTAACATTTTTTGATTCATGTGTTGCTGTATTTAAAAATGTAATATTTACTTGTAATGGTGTATTACCGAGTAATCGCAATAATTGTAGCTCTGTCTTTTCTTTTTCTGGCATTAAATTAAAAATTAAAATATTTAAAGGACGAATTTGTTGCGTTTTGGCGCGGTCTTCTTCCATTACGAATATTTTTTCCCCACGTAAATGTTCTCCAGCTGGTAAGTTTTTCGGAATATTAATAGGCATGTTGCATTCCCCTTTTCGTTAATTTTTTCTCTCTATCTAAATAAAATTAAAAAAATCCCCCTCATTCCTTTAGAGCAAGAATGAGAAGGATAATTATCACGTTCACTCTTATCTCTCAAAGGAAAAATCCTTTGGTGGAATTAGCACCTTTCTAACATTGTTAGAGGTTGCTGAAGCGTCATCGGGCCAAATCCCTCAGCTTCTCTTGATAAGATTATTTAATTAAAAAGAATTGTATCATGAACGATTAAGAATTTCAATAATACATAGAATATTTAGTATTTAAATGAATGGAAGCATATTTTTTGTTAAACACTATTATTAATTCTACCGAAAGCTTTTTGTAAGTTACGTAAATACGGCTTAAAGTTTTACCATCTATTAGCCTAAGTAGATGACAAACAAATGACAATTTACAGCCGATTACAGCAAAGTGGTGTAAATAGATTTTTGTACAAATAAATCGTAATGGTAATCAAAGAGGTATTATGTTAACATATACCTTTAGTAACAGAGAGGAACGTGAATATTTTGATTAAAATTGAACTCCCAAAACCAGACTTAGTAATTCGTCAACGTGAGCAAGTATTAAAACCTGGGGAAGTAGAAATCCCGCCATTCCATGGTTTTATTGATTTCCATAAAATCACTCGCGAAAAAGGTGGCATTTTCTTATTCTACAACGAAAAAAACGAGCTATTGTTTGTAGGGAAAGCGCGTAAAATTCGTCAACGCATTAAAAAACATTTTGAAGATAATGTATCACCTATGAAAAAGTACCGTGATGAAATTTTCAAAATTGAAGTATATGAAATTGATGATCCAATGGAACGTGAAATTTACGAAACATATGCAATTAACACATTCCGTGCAAAATATAATCTTGAAAAAGTATTTTATTAAAAAAATGCCGTTAGCATGTAACATGCTAGCGGTTTTTCTTTTCTTTTTACCTTCAAAAATGAAAAATACCCTGAGAGCTTTGTCCTCCCAAGGTATTTTGCTATTTAAATAAATACTTTTTCATCTTTAAATTTATTAGCTGTTAGGTAACTTACGATGACAAAAATAATGAATGAAGCCACTATTGGGATTGTCACTGTATGCATGCCAAAGATTGACGGATAAAAACGATCAATCACAATATATAACGTCATGCCCGTAATCATGGAAGCAATTGCGCCGTATTTATTAGCCTTTTTCCAATATAAGCCTAGAACAACTGACCAAATAAAGACCGCTTCTAGTCCGCCAAATGCAAATAAATTGAGCCACACAAGTAAGTCTGGTGGATTTAACGCAAATACAACGACCGCCAAACCAATTACTGTAGTTACGATGAAGCTTGCTCGCTTAATTTCTCCATCGTTGGCAGTTGGCTTCACGTAGTTTAAATAAATATCCTTCACAACTGTTGAACTAACTAACATAAGCAACGCATTAACTGTAGACATCGTTGCTGCCATTGGTGCTGCTAAAACAATACCCGCTAAAAATGGCGGTAAAACTTTTAACGTAAGTAGTGGCATTACCTTATCGCCAATTTCAATGCCTGGCATTACTGGACGCGCTAGTACACCAATTAGGTGCATACCGAACATAATTGTCCCAATGGCGATGGTACCAATAATAATCGCTAAATGCATACTTTTTGAATCTTTATAGCTCATGGCACGAACTGCAATTTGAGGTAGTCCAACTACGCCAACTCCTATTAAAATCCAAAATGTAGAGACATACAATGGTGTAAGTTCTCCTTCTGCACCAAATGGGGTCACTAGTTTTGGATTTTCTGCAACAAGGGATGTCATAATTTGATCGATTCCCCCACCTGCAACGATTGTCCCAATTAGTAAAATAACAGTACCTATTACCATTATCGAACCTTGTACCGTATCCGTTAAAGCTACAGCTCGGAAGCCCCCGATAATAACATAAATTAATACCGACGCTGCAAAAATAAAGAGTGCCGCAGTATAATTTAAACCAGTTAATGATTCAATTAAGCGCGCTCCACCTACCCACTGTGCCATCATCGCAGAAAATAAAAAGACAATAATACTAATTGCAGATAAAATCACGATGACATGACTGTTATAACGTTCACGTAAGAAATCTATTAATGTAATCGCTTGATAACGGCGAGCAATAATTGCAAATTTCTTGCCTAAAATCATTAATACAAAATAACCCGCAGGTAGTTGTGCCATCGCTAACAGTACCCATCCAAGTCCCTTATTATAAGCGACACCTGGTCCCCCAATAAAGCTACTTGCGCTTCCGTACGTGGCAATCATGGTCATTGCTAGAATAAAGCCTCCCATTTCACGACCACCAAGAAAGTATTCCTGTAAAAACGAGTTCGATGAACGGACATGTTTATTCGACCATATACCAATTCCAAAAATGATAATTAAAAATATGAAGAGCGGAAAAATAACTTGCCAATGCATTATTCATCCACCTCCCCATCTTCAAATGGAACATCTTTGAAAAAGAGTTTTAGGACGAGCCAAATTAAGACAATCATAAAAGCTGTTCCAGCGATACAACTATAGAAAAACCAAGCTGGGAAGCCCCAAACATATGTATATTTTGTTGGATCCCCCGAGCCTAGTCCATATGCAAAGCCGTACCAAATAGCAAAGTTGACAATTACAAGTCCAATGCCAATGAGCGCTTCACGATGCGCAATTTTAAAGCGTTGATCTTTCAATATAGAATCCCCCTAACCTACTCTATTTTACTGGTATGTAGGTATTAAGGGAAGCATTGTGAAAAAATAGCTAAAAAAATCGAAAGTTAGCGAACAATGCCTGTTGAATAAGGTTCTTGAAAGGCTCCTGTGGGAATACGCTTTCTGCCTTTTCGGGCGATTTTGGAGTTTTAGTGGCGATTCCACACTCCTTAGTGGCGATTTCGCATCTCCTATCTATCATCAAGAGCTTTTCAAATGCATGTGAAGCGCTTTTTTATCGATTTTGCCAACGATTGTTTTTGGTAATTCATCGATAACAATAATTTTTTTAGGGATTTTGTAGTGACCTAATTCGTTTCGACATAGTGCCTCCACTTCGTCAACTAGCGTAGCTGTCTCATGTTGGCAAACAATAAATGCCGTTACAATTTCGCCCCAATAGTTATCCGGTACCCCAATAACTGCCGCTTCTTTTACGAGCTGATGACGCAATAAACATTGCTCTACCTCTTGTGGATAAACATTTTCACCACCACTAATAATCATTTCTTTCGAACGACCGACAATATAAAAATAACCATCCTCATCCATTGTGGCTAAATCACCGGTCCTTAACCATCCATCACGTATCGTATTGTCAGTTTCCTGCTGATTATTCCAATAAAATCTAAACATATGCTTGCCTCTAACAAATAGCTCTCCTACCTCGTGAGCAGTGCAATTTTTTCCCTCTTTATTCATAATTTTTGCTTCATTAAATTGCATGCTTTTCCCTACTGCTCCTTTTTTTAAATAGGCATCTTCACGAGAGATATAAAAATTATTTGGTCCAGCTTCCGTTAATCCATAGCCTTCTTTAAAATAAAGTCCCTTGTTAAAAAATGCATCATATATTGGGAGTGGACACGGTGCCCCGCCAGATAAAAACACTTTCACAGATGGAAAACTACTTATCTGAAAGTAATTTGTTGAAATCATTGCTTGATACATTGTTGGCACAAATAAAGAAATTGTTGTCTTATAATGATTAATTGCTTTAAGAGCCGTTTCCGCTTCAAACTTATCTCCAATTACTACCGTACCGCCTGCCATAAGCAACGGGATGGATAAAGCATTTAGCCCCCCTGTATGGAACATCGGCATATAGTTTAACGTGCAGTCTTCTTCACATAGTCCCCAACTAATAATTGTATTAATTGCATTCCAATTAACAGAATTAAAGGACAGAACTACCCCCTTTGCTTTACCGGTAGTGCCACCTGTATAAATCATTAGCCAAGGTTCATTTAGATCCATTTCTATCGTGCTAGGAACGGTTGCCGATTGCGGAACTTGTTGGATTGGATGCATATTTTTTAGTTGTAAAGGACAGTGAATGTCCTGATCAAAAAGAAGCAAGGAAGGTGTAGCATCTGCAATAATTTCGTTTAGTTCCTTCGTATTGAGGCGCCAATTTAAAGGGACATAAATAAGCCCTCGTAATCCACAAGCAAATAAAACGGCAAATAGGTGCATATTATTTCTTGCAAAAATCGCTACACGACTACCCGTCTGTAACCCTTGTTTTTCGAAAAAACAGCTCCATTTTGCAATTTCATGTGTTAACTCTTGATATGTCCATTGTTCCTTTGTTTCTAGGTTAACTAAAGCTAAACGATGCGGTGTTAAAGATGCACGATTTAAAATCCAAGCTTGCTCTGCAAACATCTTGAACTCCTCCTTTATCACATCATAATAGCGCCATCCACATGGAGTGTATGGCCATGGACATAGGAAGCCTCTTCAGATGCTAAAAATAAATAAGCATTAGCGATATCCCTCGGTGTTCCTAATCTTTGAAGCGGCACAATCGAACGCATTTTTTCTAGCACTGTTTCAGGCATCTTTTTAACCATATCTGTCTCTGTAAAGCCTGGAGCTACAGCATTTACGTTAATCCCTTTACGCCCAAGCTCTTTTGCCCATGTTTTCGTCATACCTACAATCGCTGCCTTTGTCGCAGCATAATTTGTTTGACCAACATTTCCATAAACCCCACTTACAGAGGAAGTATTAATAATTTTTCCGTATCCAGCAGCAACCATATGGGGGCTAACCTCTTGCGTACAGTGGAAGACCCCTGACAAGTTCACATCCAGCACTTGCTGAAATTGATCCTCTGTCATTTTTGTCAGCATCGCATCACGCGTTATCCCTGCGTTATTGACTAAAATATCAATACGCCCAGCTTGCGTCATTACGGTTGTCACAAGCCTTTTTACACTGTCTCTGTCTGCGACATCAACCTGTACAAAGGAAGCTTTTTCTCCTAGCTGATTGGCTGCAATAATCCCCGCATTGTCATCAAAATCAGCAATAAAAACAAGGGCACCTTCTTCAATAAACCGTTCTGCAGCTGCAAATCCGATGCCATTTGCAGCCCCTGTAATAATTGCTACTTTATTGTGTAAGCGCATTATGTTCCCCTCCAAATTGTAAAAATGTTTCGATTTCTAATGTAAGTTGTTGTAAATCATCAATAAGAGGAGAATGACCACAGTTTTTCAAGCTAACAAACTGCGCATGCGTAGGTAAATCGAGCATTGTTTCATCATTCATTTGCTCTGTTATGACTAAATCTCGATCTCCTCTTAACACTAAAATAGGAATGTTAATTTGTTGTACATCATTCGTCCCTTTTGCTACTTCATTGTCGACAGCACTTACATTAAATGTATTTAAAGCATGATATACTTCAGCTAGATTTTTTTGCGTCTGCATATCTTCTACATATTCATCATAATGATCTGAATCTGGCTGATGATGAGTATAAATTAATGCATCCCAAATCGATTTTAAGCCTTGCGCATTTTTGCTATCATAGAAACCCTGGACTGTCTTAGTTTTAGACGTATCTACGAGTACTTCTTCATATGTGGAAGCCCTTTTGAAAGAGGATTGATTACCCGTTCCTAAATCACTGTAAAATGGATAGCCTCTAGTCGAAGCCGAAGCTAATAAAATCAGCCGTTGACAATAACCAGGGTAATTTGCGACAAACTGCATACTCACTGCTCCACCGGTAGACCAGCCAATCAAATCAAAGTGTTTTAATGCAAGCGTATCTACAAATAGTTTGACATCATCACTAAAATCTTTAATTGCGGTAATTGGTTGATGATAAGAAGAACCTCCAAAACCACGTAAATCTATGGCATAAATCGTGTATTTTGTATCTAAAGCTTCCACTAGCACATCCCAATGTTTAGAGGAGGTCATATTGCCATGAATTAATAATAAAGTATGGCTACCTCCGTCACGTTTACGATAAGCAATTGTTTCCCCATTTAATAGTTGAACTGTTTGTAACATTGCGCTTCCTCCCTATCCCCAACGAATTGTAATAGCTCCCCAGACATAGCCTATACCAGCACTTACAAGTGTTACGATGTCCCCATCCTGAATACGTTTTTCCTCTAATGCAAGCTGTAATGATAAAATTTGATCGATTTGTCCAATATGACCGTAGTTTTCTAAATAAATGGATTGTTCCTCTTGTAAGCCAAGTTCTGACAATATATAAGCATGTGCTGACTTTTTCATATGAAGCATCGCTAGGTAGCTAATATGTTCTTCTCTTAATCCACTCTTCGCTAAAGATGATCGAATGACCTTCAAAAAATTATTTAATGATTTTTGTTCAAGCCGCTCCTTCATGCCTACTGGATCTAATACATCTAATTGATATCGGTTTTGCGCTAAAAGTTCAGGAGTTAGTGGCTTCTTTGTACCTCCAACAGGGACTACAACATCCTCTGAAAAAGAACCATCCGTCATAATATCTGCCTCTAACAGGTGGTTTCTATCATAATTCTTTTGTAAAACAATAGCACCTCCACCCGCACCCAAATTATACATAAAGCGCGTTCGCGGATTTTCATAATCTATAAAATCAACATTACGATAGCCACCTGCGAGTAAAACGGTGTGAATAGCATCATCTGACTCCATTAAACTTTTTGCTAATTTAAGTGCCATAATCGTCGTACCACATCGTAATTGCACATCAAATGCCCAAGCATTGACTGCTCCAAGTTCGTCTTGCATTTTAATTGATGCCGTCCAAAGCGGATATTCCTTATGTTCCTCACCTATATAAATTACAACATCAATTGTTTTGGGCTCAATCCCTGCCTTTTGTAAGGCTTCTTGTGCAGCCCAAATGCCCATTTGCACAGTATGATCCTGCTCACCAGGAATTGGCTTTTCGTGTATGCCCATCTTCTGCCGAATAATGTGCTCGGGAATAGACGAAAGATGGGCTATTTCGCTTGATGTCATTTTTGTTTGTGGAATATAAATACCTGTACTGACAATGCCTACAGTCATTCAAATCGCTCCTTCTCATGCGACAGTGCCGATGGTGTTTTACGTCTTTCTTTAAGCTTTGCTCTCCATTTCCATACCATGAGCCGGATAGAACCGATAATTCCTTTTGGGAAAAAGATGACTGCTAAAATATAGAGAATCCCGAAGAAAATAATCCACCGCTCGAAAATTGGATAATCCCTAGCTAACCCTGAAAGTGTATGCTGTGCATATTCAATAACCGCTGCACCAAGCAATGGCCCCACTAATGTGCCTACTCCTCCTATAATCGTCATTAACAATGCATCAAGTGTTATATCCATCGTCATCACACTTGTATTCACAAAGCGCAGGGACAACGCATAGAGGGAACCCGCTAAGCTTGCTACAGTTCCAGCCACAATTGATGCAATTACTTTGTAGTGTAAAGTGTGAAAACCTAATGATTTCGTTCTTTGCTCATTTTCTCGCACAGCAATTAATATTCGTCCTGTAGGCGACTGAACAAATCGATACAGGGCAATAAAAATTACAACTAAACACGCTAATACAAAATAATAAAATGTAATTCGATCTTTAAAAATTTCTGGTGCTCTAAACGTAAATCCGTCATTGCCATATGTAATGGAACGCCATTTTTCAGCAACAACTAGAAATAGTCCAGAAAAAGCGAGTGTAAGCATCGCAAAAAAGTGACTTTTTAAACGCAATGTTAGTAATCCAACTAGGAAGCTTACAATACCTGCTAAAAACATTCCTATCACAATAGACAATAAAAAGATGGAAAGCGTCGTATCGACTTGTTTTAGCATAACTGCTGTTGTATAAGCTCCAATTCCAAAGAACATCGCATGCCCAAATGACACGATACCCGTATACCCGAGCAAAATATCGTAGCTCATTGCTAAAATACCAAAGATAAAAATTTGCGTTAATAAAATAATGAGTGTCCTCGAGTCATTAACGAATGGAAGAAGAACGAGAATAGCTAGCAGTAAAACAAAACTTAGATGTTTCCACGTCAGCTTTTTCATCATGTCGATCTCTCCTTTCCGATTGTAAATAAGCCTTGAGGTCGGAAAATTAACACGATAGCCATTAAAATCATATTGACAGCAAGTGATAACACAGGCACATAATAAGCCATAAAGCTACCAGCGAGCCCTACTAAAATGGCAGCGAGCAATGAACCAGAAAAACTTCCCATTCCACCAATGACGACGACGATAAAGCCTAAAATAGCATATTCCATCCCCATCTCGGCATAAATAACACCCGAATATGGCGCCATTAACATGCCACTCAATGCCGCTAACGCCGCACCTACCATAAAGACATATAAAAATACTTGTTTAATATGAATACCAAGCGCCTGCGCCATTTCTTTATCCTGTACACCCGCTCGCACAATTAGCCCGATTTTTGTTCGTTTTAGCATGTATTGGAAAATACCAAAAATCACAAAACCTACTATAATGATAAATAATCGATATTTAATAATAATGACGTCGCCTATTTCCCAGCTTCCTGCTAAATAGCTAGGTGTTTTCACTGACACACCATTCGGTCCAAAAACGACTTTAATCATCTCTTGTAAAACAAGCATTAACCCTAAAGTAATTAAAATTTGTTGGATATGATTGCCGTATACCGGTGTAATAATAAACTTCTCCGTCAGTAAGCCTAAAATAGCACCTGCGACGATTGCGCCTACAATGCCAATTAAAAAGCTTTCCGTGTACATATACGTAAATATTCCGGCGTAAGCGCCCCATACAAATAATCCACCGTGAGCAAAATTTAATACATCCATTAGCCCAAAAATTAACGTCAGTCCTGCTGCAAGCAAGAAGATTAACATGCCTGTAGCTAGCCCGTTGATTACTAAATTTACGATTAGCTCCAACGATACACACCTCCTTTATCCGATTCCAAGATATTTACGTTTTAACTCTTCATTTTGGATAAGATCTTTCATGTTTCCTGAATGAACCGTTCGACCATCATCTATTAATGTGTACGTATCACCAATTCGGCTCGCCATGATAAAGTTTTGCTCTACAAGGACGATGGACGTTTGCTTTTTCATTTCAACGATTGCCTCCATTACTTTCTCAACGACAATCGGCGCAAGTCCTTTTGACGGCTCATCAATTAAAATTAATTTACTGTCATTGATAAATGCTCTTGCCATTGACAGCATTTGCTTTTGACCACCTGAAAGATGACCGCCAGCCTTTTTCCAAAATTTCTTTAAATCCGGAAAAAGCTCGAGAACATATTGTTGTCGCTCCATTGCCGCACTGTCTTCCTTGCGCATTGCAACTTTCATATTTTCCTCTACTGTTAAATCCGCAAATATTCCTTGATTTTCAGGTACATAGCCAATACCTAATTTAGCCACTTTGTGAGTGGGGCTTTTTTTGATTGATTTCATTCGAAATTCGACATCCCCTTTAGAAGCGGGTGTTAACCCCATAATTGTTTTTAAAGTGGTCGTTTTTCCTGCGCCATTTCTCCCTAGTAAGACACTGACCTGCCCTTCAACGGCCTCAAAATTTACACCTTGCAAAATATGGTATTGCCCAATATGTGTATGAACATCATTTAATTTCAGTAAGGTGTTCATCGTACAGACCCCCTAAATAGGCATTTTGAACAGTTTCATTTTGCATAATGGCATCTGGTGTTCCATCTGCAAGAAGCTGACCATTAAATAACACCATAATGGAGTCTGACAAATCTAAAATCATATCCATCTTGTGTTCAATAAGCAAAATTGTTTTGTCGCCATTATTTTTTATCGTACGAATAACCTCTAAAATGGCAGGTACTTCTTCTAATGACATGCCAGCAGTAGGTTCATCGAGCAGTAAAATTTCTGTATCTAGCGCTAGCAACATGGCAATTTCTAACTTTCTCTTTTCACCATGGGACAACATCGTCGTCAGCGCCTCTCTTTTATTATCAAGCAAAACAAGTGTCAATAGTTCCTCCGCTTTTTCTGTAATTGCCTTATAACTTTTATGATGGCGAAACAATTGATAGCGTATTTTTTCTTTAGATTGCACTGCTAGACGTACGTTCTCTAAAACAGTTAAATTCGGAAAAACATTTGTAATTTGGAATGACCGTCCTAGCCCCATACGCGTCCTTTCAACCGATGATACTTGTGCAAGTGATTGCCCTTTAAAAAATACATCACCAGTAGTGGGCTTTAACTCCCCACTAATTAAATTAAAGAAGGTCGTTTTTCCTGCACCATTTGGTCCAATAATTGATTTCAAATGTTTTTCAGGCATCGTAAAGTTCACTTGATCGACTGCTGTATGGCCACCAAAACGAATTGTTAAGTTTTCTGTTCGTAAAATGGGCTCCATTTCAATCTCCTTTCTAGTGTTTCTATCACTCTTCATCTACTCTCAACAGAAATGAGATGAAGAGAGACAGAACGACGTATACTTCTGTCTCTCATTTGTTTGGAAAAGTCTAGTTCATAACAGGTGGCGCAGTTTCCTCAGGGCTTAGTTCACGAATGAGCACTGGCACTGGGTAATCAACTCCATCTTGTTGCTCTAAACGAATAGAATACATTGATTGTAAAGCTTGATGATCTTCTTCTCGGAAAGTCATCTTGCCTTTTGGTGTTTCAAATGACATACCTTCCATAATGCCGATTAGTTTCTTTGCATCTGTGTCCCCTTGTGATTTTTTCAATGCTTCTACAATTGAAATAGCAGCAGACATTCCACCAGGGGTAAATAAATCTGGTACTTCATTAAAGCGTTTTTGGTGCTCATCTACTAACCATTTATTCACATCATTTTGCGGTAACGTATGATAATAAACCGAGAATCCTTCCATTCCTATTAGCGGATTCATAAATTTTAGGGCGATAATATCTGGCGCACCTGTAGAAATTTTTATGCCTTTTTCTTGAATTTTAAGATCGGCAATTTGATTCCAAGGAGAATTTGCCCCAGCCCATACGACAAATAAGTAATCTGGCTTTGCATCAATTACCTTTTGTAAATTAGAGGTAAAGTCTGTTGCAGCTGGGTCTGCATACTCCTCTAGCACAATTTCTGCACCTAGTTTCTCTGCAGCTGTTTTAAATGCCTTCACACCATCCCAACCGAATGAATAATCTGGTGCAAACGTTGCAATTTTCACGCCTTTGCCTGCGATTGCAGCAGCTGCTGCGTATGCATCTTGTGAGGAGTTACGACCTGTGCGGAATATATAGTCATTAAATTCAGCACCTGTAATACTATCTGCTACAGCTGGTTCAACGACCATAATTTTCTCGTATTCCTCTGCTAGCGGTAATACAGCGAGCGTGTCACCTGAGCTAGATGAGCCAACTAAAAAATCTACCTTATCATCCTCTAATAGCTTTGTAGCCTTCTGTACCGCTACCTCAGGTTTCGTTTCTGTATCTTCATACACAATTTCGATTTTTTTACCATTTACCTCCATGCTGCCGTTTGTTGCATATTCAATACCTAAATCAAAACCACGCTGTGTTTGCTTACCATATGATTCGAGGGCACCTGTCAAAGAAGCAAGTACACCGATTTTAATTGTGCCCCCCTCAGCTTTCACTTCAGACCCTTTATCCTCATCATTTGAAGCAGGATCATCTGCTGAATTTTCTTTTGCCCCTTCTCCATTGCAAGCCACCATCATCAGTGATAAAACGGCTAACAGTAACCATAACCAAACCTTTTTCATCCCAAAACCCCTTTCAAAATGAATTGTAAAGAAAGCGCTTTCGTTGCTATGCACTAACTATATAAAAGTCCAGTTACAAATCAGTTACAAATTTCTTTCCCTAAACATAAGTAAATAAAAAAGAGCTCGGTACAAGACCGAACTCAAGTTATATAAATTTTTTACCCTACAAGAAAGAAGATCGATTTGATTCGTTTACTCGATCTAGCCACTCGCTCACAAGTGCATGAAAAATATTGGCTTGTTCAATTTGTAGATTATGACCTGCCCGATCTAAAATCGAGAATGTTGCTCTTGGGAATAACTCTATTACGTCAAATGCATCTTTATAGCCTACTACAGCATCTTGTTTTCCTAATAAAAAGAGACTTGGTTGATGAAAAATAATATCCTCTAGCTGAAATGAAAAGCCGTAGCTTTGTTGAATTTTTTCTAGAAAATGCTCATCTGCTATATGGCAACCAGCTAACACTTCATTTGAATACCGTTGCCAGTTATATTCATCCAGGACAACTTGGTGCGAACTAAAATCGTCTACTTCTTGTTTCGTTAATGTGTCTAAAAATGGTTGATCTACAGCGATGATCGAATGTGACGGCACTGTTCGATCTTGCTTTTCTGGTAAAATCAAAGGACAAATAAAAGCAGCACCTAAAATACGATCCCTATGAGTGTGCATAATACCTCTTGTTAAATATCCACCATATGATTCACCCACTATTACATAAGGTTGATCGGGCACGAATGTATTGATAAACTCTAGCACAGTCGCTAACATTTCATCTGAATTGCTGATGTTTTCATAATCCTTTGTTTTGCCCATACCTGGAAGGTCAATATAAATACGTTTCCAGCCATCACTTTCGTTAAAAATCGGTTCCATACATCCTTTCATAAGCCGATGGTCTGGAGAAAATCCATGTAACATCATGATTGGTATTCCTTCACCAATCACTTCATAATAAATATTTGCATTCGTTACTTTCCAAAATGGCATATATGCCCCTCCAATATTTCAACGTATAAGTGTGCTAATTCATTATTAAATCAAAAACAGCCATTGTCGATTCCATCGGTGATGTATTGAGTTCTTTTTGTAATTGTTGCACACATTTTTCATACCATTTTAATGCAAGAGATCGGTTTCCTAATTGATAATAACTATACATTAAAAGACGATACCCTTCTTCCCAAAGTACATCTTCTTGAATCATCTTTTCGGCATAAAAAATAGCTTGTTTAAACTGTTGTTGTCGTGTTGCATTTTGAGCTAATCGTTCAAGTACTTCAATATATAAAGTTTGCAGCTTATCACGATCTTGCGTCAGCCAATCGATTTGCTTTTTTTCAGCATATAATACATCTGTGTAACTATGGGCAGCGATTTGCAACCATTCATCTGACAATAGTGGATCAAATTCTTCCATACCTAGTGCATAATAATAATGAAAACGTTCTGCATCGATATGCAAAAATTGAATATGCTGTAGCTGATACATATTATTTTTACGATGAATAAAGAAGCTATCTTGACGAGCATTTCGATTCGGTTCAAGCACTTTTAATAAAGTGTTTAAAACTACTTTAAAGTCCCGATCCAATGTTTCTACTGACCGCTCTGGCCATAGTGCTTGTGCAATTTCCTCTTTGGGCATATACCTTTGGCGATGACAATATAAATAGACAAAAAGCTCCTTCGACTTTTCTCGCTGCCATTCTTTATCTCCTAATTTGCGATGATTTCTAATTAAATTTAAACTACCAAATAAATTTATTTGCATTTCATCAGCAGGATAAACGATATTCCCTTCCATTTGAAAATAATTCCGCATCGCAAGAATCGCTGTATGGTGTTCCTTACAGCTCTCACTATACTGTAATAGCTCATAAAAAATCGTTAAATTCGTTGGGCCGAGAATCGTTTTTCTTTGAAAAAAATAATCGTAGCCATTGTTCATACAATAACTAGCAAAATGCTGAAAACAATGTGTAAATGCTACTGCATTATTCTCTTTAAAGGCAATAACAGATTGGTAGAAAAAAACATGCATTTCCCCATATCGATCACCACAATCAAGGAATAGCTTTTGTGCCTTTGATAAAATTTGTTTTGCCTCTTGCCATTCATTACAAGAAATCATCACTTTTACTTCAGCAAGTAAAATAAGTGCTGTCATCCAAGCATCCTGAACTTGTTCCGTTTCCTGTAAGCCTAGTGCTAAGTACTTCCGAGCAGCGACATAATCCCCTAGTGCATGTTTGGCAATTGCAAGTCCCATATAAGGTTCAGCCTTTACTCGTGAAATATTTATTGTATTCATTAGCGCAATAGCTTTCTCATAAGCATCACAAGCCTCTACATAATTAGGGTAGTCTAATAACAGTAAAGCATGAGCTTTTCGATTATAGCCAACTGCCTCGATAAAAATGGACTTTTCACGTTCCCCTCTCCGAATACCATGCTGTGCAGAATACCAAGCTTCTTCGCCTTGACCTAATAAGGCGAAAACGAACGATGCTAAGAGCTCACTTTCCCTATGTGTGGCTACCAATTGAGGGGGCATTTCCAATCTTTTAATCAATAGATTTTTTGCCTCCAACAGCTGTCCCGTTCTTAACAATATCCGCACATCAACATTTGCTCTATATAAAACAGCCTCAATTAAATTTACTTCTTCTATAAATTGTTTTGCCTTTTGCGCTTTTCCTAAATTCACTAGATTTTCAGTATACTGTCGTTGTAATTCTACATGTTCTTCCTTGCTTAATGCCGCAACAGGAGCTAATTGTAATGCTTGTTTTAAATAGGGCTCTGCTAAAGCAGGCTGAATTGTATCAAGATAAATGTGCGCTAATCCAGCCTGTGCCTTCGTCATAAAAAGCGCATCATTATTATTTCTAGCAAGCTGCTCACTCATTTCGTAAGCTTGTTTCGCTTTTTCATAATAGGCACGGTATCGGTGGCACTCCCCTTCAAAAAAATACAAACGGTAATACTTCATTTTTACATCAGTCGAAAAACGATGAATTTTCTCTAATAGCCATTCAAACTGTCCAGCTTTTACAATACTCTCTGCATGATTTTGCAGTAGTTCACCACTAAAATTTGCATCATTTGATTTAAATGCATGATGTAAAATAGCATGAACATTGTTTTGATTAACGTAATATAAAGCAGCCTTTTTATGCAAATTCACATACTTTGTCGGAAACTGCTTCCACTTCATTTCTAAAAATCGGCTAAACAACGCATGAAAACGATAGGAGCCATTTTCAGCAACTGGTTGAATAAACAGATGTTTCTTCAATAACTGTTTTAGCGTGTCGGCGGTTTCTCTATTATAAAATTGCGTAATTAATTCCACTGAGAAAGTAGGGAAAATAGCTAAATTGAGTAGTGCATCTTGCTCGAATTTACGCATCTTTAAAAATACTTCTTCTGATAGGTAGGAAAACAGATCATTTGAATGAATCGTTAACCAGTAATCTAATGCTTCATTGTTCCATTGCTCAGCTAGCAATGCAATGCTAATTGCCCAACCTTCTGTAATATTTAATACTTTCGATATTTCATCTTCTGAAAGATGTATTGCTACATAATCTTCAAAAAAAACGGCAATTTCTTCATCTGTAAATGCTAAATCCGCTTCTGTAATAAAATGTGCTTTCATGTGAATTTTTAGTTTTCTAATAATATCCCAATTCGGTAATGTTCTAGAGGCAAAAATAAAGTGAATATTTGGAGGTGAAAATTCAATAATTTTCTCCATTACATAGTTAATATGAAATTCATGGTCTACTAAATGGTAGTCGTCAATAACGACGAAAAAGTTCTCTTGTATCTCACATAAACTATTAACAAATAGCTTATACCACCGATTCAATTCTTCGATTTTTGGAAAACGTGATAGCTGATTCCAATTATCAAATTGTTCACCAAATAGCGGTATAATTCGTCTAATACTATAAAATAAATGTCTTAGAAAGGGTAATATGTTATCGTCCTCTTCAGAAACACTATACCAAGAGAATTTACTTGATTCCGCATGTAAAAATTGTGCAAGAATAGTGGTCTTTCCATATCCAGCACCGCTATGAATAAATGTACAAGTATGTCCAAGACCTTTTTTCAGTTTTTTCATTAATGACGCTCTACGAATACAATGATTAGATGGACTAGGTGGAATACATTTCGATTGAATAATAATATCTGCTGTCATTACTTACACTTACCTCCCCATAATTACAGTAATACGGGTTGTGACATAAACTACATGCCATTCTTTTCGAATAGTTAAATTATTGACAGTTTACCATATACTATATGTAGTTTTACATTATTCCAATGAATTGTTTCTGCAATCCTAGTATTTTATGTGAGATAAAAGAGATTAAGTGTTAGATTAACTGCAATCAATTTAACACTTTTATGCTATGTCGTTGACGGTGGAGGCTTTCCACGGGCACATCGTAAGCCGTCACATTCGCTACGTGCACTTTGTTGCGGCTTACGTATTGTGCGTCACCCGCTGGAGTCATCACCTTCGCTACCATCAACTAGTATTTTTTGCAAATTCTTCTCCATAAGAGAAAATTAACGATTACTTTTCCCAGACTCTTATTTTATATAAACTAAAAAAACCCGACTATCTTTATAGATAATCGGGTTTTGAGCTTTAATTATAATAAATCCTTACGTAATTGCGCAGCTGATTTTGGAGATAACAGACCGAATGGAATATCGAGTACTGTTTTTGCCCCTTTGTCGCCTGCTTGGCTTAAACGGTGTGCTGCACGAGCATACGCTACAAGAACACTTGATGTGAAGTTTGGATTACTTTCAAGTTTTAATGAGAATTCTAGAATTTGTTTATCGTCAGCGCCACTTTCTCCACTGCGAATAACGAAACCACCATGTGGCATACCTGTATGATTTGCATTAAACTCTTCTTCAGAGATAAAGTTTACAGTTGTGTTATATTCATCGAAATAATTTGGCATTGTAACAATTTCTTGCTCTACTTTTGCCGAATCTGCACCCGTTTCAAGCACTACCCAACATTCACGTGCATGTTTTTCACGTGTTGTAAGCTCTGGATTTTCGCCATTTCGTACGCGTTCCACAGCATCTTTGATTGGTAAAGTATATTGAACAGCATTTTTTACCCCTTCAATACGACGAACTGCATCCGAGTGACCTTGACTTAAGCCATCACCCCAGAATGTGTACGTTGTACCCACTGGTAATACAGCCTCACCTAAGACACGATTTAATGAAAATAAACCTGGATCCCAACCTACTGAAATTACAGATACTTTACCAGATTTTTGAGCTGCTGCGTCAACTGCTTCGAAAAACTCTGGAATTTTCGCATGAGTATCAAAACTGTCAATTGTATTAAACCATTGCGCAAAATGTGGGCCTTGTTCAGGTAAATCAGTAGCAGAGCCACCACATAAAATCATTACATCAATGTCGTCTTGAAATTTTTCAGCATCATCTACTAAATATACGTTCGCGTTACTTGCAACGCTTACTGTTGAAGGATCACGACGTGTGAAAACTGCTACTAATTCCATATCTGGATTTTGCGAAATAGCGAATTCTACACCGCGCCCTAAATTTCCATAACCGACAATACCTACTCGAATTGCACTCATTAAAATTCCTCCTCACGTTAACGTGACAATGTGAAACCTTTCACGTTAAATCTAATTACAATAATACTTTGAGTTAGAAAAATTCACAATAGTTTGAGTACGTGTTTTTCTCGTGAAATTATACAAGTTTTCTATGATTTCTATACATGAATGGCATGAATACGGTTACAAATTATTAAAAAACATAACGAACCATTAAGTTTTCGTAAAAGGCTTGTAAATCAAGACTTTTTGCAACATAGGTCTTGTACAATATAAATAACGATAAAGGGGGCATGTTGAATGAAAGGTAATTGTTATTCACTATGTAAAACAGCGTTTTTTTTAAATCCCAAAGATAACGTCATTTTTGTTTCACCATGGAGGATTCCAGTCGAGGTAAAGTTAAGATATTCTACAAGCAAATACTTCAGTAATCAGCGAGCGAAGAGAAAAACACCTTGTCCTGCCAATATGCCTTTATCCGCCCCAATAATTGAACGTGATAGTAACAAAGCACATAACTTTTACCATAGTGAAAAACAAATAGCTCGCTGGTTCATTAAAAAAAGTGAGTACAATAAAGCACGATGCAACTGTGCTTTTTGCTAAATATTATTTATTGAATTTCTTGTGCTAATTGAAAAAGCCGTTTTTCATTTATAATGTGATAGCCATTCTTCTGTTTTTTTAAAATATTTTCCTCGCAAAACTGAGCAAGTACGTATAACAAATGCCGATATGAAACCCCTAAATACTCACATATTTCCGTATGTTTTTCTTTATAAATACCTTTGTCAGAAGAAAGCTGTATGAAAGCCGCTAATCGATTTTCCAGTGGATATGCCTGATTTTGAGTGTATTTTGATGTCATCTTAGATGCCTTTTCACCTAAAAATACACATAATTTACGTAAAAAAGGTGCATCCGCGAGTAACATTTCTTTACATGCCTGTGTAGCAATTGATAAACAGATCGTTTCTGTCACGGTTTGAATTCCCTTTGTGTATCTCGCCTCATTTAACAATTCAATTTCTCCCATAAAGCATGGTGCTTCAATATATTCAATCAGTGAAACTTTCCCATTTTTATGTGTCATATACAGTTTGGCTTTCCCCTCCATCATATAGTACATCGTATCTGGAAAAGACCCTTCTTTAAAAATCCATTCTCCCTTTTCAAATTTACATATTTCTATATATGGATGAATATCGAACGAAAAAAAATCATCAATTTGAAAATTTTCTATATAGTAAGAACGTTCTTCACCTGTAAGTTTTTGCATTTTTTTATTTACTCCTATTCAAAATATGAGATATCTCACATTATTGTAGCGGGGAACATGCTATTATTCAACATAGTTAAATGGAGGTACCAAATTTTATGAACAATCAACGATGGCTTTCTCAAAATTTCTTTGCTTTTTTTATTACATGGGGTATTTTCTTACCTTATTGGACAGGTTGGCTCGTCGATGCGAAGCACCTTACCGTATCTCAAGCGAGTGTCGTAATGGGCTGTGGTCTTTTGGCTCGTGCAACGTCAAATCTTTTTTTCTTTCCAATCCTTGCAAAATACGTACACAATAAACGACTTATTACAATTTTAGCAATTGGAGCACTGCTAACGGCTTTACTTTACATTCCAAGTACTAGTTTTATCGCACTTCTTTTTGTAACTATTTTATTTAGTATTTTTTATCCTGCTCTATTACCTGCCGTGGAAAGCAGCGCGGCAACGCTAGTACAACATGGCAACGTGCATTACGGTAAAAGCCGCTCTTATGGATCATTTGGCTTCGTTATAGCAGTACTCATTATTAGTATGTTAACAGGTGTTTTCGGCAAACAAATTATTTTTTGGAGTATGATCCTTGGTATCATCGGTATGTTATTAATGCAACAAATGGCAACACCAAAAGAATTACTTATTGTACCAACGAAAGAACAACGAGCAAAATCACTATCGATGAAAACATTATGGAGTATTAAAGGTTTTCCTATAGTGTTATTTATCGTTATTTTATTACAAGGTGCACACGCATCTTATTATAGTTATGGCTATATTTATTTAGAGGATTTACACGTTGATCCATTTTATATGGGCATGATTATTAACATCGCGGTTATTTGTGAAATTTTATATTTCATGAAGGCTGATACACTGTTTAATAAATGGCGCTCATCTTCACTATTGTTGCTAGCGGCTAGTGGATCGTCATTACGTTGGTTACTCATCTTCTTATTTCCAAACGTTTGGGTATTTATTGGCTCACAAGTATTACATGCCCTATCCTTTGCACTTGCACACTTTGCCTTTATCGGTTATTTAACGAAAAACCTACCGAAAGAACAAATTCCTAATGCACAAGGCTTATACTCAGCACTTGCAATGGGGTTAAGCACGGCCATTCTTACATTTTTAGGCGGCTATTTATACGAGATTTCCCCTGGTCTTGCCTTTGCCGCAATGCTGATTTGTACAGTGCCGGCAATCGGAATATTGCTAGCTACTCGAAATAAATTACAGTATTAATAAACAAGCAGGTGAAGAAGACTATGTAATCTTCCTTCACCTGCTTTTCTATATGTTCATTTTGGATAATAAGAAAATCCAGGGTATTTGACTACTGGCCATTTTTCCTTGCGTAAAGCATGGAGAAGTTCAGAATCAACGTGTAAATTGCTCTTTACTAATTCAGATGGTGTAAGCGCCATCCATTGATTTAATGAAACATCCTGGAATCGATCACTTTTAAATATTTCAAGGAACCATAATGTTTCAGTCCCCGTATTCTCAATATAGTGACCGTTTGCGAACGGCACGTATCCTACATCTCCCGCTCGATAATCAAAGGTTCTAGCTGTACCGTTTCCTGCAAACACGGTCATGCGACCTGTTCCTTGCAGGTAATATTGCCATTCATCATTATTCGGATGCCAATGTAGCTCCCTCATTGCACCAGGCTCAATCTCGACGAGTGCTGCGGCAATAGCTTTGGAGATTGGAAAATTCGTGGAATCTACAATTCTCACACTGCCACCAGGTGTTTTTATTGGCGTTTGGGCAAGCAGACTATGCTTAAATGTTTGAGGAATTTTACCGTAGGGGGATTGTACTTGCTGTGTTTCAATAGGTCCGGGGACTTTATCTTGATAAATGTACACTTGTTCTTTTGGTATATGATTAAAAGCATTCATCGGAACACCAAAATTAGATGACAGCACATCTTTCGGCGTATGCGCAAACCAGTCAGATATAGATAATGTATTCAAATCTGAAAAATGACCATCGTCAAACACTAATAGAAATTCACAGCCATCTTCAAGCCCTTGAATGGAATGAGGTATACCTGGAGGGAAATACCATAAATCTCCAGGTCCGACATCGGCAATAAAATTATGCCCATTTTGATCTACGGCTGTAATGCGAGCATGACCAAGAAGCATGTAGGACCATTCCGCCTGTTGATGCCAATGAAGCTCACGGACGCCACCAGGAGTCAAACTCATATTGACACCTGCCAACGTTGTGGCGATTGGCAAATCTCGCACAGTAATTTCTCGAGACCACCCCCCATTATTTAATGTCATATGTGTATCAGAAAAAGAAAATTTCAAGTTTGGTAAAAGGCCTGCATCTGTTATTGGGGGTACTAGCATATCTGGATTTTCTAAATCCCGCATAATATCTCGCGGCCCTTTATCCACCCCTCCCGCACCATCATTGCGAATAGGCTGCGGAACATAATAATAGCCCTCTGGCATGTTATCCAACTATTCACCTCTTCATCAAGTAGTCGTTATATAAAATGTATGATGCATCATTTGTTTTATTCTTTTAATGTAAGGTTCAGCACTTGTATTGATTAAAAATACAAAACCCCACTTTTGACCAAAGCTAGTCAAAAGTAGGGCTGGTATTTGAACCTGTATGTATTTGCATTTAAAAAAATTACTTATTCATTTGATGTTGAGTAAAACCTCGAACCAATAAAAGAATACCTACGATTAAGAAAATTAAACTGAAAAGCAACAACACATAGCCAGCATCAAAAAATGACTGATAGAAGGCTTCCTTACTTGTATACGGTAAGTTTGAGACTAGGATTGCCGTCACAATATATTGTGTTGCTATGAAAATTGCTGCGATAACAATAAACAATGCGCCCACAATTTTGTCTTCCATATTATCCTCCCTTTCAATGTTTAGAAAAGTGTATATTATTTTTTAATATAAACGAAATATTCAAAATAGTTGAAATCACTCTATTTTTTCTTAAAATTATTTATATATCAACTATTAAACGGGAGGAATATATATGAAATTTCATCTTTTAACCACTTAATAGTTTTAAATTTTTTCATCGCTTTCCTTATCGCCTCAGCTATTCAATTAACTAAAAGGCACCAAAATGCCAACACCACTATTCCATATGGAAGTATATTAATGAAAAGAGAAGAGGGATAGTATGTTTTCGAAAAAAAAGTCGATTGTAACGATTGTTTCAATGTCTTTAATTTCAAATTTAGTTATTGTGCCATTTAACCCTAGCAAGACTAAAGCAGTGGAAAATACAAATATAGTTGAAGCTACTGACAATGCAATATTTTCTGAACAACAGCTTGAAGAAGTTCAAATTATAGCAGATCATGTATCTTATGAAAGAAAAGATGGTGTAGGTGTTTTTACACTTTCTAATATTGCTGAGATGGAGATAAAATTACAAAATATTAATTCTATAATTACTGTAAATGAAATTAGTTCCGCAATAGCTGACATAAATACTAAATTAGCTGACGAAAACGGAAATGGCGAAACTACAGAATTACTAGTTAAATCTAGAAATCTTATTCAATATGGAACTGAGACTGCACCACGTATCGTAAAAAGATCATGTAGTAAATGGTTAGGTGGCTTGGGTCTTGCACATGTAACAGCTACTACAGGAGCAGGTCTATTATTAGGTATTTCAGGACCAGTAGGTTGGACAGTTGGGACTGGTATTGCTGCGGCTTACTATTTGGGGTCACTTGCATGTCCAAACTAAAAACTTTTTTGAAGAAATACCAACTTTCTGTTAATTTTTCAACTATCTTTCTATTTACGTGTCTAACCATATATCATATCACACGAACCATCTACCCTACTGTCATACTTTATATTCTAATGGTGTTAAACATATTTTCTTTTGAATATTTTTTGAGTCGTAAATACAATACTCCAAAAAAAAGAGCTATTCCAGCGACATTATATTTTATATTAACTGGCATTCTATCCTACTTAGGGTTTTTGCAGATAATGGATAAGTAATTGTTGATACTAGCCAATTAATATATCTAAAAAAAGCGTTTTGCTTCGTTTTTTCACGATACAAAACGCTTTTTTATATCCCTCAATATACATAGGAGATTTTTTTAGTACAATTTTTTCAAATGCGACTTTGCCACTTGAACTAACATCTCTATCCCATAGTACAATTCTTCTCGTGACGCATAAGCATATGAAAGACGAATATGCTGATTATCTTGAGCATCATAAATATAACCCGGATTGATGAGGATATTTAACTGCAATAACTTCATAAAAAATGATTTATCAACGATCGGTGCGTGAAATTTTAGCCAAATATAGAAACCTCCTGTTGGTTGTTCCCAGCTCGCACAGTCTTTAAATTTTTCATTTAATAATTTTTCAACAAAGCTTGCCCGCTTCTGGAGCTCTTGTCGTAACACTTTAATATGGCGTTCATACTTCCCTGATTGCAGCCAGTGCAACACAATTTCCTGCGAAATGGCACTTGAACCATAGTCTGTTTGCATTTTAATATCTGCTAATCGTTCAATCACTGTTATTGGTCCAATTAACCAGCCGATGCGTAGCCCAGGACTAAGTGTTTTGGAAACACTGCTAATGAATAAAATTTGTCAGCTATCATCCAGTGACTTAATTGATAAGTATTCTTCGTAAAAATTCAATTCTTGATAGACATCATCTTCAATTATGTATTTGCATTTTAATATCCGTTATTGTTGGATCGAACAACTAGCCAAATAAACTTGTCTGCAATTTACTCATCAATTTTATGAATTGTAAACCCTCTCACTATTAATACAACACCCAAGATAAAAAATATTATACTGAACAGAAATAATATATAGCCTGAATCAAAAAATGAATTATAGAATGCTTCCCGACCTACATACGTTAAATTCGAGACGATGACAGCCGTAACAATATACTGAGATGAAATTAAAATAGCCGCAATAACCAAAAACAGTGTCCCTATAATTTTGTCTTCCATAATATCCTCCCTTTCAATTTTTAAAAAAGTGTATATCATTTTTATAAAAAATAATATACACGAAATATTCAAAAAAAATGAAGTTGATTTTTTCCCCATTTTTCTTAAAATCATTTATATATCAATCATTTAAAGGGAGGAATATATGTGAAATCTACTATTTTAACCTTTTTATCAGCTTTTACAATATTTTCTATTGTATTTACTGTCGCAGCTTCAGGGAATGATAGTCAATTACAAAATATGCATAAAACTACAAACCCAAATATTTTTTATGATACGGAAACCCTTAAATACTTTGATATAAGAGAAAATGGTTATATCGACGAGATATACAGGGTTGAAGGCGGAAAAGTAGTTGAATCTATTTCTGTTGAAGAGTTTATTCTAATGGAGGAAAATGAAAAAAATGAATTTCAATATGCTCAAGACTCTTTCCCGACAATTTCCCCGTTGGCTGTTACTTGGAGCCATATTTACAATGAATTTAGCAACTACGAAACAAGAATATTCGGGAAGCGCGCTAGCATAATTCAGGAAAATCCAGGACCTGGTTCTGATACATTTACTCTCTCCTATGAATACAGAAACTTTTTCTACTAGTACAAGCCTTACTCATTTGCAACTTCGATCAATAGAGAATGGAGTTTCATATACTTTTTCAAACTCTAGAAGTATCAATTCTTCACACACAATGACAATAGAACCTGGCTATTCAGGGTATTGGCGATTTGATCCAAAAGTAAGAAAATCAATAGGTAAAATACGAAACTTGCTTCATGGACAATTTATATCAGAAACTTCCGTTACAACAATGTATCCTACCCATGTAAATGGTCAATTAGATGGGTGGTTGGTTGCTGTGAAAACTAAACTGTAAATAAAAAGCCTTTATAAGGCTTTTTTATTTTAAGATGAGAACTATGAATACAAAGCACTATTTTTTGTTATTAAATAAAAACAAAAACTACCCTTAAAAGGTTCTGTTTAAATAATGATTATCCCTCAGCAGTTTTGCTCAAAGATTCTCTAGCTACTCGATACATCATCTCTATCCCGTATTGCAATTCTTCTCGTGATGCATAAGCATATGAAAGTCGGATATGCTGGTTATCTTGAGCATCATAAATATAACCCGGATTGATGAGGATATTTAACTGCAATAGCTTCATAAAAAATGATTTATCAACAATCGGTGCGTGAAATTTTAACCAAATATAGAAACCTCCATTTGGTTGTTCCCAGCTCGCACAGTCTTTAAATTTTTCATTTAATAATTTTTCAACAAAGTTTGCCCGCTGCTGGAGCTCTTGTCGTAACACTTTAATATGGCGTTCATACTTTCCTGATTGCAGCCAGTGCAACACAATTTCCTGTGAAATGGCACTAGAACCATAGTCAGTTTGCATTTTAATATCTGCTAATCGTTCAATTACTGTTATTGGTCCGATTAACCAGCCAATGCGTAGTCCAGGACTGAGTGTTTTGGAAACACTGCCAATGTATAAAACTTGCCCACTATCATCCATTGATTTAATTGCTGAAGATTCCTCTTGAAAAAGTAATTCATGATAGACATCATCCTCAATAATAGGAATACGAGATTGTTTGCATGCCTCGTAGAGTTGCCTTTTTTCTTGCGAAGTCCACACTTCTCCAGTTGGATTATTTAATGTAGGTACCGCATAAAAAACAGCCTGTCTTTTTCTTTTCTTGTGCATTAATGATTGGGCGAGCTGTTCATCACGATCGATTGCCATCATTTGCATGCCGACAGATTGGAATGGATGAACTGAATTTAAATAGGACGTTTTTTCTTGAAATACGATAGACCCCTGCTCTAGCAAACCAATCGCAATGAGCTGCAACGCTTGTAGTGCACCAGAAACGATACAAACATTTTCAGGTTCAGCCTGTATGCCTCTTTTTTGTACATATTGGCAAATGGCTTCGCGCAGACGCTTATTGCCTTGAGGAGATGAATACCCTAAAGCTTTCGGCTGTAGGGATAACTCCTTTAAGGATGCCTCCATTTCGCTCGTTGGCAAAAGGCTTGGTGCAAGCTCTCCAGTTCCTAAGCGAATAATATCATCCCTTTGTTCATATTCGTTGATCAATTGAATGGTATGATAGTTTGGCTTGTGAAGACTTGTTTCAATATAAGTTTGCCAATTCGGTTGTCTTAGTTTAATTAAGGAATGCCAGGAAGAGTTCGCAACATAAATCCCTGAGCCTACTGTCGTTTCCAGTATGCCCGCTGCTTTTAATTCTTCTAGTGCTTGCTGAACAGTACTTCTGTTCACCCCTAGTTGCATCGCAAGCTGCCTTTGCGTAGGTAACTTCGTACCGGCAACCAAATCCCCTCGCTCAATGCGCTCTGTTGCCCATGCTACAATTTGTTGCTGTAAAGTCCTATCCCCATGTCTGGTTGGTTGCCAATTCATATTTTCACCTCATAAATTGGGTGGGTGAAATACCATCCAATTGGTCGTTTTCTTTTAGTTATAACATAGGTAGAATTAGTATGGAAAGGAGGGATTGTCTTTGGAGGCGTTTTTACATGGGATGCTATTAGCATTCGGACTTATATTACCGTTAGGTGTGCAAAATGTCTTCGTTTTTTCACAAGGCGCTACGCAACAACGTTTCATACTTGCCGTACCAGCTGCTATTACGGCAGCTCTTTGCGATACTTTATTGATTTTGCTTGCTGTTTTTGGGTTATCCGTTATTGTCTTGCAATTTGAATGGCTACGTATCGCTTTAATGTGCGTTGGTATCGTGTTTCTGTTGTACATCGGCTATAGTATTTGGCGCTCGACAGCAACCACTAGCGAAAAGAGCGAAGCAATGCCTGTCAAAAAACAAATTGTATTTGCGCTGTCTGTTTCGTTATTAAATCCACATGCTATTTTAGATACAATCGGCGTAATTGGCACAAGTGCATTAAAATATAATGGTACAGAACAAGTACTCTTTACTGCTGCATGTGTACTTATTTCATGGCTATGGTTTTTCGGTCTTACACTAGCAGGTGCATCTTTTAAAAAGCTCGATAGCTCTGGCAAGCTGATGAACATCTTCAATAAATGCTCAGCAATCTTTATTTGGGCAACCGCTATTTATTTACTTAGTGGTTTACTTTAATCTGGTACATAGTTTAGAGATACATTTTATAATAAATAGTTGCTGTAGTTGCATTGATATAACAACGTTTTTGTTTTATATACGTTTTAATGAGCATAACTTTTAATAAAGTTATTCACAATTTCAATGATGATTGCTCCAAGTCTCCTTTTATTCTTCTTTAATTTTCATCAAGACCACCCGTATGGAGTGGTCTTAATGTTTCAAAAATCTTCAATTTATAGTCATCTTTCTATAATTTTTAAATGAGTTTCTATCCTAGTAATAGCTATTCTGTATAGTCAGCTTCTTAATGCATATTTCCCCTTTGTGCTCACGTTATTAATAAAATAGCTATAGCTCTAGCGAGTGCTAACAAAAGAATTTTTTATTTTAATGAATCAAAAAAACCCAATTTCAAAATTAAATTGGGTTTTTCTTTTGTTAAATTTCTATAAAAAATCATTGGGACAAACATTAGCTTCATTTATCATTTCGATTTTACACTCTCTGTTAAGGCTAAAGCTCGATAAGTCATTACTTCCTACCGTTAGTATAGTTAATAATAGCAATGACATTTGAATTGATAATAAATATAATACAATCGCCAGACGTGCTAGAATCTCTGCACAATAGATGTGGTTTATATTTGCGCGAGACCTATTTCTATTTAATTTTGTTTCCTACCACAAGTGAAGATAAAAAATCTGAAATTAATTCATTACTATCAATAATATCTATCTTCAAAAGATTTCTATAAGAAACTATATATTGAATTGAAACGTTTATTTTGGCAATCATGAAAACCTCATATGTGGTGTAAGCTTTGTGAAAATCACCTCTATTTTATTTAAAAATATCTGGTTGTATATACTAACGATTTCTAATATATGAAAAATTGGAAAACCAAAAATGAAAATAAATTTCTTTTACTTTATTTCTTCAACAGCATTAATAAAAGCCTAGTATTTATTATTTTTCTACATTTAGAGGATACTATCCACTCTTTTCATGTAAATATCTAGTTTTAAAATATTAGAATTTTTTCAATACTCTGATTCATTATTATAAACTTAATTTATCATAAGGGAGGAGGATATAGAAATGAGCAAATTACAACCTATTTCGTCAGAAGAATTAGTAAAGTTTGAAGAAGTTCGTATCCTGACTGAAGGTCTAAGAATAATAACATTCGCTTAGTCCCCAAGAAGCACCCACTTCAAGCGTTAAGAATTGTTAGGTTTAGCTAGGTGGTGAGTAGTTTACAAAGTAAAGATGACAAGCCAGTAATCATTCGCCTAGGGGGGCTATTATGTTTAAAAATCATAATTTTGTTTTACTGTTTTTCTCTCGTTTTTTTAGTGTATTTGCGGATGCTATGTTATTTATAATTCTATTATCTATGTTGGGCAATTTTGGTATTCGCGCTATCGGACTTTCTATTTTCTTTATATTTTCTACACTCCCAGCAATTATATTTTCTTTGCCAGCAGGGGCAATTATTGAAAGAAAATACCTTCAAAAAGTCATGAGTTTTACTGATATAATACGATTTGTTTTAGTTGGATGTCTAGCAATAATTAACGCGATTCATTTAACACCTACTATAATTTATATATTTATCTTTGCCATTGTCCTGTGTAATATATTTTACATCCCGGCCAATTCGTCTCTATTGCCCAAAATTGTTAAGACGGAATATTTAGCGAATGCAAATAGCTATATCCAAATCACAATGCTCTTTGCAAAAATAGGTTCTTATAGCGTGGGGGCCTGGTTGATTAAAAGTGGATTGAGTTATTCTAGTTTGCTACTTATCATAGGCTCATTTTACATTATTTCGATGATTATGATTTTAGCAGTAAAGCCATATCACAAAAATTTATCAAACAACGAACCGAAAACTATCATACAAGACGTAAAAGCTGGATTAGCTTATATTAAAGTAAATAAATTATATAGTAAGCTGTTTCAAATATTTGGTGCTGCATGGTTAGTTGGTTCATCAGTGGATCTTTATTTAATATCGTATTTAGTGGAAATATTGGAACGACCACATGAAGATTTATATATAATTACCACATATAGTTTGATTGGAATTGGTTTAGGATCTTTAATATCACCTTACTTATACAAACGAATTAATCCTAAAATAGGGCTTTATGCTTCAAGTCTATTCTTTGGTATTATTATCGCTTTATTTTCATTGAAATTACCACTATCGGTATTGTTAATAGGATTACTTATCGGTGGATTTGCACAAGGTTTATTTTTAATTTTTTTAAATACGTATTTACAAAGCAATGTAGAAGAGAAATATCTTTCACGAGTATACAGCTTATACCATTTCGTTTACACTGGAGTAAGCTTGCCAGGATATCTACTTTTCGGATACTTTATTGATCGTATCGGCATAATTAATACAGGTTTTATTATTGCAGCCTATTTAATACTAATTGCTTTAGTAACGATTTTCTACTTACCCTCTTTACGAGATAAAAAGGAAATCTTAGAAGAAAGGCATTCTTAAAAAAATCCAGCTATCTGATTTTTATTGATAGCTGGCTATTATATTTTTATTGGTTTTTAAGCTTTTTTATATATGATTGTAAGTATTCTTCATAATTTAGAGCATGATTCAAGGATTCAACCTTATGTAATATATCTATTGATTCTTGAGCAAGTTCAAGACCTTGTTTATATTTTGTATGCATTTTGAATATACCGAAGTAAAAATTTAGAATTGTTTTTTCTAAAATAAAGGTTTCAGGTATATTTTGATTTTTTAATTCATATAAGTATGCTTCAGTTTCTTTCAACTTATTATGCTCAAGACATGTTCTAATTGTATTAAAATAGATATCAAATAAATTACGCTTGTAACTTAACATGTTTTTGAAATACATACTCTTTTTTATGACTTCTGAGGATAGCATAATTACAGTATCTATAGCCAATAAATGTAATGTATTTCCATAAAGAATTATTTCATATTCTCCCCAGACTTCTACTTGCCATAAATAATCAACGAGTATTTCTAAATTTTCTTGTTTAACTTTGTTGTTAGTAAGGTCCGAAATAATTGCTTCGATCATGATGCTGTTTAATTTATATGACAATACATTAGTTAATTCGAATTTAAAAATTTCATCATTTCTTAACTTATTTAAAAACTTTAAATCTCCACGTAAATAAGCTTCCTTCATGTTTATAATTAATTCTTCAAAATGCCCTACTTTAAATTCATTATGGATATAGATAAATTCTTCAAAACTTACATTAATTCGATTAAGTAACAATAATAACTTAGAAACAGTTATGCCCGTTTCATCTCTTTCAAATTTAGATAAATGAGAAACAGACATTATATCTTTTGCTGTATTATTAAGACTATAACCTTTGTGTAACCGTAACTTGCGAAAAGTATGACCTAAGTTATCCATAAAAATCACCTTTATCATATATTAAAATAGAAATTATTGTTCAAATTGCCTCCCATTTTGTGCTTTATAAATTTCATCTTATATTGCTAGAATAAGTTCTGATTTTGCGTCTCAATCTCAATATATCCCTTAATTAAAATTTTCAGAAAAAAGATGATATTATTTTTAAAACCTTTATTTTCTTTTTTTCGTTAACTACATTTAGGGTAAGGTGGTGTTATCTTGAAAAAAGACATAATAAAAGTGGTATTAGTTTTTAGTATTGGTTCGATTTTAGTACTATTGGTTCCTTTTCTATTTTAGTATTTCTGTTTGACAAAGACGAAACAACAAGAAGCATATTATTTTACGCTTCTAAGTGAACTTGACAGGTAAAATGCCATTTCCAGAGCAAAATTATAAACAGTCCTAAACAATTTAACATTTGGGAAATTCTATCTTAAATTATAATTGTAAAATGCATCGACCATTTTAAGTAAACGATCATTTATTCTATGCGTCACCATTATAATTGTTAAATCACTTGTGCTAAATAAAAAATATTCTATTTTTTCGGCAGTTTCAGGGTCCAGGTTGGCTGTAATTTCGTATAAAAGTAGAATGTTTTTATTTCTCAATAAAGCCCTAGACAATGCAATTCTCAATTTGACCACCAGATAAAGGAATGATCTAGATTATAATCATAAACATGTTTAATAATCATAAGTCCTCCAAATTTATATATGTCCTATGGGCTAACATGCTGATTTTTTCATTAAATAATTTATCAGCGTAGATTAACGGTTCTCTCATTTCTGCGACAATAAACTTTACTCTATCAGTTTGAATAGAATTAATATTATCATATAAATTTTTTAAGGCTTCTTGGGAATCATCACTTATTACAATCACATTTTTAAGATTCGATAAATTGGTTTTCTTAGTTGTTTGTTCTCTAACTAACCAGATGTAATCATCATTTGTATAGTTGTACTTGTTTTCTTTTAATTGGCTCATAGAAGTCAGTAAAAATTTAATATTCCCTGCCAATGAATAATATATTTCTGATTGTTTATCACTTATAGTTTTCTTTAGGGTAGATTCAATATTATCTTTAGATATGATTCCATGCCTGATAATTTTATAGTTTTCATAAGATGACATATCTAAAATAGTTGATTCGATTCCGATACTTGGTTTTCCTCCATCCAAAAAGAATATGTCTGTTTGCGGAAAATAACTCTTAGTTTTCTCGATATTGGTGGAAGCTAATAGACCTGAAATATTTGCAGAAGTACCTGATATAGGAGCTCCAAAATTCTCAATAACTTTCAAAGTCAAACTGTTATCAGGCATTCTAAACCCTATGTTCTTTTCCTCACTGATCGATTTTAAAATAAATGTTATAGGACCTGGCCAAAAATATTCCATTAGAAGCCTAGTATCTTCTGAAATATAAGCTAATTTACTTACCATATCAATACTAGAGACATTTAAAACAAGAGGCTTATGTATAGGTCTATTTTTGATTTTATAAAGTTTTTTTAACCCTTCAATATTTTGAGAATCCACTCCAATTCCGTAAACTGTTTCTGTAGGATAAATTAATAAATCCCCTTTTTTCAACGCAGATATAGATTTTTCAATAAGGGCTTCCTCGTTCATCCTATATTCACCCCGTATATATAATCTTGATTTACATTTAGTTTTGTAAGGTAATCTCGACTTCCTTATCAAACAATTTCGCCTGAATGACATTTTCTCCTGATTGCACTTCCCCGAACAAAATGATGAATATCTTCAATAAATGTTCAGCAATCTTTATTTTGGGAACCACTATTTATTTACTGAGTGGTTTACTTTAATCTGGTACATATTTTAGATTTCATTGTTTTAACAACGTTTTGAGATTTATGAATTACGGTTTATTGAGCATAGCTATTAATGTAGTTATTCATATTTACAATGTTGGTCTCTCCAAGTTGCCTATTATGCTTCTTTAAATTTCAATAAGACCCCCCAGATTTGGAATGGTCTTATTTTTCAAAATCCTTTAAAAGGTATATGGCGCTGTATAGTTTGCAAAATAATGAAGTTACTTTGTGGGTGGACCTGATAAATAGTGAAATTAGGAGTCGTCGTATTTTAGCAGTTAGTTTTAACCAATAGGTTCATCCATGGTTGGTTTTCGCCTCTACACATTCCATAAAACACAGATATAGCGGAGCGAAGGGGCGGATAACCATACAATTACCAAACAGTCTGACCATAAATCGCAGTTACTCATTACCTACTATTTATCAAAATCTAGAAGTAACTTTCGAAATTTTATGATATTGAATCATGTAAAAGATTTAATAAATTATATGTATTAATCTCTTGGAGATTAATACAATTCGCATTTTCATCTTTTGCTTTATAACTTTTCTTTAAGTAATAGTTAATTATTTCAATACTTGGCTTTTCACCGTTCAACTCTAAAAAATAACTAATGAAAAGTGCAATTGTTCCACTAAAATGTGCACAAGAAATACTTGTTCCATAACTTATAGTATAGCCCTGCGGGAGGCCCAAATTTTTTCTTAAAGGATCTATGTTTTTTAAATGTTTTGGATAGGTTGTAATGATAACTTGCGTGGGATCATTAGTATCAAAAAACCATTCCCCTCCCGGAGCAAGCAAGCATTTATCACTGTAATTTGAATATGTTGAGAGTTCACCTAATTTATTGCTAGCTGCAACTATGTAAACACTGGGGTTAAACCCTAACATATGTAATTCTGGGTGGACATCTAAATTAATTTTAGTGTTACCTGCAGAAGTAATAATTAATATATTTTTATTAGTGGCCTCTTCTATCAATTGATTAATAATATTCAGTAAATTGTTATCATTAGTTTTTATAAACATTGAAAGACTTATATTTATTACATCTACATTACAACTTATTGCATATTTAAATGCTTGTAAGAAGAGTCTTAATTTAAACTTTTTATTATCCGTTATTTTGCAAATAATCAAAGAAATATTGGGGGCTAAACCCGTTAAAATCCCATTTCCACAAATAATTCCAGCAACCATAGTTCCATGACCATCGTAGTCCATTATATTTGTATGTTCACCTACAAAACTTCTTGAATTTTGAAAGTCTATGTTAGAAAGTAGATTTTCATGAGTATAGTCTATTCCACTATCGATAATAGCCACTTTAATTTCAGAACTTCCTATTGAAAAATTATAAACTTCCCCATTTTTTGTTAATTTAGAAATACTCCATTGGTATTTAAATAGTGTACTTTTATCAGACATTATTCGTCTCAAAAAAGAGTTGTATTTTACGGGAAAGTTCTTGCTTTTCCTCTCGATTTCTTATATTTGCGTTTAAAATTAGCCTGGATAGTTCTGAGTTTTCCTCGAATATTCGCTTGTTTTTGTCATATAAATCCTTTATTTCTGGATTATCTTTTGACAACTTGTCAACTCTTATATTTATTTTCCTTTGTGGAGTTCCATACCCCAATGCTACATATGCATTTATTATCAAATCAACGATTAAATCAAAGATTATAAACATATACTAACACTCACCTCATAATTAGTTATAATAACGTTTGTCATTACTAGTTCTAGACGTACTTCTTATTTCAGTGGCTCGTTAAAAGATTTAATTTAAGTGTTGTCATATGGGCATCCTCTTATAAATTGTTAATAGCTTGAGTTTCTACAAATAAAGCATATTTTTTATGAGTTTCTAATAATTCTTGATGTAATCCAATTCCTGTTATTTCCCCATTATCTAAGAATATAATCTGATCTGCATTTTTAATGGTAGATAATCTATGGGCAATTACTATAGTGGTTCTACTTTTCATCAATTTCTTTAAAGCATCTTGTACTAATTGTTCGCTTTCACTATCAAGACTAGCTGTTGCTTCATCTAATAAAAGAAGATTTGGATCACGTAAAAAAGCCCTACCAATAGCAATTCTTTGTCTTTGCCCACCAGATAGTTTTATACCCCTTTCACCTACAAGAGTATTAAAGCCATCTGGAAAATTTTTTATAAATTCATATGCATTTGCAAGTTTAGCATACTGTATTATTTTTTTATCATCTACATCATCTACTCCATACATTAAATTTTCTTTAATAGTGCCATTTATCATAGCGCTTTCTTGCATAACATAACCAATAACATTACGCCATTCTTTTAATCCATAGTCTGAAATAGAAACTCCACCATAATAAATAGCACCTACTTGTGGTTCATACATACGTTCTATTAAATAAAAGAGTGAAGATTTTCCTGATCCTGAAGGTCCGACTATAGCTGTAGTTTTATTTTCAGGAATCGTAATATTTAAATTTTTTAATACATTAACTTTTCCATCGTAACTGAAGCTTAAATTTTTAATTAATAAGTTAGAATCTACATCATTTATTGGGATGTTTGAGTTATATATTGCTTCTTGGGGCATAATGTATATTTCATACAATCTCTCTGTAGATCCTATAGTTTTTTTATAATCAGTATAAAATGAGGATAAAGATGCTATAGGAGTTATTAATTGAATTAAGTAAAAGAGTATAGCAACAAATGTACCTGCAGAAATTTCCCCATTAGATACTCTCAAACCACCATACCCTATTATTATTAATAGCATTAGCATCATTGTACCTGTTACAATTGGCGATACGATTGCTTGAATTTTGGCTTCCTTTAAATTCAAATTAAATAGTTCAAATAATTTTCTTTCCCCATTTTTAAACTCTTTCGTTTCAGCACTATAACTTTTGACAAGCCTTATCTCAGTAAGTACCCGATTTAAAAAACCAATAAAATTAGCAGTTTCATTTTGCAAATTGAGAGATATTTTATAAGTGAGGTTCCCTATAGGTAATATTACAAATAAAGTAACTGGAATAATTGATAACATTGCTAATGTTAGTTTCCAATCTAATACAATTAACATTGTTACTGAACCAATAATGATGATAATTTGCGAAAGTAAGTTAGGGATTTTCTCTGAAATAAAACTATTCATATTTTCAATATCATCTGTTAATCTACTTATTGTTTGTCCGCTGTCGTTACTATCAAAATAGGAAATTGGGAGTCCCAAAACATGATTCCACATTTTACTTCTAATACAATATATTGCATTATCTCCTATATATTTCAGCATATAAAAAGAAACTCCACTTAGAATGGAGTTAACAATAAAAAATACAATTAAATATACAACCCAGCTCCATTTAATATTATCAATTGAAAAGTCATCAATTATAGTTTTTGTGATAATTGGGAGTACTAAATTTATTAAAGAGGAAAGTATAGATAAAGTAATACTAATAATAATTATTTTCTTTGGCCAATTAACTAATTTAAGTAAGACTATTAGGTGATTTTTTTTCAATTTTTTAATGTCCCTTCTCTTAATTGCTCATTAAAAAAAGACTTTCCCATTTGGTAAAAGATTTTCTTTTGATGTAATATAAAAGAACTAGGTATATGCCAGAATTCCCAGTTAGCAGCCCAGTCTTATTAAATTTGTATTTTTCATTATTAAATGCTTCTATATCTTTAAAGCCAAATTTTGATTTTTCATCATATCTTTTAATAAGTTCTTCGATAAAAAAACTTTCCATTTCTTCGAAGATTGGAAGTTTTGTATCTTCATTCATCATTATTATTAAATGTAATAATCCTGCTATTCCATGACAATAGCTAGGGGATATTAAATTATAATCGTTTTTATGTGTATTTACAGTGTTAAAGAATTCCAAAGAAAACTCTTTTAAATAGCTATTGTTTAAGGCTGTCCCTGATTTCCATATAGTTCTAGCTATAGACAAGTCCCCATAACACCAACTAAAGTTAAGATAATCCGATTTCAAAGATTTATGATTAAAATATTTTTCTAACGGGATCTTTTTTTCCCAATAAGATGTATCTTCATTTTTAGTTAAATTATTAATTAGCCAATCAGTTACAAAGTATATTGCTTTTTCCACCTCTTTTTTATTTGAACAAACATCTAAAGAAAAGGTCAATACTGCAAGAACTCCTGTAATACCATGAGATATACCTACATTAAAATTTCCTTGAGGAAATGCTTCTACTTCACTCTCAATAAATTGATTTTTTTGAGGAATGTACCAATTAGGTATTTCAAGATGTTTGAAACTATGATTTCCGCACAATTGAATTAAATATCCTATAGATTCATTAAAGAGAATTTCAAAATCTTCATCATATTTTTTTGCTTCTAATAAGTAGACGACAATTCCGGATATCCCCTCTATTAAATCGTAATCGGGCATATGAACATCATGATTATTTAGATTTAGTTTTACTATTTTAAGCTTTTCTTTTATTAGTTTTTTAAGAAAAATGTTACATTCTTTAAGTAGGCTAACATACCTTGTATTATTTTTTGAAACAGCTTGAATTGCCATACATATTCCTGTTAGACCAGTCCATAATCCTGGATTTTCAACCTTAGAAATTTTCTCCCTATTAATACCTAATTTTAGAATTTCGTGTGAATAAGAGGAAAAATTCTTTTCAGGGAAAATATTATCCATCTCACCAAGCAATAAACAGTTGCTTAACAAACCTTGATTTAAATCGTAATAACTAAAATTATAAAACCATTCTTGAATTATTTGAGGAAACTTTTTTGAGTCATTCGATATATATGTTATTAATTCTTGTAGATTTCCAAAGTGATTAGCATAATCAATTGCTTTTTCTTCTATATTCGATTTATTTAGCATAATTAATCACCTTTTCTTATCTTTCATATAATCCTCTTTTTTCATGAAATATAGGAAGTTCATTATTCTTTGTTCACGTTCTGAATTTATACCATATCTGTTCAAGTGCATATGCAAAAATGATAAAACAATTTGATTGAAATATTCTTTATTAGAGTGAATTTGTATATACTTATTCGAATAATTTTGTATTAGTTTATTTAAATCTTTAATTTCGCTTGATACAGTAAAATTAATTTCCTTAACAACCTCAAAGTATTTACTTTTATTTTCTTTAAATAGTTTACGATAATCTTTATAATATTTTTTATCGATATTCATATTCTTCTCTAACCAATTGAAACTACACTCCTTACCTAAATAAGACTTCAACAAAATATCTAGTGTTATTAATGAATAATACTCCAATTCAGTTTTAGATTTTTTAATAGCAGGTAATAAATTCAATATCAACAGACTATCTTTGCAAAAAATATTTTCAGCATATTTTATTAAATATTGCCCTCCATATCTTTCAATTTCACGATTATATCCATCAAATGTTGCATTTATGATTAATTTTTTTCTCCGAAGTATACTAATCATTTCATTAATTCTTTCAATTATTATTAATAGTTGATTTCCCACTTTAATTCTAAGTCTTATATGTGGATATGGATCAGCATATCTAATGAAATAAAAATGGTTTTCCAGTTTATTTCTTTGAATAAAACCTGGAATATAATAAATAAGTAGATCATTATCAATATTATTATGGTGATATAATTTTAAGTATAACCACTCCTTTCCTAAATCTTTAAATCTATTCTCTTTTGAATAGTAAGAAAGTGGACGTTGATTAAATAATTGAGGTTTATTAATATTATCGAAAAATGAACTGCAAATAATTTCATTTACATAATAGGTATGTTTATCAGATAAAATACTTGTATTCATCATCTCATCTGCATCAATAAATTGAAAAAATTTCTTTTTTGATAATTCATTAATGAATAACTCAAACATACTTTCTGAGTGCGTGTCTATAAATAAATAATTATCAAAATCAATAATTTTGATATATCTAGATACTTTATAAGTAGTGAAAAAATTTTTTACCAGTTTTGAAAGAGTTTGCATGTCTTTATACGCTTCTTTTCTTACATCTATATTCCATAATTTGTTTTGTATAACTAAATTCCCGCTCTTCAACTTTGGTAGGTATGGGAGCTCCTCAAATTCCCCCCAATTAAAGGGGATAATTGCTGCTCTCTTATAAGCAGCTAAATCTAACAAAAATCTATATATATTAGGCATTTCAAATTGGTGATTTGCCATATGCGAAGTTATAGGGAATACTAATTTATCCTTTGATTTTGAAATTAAGTGAAATTGCACTCCATCACTAAAAATATAGATATCATCAATTTCAATAGCGTTTTTAGAGGAATTTGTAGTAGAAGCAATCGAAACTTCATAATTAAATTTATTGGAAGCACTCATTACATTAGTGTATTTTCCCTTAATTGGTTGAATATTAATATTTGTCAATTCCTCGTTAAATTGAATATTACTCTCTCTATCATATATTTCTGTATTAATAACTTCTTGTTGTACAGGAAATATATCAAGAAATCTACCCATAGTTTTACCTGCGAATGGGGAAGCAATATTACCAGAAGGGTAAATTGTATAGTTATTATTGCTAAGCTCTTCACTAGATTCAGCGTATATTGAAAAATATAAGTCTAGGCTAGTAGAAGGAATATCTTTAATATCCAGAAGGCTATTATTAAGATATTCTGTTATATCTAATTCGTTATCTCCTTTTATTAAAGATTGATATAAAATCTGTTTTAAAAAGGAATTATTATCTTCTTTTTTTTGTTTGTGATAATCGTATTCTAACAAACCTACAGGATTTGTATATGTAGGTGGAGGACCTAGCTCCGTTTTATCCTCTAACAAATCTTTTACCGATACGGCATTATATACTCCATAATAATCAATGAATTTCCTTTGATAGTAGTCCATGTAGTCTCTGTTTGAATCGGTTATGCTGGATAATTTAATGATAGTTTTACTGAGTTTTTCCAAATCCTTTTTCAGAGAATTATTTAACACAACTTCTTGAGGATAATAAGAATCTATATGTATATATTCAGTAGCTTCTTCAATTTTTTTCATGAAATTTTCTATTGAATTTAAACTTCCATAGTTAAAATTCAAATTATTCAGCGAATTTATTTTAGTCATTATTCTGGTTATAATATCCGAATAATAATGATTCCCATTTTCTAATTTTACTAGCTTTTCATGTAAATAATGTATAGGATCATCTATTGAATTCGAAAATTTTAACTCAGATATCAAAAAATCCTTTTTTATTAGCTCTAGAATATAATCAAGTGCCTTAGATTCTAAAATCTCATTATTAGTTGCTTCATTTAAAATTTTTAAGAAGTCACTAACCTTATTCTCTTCTTCAAAATTGCTGAGTACGAAATTAAGCAGATTATTTTTTTTAAGTGATACTTCTTCTACTAAATGATTATCTTTATTAGCACCATCTGTAAAATAGCTTAGATGATATTTGTCTGAGATTTCTATCAATAACTTATTACTTTTAAGTACCAAGTTTTTTAAGATTTCTCGATCATTTTCAACCTTTGAAATAAATTTATAAATCCACTCGTGACTAATTCTAATTTTATACTTTTGTTTACTTGTATCTAATGTTATAGAATTATTACTGTCTTCTTTAAATACACCCATACCGACGTTAGAAAAGGTACTAAAAGGAGTAGGGCGAGAAAACATTCTTATATAATATTTCAATAAAGAAAAGTAGATGCTTTTTATGTCTTTTGCTTCTTTCTTATATAAATCAATACATGCTTCATATAATTGAGGACTAGCTGTTCTAATTGCCGTTTTAAATTTTTCATTACTAAGCATTTTGTTTATTCGTTCTTTTTTCTCAAGATTTTCTTTATCAAAGAAATAAATCATTTCAATGGCATCTAGGCCTAAGCTTGGAAATCGATACATAAAGTTTTTTAATATATATGGATTTTCCTGTTTCATAAGCTCACACTCTCTATTTTTTAGTATTAAGAGGATAGTGTAACCGTCAACCCCAATTGAACATTTTTGTACATTAACTCTGAACACTTTTTACTCGTTAAAAATCTTATTGCTAATGCTTCAATCGATGACTTTCATTGTCCATATAAATAATTCAACTCATGTAACAACCAATCTAAAATGGCTGTCACCATCCCTTGATTGCCCATCAATTCAGTCCATTCCTTTCGATGTTAAAATGAGCGAACTTTGCTAAGATAAGTTGGAAGACTAACCTTGCCTCTTGTTAATTTAAGGCCCTATACATCATTTTGTCATTAAATATTAGGATAGTAACCTTCGATGTAAAAGGGCAATCCAATGACACCATATATTTCTTGTGTGATTGAGCCCGTTTGCCCCTAATCAACCTAAATTTGTTTACTAATGGTTGTTAATCTACTTCCTCGAACTCTCTTGCATTCTCAACTTTAATCAATTTGATAAATTTCCCTAATTTCAATACATTTGGTCTTACGGTACATTCACCAACATAGACATTTGGAAAATGATCCTGTAGCCAATCGAATACTTTCTCACCACTTAATATCTACTCATGCAGCCAATTAATAATCCAATCTTGATAGGAATTTAGCTTCTTTATTTCAAACTGCATGACTAAATATACTTATAGCTTCTTCAAATGACATCTCTAAATATTTATAGACGGTTTTACGTGAAATCTTAAAGCGTTTTGAGATTTGAGCAATTCTAAATCTCCGCTCCCGTAATTGATGTATCCTCAATTGTATAACCCAAGCTTCTCCTCCATTAGTACAGCCTCATATAAATTGATATTTCCATTTTATAGGCTTTGAATTTATTCAGCAAAACTGTTAGGTTCATTTTAACGTTTACAGATAGCTTGAATTAATTATATTAAATAATAATTTCACTACCCACAGAAAATTGTACAAGCACCAGTGCAATTACAAGTACAAGAAACTTTACAAGTCACTTTAGTTACAATTGTTCTTATAGGAGTAACAGTATTAAGATCCCCATCCATTTCCATAGAACTATTATCCACTTCGAAATCTAAATTAAAATCATTTTCATTAAAGTTTAAGGTTTTTTCCACAATACATTCCTCCATTTAATATTTCTTCTTAATAGTTGGACGTTTAATCAACGTTTCGCCACACGCTGTTATATCGGCTTTATCAAGCTCGTTCAAAATTGGAAGAACTGTTTGAACATCTCTGAATGAACCGAAATAATAAACCGGACGCGTAGCACGAAATTTAGATTTATAGGAAAGGACTAGCCCATTCCTATAAATCTACATCCAAATAAAAGCCTCTAACAAATTAATTGGAATACAAAAGTGAAGAACCACCTAAAAAGTAATTCACAGAAAATTATTTACATTTTACTCCACCTCCCCTCTTAAAAATAAAATTTGAAAATGAATATTATTTTTACAATTAGTATAAAATGCCTTTTGCAAGATGAAAAGTATATATTTTTTGAATATTTCGTGAACTAAAATGATATTATTTGTAGGAGGAGACATCTTGAAAACGATTAATTATTTAAATCCTAAAGTGGCAAGCTATCTATGTATCGGTGGAATATTTATAGTCTTAGGTTTTTCTCAAGGTTTAATCTTCTTTCTAATAGGGGCAATTTTATGCGTTATTATTTCGAATAAAAATAATAAGAAAAGCCGATTAAAAGGTTTTAGCGCTTCTTTTAATCGACTTTTCCAAAACTATATATTAGAAATTAAAAGTAATCTCGATTTCCTTATCAAACAATTTCGCCTGAATCACATTTTCTCCTGTTTTCACTTCCCCGAATAAAATGTCATTTAACAATACATTAGCTTTCAATAATGCAGTATAGTGTTGGATGATTCTCTTCGTTTCAGCATCTGCAGAGATTGAAATCGAAATATATTGTTCAACAGGTAATTGCCATTTTTTTCGTGTATCTTGGATCGTACGTATTAACTCTCTTATTTGCCCTTCCTGAAGTAAGTCATTCGTTAGTTGGGTATTCAGTAAGACACGACATCCATTCTCTTCTGCCAATACATAATGCTCCTTGATGACGGATTCTTTTAACACATGTGATTTTAACAAAGTAAGTTGTTGATGATCAATATCTATTGCAATTGCACCTGTTAACTGTAGTGCCTTTTGCTCTGCTTCACTTAATCGCGTAACATAATCTTTTACTTTATGCACTTGTGATCCAAATGCTGCACCAGCTGTTTTGTAGTTTAGTTTGTAGTGAATGGTTTCATAAGCAGTAAAGTCCTGTGTCCACTTACATTCCTTCACATTTAATTCATCTCGAATAATATCATTATACTGAGCATAATCTTCCACTTCTCCAACTACTGACATCACCATTTCCTTTAATGGCTGCTTCACTTTAAGTCCTTCACTATTACGAATACTTCGACCAAGTTCAACTACTGCAAGAACATTTGCCATTTGTTGTTCAAGATGTTGGTCTAGTATTTTTGCATCGTACTTCGGATAGTCTTGTAAATGGACACTTTCACCACATAAACTTCTGTATACATCTTCTGCAAGAAAAGGCGTAAATGGTGCAAGCAGTTTACTTACAGTTGTCAGCACTTCGTACAATGTACTGAAGGCACCACGTTTATCGTCTGATAAACCGTTTGCCCAAAAACGAGTGCGTGACCGACGTATATACCAATTGCTTAGCTCTTCAACAAGTTTGCCAATTTCCCTTGTAGCTTGTGTCATTTGAAAATCATCCATATATTTTGTCACAAGCTGAATCGTATGGTGTAACCGGGATTTTATCCAATTATCTAATTTCGTCCGTTTACCAGTTTTTTTAGCATCGTATTGAAAGCCATCTATATCCGCATACAACTGATAAAATTTAAATGTATTATCGAATGTATCAACGAGTTTGGACTTTGCCTCCATCACAATTTTCTTAGAAAACCGCTTCGAATTCCAAGGTGAACTATCCACTAAAAATGCCCATCGTAAAGCATCCGCACCATACTGTTGGATTAATTCAACTGGCTCTAATGCATTGCCTTTACTTTTCGACATTTTTTGTCCGTGCTCATCTAATACATGGCCTAAGGACAACACATTTTTGTATGGCGCTTTCTCTGTAAATAATGTGGATACTGCTAATAAACTGTAGAAAAAACCGCGTGTCTGGTCGATGCCTTCTATGACAACATCTGCAGGAAATTGATTGGAAAATGCATCAACATTATCAAATGGATAATGATGCTGAGCGAACGGCATTGAGCCACTATCGAACCATACATCAATCACTTCAGGTGTACGTTGCATATCCCCTTGACATGATGGACAACTACAAATTACGTCATCGATATATGGTTTGTGCAGTTCCATGTTTTCGTCCAATGCTTCTTTTGCTAGTTTATTTAGCGCAGCAATACTATTTGGCGCTTCTTCATGACCACATGTCTCACAAATCCATATATTTAACGGTGTACCCCAGTAGCGATTTCTGCTAATGTTCCAGTCTACGATGTTTTCTAAGAAATTGCCAAAACGTCCGTGTTTAATATGGTCAGGATACCATGTTACTTGTTCATTATTTTGTAGTATTTGATCTTTTAATGCCGACATTTTGATAAACCAGCTATCTGTTGCATAGTAAAGTAGCGGTGAATCACAGCGCCAGCAATAAGGATAGCTATGTTCATATTTTTCTTTAGCAAACAGCAGCCCTTTTTCCGCAAGCATTTTGATGATATCGACATCGCAGTCTTTGACGAACTTACCTGTAAGCTCCGGCACTTCTTCTGTATAGCAACCTTTGACATCCACCACATTGACAAAAGAAAGCTGATGTTGTTGCACAGTTTTATAGTCATCTTCGCCATATGCCGGAGCAGTATGCACAATGCCCGTTCCACTTTGATCCGTAACATAGTCTGCTAATACGACAACATGGCCTTTTTCAACTGTTACATATGAAAATGGCGGTTGATAGGCAACACCTGCAAAGTCTTGACCTAAATGCTCACTTAACACTTCAACAGGTGCAGAAAATACTTTATCAACAAGTGTTTTAGCAAGGATATAAATGGTATTGTCATGTTTTACCCTTACGTATGTGATATGTGGATTCATGGCCAACGCTACATTGGCAGGCAATGTCCATGGCGTCGTCGTCCAACCAAGAAAATATTCGTCCTTGTCTTTTCGTTTAAACATCGCTGTTACCGATAAATCTTTTACATCCTTATAACCTTGTGCTACTTCATGAGAGCTTAAAGACGTTTGGCAACTTGGGCAATAAGGGGACACACGATGCCCTTTATATAAAAGCCTTTCCTGATGCACATGACTTAAAATATGCCATACAGATTCTATATACTCATTACTTAACGTTAGATAAGGATCATCCAAGTCAATCCAATAGCCTAATTGTTCGGTAAACGTACGCCATTTCTTTTCGTACGTAAAAACACTACCTTTACATTCCTTAATAAATTGTTCTACACCATAGTTTTCAATTTCTTGTTTACCGGATATCCCTAATTTTTTCTCCACACCTAATTCTACAGGTAACCCATGTGTATCCCAACCAGCTTTTCGTTCAACGTAGAAACCTTGCATTGTTTTATAACGTGCCACCACATCTTTAATCGTTCTGCCAAAAGCGTGACCGACGTGTGGTAAGCCATTTGCTGTAGGTGGTCCTTCGTAAAATACAAAGGGCTTACTAACAGAACGATTTTTAACGGATGCTTGAAACGTTCTCTCTTCCTCCCATATTTTACGAACTCTTTTTTCTCTCTCTACAGTTGTCTCTTTGTTTTTTTCGACTTGCATGCAATCTCCTCCTATACAGTAGTGTATAAAAGGCATACAAAAAACCCCGTCCCAAGTAAGGGACGGGGTTAACCGCGAATACCACCCTAATTCTATTGAAAACCGCTCAATAGCACTCAGCAACGTACAATCATACGTGTTCTTTTTAACGGTAGACACCCGAATTAGCTTACTCATTTCAGCTAATCTTCTCAGAGAGGATCTTCATGAAACATTTGCACACCGACTTCCACCATACTGTCGGCTCTCTGTAGAACAAAATGCAACATTACTCTTTCTCATCAACGAATTTGTATGCTTTTATTGTCACTCATCTTAACAAACTGCCATTTACTTGTCAATATTCAGACAATCTACGACGCTTTGATGAAGTACCGCATATTGAGGATTGTCAGTTGTTTTAATATAAAAACTTTTTAATAATGTTTTCCAGTTAAATCGTACTATTCGATAGTGCTGTACATCAAGCTGTTCCTTTTGAGCAGCCAACGTTGCCATCGTTTCATTTAATAATGCGATAACTTCTTGCTGCTGCAAACCTTGTTCCAGCATTGTGAAAATAGGTACTAATAGCCTTTCATCCTCATCATGAATGAATGCATAATTTGTTTGCAACATCATGTTCCATAAAGGACGTAAAATATCCATAAAAGAAGCTTTCTTGAATTTCGGGCTTTTCACTAATTCATCTACAGCGTCTGACGCATGTGCCACACTATGAGCCCACCCTTTTACAGGTATATAGCCTCTTACATCTTTTTCAGCCAATAAATAAGTGCTGAACCTATTTGTCAGTTCCTCGATTTTGTGCACTTCTATAAAATCAGCTTCATTATCTTTTGCTAATATTAGTGCGATTAGTAACAAAGTAAACGTTCTAGTAAAAACTGAATCTGAATTATCTTCTCCAATGCCTTCACATAATAAAACAGTTAAACAGTAGTCCAACGTGTCGCTTAATATAGCATGATCTAATAAATTTCTTTCTAAAATCATTGTATAGAAGGAACCGTAGATTAAACCGTCTCGCAGTTCGCTATCTACCGAACCAATATGTGCAAGCATTGACTGAATGAGTATTTGTTGATCTGCTTGTTGCCAGGCATTACTGTCATTTAGGAATGCTTGAAGTTCACGTTTCAAATCAACTTCACTTAATAATTTTTCATGTAATATCATATGTAATCATTTCTCCTTTTGTTTTCAACTTCTTTAGTCTTGATTTAAATGCCATAATTTTTCCAATGAGATGTCCGCTAATTTATAGCCATACTTCTCAACTAGCAAACGATCAATAGCGATTTCTGGTTGCTCGATATAAAATTTTGTTATTACATCACAATGCGCAAGTACTAAATGCTCTGTTAATTGCTTTGCCAAATCCGCTAATGGCTCAATATACTCGTCTTGGACATTTTTCTCAGAAAAAATACTTACTGATACATAATTAGTTCGTAGTTCGTCTTCATCAATGATAAAATCAGCTGTATCCAATTCTTCCACAGCAGCCTTTCTTCTTTCATCCACGATAACCAAGCTGTAATGGACTCGTTGAATACGTATTGTCCAGGCTTCTAAATCTGTTAACCTTAATGTCCGTTCGAAATAATCAATCAATGATAAAGCTCCTTTTTCATTTTTATACAGTAACTTACAATAATTGTACCTTAATCCAAATGAAAAAACAGCTTATACTTGTAAGCTGTTTTAGGGGTTCCTATTCTGAAATTTCGATTTCATCCAAATTCGCAACAAAATCGTATTGATTTAATTGTGTTTGTAAACTATAGGTGACATTGACGTTTTGACCGATTGTAATTTTCTGTTGTACCTCAAGAAGAGGAAACCATACGCCATTTGTATGCTTGTTAATCATTTCTTCATTTGATAATCGGCCAATCTCCTCTTGTAATGCACCTGTAACAACTAAAAATCGGTCTTCCTCCATAGCAACAACTGTCCCATATTTGTATTGTGTAGACATGTTAGGTTTAGACACGTTGTATTTGTTTTCTAAATAAGCAATTTGTTGGCCATATTTAGCAGTGAAATAATCCATCGCTTCTTTTTTCACTGCAAAGTAAGCATGCAATTGGTAACTATTTTCGTATTTTCGGTAATATTCCTTCATTAGTTCTGCTTGGGCAAACCATTTAAGTGCATTTGCTTTGTAATATTTATCGAAAAATTCATCTAATGTTAGATTGAGCCTTGTTAAACCGTCTTTAAATACTGCACTCTCTTTATATGACTTTACTAATTTTTCTCTTTCCGCTTGCATCTGTTTAGCAATTGCCTTTTCGCTAAATTTGATGTTTTTACTTTCTGCATAGACATAATAAGCATCCAATTCGAATAATGTTTGAAAAGTCATATTAATAGATTCTTGGCTTTCATTTGCATCAATTGCTTCTTGAAGAACCATATCATATATTTTTTCATCTAATATTGGTACAGCATTTGCAGATAACTTGTCCACGTTGTTGACTTGTGCATATACAAATAAGCCTATACATACTGTCAGAATCAAGGTAAACATACTATACTGCCACCGTCTAGATTGTTTGGGTATTGCGCGTTGTTCTATCTTCCCCACTACATTTGTCATGACACGATTTTTACTAGCTTGTAAGTCTTTTAAAGCTTCTACTTCGTATTTACTCATGTAGCAACACCTCCCATTCAATATGCTGTAGCTTTGGCTTTAATAATTCACGTCCCCTACGTAGCCTTGTTTTCACTGTACTTTCAGGAATACTTAGAAGCTTGCCAATCTCCGCAATGGGCATTTCCTCAAAGTAAAAGTAACTGAGTACCTCCCGTTGCTTTAATGGTAGTGCGAATATGGCAGTTTCAATTAATGTTTGCTCATCTTGCTGTACGAGCATGTCCCTTTTCTCAATCGTTTGCTTAGCGAAAATTTTCTGTTGCACTTGTACTTTTCGATAGCTCCAACTGCGTAAATAATCTTTACTTTTGTTAATGACAAGCCTCGATAAATACGCCTTTAGCTCTCCGCGCTCTTCATATTCATGTTGATTGTCGTAAAACTTAATAAAGACATCTTGTACAATATCCTCTGCTTCCTGTAAATCTTTTACATAATAATAAGCAAGACGAATAAGTCGTTCCGTATGTAGCTCCATTATTTCTTCTAGTTCCTTTACTAGCAACGTCTCGCCTCCCTTCTCTACCTTATAAACGGTGCTCAAGATACAAAGGTTTGTTTTTAAAGGAAATTATTGTTGGTTTCCATCGAAATAAGGAAGAATCATTGATTTTTCATTGGAAGACAGCACAATATTTGTAGAAGGTGTACCGTATGGCATTGCCTCATCAATAAACTGTTCTAGTGTTTCAACTGAGTATGTTGCAAGTTTGACAATATAGCTAATTTCGCCAGCTACCCGATAACACTCAAGGACATCTGGATGGGCATTACAAAAATTTGAAAGACTTTTACAATCGATTGACTTAAACAAAATAATAGCCTGAATAGATCGATCCATTTTCTTTAAGTTCACTTTCGTTGTATAACCTTCGATACTCCCTTGCTCTTCTAGCTTTTTAACACGTTCTATTACAGCTGGAGATGACAAATGAACGTTTTTCGCTAATTCTTTCATTGAAATTTTTGCATTTAACTGTAATTGGCGCAAAATTTCCGTATCAATTTTATCCATTAGAATCCACCTTTTTTTATAAATTGATTTTCTAAAAATTCCTTTGAATATTAAGAAAATACTCTTATTTACATTATATAGTGTATGTAATTAAATCACTTCATTTATTACAATTAAATCTATAAAGGAGGCATAAACTATATGAAAAAAATATTATTACTATTAGCAAATGGCTTTGAGGCTGTAGAAGCAAGTGTCTTTACAGATGTGCTAGGCTGGAATAAATGGGAGGGCGATGGTACAACAGAAGTCGTTACTGTTGGATTACATAAACAGCTACAATGTACATGGAATTTTCAGGTCACACCAGAAAAATTGCTACATGAAATTGCACTAGAGGATTTTGATGCGCTTGCGATTCCTGGAGGCTTTGAGGAAGCGGGTTTTTATGAGGATGCTTTTAGTGAAGAATTCCAGCGAGTTATTCGTCACTTTAACGATTTTAAAAAACCAATTGCGACTATATGTGTAGCTTCTCTTGCTCTAGGACATTGTGGCATATTACAAAATAAAAAGGCGACAACCTACAATCATCCAACAAGTAAACGATTAGAGCAGCTCCGTTCTTATGGAGTAAATATTGTCAACGAACGAATTGTACACACAGAACACATTATTACATCATCGAACCCAGGCACTGCTTTCGATGTTGCCTTTGGTTTGCTTGAAATGCTAACAACATCTGAAAATACACTGAGAGTAAAAGATTTAATGGGATTTAACTAACACAAAAGGGTTTCAGAGCGCTCTGAAACCCTTTTTTAAGAAGCTTACTTTTGTTTATTAGGCTTTACCCCATCGATAGTTTTTCAAGCTTGCTTTTATACAATACGACTATTGCTGCTGTAATAAGGACCATCCCCATAAAAGCAGGAGCTGTATGGCCAAGTAATACATAGATTTGACCTCCAATGATTGGTCCAATTATTCTTGCTAAAGCTTGAATTGATTGGCTTGCTCCTTGAATTCTGCCTTGCTCACTCGAATCGACTGACTTCGAGAGCATTCCATTGAAAGAAGGTCCAAAAATCGAATCGCCAAATCCAAATAGAAACATTCCAGCGATTAAAAGAGGATAAAAGGTAAATAAAGCCGATGCTGCAATGAGACTGTAGCCTACAATCTCCGATAACATTCCTACAATTGCAATCTGTTGATCACTAAATCTTTTCAATAGCTTTGGCATTATGAAGCCTTGTGAAATGATGTCTTGCAAGCCCATAATTGAAAACATAAGCCCTATTAGCGCAGGCTTCCAACTGAAAGTATCCATTGTAAATTGTGAAAAAATTGCTTGTAACGATCCGTTCGGTATCCAAAGTAAAAATGCTGAGACAAGTAGTCTGTTTAAGTTTTTTATAGAAAGTACATTTGCAAGCTGGATAAATGGATTTAATCTAGAAAAGGTAATCTCTTTTAATCTATTTTTCTTGTTCAAGCTTTCAGGCATAAAAAAGAATCCGTAAACAACATTCAATAAAGTTATAATTGCGCCAAAGTACATCGGTGCAGCATAATCAAACTTGGCAAGTAATCCCCCCAACGTTGGACCAATGATGGTACCAACACCTACAACGGCACTAACCCATCCAAAGTATTTGGTTCTCTGCTCTGGAGGAATGATGTCTGCAAAATATGCGAAGATTGTACTAATACTTCCTCCTGTTATCCCTTCTATTATACGCCCAACAAATAGTACCCATAGAGCGCCACCTATGCCAAAAACGAAGTAGCCCATTGCGGAACCTAAAAGGCATAATAGAAGCAATGGACGGCGACCATATTTGTCACTTAAAGCGCCAAGTGCAGGGGCTGTGAAAAATACGCAAACTGCATATACAGAGGTCAGCAATGTCACAACTACTGCTTGTTCTCCTTGACTACTCGTATATGGCTGCACTAAAAATGGAACGATAGGTATTATAATACTGAAGCCTATTCCGCAAAGAAACACCGAGATAAGGCCGAATATTAATGCGTGTTTATCTATGGTTTGTTCTGTACTTCTTTCATTGTGTGATTTAAAGTTTGACATGTGAATTCTCTCCTTGAACGTTATTATTTTATTTCCTAGGAAACAAAATAATAACACCGTTTTGTTTCTTAGTCAACAAAAACCGAGAAAAAGAAATGCAAGACCAACTGGAATAGAGGGCTTCTCTATTTACGCTATATAATTCTTATTGTTTTAAAAAAACCTATTCTAATAATATCAATCTCGAAAAAAATCCCCCTAAAATGGCAACCAAAAAATGCAGACCGATTTAACTTTGGACGGACTGCATTTAGTATTATCTTTCATATTTAATTTTCTACTACCTGTTCTTAATTTAATGATTCCTTTAAATCAAGAACCAGAACCGTTTCATTTCTATTGCTTATTATTAAAAACCAGGAAAATTTAAAAGTGCAGAAATGTTGTTGATAAATAAGAAAATTGCCATTACACCTATTACTATAATCATTAGCATATTTTTAAATGAATCTTTAATGCGTACTTGTGCTAAAACACCGCAGATTGCTGTACATGTAATTAGAAGCGCTCCTACTGCAAGCCAACTAGCATCCCAATAACCGATAATTAGAGCGACTGCTGAAATGAGTTCGATGACACCTGTGATTACTCGAAACCATTGTGGTAATCTCAATTTATTAAATTCTTCAATAGGTGTTTTAGCACCCCTCAACTTCCCGAAACTTGCCATAAAAAACATAAGCATCAATAAGGTCTGAAAAATAATCGATACAATATTCATGTTCAAACTCCCCTTTTCCCTCAATTTAATATTATTTTGCTTTGTTAGAAACACTGATCCAATCGGAGAATGATCATCTTCATTGCATTAGTTTCTAATAATTTTGGACAACTCGATTATCATTTCACTCCTTTAAATGTTGTAGCCATATCATAATGTTCACTTATAAGGTAGAAACCTCTTCCATTAGGACCTTACAATCTGTTGCGGTTCGTTAAGTTTTTAAATTCCTTCACTACATTGAGAAAAGTAATTCGTCTTAATACTGTTGGCGATTGTATCCAGTGTAACTTAGCATATCGCTACCTTTAATATAGAGCTGCGTTGAACTAAATCCGGACTTAACACTTTTTTTGTTTCCTAAGAAATAAAATAATAACATATTTTTGTTTCCTGTTCAACAATAAAATAATCATAATAAAAAGCAACCTTTTTCTTGATAGAATGAGGCTACTTTTTTGTAATCCGAACTTATTCCTGCTTCAAATCTTTATCTTGTTTCTTTATTTCTGCATCCAAATGCGCCCGATACTTTTCTACAAAGCTAAGCATACTATCTAATTGAGCATCAGTTATCTGGTCAAAGACGATTTTATCACGCTCTCGAAACTCTTTATGGAGCTCCTCATGGATATTAAAAATTACTTTTCCTTGTTCAGTAAGTTTAAAATAGATTTCTTTTTTGTTATCCGCCTTTTGATAGCTTTCAATAAGGCCCTTTTTTATAAGTTTCTTCGTTAATTTACTAATGGCACCGCGCGTCATGTAAAAGAACTCCGCAAGTTTAGTTACATTGGAATCTACATTTTTTTCAATGTATTCGATGCAATGTACCTCTGAAGGTGTATGCCCTTTAAGGCTTTCTTCCATCTTATCTTTATTAAGCCAAACCATTTTGTTATATAAGTCCCGAAATCCCATTATAATTTGTTCTTCTTTGTTCATGGTCAGCCGCCCTCCTACTCGTTGGTGCATTAACAATATTATAGTAAATTTTTGTTTCTACTTCAACAATATTAGAGAGCACTTTAACATCGGTGTTCCGCCAATGCCGCAAAAAAAAAACCGACCTCCTAAGAGATCGGTTTTGATAAAATAATTATTCAGCAGCTTTCGCGCGAAGAACCATTTGTAGGATACCACCGTGACGGTAGTAGTCTACTTCTACTTCTGAGTCGAAACGAGCTAAAGCTTGGAAAGTTTTAACTGTACCGTCTTCAGATTTAGCAGTAACTGTTAAGATATCACGTGGTTTTACGTTGTCAGTAATGTTTACAGAGATTTCTTCTTTACCAGTTAAACCTAGAGAATCAGCAGATTCACCGTTTAAGTATTGTAAAGGAAGAACACCCATCATTACTAAGTTAGAACGGTGGATACGCTCGTAAGATTGTGCGATAACAGTTTTCACGCCAAGTAGGAATGTACCTTTCGCAGCCCAGTCACGAGAAGAACCCATACCGTAGTCATTACCAGCAAGTACGACTAAGCCAGTACCTTGCTCTTGGTATTTCATACATGCGTCATAGATGTACTCTACGTCGCCTGTTGGCCAGTAAGTAGTGAATCCACCTTCTGTACCAGGAGCTACTTGGTTACGGATACGGATGTTTGCAAATGTACCACGCATCATAACTTCGTGGTTACCACGACGAGAACCATATGAGTTGAAGTCACGGATTGCAACACCGTTTTCGATTAAATATTTACCTGCAGGTGTATCTTTACCGATTGCACCAGCTGGAGAAATATGGTCAGTTGTAATTGAGTCACCGAACTTCGCCATAATGCGTAAGCCGTCTAAGCCTTTGATAGCTTCTGGCTCTTTAGCAAGACCTTGGAAGAATGGTGGGTTTTGAATGTAAGTTGATTTGTCATCAAATGTGTATAGAGACTCAGTTGATGTTTCAATTTCATTCCATTTTTCGTTCGCTGTGAATACAGTTTCGTATTCTTTTTGGAATAATTCACGGTTAACTACAGTACCTAATACTGCGTTAACTTCTTCAGTTGCAGGCCAGATATCAGCGAAGTATACTTCGTTACCATCTTTGTCTTTACCGAATGAATCTTTTTGTAGGTCGATATCCACAGTACCAGCAAGTGCATAAGCAACAACAAGTGGTGGTGAAGCTAAGTAGTTAGCTTTTACAAGTGGGTGTACACGGCCTTCGAAGTTACGGTTACCAGAAAGAACAGACGTTACGAATAAGTCGTTGTCTTTGATAGCATCTTCGATTTCAGGAAGTAATGGACCTGAGTTACCGATACATGTTGTACAGCCGTAACCTACTGTGTTGAAACCGATTTGGTCAAGGTACGTTTGTAAACCTGAATCTTCAAGGTAACCAGTTACAACTTTAGAACCTGGTGCTAAAGAAGTTTTTACCCATTTAGGTACAGTTAGACCTTTTTCTACAGCTTTTTTCGCAACTAAACCAGCAGCGATTAATACGTATGGGTTAGATGTATTTGTACAAGAAGTGATTGCAGCGATTGCTACAGCACCTGTTGGGATTTCTACATCACCTTCAGCAAATTTAGCTACAGAAGTTTTTTCGAATTCAGCTTCAGTTAAACCGAAACCTTGAGTACCTTGTGGAGCCACTACTGCTTCTTTATAACGAGAACGCATTTGAGATAGTGGAATTAAGTCTTGTGGACGTTTAGGACCAGAAAGGTTTGGTTCGATTTCATCTAAGTTTACTTCTAATACATCAGTGTAAACTGGCTCTAATGTTGGATCAAAGAACATGTGGTTAGCTTTTAAGTAAGCTTCTACAACCGCGATGTGCTCTTCGTCACGACCAGTTAAACGCATGTAGTTTAATGATTCTTCGTCAATTGCGAAGTAACCACATGTAGCACCATATTCAGGAGCCATGTTAGAAATTGTAGCACGGTCAGCTAGTGGTAATTTAGATACGCCAGGTCCGAAGAACTCAACGAATTTACCAACTACGCCACGTTGACGTAAAACTTGTGTAACTTTTAATGCTAAGTCAGTAGCTGTAGTTCCGTTTGGAAGATCGCCAACTAATTTAACACCGATAACTTCTGGGATTGGGAAGTATGAAGGTTGACCAAGCATACCTGCTTCAGCTTCGATACCACCAACACCCCATCCAAGAACGCCGATACCGTTGATCATTGTTGTATGTGAGTCAGTACCTACTACTGAATCTGGGAATGTTTCGAATGTACCGTCAGCATTTTCGTTTACGTGTACAACTGGAGCTAAGTACTCTAAGTTTACTTGGTGAACGATACCAGTTGCTGGTGGTACAGCACGGAAATTATTGTAAGCAGTTTGAGCCCATTTTAAGAAATTATAACGCTCAGCGTTACGTTCGAATTCAAGGTCCATGTTTGCTTGTAATGCAGATGCATTACCGTATTTGTCAACTTGTACTGAGTGGTCAATTACAAGGTCAACTGGAATAGCAGGGTTGATTTTGCTTGGGTCGCCGCCCATTTCTTTCATTGCTGAACGAAGAGATGCAAGGTCAACTACTACTGGTACACCAGTAAAGTCTTGTAATACAACGCGAGAAGGTTTGAATGGTACTTCTGCTTCTGGATCAGCACCGTTACCCCATTTTGCTAACTCGTTTACGTGTTCTTCTTTGATTACATACGCATCATATTGACGTAAAACAGATTCTAATAATACTTTGATTGAGTAAGGAAGGTTTGAAACTTTTGCAACGCCAGCTTTTTCAATCGCAGCTAAGTCGTAGTAATTGTAAGTTTTACCATTAACTTCGAATGATGCACGGCTGTTGTGTAAATTACCTTGTGCCATTTGCGGATCCCCCTAAATATCTTTTTGAAAAGGCCTAATGTAAAGCATCTTTTCTCCACCACCCATGATAGCGTATTTATATTCATAAGTAAATTACATTAATATTATCTTTTTCAATAAGTATTTCTTATGACATTAAATTTAATTCGTTTAATTTACATGAATGAGCGAATTTGTGACGAAAATGACATATTTCGGCCTAATTTATTGTGAACATTTCTTAAAAAAATATTCATATATAGTTTTGAACAATAGCAAAACTATTTGTTTACTATAAAAATACAAGGAATATATCCTTAATGCACCAAAATCTGAGAGGAAAAGTTGTGTTGCAATTATGTTATGTTGCTAACTGTTCATTTGTAACAAGTGATTTCAACCTAATACTAAGTTTTTGGATTTGATCCGTTGTTGTCGTCATCATTTCAAGCATTTGATGTTCATCCTCTACTGAAAGTAAAATCTCACCTGTTGAAGCTGCATTTTCTTCGGTCATCTCATTTAGTTTTTCAATTTGTTGTTGAATTTTTTCAAACTGCTGGATTGCACTACTTAATTCATTCATACCACTTGTTAAATCTGTATTGGTCTTTGCATAAGATTCTTTTAATATATTGAAAAAATGGCTAACTTCCTGCAACAGACTTTCTCCATACTGTAATGCTTTTTCCCCTTCACTTGAACGTTGTTGTGCTTCCGTAGATTTTTCAAATAATGTTTTTGTTACATTTGTAATGCTAACAGTAATGGCAGCACTTTCTTCAGCTAATTTCCGCACCTCATCTGCAACGACAGCAAAACCTTTTCCTTGCTCACCAGCTCTCGCTGCCTCAATAGCCGCGTTTAAAGCTAGTAGATTAGTTTGCTGCGCTATATGATGGATTCCTTTTAATAACGTATCAACGGTTTGCAAACTATGCTGTAGCGCTTGGACTGTATCAGCAGTTGAACACATCGCATTGTTCATGACGCCCATTTGAGCCATCGCTTCTTGCATTTTCCCCCAACCCGCTAACACTTCCTGTTGTAAATCACTTGATTTAGATACAGTATCCTTTGATATTGTAAATGTTTTATTTACAAAGTGTACTGATTGCTTCATAGTGCCGTGAATCACTTGTAAGCTTGATGCCTCTTGTTGAATACTTGCTGCAATATCCTCGGTTGCTTGAAGTATTTGCTTACTTGATCCTGAAATATTATTCATCGTTTGGTGAAATAATGTTGCATGCTCATCTAGTTGATCGCTACTTTGCTCAATTTGATGGAAGGTCGCCTGTAGCTGTTCGAGAGAAATCCTTACTGCATTTTGCTGTGCAGCTGCATGTGTAATAAGTTCATTTCCCCATTTCGCAAGTAGGAAGAAAACGATGATTACCCCATTTGTAATAGCTAGAAGTGTAACGAATACAATAATATCGTTAAATGGCCCCAGTAACGATTCTGATTTAAAGATATATAAAATAACAAAGCAACTGTTTAGTATAACCCCATAAGAGACTATTAGCTCCTTTTTAAAATACAACGCAATAATGGCAATTGTGCAAAGCAAAATATAATGTTTGTTTAATGAAAAGCTATCAAGTAAAAACAATGTAAAGACAATACATGTAGGAATCATGCCGAATATAAAACCTTTCACATATGTACGAATTGGTAAAAAGTAATTACATATAGCTAAAGCAATTACCGCTAGACCAATGAATAAAAATACTATACCTTTCGACAGAATCATAGGACCACAAATAAGAATGGCCAAAATTGATATGATTGCTAAATTTACTTGATGAACTTTACGTGTGTCATAGCGAATATTTTTCTCCATTATATCTTTCTCCTTTTTAAAAATGAATGGACATTCAGTTTGTTTTTCCATTATTATATAGTATAACTACTATTTTTTGTAGATAAAAAAGGTATTTTAGAGAAAAAATAGGTTTTTTCAAACTAGGAGGAGATTTATTTGATGGAGCGAACACAAAAAATAGCACCAAACTTTTTTTGCATTGATACAAATGATTTAAATAGGAAGGAACGTACAAGTGCATATTTACTGATTGATGAAAAAATTGCTTTAGTCGAGACATCAGCTAGTCCTTCAGTTCCCTATATAATGGAAGGTTTAAATGAATTGCAAATTACATTAGACGATATTGATTATGTCATTGTTACTCATATTCATTTAGATCATGCGGGTGGAGTGGGACTTTTCCTTCAAAGCTGCCCAAACGCAAAGTTGGTCGTACACCCGCGTGGCGTATCACATATGGTTGATCCAACTCGTTTAATTGCAAGTGCAAAAGCTGTATATGGTAATGAATTCGAGCGCCTTTTTGACCCAATAGTGCCCATTGCTCCAGAACGAATTATTGAAGCTGGACATGGAGATATATTGTCATTAGGCAGTCAACAGCTAACGTTTTATCATACGGAGGGTCATGCAAAGCACCACGTGTCGATGCATTATTCTGCTACGAATGGATTGTTTGTAGGTGATACTACGGGCGTCCGATATCCAGAGATGGCGGATGAAGCAATTGATTTAATCATCCCTTCTACCTCCCCTAATCAGTACGACCCTGAAACGATGGAAAAATCTATTCAATTATACGAGGAACTAAATGTACATGAATTGTATTTCGGTCATTACGGTGCATATCAAAATCCGACTGAAGCTTATCGCCAAGTACGTTACTGGACACCATTGTTTTTAGCTGAAGGTGAAAAGGCACTAGCAGCGTCTGATACATTTGCAGAACAAGTTAAATTGTTAGATAGAGGATTGCAAACGTTATTACATCATTTTCTACAAGAAAATGGGATAGCAGAAAGCCATCCTGTCTATCAAACCATTCCTTATGATACAATCGTATCGGCCATGGGTATTCTCGACTATCTACAAAAAAAGAAGAACGTCTAACAAAATAAACATAAGAATCTGCAATGTTTCTCCATACTATTTTGAGAAATATTGCAGATTCATTTACGACAGTCATTGATTATTTAAATGCTGGAGCACAGAATGAAAATCCTGTTCCTCCCCTACTGCTCGAAAATTTCTAAATGGGTTGCCTACTTGTTTGATTCGCTCAATGACAGCTGGTATTGTAAAGTGTTCCGGTCTTAGCTGTTCATTTACTTCGTCCCAATATAACGGTGTAGCTACTAAACCCATTGGATTACCACGTGTGGAAAATGGTGAAATAATAGTCTTTCCTTCCGCATGTTGAATATAGTCTAAATACAATCGGTCATTTCTATTTTTCTTTAACCGCTCAATTGTATATAATTCCGGTTTTTGCTCACATAAAAAACGACAGACAAACGCTGTAAATTGCCGTACTTGCTCATACGAAAAAGCATTATACCGCAATGGAATATAAACTTGTAAGCCTTTGCCCCCAGAAGTTTTAACGAATGACTGCAACTTAAAATAATCAAATATTTCTTTTAAGTGGCGTGCACCACTTATTGCAAGTGGAAATGCATCTACCGAAGGCGGATCTAGATCGAAAACGATTTCAGTCGGTTTATCAGTGTCTATTGGTTGAAAAGGAATGTGCAATTCTAACGCAAGCTGATTTCCTAGCCACAATAAAGTTTCAAGATTATTGCATAAAATTGCCTGATGATCACTAACTTTCTCCGTTGCGACAAATTCAGGTAGATTGTCTGGACTGCTTTTTTGATAAAAACTCTCACCAGGTACCCCGTGAGGAAAACGAATTAATGTCACAGGTCGTTGGTGCAAAAAAGGCAGTATAAAAGGAGATATCAGTTGTAAATAGTGCAAATAGCTATCCTTAGTAATACCGATGTCTGGCCATATCGGCTTGTTTGGATGTGTTACTTGTACACTTTCAGGTATTGGCATTAGCTGTCGTTGCATTTGTTGCCAATTACATTCCTGTGGATTCATCTCTAATCGGAATGCATGAAATCGTGGCTCTCTTAACTTTTTGCCATCAAAGTCTATACATGCTATATCAACACAGATGGATGGTTCTAATTGCCATGTCTCATTCAGTTTGCGACCATTTGCTTGGAAAAATGCTATGAGTGTATTTAATTCATCATTTTTCATACCATGTCTAAAAACACCATGTCTAAAAACAACCACTTCTGTTAATTCTCCCTGTTGCTCAACATAACCATGAAAATAACCATTTCCTTTATCAAATTTTGTGACAATCACCGAAACAATTCTCCAATTTTTTATCTTCATCCATTGCGTAGAGCGTATATCTTCCTGCCATTTACTCGTCTTTTTCTTTGCAATAAGACCTTCGCCATTATTGATCGTTATTAAATGCCATAAAGTTTGACTCGCCTCGAAAACATCAATTGCTTGCAAACGTCGGTTCTCTTCATAATTAATAGTAGTCGGCAGCTGCAAATTAGTAAAAAGGGCCGTTAGTTGCTGTTTACGTGTCTTTAAATACCGATTCGCTTGACTTTCCCCTTTCAAATATAGTAAATCAAATACTACATAATGGCATGGAAAAGATTTTGCGTGTGCAGCTATTACTTCTTTATTTTGCATTCTACCTCTTTGTTGTACGATTGAAAATTCACTTTTATAGTTGTTCATTAAAAAGACTAGTTCACCATCAAATGTTAAGGGTAAGTATGCTTTCATTTGATCATAAATAGTTTTACAATACGCAATAATCTCCGGAAACAAATGATTAAGAACATTACCATTTCTACTTATTAAAATGGGTTCTTCTTCAGCCCACTGTAAAATACAACGGAAACCATCGTATTTTGCTTCGTAAAACCACTCTTCTCCTGTTGGTGGTTCCATTGCTTCTGTTAATAACATTGGTTTCATGATGCACACCTACTTTCTTTTTTCGTCCAGTAGTGCCTATTTCTATTTAGCATACATAAAAATCATCAAAATATAACATAGTAAGTAAAACGAGGTGACAACATGCATACAGTTTGGAAGGGCAGTATATCATTCGGACTTGTCAACATTCCTGTAAAATTACATGCAGCTACAGAAAATAAAGACATCAAATTACGACAGCTTCATAAAGAATGTCATACACCAATAAGCTATAAAAAAGTTTGTGAGGGCTGCAACCAAGAAGTTACAGATGAAAATATAGTGAAAGCATATGAATATGCAAAAAATAAATTTGTCGTTCTTGATGAAGAAGAAATCGAAAACTTACGTAAAGAAAATGAAAATAAAGCAGTTGAAATTATAGATTTTGTTAAATTAGGCGAAATTGATCCCATTTATTTTGAACGTACTTATTTTTTATCACCAGATACTACTGGCAGTAAGGCATATGCTCTATTACGACAAACATTAGAGGAATCAGGTAAAATCGGTGTTGCTAAAATTATCATTCGTTCAAAGGAACAGCTTGCAATCGTTCGTGTCTATCAAAATGCGTTAGTGATGGAAACAATCCATTTTCCTGATGAAGTACGAAATGTACAAGATGTTCCAAATATTCCAAGCGAGCCAACGATTGTTCAAAAGGAATTGGACGCTGCGCTAATGCTTGTCGACCAATTAACAACTGTATTTAACCCTGAAAAATATACGGATGAATATCGAAATGCCTTGATGGAACTTATAGAGGAAAAGAAAGCGACAAATTCAGTTTCTGCAAGCGAAAAGCGTCCTCTACCTGATAATGTCACCGATTTAATGTCCGCACTTCAAGCTTCTTTAGATAAAACGAAAAAACCAGCAACAAGAAAAAGAGCAACCAAAACGAAGAAAAATGCGTAATGGAAGCTCTGTCTAAAAAAAAAATAGGCATCGAGAAATTTACGCTCGATGCCTTTATTATGCGCTCATTTGAGTTAAAAAAAACGACGTTCCACATGTGAAAATCATAAATAAAAAACATATGTTCGCCATTTGTGATACACTAAATGAAAGGAGGGAGTGTAAAAATGACGAACATAAACATCGAAGAGCGAATGAAACATTATCGTGTGCAAGGGTTAAGTTTATTGGTTATTGAAAATGGCCAGATCAGTAAAATGGAACACCACGGGACTCTTGAAGTAGGAACACATCATCAAGTAAATGAACGTTCTGTTTTCAATGCATGCTCCATTAGTAAATTTTTCACTAGTATGTTAGTGATGAAATTAGTAGAACAAGGTTATTTAAATTTAGATGAGGGTGTTAATGAGAAACTAATATCATGGAAGGTACCCGAAAGTCCATTCACGAAGCACAAAAAAGTGACATTACGTAACTTACTTTGTCATCAATCAGGGATTATTGACCCTGCTGATAGCTTTCCCCCATTACACGCTCTTCAAGCTAAACCTTCAATCGTAGACTTGTTAAATGGTAAAACTCTCTACTGTCAAAGTCGAATTGAAGTGTCAAAAGAACCGTGGCATGAATTTCATTATTCAGATGCGGGCTTTTGTATAATTCAGCAATTAATAGAAGACGTTATGAAACAATCATTTGATGCTATTATGGACGAATTTATTTTTAAATCGATAAACATGGAAAATAGTACTTTCTCTACGTCTATTACAAAATCACAAGAAAAAACATTCGCTTGTGGTCATTATCAAAATGGCGAATTAGTTGCAGGCAACTACCCAATTTACCCTTATCCTGCTGCTTGTGGCTTATGGACTTCCCCCAATGATTTAGCGAAATTACTGCTAGAATTTATGAATGCTATAAAGGGGTCTAGTAAAATTGGTATCTCAGCAAAGCTTGCCAAAGAATTTATTCAACCACAAGGAGGCAAGGCATGGACTGGTCTAGGCTTATTTCTTGATGGCACAGAACATGAAGTTGAAATTTCCTCACTTGGTTGGGGGGTAGGATTTCAATGCATGCTCGTTGCCTATCCGTATTTAGAAAAAGGATTTATCGTGATGACAAATACAGATTTAGGAGTTCATCAAATGAAAGGAATTATTGGTGAACTATATCAATCGTTCATGACTTCTACATGAAAGAGCATGTTAGCCAAAACTTGCTCTTTCATTTTCTATCATTAGTCAAATTGCAGTTCTTCTATATTAACCGTTAATTTATTGCGTAAAACATATAAAACGCTTATGCCAATTAAGAAAGTAAGGAAATCCCCTATAAAAATGGACCAAATGATTCCATGGAATCCTGCGATACTACTCATAATAAATAAAATTGGTATCATGATGAGACCTTGTGTCAGAGACATGATCATCGCTGCTTTACCTTGACCAGTCGCTTGGAATATCCCAATGATAAGGAACGTAAAACCAGTAACGAATAGAGATAGGAAAATTACTTTAATTACATAACTCCCTAGTTCGATTAACTGTGGATCAGTAGTGAAAATACCGACTAAATGACTTCCTGTTAAAAATACAAGAATCGCAAATATTGCTGCGAGAATCGCTACTGTCATACTCGTAAATTTTATCGTTGATTTCATACGTTTTTTATTTGATGTAAAATTATAGGCAATCAGTGGAACAACACCTTCACAAAGTCCCATAATTATGAGCTCTGGAAATTGCAAAATACGTTGTGATATACCATAAGAAGCAACTGCTGCATCTCCATAACTAGCAGCAAAATTGTTGAACACCAATGCTGTTAATCCCATTAAAGCACTCATTAGCGCAATCGGAATACCAATTTTCAACACTTCAAAAACGACTGATTTTTCAATTTTAAAATATTTCATTGATAAAGTTAAATACTCACTTTTACGGATTATATGGCAGCTATAATAAATTACCGCTCCGATATTACCAATAAGTGTCGCTAATGCAACACCTGGTACACCCCAGTGACAAGCGAAAATAAAAATGGGATCTAAAATTAAATTAATGCCAACACTTATAAACATACCGACCATTGATACGATGGCAGAACCTTCAGCACGTACAATTTGCTCCAATGAAAAGTTTAAAATAATAAATGGCGAACCAATTAGCATCACTAAAATATATTGCTTCGTGTAGTCAAAAGCCGCTGCACTGGCACCTAGCCCTGTTGTAATGCTATTAGTAGCTACAATCCCTACTAGCATGGCGATAATTCCTAAAGCAATAGAGGCGTAAAATGAAAAAGATGATACTTCTTTTATTTGTTCAAGCTTTTTTTCTCCGAGCAGACGTGAAATAAATGTACCGCCCCCTACTCCAATTAAATTCCCAAGTGCCATTAACACTGCAAGGATAGGAATTGTCAGTGTGATGGCTGTCATCATCACTGAGTCGTGTAGTAAACCGATAAAATAGGCATTTAATATTGTATAAATGACACTGACAGACATTCCTAGCATCATTGGTAATGAGAAATGAGCTACAGCTTTTGCAATGGGCGCTTTCTCAAAATAATATGTGTTCTCCATATAAAATCTCCTTTTTAATAAATCGTTAGATATCTAACTAAATGAGCAGAAGAACTGAATCCATCAGCCTTCTTAATCTAAGTTTTTAATTATGCGGTTTAACAATAATATAAGCTGTTCTTTTTCCTCTTTTGAGAAGTCTTTTGTCATCTCGTCATCTAGCTCTTTAAAAAACAATTGAAAATCCTTAACGATTGCTATGCCCTTTGGAAGCGGTCGAATAATTTTACGACGTTCGTCCGTTAAATCCGTCTTACGTTCAACTAAACCCTTTTTCTCAAGATTCGTCACAATACTTGAAATCGATGAGCCTCTACGTTGAAAGACGTTCTCCATATGTTTTTGCGTAATGCCCTCTTCCATATGTGAAACTAAGTAGTCTAGAGCATGACCCTGTTCAATCGTAATGTCGTACGATTCGAGCTTTTTGTCTCCCCGCTGCTTCATTTGATGACCAATCATACGAATTTGAAATTGATAATTGACTTCTTTCATCGTATCACCTTTTTCAATTAGATTGTCTTTTTAGTTAGATTTCTAACTAATAATAAATTATCAATCTTTAGAAGTCAATCATTTTAGTTAGAACTCTAACGAATTCTCCGAGGATCATTTTCCGAAATTTATCGGCGATTCCACATAGTTTATCAGCGATTTCTAGCGTTCTTCCGGCGATTCACATGAAGTTATCGGCGATTCTTAAGTTCAATCATAACAACTTCACGCAAATATCTTTCTTTGGATATTAAACCATTTTATGATAACATTTACAAAAACACATATAAGAGGAGTACAATTATGGCGACCATTGAAGACTTTATAGCACTTGATATTCGAATCGGTACGGTTATCCAAGCCGAAGAACTACCGAAAGCTCGTGTTCCAGCGATAAAAATGAACATTGATTTTGGAGAAACTTTAGGAATTAAGCAATCCTCCGCACAAATTACAAAACGTTATACACCCAATGAAATCATTGGTAAACAAGTAGTAGCAATAGTCAACTTCCCTCCTCGTCGAGTAGCAGGCTTTAAATCAGAGGTTCTAGTTATCGGCGGCGTACCTATAGAAGGAGATGTTATTTTATTAACACCTGATCAAACAGTACCAAATGGCACTAAAATTAGTTAAGTAACTTAGCTAGCTTTACTCTAACGATTACAAAGGATTTTTTTAATCTATTTCACAGGCAAATGGCTATTTCTTTATAGCTTCATCAGCATATTAATAGTAGTGTAAAGCTTAAATAGCCTTACAAAAACTCTCCTGTTTTGGGGTCACTTTCTATATGGAAGTGACTCTTTTTTTTATTTAGTCTCACGTATTTTCGTCTATTATTATGCAGCAAAAAATCGGTCAAAATTTTGACAGCAAAACCTACTTTCTTCCTAAGAATTCAATTATTACTGAAACTATGTTAGACTTAAAATTTAGTGCACATAGACATCCACATATTTGGTTGTCTTTTTTAGTAAATAAAGCATTAAGGATTTAGAGCAATAGTAATTAGAAAAGGATGAATTAATTGCGTAACATACAAAGTGAGAGTAAATATATATACACATATGTACATCACGTAGACGAGTACGATCTATGTAGAATGGAGATGCGTTCATTTTTTAGTGTTGATTCCCAATCAAATTTTATTATAAGCAATATTGAGGTCGACCCTAGCCGTAGTCCTTTTATACAAGATCGACTTGAAGTGTTGTATGAAGATAACAGCATAGATAACATCAAAGAATTAGTGACCAATCTAATAGTAAATGCAAAAACCTATAAAGTGGTTTGTTTAAATAATTTTGATATAGGCGAAACAAAAAAAATCCCTCAATCAGAGCGTCGATTGATAGAACGTGAAATAGGACTATGCATTGAGGGAGAACCAGACCTTAATTTCCCTGAAGTTGTCTTTGGTCTTTTATTTATAGATGGAAGATGGTACTTTGGCATACATAGCAAAAGTGAATCCATTTGGCGTAAACATTTACACAAGCCACATAGCTATTCAACGGCGCTGAGCACAAGAGTAGCTCGGGCTGTTGCAAACATTGCGGTTCCTCAGCCTCAAAACATTCGTGCTATTGATCCTTGTTGTGGTATAGGGACGGTAATAATCGAAGCTCTTTCCATGGGAATTACTATTGAGGGGCGAGATATGAACCCCCTTGTATGCAAGGGTTCACGAGAAAATATTGCCTTTTTTGAATTACAAGGAAAAATTACATTAGGTCCCATTTCAGAAGTAGAAGGTCACTATGATGTTGCCATTATTGATTTACCATATAACTTATTTACGCATTCATCACGCGAAGATCAATTTGATATTATAAAACATGCACGTCGCATTGCCGATAGAGTTGTTATTGTTACAATTGAAACTATTGATGACTTAATAGCAGAGGCTGGTTTGGTAATATCAGACCGGTGCATTGCTAAAAAGCATAGGTTTTTACGTCAAATTTTATTGTGTAATTAACTTAGGTAGATTTTCAAATATACATTAAAATAACCCCATTCGAGCTGATTTTTTTGCGTTCTTTGAATCACTACATCAGCTCGAATGGGGTTTTAATTCCAAGTAATAACTTGTTCTCGCCTATACTTTATAAATAAACGATACAGCCTTTTCCTTCTAATTCCCCTAACCAATTTGGAATCTTTAAATCATGATTCCATCTAAGATCCAGACGTTCTAGCCCTTCTATTTCCAACAACGATTTTGGTAGCTCTGTTAGAAGATTACTTCTTAAATCTACTTCCAATAAATTTTTTAATCGCCCAATCTCTTCCGGCAATGTTGTCAATTGATTATGTCTTAAATTTAATCGTCTTAATTTTAAACAATTATCTATCGATTGAGGTATCGCTTTTAATTGGTTTTCTTCCAAATCTAAAACCCGTAATGATGATAACTCTCCTAAATTCCCCGGAAGTGTTGTGATTTGATTATTTTTTAAATGCAATTCTTTTAAATTACGTAAACTACCAATAGTTGTCGGCAACTTTGTCAATTGATTATTCATGACACGAAGTTCTATTAGTTTGCTTAATTGTCCAAATTCTTCTGGTAATTTTATTAATTGATTATCACTTAAATTTAAATATTTCACTTTGACTAGTTTAGCGATTTCAGGTGGTATGGATTGTAATTTATTATTATGAAAATATAAATAATCCTCCATATTATGTAGTAGGCCAATTTCTGGTGGGATAACATCAATATCATTATGCCCTGCATCTAGCATTGTAAGTTCTGTTAAATCGCCTATCGCAGCAGGCAAATGACGGATTTTATTAACGGATATATTTAATTTTTTTAAATTTTTCAGTTTGTAAATTTCAGATGGAATCGCCGTTAACACATTATCGAATACGCTTAAATCAGTTATTTCTTCTATAAGTACTTCTAAATTTGGTAAAGTGTCTAAATTCATATGGTGAAAGTTTAATTTCATTTGTCTTTCTCCTCGAAAAATGCATTTTGTTAGATTAGTATAATATAAATTATTTAAAGATTAAAAGTAAATAATCTCCGTGACCACGACTTAGTTCAACATCATCTTTTGATGAAATCCAAAAATAATGGAATATTAATTCTGCCTCATCCCCACCGCCTGTTGGCTTGTAATCCCATTCATCTAGCGTATCGCTTACATTTATTTTGTAAAAAAATCTATTATGTAAAACACCATCATCATTTTCCCATAAATCCTCCGCAAGTAGCTTTTCTACATTGAAATCTTTCAATCCCGTTTCTTCTTTCATTTCCCTTTTAACGGCATCATAGGTGGTTTCATTAGTGTTTACAGTACCTTTAGGAATCTGAATCCCTGCTTCAGTCACCGAATGACGGAAAACTAATACTTGGGTTGTACCTTCTTTAACGCGGGTTACATAGCCATAAGCTTTTTTAATCGGCAAAATAAACCTCCCCTTTTATTTACATCTTATTGCTTCATTTATAGCCCAGCTTTGATGTTCATGAAATAAAATCTCTTTTGCCTGATTTGGTTCCATCCATTTAAGGAAGTGATCTTCCTCTATAGGACTAGCAATTTGTCTACCTGTATTACATAAGTAAAAAAAACCATCATTTAGATAATATTTTAATTCAATTGTAGAATAAAAATATCTTCGTGCGCGTCCTATAAAAGGACCTACTGTAACATCCATTCCCATTTCCTCAAGTGCTTCTCTTTTCAAACATTGCTCATGTGTCTCATTATTTTCTAAGCCCCAACCTGGAAGAAAAAACTTACCATTACTTGTTTGAATAATTGCAATTTTATCTTTCTGAATATTGAATATTACACAATAGACTGCAGGTCGTAATATGTATTCTATTTCTTCTTCGTTTTCACCGAACGTTTTAATATCCATTATTATCCTCTCTTTTTTTATTTTTAACATGAAAATATTAAAAAAAGCGGTATCCTCATTCTACGTTGAAATTCACTTTCACTGCTAAAATTTTCGATTTTAGGCATTCCTTCTCGAATATCATTAATTGTAAATCCAGAAAGCTTCAAAAGATGAAAGTACTCTTCAAGTCCGGTGAACTATCTCCCCCCACTAACATTAATGATTTCACCTAATATATAATTCGAAGCATCTGATGCAAGAAAAGCTATACTTTCCGCAATTTCAACTGGTTGTGCTACTCGTTTTATCGGTATAGTAGAAGACATGCGAGAAAGTCGATCATCATTTGGCGCAAACTTTTCATGGAATGGAGTTTCAACCATCCCTGGGGCTATGCCATTGACAATGATTCCGTATTCGATTAGTTCTTTGGCCATGCCAATCGTCATTGTATTTAATGCCCCCTTGGATGAAGCGTAATGAATGCTTTCACCAGCACCTCCAATGCGAGCAGCAGTTGAAGATATATTGATTATCTTGCCTTCTTTTCTTGGAATCATATGTGTTAATACGGCTTGTGAACATAAAAGAACACTATTGATGTTTAGTCTGTATGTTTCTTCCCACAATTCTTCACTTGCATCCATAAACGTACTTTGTCGGATACCACCAGCAGCATTATTAATTAGAATATCAATTTTCCCAAAGGATGCTAGAGCCTGATCCACCATTGCATTTACTTGCTCTTTAATTGTGACATCCGCTTGAATAATTATCGCATCTCCACCATTTTCTTGAATGCACTGTACTGTTTCTAGAGCACCTTTTTTATTCGAAAGATAGTTAACAATAATTTTCGCACCTTTAGACGCGAGCAATTCCGCTGTAGCCCGTCCAATTCCTGAGCTTGCACCTGTTATTAAAACTACTTTTCCAAGTAAGTTTTGCATAGTTTCCCTCCCAAATATTTATTATAAATATAACTTAGCAATTAAATTTTCATTTGTAAGGAATTTTAATTAACATAATTTATATGAAACAAAAAAATTAGTTTACTTTTATCTAAAAATAGAATTTAACTCTAGCAATCCTAAAAGACTGCAAAAATTAATATAAGCTTATTATACATCCTATATAATTATCCAAACGTAGAAAACCAATAAATGTAACTAAATAAACAAACAAAACCCCATTGCAATGAAATCTTCTTTTTTCATCTGCAATACGCACGTTAGGAATTCTTACTGACTTTTAACTTCATTCAGGAGGACGGAAAAAAGCACCCAAATTGGGTGCCCTTTGAAAGTAGTTTAGTTTTCATTAAACAATTAAACTGGAATTGGACATGCCTTTCCAGGAACACATGTTGGAGGCTTAGAAGGATACCCTCCGCTGCTACCTCCTCCTTGATCGTTTGTCGCACTTGCGCTCGCACCAAATGATAAAGTTACTACTAGAAGCGTTGCAGCAGCCACTGACCATATAGTTTTTTTCTTTTTCATTATTACATTCACTCCTTCATCTATTTTTTGTACTACAATTACTATATTAGACATTATTTGTAAAAACCCTTCAATTTTTTAAAAATTTTTTTATTTAATTTAAGAGACGAATCTTTTACACCACTATCGATATTTAATGCTCAAACTAATTCAATACAATTTATTGCATAAAAAAATACTCAACCTTTAAAAATCGGTTAAGTACTCAATTCATTAAAATATTCTAAATCTGGTTCATCTAAATACGGTAACAAATCATAAATTATATACAATTTCTAACTAATCTCAAGATCCATACGATGAGCCACGATACTAAAGTTGATATTGAATTGGATATTCTGGAAGTTTTCATCACTTAATTCAATTTATTGGGGTACAAACTAATTTTGCACCCCACAACCCTTGCTATATAAGCATGTATCACTCTATCGAAATATATTATGTTCATAGAGAAAATCATAAGAAAGATCGACGAATAAATATTCGTGTTCACTGATGGCAATCGAAAACGTTCGTGTAATTTCCCCTGTTTCGATATCTCGATATAGTTCTGAAATTTCACCATTTTGATCATTACGCATTTTAATAATTGTTTGCAGGAAATACGGTCGCCAACTCCAATTTTTATTAATCGCGTTTGGCTGTAATTCCCATTTCCCTTCTAAACGCATAACGTTGGGCGTTAATTGGAAACCATCCTCATTACAAATATATAATCGGAATGAATAATGATCTAATAGTTCCGCTAAATGCTCTAATTGTGAAATATTATCGCTAGAAGGTTTTACACGATGAACAATTGCCTCTAGCTCTTCTCTTAATTTCTTTAACTCGAAATATTGTGCCTCAAGCATTTTCTTTTCAGAAGTAATAAATTGCTGACATTCTTCTTTAAAACGTTCCTTTAATATATCTTTCTCCACAAATGTCTTTGCTGCATTTGCTAAATATGAACCTTGATAGAAGCGTCCGCCATTTTTCCAAGCAAATTGCAATTGATAAACTGTGCCAATCCCTTCAAACAATAGGTTTGCGCCTATTTTATAAGCCAAACTTCCAATTGCAGAAATCATGTCGGATTGAGCAGACCACGAATCATAATTCAAATCGCGAATATTTACCTTTAAAATTTGAGGTGATAATAATGCGATATGCTCTAAATGGCTTTCAGCTCCTACTTCCTGTACAGCTATTTTCATACCAAATGTTGTAAAATAACGAAGTGCATGGTGTAGTTTATTAATATCACCTAAAAACCGATGCTCGGAAACCACCAATACGATGCGGTGTAAGTCATCTTCGCCAATATATTGCTGAATAATATTAAAGTGACTTTCACCGAAATCTTGCATTAACAAATTCGGATTACTAGGAATATAAATATCAATGTCAGATGCTATTGTATCTATTTGGGTTAGTGCTGCGTGCAAAATTTTATGTTCCATATCAATACGATATTCTTCTGGTATATCTTCATTATTAACAAAGTCTTTTAAGTTAATTTGCTGTCCTTCTATTTGTAACTGACCGGAAATTTCGTAGGCAATCACCGTATGCGCATCAGCGCTAAATATAGGTTGAAAATACCCATGTATTTGGTCTAAATTAGTTAACACTTCAATTGCGTCCATTGTCGAAACCTCCATACTTGAATAATCATTATTATTCAAAAATAACATTACATCTACAGTACATTTTATGAAAAAGCTCTCTGACTGTATAATAGTGTGTTTATTGGAATTTCGCAACTTCACATGCACAATTTTTGGCCAATAGCCAATCACTTTAAATGGTCACTAATTCTTTTTCTTGCCGTTTCGGTGCTATAAGTTCTGGCAGACGCACCCAGCTCAATCCAAGCGTACCCTCTCCTGCATGAACGCCAACACAAGCACTCAATGGCAGAACACGAAAAGTAATAAGAGGATAAGCTTTTTCTAAAGCTGATTTCCAAATAATCGCGCCTTCTTCATTGTTGCAGTGAATAACTGCTACCTCAGGGATAATACTTGATGCCAAATCGTTGCTTAAAAGGTTTTCCACATATGCTTTTGCTTTTGTTGCTGCGCGTACTTTTTCTTTCATAACAACTTTCCCATTTTCAAAAGAAATAACGACCTTTATATTTAATAGGTGACTCAAAAATGCCTGTGTTCCTGAAACGCGACCACTTTTATGCAATTGTGATAAGCTTGCCGGGATAAAGGATAGCTCACTATGATCAGCAAGTTCATTTATCTTTTCAACGATTTGATTCGGTTCGAAACCTTCTCGCTCTAATTGCTGACCCAGTTCAATCATTTTCATCATTGGAAATGAGCCGATTTTTGAATCGATTGGATATACGTCAAATTCTGCTTGTTGTGCTGCCGTGAAAGCGCTTAAATAAGTGCCCGACAAATGTTGCGAAGTATGAATAGCAATAGCACAGGCATAGCCCTGCTGCTTTAACGATTTATATAACTCTACCACATCACCAATGGCAGGCTGAGATGTCTTTGGATGTGTTTTAGTAGTACGAAGTTTGTCATAAAATTCATCATGTGTCATATCAACAGTTTCTCGTAATACACCTTCATCAAAAACAATATTAAGTGGTAAAACGTGAATTTGATTGTCCTGTATGAATTTTTCATCTAACAATGCTGCTGTATCTGTAACCCATGCTATTTTCTTTTTCATTAAATGCTGTGCTCCTTGTCTATTGTAAAATATTATTATCCTTATAGCTTATGCAACTATACATAGACAGAACCGTGATGAATAGTGACATTTATCATAATCAGAAAATTTATTTACATCATTCGACATCATTCCGACAATATTCGCAATAAAAAACAGTATTCTAAAAGTATGTAGTGTTCACACTTTTAGAATACTGCTATCGCTTATTCATTCATAAAGAAATACCAAACTACAGCTAGGACCATCAACGATAAAAGAACTGCAATCGTTACACGTAGTGGTGAAATCGGAGCATCTCCTCCTACACGCCCCGTTTGACCATTTACCATAAATCTGAAAATTTTATCTTTATATCGGAAAGAAGAAAGCCAAATTGGTAACATTAAATATTTATATGTAATGTCATCATGTGTTGTAGAGAAGCGCACATTGGAAACAACATCTGCAAACTTTTCCACACGGATTTTTGAAGTAATTTGTGCGTTTAAGTGGTCGTGAATTTCTCTCTTTGCTTGACTCCAACCATCCTGTAACCCAATGCTATATCGCTCTGACAGAAAACCTGCCACATATTCTGGCTTATAGGATTTATTGTTCAGTAAGTTAAATGGTTCAATTTTACGCATCATTTGACGGTCATAACGAGTCGTTGCACTTATTAAATGATCATCTATAAACTCCTGGTAAAAACCACTTGTAGAATACCAATCTGTTACAGTCTTTTGATTGCCATCTTTGTCAGTTACCGTACGATGTTTGCCATAGCTTGCTGAGTAGCGTGAGCTTGTTTTTGTATCAAATGTCCAATACGGCAGATATACACCTTTAAAAGAATCTGGCCTTGCACTAATTTTTGCTGCTTTCGGCGTAAACCATCTACCTTTAATCCACTTTTGAAAATGTTCCCCTGCTTGTTTATCTGTTACTTCAAAAGCACATACACCATTTGGAGCAAGTGTGTTTTCAGCACTTGCTTCCATTACTTGATTTGAGCCACAATACGGACAGCTATCCGCTACTTGTAATGCATCGTAAATTGTTTCAGCTGCACAAGCTTTACAAATCACTGTTTTTTTCTCTACGCCCCAGTTAAAGTTTCCTCGTTCCTCAGCTTTTGCAAAGTCCATTTCCTGCGCCACTTTTTCTTGTTCCATTTCTGGTGTAGCAATCTCTGTTTCAAAGCCACAGTAAGGACAAGTCAGCTTGCCTGTTGCTGGGTTAAATTCAATTGATGCACTGCATGATGGACATTCAGCATCGAATTCTAGCTTTGCCTCTTTGACGTTTTCCGCTTCTTGCGTCGTCATCATCAGTCATCTCCTTACTTCATATCATTATCATCAAAAATATCGCCACACTCAGGGCAAAACTTTGGAGGATTTGCAGGGTTTTCTGGTTCCCACCCACATTTATCACAAGCATATTGCAATGCTCCAGTCGGTTTTTTTGCCCCACATTCACTACAGAATTTACCTTTATTGATCGTGCCACATGCACATGTCCAGCCCTCTTCTACTGGCTTCGATGCTCCACAATTCGAACAAAATTTACCTGTATTCTCCTGCCCACATGTACATGTCCAAGCATTAGAAGGGCTAGATTGTGTTTGCGTAGTTGCTTGCGCATGTTTATTTTGCTCGCTCATTTGGAATAGTTGACTTGCGTTGACACCACCTGCTTGTGTTGCCATGTTCATACCCATGAATCCTGCCATCGCACCCCCATCGTTGTGTGCAGCAGCAATCATGGCTTCAGCCTGTGCACCAGTTAAGTGAGCAGCAGCCATCCCTGGATCGCGCATTACTGCATTACGCTGTAGTTGTTTAATCATCGTTTCATCTTCTTCAGATGCTTTTAATGAACTAATTCCAAAAGACACAACAGCTAAACCGCGTGTTGCTAGCCATTTTTCTGATAATACTTTGTTAAGGGCATCTGCTAGCGCCACTGTATGAGCAGGTATTTCACTATAGCGTACGCCACTTGCAGAAATATGAGCAAAGGCAGGTTGTAAAGCAGTCATAAGCTCTGTTTTCAATTGACTATCAATTGCGTCACGAGTATATTCGCTCTCTACATTTCCACAGACATTTGTATAAAATAATAATGGGTCTACAATTTTATATGAATACTCACCATGACAACGAATCGCAATATCAATATCTAAGCCAATATTGCGGTCAATGACACGGAAAGGAATCGGTGCAGGTGTCCCATACTTATTGCCGACAATTTCTTTCTTATTAAAATAATACACACGCTGATCTTTTCCTGGCTCCCCACCAAAGGTGAAACGCTTTCCAATTTGCTTAAACGTCTCCGTAATGTTTGATGAAAGGTCTTCCCCATACATAATAGATGGCTCAGTAGATGTGTCATAGACATATTCACCGGATTCTGAAGAAAACTCCACTACTTTGCCCTGCTCGACAATCATCATACATTGCCCTTCATTGATTGCAATAATAGAGCCATTACTAATAATATTATTATTTCCTTTATTTGAGCCGCGTTTAGAAGAGCGTTTTTCACCTTTAGCAACAAGAACATCCGCTGATAAAGACCCACAGTAGAAATACTCTCGCCACTGATCTTCTAATACACCTGTTAATGCACCAATACCTGCTTTTAATAAACCCATTTTATTTCCCACCTTTAAATATATACTTAACACTATTTTATCATTAAAAATATTGAACTCACTATTGTATTACGCAGGAATGGACATTTTGTTTCAAAATTTTTGCAGGGACGTTATTTCCCTATCGAAAAACCTTCAAAAAATTGCCCACCGTACGACTCAAGTACTTTGTCCACTAATTTTATAATCTGTTCTTTAGCCCCTGTTTTATAAAAAATATCAAAAGCATTAATAAACTGTTGTGTAAATGTCTCATCATATTGCATTAATGCACGTACTACCCATTTCGAATGACCAATCCATTGACGGTTCGTTCTTAACACAAATTCACTTACTAATTCAGCAAGTGTATTCGCTATAAATAATTCTTCTGCTTTATTTGAACAACCTATAAGATCACTCAATGCATCCGAGATAAAATATTGTTTTGTTTTAATCGTTTGTTGTGACCATTCTTCTGGGCCCTTCTTTAATAGTTGATTGGCTTCTTCTTTAATGGATTCAATAAAACTGTTATCTTTTAAAATGATTCCTTCTGAAACCATTCTTGGCATGGAAGGTCTTGCTCTTTTATAATCTTCGTCAAAAAACTGCTTATACGATGTCAAATTATGTACAAACACCTCTATCGCCCAACCAAACGCTATAAAAGACTCTCTATAAGAGGTCATACGATGATTGTCAAATACAACGATATCTAGGTCAGACGTTTCTGTGGCTTCGCCACGAACAACACTTCCAGCTAATAATGCTCCATCACAATGAGGAAAATGTTTTGCAATAAACTGCTGTGCTGCCTCGATTGCATTGCCCTTTTTTAGATGATTCACTTTTGCCACCTCCGCTTAGTAATTATCATACTAAAACAATTTGCTTTGATGAACATTCTACATTTTAAATCATATTCCTTTAAAAAGACCTAACTAATAATTACCTCTTCTTAATAAGAATATTGGAATTAATAACAAATTGTTGAAATAATGTATAATAACTATAGAGGACTATTTAGCCTTATAGTTACTTTTGTATAGTAATAATCCAAAAGGAAGGAGCTATTCCATGGAGCAACAAGAAATTTTAACAATTACGGATTTGACAAAGAGTTATGGTAGTAAGGAAATATTAAAAGGAATCGACTTACGTGTTTCAAGAGGAGAAATTATTGGTTATATCGGTCCGAACGGTGCTGGCAAAAGTACGACTGTTAAAATTATTTTAGGGATTGAGGCCGAATACGGTGGAGAAATAAAGCTATTCGGAGAAGATATTAAGCAAAATAACATTGAATATAAACGAAAAATTGGCTATGTGCCAGAAATAGCCGATGTTTATGATAATTTAACTGGTTACGAGTATTTGACCTTTATCGGCCAGCTTTACGGTTTAAATTTTGATTTTGCCGCTACTAAGTCTAAATCATTAATGGAATTGTTTGGGGTTGGAGAAGCATATCATGCAAGAATATCCTCGTATTCAAAAGGCATGAGACAAAAGCTATTAATTATCGCCAGCCTTATACATAATCCAGATTTACTGTTCTTGGATGAACCTATTAATGGCTTGGATGCGAATAGTGTAATGATCTTCAAAGAAATTTTAACGCAATTAGCAGCCAATGGTAAAACAATATTTTATTCCTCTCATATCATGGATGTTGTTGAAAAAATCAGTAGTCGCATCATTTTATTGAACGATGGAATAATCGCTGCTGACGGAACATTTGCCCAATTACAAACAGCTAATACGGCAGGAACTTTAGAAGGGATTTTCAATCAACTTACAGGTTTCCATAATCATAAGGAAATTGGTGAACAATTCGTATCGGTAGTCCAGGAGGTGTAGAAATGAAAGATTTCAAAATCCTGCAACTGCTTGATAAATTGCATTTTATTTTTCGCAAACTAGGCATTGATTATCAGATTATGAGACAAATCCTTCATATTAAACTAACTATGGATGAAAGAAAAGTACCGACCATCTTTAACCAAAACAAAAAAGATCAGAAAAATAGTTACATAAAGTCTTTATGGATTTATGCCCTATACGGCCTTGTGCTAATTCCATTTATCGTCTTTGGCCAAAACTATCATTTTCAGATGAGCATTGCTTTTGGTATGATAATTTTTATCATCATGACAACATTAATCTCTGACTTTTCTTCAGTACTTCTGGATGTACGTGATCGAAGCATCCTCTCAACTAAGCCCATTACTGCTAAAACGGTGAACGCTGCCAAATGTATGCATATACTCATCTACTTAACTTACTTAACAATTGCCTTAACAGCAATTCCGCTTTTAGTCGGCTTATTTACTCAAGGGGTACTATTCTTTCTATTAACTGTACTAGCACTTATCTTCATTAATATTTTCATTGTCGTTTTAACGTCGATTTTATATATTGTGATTTTGAGATTTTTTGATGGAGAAAAACTAAAGGATATTATCAATTATGTGCAAATCGGTTTATCATTGGTTTTGATGATTGGTTACCAAGTACTGATTAGATCCTTTGAATTTGTTGATTTTAATATAGTCGTAACGTCTAATTGGTGGAGTATTTTCATCATCCCGATGTGGTTTGCTGCTCCATATGAGCTAATCCTTAATGGGAATAACTCATTTTTCATTATTTTATGTACTATTTTCTCTGTCATCGTACCACTTTTATCAATATTGCTTTATATTAGGCTTATCCCTACATTTGAACGTAATTTACAAAAGTTATTAGGTACAAGTAAATCAAAAAAAGAAAAGAAAAGTCGCTTAAAAGATTATTTATTAACGTTCATTTGCCGAACATCAGAGGAAAGAGCCTTTTACCGATTTGCCTCCCTTATGATGAAACAAGAGCGAGAGTTTAAATTGAAGGTTTATCCATCTTTAGGCTTTTCATTTGTCATTCCTTTTATTTTTATATTTAATATTATTCGTGCAGAAGATGTTGATTATTCTGTCAGTATGAGCTATTTAAACATTTATTTTAGTATGCTAATCATCCCGTCAGCCGTGATTATGCTTGGCCATTCAGCAAAGTTTAAAGCAGCTTGGATATATAAAGTCTTCCCAATTAAAGAATATACAGACTTACAAAAAGGCAGTCTAAAAGCTTTTCTAATAAAGTTGTATATTCCTTTGTACATTGTCCTTAGCATCGTATTTTGCTTTATTTATGGCCCAAGAATCATTCCAGATTTATTGACTGTTTTAGTAGCAAGCTGTTTGTACACGATTATTTGTTATGTAGGTTCTGGAAGTAAGATTCCCTTTACGAAGCCCTATGACGAAATCGGTGATGGACAGAGCTGGCAGTCCTTAATCTTATTTATTCCTTTAGGTATTCTAGCAGGTCTGCACTATTACATGGCGACACGCATTTCCTATGGCACAATTATTTATTTGATAGTACTTCTAATCGCGAATTTCATTTCTTGGAAGCTCTTGTTTAAACGATCTAAGCATTAGTACAAGGGGCTTCCGATAAGCACTATTCGAATTAATAAATAATAAAATCCACTTGCTATTAGTGGTCACAGTGTAAACTGTTTCTACTAGTGCAAGGTGGATTTTTAAAATTTGTATCCTTTTAATGAGCAGTTCGTGAGTATCATTCTTTACAAATCATGACTCATTACGATTAATTCCCCTTTTATCCCCATTACTCTTTCACCTTTATCGGTATATCCGCACTTCTTGTATAGTCCTTGTGCGGCTTCATTCTTTACATTTACAGCCAATACAATTTCATTTATCTCACTATACTGTTTTTTTACAAATTCAGGCAATAGCAGTAAAGCCTTTTTGGCATATCCTTTCCCTTGATGACGGTAATCTGTTGAAAAGGCTCTTATTAATATCGCATTTTCATTATTAGAATATGGCTTTACCCCCTCTTTTCGATGTAATACAAAGAAAACAACAAGTTTTCCTTCATCGATAGCTAGAATTGAGTGACGATTGGCGTCCACTTTAGAAAGTTCAAGACATTCCTGAGGTGTTCCTGTAAATTCAAGTTGTTCTTCAGTTAATTGATACTGTTCAATTAACGGCATAAAGCTGTCTTCAAATATGTATAATTGCATAGTTTCTCGCCTCCTAAGAACATTTGTTCTTATTGTATCAATATTACGTGTGATATTCAACATAAAAATGTATTATTGTGGTATATCAACCAATTTGTTTTACAACTTTATAAGGAAGAAACTAGTACAAGCAAAAGACAGCACCAGCTATTTGCTCTAGTACTGCCTTCGTAATTGATGCTTTTATTAGTATTTTTAACGCAGAGCGACAACACCCTTTGTTCTATTTTGTTTCAATAGCAATTTCTTTATATTTCGCATCCCAAGCTGGGTCAATTTTACTTAAAGAAACCGGGCGTAACGTTTCTTTGTGCGCTAGAATATGTACGGATTGTGCTGTAGCAGCAATCGTGCCATCTTCATGTAAAATTTCATAACCATATGTTGTACGTAGTCGATCATGCTTTTCTACCCAAGTACGAACAGTTGCTACTTGGCCATAGTGCATCGCTGCCTTATAAGAAATAGATAAATCCATCACTGGTGATACATATCCTTCTTTTTCTAATGCTGCGTACTTAAATCCTACATCACTTACTAACTGTGTACGTCCAATCTCCATCCAAATGATGTAGTTTGCGTGGTAGACAACGCCCATTTGGTCCGTCTCCGCATATCGAATCTCAATCTGTTTTTCACTCACAAACATTTTCTTCACCTCGTCCTACATTATAGCGTAAAAATATTGACTTGGCGGGGTTTAGGCTTGGGAGATTTCGATAGGTTGTAAAATGCAGGTTAAAAAATTTTGAAATTAACTTAAAATATCAATAAATACTCTACGCCATATTAACACATATATGTTACTTGCTTTATTTCTGATATAATGATGTACCACAGTATTCACAATGGTTTTCTTTCGGGTTTAATGCTGCAGCGCAATTTGGACAATTTAAAGCTTTAACCTTCTCTACATCGCTCCCTTTCAAAATATCCAACTCAATAGTATCATTTAGTTTTTGTTGACGAGCCTTTGAACCTGGAATTTCACTTTCCCTTTCAAATCTCTCAGCTGCTGTTTCTCCTTGATCAATAGTTTTGTTATACTTCATAGGCTTTTTCCATAAGTAAATTCCTAAGTATATAAATATACTAATAATTATTAGAAAAGTAAATATAAATATCGGTAATATGTGGTAATTAGTTTGAATGACAACTAAAACTCCAATCATAGTAAAAAAAAATGCCCAAAACCATAAAAATAGTGATACAAGACGCAAGAAAAATTTCACTATTATCCCTCCTCATACACAAATATACAGAATTCAGAGGGATTTAACTATATCAATTTTGCATAATGGGTAATTTATCGCTTTCTCTTCCCCTTGCCATTACCACTTCGTTTAGCCTCCTTTTCAGCCTTTTCATCAGCAGCAAGTTTAATTTGCACAGCAGCTATAACGAATGCTTTTTCGTATTTGGGTAATGTATCAAATTCTGACGCCACTTATGAAGTTTGTGAAAGCAGTAATACGGCTGTTTGATGTAGTTTTCAAAGCAAAATCAAAACCCCTCGAATCCGCTCAAGGGGTCTTGCATTCTTCTATTTAGTTATTGTGATAATTGTCGATAGCTCACTCTTCAGGTCATAGAAGTTTGGAAGAAGGAAGCCTAAGTTCCTATTAATCTAATGTAAAACCTCTAGAACCATCAACTGCTAATGCCATAGCTAAAGCGTAGAATGCTCGACGAGCTCCAGCACAGTTCGGAGATTCTTTATCAGTGGTAGTAAGGTCTGTAGCAGAATCAACAGTTCCACTTGTATTTGAAGTATCGGCTAATATATCTAAGCGAGCCAAATCCCAAAGGCCAGAACGACCGTGCGATGGAAACTTACTTTGACCGTGTAAAGCTTGACCAACATCAAGTTGAAGTTTAATTGCTTTTGATACTTTATTATCCATACTTGCTATTCCTTGTCCTGTAATTCCAGGATAAACATTAAATAATCCAACCATAGCTTGATTAATTCCCTCGCCTTTATTAGGCATTTGCCACGGATTTTTAATCAACTCGGATGAACCTAACATGGCATTTTCAGGAATATACATTCCCCAATATTTCGCTTGGCTAAACGAATGACTAACTAAGTTATTTTTAATAGTTGAATAGTTATCAAAAATCTCCTTGTAGGTATTAATTAATTGGGTAACCATAACTCCAGAATCCGAATCTATATTCGGAACAAGACTGTGCCATAATGAGGCTGTTGGGTTTTCAATTAAGCTTGCATAAATTTGCAAGAATGTTATTGAAAAAGCATTATATGCAGGAGAATCGAATCGAGCACGTAGCATATTATTTGTCAGGTTCACATCAGAAAACCCGTGAACAGGAAGTACTCTTTTTGCAGATAATGAATTGTTATAGGGCTCTTGCAGGAAACAACCTTTTGAAGCATTAGCCACTGAAGTATTGGAACCCCATTGAGTATAACTAAGAACATCTCGGATTGCATTTTTCAGGTTATGTGCAGGATCTAATGAAGCTCCAGTCTCATTAACCTTTACATCATATACATGCGCTGCCATCCAACAAGCAACAGCATTTAGTGAGGAATTAAGAATAAATCGTTCGTTTTTAGTACTAAAATATGCATGATGATTAATATAATCTTTACCGCTTGTACCTGGTTGAATACCAGCGAAAGTAACCTTTCCCGAATCATCAAGAACAGTTGGATTATCTAAGTAATCATTCTGAGGATCAGTTGATAAATCCGCTGTAGTGATCCAATATCCGATTTGTCCCTCATATGGCCCAGCAGCAAAACGATATGATTTTTCTGAATCATCGTATGTCCAAGCAGACGGAGTACGATAATACTTTAAAATATTGTATTCTCTGGAACTTAATATTTCATTAGCAAAATGCTCTCGGTATTGATCTAACAATGAATCTACATTAGAAAATGAAACATCGCTCTGAGATTCATCTAATTTCTTAAGCATCGCTGTCCCAAGATAAATTAAACCTGCTAGTTGATCAATTGGATTCGTCGGAAAATTAAAAGCTTTATCGATAAGTTTTGGAATAACAGTATTAACAATTTCTTTGTAAACTGCATCATGTTCTCCAGCTTGAGCCTTTTGTTGGGCGAACTGAGCACAGAACATCATTAATTGTCCAACACCTTGTTGAATTGGAGAAGAATTGAATGTTTCACTTGAACCATTTAATAAATAGTTTTGGATAAATTTTCTCACTCGTGGATATCGACCTTTATCCCTCTTATAAGGATGGTTTATAGATAACTGCTCAATAGGTAGTAGAAAAGCTTCTGCGAAGGCTTGAGCTTCTTGCAAGGGTGTAAATTTAGTCAAATTAAATCACTCCAATTTTTTATTTTTCACCTTTCTCTATTAAGATACCTAATCTTTTTAAATAATTAGGCCGGCCATGTTGTCTTGCCTCGAACGACTTTATGAGGCGCTGGTCGGTCGTCAGTCTGTCTTCCCCTAATATTTAGGATTTTATAAATACCAGGGGAGGAAACCTTTACCGCACAGAACCTACCTCCGAGTTTACATTATTGTATTAATCTTAACTAATGTTGAAAGTATGGCAAGTTTGGAAAAAATACTTTATGTCCACTATTGTGATATATTCTTCTGACATTTAGCAGCCATATCAACTCTCCTATTAAGAACGTTCGTTCGTTTTATTGTAGAACTTCCACTTTTAAAATACCTTTCTGATAAGTCTCTTTTAACAATTCTTTTAAATCCTCTTTAACAGTTGATGTTAATGTGTTAGTCATTTTAGGTTCCTCCTTTTGTTGAATTGTTGTTTTCGGCTTCATAGCTTCTTCAATTCGTTTTAAGAAGCTATTCCAGCGATTTTCACTTAATATCCGATGCGGACAGTATTTTCCATTCCAATCTTGATGTTTTTTCACTCGTTCAATGCCCCATCCAGATTGTTTTAATAACAAAGCTATATCCTGCACTGCATTTTCCATTTGTATTGAAAGTAACCTCACCATCATTCGGGATTCCTGGTTGTGCAGTTGTATCATAAATATAAGCAAACCCTGGAAGACCTGTACCTACAGGTTGTTGAGGTACCTGTACTCCTTCCCGGTTATTTTTGTGTTTTAACAAAAGCATTAACATTCGTCAGTATTGACCTCGCTAAAATTGATATATAATTGACTGGGGAAATAAGTTAAAAAATCTATTGCTGACGGATCGCCGTGTGCGATGAAAGTCGCCTGCCCGGTGAAGGCTCGTTATAAAATCGAGACAAAAAGGTATAAGACGAGAATAGCTTAACACCATCAGCACCAAGCATCACCTCTGTCTTTACGTCAATTACTATAAACTTGGAACCAAATGCAGATTTTAAAGTGTATCAAGTTATCAACGGGAATATTGTATTTTCTTATTATGTTCATTTTCCGACTAACAATGGAATAATAAACCATCAAAATCCTCAATTTGTTTCTGGTTCATCTTGGTGCGTAACACAAGTCGTAAACGGAGTAGAGAGCCCTTATTCAAATACAATAACGTTTCCGTAAATAATTTCTTTATGACCTCACCATTCGGTGGGGTTCTCTTTTTATACAAAAGTTACTGCACAATTTTTTTCAACTATTACACAGCACTAGTTCTTTATTCTTCTTAAACTCCTCAAACTAATCATCATTATCACCATCTAACCTTTTGCCGATTAACTCATGATTCCTTGGTTTGATTACACCTAATAACTCCAAATCTATAGGAATAAGAGCTGCACTAACCTTATGAATATTTAACTTCCGATAAATCAAAATTGATAGAGAAATCAGCTTCCCCCATACCAATAAATTTTGGAATAAAATGTATCTTCCTTTTACTTTTCGATCCACTCAATCGTCACCTCTGTCCTCAGATTATCCGAATAACACTTATTTTTAATGAAAGATTATTCATACATTTGCCTCGTCATAATTGTAGAAAAAGGGACTATTATTAGAAAAATAATACTGATATTCCCTACCATTAGTGATACAATAAAAAACTATCAATAGAAGAACAAAGTAAACTCTATGGTGAAAATCACGAAAAAGGAGTTGTAATGTTAGATGGTACAGATTACCCTTCAACAATCCAAAAATTCGGATGTTGAGACAATTGCTAATTTACGGGCAATTGTACTGCATGATGATTTAACTAGACTAGGAAGATTTGAAGAAGAAAAGGTACGCCAACGCTTTCGTGATGCATTTGACCCAGTTCATACATGGATCATTAAAGTAGGTTCCTCCTTTATTGGTTGCGTAGCTTTTAAACCGATATTAGATGGGTATCTGGTGGAGCATTTTTATATTCATCCCAATTACCAAGGTAAAGGTATTGGTAGTCAGGTATTAGAATATCTTCTAAAACAAGATTATGTAATAGGAAAACGAGTGACATTAAATGTCCTGCAAGGAAGCTCTGCTCAACGTCTATATGAACGCTTAGGTTTTAAAGTGGATAGTGAGGATCTTATTGACATTTACATGTCTATGGTAGCAGAGTTGAATACAAATAAATGTACCACCGTTCTCTCTGAAGTGGATGATTCCAAAATTGAGTAACATTATGCTTTTTACGAGACTCTCAGAACAGGTTAAATGGAGAACGATAAATTAATCATAATCAACCGTCTTTTTGTTGGACGTTTTCTTTAAGTCGAAAATCAACATTATCGTTTTACATAGCTAATTTAATAAAAAAGTCACTCATTATTTTTTAAAATGAGTGATTTTTTTATTGCCCTATCAATATTTCTTCTACTCCTGATTTTAACGCTTGTTGCGCACATCTCATCACTTCATCTTCACCAATTGTAGTTATGGTTACATCGTTTATCTAACTTCTTTGGCTTTGAGCCTTTTGTTAGTTTTGGAACAGCTATGTATGACATTTTGATCTCTCCTTTTACAAGAACGTTCGTTTGTATTTATAACAGAACGATTGCTCTTTTTTTGACAAGTGTATATTTTTGAGAAATAAAAGAAGCCCAGGCTCAAAATTAATTGAGTACCTAGGCACTTCTGTTACATGATCAAATTGTTTTAGCCATAGTTATATTCGTAATTTCATAACCCATTTTTTCATATAAGCCACGTGCAATTTTGTTTTGACCAAAAACGTGTAAACCAATTTTATTTACACCTAACCCTTTAGCAATAGTTTCAATTTCTTTCATTGCTTTCTTAGCATAACCCTGCCCTTGATATTGTTCAAAAATCATAAAATCATAAATAAAACCTTCATTAGGTTTTGTAGGGTCTTTTTGTGCAATCCAAATCATTCCAACTAAAATATCATTGTGAAAGATAGAGAATAAATGATTATTCTCTGTCTGCTCATCTTTTGGTAGCAGTTGATTAAATGATTTCTTCGACAAATCAATCGCTTCATCTTCACTCCAATTTCCAGAAGCGATCTTGTCTTTTGCATAGTCTTCAATTGCAAAACTGATATAATGTTTGAACTCTTCTTGGTTCATAGGTTTTAATGTAATCAATTTATTTTCCTCCCATTCTATTTTTCAATCTTAGCATTTTTTGAAAGTTCCCCAAACTAATTGGTATTACTTCATTTATTTACTATTTACCTCTCCACTATTGAATTGTACTATACAACCCAATTAAACAGTCAGTCATCATTTCTAAATTCTTTAGTAGTCTCTCCTCTCGTTTATAAGCGCTCCAAAAAACGAAATCAACTAAGCAAATACATAGAATCGACCATACGACTTGAATTTGCTACTTGGCTTACAGCTGTTACTGTTGTTACCGAATCCATTCCATCATCGATCCTTTACCCTATTCAAAATAAAAAGCCATGAGAAGCATTGAGATTCAGTAACGTTTACCATCGCCAATCTCGATTGTTCTCATAGCGGATAATAAATATCCTCCATAGATAATTGCGGAAGGAAAAATAAAAGAGCACCCAAGTGGATGCTCTTTATCATTATTTCTTTGTAATACTTAACGAAGTAACTTTAGTCGGATCACCAGGAGTTAATATAGCTACACCCAAAAGATTATATAATTGCAAACTTAAAGAATCACCCGCGATTAAGTTTACTGTAGCTTTTTTAGTTAAATAATTCGTAGGTACTACTGGATTTACCACACTATCTGTAATTTGAGTTCCATTTACCTGTATTCTTGAAGATACCAATATTGGTGTAGTGAGATAAACATGATACTCAAGTTCATAAGTTCCTGATTGTTGAACTGTGAAAGTATTACTTCCAACATTTACAGTTACATTGTTTAACTGTTGATCGTTAGGTAATGGGATATCTGTTCCACTCAATACCACAGCAATCATTGCCCCAGTTGTGTTTTTTGCAGAGTTTAAAACTGTGCTATTCTCGTCTTATCCTTCTCTATCTCTAAGTTTTATAACGAGCCTTCACCATACAGGCGACTTTCATCGCATACGGCGATCCGTCAGCGATAGATATTTAAAACTTATTTCCCCTCAGATAATTATATATTAATTTAAATAATGTCAATACTGACGAATGTTAATAGTAATGTTAATAACAATATAAATAACGCTAAGCCTTTGCTTACGTTTACTATGTTACTAAACAATATGGGACGATTATGCCGTTTGCTGTGCGTCCATTGTTGTTAATAATTGCGTATATTCTTCATCTGCTAGCTGATTCTGCATAGCACCATACTCATATCGTTTACGTTCAATTTAAAACTCATCGCAGCTTACCCAAAATGATACGTTTGGAACATCTGGACCCTTTGGCACATTTGTAACATTTCATAAATTTAACTACATCGGACCTCTTAGTTTAAGGCTGTTTTCTCAAAGATTGTTGCTTCTGGTTTGGCTATCTTCTTCAACTAAAGCACCCTAGAGTTTAGTAGATTTCTTCACAAACTTGTATTTTTAAACTAAATTAATTATCACTGTCCACACGCTACTTTATTTTTCTTAAGTCAATTATAAGCCATTTTAAGATTGCAATTATTAGTATTAAAAGTGGAATTGCCTGGACGATAAAAAAACCTGTCCAAAAATCTTTCATAGTACTGGTCGGTGAGTCTGTTGCCATTCCACCTATAAAAAAAGCAAATGGCGTTGCGATTACAATCAATCCCAAACTAAACATAATGAATGACAATTTTTTACTTTTAATCTTTTTAATCTTCGGTAATCCAGCCGACCAAAATAAAATTCCTGCAACTAACAAAATCAAAATAAGACAACTACCCCAAACCATCAAATACCTCAAAGCCTCTACCTCCTAACTAAACGATAGCCCATCCCACTTTTCTGTAAAGATGAAGATGCACCTACCGTCTACTATTTTACCGCAAAAACCCATATCATTATTCAACTAAACTGCTCCGTTAGTTGAATAGCAACAATCTTTTCGAAAACAGCCTAGTTTAATAAAGGAATTACATTTATAATAGGTTCCTCATAAGGATGAATAACATTTATTGCGTTTTTCACTTCTTCTATTTTTGAATATAGACATCTAAATTCCAGCTTACATTCAGTTCCAAATGAAATTTCTCCAATTTCCCCATCATAGGGTACCGCTTTGTCAAGTGGCCTCCAATATCCCTTTGTAACAGTATAAGAAACAACATGGTCATAATTACCGACCGTTAAAACCCCTAATTTATTTAGCTCATTCCTTAGTTGTTCAATGTATTCTTCTGATAGTAAGACTTCAACTTTTACTGATTTTATATCCATTTGACACCTCAAAATTTTCATAGTTTTCTAAATGATACATAATTCTACCTAATAAATCTTCTAAAAATGTCAGTCTTATATTTTTAAGCATAAAAAAAGAAGGGGTCCAAGGTTACTTCATCATCAAATAAATAACTCGTACTCGTTGTACGCTTATATGGCTCATATTAAGCTTTGCACCAATCCAACGGAAAGGCATGCCCTCTAGCAACCAGTAAAGTACTTCTTGCTCTATATCTCCAGCTACCTTGCTTGTTAAATTTTGAACCAAAAGTAGTTCTTCTTTAATCTTGTTAATTCGCACTTCTCGCGCTGCTCTGTTTTGAACATGCGTATGTACTAGATCACTTGTGCCACCAACTGCTTTTGGCATTATTGCCTCAATTCCGTATTGTACAGAAGATGCGGCTGCTGTAATTGTAACAAGTTCGTCCTTCATTCTCATGTACTTACACATGTTGTCGTGATACTTCTTAATGGCCTTATCTAGTTGGTAGCGATTTAATTCTTTTTTCTCTTTTAACATAGTTTTGCCCCCTATGATATAATCCTTGTTTACTAAGCCATTAAAGGGCGCAATTCGAGCTGTAGCGTGTGATGACGCTATAGTTTTTTTTGTTTTCAAAGGCTATGAACTATACAAACATTACTATCACATCATAATAATAGTAAGGTAAAGCTAAACTTAGCCTTACGTCTCCTTTTCTTTTTACTAAGGGTCACTCCATCCCAAGTGGCTCTTTTTTTATTTTCTTATCTCATAAAAATATATTTTTTAGTGCTTCTAAATGGTTTAACACCCCACTCATTCTCTACAGGGAACATATTATAAATTGTAGAAAGGAGGTGGTTTTATGGGATACTATGGTGGAAATGTTGGTGGCATTGAAAACGGCGGCTATTCTGGCGGCGGTTATGGTAATGGTTCTCAATTTGCCCTAATCGTTGTTCTATTTATTCTTCTAATTATTGTCGGCGCTACTTTCTTGAAATACTAGATATTAATTTTCCATTCTAAGGGTCGCCTCCCAATCCGGTGACCCTTTTATAGTTTCTTCCCTCATATTGTTCAGTAACTACATCGCTAATTTCCGTGTAAGTTCTCCTCTGCCCCTCTCAAATGTTGCTTCGACTAACTTCTTAGGTATATTAGATCATTCGTTATACTTTTTACTATAATTATTCCATTCAATTTCACCTTGGGACTTTTCTGTTTTAGGTTCAAATTTAGGTTACTTTTTCATTTCGTTGGCTTTTAAGTGGATAATCATAATTGATTTTTGTTACCACACCAGGAGTCTACGAAGTTACTTTCATCGTATCAGGTGTGGAACATAACCATCACATTCATATCAACTATCTAGGAATTATCATTCCAGATGATTTTTTTACAGCCGTCCTTTATGCCTTAAGTGTAAATTTGCGGAAATAAATAACTTTAAACAGTTCCTATACTTTGGAATTGAGCTAGATTACTGAAGATCATTATGTTTGAAAGAAGGAGCTAAAAAACAAAACAGGTGTGGAATTCTAAAAAGAATAAAGCTTGAAGGTGAAATGTGTCTAGTAATACTAACAAACGGGTAAAGAATACATAGTTAAAGCAAACAGGAGGTAATTGTTAATGAAGAATCAAGTTATTGGTGTATACGATAATGAACAAAGAGCGGCTGAAGTTGTCGAAGATTTAAAAGAGAAGGGCTATACAACAGAGGAGATTTCAGTTATTACTAAAGAAACAAAAGAACTATCTAAAAACACACAGGAAGTAAAACCTTCCACTATGGATGGAGCCCTTGCTGGAGCTGCAACTGGAGCTGCCATTGGCATAGCAGGCATGATAGCAGGTTTATCCACTGTGTTGATTCCCGGATTTGGCGCTGTGTTGGCTGCAGGTCCTATTATTACAACAATTGGAGGAGCAGTCGTAGGTGCTAGCTCTGGTGCTGGTGGATTAAAGCATGCTCTTATGGAAATTGGAGTCCCAGATGATGAAGCAGAACGCTATTCGAATGACGCTCAGGATGGTAAATTTTTAGTATTTCTTCACTCCAAAGAGTGAGGGCGGTTGAATGCTCGTTGTTCGCATAAATAACACGTAATTATTTTAGAAAGTTGCTCAATCACTTGAAATGGAAAGCACGTGAGATTCCAGTTCTTAAGATGCAGGTTTGATTCCTGCCGAGTGCGGACGAAATTAGTGAGTTTCTATGTTTGTATGGATTTTGTACAAACATAGAAACTTTTTTGTTTGGGTGCTTTTCAATTGCTAGTATCGAGTGACTTCTTAATTATCCGTAATTCTTCTACCTGCGATTTCAATTTATGCTACTAGTACAGGCTCCGAACAAGTCTGTCTTTCCCCTAATATTTAGATTTTTTTGTTACAATTTTGTGTTTTATATTTTCTATTTTATTATTTTTTTTTAGAATAAAAGAAGAATCAGAATATTAAAGGAGGCGTTTTACAAATGAGAAAATTGTTTTTTATGTTGACTTGTTTGGTTCTTTTATTCTTTTTCACTGGAAATATAGCTTTTAATGCTTCAACTGTAGTTGCAGCTGAACAGAATGCTGATTTTGCCATTACCATTTTAAATGAAAGTACGATGCGTTTAGAATTATTAAATGATGAGACAACAATTGAAAACGATGAAGTTGGATATATTATTGTTAAAAAAGGTGATTATTCGGAGGTATTGCCAACTTAAGCAATAGAAAGTAATGAGAATGAGGTTAATTTAATTTATAAATCAGTTGATAATGGACTGATTATAGAATTACATACCGGTGAACAACCGATTCAAACGACTACTTTAGCTCGTTAATGGAATTGTGCATTAGGAGTTCTTGGTGGTTATTATCTTGGTGCAATAACTGGTTTAGGGGTTGGTATTGGTGCTGGAACTGTATTACCTGGTATTGGAAAAGCAGTTGGTGCTGTCGGAGGAGCTATTATAGGTGCAGCGGGTGGAGCTATGTCAGGTGCAGCATCCTCTTGTTTTGATTAGCGTATAGGAGGAATTGTATGTTTGATATAGATAAAGTTTTTTGTTGGCCGATGATATTTGCTTATTATGTTTGCATGATTTTGTGGATTCTATTACTTTTAGCATTAGAAACAAATTTACTTTGGGTTTTTTTGAATCCGCTAAATTTTGGATTAATTTTTAACATAGTGTTTGGAATTACTTATCAGATTAAAGCTAAAAAAGAATAAAATGAGTAATTTCCATAAAATATTTATATATAATTAGCTCATTCATCTGCTTATAAAATATATGTTTTTAAGAGGATGAACAGTTTGTCACTATAATATCTCGAGGGTGCTTCCCTCGGGGTATTTTTTTGTAGTTAAAATCAACTTTCCTGAGTGTTTATGTGAAAATCATCTCTTGTAAGAACAATTATTTTTAGCGTTTTCTTCTAAAGGGCATTCGTCTCGATTTACTTTCTCAATATTGCAGAGGTTATCGCATTAATATATTGTTGTATTCAATAACATGGTTCAATAACTTAAACTGTTCAACTAACCATCGGAGGTATTTAATTGATAAATAAAAAAGACCAACTAAACACTATTAAAGAAGATTTTATGAATTGTCAAAAAGTACTATTGGCTATCGGTGATGAAACCCGCCAATCGATTTTGTTAGTTTTAATGGGAACCGATTGTCAAACAGGATTACGAGTTGGTGAAATTACTGAACAAACACACCTTTCTAGACCTGCAGTGTCACATCACCTAAAAATTTTACGAGATGCTGGAATTATTTTAATGCGAAAAGAAGGTACAAAAAACTTTTATTATATTGATATACGGACAAAATTAAGCCTATTAAAAACGCTTATTGTGGATATTGAAACATTGTTAAAGCAATACGATTGAAAATAGCTTATTAATACAATTATGGAGGAATGAACACAGTGAAAGCGTTGGTTATTGATAAATATGGTAAAGCTCCGATGCGTTTAACGGAAATACCTACACCTGAAATGAATGATTACGAGGTACTTGCAGAAATTCATGCAGCTAGTATTAATCCTATTGATTTTAAAATACGTGATGGAAAAGTGAAAATGTTACTCAAGTATGAAATGCCGTTAATTCTCGGAAATGATTTTTCTGGCGTTGTAATTAAGGTTGGCAAAAAAGTGACTCGTTTTAAAGTTGGAGATGAAATATATGCACGTCCACGCAAGAATAAAATCGGTACTTTTACGGAATATATCTCTGTTCATGAAGATGATGTAGCGCTAAAGCCTAAAAATTTGAGCTTTGAGGAAGCTGCATCTATCCCCCTTATTGGCCTAACCTCTTACCAAGCTTTACATGACATCATGCAATTACGAAAAGGGCAAAAAATTTTAATTCATGCCGGTTCCGGTGGTGTCGGTACGTTTGCTATTCAACTAGCAAAAGTTATGGGTGCCATAGTGGCAACAACTGCTAGTGAAGCTGGCGCAAATTTAGTTACATCTCTTGGTGCAGATGAAGTAATCAATTATAAAACAGAAAAATTTGAAGATATACTTAAAAATTATGATGCAGTGTTTGATACCATTGGAGGACAAACACTTGAAAAATCTTTTAATATTATTAAAGACGGAGGGAAAATTGTTTCCGTTTCGGGTACGCCGAATGCTCGTTTTGCTAAAGAATATGGCTCAGGGCTTTTCAAAACATTGTTATTTTCCGTAGCAAGTCATAAACTTACTTCTCTTGAAAAGAAGCATAGGGCTCAATATTCGTTTTTATTTATGAAGCCAAGTGGCGATCAATTACGTATTATCGCAGACTTCATTGAGTCAGGTAAAATTACACCTGTAATTGATCGAATTTTTTTATTCGAAGATGCACAAAAGGCAATGGAATACGTAGAATCTGGAAGAGCTAAAGGGAAAGTAATTTTAAAGATCAAATAGTTCCAAGAACAACTGCTTCCTTTCCATATGACTTGCACTATATCAAATAGTGAGACCAAGTAGGCATGTAAATCTTTGTCCTCTAACAATGCCTTTAAATCCACCTAGTAAACTAGTGTTAGCGTCCCATTTATAGATAAATAGGAACCTCACTAAAATAGTGAGGTTTCCTTTTGCTTTAATTATGGAGCAGTAACAGTTACTTTTTGAACAGTTTTAGAACCATCTTTCATAATAGAATAAAGCGCATATGAAACCCTTGTTCCTGGACTGTGCCAATCACCGAAACCATCGTTACCTTTATAAGTAATATCCGCATACTTTGGACTGCTCTCGTCAGCTTCATTAGTATTGGAAACTAGAATATACATTGTATAATGTGACCAATTTGGATCACTATTGCCGTTCCAAGATATATTTATTTCCCCAGAGCCTGTCGCCCCAGGTGTTGCCTTTAAGTTAATTGCTGGATTTACTGGCACTACATTTCCGCTATTCTCGTTTTATCTTCTCAGTTTATAACGAGCCTTCACCGTACGAGCGACTTTCATCGCATACGGCGATCCGTCAGCAATAGTTTTCAACTTATTTCCCCGTCAACATCTTAATTTTATTTCTATATGAAATCAATAGAATTTCGACAAGGTAAAGAAATCTTAACTTTCTATTGTTTTCGCTCTTTACAATATAGTTCATCCCAAATGCTAGCTGATTAGTAAAATTAAAAAGCCATCTCCGATTTGGAAATGACTCAAATACTTAATCACACGAGCTTCCTGAAGAATCACTGCTACTCGAAGTGGTGTCCGAACAATTATTATTATCCGTGTTAGTTAACGAAAATACAGAACCTGTTGTATTAAAGTCAGTCGCATTATTACCTGAATAGCTAGAACTACTAGAAGCATTAACATTATTACGATCTGTCTTTTTCAATGTAGTTACAATCCCAATACATATAGCCAAAAATATCATTACAATGAAAAACGCCATTCATTACACCTCCTATCGATAACAATTTAATTTTATCACTTAAACATTATTTTCACTATGGACACTCGCTCTGTCTTTCCCTTGTGAACTAACCTGCTAGTTTCTATTTCAGATTAGACAGATCAATCTCTTATATGTATTTCCCTATTTGGAAATGTTTTTAGGCTAGGAAATAAAAAAATAATTTCCCGGGTAAGCGCAAGAAACGACAAGTTTTACATTACTAGCAGAATTCCTGATTAATGATTTATTCATCTTGCCCTTGTTCCAGCACTGGATGATAGCAGTTGGAATAAAGGAACACCTTCTTGCCAACAATGTTTTCTCCGACGAAATCTTTCAAAAAATGACTAGTATCTATGAAAGGGAAATATTTAAACAAGAACTAACGTTTCTAATTTAGGGTAATAACCTTTAAAAATAATTAATTATTCATAGGGAATAGTTGAAAAACCTTACCTTGCAAGGTAAAGGCTTTTACGTATTATTCACTAATTGTCGTGTTAGGGCACTATCTTATCATGGTATTGCTCCTCCACTTGATTAGTGTATGCATTAATTTAAATATTTCCCGTGCTTTGGTAGAGCTATTTGATCAAAACTTTCTACAAGCTTCTTAAGGTTGTTCTTGAGTTCTTCTCCATTCATCGCCAATCCATGACCTGTAATAGCTATGAGAGGTTTTAGTGCTTCTAACTTCTCAACAGATTCTCGCGCAGCTTGCCAATCCGTTGTTAAATATTGAGGTGGACCACTAATCTCTTTTGCTTGTGTTAATACTTTATAAAGTGATTCTTGTTTGACAGTAACAAATGCATCTCCAGCAATGAGTACTCGATCCTTTTCACGAAACAACGATATATGTCCTGGTGAATGACCAGGTGTGTGTATCCACCGAAAACCTGGCATAAAAGGAATACTTCCGTCAGAAGGAATTGTTTCAATATTGTCACCTAAGTTAATAGCTTCATTAGGGAATAAAGGTGACATCTTGGCAATTAGTCCATTACTTACAGAAGGATCAGGTTCTGGATAGTTTTGTTTTCCTGTTAAATAAGGCATTTCTAAAGAATGGGCATAAACAGGGACATTCCAACGCTTTATTAATTCTATAATTCCTCCGACATGATCGAAATGGCCGTGAGTCAAAATGATTGCTTTTGGACGAGAATTAGGACCATATCGTTCCTCTATTACTGAAATTATCTCATCCGCGCTTTTTGGCATACCTGCATCAATCAGTACAAATTCATTAGTATTCTTATTACCATAAAGTACAATATTTACAATTTGAATTGTATACTGATATAAATCAGGCATTACTTCTATACCGACCCCACTTCCCACCGAAGTAGCAGGTATAAACTTATAATCTTCACCATAATTCAAATCATTGTCCATATTAAACCCTCTTCCTTCACTTACATCCATTAGAACTCGCATTTTAATGTAAGAAAAGCCACAACCCGAAGATTGTGGCACTGTTTCATTACTTCTTTTCTTTTTGTTGTTCTTTCTGTTGTTGCTTTTCTTCTTCTTTTTCTTCTTCAAACTCTTCAGGTAAAAATTCATTTGCAAATTCTTCTTGTTCTAATTCGTTCTTTTTCTTTTCTTTAGTCATGAGACTCACCTCCAATAGATACTAATCTATCCTTAATAGCAGGATTTATACTTTTTACTTTACGAATACTTCAAATAACGTATAAATAAACAACATACAGCCAAAATAATATTTCGTAGTGTTTCACTACTTATAGGGCTGCAGTGTGAAAATAAGCGCTGTAGCTTTTTTATATTTTTCATAAAAGCAAATGGTTTAAATTCAAAACATAAGTTTTTCCATTATAGCCCAGACTTTATTAGAAGTTGGATTTTTAATCGTTTGTTCTCGTTCATTTTGAAAACCACGCCTTACCAAACGAAATCCTCTTGCTTCGAGATCTGCAATAGCAACATCTAACTCTTTATTATTTTTCCGCTGTATTGGTGGTAATCTAAATACACCATTTTGTGCTGATAAACGATTGAACATTCAATCATCCCCTTTAAAATATTCAGCTTATCGTGAGCAAAATGGATATGTTTTATTCTGATAGTACACTTAAAAAACATACTCATTATAAATAAACCAATTGGGGAATTGGATGTATTCCTAACAAACGAACCCTCAGGCAGTACAGAGAATGCAAGAAAATACTAGGTTGACATCATGGTGAAATAAGAACCAAAATGCAATACCTCTTTCAAATCTCAAATTTCAGAGGTAAAGAAACACAATACCGTGATTTACTTCGTGATGTTTTCTTAGCAGAAATGACATAACGGATTGAAATAGGTTATCATAATGCTCAATTAATCCCCAAGTAGGAGTGGCCAAGATTTAGAAGTGACTCCACCACCTGAAGGTTTCCCAGTACCACTTATGCCAGAGATGCCAAATGAACACAATCCTGGTCTTAATGATATGAATTATTAATCATTTTAAGCTGTAACGTGAGTCGACGTTACAGCTTTTTAATGTATAAGTAACCTTAATTTGCACACATTATTATGGAGTGTATCGCACGCACTTATTAGGTTGTGATGCTAGTTGACCGTCACTACCTCCCTCAATTCTTACTTTGGGTCACTTCTTTGCATTGTGACCCTTTTTTGTGCTTAAGCTATATCGTTCTGCTTCTCTTTATTTGTTATAGAATAAATGTAATAGTTTATAACGCTTCGCTGTTATAGCCTTTAAACAGATATGAGTTAAAAATATTTGTAGGATACAAAAGCACCTTCTGCACAAGCTATATTCAGGAGGTGATTTACAATGGCAAACCAAAACTTTGGGAATAAGTCTGACGTTAATCAAATTAAACAACAAATTCAGCAAGCTGAAGCAAACAAACAACAAGCTTCTGGAACTGCGAATTCAATGAGTCAAGAATTCGGGATGGAATCTGATGTTAATCAAATTAAACAACAAATCCAACAAGCTGAAGCAAACAAAAAATTCGCATCTGGTCGATTTGCAAATGAAAACAATTCAAATTAAGCTATTTAAACCGACAAATTTTTGTCGGTTTTTTTTATCTTCATTTGATTGTTTACTAAACTTTCCACATAAAAAAACAGAGTTGTTCTACAAAATGTAAAATCAACTCTGGTAATGATATTTTATTTTTATTTTACTAATTGTCTCATAATAATTTCTTCGCCAATACGGCCTGTTAACCTCTCATTTGTATCTTCAAATCCCACTTTTAAATATAGTTTTTGTGCAGGTATATTATCTTTGTCTACAACTAAAACTATTTCATCGCAATTCGGGAATTCTGCTTTAACAAACTCACCGAGTAATGTCATTCCTTGTTTTGCATACCCTTTTCCTTGCTCTGTATGATTTATGGATAGTGCAGTCAATAGCAAAGCATTTAAATTACTCGAATATTTCTTTACTCTTTCATTTGAATTAAGGAGGAAGAAACCAACAGGTGTATTATCACTTAAAATAACAACACGATACTGTCCTTCATTAACTTCTTCAAATTTGCTTGGAAGTGCAGAAAATTGTTTTTGTTCTTCTGTAAGTACAAAAGAATTTAGTTCTTTCATATATTTACTTGAAAAATGCTTTAATTCGACCTGTTTAAATTTTTCCATATGACTATTCCCCACTTATTTTTCATTTCCTATATTTTACTATCTACTTATGTTTCGGTCATTATTTTTCTGAAATATTTAAAAATTGATTATCGAAAGTATTGGCGGGAATGCATTTGTAATTGAATACACATAAAAAACTGGAAAAAGCTGCAGCGTCGTTACACGCTACAGCTCTAAATGGTTTAGTCAATTCATTATAACACAAAGGAAGACAAACTATGGCTTAAGACAAATGTCAGTTAAAGGAAGTAGTCACAGAAGGTTGAGGACTTTTTTATCGCATTTATAGGTTTTAGTATTGTTGACCGTCGCAACTTTCTACTTCACTTCTACAGGGTACACTTGTTTGTTTACAAAATGTATCACTATTAGTATTTTCAAAATGTTAGTTCTAAAGGGTTGGATAAAAACCTCTACACTTTTAAAAACTATACATATTATATAATTAGAAAGGAGGGATAGTCATGGGATACCAAGGAAATGTTGGAAATTACAACAATAGTTGTTATTATGGAGGCGGAAATGAAGGCGGAGGTTATGGTTCTACATTTGTTTTAATCGTTGTTCTATTTATTCTATTAATCATTGTGGGAGCTACTATCGTGTATTAATTTTTTTTTAGTTTAATCAAAGTCTATTTTTACCTAGCAGATTTTATTAGCTAAAAGTCTCTTACCCTTCTCTTAATTGAACCTCCAAGTAGTACCATTTATTTTCAATTTATAAATTATAATTTATATCCTCTTGATATTTATCGCAATTCATTTTTACAACTTTTCATTATATTAATTATAGAAATAAATAAATTATAGAATGGAGGGAAGTAATTATGTCTCAAGAATATTATGGTGGTAGTGGTAATGGATCAGGTTCAACATTTGCGCTAATTGTAGTACTATTTATCCTTTTAATTATTGTTGGTGCTACTTTCATCTCATATTAAATAGTTAAAATGCATACTGATTCTGCGCTCGCTTTTAAGCCCATAATTTTTTGGATAGCGTAGACTTATCCTTTACCTATCATTCTTTCTTTTAAAGGTCACTTTATTTTAGGTGGCCTTTTTTTTGAGAGCTACTTTCTCTTTCCCTTGCAACATCGCTTTCACTATAGTCTTAACTTATTTTATCTTCATGTTATATAGCTCATCCTGTATTTGACATGTAATCATGTTCATATAATTAATACGGCATTTATATATAGGGTTGGCTTATTTCCCAACTAATATTTAGAGCAACAAGGTCTTATTTTTTTGCGGACAATTACTATTTAACACCTGTCAAGATTCAGTTTTAAAGAAAATACGTGCACACTTGCCTACTTGTATGACTTCAATTGTAAATTCTTATCTAACAAACAGAAAAATTACAGTTTTAAAGAAATTTTTATTGTATACTTTATAGAATGGTTCCAATAAAATGTAAACAATAGGACTGACTGACTCGTGTGAAATGGAGGAATATTATTTTATATGAAGAAAATATTTTTTTGCTCAATTTTAATAGTATCATTTTCATTTTTACTCGTTGGGTGTGGAAGTAAAAATGTTCCTTACGACTATGAATATGATAGATAAAAAAAGACCAAGACAGCTAACTAAGCAATCTTGGTCTTTTAGGTGACAGGCACTCAAACAATTTAAAATTGTTTGAGTGCCTGTCACACTACTATTGCGCTGTACCACGAATCGTTGCGTAGTTTAATTTCCCTGCTACAATAGCTCTCTCGGCAATTATTTTTGCTTCTTCTTGGGTGTTATACCAACCACTAATAAACCGCCATCCATTCTCATTTGAACTATCTTTTACTGGTTCTACGTACGATAAATATTTCTGTTTAATTGCTTCGTTCATCACGGCTATCATTGCTTCTTGACTGCTGTATCTCCCACTTTGAATACGATATTTCCTTGGTTCCTTGTCAAGCTCGACATATTCGATTTTTTTACTTACATCAACTGTCGCCACAGGCTTTAAAAAAAGTGCAATTTCGTCCAAACGACGGTTAACAAGCCCTTGGAGCTTTTTCCCTCCAGCATAGATGTATAATAACATCTCTTTGGTTACTTGTTCCCATTGCCTATTATTCAAGTATTCTAATAGTGAGCTGTTTCTTAGAATGTAGCGTCCTAAATTATATTGGAAACTTGCAAGAGCATCGTACTGATTTTGGTTAAGAGGAACATTAACATAGTATTCTATTGTATTTGCATGCTCTTGAGCTTGCTTTCTCAGTAGTTCCCACGCTTCTTCTTTTGAAATTGTTTGCCCCTTTTCTACTAATTTTCCACTTGGCCATTTTGTTGTTCCATAGCCAATTGTCCAAACATTATCTGAACCAATATAAGCGTCCGCCCGAAACCCTTCCCATTTTGCAATGAGCGTTAGTGCATTATTTGAAATTTCCATATTAAATCCTCCTCTCTCTAATTTAAATTTCTGCACCTTCTCTAGCATATTCAATTCCCGATGTAATGAACGTTCACATATATACTGAGCCCACGTGCCTGACACTCAAACAATTCTGAATTGTTTGAGTGTCAGGCACCTCTATCCATAATAAACTTTTCTAACTCGTTGATTCTTGTTTTTAAATGATTTTCTTTCGCCAAAAAATAAAAGTTTCGAGTATATTTTGGAGACAATGGTTGCCAATTAACGCCCTCTGGTACAATTTTTTGAGAAATTACAGTTTGCCCTATTCCCGCCTTTAGCAACGCCGCTATCATTTCATTGTTATTTAGATAAATATGTATCGGTTTTAAATTTTTCTCTTTTACATACATATCGGAGTAAAATTGTGTCCCCGAATCTTCTTCACGGTTTAACCAGTAACTAGCTTCAGGATCACCAGCTAATACAAGTTGATCTACATTTAATAGACTGCGTTTCAAGCTGCCTGTATCCACTATTTTTTCAATAAACCCTAAATCCGCTTCGTTTTGTTTTAAGTGTTTTACTACTTCTTCTGAATTCATCAATTGTAAGGAAAAATCCATATCTGGAAAGTTCTCTAGAATAGATTTCATTATATTTGGAAGAAAGTAAATCCCACATGTATTAGAACAGGCAATACGGCATTTTGTTCGGACAATTTCTTTGTTATTAAGTGTTTCTATTGTATCTTCCCAGTTATCTAAAATACTTTGCGCTCGATTATAGAGAAAATCAGCATCTCTAGTTGGAACAATCTCATGTCGCCCTTTTCTAGTAAATAGGATCACATTTAATTTTTTCTCCAAATTAAGTATTTGAGTGGATATTGTTGGTTGTGATAGATATAACTCTTCCGCTGCCTTTGTAAAGTTTTTCATTTCATATACTTTCACAAATGTTTTTAAACTTTGAAACATAATCAACACTCCAATTCAATTATTGGTTTTTTTAATAATTGGTATCTAAATTATCAATTTCACAAATAGTATAATCCGATTTACAATGTTTATACAAGGTAAAATTGAATTAATTAACCGGAGGGAACATAATGAAAAACTTTCTTAAAAACATTCCTATACCTATTTGTGGCTTAATTTTAGCACTTGTTTCTTTAGGAAATCTTATTAAAACTGATGGAATGCCGAGATTTGGTATTTTAGTTGGCCTCATTGGAATGGTATTAATGTGCTTGGTAATATGTAAACTCATCTTTACATTTAAACATACGCTTTCTCTTTTAAAAAATCCGATTGTGGCTTCAGTAGCCCCCACTTTTACAATGGGATTGATGATTATTTGCACTTATTATCTTGAAGTCGATTGGCTAACACCTTATTTGTCTTATATATGGCTAGGTATTGTTATCGTGCATTTTATGTTAATGGCTTATTTCACACACTATTTCTTAATAACAAAATCAGTAAAACTCCATCACGTTTATCCTAGTTGGTTTATTACTTATGTAGGTATAGGCGTTATTACTGTAACGTCATGTAATTTTTATCCTGCATTTGGCCGTTCGATTTTCTGGATTGCATTATCTTTATATTTAGTGTTATTACCAATAATTTTGCACCGTGTCTTTACTATAAAAAATATGGAGGACTCTACACTTCCCCTTATTACAATTATTGCGGCACCAGGATCTCTTTGTTTAACAGGCTATTTAAATGCTTTTGATAATAAAAACGTCCTACTTGTCACATTGCTATTTGTCTTATCCCAAGGGCTATATTTTCTCATTTTGACTCAGCTTCCAAAATTACTAGCTATTGACTTTTATCCAAGCTATGCTGGATTCACGTTTCCTTTAGTCATTTCAGCAACTGCCATTACTGCAACTAACAATTTTTATAACCAACTAGGATTTACTTCAGCACTGTTCCATTGGATTGCCATTTTTGAATCGATTATCGCGTTTATTATTGTCTTTTATGTTTTATATAAATATGTTATTTATCTTACAAAACAATATATTGATACTAGAGCAAATTCTATTTAACTAGTTCAGTTGGATTCAAACGAAGAAAGCAACCTAATATGGTTGCTTTTAATTTATTCTCATATGTAATTTCCAAATGTAGTATAATTTAAGGAGGGAGTGTGATAATATTTTGTTGGTAAAAATGAAAAAACAAGGTTTTAATTTAACTGCTTCTGACTTAAGCGATAAATGTTTTGAGCCTCTTATTCATCTTTATAAAATGGGCATATCCAATGAAACGGATACTACTCAATTTAAAGAACAATTTTACATGCAATTATCCCAAGGTCAAAGGGCATTATTTGTGTTTTATACGTATTATAATCATGCCAGTAAATCGCTTATAGAATTTTATTGGTGGAGTGCCTATTATTACGCCCAACCTAAAAGTTGGCTAGCACTTAAAGCTAGTGCTAAGTATTTTGAGGATAAATCCTTGCTAGTGCTTTTTGAAAAGATTGAACAAGTATTTCTACAAAATAATTATCCGAACACTTTAGAAAACTTTACTGTTATACGTGAAGACTTAGACAAAAACAAAGAAATTCAAGCTTCTATTATTTCGCTCCATACTATGTTTGACCAAATAACACCATTAACAGTTAGAAAAATAAATGACCGTATTGAAAAAAACATACAGGAATTTGTTGAATTGATAGATTAGATTGCCCCTAACAGCATCCTTTTCCAGGATGCTGTATTTTTAAATAAGCTGTGTCGTACTTCCCGTATTTACAGTATGACGAGTTAACTCCCCTGCATCCATTTTGTAAACCTCATCGCAAAGCAAAGAAATATCTTCAGGATTATGGCTTGCTAAAAGAATAGTTATTTCCTGCTTTTTAAAGTTAAGAATCATATCGCGCATTTCCGATACACCTGATTCATCCAGCCCATTCATCGGTTCATCCAATAATAGTAATTTTGGTTTTTCCATAATAGCTTGTGCAATCCCTAACCTTTGCCGCATGCCCAAAGAATATTTACGAACTGGTCCTTTATCATTAAAATCGAGGCCAACCAATGTCATTACATTTTCAATATCCTTATCATTGATTTTGTTCTGTATCGAGGCGAGTATTTTTAAGTTTTGAAAACCTGAATAATGGGTCAGAAATCCTGGCGTATCTAACAGTGCACCAAAGGATTTCGGAAAATTACCTTTCCCGATAATGTCACCAAATACACTTACAGTGCCACTACTCGGAACAAAAAGTCCTGCAATCGTCTTAAATAATAGACTTTTTCCTGAACCGTTTCTACCGACAATCCCATAAATTCCAGGTTTATCAATGACTAGTGTTATATTTTTCAGCAGTTCACGGCCTTTTATCTTTTTATACAAATTGTGTATTTCGAGTATTGTCATTTATACAACCCCCTTTTACGTTAAACACCAACTATTTTTTCTCGTAAATTAATAAAAAGCATAGAAAGCACACAATAGGACAAAACGATACATAGCAGGACTATACTATTAGACCAAGCAAAGGTTACCTCCTGCATTTCTCTCAAGCCGAGCAAGAAATACGTTAACGGTAAAAACTTTAGTAAGGATGGAAACAAATAACCGATAGTAGCCGATGAAATCATACTAATAATAACGGTGAACATTGCGAAGACAGCATTATGGATAAATAACGAAAAAATAGTGTGGACAATAAGTAATAGCAATAACGTTAAGATAAATAGCGTAAAATGATGCAACAGCACTTGCCATCCATTCGTGTTTAGGAACAACGATAAGCCTATGTCACTTTGATTCCCTGTTTGATTATTTAATAAGAAAACAACTATTCCCGTAACCCCATAACCTATTCCAAGTGTTCCAACTAAACTGATGCATATCGCAATAAACATACTGTGAAAGCAATGACGGTAACTTTTCATTCTTAGAATGAGATATGTTGGATGATCACGTATCTCACGTAAAATAAACGAACTAAGAAATAGGAGGATAGGGATAAAAATCAATAACCAACGTAATAAGTCGAATTGGATATTTAAAGGCATATAGAACATAAATACAATCTGATTTGCATAGCCATTTGGAATGAGATCGCCATATGAGGCACGAACAAGAATACCATTCAGTACAAAAACGCCAACGATACATAGAACATACGTAAGGTTAAAGAAAGAACGTAAATAGTAGGAAACCAATTTATTCAGCATTATTTTCTCTCTCCGATATACATATCCTTTTTATTGATAATGTAAAATCCAATGAAATATAGTATTAAAATTAATACAATCCAATACTGTAGAATTATATAGGGAACTTCTCCTATTTCAGACATTGTGCTAGTATATTGAAAAATATTGATATGATCATAAAATAAATAGGCAGATATCGCCGTTATTTTTGATAAAAACACACCTATATTCAACATGTTGACTAAAAGAACGACTAAACAAGCTAATAATATCCTTCCTGTAAATACATAGCTTATGTAAAAAAGCAGTCCAAAAGACATTAAAAACAACCATAAAAGAATGACTGACAACGTAGTTAAGAAAATAGGTGTGCTATTTCTTAATAGCTCAGTATGATGTTTATAGTAATAAACACTATAATTACTCCATTGATTCTTAAAATCTAAGACAAATATAGCTTCAAGTACCATTATGGCAACAAGCATTAGACAGAAATATGTAGCTAATTTTGCCACTCGTAAAAGGTTTGCATGATACCAATGCCGTTTCGTAGAAAACCGAATCAATAAATAGTTTTGCACATTCCCCAATGAAAATAATGATATAAGAATAATTGTAAATGCAGGCATGATGATATAAAAAAGAGGATGAAACTCCGTAAGATGAAGTAATAAATCAAAGATATTTCCTTCGACTAATTTTGTTGATAGCAACAAATTATAGAAATATAGCATCAACACAATATAAACGAAAATGATACTCTTTTTGGATGAATATAGCTTTACTTGTTTTTTACTCTTTAAACCGCTCTTCAATCTTTGCTGCCCCTCCTATAAAAAATAGTGTCATCCCCACTACAACAAGCACTACGCCGTATAGAAAAGTTTGTTCAATATGATATTGGTCGATGATATCCACATCAAACAATGCCATCGCATTTAAAGCAGGGTGAATTTTCGCCAATACTGTCACTGAAATAATAAGATAAATAAACGGTATAAATATCGCAATATATTTATTTTGAATTACCGCAGATATTCCTAAACCTAGAGTTGCAAAAATCATCCCACAACAAAACATAATTCCAATCATTATCATCATCATGAGAATTGGTGAACTTACACCGATACTTTGAAAAAAACGTACAGGATCTAATTGATCTCTGGATCTTAACATTGGTACATTTAATAGAAGCTTTAAAACCATTAAAAAAGTAAAAGCAATAATAGGACCAATTGCAACAGCTACTCCTCCTGCAAAGGCATTTACAGCTAAACGAATTGTCATATAGCGTCTTTTTTTCATACGGTATTGTATATAATGATGGAAGCCTGTCTGAATATCTGTTCGATAAGAATGCGCATACGGCATACATGCAATAATGGGAAACGCAATAACGATAAAGGATGCCGTTCCAGCGTTATAGCCTTGTAAAAAGGCGTATACAATCGAAATCACCCCGCTATTAATCCATATTAATGCTTCCAGCATACCGATAAACACAAGTAGCATTGAGGATATCATTGTGATAATTCCCATTTTGGATAACAATGCTCTTTTAAATTCTTGCCTAGTATACATAATCATCTCAAACACCTCAACTTTCACCATCTCCAATCAATTGATTGAATGACCAAAAATTGAGTATCTTATATTTTATTAGTTTAATTAGGTGTCCACGTACCTGCAGTATCAACTGTTTCTAACGTACCTGGAGAAGTTGATATATTTAAATAAACATTCTCCCCTACTAAAGAACTAGCATTTCCTAAATAATCCATTACAATAACTTTGCGCTCTTTGTATGCTTCTTTTTTTGTAACATTTCTAGTTCCCTTTTCAACCCATGACACCAATTTGCCTTTCTGAATATACGTTACTACATTGTAAGCACTGCCCGTAGTTTCTTTAATAGCATCATTGGTCTCTAAATCTTCGAATCTCGGAACTTTCCCTGAATATTCGTGATATGTTGGGGACGCATTTGCAAATGAACCAAGCCCTATAGTTAACAAACTAACAGCTACAATACTGGCAAAAAGTTTAGATTTCTTCATTTTGCTTTCCTCCGAATTGTAAGATGTTTCACTATTTTTGGTCATTAAATTATTATAATCTTACTATTATTCAGTTTATTTAGTAAAGATTTTTTGTTAAAATTGATATATTTAATTGATATTTTATTAGTATACAAGGTAAAGTTACTATTTTTACCGTTGCGTGTTATATAAAAAGACCGACTACTTTTTATTTATAAGTAGCTGGTCTTCTTCTAGATGTTCAATACTGTTTAGCGAGGTTAAAATGAGCTTTACCATAGCCAATATCTAGCTCCCTGTGTGACAATGAACCTGTCAAGCCATGTTTCAAAATTCATCTGCAATCTTTGAATGTCTCCTTCGTGAACAAAGATAAGATAATCATCTTCCCCATTAGCAACTTTTTGCGAATCAATGAACATATAGTCGCCATATCCTCTATAATTACCCATCATAAACCAATTTTTATCATAGGCACTTTGATAATATATATTTGTCTCATATTCATGGATATAATTTAGTATCTCGCTTAACTTAAATATTTCAAAGAAATCATAACCAAGACCTTCAACATTAAATAATTTCGCCCCATCACTTTGTTTTAAAAATAAGGATAATTCTTTTGGTAACACGTGATGGGTATTTAATGTGAATTGCTGTAGTTCATTGTTTGATATTGGACTATTCCACTCACATGTTACATTTAAAATTTCTCCATTTTCCCTTTGGATGGTAATGCTGTTCTCTTTATCTAGCCTTTTATTTAATGATGCTAAGACTAATTCAATAGACATACTAACTTCACCTAATTTCTAATAGTTTACCCACCAAGGAGATACTGTTGTTCTATGAAATGTATATGGCAAAGGAATTAAATTTTGCTTTCCCCGGAATTGTAAGATGTTTCACTATTTTTGGTCATTCAATTATTATAATTTTACTATTATTCAGTTTATTTAGTAAAGATTCTTTTGTTAAAATCGATATATTTAATTGATATTTTATTAGTATACAAGATAAAGTTACTATTTTACCGTTGCGTGTTATATAAAAAGACCGACTACTTTTTATTTATAAGTAGCTGGTCTTCTTCTATATGTTTCAATATTGTTTAGCGTTTTATCTCAAATTCCTGTGGTCCTGCATATGGTGGGGCGATGTTATATTCATAGAAAAAGATGACAGGGTTCCCTTGTTCATTAATATAGAAGTTTTTAGATGTATACTCATCTATTCCTCCAGCACCCTTTGAAGCATAATATTCCTCATAATACCATAATAGATTTTCATCAGCCTTGGCACGCTCCTTCACTTGACGTTCAATCTCAGGATCTACCTTTTTCTCGTAGTCTGGTCCTAGTAAATCAACGAGCGTTAGTTCTTTACCTGTTGTCAGATCAATATTATAAAAATATTTCGTAACAAACGTTAGTCCGTTCGTTGTTTCCGTTTCATTAATGATAAATGACAACGTCTGTTCATTTGAACTTTTCACTTCATAATCAAATTTGTATGTACTCGGCGTATATTCAATATCCTCGGAATACGCTCCTTCCCCAAGGTAATTTTTCTTGAATTCAGCTGAGTCTTGCTTTGCCTTCTCAGCAAGACTCTCAATTTTTTCCTTAATCATCGTATTAATCCGATTTTCTATTGATGGATTACGTATATCAGTGAACTGTGGAATTTTAATATGCGCATCAATATAATCCGTCTTTTCTATATATTCATCAATTGTTATCACTTTGGCTACTGCCCCTAGTACAGGAACCTTTGACACTGCCAGTGCAAATGTAGGGCTTAAGTTCACAAAAAACATAAATATAAGACATGCCGTTAAAGGAATCGCAATAGATTTCATTTTCATAATTGTTATTCTCTTCTTCGGTACTATTTCATCAGCCGTCGATAGTACTTTTTTTCGTATCAATTCCTTATTTGCTAAGTTTTCTTCAATAACACGTTTTAATACTTTTCGTTCATGTTCCTTCATTTTGCTTCAACCGTCCTTCCCAAACTTTTTTCGTATTTCGTGAGTGGTGCGGTAAATATGATTTTTTATCGTGGATTGATTTAAATGCATTAATTGAGCAATTTCAGGAATTGATAGTTCAGCATAATAAAATAAGTAAAATACTTTTTGCACCTTTTGTGGTTTTGATTGCAAAAAGCGCCAAATAGCCGATAGCACTTCTTTATTTTCTACTGTAATCTCTATTTCATTTTCGTATAGCTCACTATTTATATCAGCCTGATTATATTCTTTTTCTTCTTTATTTATATCAAACAACGGTATGATACTTTTTACTTTTTCCTTTAAAGAATAATGGTTGTAGATTTTAGATTTAGCGATTCGTATTACATAGGCCTCTGGATTTTTAATGTAATTGAGTCCCTTGTCCTTTAGTATTTGATAAAGTGCTAAATATGTTTCTTGAATAATATCAGGAATAACACTCGTATGATTGCATTTACTAATGACATATATTAAACATTGATGATAAGTGTTGTCATAAATTTCGTTAAATTTTTCTTCGACTACTTGCGTATCCAAAGACTCACCTCCCTTTAATAATACGAGGGAATGCAATCTACGAATGATTGAACAAACATCTTGAATGTTTTAATTGATTAGTTTCGTTTCTTGGCACAATCAATTGCCAAAATAGGGATCGACTTTTTCTTCTTGTAGCGTTAAAAGCTCCGATACTGTTACAAACTCATATCCGTCTTTTTTTAATGTCATTAATAACTCTGGTAAAGCCTCTGCTGTTGCTGTATGAATATCATGCATTAATACGACAGATCTATTTGTGACATTACTTAAAATTTCTTTTTTTATCGTGGTTGGATTACGATTTTTCCAATCTAGTGAATCAACAGACCATAGGATGGTTGTATAATTATTTGACGCTGTATAGTTTAAAATATCTTGATTGTATACCCCATAAGGAGGACGGAATAAAGTTGATGTTATACCTGTTGCCATTTCAATTATATTGTTTGTTTTATCTATTTCTTCTATCATTTCTTTATGCGTCATTTTCTTTAAATTCGGATGACTAAAAGTATGATTTGCTATTTCATGACCCTCAGCAGCTACTTGTGCCGCAATATGTGGATACATTTCAACTCTGTTCCCCAACATAAAGAAAGTTGCTTTCGCGTCATGCTGCTTTAAAGTTTGTAATACCCGTGGTGTTACTTTTGAGCTCGGCCCATCATCAAATGTCAAGGCTATGTATTTTCCATCAGGATCTAATGCAATTGTTTCTACTTCTTCTATTACTTCCACATTAGGCTCAATATCTTCTGTTATTTCTTCAGTTTCTACAAGCCTTGCCTCATTACTAACAATATTTTCAGCTTGTCCATGCTCCTCGATTTTTCCACCTAATAAGTAATAACTAGCTCCTAACATTATAGTAAAAAACACAATAACCGCCACAATTCTAGCCCATCTAATTCTTTTCCTACCTTTCATTTCAATACACCTTTCTTTTCTAAATTTAATCTTTATAAAATAGAAGAGAATAAGAGAGTTGAAAAAGTTTCAATGAATTTTTAAAAAATATCATTTTTTTGTAGCAATTGCGCTATAACATTTTTCTACCCAGCCAATCTGTAACAAACACATTAAAAATAGTACATTTCTGTGAATGCTAATCCTTAAACGGCTTCTTTCTTACAAAAAAACAGGTCTCTCATGAGTACCTGTCATTTGTTATTGCTTATATGATTAATCAACAGCTTTTCCACTTGTGATTTAAGGGCCTGATTAGCGTAACGGAGCACTACATCATTACCTGCCGTCGCAACTTGCACGTCACTAAAGTATTCATCTACAGGCTGCCATCCTACTACTCGTATGCGATGCTGTGCAAGCTGACGTTTGAGGTTGAAATATTCTTGACGTAATTCCTTAAGCAATGAATCCATTAAAGGTAGAAAGACTATTTTCATTTTAAATTGTTCTGTTTTTTTATAATCAATTTGCAATGACTTCACAGCTAACTCCAACAACAAATATTTGTGTAATAACTGTCTCTCATCAGCTTTAATCATAATAATCAGCTTCCAATTGCGCTGATTGTATATGCTGTAAAGGAATGCGTTTAGTTTTTATAAGCGTTTCCAGTATAAGTTCATTGGTATTGAAATTAATCGATTTTATTAATCCAATCCATTGCGTAGTTTTACTGTCCATCCATACTTCTAACTTAATATTTATTTGCTGATTGTAGGCTTGATTTATTGTTTGTTGTAATTCTTCTAGCTCCCAATCCGTTAGCTCTCTTGGTGGCTCTACATATTCTGTTTGTTTACATGCTCTAAGCAGCTCCAAATGTTCTGGTAACATCATCGATGCCCATTTAATATTCCCTCTATCCTTTATCATTCCAATCACTCCTATGCCAAATGACCACCAACTAAGCGATCTCGTTTAATAGCTGTACCCGCTTTTGTATAAGAAACGGCTCTTAATATTGAGGTAGCCCCAAACCTATTGCGTATGGCATCCATTGTAGGACCAATAATTTGACGTTGTGGTTTACGTTCATCAAATAAATCCAATTGAATGCTATGTTCTTTCTCTAGGTTGGATATTCTGACTGATAATTGTCGTGCTGGCTCTCCAGCAAAATGTTCATCCAGTAATTCAATACAAGTTTTATACATCACAAGCGTTTCACTTGTTGGCACTGCAATTGTTTTAGACCGATGAAACCCTTTGGACATAGCATTATGACTATATGAAAGACCTAAGCTGATTGTACGGCCAACAAACCCTGCATCACGTGTTCGTTTCATTACGTCTTCGCACATTTCTAGGAGCACTACCGAAATCTCTTTTCGTGTGTGATAATCCCTCATTAGCATTTGACCCTTACCAAAACTTAAAGCGCCGTTTGTTATTAATGGCTCTCCTAATTTGGATAAATCTATTCCCCATGCATGGTAATAGAGCTGGTTGCCCATTACACCAAAGCGCTTTTCTAATTGTTCTAAATCTGCATTAGCCAAACCACCAACTGTTTGTATTCCCAGAGCATTTAAATTTGCTTCCATTCGTTTTCCTATACCCCACATCTCGGATAGAGGTCGAACAGGCCATAATTTCTTTGGAATATCCTCATACGTCCATTTCGCAAAACCAGTTTTCTTGGCATCAAGGTCTAAAGCTAATTTAGCTATTAACATGTTTGGTCCCATACCTACTGCACTAGGTACATTAAATTGATCAAGAATAGCTTTTTGTATTTCCTGAGCCGTTTCCTCAGGCGAGCCCCAAAGCTTTCCAGTACCAGTTAAATCAACAAAGCTTTCGTCCACACTATACACATGTATAGCATCAACAGGTACGTAATTAGAAAGCAATTTTGTAATCGTCATCGACATTTGAATAAAGAAGCTCATTTTTGGTTCAAATAATCTAATGTCAGGATGTTTAGGTATTTCATAGCGTCGACTTCCAGTTTTGATTTTAAATTTCTCTTTCATCAATGGTGATGCAGCAAGTACTACGCTGCCTGGTTGGTCAAAGTTGGCAACTACTGCAACTGGCGTTTTTAAAATATCTAGCCCATGTAACATCGCTACGCAGCTGGCATAAAAACATTTCATATCGATACACATAATAGGTCTATTTGGCATTCCCTCATAATTCATACAACTTCACGTCCCTTACTAACAATAGGAATAATGGCTAGAACATTGCTGATTAAAAAAGTACGCCTTGCATGTCTTGTGAAACAAAATGCTTGAAATGAATCCCCAACCATTTTAATGACTTTTACACGCCTTTTTGTCACGGAACCATCTTTCGCTATATACATCATGTTCACTAGTTGACTGCGTTGCATAGCTTTCATCAGTTGCTCTCTCATCTTAGTTTCCTCCTCAGTGCCAGTCATTCAAAAAATTTTGTATCCAATAGTCAACACCATTTTTGTTCGCTTCAGTGTACCTAATTATTATTGGCACAATAATTTTTCCCTTTACCTATCTTATGTAAGAACACTTGTTTGTATACATATTAGAACAAATGTTTGTATCTTGGCAAGGTTCAATTTTTGGAAACAAAAAAAGACCAGTTACTCAAATGAGTCCCTGGCTTATCCCTGTCTAGTAGACGGCTGTAAAATGACTAAGAAGCATCTAAAATCGTGTATTTCTGAGGTTTGTTATGTGCTCCCTACTTAATAATAGGAATGATTGAAAATTATTGAAATAAGTATAGAACATCCTATTAAAGTCTATTCTAAAAACTAAGCAAGAAATGTGAGGAGCATACAATTCAATATGAAATTTAAACTACCTTTCTGGAAAAAGAAAACTCCTGTAGAAGTGCATATACCTAAAGAAAATTCCGAGAGAATTGCCCAATCAACAGATTGTTTTATTCAGTCAATAAAAGATGCTACGAATAATCCATCTGATTTAATTATAAAATCTCTTCCGCCCAATCTTAGCCTTATTTATATTGATAATTTAGTCGATAACCAAACATTAAACAATGGTATTATAGCTAATTTACAAAACAAACCAAATGAAACACCAGAAAACATAAAGGATAACCTATCGATACCTGAAGTCAATGTAACCAGTCTTCTAGAAGAAGCAATAGAAGCAATGGTAAATGGGTCTGTTGTTATCCATGTAGATGCGTTCGCACAACTAATAGTAGCAAATATTGCAAGCCGAGAATCACGGTCATTGTCGGCACCTGAAAATGAATCACAAGTGATTGGAACACAGGTTGGATTTAATGAGAGCCTTGCTACGAATATTTCCTTAGTTCGTCGCTACATAGTTAACCCTGATCTATGTATTGAAAAAATAAAAATTGGACAACGTACAAATACTTCCATCACGCTTATCTATATAAATGGTATTGCCTCCGAGCAAATGGTGAATACGTTACATCAAAGAATTAAAGATCTTAATATAGATGCGTTACTTGATAGTGCGGTTCTAGCTGAAATGATTGACGATAACTCAATGTCCGTCTTTCCCCAAATGTTGTTGACTGAAAGGCCCGACAGATTTTGCAATTGTCTATTAGATGGCAAACTGGGCATTATCGTGGATGGTAGTTCAATGGCCATCGTTTGCCCTCAATCTTTTACTGAGTTTTTTCAGAGTCAGGAAGATCAAAACTTAAGATGGCAAATTGCTACCTTTGTTCGGCTATTGCGCCTTACTGCATTCTTTATATCTGTTTATTTAACACCGATCTACGTTGCAGCGTTAACTTTTCATTATGAGGTCATTCCTCAAGCTTTCTTAGTTCCATTAAGTGAGTCCAGAGCTTTAGTACCTTTTCCACCAATATTTGAAGCACTACTCCTTGAATTTATTATTGAATTACTGAGAGAAGCTGGGGCAAGATTACCAACAAAAATCGGACAAACAATCGGTATTGTTGGTGGTATCGTAATTGGAACGGCAGCCGTACAGGCAGGTATTACAAGTAATATATTACTAATTATTATTGCATTAAGCGCCTTGGCGTCTTTCACTTCACCAAGTTATATGATGGGTAATGCTATTCGGCTTATTCGCTTCCCAATAATTATACTTGCAGGATTTTGGGGTTTTTATGGTATAATGCTGGCATTTTGCTTTATCTTAATTCACCTTTTACGTCAATCTAGTTTAGGTGCACCGTATATGTCTCCACTTTATCCACCTAGAGTGAGAGAAATGCGAGATAGTGTTATTAGAATGCCTATGCCATTCACGGCAAAAAGACCTGCCCTGACAAGGCCATCTAATCAGGATAAATACGAGCCTGAACCTGTAAAACCGGAAGAAAGTTGAAATGAAGGTGAAATGAATGAAAAATCCGCTACAACTTAGCCCTAAAGACATGATAAATGCTTATTTGCTATTTTTTGTCATCCACAGTGCTCAAGTAGGAGTCGGTATACAAGGATTTCAACGTATTGTGTACAAAGATGCAGGACATGATGCATGGATTTCAGTTCTATTGGCGGGCATTGCCACACATATCGTCACTTTTTGTATGATAAAAACATTGGAAATATACGGTTCTAATGATTTATATGGGATACAGCAAGATATCTTTGGCAAGTGGATAGGCAATTTTTTAAATGTCATATATATTGCTTATTGTTTTGTAGCATCCTTTTCTGTTTTACGGAATTATATTGAAGTGATTCAAGCATGGATGTTCCCTAGTATAGGTACATGGTTTCTATCAGCTACTATACTAATAATCATAATATACGCCTTCACTGGTGGACTTCGAGTAATTGTCGGTGTTTCTTTTTTTAGTATTGTACTCTCGTTATGGATTTTCCCTATGCTATTATTCCCAATGAAGTTTTCAACAGTAGACAGTCTACTCCCTATTTTAGAAACAAACTTTAGTTCACTATTAAAAGGTGCACAATCGATGACTTTTACAATTATTGGATTTGAAATTCTTAATATTATTTACCCTTTCATAAAGGACAAAAAAAACGTCAGCAAGTATGCACATATGAGTTTGTTGGCTACAACTATCCTATATCTAGCTGTTATGTTAGTTTCCATTACTTACTACAGTGAAGGAAAACTTCTAAAAACAATATGGGCAACATTGACATTATTTAGCTTTATAAGCTTTCCTTTTATGGAGCGATTTGAATTTGTGGCAGTTTGTTTTTGGATGTTGATCATTTTACCAAATCTTTGTCTCTATTTATGGGCTGCTTATCGAGGAACTCAACGATTAGTCAATATAAGTGGAACGAAATTCGTGTGGATTTTCTCTATTCTTGTTTTCATTGCCACATTGCTCGTTCAAACGCGCACTCAAATCAATACAATTAATACGTATTTCGGAAAAGTAGCTTTTTATATCATCTTTGTTTATCCGATTTTCTTATTTTTCATCGCCATAATTAAAAAAAAGTTCATAGCAAAGAAGGAGCATAAAAATGAAAAAGCTTAGGCATATTATTATCCTTCTTTTATTATTTATTTTTTTATATGGATGTGCAGAGACCAATATTCTAGATCAAGTGGGCTTAACGACTTTAGTTGGCTACGATGTAGGAACGGAAGAAAAAATAGCTACGACTGCTGTTATTCGTGAAGTGAATCCCGAATTTCAGAGTAAGGTAGAGGTCCTTACAACAGAGGACACAACTAGTAAAGGAAGTCGGATGAAATCTAATCGAAAGCTAGCTAAAAAGATTATGGTCGGTCAAATGAGGGTAATATTGTTTGGCGAAGAAGTAGCGAAAGATGATCTTCATTATTACATTAATACAAATCTGGAAAATGCAAGTGTAAGCAATAGTTTGTATATGGCTGTCGTAGAAGGAGAAACAGCACCATTACTTAAATACGAATATAAAAATATTGATGATATTGGTCAGCACATATATAAGCTTTTAGAACAAAACATTAAACAAGAGTATATGATATCCCCAACACTTCATGAGATTGCGCACGATTATTATACGACCGGTAAAGATATCGCTATGCCTATTTTAAAAAGAGATAAAGAACTTGTTGAATTAAGCGGAATAGCCCTATTTAAAGACGGTAAAATGGTCAGCAAACTCTCGGCGAAAGATAGCTTTTACATCAAGGTTGTCAGAGATACATTTAAGGTAGGGATTTTTGAAACTACCATACAAGAAGATGATGTGCCCCCAACATTATTGAAAAAAGCTGAAGAAATCCCTGTAGCATTTGATGCCATTCAATCTAAAAGAGACATTAAATTAGTCGATGCTTCTAAAACCGAGTTTGATCTAAACATCAAAATGAAGGCAAGAGTATTAGAAATACACAAAGATATAAATCTAGGCAATCCTAAGCAGGTAGCAGAACTTGAAAAGGCGATTAGTAAAAAATTATCAAAGGAAGTATCTAGAGTTATTGCACAAAGTCAGGAAGCCCAGTCAGATGTCTTTGGTTTTGGAGAGAAATATAGAAGCACTGTGCGGAATTCGAATCTGACAAAAGAAAAATGGCATGAGATGTATAAAGACATCAAAGTGAATGTGAAGGTCGACTTTGTTATCGTAAGAAACGGTGTTTTTGAATAAATTGCATTGTTTTAGTTCAGTAGTTAAAGCAAAATTATTTTAATTCACTATTAGCTTGATGGCCAGTCATAACGGACAAAAAATCATGAAAGAACTTTTCATAATTTATATCAAATGCAATACGATGCGTTTTTTGCCCATTCTTTATGTTTTCGTATGGTCGGGTTTCCGCAATACTTTGCCCCCGTTCAGGACCATCTAGTTTATCGACGACTGTAACAGGATAGGACTCATACGTGAACATGTCAGGGTTAATGATAGCCATAAGGGTTAGTGCATCGTGGAGAGGACTCCCTAAAAGTGTGGGGTCCCTTTCTTGATAAAAACGCGTATAGTACTCCATTAATGGTTTGAAGATTTTCGCCTTCCCAAAATGATCGATATAGTCGACCATGCCGGGCGTAACAATGGCTTTTTGTGTTGCATTTAAAGGAATAATTGTCACATTCGTAGCGTATGTGAGTACAATATTTACCGCAAAAGGATCTCCGTGAAAATTCGCCTCAGCAACAGTAGTGATATTTCCTGGAAACCCAAAAGCGCCACCCATAATATAAAATTCCTTTACGTTTTTCATTAACTCTTTGTAGAAAATAAACATCGTGGCAAGTGAAGTGAGCCGACCAATATTTACGATGATCAGCTCATCCTTATATTTTTTAATGATATTTACGATTTCCAAAAAATTTTCCGTTTTTAAATCGTAGTCTTCATTTAGTATGATTGGTCCAAGTCCATGCTCTCCATGAATTTCAGGAAAGTATGTTGGCTGTTCGCCAGTTAAAGGTACTTCTGCCCCTAAAATAACAGGGATTCCCTTAGGAAAATTAAACAACTTCATCAAATATAAAATATTGGCCACTGCAACTTCTCTCGATACATTTCCGTAATCTGCAACTAATCCGACAATTTCTATTTCACGGTGTAGTCTAGCGTAGATTAACGCAGCTGTATCATCAATGCCAATATCCCCGAACAAAAGTACTTTTTTCACTAAAGAGCCCCCTTTTATTTACAATAAAGCTCCTCTTATAGCAAGATTAAAATGCCAAAGGTGACACTATTTCGAACCTTTTTTCAAAATAAAGGGTGATTAAAAAGCCTTTTACGACCTATATTTAATAGTAAATAAAATGACTCAAGCATCATACTATAATCTCCCTCTTTCACCCTTGAAAATTCAATGTTTTTCACATAAAAAATCAAGCATACATAGTGTATGAATATAAGGAGTAATTCGTTATTAATAATAATTATCCAAATGATTGGAATTTTAAAAAACGTTGCAAAAACAGATTCAATTAAATGCAATAGCACCTAGTCGTATTTGCACATCACTTATCCCTTCCAGTTTTTCTTCTGATAAAACACACTACACGGAACGAATCTATTTGATTAAATGGCCTAGCCTTTTGAAGTTGCTCCTACATTTGTATACATAGCATCTAATGATTCTAGAGTCGTTACTGGGCAAGTACTAATGTGCAGTATCCTATTTGTTTGCAATCGGAAGCCCCATACGTTTTTCCAACAAAAAAATGCCCGCTATTTGATTAGCGAGCATAAAAGTAACTTGATGTCAGGTGCCTGGCACTTTTATTAAGTGCATTATTTACTTCTCACAAACAATAGTTTGTACCATTGATTAACTAAAAACGGTAAGAACGATAAGCTATAAATAAAGCCTAATTGTGCGCCAGTTAATGTGGCAACTTCAAATATATCCGTGAAAGATGGCACAAATAATACTACATGTAGAGCAACAAAGCCGATTAAAAATGCTAACCAAGTATATTTATTCGAAAATACACCGATGGCAAAAATCGACTGTTTGGATCTAGAGTTAAAGCCATGTATTAGTCTTGATAAACATAAAGTTGTAAACGCCATTGTACTTGCTGTTAAAGTATCTCCTGTTGACAATCCTATTTCGAAAGCAACAGCCGTAGAAATAGCAATTAATAAACCTTCAAGTACCACTTGGGTCGTAAATATTCTATTTAGTAATGGTGTGTGAATATTTCTTGGCTTGTCCTTCATAGTGTTTTTATTATTTGGTTCCAGCCCGATGGCAATTGCCGGCAAACTATCGGTCAGCAAGTTAATAAATAATAGATGGACCGGCGCAAATGGAACTGGTAAACCTAAAATAGTCGCATATAAAACGACAAAGATAGCTCCTGCATTCCCTGATAGCAAAAATAAAATGGCATTTTTAATATTCGTATAAATACTTCTTCCATTTGATATTGCTTTGACAATCGTGGAAAAATTATCATCGGTTAAGATCATAGAAGATGCATCTTTTGCCACCTCAGTACCGCTTATTCCCATCGCTACACCGATATCGGCTTGCTTTAAGGCTGGCCCATCATTGACTCCATCCCCCGTCATAGCAACGACGTTCCCTTTTTCTTGCCAGGCTCTCACAATACGAATTTTTTGCTCTGGTGTTACGCGGGCATAAACTGAGAAATCTTGCACTTTTTCTTGCAGTTCCCGATCAGTTAATTTTTCAATTTCAGCTCCTTCAATCGCTTCACTTGGATCCTGTAAAATACCAATTTGTTTTGCAATCGCAGTGGCTGTTATTTTATGGTCACCTGTGATCATTACAGGTTTAATCCCTGCTTTGATACAACTTTCAACTGCTGCCTTTGATTCTTTTCTAGGAGGGTCCATCATTGCGATTAATCCGACAAAGATTAAGTCTCTTTCGTCTACAACGGAGATTGCTCGAGGTTCATATACCTCCTTGTACGTAATAGCCAAAACTCTTAAACCATTCATCGAAAAGTCTCGGTTAACTTCTTCGATTTTTTTCTTATGTTCATGAGTAATAGTTAATAAACCATTAGAAGTATTAATTTTTGTAATTTTTGAAAGGAGAACATCTAATGCTCCCTTCGTAATCATAATATTTTGCTGATTAATACGATTCACCGTGCTCATAAGTTTTCTATCTGAATCAAAAGGAAGCTCTGCTACCCTTGGACAATTTTCTCTGACGATTAATTCATCAAAGTCGTATTGCTTCCCTAATTTCACAAGCGCAATTTCAGTAGGATCACCAATTTCTTTATGATCTCTTTCCAACGCATCATTACATAATAGTGCCTTCCAAATCAGATCTTTTTCGATTGTGTTTTTCATTTGTAGCTGATCGTGTGAAATAACTTTTTGATCAACAAATACATGTTGCACGACCATTTTGTTTTCAGTTAAGGTTCCTGTTTTATCTGAACATATAACAGAGACACTTCCCAAACTTTCAACAGCAAAGAGCTTTCGTATAATAGCATTTTCTTTTGCCATTTTTTGTGTCCCAAAAGCCAACACAATTGTCACAATCGAACTTAACGCCTCTGGTATAGCGGCAACAGCCAATGAAACGGCAAACATAAACGATTCCACCAACTCACGGCCTCGAACAAGATCAATTGTGAAAATAACTACACAGATCATCGTGATTCCTAAGGCTAATTTCTCTCCAAATTGATCTAGGCTAACTTGTAGCGGAGTCTTCTTTTCTTTCGCAGTATCTAGCAAATTTGCTATTTTACCAATTTCCGTTTCCATTCCGATAGATGTGACAATCACAATACCTCGACCATTTGTAACAAAGCTACCAGTGAAAACCATATTTTTCTTATCAGCAATCGTTACATCTTCCTTAATGGGATCAGCAAATTTCGCAACGGCTAAAGATTCACCAGTAAGTGAGCTTTCATTTATATGAAGATTATGGCTTTCTACTAATCTTCCATCAGCATTTATATAATCGCCAGCCTCCAAATACAGAAGATCTCCTACTACTATATCTTTAGACGGAATTTCGATAATCTGATTGTTTCGCATCACTTTCGCAATTGGAGAAGATAAAGCTTTCAAATTACCTAAAGACTTTTCCGCCTTTACATGCTGCACAGTACCGAGAATTGCATTTAAAATTATGACAATCAAAATGACAATTGTGCTTTCTACTTCACCTAATAGAAATGAAATAAAAGCCGCTATCATCAAAATAATTACTAATAAATCCTTAAACTGACCGAAAAAAACGGCAAGCGTACTTATTTTTTTACCTTCCTCTAATACATTAAAACCATACACTTCTTGCCTTTTTTGAACGTCAGAATCACTCAATCCTTTATTGGTCACGCTTAATTTATTCATGACTTCTGCGGACGACTGCTGATGATATTGTGTCATTTCATTTAGTTCTCCTTCCAGTGTAATTTTATTAGACTATCATACTCATGACGAAAAACGATTGCTGCTATTTTACTAACGATAGAGTCTCGCAAAACTCGAATAGACCATTATAACTTATGTGTTATTCATCGTAGAGCTGACTATTTCAATAGAAGGAAAATGTCTATTGAATAGTCTTTTAGCTACCAAATTTCATTTACCCTTGTATTTTTCGACTACAAACTCCGAACTTTCTTTCATGAATTCCGAGAAAATCCCATTCTAAAATACGTTTCTCCATATCTACTCCATCTTCAAATATTCGAACTATAACAATCTATTCCTTGTCCTAATCCAGTATGATAATAATTGATATAGAGATTTAATTTTTTATACTATTGTTGATGTAAACTCACAGAATTTACCAACCTTATGGAAATGAAAGCCCCCTCGACTAGTAGCGTCAAGGGGGCAAATTAACTTATTAAGTACTATATTTAAATGATTTTAATGATACACAGAGTGCTAATACAAAGCATCCTATTAAGATAAATAGTGACTGGCACTCTCTTCTATTGATTTCAAAAGATTTATAATACATAAACACAACTATAATTTTTTATTTTGTGGTATACTACTTCGAGTAGCGCCATCAAAGGGCCACAACCAATTCTGAGCTGTAGCGTATTTCATACGTTGCAGCTTTTTTTATTGTTTTTATTAAAAAGAATATACTCCAGCACCATTTTACAATATAATGTATAAACTAGAAAATATTAATAAGCACTTATTTAAATAGCTTTCCTAAATTATTAAAATCACTAAGGAGAGAATACGATGAATGTAGAGAAAATCTTTGAAAACTTCCCGCTATTAAGTTCGAACAACCTACAATTTAAAAAAATTGAAGCAAGCCACTTAAACATGTTATTTGCCATCTACGATAATGAAAAAGTATTTGAGTTTTGTGGCATCATTCCGAAGCACAATATCCAGACAGTCCAAAAAATGATTGGTCATTTTGAACGTGATTTCACGAAAAGAAGCCGAGTGAAATGGGGTATTTTTTTTAAGAATCAACCAGACAAATTAGTCGGTATAATAGAAGCGATGGATTTTAATCAAAAAGTGAACATGGTAACAATTGGTTACTATTTAGCTGAGGACTATTGGAATAAGGGCATCGCTACTGAATCAGTGCAATCAATCATTAAATTTCTATTTGACGAAGCCGACATCAATAGAATTCAAGCAGAGGTTATGCCAATGAATGATGCTTCAAAAAAAGTGCTTATAAAAAGTGGTTTTATAAAAGAAGGATTATTAAGACAAGCCTCTTCCTGGTCTGGCAAAGGAATTATTGATTTGGAAATTTACAGCATCCTGCAAGAGGATTACAGTAACTTGTAGATTCAATTTGAACGGATGTTGGAAGAAGAAATAAAGCCCGCACTAAAATGAATATGTAATTGCAATCACGAAACATAGGACAATTAGAGTCATTAGCTATACTTTGCGTATTTTCATAATCAAAAAGCACTCTAAACAGGGATATCCCTGCTTAGAGTACTTCCACCCTGTAGCTTATCCCTTATTTTCATACCAAAAGAGTATTGTAAAAAATTGTTGCACTAAAGCCATAGTTGGTAGTTTGTTATTGTTTAACAATATGATGCCATTGTCTATTTGCCCTAATACTACCCAAAAATTTTTTGTTTCACTTACATAACTAAGGTATGTCTATATACAGGCATAAAAATATTATTAATCATCTGAGTAGCCACTTCTTCATTAAAATCTCCTGACAACACAGCATTCACAATAAGTATAACAGCGAAATTTTTCATATTTTTTGTAAGTTTGCTCTTATTAATTTCCCCACGTTCATCTGCATTATTAAATATTTCTTCAAGAACAGAAAACAATTTATTTTCAGAATTGATTTTATTTAAGAAATCCATAAGCGATATTTTTGGTAATTTATCCAGTAGGAGCCCTCTAATAACATCCAATCCAATTTCCTCGAGTTTTTTAATTATAAGAATGAAAAAAGTTAATAAATCATCATTTAATTGACCAGTATTAGGAACTGTAAAATGGAATTTAGGTGTATGTCGCTGGATTGTAGCAACTACAATTTCTGCTTTTCCGTCCCATCTTCGATACAATACATTTTTTGTTGTTTGGGCATTTTCAGCAATACGATCCATTGTTAATTGCTCGTATCCCACTTCTTTTAGTAATTTCCAAGTACTATCTAAAATAGCTTGCTCTAATTCCAATCCTCTCCGACGTGCTTTAGTCATTTCAATCCCTCATCTTCTCTTATTTGTTGACAATTATACCACGTTCGCATAAGATACTACAGTATTCTATTTTAGATACTGTAGTATCTTATTTTTAGGGGGAGTTACATTGAAAAAAGAAAAGTCACTTATTGGAATAGCTTTTGTTTTGGTATTAGGTGCTCTTGCGCCAATGTTAGATACCACTATGACGAATATTGCAGTCGATGTTATGATGAAAGATTTAAACGCGACTGTGGATTCGATTCAATGGGTAAGCACTTCCTACGTATTAGCTTTAGGGATTGCAGTTCCTATTGCAGGATGGGCTATTGATTACTTTGAAGGAAAAAAATTATATTTATTTGGGCTATTAATTTTTTTAATAGGTTCTATTATTGCTTCAGTTTCTTCGTCAGTTGATTTACTAATAGCTGGGCGAGTTGTTCAAGGTTTAGGAAGTGGTATTATTGTTCCATTGTTATCGACATTAGTTGTTCGATTAGCAGGAGGAGAAAATCTAGGCAAATTAATGTCTGTTATTGGGATTCCAGCAGTGTTGGCACCAATTTTAGGACCAACATTCGGAGGATTTATCATTCATTCTTTAAATTGGCATTGGATTTTCTATATTAATGTTCCAATCGTTATTTTATCAGCATTATTAATTATATTTATGCTTCCAACTTTCAAACCTAGTGGGAGTGGGAAGAAACTTGATGTTATAAGTATTCTTTTATTAAGTGGAAGTTTTACAAGTTTTATTTTAGGTATTTCAGAAATACACGCGTTCAGCACTGGGTTTTCAACTAAAGCTTTTGTGGCGTTACTAATAGGTGTTGGCTTGTTAATAACGTATATTGTGTATGCGGCTTTAAAACCAGAAAGAGCACTTGTAAGTTTAAAGCTTTTCAAGATTAAAAGTTTCTCTGCGTCTACAGTTTTATTAATAATGTCAGGGTTAACAGTAAATGGCGTTATGTTTTTACTACCACTGTTTTTACAAAATATTTTAGGATTAAGTGTTACTTGGTCAGGGATATTCTTAATTAGTCAAGGTATCGGACTACTCGTTTCAAGAAGTTTAGTAGGGAAATTAACAGATCAGTTTGGTGCACGAATTGTTGTACAAATTTCAGCAGCTATCGGTATTGCAAGCACATTGCCATTTGTGTTTTTTTCTGAACATACAAGTAGTACTTTAATTATTTGCATGTTATTTGTAAGAGGTATTGCACAAGGTGGGCTAACAATTTCCGTAATGTCTGATTCCTACCGTAATGTACCGAAAGAACTGATTTCTGAAGCAACAACAGCAACGAGAATGCTTCAAAATATTGGAGGTGCTATTGGAACAGCAATTTTAGCGACCGTGATTCAACATTCGATTAATAACCAGCCTGCCACAACAGAAGTGTTATTGACAGGTTATCATCACGCCTTTGTATTTACGGTTATCAGTTTAGTTATTGCATTCATTCCAGCTTTCTTTTTGACTAGTACAAGAAAAAAGAAAGAACATAGTATTTAAGCAAAACAAGAAAAGAGCTCACAAAATTAAAATACATGAGCTCTTTTCTATTGTTAGATATTAAAGTGAATCATAATTAAATAAGAAAAGAAACAACAACTACTCTCCCTCTTAAACGATAAAGTTTAAAACTTTTATCCATACTATGAATGTTTAATTTCTTTCCCCACTAAGCAATACAAAGGGTCTAACCCTTGTTAATGCAATAAAAGTACTCAAACAGCTGTATCTTTATTTAGAGTACTTTTATTGATTATGTTAATGGATATTTAAAATCTTTCCATAAATCAAATCTACAATCTTAAGATTTCATTTCTCGCCATTTCCAATATGCTTCATATAGCATATCGTGTAGAAATTCCTCATACTCTCGCTCCTCATCTAGACCTCTCCGTTCTAGTTTTAGCCCTAACCACACCGTATCATCATATCTAAATTTAGGATCACCAACACCATCTATAATACAGAAAAAGTGAAAAAAGGTTGAAAGCATCCGATCGCGAACAATCTTTTCAATGCCACATATACTATGAAAATCAAATTCATTTGCTTTTAACGCTTTGATTTCCTCAGTAGTTAATTTAAGCTCATCTTCTACGCTTATTATCGCGTTTTCTGGATGACTTAGGCTATCACCCAATTTAGAGTATTCTTCAATTAATTCATGAACCTCCATTAGTAAACTCATTTGACTATCCATCTATATCACCACTTTTAAGTTAATTTAGAAAAAACCAACAACTATCATCGCTTAGCCATTTCCTTAATGGTAACTTATTTACTTACGCCATACAGTTTAAAAAGTTCGCCGGATTCATATTGTTCAAGAACTATGTTTGCATGAAAACTGGTCATATTCTGTCCCATTCCTGCAATCTTTTCAAGCATTTTTAAAGCATCCGCTCTGCGATAGTCCACTATAATTGCATAAATACTGCAAACATATAAAACAAAAGTATTTTCATGTAGAAACAACTCATCTAACACTGCTGTAGCAAGTTCGGATGATTGCTTTAGTTGATCCAAAATAACTAGCAATGCCCTATTGGATTTATTTCCTCTTTTATAATCTCCAGTCATCTGCGTTTCTTCTGCTATCAAGCAATGATTAATAAACTCATCTACTAATATTTTCGTATATAATCACCTACTATATATTAGTTTAGCAAGCCTAACTTTGTATTAAATAAGCTTACCGACATTTACGAAAGCTGTTCTTTTCTATTGTATAAATGCAGATATACTAATTAGTTTTCATTCTATTTTTTTAATTTTCTTTTAATATCTGATGCATGTAAATCAATCTTATCTTTATCTTTCAAAGCGTTTCTAAACGCTAAAAATCCCAATATTAGCATTGCTATACTTAGAGGAGCAAATAAGAGGAAAAACACCTCTTTACTTACTTTATTAGTAAAGAATAAAATTAGTACAAGGATTGCGATTGCAGTAATATAGCTTACATATTTATTAAATTTGCAAGACATACGATGCACCCTTTCTAGCTTTAAATTATTTGATATTTCAGTTAATTTAATCTAGTATAAAAATAATAACACACTTAGGAGGTGCATGATATGAAATTAACACAAAAAATAACTAGTTTATTTGCCGCTTTTCTTTTATTGAGTGCAACTTTAAGTAGTGCTACATATGCAGATTCACTAGTTCCTTCAGCGGCTATTAAGACAGAAGAAATTACTGGTACTAATGATTTAATTAAAACAAACGAAAATGGTGTTGCAGAAAATGATTTTAATATTATTAATCTACCGAGTGAGTTTGATGATGGAATTCTTCTGAAAAGTAAGGGGACTGGAGAAGATTTAAAAATTGGTGTACCGAATAATATGAAGTTAAGTAAACCTACAATTACAGAATCAGGCAGCTATGAGTATAAGAATGACGGACCAGTAGACTTGATTTTGCAACCGACGGAGTTTGGAGTTAGAAGTATTATAAATATTAAAGATTCAAGTGCTCCAATGGAATATAAATTTGAGTTGGATATACCAGAAGGACATAAGCTGATTTCATCTGCTGATTATTTTGGTGACGTCCCTGGAAATGAGTTAGATACAAAAGAAGTCTTTATTGTAGATGAAAATAACATTATTCAAAGTGTTTTTGGGAAAGCGTGGGCAGTTGATGCTAATGGTGTAGATGTACCCACCTATTATGAAGTGGTTGATAACACTTTAATTCAAACCGTGAATTTTAATGAAAATACTGCATTTCCTGTATTGGCCGATCCAGATTGGGTAGCAATAGGAGCATGTAGTGCAGCTTTAGTTTGGTTTGTTGGTTCAAATTTATTTGTAGCAGCTAAAATTATCAAAGTTAGAAATTATATTAAAGCTCTCGGTGGTTTTAAAGAAAGTGCAAAATTAATTGCGGGTGCTACATCTTGGGAAGAAAAATTACGTGTGGGGGGATCAGCTTTACGTAGTTTAGCAGCAGAAATTACAGGTGTTACAGGTTTATATGCGTGTACTAGATTCTTTAATAAATGATGAAAATATTTTAAAATGACTTGAAGAAGAGTAGACAAAATCGTCTGCTTTTTTTTGTCGTGCTTTGGATGCTAGTAGGAGGCAGGCGAGGATTACAATAAATAAATTGTTATGGGCGTACTGATTAGGTTTTTCAATGAGAACCTGATTTTTTTAAAAAAATCGGCATTACTTCGTTCTGTTATGCAAGACGCAAAAAAGAACACACATTCCCCCTCTTTAATTTCTTTATCGTGAATATTTAGTTTTATACTATGGGTATGGTGCGAGAAGATAATTTAAAACTAGAAAATATAGTGTCGGATAATCTGTTGATATTTTCTAACAATTACATACGCAACCAACAAAAAAGATTGTAGATGCCCCCGAAAATTAGGAGCAGCTACAATCAAACAGCCTCTATCAACCTACTTTTACTTAATACTTTTAGCAGCTTGCTGAATAAGTGCAGCTACCATCGTATCCATTTGTGCAAAACGATCATCCTTCGTTTGCCCGTTTACAAAGCGGTAATAAATCTGTTGGCAAATCACCGCTAATTTAAAATAAGCAAATGTGATATAATAATGGATTGCTGAAACATCACGACCACTTTTCTCTGCATAACGTTCGATGAATTCTTCTCTTGTATAAAAGCCAGGTAAAATCGTAATCGGTGGCTCGCCTAGTGCATACAGCAGCATTTTTGGATCATCTGCATGCATCCAGTAGCTCATGGCAACACCGAGATCTGCTAAAGGATCCCCTACTGTTGTCATTTCCCAATCAAAAAGCCCAATCATTTGTGAATAATCCTGTGAAAACATCGCATTATTGAATTTATAATCATAATGAATAATTGTCGCTTCAGCATTTGTCGGTATATGTTCCTTTAGCCAAGCTGTTAGCGATGCTACCTCTGAAAGCTCAGCTGTTTTCGCTTTATCGTATCGATCAATCCAGCTATGCACCTGGCGTTCCATAAACCCATCAGGCTTCACCATGTCTATTAATGGCGTTTCTTTATATGGTATGGCATGGAGCGCTACTAATGATTCCACCATCTTTTCAGACAACTGACGGGCTAGTTCTACTGTCGTATCGTTACCAGGTGGAAAATGCGTATCCAATACAACTCCCTTTTTTCGTTCCATTAAGAAAAAATCACTACCGATAATGCTATCATCATCAACATAAACATATGGTTTTGGCACAACTGCTAAAAACGGATGGAGCGCAGATAAAATTGTAAATTCACGCTTCATATCGTGCGCCTTTTTTGCAACTGGTCCAAGAGGTGGCCTGCGAAGTACGACTTCAAAATCCGCTATTTTTAAACAGTAAGTTAAATTAGAATGGCCAGCACTAAATTGAGAAATTTCTAGTTTCCCCTCTGGTAAGTTTGAGAAATGTTGCTTTAAAAAAGCATGTAATTGCTCTGCATCAATCCGTTCACTTGCCCTTACTTGCATCGTATCCATAGGAACCCCCCTTAAATAATTGCACTCATTCCACCATCTACGACAATGACCTCACCTGTAACATAATCCGAAGCTGCTGCTGCTAAAAATAGTGCAACTCCCTTCAAATCATTTTCAGAACCTAAACGCTTTAAAGGTGTAGCGCCCATTAAATAATCTTGTCCTCGTTCAATTAAGACATTCGACATTTTCGTCGGGAAAAATCCAGGAGCAATGGCATTGACGTTGACACCCGCTGGTCCCCATTTCACAGCTAAATCTTTCGTGAATGTAATTACTGCACCTTTACTTGCGTTATAACCGATCGTATCCATAAAATCAGGTAGTGTGCCACCAAGCCCTGCAATAGAAGCAATATTAATAATTTTCCCAGCGTTTTGTTCGAGCATCACTTTACCAACTGCCTGAGTCATTAAAAATGTCCCATTGACATTCACATCAAAAACCTTTTGCCAAGCCTCGTACGGCATGTTTACAGCAGGCGCACCCCATGAGGCTCCACTGTTATTTACTAAAATATCAATTTTTCCAAATGTCTCTAATGTTTTAGACACGACATTCGCTATTTCTTCGGATTTTGTCACATCACAGGCAAGCGCAAGTGTCTGGACACCCAATTTCGCAAGCTGTGCAGCCACTTCCTCACAAGCCTCCACTTTTCGTGAACATAGCACAACATTTGCACCAGCCTCTGCAAAGCCTTGGGCAATTTGCGCACCAAGTCCGCGACCGCCACCCGTAACAATAGCGGTTTTCCCTTTTAAGCAAAATAAGTCCAATACACTCATTTCATCAGCTCCTTTTGCTTTGTGGCATGTTTTTTCAGTTCCAATTTCGCTACAGTATTGCGATGAACCTCATCTGGTCCATCTGCTAATCGCAAAGTACGTGAATTGGCCCATTGTGCAGCTAATGTTGTATCGGGTCCCACTCCAGCAGCGCCAAACGCTTGAATTGCACGATCGATCACACGTAAAGCCATATTTGGTGCAACAACTTTAATCATTGCAATTTCAGCCTTCGCTTCTTTATTGCCTACCGTGTCCATCATATAGGCAGCCTTTAACGTAAGCAGTCTTGCCTGCTCAATATCAATGCGTGACTCGGCTATCCGTTCACGCATTACGCCTTGATCGGCTAATGGTCGATGAAAAGCATGACGCTCCTGTAAACGAATACACATTTCCTCTAAAGCTCGTTCAGCTGCTCCAATTAGGCGCATGCAATGATGTATTCGTCCTGGACCTAAACGCCCCTGTGCAATCGCAAAGCCTTTGCCCTCACCCCATAAAATATTTTCCACAGGTACTCGAACATTTGTAAACGTAACCTCACCATGTCCTTCAGGGGCATGATCATAGCCAAAGGCAGTTAACATGCGCTCTATTTTGACCCCTGGTGTATTCATCGGTACTAAAATCATTGACTGTTGCTCATGTATAGGTGCATTAGAATCCTTATGTTTACCCATAAAAATAGCGACTTTACAACGAGGATCTCCAGCCCCTGTTGTCCACCACTTATGGCCATTTAAAACGTAATAATCGCCATCACGTTCAATACTTGCCTCAATATTCGTTGCATCACTTGAAGCTACTGCTGGCTCTGTCATCGCAAAACAAGACCGAATTTCCCCACGTAATAACGGTTCTAGCCACTCTTTTTTTTGCTGTTCAGAGCCGTAGCGTACAAGTACCTCCATATTCCCCGTATCAGGGGCATTGCAGTTAAAGACTTCGGGCGCTATTAATGAACGCCCCATAATTTCACACAAAGGAGCATATTCTAAATTCGATAAACCTGCACCGTACTTACTATCAGGTAAAAACAGATTCCATAGCCCCGCTTCCCGTGCTTTGCTCTTCAATTCTTCCATAATTGGAGGGTTCGCTCCCCAACGATCCTCCATTGCATCCACCTGTGCCGCATATACTGCCTCATTTGGATAAACATATTGCTCCATAAAATTTGTCAGTTTTTCTTGCAGTTCTACTACTTTTTCACTATAAGAAAAATTCATATGAACGCCCCCTTTGATTGACAATGCGAATGAAAAATGAATGATTGTTCATTCTTATTCTTACAATAAATGTTACCGCTATATGCCACGTAAATCAATCATCAATTCCACAAAAAATAGAATAAAAGAGATAATGCATTCACAAAACAGCTAAATTAAGTACCGTTTATTCCTTCTTTCCATGAAACACATACAAGATATTAACTATTTTAAAAAAATATAATTATTATCTTTTACTATCAAAGTATTGCATAACACCATCAATAAATTGGCGGATTGCAAAAGGTAGATGTCGATTTTTCAAATACACTAAATAAACATTTCGCTGTAAATTTGGGCAATCAATTTCTTTTTGAACAATTGTCTTTGCAGTTGGTCCCTGTAAATAATTTTTAGGCAATATCGTAATACCTAAATTTTCACGAACGAGTGATACAGCGGTTTCAAAACGTTCGATTTCAAATTGTACATTAATCTCTTGACCTGCATTTTCAAATGCTTTCAAAATGTCTTGCCGTGTCTGAAAACCATCCGTACTAATGATGAAAGGTTCATTGGCTAAATCCGAAATAGACAAAATATCTTTTGCTGCTAACGGATGATTTAAAGGTAACACTGCGACAAGTCGTTCCTCATACAAACATTTCACCTCGAGCTCTTCATCATCAATCAACTGATTAGTAATAATGACATGTGTTTTATAACCTTTTAGTGATTTTTTTACACGTTTGCTACCTAAAATATCTACTAAATGAAACTTCATCTGTGGATAGACCTTTTTATATTCAACAATTGCTTTTGGTAACCAATGCTTGATTGATTCCATCACGCCTATAGTCAAATCACTCGTACCATGTACAATGACCTCGTCCATTTCAATTTTTAATACTTCCATATTTTTTAATATAACTTTTGCTCTTTCATATAGAAGCTCACCAGCTTCAGTTAAGTGCAAATTTCTTGTATTTCTTTCAAGTAAAGAAGAACCCACTTCTTGCTCTAATTTTTTAATCGCATTACTTAAAGAAGGCTGAGAAATATGCAGTTTTTCAGCTGCTTTCGAGTAATTCATATGCTCAATAACTGCGATAAAATATTGTAATTGTTTTAAATCCAAAACAACATACCTCCACATTTATAGTTTAAAGCTATAGATTAATAATAATTATATATTAGTAAATATAATTATGTGAATATATAATAAATTAACACTACATGAATAATGTTAATGGAGTTGATAAAGAGATGTATATAATGACAGATCAAAAACAATGGAAAGGTCGAATAGACTCAACTACAAATACGAGCAGTTTCCGTTTACATCAAAAAGTAAAACGATTAGCTATTAATGATGTAAGCGCTTCAGAACAGAAAAATGCTGGCATTGTAGGTTTTATATGTGATGAAGGTGTACGCCGTAATCAAGGGCGTGTTGGTGCTGCTAATGGACCAAATGCAATGCGCGAAGCTCTAGCAAGCTTACCATGGACATTTGATGATCAACAGGAAATTATCGATGTTGGAAACATTATTTGCCTAAATCATGCGTTAGAAGATGCGCAACGTGAACTAGGCGAAGTTGTCCAAGGGTTACGAGCAAAAAACATGAAGTGTATTATTCTTGGTGGCGGTCATGAAACTTTATATGGCCATTATTTAGGCGTTCGTGCAGCACTACCAAAAGATGCTAGCATCGGAATTATCAATATCGATGCACATTTTGATTTACGCCCATATGATGAACAGCCTTCATCTGGTACAATGTTCCGTCAAATTTTAGAACAAGATCCACATGCGGATTATTTTGTACTAGGCATTCAGCGTTACGGAAATACAAGAGAGCTTTTTGACAAGGCACATGAGCTACAGGTGAAATATGTATTAGAAGAACAAATGACAGCAGAAAATCACACGAACATGATGAATGATTTACAGCAATTTATGGATAATCATGATTATATCTTGCTTACTTTATGTATGGATGTCGTTAACACTGCTTTTGCACCTGGTGTAAGTGCGCCATCACCTTTTGGACTAGATACAAAAACTGTTCGCTCTTTAATTCAGAAAGTAGCATCACATCCAAACACACATTCTTTTGATATATGTGAAGTGAATCCGTTACTTGATGAAAATGGTCAAACAGTCAAATTGGGTGCTTACTTTGTCTACGATGCACTCAATCACTTAATTAGGGGGAACGGTTCATGATCGAAATTAATCAAATTACTACCATATTTCTCGCAGTCGCTCTATTTGCATTCGGGAGCTTTCTTATTAATAAAATTAACTTTTTAAAGCGTTTCTGTATTCCAGCACCAGTTGTTGGTGGTTTACTGTTCGCAGCATTAGCAACCATTTTAAAAACAACTGGCGTTTTAGAAATATCTCTTGATACTTCATTACAAAGCTTATTTATGATTGCGTTTTTCACAACAATTGGGTTAGGAGCTAGCTTTAAACTTGTAAAGCTTGGCGGTAAACTACTTGTGATTTATTGGTTAGCTTGTGGCTTCCTTGCATTAATGCAAAACGTAATTGGTGTCTCACTTGCTTCACTTATGGGCATTCATCCACTAATCGGTATGATGGCTGGCGCTGTTTCGATGGAAGGTGGTCATGGTGCTGCAGCTGCATTTGGACAAACTTTAGAAGATTTAGGTATTTCATCAGCGATGACAATCGGTGCTGCTGCTGCAACATGCGGCTTAGTAGCAGGTGGACTAATCGGTGGACCGATTGTAAAATATTTAGTCGGAAAGTACAATTTAACACCTGATAAACAAGAAACTGAAGCAGTTGAATATGAGAATAAAAATGAACAAATAACATCTGATTCATTCTTTACACAGGTAGTAATCATAACATTTTGTATGGCTGTAGGAACGTATGTTGGAACTTTATTCTCAGAAGCTACAGGCTTTGTTTTACCAGGCTATGTTGGTGCAATGTTTGTCGCTGTATTAGTTCGTAACATTTTAGATAAAGTGAAACCTAACGCAATTAACATGAAAAGTATTTCTTTAATCGGTGACGTAACACTAGGTGTCTTCCTTTCAATGGCGTTAATGAGCATTAAACTATGGGAAATCGCTGATTTAGCATTACCTCTATTTGTAATTGTTTTTGTACAAGTACTATTTATCGTTCTATTTTGTATATTTGTATTATTTAAATTACTCGGCAAAAATTACGATGCTGCCGTAATGGTTGCAGGCTTTGCAGGACATGGCTTAGGCGCAACACCGAATGCAATGGCGAATATGTCTGCTGTTGTTCAACGCTTTGGTCCTTCTACAAAGGCTTTCCTTGTTGTACCAATCGTAGGCGCATTTTTAATCGATGTGTTTGGTATTCCTATTATTATTACAACGATTAATTTATTTAAATAACATGATAAAAGCCGTGCACCGTCTACATAAGACAGTTGCACGGCTTCTTTTATTATAGTAAAGAACGTACTAGATTTAATTAATGTAATATATCACTAACCGTTACGCATTCATACCCTTGTTTCTGTAAATAAACAATGACATTTTCTAGCCCATTAGCTGTCGTTTGATGAATATCATGCATTAAAATAATACTTCCGTCTTTTACAGATGCTTTAACATACGTTAGTATTTTATCGGCATTTCGATGCTTCCAATCGAGTGTATCTATCGACCATAAAATAGAAGGCATAGCTATAACAGATCGTACTTCGTCATTTGTAGCGCCATATGGTGGTCGAAAAACTGTAGGATATTGACCGATAGCCTCATAAATAGCATTGCTTGTTCGATCAACTTCTTGTTTCACACTTGCATTCGTCAAACTGGTTAGCTTCGGATGATTCCAAGTATGATTACCAATTTCATGACCTTCTTTATATACTTGCTCTACAATTTTGCCATTGCTAGCGGCATTTTTTCCAACCATAAAAAATGTGGCCTTCACATTATACTTTTTTAAAATGGCTAGTATTTGAGGTGTTACCTTGGCATCAGGACCATCATCGAAAGTTAAAGCTACTCGTTTTTTTGCCCCTTTTGCTACAGGAACACCTTTATTATAAACTTTATTATCAACTATCGTTAAATCTGTTAGCTCAGAAGCCTTTATGTAACCTTTTTGCTCGCCTGCTTCCACATATGCCCAACCTGCCACTATTGTATACTGCTGGACAATCGTTTTATTCGCTAGTGTACCTAGCACTTCACCGCTTGGACTCGCTGTTAAATGAATTACAGCCCCATTAGGAGCGTTTACCTGTTTTTTTGTTCCTGTTGGCTTTTTAAGTGCATTTGTTGCGACATAGCCAAATCCATGTCCGTATTGAACATACGACCAACCACCAGGCGCTGTACCATACACAACCAACATACTATTTTCATATAGCTGTCCGGCTTTTTGTGCATTTGGACTTGGATAAGTAAATAAGTTTGTGCCGCCTTTTTTAGCGACTACAGCCTTTTCAGGAGTTACCTCAGCTAATGTTGTTGCTTCTACATACCCTTCTAGCTGTGACATTTGGATATGTACCCATTCTTCATTCAAAGGTGTGGCTAACACAAAATTACCTTTTGTTACATGGCCGCTCACCTTACTTTCTGTTGAAGCTTCTACATAGACCGTTGCATCCTTTGTAACAAGTTGGATAGCAGCCGTACTCACTGTATTTGCAGAAGCATGCCCTACAACAGCAATACTGCATAAAAATACCCAAATGAAAGCAAATGGTAATAATTTCTTCATCATTCTACACCGCCTTTTACAATCACTGATGTCGTCTCCCGTTAAAATATGCTAAAAAACATAGGATTTGATTCTAATTATAGATGAAGATTTCATACCAGAAAATAGTAATAATCAACTAGATTTACTAATTGAAAATTTAGCTAGGAATGTTTTTTGATAATTTGAATCAACAGCATGCTGCTGAATTGTTTCTTCATGCTTTTGCAAAAATGCTTTTACCTTTCCTTCATCAAACAATTCATCGCCTTTGGGTAATGTGGAAAATAAATTTTCCATTTCATCAATTAAGACATCTCTCGAAATTTCATACAAGTCTCCGTCCACCTCAAAGCCGAAGCCTTTGGCATTTGGCACTAAAACGGCGCCCATCATTGTGTTATAAACAATTGCTTTATCTTTGGATATTGATGAAGAAAACCACTTACTTAATGCTTCATTATCATTTTTATAAATAACGCGGAGCACCTCCCCTCGCAAATCAAAGTGGTCGATTGTATCCCCATGTAAAAAGACTGTATTCGCAATTTTGCCAACATTCATCGCATCCCCCACATATGTGCCAATTAAAGGCTCCCAAGTGGCCTGCTCCTCTTTCACTTCAGGTGCTTGAGCAGTGCATCCTGTAATTAAAACTAAGCAAAAAAGAAAAGAAGTTATTATTTTTTTCATTGTTTTCCTCCTATAGTGCTTGATAAGCTGCCATTGCATCTTCTACATGGAATGGAGGGGTCCAAACATGCCCTTCCGCATTCGTCGTAACAAAAATAAATAATTCACCGTTCTTTTCCATTAAGGACGCTAAGCAAAGTCCTGCCTCAGGTGTATAGCCAGTTTTTCCACCAAGAATAGCACCTTCCACACCATCCATTTTCGTAAATAATGTGCTCGATATCGTTAATTCATTTGGCACTAATGTCGTATAACTTTTAGTAGTCAAAATTTGATAAAATGTAGGATTTTCAAGCGCATATTGAAAGAGCTTACTAATATCACGCACACTAGATACATGTGCAGCATGATGGAGCCCACTGACATTTTCGTAATGGGTATCATGTAACCCTAGCTCCTGCGCTTTATCGTTCATCATTGCCACAAATGCCTCCTCACTACCTGCAACGGCAATTGCAAGCGTAGCAGTTGCATCTGCACCAGATGCCAGTAATGTACCGTATAATAAATCCTCTATCGTCACAAAATCTCCTGCTTGAAAGCCTGCCATCGAAGCATTTTGCGCAGTATATTTTGCAATTGTTTGTGGTGTAACCATTGTTTGTGTTTGAAGATCTTTACTCGCCTCAATTGCTACGATTGCCGTCATAATTTTAGTTAATGATGCTGGAAAAATAATAGCATCTGCATTTTTTTCATATAACACATCTCCGTTATCGTTTAATAATAAAGCATTTTTACTATGTAACGAAGGTAGCTCAATGTCCACTACTTGTTCGTTTGTTTTATTAGTATAGAAAAATACTGCAACAGCACATATACAACAAAATAATACAAATTTTTTCATAAAAAAACGCCTCCCACACATTATAATAGGAGGCAATTATGAATATTCCTGTAGGAAATTTATGAAGAAATTCTTAAGGATTACTGTAGTCTCACATTATGTAATAAAACAAATGCTACTTATCAATAAAAATCATCAAATTCTAAAGAGATGTTTTGAATCTTTTTTTGTGTTAATTTAAAAAATACATCTTGTGAAACATCTAACTTTAGTGCATTTTCCTTTGCTAGATCAGCATAGACCCCACGTAAAATTCGCCCCGTAAGTCCATGTGACACAACAATTACTTTTGGTTCATCCCTTATGCTCTCAAGCCAATCTGTTAATCTGCTCACAACTGTGTCGTAGCTTTCTCCATTTGGCGCATTGAAAAACCAGTTATAATGATCTGTATTTGCAAAAAGATTCGGCCAAGTATGTTCAATTTCTTTCGTTGTTAAGCCAGCCCAATCTCCCACAGCCACCTCCGCTAGTCGATTGTCCTGCTCCACATTGTTAAAATCGTAGCCAATTGTATGACAAATAATTTCTGCGCTCTGTAAGGCCCTTCCTAAAGAGCTTGCAAATACTTTCCACTCTTGCGGATCACCAATTAAACTTTTCAACATGTCCGCATTTTGCTGAACTTGTTCGATGCCAACAGCCGTTAATGGTGAATCAAGTTCCCCTTGGTATCGTCCTTGTGTATTTAAAACCGTCTCTCCATGACGCAGTAAATAAATAATTTGGTTCAATCATATTCCTCCTCTACAATGCTAAAAGATAATCAGATTGTACAGGTAAAATTAAATGAGTACAAATAAATACATTGCGGCTAATAGCAAACAGAGCGGGCTATAAAACCACGTGTCATTTCTTGCAAACTGAGAATGTTTTATTTTTTTGAAAAACCCGACATATTTAAAATCCCCTATTGCTCGAATAAAAAATATAGCCGCACACACAATACAACCAAGTGTGAAAAAGGTGAATTGTTGAACATTTTGCAAATAAATTCCTTGAATAAACAACAATACTGCTGCGAATAGAAGTAGGAGTGCCACTAACAATGTTCCTATTTTTCTAGGGACAAAAACGGGTTCTTGCCCTCCCTTTTTTATAGGTAACACCACTTTAGAGCCCCAGCTCCCCCCACAAGCCCAATAAACATGTAACATACTAATGAGAAACAGGACAGTGACAGCCAATAATAGTAAACTTATAACCATTTATTCTCCTCCCATAACGTTTTAAAACATACTATATCGTATGTTTTAATTGTGAATTTGTCCCTCACATTTATGAGAGACATTCATCTTATATCTTTGCTAAAAGCTCCAGCATTGTTCCTATCGTGAAATTAGGATTCTCTTCAAACCTCGTCATCCAGCCTATATAAGTTAAATATGCAAGTCTAGCTCGCTCTAAAGCTTCAAAAGCGTTGTTTCCCTTTTTTTCATATAACAATGCAATACATCGAATTCTTTGTTCCTCAATATCAACTAGTCGACTTGCGACAATTTGGTCATATTTAGCCCAAGCATAAATGCCCATTTCAATTTTTTTATCGCTACTAAAACTAATTGTTAAGAGCTGTTCTAATGATGAATCCTCTTGCTCCATACTTTGAATGATTCGTTTTGTTGCATGCATTTCCCAATAATCTAACATCCCATCTAACAGTTCTTGATGATCCCGAAAATGATGATAAAAACTCCCTTTACTTATTTTCAGCAATCGCGCAAGCGTTTCAATACGAACTTTATGAATACCTGCATCCGCTAATTGGTGTAGACCTGCCTTGACCCAGTCTTCTCTCGTTAATTGCATTATGAAAACCCCCGTCAACATACACTACCGTATGTTTAATTTAGATTACGGTTAATTCTAAATTTTGTCAATCAAAAAGAGCATATAAAAAAGCCCCATAACAGTTTGTCAGGGGCAATGAGGTACTACGTCTAATCTTGTGTTTTACTACCTTTATGCACATCGATATTGTTATTAATCGTAATCTTAATGTGTAAAAATGTTGGTAAAACACACGCAAGAACTAACAGCAATGGCACTATTTTCTTCATCAAACTCTCCCTACTATATAAAAATCATCTATTTACTATATTAATAGTTCCTTGTATTTATGATTCTTAAAATAGTTGCAAAGCGTTGTGATTTTCATCCAAATAGCTTCTAAAACGTACTATCAAAAAGATTTTCAGAAATCGCTTGTACAATATCTGCATCAGTAAATTCCATCAGTTCATCTCTCGTAATATTTTGCTGCTGGATTAAACGATTCGATTGAATTGTCACCAGCTTTTCAAATACATTGCGAATATAACGGCCGTTTGAGAAATTTGGGATCGTTTCAACAGGAATCTGGTTTAATTGTGTTTTCATATGCTGTGCAAACGCGTCGCCATAACGATAATCGTTATTTTTACATAGCATCGCAAATATTTCGTATAGCTCGTCTGTGCTAAAGTTATCAAATTGTACAAAATGATTGAAGCGCGATTTGAAACCTGGATTTGCTTGTAAAAATTCCTCCATTAGCTCTGTATAGCCTGCCACAATGATTACTAGATCATCACGTAAATCTTCCATTGCTTTTAACAAGCTATCAATCGCCTCTTTACCAAATGCATCCTGCTTATCATTAATTAATGCATAAGCCTCGTCGATAAATAACACGCCACCTGTTGCTTTTTTCACAACTTCCTGTACCTTTAAGGCTGTTTGACCAACATAGCCTGCTACTAGACCCGCACGATCTGTCTCAACGAAATGCCCGCTGGACAAAACGCCAAGATGTTTGTATATTTGTCCAATAATGCGAGCAACAGTTGTTTTTCCAGTTCCAGGGTTTCCAGAGAATACGAGATGATACGTAATAGGGAAGCTCGTTAAGCCATGGTCAACGCGTAAGCTTTGAATTTTAATAAAGTTGATTAGATTATGTAATTCCTTTTTGGCATTTGGGAGCCCTACAAGCCCATCTAATTGCGCCTGTAGCTTATTTATTTCCCTCTCTATTTCAGGTGTGATACGCAGACGCTCGCCGTGGATAAATTCTCCACTATAAATTATTTTGCCATCTTCATTATAATAGTCACCACGACCATGCTTTTCCCCATTTACAAGGTCGCCAATATAGGATGCTTGCCCATTTGCATAATAAAGTGTGCCTTTCCCAGTCATAACATCCTCTTTAAATTGACCTTCCGCTTCAAGCGCACCTTGCCTTGAAAAGACTTTACCTTTCCCATGCTTCATATCTTCAAAAAAATAACCTTCATAGTGTAGAGCTGTTACACCCGATTGAAGCTCTATTGAAGTAGGCGTTTCTGGAACATAATACAGCTTCCCTGCCCCCTGCATATGGTTCCACATAAAATCACCTTCGTACTGTAAAAAACCACTCGGGTAATATTGTATACCCTTGCCTTTTTTCATACCATGTACAAAATCTCCCTCGAATTGCGGGCGATTTAAGTGCGGATACTGCTCCCGTAAATCTTTAAATGGTGCAATGACGTCCTCTTCATAATATAAAACGCCATAGCCATCCATTAAGTCATTGCGAAAATGTCCATCGTAATAAACCTTTCCATCTTTATATAAAATACCATGTCCTTGTTTTTTATTTTGAATAAATTCGCCTTGATAGATTATTTGACCTTTTAAATACATAATGCCGTTGCCTTGCTTCATATGATTGACGAATTCTCCCTCGAATAGCAACTCACCCTCCTGATCAAAAATCGTTCCCTTGCCATCATAAATATCATGGCCAAAATCGTTTTTCTTAACGCCACCACTGTACATTATCTTCCCATCTGGGTAAAAAAGCTCTTTTTCTTGATGATTATAGTTCATTTTATTGCCTTCCTTTATCAATTCAGTATATGCTCAATTATAGCGTGGAACAGAATACATATGTGTGAATTTTTAGAATTTAAGGAGAGTACCATGAAAAAAATTTATAAACTAATTTTAATTGTCCTATTCCCCCTAATTATTTTGTTTGTGACGACATCATTACTAACTCGAGATTCTACTTTCAATAAAGAAGTTATCGATCGACTTGATATCGAACAGATAAATGAAATTGAAATTATTCGTGCATCTGACGAAAAAACAATTACCATAAAAGATGCAGCGAAAATCAGTGAAATTATGCAGTTATTTGAGAACAAAGAAATTCGAAAAGTATTTTTTTCGAAGTCAGATTTTAAAGAGGCATACTGGTTAACATTACAGATTAATGATAATCGCGAAGTCGGCATACGCCTTGATGATGCAACACATCTATTTGTGTATTTATACGAGGAAAATTACATGAAAGACTATAAACTGTTAGACAAATTGGATACTAAGTATATTGAAGAATTATTTTAATATACGGTTAAAATTAGAAAGAATCCCCAGTAATTCATGAACAGTACATGGTGTAAGACGCAAAAACCGCGCATTGAATATTGCGTCTTACACTGTGCCCTAAAGTAGTTTTATTGGCAAATAGCATTATTAAACTAAATGTTTAACCATTGTGAAATAGCTACTTCCCGGAGGATAATCTTTTATTTCCCCAACAACTACATACCCTCTTGCTTCATAAAACGAGCGAGCTTGAAAATCATAGGTAGTTAATAATGCCTTTTTTGCCCCCATTTTGATTGCAGTTGCTTCAGCTTGAAACAGCAATTTTTCACCCAATCCCTGTCTTCGATATTCCTTACTAAACCAAAACTTATTAATTTCTAGCCAATCCCAATAAACCTCAGCTGTTAATCCGCCAATCCATTGACCATCATTTGAAACAATAACATTCAATGGCTGCACTGCCCCCTCTTTTCTTATTTCTTTATGGTAGGCAGAATGTTCATTATTAAACTCTCTTAAACTTGTATTTAGAAATGTGACAAATGCTTCATGATTTTCTAATAAAACTTCTACATTGTAATTCATCGTTTTTCCCCCTTCATACACTGCATAGCGGTCTCCCCTTGGATTATCGTTCGATATTTCTACTAATAAATTATCACTAGTTGCATACTTCATTCAACACCTATCGTTCATTACGTTTTTTCACAGTCATTATCGTTGCCATAACGATTGCTACCTTTACCAATAAAATTAGTACGTAAATACTAAAAGAAATGATCGATGGTAACAGCACTATCCACCACGACCATGTAATGACTTCAGTTAGCTTTAGCACAATAAAGACAATGGTTAAAACTTCTGCTACTCCCACAATCTCACCACCGTTAATCATTTATTTAGTACAAAGTATAGCCGATTCTTCTTATTTTTAGGAAGGCACTCTAAGGAACATAGAGGTATAAAATTCGTTTAAATAAAACAGGAGGGAATGTATGGAAATAACCTTGAATATATGGTCACTGATTTTTTTAATATGTAACATTATTTTATTTTTTATTGTAAGTTCATCCGCAACATGTTTAAGCTTTTTCATCGCTCATTTACATTTTCATCCTTTGAACGCTATATTGCTCCTAACAATAGGATGTTTCTTTCTAGCCCTTCTTGGGATGAAAGATATTAAAAATTGGACTACTTTAATTATTAGCTATATTACGATTACTTTAATTTTCATTGCAATTATCTCTTTTATATTAATCATTGGGCACTTATTAGGTTAGTTGGTACTAGCTACTTGTGCAACTGCAGATAGAATCATGTGAATCGCTCGTCATTAGGAACATGTTAAAAATTGTTAATAATCCAATTATTAACATTCATCAGTATTTCATTGCCTCGTATTGTTTTACAGTTATAGAGAGGTACTTACATAAAGTTGAGTATCAAAATAGAAATGAAGGAGGTTTCCTTTTAGGTTAAGGTAGAAATTCGAGTTTACTAAAAAGCACGACTATACTAGGAGGGAAATAAATGCAAACTCAGCTAATTCGAGAAAAATTTTTATTTTCAGATTTACCTGCAATGAATTCAAGTTATGACAAAGTGAGAGAAGCATTCAAAGAAAAATTCAAAGTAAATCCAGATGGTATTGCAGTAAATAGCGAAACTTATTTTAAAGGAGTTACGCCTGCAATCACTGAGCAATATGGCCACCCTTGCTACAAAACACTTGGTGACTTTACTTATACTAAAGGAGACGGGGCACCCCCTAAATCTGTCATTGTCGGTAGTAATATTGCTGTAAATCATGGGGATGAAGCAGCCACTATGACTTTAGAAGTTCAAGGCAGTTGGCAAAGTCAACAAACATGGTCTACCGAAAGTACAACAGGCTTAACTTTTTCTTCTAAATTTACAATAGAGGGATTTTTTGAATCAGGCATGGAATTCTCTGTTAGTACTACTATAGGGGAATCAAAAACTGAAACAGAATCAAAAACGGCAACTGCCAAGATAGAGGTAACAGTACCACCAAGAAGTAAGAAGAAGGTTGTTATAGTTGGGACATTAAAAAAAGAGACTATGCATTTCCGAGCACCGATTTTTGTCAATGGCATGTTTGGTGCAAACTTCCCTAAGAGAGTACAAGATCATTATTTTTGGTTCCTTAATGCGACAAGTGTACTCAAAAATACTTCTGGAGAAATATCTGGAACAATTAAAAACTCCGCCGTCTTTGATGTTCATACGGAGATTGGTAAAACAGAGCCTTTAACAGCTGAAGAATTAAGTGAATTTATGGCATTAACTAAATAGCTTTACTTTATCGGTGGGTTAACTCATACCCACCGATTTTACTATGGCTTAGAATAAAAAGAAATCACTGATAGGATCCTTCAACAAAAATTCAGCCCTTCATTAGGACAAAACTTCGTTAAAAATTTGTCCACCATCTTTTATATTAATTATTTTTAAACGATTCGTATTTTTAATAAAAATAGATTTATAAAGCTTTGTGCCATTTTCATCAATAATTAATAAAATACGTTTATCACGGGTATCGGTTACCTTTTCAAAGTGAATGCCGTCTTTATTGTCAATTTGTTCATTAATTTTGCTATATTCAGGTAATGAAGTCCATTCACTAAGGTCACTATTTTCCTTATCTTCACCTTGTACATTTTGTTCTGGCTGTACTGGTTGTTCAACCTGATCTTTTCCTTGTTGATTTTCCTGTTTCTCCTGCTGTTGAGAGATATCTTGATTTGTAGTCTCATTTTTTTCAGTTGCTTCATTATTGCTGCAAGCTGCTAACATTGTTACGACAGCACAAAATATTATCATTTTCTGAAACACGTTGCATTACATCTCCTTGTAGTCTCATAGTTTACGATAATCGCCTAATTATGCTATTATTTTTTTGTATTTTTAAGCATAAGGAGGAAATATTATGTCAAATAACACAATGAAGTGGACCATTATTACTGCTGTTTTAACAGTTTTCGTGTACATTGATGGCTTCTATTTGTGGGACATCTTTTATGTCACTATTCCTTTGGCGGTTTTATCATCTATAATTGCGATGGTAGTTACGTATAAAGAATTACGACCTGTTTATATGCTTTTAAACGTTTTATTCACATTTATTGCGATTGTCGCTTTTTTTGTTTTAAACAAATGACTTTACTATGGCTATCAATAGTTTGATAGCTATCATTGATTTATGTTACACATAGCTCTTCTATCTGCTGTTTACCCAAAATCCATCTAGTTTACTTGCCCGTTTCAGCTTGAAATATAATTATAGCTTTCATATAGTTTAAGTGTAAATCAAAAGCTCTAATTACGAACGTCTTTCTATCGTAGTTTTTTCTTTATTAACCACTAACTAATAATCGTTTTAGGTCACCTGTTGGTCACTTTTTAGTCACGATAGCAAAAGACCCCCCATCACTGAACCACCCCCCGATTGTTAGACACAATCTAACTGAACTGCCCCCCAATTGTTAGACACATCTAACAATTGGAGGTGCAGTTTTTCTATGGGGAAATTTACTGCTGAGGAAAAATTAGACGCTACTTTGCGGTATTTAAATGGCAAAGAAAGCTATAGAGAAATCGGGAAATCCATTGGCATAGATCATAAATCAATTGTTCAATGGGTGAAACTGTATGAATATCACGGCGTTAAAGCTTTTCTAAAACCATATACAAATTACACAGAGCAGTTTAAACTAGACGTACTTAATTATATGGCTGAACAAGGGACGTCCTTACATGAAACAGCGGCTATCTTTAATATAGCAACACATTCAACGATAAGAGTTTGGACAAATCTATTCGAAACACAAGGATTTGATGCCCTTCAGTCAAAGAAAAAGGGGCGTCCATCCATGAAGAAAGACTCTAATAAACAACCAAAACAAGCACCGGTAGAAGGCTCACCTGAAGCACTTCAAGCAGAAATCGACCGTCTA